>JAKJHY010000274.1 GCA_021648845.1 Mycobacterium sp. MBM | reverse complement strand
CGCCACGGTGACCTTCACCCTGACCGACAGCGGTCTGAAAGTCGTCAGTGATGCGCAGGCCACGGTGTTCGAAAATGCGCTGGATTTGGTCAAGGATGGCGCCGATCTGGCGCAAGGCACCGTGACTGGCAGTACGCCAGCGTCAACCGCTGAAACCGTCACTGGTAACCTGACGGCCAACACTTCGGGCGGTTCGGGCGCGGTGACGTTTGCCTTGCTCGGCAGCACCACAGGTGCCTACGGCCAAATCCAACTGAATGCCAACGGCCAATACACCTACACCCTGACCTCGGCGCCAAAAACCACACCCGGCG
>JAKJHY010000273.1 GCA_021648845.1 Mycobacterium sp. MBM | reverse complement strand
AAGTCGGCGTCCGGTGTGTAGGTGAAGCTGCCGTCGGTATTGAGGGTCAGAGTGCCGTTGGCGGGCCCGTCAACGAGGGTCGCGGTCAACGGATTGCCGTCGACGTCGCTGTCGTTGGTCAACACGTTGCCGGTGAGGACCGTGTCCTCATTCGTGGTGAAGGTGTCACCCACCGTCGCGGGGGTGTCGTTGACGGGGGCAACCGTGATCGACACCGTCTCCACGGAGCTGGTGGCGGTCCCGTCGCCTGCGGTGTAGGTGAAGGTGTCGGTGCCGTTGAAGTCGGCGGTGGGTGTGTAGGTGAACGTCCCGTCGGA
>JAKJHY010000271.1 GCA_021648845.1 Mycobacterium sp. MBM | reverse complement strand
GCCGAAATTCCGACCTGGCACCCGGCCGTGGGTAAAGTGATTCCGGTGGCGATTCGCCGCTGGCGTAAAAACATCTGGGAAACCTTCAAGAGCGGCGAATGGCGACGCTTCAAGCAAAGCCTGCGTGGCGAAAAATACGACTTGGTGATCGACGCCCAGGGTCTGCTCAAAAGTGCCTGGCTGACCCGCTACGTCAAGGCGCCGGTGGCCGGGCTGGATAAAGATTCGGCCCGCGAACCCTTGGCCAGCCGCTTTTATCAGCGTCGTTTGGCGGTGGCCCGTGGCCAACACGCGGTCGAGCGGTTGCGTCAGTTGTTTGCG
>JAKJHY010000270.1 GCA_021648845.1 Mycobacterium sp. MBM | reverse complement strand
CCGAGCTGGGTGCCGAACTGGGGATCAGCCGGGGCCGGGCCTGCACCCTGATCACCCAGGGCCGCGACCTGCTGACCCGGTTGCCGGCCTTTGCCGAGGTGTTCGCCGCCGGCAGCGTGGATGTGCGGGTGCTGCGGGTCATCCTGCACCGCAGCGCCCTGGTCACCGACCCGGACGTGGTGTCGGTCATCGACGCGCAGCTGGCCGCCGCCGCCCCGGCGTGGAATGCGCGCTCGGATGAGCGGATCGGGGAGTTGGTGGACTGGATGGTCATCGATGTCGATCCCGAGGCGGTGCGCCGCGCCCGCACGGCCCGCCGGTC
>JAKJHY010000269.1 GCA_021648845.1 Mycobacterium sp. MBM | reverse complement strand
CACGAATCATTGTCCAGCAACACTTTTGGAGAATTCTGACCGATAGGTCCATTTAAGCAGATAAGCAGTACATATGTTCGATAGGTTCGCGTTGGCGGGGATGGGTGATGAGGCGCTCATCTCGGCGGTGTCGGATGCGACCCGGACCGAGGCGAAGGCGGCTGCGCAGCGGTTGGCGTTGATCGGTGAGGTGATCGCCCGCCACTGCGATGACGAGGACGACGCACACGCCCATCAGGTGATCGACGGGTGGGCGTGGGCGCAGGCCGCGGTGGCCGCGGCCTGCAATCTGAGCCCGCGTGCGGCGTCCAAGCAGATGCGCAT
>JAKJHY010000268.1 GCA_021648845.1 Mycobacterium sp. MBM | reverse complement strand
CATCTGATCCCGTGGCCGGCCGGGGCCACCCACCCGGGCAACCTGGCCCCGCTCTGCCGACTACACCACCTGCTCAAGACCTTCGCGGGCTGGGCGCCCACCGCCAAGCCCGACGGCAGCATCGGCTGGGCCGCGCCCACCGGGCACACCTACACCAAGGCCGGCGCGGCACTCCTGTTCCCGCACTGGAACATCCACACCCCCATCCCACCCAAACGCAACATCACCCTGCTCAACGACGACGGCCGCGACACCAAGATGCCCACCCGGCAACGCACCCGCGCCCAAAACCGCGACCAACGCATCACAACCGAACGCCACCACAACGCCACCGCCCGCGCCC
>JAKJHY010000267.1 GCA_021648845.1 Mycobacterium sp. MBM | reverse complement strand
GAACGTCGCTTTCGCCAGCAGGTTACGCAGACCTAAACCTGTAGTCGCTGACGAGTAATGCGAGGCTGCGTCCGAGCGCGCAGCGCTCGCACAGCAATTCAACACGGTGCTCGCTTCACAATCGAACGTCGCTTTCGCCAGCAGGTTACGCAGACCTAAACCTGTAGTCGCTGACGAGTAATGCGAGGCTGCGTCCGGGCGCGCAGCTCTCGCAGACCCATTCAACACGGTGCTCGCTTCGCAATCGAACGTCGCTTTCGCCAGCAGGTTACGCAGACCTCAGGGTGTTAGCGGGCAGCGCCCAACTGACCTTTTTCGTCAGAAAACACAATCTCAACGCGACG
>JAKJHY010000266.1 GCA_021648845.1 Mycobacterium sp. MBM | reverse complement strand
GGGTCGTCCTTATCGTCGAACTCCACATACAGGTCCTTGGCGGCCCGCCGGGACCGCACCACGGCGTCGGGGTCGAACTTCTCCACCCACAGATCCACCGCACCGATCAACGCCTTCTCCGAATGGGCCCCGTAGGCACCGGCCTCGGCAGCGATCGCCGCGTCGATCAACCCGAGCGCATCAGCGTCGTCGACGAGGTGAGTGCGCCAGGTGATCGCATCGATCACCGACATCGACACCACACCGGTGGCGAACACCGCGGCGGTCCGCGGGAGCCGGTCCCGCAGGGCTTGGGCGATGCGCATCTGCTTGGACGCCGCACGCGGGCTCAGATTGCAGGCCGC
>JAKJHY010000265.1 GCA_021648845.1 Mycobacterium sp. MBM | reverse complement strand
TTGCCTGAATAGCGCCGGGTTTTGAGCGTAGCCTCAAACACACTGTTAGCTGCTCGCCACGCCGTTGCTCCAAACGGATAGAAACATTCATGGCTGAGCAGTGCCGCCTGCTCATCCAACTCAAGTACAGCGCTGCCTAAGTGGTCGGATACGCTAAAACGCAATTGCTCATCTTCAACGCCTTGGGGTAATCCCTGCGCCCACTTCAGTGCTCTGACGCTGCTACGCCCCGCTTGCAGCGTTGACACGCTTAACTGCTCCCCCGTTACTTGATTGCATTGCAGCTCAAGCCCTGGCAAATAACGTACTTCGCTCACATGCTTAAGCGCCTTGGCGCGACTGACTCGACG
>JAKJHY010000264.1 GCA_021648845.1 Mycobacterium sp. MBM | reverse complement strand
GATGACCTTCGTGGAAATATCGGGCACTGAAGGGTTGAAGCGGATGCTCTTGGGTCATGGCTTCAAGCAGGTCCGCACCGCTTGAGAGTGTCCAGCCACTGGCCAAGTGGTCACGAAGCTGGCCGATGAGCACGCAGGCCGGACGCTCACTGTTGTCGCGAATACTGCGGCCTACCCAGCTGATATACAGTTGATCGCGGGCGGACAATAGCGCTTCAAGCAGCAGGTAACGGTCGTCTTCACGGCGAGAACGGTCGCCGGGGCGGTAATCGCTGCCCATCAAGTCGAAGTCCAGCGGCGGTTGGGCACGCGGGTAGTCACCGTCATTCATCCCCAGCAAGCACACGAGCTTGAACGGAATGGCTCGCATCGGCATCAAGGTGCAGAAGTTG
>JAKJHY010000263.1 GCA_021648845.1 Mycobacterium sp. MBM | reverse complement strand
GGTTTGATGGTGGCGCCGCCGGCGACGAGCTCGGCCAACAGGTGGGCGGGGATGATGGCGCCGTCGAGCATCACCGCCGGACTGGGGTTGCACGCCGCGGGTGGGGTGCAAGCCGCGGGAGCCGCGGGGCGGGCACTGGCGGCCGGCTCGGCGGGCTCGGCGGCCGGCTCGGCGGGCTCGGCGGGCTCGGCGGGGTCGGATTCCGCAGCCGGCACCTGAGGCTCGGGGCCAGCGCCGGCCTCAGACCCGGGCTCGGTCTGCGCAGTCACGGATTCCGGGGTGCCCGCACTGCCCGGCACACCCTGCCCCGGGGAATCCTGTTCGGCGGCGGGGAGTTGGTCGGTGAGCGCATAGATGGCGACCGCGCCCGCGCGCGGATCCTTCCCGCTGCC
>JAKJHY010000262.1 GCA_021648845.1 Mycobacterium sp. MBM | reverse complement strand
TATCCGGGCAGCAGGGCCGCACGATCCGAGCGGCCCTGCACGCTGTCACGGTCCCCGTGCAGGTGAACCACGATATGCCCGGTGGGTGCCTCGGTGCCCGCGGCCGGGCAGTGTCGTTGCCGCACTCACACGCCAACGCGGTCGCCCCCAACGCGGGCAGATCGATGGCATCGGCGCGGCGCTCCTCGAAGCTGCGGGGGTCATCCGGGCAGACGGTGCGGGCCAGTTCATCGAGGCGCTGATCGAAGACCGCGCCCTTGACGGCATCGACGCGGCCGTGGATCTCCACCATCCCGTCCCCGACCGGTTCCACGCTGATGCTGCGGGACCGGCGGGCCGTGCGGGCGCGGCGCACCGCCTCGGGATCGACATCGATGACCATCCAGTCCACCA
>JAKJHY010000261.1 GCA_021648845.1 Mycobacterium sp. MBM | reverse complement strand
GCCACGCGTAGTAGCCGCTGGGATGAACCTTGAGCGTCAGGCAAAGCCGTCGAATCGCGTAATGACCCGCTTGCTGCTTAATAAAGGCGTACTTCAGCCGCACTCCTTGGCAAAGTACGCGGCGGCCTTTTTTAAGATGTCTCGCTCCTCCGTCACCCGTTTCAGCTCGGCCCGTAGACGACGAACCTCAGCGCTCTGATCATCCTCCTCAACGCGCTGTTCCTGGGGCTTGGTGTAGCGCTTAACCCAGGCATAGAGGCTGTGCACGGACACACCCAATCGTGCAGCCACCTCCGAGACAGGAAGCTTCTTTTCGGTCACTTGTTTGACCGCCTGGATTTTGAATTCTTCGGGATATCGCTGGTTGCTCATGGCACCTCCTAATGGGCCTCATTTTAAGGCTTGGAGGTGTCTACGAAACTAGGGGCGATTCAA
>JAKJHY010000260.1 GCA_021648845.1 Mycobacterium sp. MBM | reverse complement strand
CCGTTGAAGAACGAGTTGGGGATTTCAACGCCATCGACCTGAGTCAGGATGCGATCGCCGTCGATGCCGCGTATGTTGTAACCGCTGATGCCACCCCGCAGGCCGCCACCGCCCACCGAGACGCCTGGCTCATAGCGCACCAGTTCTTTGATGGTGTTGACGTTCTGGCGGTCCAGTTGCTGGCGGTCATGCACGGTCACGGTGCTGGGCACTGTGATCACGTCTTGTTCCTGACGCGTGGCGCTGATGGTCACTTGTTGCAGGGCAAGGGTGCCGCTGCTGCCAGCGCGCTTTTCGAGGACGATATTGTTTGTGCCCAGTTTGCGATAGCCCAGGTTGGTGCCGATCAGCAGGCGCTCCAAGGCTTTTTCCGGGGACAGCGAACCGCGCACGCCCGGCGACGAGACGTTCTGCCCCAGTTCGGCGGGCAGGCCCACTTGCCAGCCG
>JAKJHY010000259.1 GCA_021648845.1 Mycobacterium sp. MBM | reverse complement strand
GCCACCTCGGCATCCCAGCCGGCCTCGATCAGGCTCATGAACGCATCCACTCCATCGGGAAACGGCGGGGCCTGCCCCGACGTCCCGTCGGACGCGTCGACATCGTGTCGATCCCCGTCCTGCGGATCAATCGCATCGTGCGGGTCGTGGTCGCGTTTCCAGTCCGCGATCAACGCGTCCCGGTGGGACTGGTGAGCTGCCTCGAACTTCGCGGCCTCCACCTTCGGCAGCGTGATCCGCCACGTGGTCGAGTCCACCCCTTCGGTCTTGGTGATCCGGCGGGTCGGCTCCGGCTTCGCATCCGGTTCGGGCCGGGGTTCCTGCTTGACCGCGGTACGCAGCTGGGTGACGGTAGCGACCTGCACCAACTCCGCATAATGCTCATCGCAGCCCGGCCCGCCGCGCTCGGCGATCACCCCGACCTGATCCAACGACACCCGCCCCTCCCGCAA
>JAKJHY010000258.1 GCA_021648845.1 Mycobacterium sp. MBM | reverse complement strand
GTGTCACCACCAGGACCCCTTGAAGTGTCACCGATGTCCTGATGCAGAACTGTCACCGATGTCTTGAGACATAACACTGACGCACCTCGACTCCGCGCGTGATCAGTTGCGTGCCGAGCGGACCGCGGTGGCGGCGAAGATCGTGGCGGCGGGCCGGTTCGCGCTGGCCAGGATGGCCGAGCTGGGCAATGGGTGCGAGGACCTGATTGTCGATGACTGGGAGCTGGTCGCGGCCGAGCTGGGTGCCGAGTTGGGGATCAGCCGGGGCCGGGCCTGCACCCTGATCACCCAGGGCCGCGACCTGCTGACCCGGTTGCCGGCCTTCGCCGAGGTGTTCGCCACCGGGACCGTGGATGTGCGGGTGCTGCGGGTCATCTTGCACCGCACCGCCCTGGTGACCGACCCGGACATCATGGCGGTGATCGACGCGCAGCTGGCCGCCGCCGCCCCGGCG
>JAKJHY010000257.1 GCA_021648845.1 Mycobacterium sp. MBM | reverse complement strand
GCACCGTCTTCTTTGGGCAACTTGTCGGCCGCATTTTTGCGCAACCACAGGTTGTACTTGTCGCTGGCGTCGATGGCTTGCACCCAGCTCACGGCCACTTGCGCCAAGCGCAGTTTGTTGGACGGTGCGGGGCAGGTCTCGGCGGTCAGTGCCTGGTATTGCAACTGACTCATTTCGTACTTGGCCATCAAGTAGTAACGCGACTTGTCGCTCTTGGCGCCGGTAAAGCTACCCGCAATGAACGAGGGGCGCTTTTGCTCGACGTAACCCCACTCCGGGCTGTCCTGACCAATGTTGATCGGGTAGTCGTCCAGCGGACCGGTCACCGGGATGAACACCTTGCGAAACACCATTGCGCCGTCGCACGGCATTGGCAGCACCACGTCATTGGCGTCGGGCGCGGGGTTGTAATACTTCTCGTCCCAGCCCGCCGCCGAGGCGTTGAGCAGGTAGCCAAGGCTTA
>JAKJHY010000256.1 GCA_021648845.1 Mycobacterium sp. MBM | reverse complement strand
TTCCCCCATTGTGCAATATTCCCCACTGCTGCCTCCCGTAGGAGTCTGGGCCGTGTCTCAGTCCCAGTGTGGCTGATCATCCTCTCAGAACAGCTAGGGATCGTCGCCTTGGTGAGCCATTACCTCACCAACTAGCTAATCCCACCTAGGTTCATCCAATCGCGGAAGGCCCGAAGGTCCCCTCCTTTCCCCCGTAGGGCGTATGCGGTATTAGCAGTCGTTTCCAACTGTTATCCCCCTCGACTGGGCAGATCCCTAGGCATTACTCACCCGTCCGCCGCTCGCCACCTCAGAAGTAAACTCCCTTGTGCTGCCGCTCGACTTGCATGTGTTAGGCCTGCCGCCAGCGTTCAATCTGAGCCATGATCAAACTCTTCAATTAAAGTTTTGTTGCTTCCGTCTTGCGACTTCAGCGGCTCAATGAATTCTGATTTTTTGTTCCCACTTAAAAGCAGAAACAAACTGTACATATTACTATGAACACTCATT
>JAKJHY010000255.1 GCA_021648845.1 Mycobacterium sp. MBM | reverse complement strand
AGGCTGCGATTGTTAAAGATCAAAAGATCGCAGCCTGCGGGGTGTTGTGTCACTTGAAGGCTTGGTGCAACTGCGCCAGCGTCTCGAAGTGGTATTTGGGGGCGAACACGTTCAGCTCTTCAAAGCTGCCAAACCCATAGCCCACGGCGGCGGCATCCAGGCCGTTGTCCCGCGCACCGATCAGGTCGTGTTTGCGGTCGCCGATCATCAAGGTTTGCGTCGGATCCAGCCCCTGTTCGTGCATCAGGTGAGCAATCAGCTCGACCTTGTTGGTGCGGGTGCCGTCCAGCTCGCTGCCGTAAATCACCTTGAAGTGCCGTGCGAAGTCAAAGTGACGGGCGATTTCACGGGCATAGACGTGCGGCTTCGAGGTCGCGATAAAGAGCTGCCGACCCTGCGCCACCAGCTCTTGCAGCAACGGCGTGACGCCCTCGAACACTTCATTTTCATACAGCCCGGTCACCGCGAAACGCTCGCGGTAGAACCCCATCGCTTCCCA
>JAKJHY010000254.1 GCA_021648845.1 Mycobacterium sp. MBM | reverse complement strand
TAAATAACCCGCGACTGAGGCTTGAGGCTGCCATCGGCCTGTTTGACCTCAACGCTGACGGTGTGCTCTTGCAGCGCGTAAGAGTTGCCGTCCAGCAGATAACGGGTCGGGTCATGCGGGTCGAGGGCAAGCCGGTACAGGGTGAAGTGCTTTGAGGTGTCGACCGTGTGGGTCCAGGCCACGTGCTGATTGAAACCGATGTTGATCAACGGCAGACCGGGCAGCGCGGCGCCCATCACGTCAAGCTTGCCGGGGATGGTCAACTGCATCTCATAAAAGCGCATGCCGCCTACCCACGGAAAATGCGGATTGGCCAGCAACATCGCCCGCCCGGTCTTTGAACGCTCACTGCCGATGGCCACTGCGTTGCTGCCACGCTCCAGCGCAAAACGCTGCATGCGTTGCTCAGCCACTGCAAAGCCCTTGCTGTGCTGAGCCCATTGCGCCGTGGCGCGTGGCGGCGTTGCGCCCACCAGCGCTTGCGCAAACTGACCCACGCCCCCCTCGACCAACAGGCGACGGGTCAACTTGACCAAATCCCGGCTCGTGAGGGGCCGCACCG
>JAKJHY010000253.1 GCA_021648845.1 Mycobacterium sp. MBM | reverse complement strand
ATTCCGCCAAACATGGCGATGTACGGGTTGGCGATCATTTTGAGCGTGTACGTGATGGCGCCCGTGGGTTTTGCTACCCGCGACTACCTGAAAACCCATGACGTGAGCCTGAGCAAAACCGAGTCGGTGGAGTTGTTTCTCGATGAAGGCATGCAGCCGTATCGTGACTTTCTTAAACGCCAGATCCAGGCGCGCGAGCACGCGTTTTTTGTCGACAGCACGCGCCAGATCTGGCCCGCCGAATACGCCGATCGCCTGGAACCTGACAGCCTGCTGATTCTGTTGCCCGCGTTTACGGTCAGCGAGCTGACACGGGCCTTTGAAATCGGGTTTCTGATCTACCTGCCGTTCATTGCCATCGACTTGATTATTTCCAACATCCTGCTGGCGATGGGCATGATGATGGTCTCGCCGATGACCATCTCCCTGCCCTTCAAGTTGCTGCTGTTTGTGTTGCTTGACGGCTGGGCGCGCCTCACCCACGGGCTGGTGATCAGTTACGGGGTGTGGCCGTGAACAACGCCGACATTCTGCACTTCACCAGCCAGAGCCTGTGGCTGGTGCTGGTGCTGTCTATGCCC
>JAKJHY010000252.1 GCA_021648845.1 Mycobacterium sp. MBM | reverse complement strand
GTATCGGGGTTCGGTGGGCAGATCAGCGATCGCGGTGAGCGGTTTGATGGTGGCGCCGCCGGCGACGAGCTCGGCCAGCAGGGCCGCGGGGATGATGGCGCCGTCGAGCATCACCGCGGGGCTCGGAGTGCACGCCGCCGGAGCCGCGGGAGTTGCGGGGCGAGCGTTGGCCGCGGGTTCGGCGGGCTCGGCGGGTTGTGACTCTGCGGCCGGCTCGGCGGGTTGTGACTCTGCGGCCGGGGCCGCGGGGTCCGATTCTGCGGCTGGCTCGGCGGTTTGTGACTCTGCGGCCGGCTCGGCGGGGCCGGATTCTGCGGCCGGTGTCTGCGGCTCGGTGTCGCCGCCAGGCTCTGGCACTTGCTCGGCCTCGGTGTGGGTGTTGGGCGTGGTGTCCGGGGTGCTGGCAGTGCCCGGCACACCCTGCCGCGGGGCCTCGTCGCTGGCGGCGGGGAGTTGGTCGGTGATCGCATAGATGTTGACCGCGCCCGCCCGCGGGTCTTTGCCGCTGCCCTGGCAGTCGGGGTTCGCGCACTCACAGGTCAGCCGCTGCAACGCGGGCCCGATGACCCCCAAGGTGGCCAGCGCGGCCGCGCGTAGTTCCCCG
>JAKJHY010000251.1 GCA_021648845.1 Mycobacterium sp. MBM | reverse complement strand
CCGCGTAATGCGCTGGAACAGGCGCTGGCGTTGATCTGGCAAGAGGTCCTGGGGCTGGAGTCGGTAGGTATCGACGACAACTTCTTCGAGCTGGGTGGCGATTCGCTGCAAGTGCTCAAAGTGATTTCGCGGGTGCGCAATCAGCCTGAGCTGGGTTTGAGTTTGAAACTGCGCGACTTGATGCAAAAACCGTGTATTGCCGAACTCGGCGGGTTTGAACCCGTGGTTGCGGATCAGGCGCCGGACCCGTTGCTGGCGCTCAACAGCCGGGTCAAGGACGTACCGCCGCTGTTCTGCTTGCACGCAGGTTTCGGCACCGTGTTCGACTACGAGCCATTGGCCCGTAAATTGGACGGGCGCCGCAGCGTCTATGGAGTGCAGTGCCGCATGTTGCTCGACCCCCAGTGGCAGGACGCATCGTTACACAGCATGGCACTCGCTTATGCCGAACGTATTCGTCAGCAGCAGGCCAATGGTCCGTATCACCTGCTTGGCTGGTCGTTGGGCGGGGCATTGGCCTTGCTGGTGGCGCAAGCGCTTGAAGCGCAAGGTCAGCAGGTGGCATTTGCCGGTTTGGTCGACACCTACGTGGCGGGAACGGCTGAGGCC
>JAKJHY010000250.1 GCA_021648845.1 Mycobacterium sp. MBM | reverse complement strand
GGCGCGGTCGCCATCTATGCGCTCACCGACCAACTCCCCGCGACCGAACAGGACCGCCCGCGGCAGGGTGTGCCGGGCACGGCGGGTAGCCCGGAATCCGAGCCGACCGAGACCGAGGCCACATCTGAGTCTGGGTCCGGTGGCGACACCGGGCCGCAGACACCGGCCGCAGAGTCCGGCCCCGCCGAGCCAGCCGCAGAATCGGACCCCGCGGCCCCGGCCGCAGAGTCAACCCCCGCCGAGCCCGCCGAGCCCGCCGAGCCCGCCGAGCCCGCGGCCAGTGCTCGCCCCGGGGCTAGCACGGCCAGTGCCCCGCCCGCATCTCCCGCGGCTCCGGCGGCGTGCACTCCCGGCCCCGCGGTGATGCTCGACGGCGCCATCATCCCCGCGGCCCAGCTGGCCGAGCTCGTCGCCAGTGGCGCCACCATCAAACCGCTCACCGCGATCGCCGATCTGCCCACCGAACCCCGATACCGGCCCAGCACCGCGCTGACCGCCTTCGTCCGGATGCGCGCCGTGACCTGCTCATTTCCTGGCTGCAGCCGGGCCGCGCACCGCTGCGATCTGGATCATCTGATCCCGTGGCCGGCCGGGGCCACCCACCCGGGCAA
>JAKJHY010000249.1 GCA_021648845.1 Mycobacterium sp. MBM | reverse complement strand
GCTAAATACAGCCAGCCTTCATATGTTCGAATGTAGGTGATGTCGGTGACCCAGACTTTGTTGGGCTCTCGGACATCGAACTGGCGCTTCAGCAAATTTGGCGAGGCAACCGCTGGTTTGCCGCCAGATTTCCCTGGTCGCCGCCGATACCCAGTCTGAGAACGCAATCCCTCAAGGCGCTTTAACCTAGCCACCCTATGGCGGCCGCAGCTTTCGCCAACCTCGCGCAGGTCATCATGAATTTTGCGATAACCATAAACACCACCGCTTTCCGGCCAAGAATGCTTGATCAAACCAAGCAGTCGTTGATCGTCCTTAGCTCGCGCAGATTTTGGTTCAGATAGCCACGCTTAATAGCCGCTGGGATGAACCTTCAGCGACAGGCAAAGCCGTCGAATGGAGTAATCACCGGCAAGCTGCTTAATAAAGGCGCACTTCAGCCGCACTCCTTGGCAAAGTACGCGGCGGCCTTTTTTAAGATGTCTCGCTCCTCCGTCACTCGCTTTAGCTCAGCACGCAGACGACGAAGCTCGGCACTCTGATCGTCCTCTTGAACGCGTTGCTCCTGAGGCTTGGTGTAGCGCTTAATCCAAGCATACAGGCTGTGCACCGACACACCCAA
>JAKJHY010000248.1 GCA_021648845.1 Mycobacterium sp. MBM | reverse complement strand
CGAAGGCAGCACAGTCTGGCTAATCGCTGAAAACCCGGATTTCGCGCCCATTGAAGTCAATCTCAAAGAGCAGGAACTCGTTATCGAAGGCCTGAGCGTCGGCGTCATACGCCGCTAAAGAAGGAGGCGCCATGCAGTTCCCGCACCCATCGCTACCAGCACAACTGCCTTTGTTCGAGGCATTCATGGCCCAGCCCATGCCACAAGCGATCAAAGCAGTACTTGATTCACCTTGGCGCGCAGAACCAGAGGTTTTCAGTGAGCTGTCGTTACGCGGTGCTGCCGAGAACTGCCTGAACCTTTTAGCGCCCATGCTTCGCGAACTCAGCGAGCAACAAGATGCGCGCTGGTTGACGCTGATTGCGCCACCCGCCAGCCTGACTCAAAGCTGGTTGCGCGATGCGGGACTTAATCGCGAACGCATTCTGCTGCTGCAACCCAATGGCAATAAAAGTGCGTTGCAATTAACGTGCGAAGCACTGCGCCTGGGCCGTAGTCACACTGTCGTGAGCTGGATAAACCCGCTCAACTCGGCCGCCCGTCAACAATTGATCGGCGCAGCATTGATCGGTCACGGGCAAAGTCTGAATATTCGACTGGGCTAACCAGACGCTGCTGCCACAGGGCCGCCACCGAACGCATTCACTCACCTGTGGCAGGCTTGCA
>JAKJHY010000247.1 GCA_021648845.1 Mycobacterium sp. MBM | reverse complement strand
AGCGGACATCGACTGCTATGACCTGCGCATCAGTGCCCGAGACGGTTTCAGCCTGCCCGCACGGCTGTATCGCTGCCCGCAGTTGCCAGAGGGGCCGCTGCCGGTGGTGGTGTATTTTCATGGCGGGGGGTATGTGATCGGCAGCCTGGATAGCCATGATGCTTTGTGCCGCCGTTTGGCGGATGCCGGGCATTTCGCCGTGCTGGCTGTGGATTATCGGTTGGCGCCCGAGTGGAAATTCCCCACGGCGGTGCATGACGCGTGCGACGCCGTGAACTGGTTGCTGCGCGAGGGCGCGCGCCACGGGTTGGACGCCACGCGTGTGGCGTTTACCGGTGACAGCGCGGGTGGCACCTTGAGCACCGTGTTGTCGATTCTGGCGGTTCGCGACCCACAAGAAGTGGCCATTGTGCCGCGTGCGCAGGTGCTGCTGTACCCCGTCACCGATGGCAGTTGCAAGCGTGATTCGCATACGCGCTACGCGCAAGGTTATCTGCTTGAGGCCGCCACGATGGACTGGTTTTACCAGCACTACACGCGCACGGCAGATGACGTGCAGGATTGGCGGATTTCGCCGCTGCTGGCGCAAGATGTTAGCGGCCTGGCGCCGACACTGGTCTATCTGGCCGGTTACGACCCGCTGTATGACGAAGGGCTGGCTTATGCCC
>JAKJHY010000246.1 GCA_021648845.1 Mycobacterium sp. MBM | reverse complement strand
AGCCAATGGATCACCGGGCCTGCCGCACGTTCTGCGGTGCAGCGCTTGCGCGCGCAAGCCAGCGTGGTGATAACCGGTGCCGACACGGTACTGGCCGATGGCGCCCGTTTAACGGTGCGTGCCGATGAGTTGGGGCTGGATGCCGAGCAGACCGCGCTGGCCATGAGTCGTGCGCCGCTGCGCGTGTTGATTGACGGGCGCTTGCGCGTGCCGCTGGATGCACCGTTCTTCAAGGCCGGGCCAGCGCTGGTCGCCACCTGTGTGCCGCCTGCCGAACAATACCGCACAGGCCCCGAATGCCTGGTGATTCCAGGCGAGAACGGTCAGATCGATCTGCGTCAGTTGCTGTTGGCGCTGGCCGCCCGCGATGTCAACGAAGTGCTGGTAGAAGCCGGTCCTCGTCTGGCGGGTGCATTTGCCGAACAGGGCCTGGTGGACGAGTATCAGATTTTCATCGCAGCCAAGTTTTTGGGTTCAACGGCCCGTCCCTTGCTGGAGCTGCCGTTGACCCGCATGAGCGAAGCGAGCGAGCTCAAGATCATCGAAATGCGCGCGGTGGGGGATGACTGGCGAGTCACTGCCATACCTGTGCCATCAGCGAGCGTATAATTCTCAGCCTCCGTTTTACGCAGGCTTGGTTCTCAAGGGGAACGCCATGTTTACCGGCATTATCGAATCCATCGGCAACATCCGTGCACTGACCCCAAAAGGTGGTG
>JAKJHY010000245.1 GCA_021648845.1 Mycobacterium sp. MBM | reverse complement strand
CACCTGAGCGCCGACAAAATGGTCGTAGTGACCGCCGGCCCAACCGTGCCGCAAAAACCACTGCCACCTCCAACCGACAAACCTTCAGAGCAACCTCTTGGGGTTCCGGAGCATTAATGGCAAAGCCAAAAAACACATCGCACTCGGGTGCGGGTCAGTTACGCATCATTGGCGGGGAATGGCGCAGCCGCAAGCTGGACTTCCCCCACGTAGAAGGTCTGCGTCCTACACCCGACCGGGTCCGTGAAACCCTGTTCAACTGGCTGGCACCGCACATCGGCGGCGCCAAGGTTCTGGACGTGTTTGCCGGTAGCGGCGCGCTGTTCCTCGAAGCCATGTCCCGCGGCGCTGCCAAAGGCGTGGCGCTGGACAGCAACCGTGATGCGATTTCCAACATCCGCGAAAACATGGGCATCCTGCGCTGCACAGTGGGTGAAGTGCAGCAAACCGACGCCCTGCGCTACCTGGATGCAACGCCCAGTGACACCTTTGACGTGGTGTTCCTCGACCCGCCGTTCCACAAAGACCTGCTCAAGCCTGCGTGCGACTTGCTGGAACAACGCGGCTGGTTGGCAGACGAGGCGTGGGTATACACCGAAAGTGAACTGCGCCCCTCTGAACTGGGCCTGCCCACCAATTGGCGCCTGCACCGTGAACAAAAAGCCGGGGGCGTAAACTATGCCCTGTGGCAGCGTGAAGCGCTTCAAGCGTAAAACGTGAACCCAGCCAGCGCACCTATAA
>JAKJHY010000244.1 GCA_021648845.1 Mycobacterium sp. MBM | reverse complement strand
GCACGGCACGTAGATGTCAGGCAGAAAGTGCATCTCTACCTTGATCAAACCATCACCTTGGCACGCCTCGCAGCGACCCCCTTTCACGTTGAACGAGAAACGCCCCGGACCATAACCCCGGGAGCGGGATTCAGGCACGCCAGAAAACAGTTCGCGAATGGGGGTAAACAGCCCGGTGTACGTCGCCGGGTTGGAACGCGGCGTACGGCCGATCGGGCTTTGGTCGATGTCTACGACTTTATCCAGGTGCTCCAGACCTTTAATGCTGTCGTGAGCGGCGGCTTCCAGCGTGGTAGCACCGTTCAAGGCCGTTGCGCTGAGCGGGTAGAGCGTGTTGTTGATCAGCGTCGACTTGCCTGACCCTGAAACACCGGTCACACACGTCAGCAAACCAATCGGGATCTCAAGGTCGACATTGCGCAAATTGTTGCCACGCGCGCCTTTGAGCGACAAGGTCAGCTTCTTGTTGCGTGGTGTGCGTTTGGCAGGGACTGCGATCTTCACCCGGCCCGACAAGTATTTGCCCGTCAGCGAGTCAGGGTGGGCCATGACTTCGGCAGGCGTGCCTTGCGCAACGATATGGCCACCATGTACGCCCGCGCCCGGCCCGATGTCCACTACATAGTCCGCCAGCCGGATGGCATCTTCATCGTGCTCGACGACAATCACCGTATTGCCAATGTCGCGCAGGTGCTTGAGCGTGCCCAGCAAGCGATCGTTATCGCGCTGATGCAAACCGATAGACG
>JAKJHY010000243.1 GCA_021648845.1 Mycobacterium sp. MBM | reverse complement strand
AATCGCCAGCATGGTTTGCTGGACGGAGCCGCCGTTACGCGACTTGGCAGCGATTTCCCATAAGGTGTCACGCGCCGAGGTGGTGTATTGCGTTGACGCACCAGCCGCTGCGGGTTTTGCAGACGCCGAGGCGGCAGCTGCGGTCTGTGGCGAGAACTTGGCCGGATCAAGCAAGACGCTGTAGTCGCGCAGCAAACGGCCGTTGGGCCACATCACTTGCACCAGAAACTTGACGAAGGGTTCGGACAACGGCTGGGTGGACGTCACGCGCAGTACGCTTTTGCCCTCAGGGTTGATCACGGAGGTAAAGCGCAGGTCATTGAGGAATGCGGGACGCTGAACGCCTGCCTTGGTGAACTCTTCAGGCGGCGCCAGGCTTGGCACCACCTCTGCCGCTGTTAAATCCTTGATATCCAGCAATTCTATTTCGGCAAGCAGTGGCTGGTTCTGAGTCGACTTCAGCGTCAGTTCCCCGAGCCCAAGCGCCTGTGCCATACCGGATGACAGCGCCGAAGCG
Source organism: Mycobacterium sp. MBM (assembly GCA_021648845.1). Taxonomy (GTDB): domain Bacteria; phylum Actinomycetota; class Actinomycetes; order Mycobacteriales; family Mycobacteriaceae; genus Mycobacterium. The sequence continues at coordinate 229 of JAKJHY010000243.1, read as the reverse complement.
GCGGCTATTGCTAACACTAATTTGCGAACTTGAACCATAGCCTCTTCCTTATTGGTACAGAACTCGTCCTGCGAGATCTGTGTAGCTGCTGCCTTAAGACGATGCCCGCACTGCTCAGGCGCCCGACAATCACCCCATTACGCTTTACGAGCCCTGACAGCAGCTGAACTGCAACGATTGGCCGTCTGGCTAGAATCATTCTGCAAATTGACGCCAAGTATCTTTTACA
>JAKJHY010000242.1 GCA_021648845.1 Mycobacterium sp. MBM | reverse complement strand
TGGCGTGGTTGAGCGTATTGCACGACCAGCCCGACAGCGGCGACCAGGCCACCTTCAGCCGTTGGTTACAGGCAGACCCAGCCCATGCCGAGGCCTACGCTCAGGCGCAAGTGGTGTGGGAATTGACCGAAGTCGCAGGCCGCCAGTTGGCTGATGAAGACGCGTTGGCGATGCAGCGTTACCTGTCAGCCATGAATGAATCCAAACGCAGTCGTGTGTGGCAGTGGTCCAGTGGGCTGGCCGTAGCCGCATGCCTGCTGCTGATGGTTGGCGTGTTTGCCGGGTGGCAGCCAGCACGCTGGGTCGATGATTTGGGCGCCGACTATGTGAGTGCGCCGGGGCAAGTGCGCACCATCACGCTGGTGGACGGCTCGCACATCACACTGGATGCCGACAGCGCCCTCGCGGTGAATTTCAGCGCTGGCGAGCGCCATGTGCAGTTGCGCCGTGGCGCGGCTTTTTTCCATGTCACGCACACGGGCGAGCCGTTTGTAGTCGATGCCCATGAGGGGCAAGCGCGGGTGCTGGGCACTGAGTTTGAAGTGCGTTTGCAGCCCACAGGTGCACGAGTGACGGTGTTGTCCGGCCGGGTGGGTGTGACGGCTGGCAAAGGCGCGCCGCAGCAGATTCTCACCGCTGACCAGCAAGTGGCATACGGTGCCGGCGTTACGCAGACGCTGCATGCCGCGCACGCTAAAAGTCAGCTGGGGTGGCGAACCGGGTGGCTGACGTATGCAAAAACGCCGCTGGTAGACGTAGTGGCGGACCTCG
>JAKJHY010000241.1 GCA_021648845.1 Mycobacterium sp. MBM | reverse complement strand
GCAGTCCGTTGCGGTTGCCGAAACGACGTGAGCGGCGCATCGTCAACCTGCGCTTCACCCGGCGCTGGGGCCCACATCGCATCGCCGCTTACCTGCACCTGCCACGCTCGACCGTTGAGGCGGTGCTGCGCCGCTACCGGATGCCATTGCTGCGGCACCTGGACCAAAACACCGGGTTACCGGTACGCCGGCCCAAACCCCGCCGCTATGAGCACCCGGCTCCCGGCGACTTGGTCCATGTCGACGTCAAGAAACTGGGCCGCATCCCCGACGGGGGCGGCCATCGCAAGCTGGGTCGCCAAGCCGGCCGGCGCAACCGCTGCGGCATGGGATACACGTTCTTGCACCACGCCGTTGATGACCACTCCCGGCTGGCCTACTCCGAGGACCTCACCGACGAACGCAAAGAAACCGCCGCGGGATTCTGGAAACGCGCCAACGCGTTCTTCGCCGACCACGGCATCACCGTCAAACGAGTGTTGACCGACAATGGATCCTGTTACCGGTCAAAGAATTTCGCTGAAGCGCTCGGCCCCGACATCACCCACAAGAGGACCCGGCCCTACCGGCCACAGACCAACGGCAAAGTCGAGCGATTCAACCGCACCCTGACCACCGAATGGGCCTATGCGCAGACCTACCGCTCTGAGGCCGAACGCGCCGGAACCTACCAGCACTGGCTGCATCACTACAATCACCACCGACCCCACACCGGCATCGGCGGAATGACACCAATCGAGCGCCTACGCGTTCACAACCTACCCGTGAAGAACA
>JAKJHY010000240.1 GCA_021648845.1 Mycobacterium sp. MBM | reverse complement strand
AAAGGCACACCGAATCTGGTGACCACGCCGACCGCCACTGACACCTTTACCTACACCATCCGCGATGGCGACGGCGATCAAAGCACTGCAACAGTGACCTTCACCCTGACCGACAGCGGTTTGAAAGTGGTCAGCGATGCGCAGGCCACGGTGTTCGAAAACGCGCTGGATTTGGTCAAGGATGGCGCCGATCTGGCGCAAGGCACCGTCACTGGCAGCACCCCGGCATCAACCGCTGAGACTGTCACTGGCAACCTGACCGCCAACACCTCGGGCGGTTCGGGCGCTCTGACCTTTGTACTTTTGAGCAATACAGCGGGCGCCTACGGCCAAATCCAACTGAATGCCAATGGCCAATACACCTACACCCTGACCTCGGCGCCAAAAACCACACCCGGCGCGGACAACGGCGCCAACACCGTGGCCGGTCTGGAGAACTTCACCTACCAGGCCACCGACGCACTGGGCAACACCACCACCGGCACGATCAAAATCAGCATCGTCGACGATGTGCCGCAGGCCACCAACGACACCGGCACCCTGATCGAAGGCGGCACCTCGACCCTCAACGTACTGGCCAATGACGTGTTGGGCGCAGACGGCGGGGCGGCAGGCGGCGCAGTAGTGGCGATTAAAGCCGGTAGCAACGCGGCAGTCACCGTCACCAGCGGCGGCAGCACCGTGATCAACGGCACCTACGGCACGCTGACCATCTCGGCAGATGGCACGGCGGTGTACAAAGGCACACCGAATCTGGTGACCACGCCGACCGCCACTGACACCTTTACCTACACCATCCGCGATGGCGACGGCGA
>JAKJHY010000239.1 GCA_021648845.1 Mycobacterium sp. MBM | reverse complement strand
AGCTCTTTGGTTTGATACACCGCTGCCGGGATCTCGATCATCACGCCAATCGGCGGCATCGGTACGTCGGTGCCTTCATCGCGCACTTCGCCCCAGGCACGGTGCAGCAGGTGCAGGGCTTCTTCGAGTTCGTGGGTGCCGGAGATCATCGGCAGCAAAATACGCAGGTTGTTCAGGCCTTCGCTGGCCTTGAGCATGGCCCGGGCCTGAACCAGAAAGATTTCGGGGTGGTCGAGGGTGACGCGAATCCCGCGCCAGCCCAGGAACGGGTTGTCTTCTTTGATCGGGAAATACGACAGTGACTTGTCGCCGCCAATGTCCAGGCTGCGCATGGTCACCGGTTGCGGATGGAAGGCGGCGAGTTGCTCGCGATAAATCGCCAGCTGCTCCTTTTCGCTCGGAAAGCGCTGGTTGATCATGAACGGCACTTCGGTGCGGTACAGCCCCACGCCTTCTGCGCCACGCTGTTGCGCGCGCGCCACATCCGCCAGCAAGCCGGTGTTGACCCACAGCGGCATGCGATGCCCGTCGGGGGTGATGCACGGCAGCTCGCGCAAGGCGTCGAGGCCCTGAGACAGCTGGCGCTCTTCTTCAACGACTTCGGCGTATTGCTTGCGCAGCAGATCACTGGGGTTGGTGTACACCTCGCCGTGATAGCCGTCGACGATCATCTGAATGCCGTCAACCTTCGAGTACGGCAGGTCGACCAGGCCCATGACCGTCGGGATGCCCATCGCCCGGGCCAGAATCGCTACGTGGGAGTTACCCGAGCCCAGTACCGAGACCAGACCGGCCAACTTGCCCTCAGGCACTTCGCCGAGCATGGTCGCGG
>JAKJHY010000238.1 GCA_021648845.1 Mycobacterium sp. MBM | reverse complement strand
TGAGACGTTACGTTTAGCCATGCGCGCAATATTGCTAAGCGCCCAGGCAGATGGCAAATGCTATTTCTTCTATTTATAACAACCCGCCACAGCGATCGGTGCTTGGCTGTAGGTGCAAGGCACAGGCGTGTTAACCTTGCGCCCATTGCAAAAAGCCGTGCGTGGCACCCGCTTTTCACCCCTCTTTTTAAATGAATCCGCCTAAGCCCTAATGAGTAAAAATACCTCCGATCTGTCCTCACACACGCCGATGATGCAGCAGTACTGGCGCCTGAAGAACCAGCACCCTGATCAGTTGATGTTCTATCGCATGGGCGACTTCTACGAAATCTTCTATGAGGATGCAAAGAAGGCCGCCAAATTGCTGGACATCACTCTCACGGCGCGTGGGCAGTCGGCAGGGCAGGCGATTCCGATGTGCGGGATTCCTTACCACGCAGCCGAAGGCTATTTGGCCAAGCTGGTCAAGCTCGGCGAGTCGGTGGTGATTTGCGAGCAAGTCGGCGACCCGGCCACCAGTAAAGGTCCGGTCGACCGTCAGGTGGTGCGCATCATCACGCCGGGTACGGTCAGTGACGAAGCGTTGCTGGATGAGCGCCGCGATAACCTGATCGCCGCCGTGCTGGGTGATGAGCGCCTGTTTGGCCTGGCCGTGCTGGATATTACCAGTGGTAACTTTGCGGTCGTCGAGATCAAGGGCTGGGAAAACCTGCTGGCTGAGCTGGAGCGCATCAACCCGGTTGAGCTGATGATCCCGGATGACTGGCCACAAGGCCTGCCAGCCGAGAAGCGCCGTGGCGTACGTCGTCGAGCGCCGTGGGACTTTGAGCGCGACTCTGCACTAA
>JAKJHY010000237.1 GCA_021648845.1 Mycobacterium sp. MBM | reverse complement strand
ACCCTGCAGTTGAACACTGACGGCAGCTTCACCTACACACCGGACGCCGACTTCAACGGCACCGACACCTTCACCTATACCGCCACCGACGGCACCGCCACGAGTTCGGTGGAGACGGTGTCGATCACGGTTGCCCCCGTCAACGACACACCGGTCACCGCAGGTGACACGTTCACCACCGATGAAGACACCGCCCTCACCGGCAACGTCCTCTCTAACGACTCCGACACCGACGGCGACACGCTGACGGCCACCCTCGTCGACGGACCCGCCAACGGCACGCTCACCCTCAACACCGACGGCACGTTCACCTACACCCCGAACGCGGATTTCAACGGCACCGATTCGTTCACCTACACCGCCGGCGACGGGACCGCCACCAGCTCGGTGGCCACGGTGTCGATCACCGTCACCCCGGTCAACGACACCCCGGTCACCACCGCAGATTCCTTCACCACCGACGAAGACACCGCCGTCAGCGGCAACGTCCTCACCAACGATTCGGACATCGACGGGGACACCCTCACCGCAACCCTGGTCGACGGACCCACCAACGGCACGCTCACCCTCAACACCGACGGCAGCTTCACCTACACGCCCACTGCCGACTTCAACGGCACCGACAGCTTCACCTACACCGCCGGCGACGGCACCGACACCAGCTCGGTGGAGACGGTGTCCATCACGGTGAGCCCCGTGAACGACACACCCGCGACCGTGGGTGACACCTTCACCACCAATGAGGACACCGCCATGAGCGGCAACGTCCTCACCAACGACTCGGACACCGACGGCGACACCCTCACCGCGACGCTGGTTGACGGGCCGGCCAACGGCACCCTGCAGTTGAACACTGACGGGACGTTCACCTA
>JAKJHY010000236.1 GCA_021648845.1 Mycobacterium sp. MBM | reverse complement strand
GCAGCAAGCGGGTCATTACGCGATTCGACGGCTTTGCCTGACGCTCAAGGTTCATCCCAGCGGCTACTACGCGTGGCTATCAGAACCAAAATCTGCGCGAGCCAAGGACGATCAGCGACTGCTTGGACTGATCAAACACTCCTGGTTGGAAAGCGGTGGTGTTTATGGCTATCGCAAGATCCATGATGACCTGCGAGAGGTTGGTGAGAGCTGTGGCCGTCACCGGGTAGCTAGGTTGATGCGCCTTGAAGGTTTACGTTCTCAGACTGGGTATCGACGGAGGCCGGGAAAATATGGCGGTAAACCAGCCGTTGCCTCACCGAACTTACTGAAGCGCCAATTCGATGTCAGAGAACCCAACAAAGTCTGGGTCACAGACATTACCTACATCCGAACATATGAAGGCTGGCTGTATTTGGCCGTGGTGCTCGATCTGTTTTCACGCCAGATCATTGGTTGGTCAATGAAGTCGCAGATGACCAGCGACGTAGCCATTGATGCACTGCTGATGGCGGTTTGGAGACGTAAGCCGAAGCAAGAGGTGATGATCCACTCGGATCAAGGCAGTCAGTACAGCAGCTCAGACTGGCGAAGCTTCTTGAAAGCTAACAACCTGGTAGCCAGCATGAGTCGTCGAGGTAACTGCCACGACAACGCTGTGGCGGAGAGCTTTTTCCAGCTGCTAAAGCGGGAGCGGATCAAGCGTAAAATCTACACTACACGCCAGGATGCTCGGGATGATGTGTTCGATTACATCGAGATGTTTTACAACCCAAAACGACGCCACAGTTTCAACAATCAGCTGTCACCGGTAGAGTTTGAAAAGCGTTACGCAGCGAGCCTGGAGAGTGTCTAGGAAACCTGGGGCGATTCA
>JAKJHY010000235.1 GCA_021648845.1 Mycobacterium sp. MBM | reverse complement strand
GCGGTGTGGTGCTGGCCCACAGCGCATAATCGATGTTGTAGGTAAACGAAATCCCCGAAACCCGGATCGGTGCCGGGAACAGCCCCACCATCACCGACGGCACCACGCCGACAATGCCGCAGGTTAAGCCGGCAAAAGCGTACGCCAGCCCCGGCAGCGCCCACTGCCCGACCAGGCTGGCGTAAAGCAGGCCAATGCCCAGCGGCAGCAACAGGCTGTACAGCACAATACTGCGCCACACGCCTATGCGGTCGACGATCAACCCGGCCAACACGCAGCCCAGGTTCAAGAACACAATACCCAGGCTGCTCAGGGCGAACGTGTGGCTGGCGTCCATCCCGAACCGCTGTTGCATCACGGTGGGAGTAATCACCACAAACACCACCACGGCACTGGTCAACACACAGGTCAGCAACGCGGCCGGCAGCAAAGCACTGCGATGATCGCGCAGCACGGTACGCAACGGGAACTCGGCCCGGCCCTCTGTGCGCTCGCGCAACGCCAAAAACACAGGGGTTTCGCTCAGCCAGCGGCGCAGCCACACACCTATCACACCAAACACGCCGCCCAGCAAAAACGGATAACGCCATGCGTAATCGAGGATTTGCTCCGGGGTAAACAACTGCGCCAACACCGTGGCAGTCAACGCACCCAGCAAGTAACCAAAGGTTAATCCGGCCTGCAAAAAGCCCAGTGCATACCCGCGACGCCCCGCCGGTGCGTGCTCGGCCACAAACACCCAGGCGCTGGGCACCTCGCCACCGACTGCTGCACCTTGCAGGATGCGCAGGGCCAACAGAATCAAGGGCGCGAAGTAGCCGATGTCTTCGTAGGTGGGCATGATCCCGATCAGCAAACACGGGAGCGCCATCATTAAAATACTCAGGCTGAAGACTCGCTTGCGGCCCAAATGGTCAG
>JAKJHY010000234.1 GCA_021648845.1 Mycobacterium sp. MBM | reverse complement strand
TAGGCTCTGTACGTAAACCCAAGAAATACGATTTTCTGTAAAATACACCGCCATTAAAGCCAGGAGGCCAAGATGGCAAAGCGGTATGAACTCCCCGACGCAGCCTGGGATCTGGTTGCAGATATCTTCACCAAAAATCAGCGCACCGGGCGCCCTCGGGCCGATGATCGCCTGATGCTAAACGGTATTCTCTGGGTGCTTTGCTCTGGCGCAGCCTGGCGAGACATGCCCGAACGATTCGGCCCTTGGTCAACGATCTATCAACGGTTCCGGGGATGGCGTGATTGCGGAGCTTTTGATCAGATGCTCAAGCGTCTTCATATCCGATTGAATGAGCAGGGTTTGATTGACTTGGAAACATGGATGATCGACTCCACTGCCGTACGAGCAACCCGGGCCTCATCAGGTGCCGGGAAAAAAGGGGATTTGAAGAACCGCAAGACCACGCGCTCGGGCGCAGCCGGGGTGGCCTGACGACCAAGATTCACATGCTGTGCGACGCCAATGGTGTGCCTCTGCGTTTCCTGTTGTCAGGCGGACAAGCCAGCGATATAGCCTATGCCCAACCGCTACTCGATCAGGCTTGCATACCCAGCCTGCGCGGTCGCCCACGCAAGCGTTGCCGCTGGTTGCTGGCTGACAAGGGTTACGACGCTGAAGCGCTGCGCCAGTATTGTGATCGTTATCGCATGCAGCCAGTCATTCCGTTGCGAAGCATGAAGCGCAAAACCAAGCCAGGATTGCCTCGACTTTTTGATCGCCCCAAATATCGGCAGCGCAACATCATCGAACGCATGTTTGGCTGGCTGAAGGAGAACCGTCGCATCGTGACGCGCTTCGACAAGCTCGCAACAAGTTTTGCGGCGATGGTCTCATTGGCCTGCGCTATGCGGTGCTTGCGACAATACTTTACGTACAGAGCCTA
>JAKJHY010000233.1 GCA_021648845.1 Mycobacterium sp. MBM | reverse complement strand
GGGTAGGAATAAAGCCGCGCAGTATACCTGCCATCCTCGCCCCGCGTTGCACTCAGAGGTAGGAAATAGTCAGCACACCATTGCGTACACCTTGCTCCTCACTGTAAGCCGGGGTGTTGAGCTTCTGATAGGAGGCGACAAACGGTAACTGGCCCGTGCGGCAGGCATTGTTCGCCATGTTCACTGCCAGCACCACGCTGGGGGCCACTTCAATCAGTTTCGTCTGTTCGCCAAAATCCACGGCACCCGAGCGGCCATGCTCACACGCGGCCTCCATCACCTTGCCGCGAAATTCAATCGTGCCACCCTTGGCGGCGGTTTCAGACACCGCCTCATTGGAAAGCCCAAACAACACACAAGCTGCCAGCCCCAGTGCAAATACTTTCATCAATTACCCCCCGGTTCAGGGACGCGCCAGCGCCCCACTCTTATAACCAGACCATCGGCCAAGGCCCTGTTTTCTTTAGGGTTATAAACCGGCTTTTCACTTAACTGTCAGCAATGTCAGTTTGACGTCACGCTACTGACCGGGTTGACGCGCTATAACCGCTGGCACATTGCAAACACTCTCATTTCACGCACACGGCGTTTACCCGGCATGCGCATTTCAAACAACAAGATCCTGCTGAGCCTGCTGATCATGGCCTTGATCGTGACCGGCATCTGGCTGCTCACTCGCCCGGCTAAAACCAAACCCACCCACGCGCCAACCGTTCCGGTGCGCGTGATCCAGGTGGTGCAACGCGATGTGCCACGCTATGTGAGCGCGATAGGCGCGGTGCTGTCACTGCACAGCGTGATGATCCGCCCGCAAATCGACGGCATCCTCACCCAGTTGCTGGTCAAGGAAGGCCAAAGCGTCAAGGCCGGGGATTTGCTGGCCACGCTGGATGATCGCTCGATTCAGGCCAGCCTCGATCAAGCCAACGCGCAACTGGGGCAAAATCAGGCGCAGTTGAAGGTGGCGCAGATCGACCTTAAACGCT
>JAKJHY010000232.1 GCA_021648845.1 Mycobacterium sp. MBM | reverse complement strand
TGCGGGCGGACTTTGTCACGCGCTATGAAGCGGACCTTAAGCCGTGGGCAGAGGGCCACAAGAAAAAGCTGGGTTTAATGGCCCGCGCAGAGACAATCATCTCGGTGCCGGGGGTCAATAAGGCGATACAAGAGGGCTGGACAGCCCTGGCGCTGCGTTATTTCAAACTCCATGGTTACCTTGAAAAACAACATAAAGCCTTGCCCATGGGCTCTTCCAGTACCGTGTACTTCGATGCCCGCGAGCTGGCGCTGCAAGGCATCAAGGCGGGAAACCCCGCGCTTTACGAACGCTGGATTGAAGAGGTCAAACAGATTGAAATACTGGAAAGCCGGTTATTCAATCAAGTGGACAATCAACTGGAAGTGCTGGGCAAAATTCGCAAGGAATCGTTGCCTAAAGGCAGTGACTTATTGACGTTGCTGGCGTACCCGTTACGTGATCTGTTTACGCGCAATTGGGTGGTTCGTTATTTGGAGACGCTCTGCGAGCTGGTGCTCAAAAAGGACGCCTCTGGTGTGACGGTTGAAGAGCAGCGAGCATTCAGCGTGATCAGCCAGAGTTCGCTGATCAACTTTGCCTGGTCGCACATTGGTTTGGCGCGTGAAAAGGAGGGTTACGCTGCTGAGCATTTTGCGTTGCTCGAAGGCTCGATCAAGGCTTACCAGGAAGTCGAAAGTATTTGCCTGAATTTGCAAACGCTGCATTCGGACTTCTTTAGAAACGAGTACCTCGCCTCATTGGAAGAAGTGGTTATTCATTTGCGTACATTTGCAGAAACGCAGTTGGCCATGGTGATTCGCGATTCGGAAAGCTCTTCTTCCGAGCTGGATGAGCCAAGGCCCGGGCCAAGCCGACTGATGAGGCCGGTGAGGACCAAATCGAAAAGTGAAATGTTGCGCCAGCGCACCTTCAAAACGATGACTGAACAGACCTTTTCCGGCACGTTGCGCGAACCCGTTGCGGGCACCTCTGCCGATATCGTGGACGTTGGAGCGCAGTCAGGCGATGGCCTGCCACGGTCGTTGGCGGCCTATCGTCGCCTTGAGGGCGATCACTGGGAGTCGATCAGCTCCAG
>JAKJHY010000231.1 GCA_021648845.1 Mycobacterium sp. MBM | reverse complement strand
CGAAACGGTCTTCCATAAAGCGTTTGATCTTGCTGTTGGCTTCGTTCTCTTGCTCGGGGGTGAGCGTAAGAATCGGCGGCTTTTTGCGAGGCGCCATTACCAGCGACCGTCCCAGGCCACGAAGTTTTCCAGCAACTGCAAGCCGTGGGTATGGCTCTTTTCGGGGTGGAATTGCACCGCGAAGCGCGAACCTTCGGCCAGCGCCGCCGCAAAGTCGACGCCGTAATGCCCGCCACCGACCGCTTGGCGAGGATTGCCCGCCGCAATGTAGTAGCTGTGTACAAAGTAGAAACGCGCCAAGTCCGGGATGCTGTGCCACAGAGGGTGATCGACCTTCTGTTGCACTTGGTTCCAGCCCATGTGCGGCACCTTGAGGTGCTCGCCGTCTTCGTGCAGGTCCTTGCCGAAGAACTTCACTTGCCCCGGGAACAGACCGATGCAGTCCACGCCGCCGTTTTCTTCACTGCTGTCGAGCAAGGCTTGCATGCCCACGCAGATGCCGAGAAACGGGCGGTCCTGACTGACTTCACGCACCAGCGAATCGAAGCCAAGACGACGGATCTCCGCCATGCAGTCGCGAATTGCGCCCACACCGGGAAACACCACGCGGTCAGCTTCACGGATAACGTTGGCATCGCTGGTAATCAGCACCCGACCGGCGCCCACGTGCTCCAGCGCCTTGGCCACCGAGTGCAGGTTGCCCATGCCGTAATCGATTACCGCCACGGTCTGCATCAGAGCACGCCCTTAGTGGAAGGCATTTGCCCGGCCATGCGCTCATCCAGCGTGATCGCCATGCGCAGCGCACGACCGAAAGCCTTGAACACGGTTTCGATCTGGTGGTGGGTATTGGTACCGCGCAGGTTATCGATGTGCAGCGTCACGTTGGCGTGATTCACGAAGCCCTGAAAGAACTCCTGAAACAGGTCAACGTCGAAACCGCCCACGGTGGCACGGGTATAAGGGATATGCATTTGCAGGCCAGGGCGGCCAGAAAAGTCGATGACCACACGCGACAGCGCCTCATCCAGCGGCACATAAGCGTGCCCGTAACGGGTCATGCCTTTTTTGTCGCCAACGGCCTGGTT
>JAKJHY010000230.1 GCA_021648845.1 Mycobacterium sp. MBM | reverse complement strand
TGTTGTGACCTGACACGTTGTTGTCAGGCGGCGAGTCGGCTGATGGGTGGGTGTCCGCCGAGGGCGGAGTGGCCTCGTTGAGTGTTGTAGCGGTGTAGGAATCGGTCAAGTCCTCGTTTTCGTAGGCTGTTGGATGTCCAGGGGCGGGCGTAGGCCCATTCGTTGAGCAGGGTGCGGTTGAAGCGTTCGGCTTTGCCGTTGGTCCAGGGGCAGCCGGGTTTGATGAACCGGCGTTTGAGTCCCCAGGCCGTGCACACCCAGCCCCAGTTGGTGCCGTGTCGGTAGACCATGGCGTTGTCGGTCAGCAGCCGACGCACCCGCACACCGTGGCTGGCGAACCATTCCAACGCTCGGTGCAAGAATCCCGCGCAGGTCAGGTCTTTCTCGTCGGTGAGTACCTCGCTGTAGGCCAGCCGGGTGTGGTCGTCGATGGCGGTGTGCACGTAGTCGTAGCCGATGCGGGTCTTCTTGTGCCGGTTGGCCACTGACACCGCGGCGTCGCGGCCGTGCAGGCGCCACCCGCCGCCTTTGGGGATGCGGCCCAGCTTCTTGACGTCGACGTGGACCATTGATCCTGGGGTGCGGTGCTCGTAGCGGTTGGGGCTGCGCCGCGACGAGCGCACCGGCTCACCGGTGATCGGGTCGATTGCACTCAAATGCGGTACCTGGTGACGCGCCAGGATCCGTCCCACCGTCGAGGCGTGCATCCCAAGTTCAGCAGCCAGCATGACTGCGCCACGCTTGCGGCGTCGCCGCGCGGCGAGCACCTTCTTCTCGACTCGGTCGCTGGTGCGCCGGGGCATCCGGTGCGGACGCGAGGACCGGTCAGCGAGGGCTTCGTCACCACCTTCGGCGTATCGGCGCAGCCACTTGTAGACCGTGGCCCGCGAAATTCCCAGTTGTTCAGCAACCTGCGCGGGCGGCCAGCCGGCCGCGACACGCTCCACGATCAAGCGACGTGCGAACAGGTTGGTACGGGCGTTAGCGTGAGACACGAGGACCTCCTACGGGTGAATGCCAGACACATCCACTCCGTCAGGAGGTCCTCCCCATTTCAAGCAGGCGCGCCGTCAACAACCTCTCAGGTCACGACA
>JAKJHY010000229.1 GCA_021648845.1 Mycobacterium sp. MBM | reverse complement strand
TGTACTGCTTATCTGCTTAAATGGACCCATGCTGGTCAGCATGGGTATCGCAGATGGCGGTCCGGTCGGCGGGGTCGATTATCCGCGGACGTTCCAGGAGTTTCGGACATGGTTTCCCGATGATGCGGCGTGCCTGGAGTATCTGGCCAATCTGCGCTGGCCAGATGGCTTCTGCTGCCCGGTATGTGGCGGTGATCGCGCGTGGCAGACCTCGACACAGCATTGGAAATGTGTGGCCTGCGGTCGGAAGACTTCGGTGACCGCGGGGACCATCTTTCATCGCACTCGCACACCTTTGACCACATGGTTTGCCGCCATCTGGCTGGTCACCTCGCAGAAGAATGGGGCCTCGGCGCAGAATCTGCACGACATGCTCGGCTTGGGTTCCTATGAGACCGCCTGGGCGTGGTTGCACAAATTGCGCCGGGCCATGGTGCGTCCGGATCGCGAACAACTTTCCGGGGTTGTCGAGGTCGACGAATCATTTATTGGTGGCCGCGCCACCGGCAGGCAAGGCGGTTCCACCTCCAAAGTTCCCGTGATGATTGCCGTGGAAAATGTTGGGAAGGAGGTTAATCGGAAACTGCGGCTTGGTCGCGTGCGGCTAGCGGTAGCGGATTCGCCCGGGTCCAAACAGCTCGTGGATTTCGCCCGCGAGTCTGCCGAACCAGGTTCTCTGATTCGTACCGACGGTGCCCGGATGTTCCGCGCGCTGGCCAACGAGGGCTACCAGCACGAGTACATTTCCGGCTATTGCGCCTCAGAGCCGGGGCACGTCACACTGCCAGGCCCGCATCGGGTCGCTTCACTACTCAAACGCTGGAACGCCGGCACCCATCACTATCGCGTCGAACGTGAGCACCTGCCGTACTACCTCGACGAGTTCACTTTCCGATTCAATCGTCGCAGGTCAAAAGCCCGCGGGATGCTGTTCTACCGACTGCTGCAACAAGCGGTAAACACCGATCCGCACCCGCTCGTCGACCTCATCGGTGGCGTTGACGGTCCATTCTGCGACATCGAACCGATGGAAGAAGAACTTCACGAATCATTGTCCAGCAACACTTTTGGAGAATTCTGACCGATAGGTCCATTTAAGCAGATAAGCAGTA
>JAKJHY010000228.1 GCA_021648845.1 Mycobacterium sp. MBM | reverse complement strand
TACTTGGCCCCGAAGTCGACCTCGAAGGCTTTGACCGCGAGCTGGGCCTTGTCGATATCCTCGGCGTTGTAGATCTCCTTGATCGCCGCCAACGCCGACGGGTGCGCTGATTTCGGCAGCGCGGCAAGAACATTAGCCTGCTTATGAAACCAGCACCGCTGCTCTTTGGTGGCCGGGAACACCTCACGCACCGCGTTCCAGAACCCGAGTGCGCCATCGCCGACCGCGAGCACCGGGGCGGTCATGCCGCGTCGCTTGCAGTCGCGCAGCAGATCAGCCCACGACTCGGTCGATTCGCGGTAGCCGTCGGTGATCGCCACCAGTTCTTTGCGGCCGTCAGCGCGCACACCCAGCTTCACCAGCAAGCACAGCTTTTCCTGGTCCAGGCGGACCTTGAGGTGGATGCCGTCCACCCACAGGTAGACGTAATCGGTGCCCGACAGGTCCCGGGCGGCGAACGCGCGGGCCTCATCTTGCCACTGACTGGTCAGCCGGGTGATCGTGGTGGCCGACAACCCGGCACCCGAGCCCAGAAACTGCTCCAGGGCCGGCCCGAAATCACTGGTCGACAGCCCGTGCAGATACAAAAGCGGCAGCACCTCGCTCATCTGCGGTGACTTGCGCGCCCACGCCGGCAGGATCGCCGAGGAAAACCGTTTCCGCTCACCAGTGTCGGGGTCGACGCGTTTGTCGTTGACTCGTGGAGCTTTCACCTGCACCGCACCGGCTGCGGTCAACACCTCACGTGGCTGGTGGTAGCCGTTGCGCACCACCAGCCGGTGCCCGTTGTCGTCGAGCTGATCGGCGTACTGGGCCACATACGCGGCGACCTCGGCCTGCAACGCCGCGGCCAGCATTTGCCGGGCACCGTCGCGGACGATCTCGTCCAACAACGAGCGCCCAGAGGCCTCGTGGCCGTTGGCGTCCTCGGCGTCGTGAACTACGGTGAGCATGGGCGTACCTTCCCGAACCAGCGCGCCAACGCCGGCTCATGATCGGACCTACTGACTTTCAGATCATCCTCGGGAAGGTGCGCCCACTTTCACGCCCCCATCCCGAGGCTCATCCACAGGTTCTGATCATTGCTCCCACATGCTCTTGGGGCAGATGCTCAT
>JAKJHY010000227.1 GCA_021648845.1 Mycobacterium sp. MBM | reverse complement strand
CTGACGAAGACATCATCAACTGGATGATGATCCCGCTGTGCCTCGAAACCGTACGCTGCCTGGAAGACGGCATCGTAGAAACCGCAGCCGAGGCCGACATGGGCCTGGTCTACGGCATCGGTTTCCCTCCATTCCGTGGCGGCGCCCTGCGCTACATCGACTCGGTCGGTGTGGCAGAGTTCGTGGCCCTGGCTGATCAGTACGCTGAACTGGGCGCGCTGTACCACCCGACGGCGAAGCTGCGTGAAATGGCTAAAAACGGCCAGAGCTTCTTCGGTTAAGCGCCCCATTAGAGTGAGAGTGAAATTATGAGCTTGAATCCTAGAGACGTGGTGATTGTAGACTTCGGTCGCACCCCGATGGGCCGCTCCAAGGGTGGCATGCACCGCAACACCCGTGCTGAAGACATGTCTGCGCACCTGATCAGCAAAGTGCTGGAGCGCAACAGCAAGGTTGATCCGGGCGAAGTGGAAGACGTGATCTGGGGCTGCGTTAACCAGACCCTGGAGCAGGGCTGGAACATCGCGCGCATGGCGTCGTTGATGACCCAGATCCCGCACACCTCGGCCGCGCAAACCGTGAGCCGCCTGTGCGGCTCCTCGATGAGCGCCTTGCACACGGCAGCGCAAGCGATCATGACCGGTAACGGTGACGTTTTCGTGGTCGGCGGCGTCGAGCATATGGGTCACGTGAGCATGATGCATGGCGTTGACCCAAACCCGCACATGTCGCTGTACGCTGCCAAAGCCTCGGGCATGATGGGTTTGACCGCAGAAATGCTGGGCAAAATGCATGGCATCACTCGCGAGCAGCAAGACGCTTTCGGTGTTCGTTCGCATCAACTCGCCCACAAGGCGACGATTGAAGGCAAGTTCAAAGACGAAATCATCCCGATGGAAAGTCTGGCGGCGTTGAAACCTGCGTTCAACCCTAAAGGCGGCACCGTGACGGCGGGTACGTCGTCGCAGATCACTGATGGTGCTTCGTGCATGATCGTGATGTCCGCTCAGCGTGCAAAAGACCTGGGTCTTGAGCCGCTGGCCGTCATTCGTTCGATGGCCGTTGCAGGTGTGGACCCGGCAATCATGGGCTATGGTCCTGTACCGGCGACACAAAAAGC
>JAKJHY010000226.1 GCA_021648845.1 Mycobacterium sp. MBM | reverse complement strand
CCGGATCGTCCCAGCGCCGCGCCAGCCACGCGCTGTAATGCATCAGGCGCAGGGCGCGCAGCGGTTCGATCAACGCCAGCTCGCGGGGGTTGAAGTCATGGAACTCGCTGTAGCCGTCCATCAGTTCCGACAACTGCCCCAGGCATTCTTGCCGATCACCGGCCAGCATCATCCACAGATCCTGCACCGCAGGCCCCATGCGACAGTCGTCCAGATCGACGATGTGGAACACCTCGTCACGGCACATCATGTTGCCGGGGTGGCAATCGCCGTGCATGCGGATGTTGGTGTGCGGCGTGGCGGCGTACACGTCTTCGACGCGTTTGAGCAAGTCACGGGCCACCGACTCGTAGGCAGGCAGCAAGCTGCGCGGTATGAAATTACCTTCGAGCAGGGTCGTCAGCGAGTCATGCCCAAAATTCTTCACACCCAGCGCTTCACGGTGTTCGAACGGCTTAGTGGCACCCACGGCATGCAGGCGCCCGAGCAGTTGGCCGAGGCGATACAGTTGGTCCAAATTGCCCGGTTCTGGCGCGCGACCACCCCGGCGAGGGAACAACGTGAAGCGGAACCCCGCGTGTTCAAACAGGCTCTGGCCGTTATGGATCATCGGCGCCACCACCGGCACCTCGCACTCGGCGAGTTCGAAGGTGAAGCGGTGCTCTTCGAGGATGGCTTCGTTGGTCCAGCGCTGGGGCCGGTAGAACTTGGCGATCAGCGGCTGCGAGTCTTCGATACCGACTTGGTACACGCGGTTTTCGTAGCTGTTGAGCGCGAGCACGCGGGCGTCGCTGAGGAAACCGATGCTTTCGACGGCGTCGAGCACCAGATCAGGGGTAAGTGTTGCAAACGGATGAGACATGCTGACTCCTGCGCGCAGCAGGCTGCCGCGTCCGGCCATGCATGTTAGCGCAGACCGGATGGCAGAGGGCGATGGAAATCCGCAGGCGTTTGATCAGCTACCGACAATCGCGCCGTCTTCGCGGCTGATGGCCACCACTGATGAGCGCGGTTTGCCGTTGGGCATGTGCTCGGGGAATGTCGAACCGCCGTTTTCACCCGGATGCTGAATACCGACGAACAGGGTTTTTTGATCCGGTGAAAAGCTGATCCCAGTGACCTCACAGCCGAC
>JAKJHY010000225.1 GCA_021648845.1 Mycobacterium sp. MBM | reverse complement strand
CGAGCATGGTCGGGCAGATCGAGCGCGCACGGCCCAGCAAGTCTTCGCGAATGATGTTAACCACAATACCGCTGGGGCCAATGTTCTTCTGGGCACCTGCGTAAATCATGCCAAAACGCGAAACATCCACGGGACGCGACAGAATGTCCGAAGACATATCTGCAACCAGCGGTACATCGCCCGTCTCGGGAACCCAGTCAAATTCCAGGCCACCAATGGTTTCGTTTGGCGCGTAATGCACATAGGCCGCGTTCTTGGTCAGATTCCATTCGTTTTGACCCGGGATCGCGAAGTAGTCGTACGGCTTGGCCGTTGCCGCCACGTTGACCGAGCCAAAGCGCGAAGCTTCTTCGATGGCTTTTTGCGACCAGATACCGGTATCGATGTAGTCCGCTGTGCCGGTTTCAGGCAGTAAATTCAGCGGGATCTGAGCAAATTGCTGGCTCGCGCCGCCTTGCAGAAACAGAACCTTGTAGTTCGAGGGGATAGACAGCAGGTCACGCAGGTCCTGCTCAGCCTTGGTTGCAATGGACACGAACTCATCGCTGCGATGGCTCATTTCCATAACCGACAGGCCCTTGCCATGCCAGTCGAGCAACTCGGACTGGGCACGCAACAGGACAGCTTCAGGAAGCGCAGCTGGACCTGCGCAGAAGTTATAGGCTCGTTTGCTCACATCCACTCTCGCTCTGATTTGGTGGGTCACGCCATAAATCGATGGGCGTTACGCAGTGCTGCGAGACGGCAATCTTTTGTGTACACACCTGCATGGCAGATCAAAAGATTGCAGCCTCGCGCCGCTGCGCAACGCCTACACATACAACAAGGGGGCGAATCTTCATCCGCCCCCCTGTGTGTCCGCTTATTCTTGCGGCTGCTCTTCGTCAGCGCCAGCCTCTAGCGGTTGCTCGCCGTCGGCGGCATCCAGGATGACCTCGCCGTCGATCTCAACACCCCCTTCAGACTCTTCACCCTCAAGCTCTTCGCCTTCTATTTCCGAAGGTTCCTGAACCCGCTCCAACCCGACCAGCGTTTCATCACTGGCCAGCTTGATCAGGGTGACGCCCTGAGTGTTACGCCCCAGACTCGACACTTCGTCAACACGGGTACGCACCAGGGTGCCCTGATCGGAAATCAGCATGATTTCT
>JAKJHY010000224.1 GCA_021648845.1 Mycobacterium sp. MBM | reverse complement strand
GATGGAAGAAGTCATTGCTATTGCTATCGGGGTGCTCGCGGCCTCTGGCACCTGGCTGGTGCTACGCCCTCGTACCTTTCAGGTGGTCATGGGCCTGTGCCTGCTGTCTTACGGGGTCAACCTGTTCATTTTCAGCATGGGCAGCCTGTTCATCGGCAAAGAACCGGTGATCAAGGACGGCGTCCCGCAAGACTTGCTCAACTACACCGACCCATTGCCTCAGGCACTGGTGCTCACTGCAATCGTTATCAGCTTTGCCATGACCGCGCTGTTTCTGGTGGTGTTGCTGGCTTCGCGGGGCCTGACCGGTACCGACCACGTGGATGGCCGGGAGCCTAAAGAATGAACCTGATGCCGCATCTGATTATTGCGCCCATCCTGCTACCGCTGCTCACCGCCGCGTGCATGTTGCTACTGGGTGAAAAGCACCGCCCCATGAAGGCCCGAATCAACCTGGTGTCGACCCTGATTGGCTTGGCCATCTCTGTGACCTTGTTGCTCTGGACCCAGCAACAAAGCGCACCGGCTTCGATTGGCGTCTATTTACCGAGTAACTGGCAGGTGCCGTTTGGCATTGTGCTGGTGGTCGATCGCCTGTCCGCCTTGATGCTGGTTCTGACGGGGGTGATCGCCAGTTGCGCGCTGCTGTTTGCGATGGCGCGATGGGACCGGGCCGGTGCCAGTTTCCATGCCCTGTTCCAGATCCAGTTGATGGGGTTATACGGTGCGTTTCTGACCGCAGACCTGTTCAATCTCTTCGTGTTCTTTGAAGTGTTGCTGGCCGCCTCTTACGGGCTGATGCTGCATGGCTCGGGCAAGGCCCGCGTGTCTGCGGGCTTGCATTACATCTCGATCAACCTGCTGGCTTCCTCTTTGTTCCTGATTGGCGCGGCCCTGATATACGGCGTCACCGGCACGCTGAACATGGCCGATCTGGCGCTGAAAATCCCGCTGGTGCCTGAAGCCGACCGTGGTTTGCTGCACGCCGGAGCGGCCATTTTGGCCGTCGCCTTTTTAGCCAAGGCCGGCATGTGGCCGTTGAATTTCTGGCTGGTCCCGGCTTACTCCTCTGCAAGTGCGCCAGTCGCTGCGCTGTTTGCCATCATGACCAAAGTCGGCATCTATACCGTTCTGCGCCTCTGGACCCTGCTGTTTT
>JAKJHY010000223.1 GCA_021648845.1 Mycobacterium sp. MBM | reverse complement strand
GGGCGGATCACACTGGCGTAGTTTTGCGGCACCGGCACGTAAAGGCGCAGTTGGTGGGTGTCGGCGATGTCAAACAGCTGCGTGTCGCTGTCGGTGTCAGCTTTGATCAATTGGCCAATGTCGGTATGGCGCGCGGTGATGGTGCCTGCGAAAGGCGCACGGATGGTTTTGTAGGCTTCCAGTGTCAAAAGACGTGCGTAATCGGCCTGGGCTGCCTGCGCATTGGCTTTGGCCGCGGCGGCATTCGATTGTTTCTCGTCGGCCTCCTGACGCGACACCGAGTGCGAAGCCAACAGGTTTTGCCAGCGTGTGGCGGTGGTGGCCGCCAGTGAAGCGTTGGCTTGCTCCTGCGCCTTATGGGCGCGGGCCTGCGCCAGTTGCTGGTCCAGATCAGGGCTGTCGATCAGGGCCAACACCTGACCGGCTTGCACCTTGCTGCCAATGTCGGTTTGCCAGCTGTGCAGATAGCCGCTCACCCGTGCATGAATCGGCGCCTTGCTCCACGCCTCCAAATGAGCGGGCAAACGCAGCGTGTCGCCGTGCGCGTTTTGCAGCGGCTGAAACACACTCACCACGGGCAACGCGGCCGCGTCAGTCCAGTGGGCCACCGCCTGTTCATGGCGGCTGCGGGCCGCCAGCCCGTTAGCCACCAGCAAGGCGGCCAGCGAGAGGCCGCCGATACCCAGTACCATTAAGCGCTTGCGTGACGGTGTTTGATTAGACATGGGTTGTTTCTCCAGCAGCAGCGCGGGTTTCTTTGCGCCCGTGCACCAGGCTGAACACCACGGGCACGAACAGCAGGGTGGCGACGGTGGCCAGCATCAGACCGCCAATCACGGCGCGTCCGAGCGGGGCGTTCTGTTCTTCTGAAAGGGCCAGCGGCAACATCCCGATCATCATTGCCAATGCGGTCATGCACACCGGCCGAAAGCGTGTGTAGCCCGCTTCAAGCGCGGCCTTGAGCGCGTCGCCATGCTCGGCCAGACGTTCGCGACAGAAGCTCACCACCAGAATCGAGTTGGCCGTGGCCACCCCCATGCACAAGATGGCACCGGTCAAGGCCGGGACCGACAGCGAGGTGGCGCTCAAGAACAGCATCCACACAATCCCGGCCAGAGCCGCAGGCAGCGCAGTGATGATCACAAACGGGTCGACCC
>JAKJHY010000222.1 GCA_021648845.1 Mycobacterium sp. MBM | reverse complement strand
GGCGGTTTCAAGGGGTGGTTGCAACAGGTCCCTGTGAGGAGCTGTTGTGCGCCCGTCCAAATCGTCTCGTCTTCGTCGTCGGTTCTGGGAGGAAATCCGTAGCGGGTTGACCGTGAGTGAAGCCGCTGTGGCAGTCGGCGTGTCGCTGAACTCGGGTTGGCGGTGGTTTGCCGATGCTGGCGGGGTGAGACCTCAGTTACCCGATGGTCAACCCCGCCGGCGGCCGCGACTGTCCTTTGAAGAGCGCGAGGAAATCGCGTTGGGAGTGGCGGCCAAAGAATCAATTCGGTGTATCGCTCAACGCCTTGGTCGGGCGCCGTCGACGATCTCGCGGGAAATCGCCGTCAACGGCGGATGCCGAGGTCGTACGGGCTATCGGTCCCGATATCGCTTCGGTGCGCCATGGCGCGGTGGGCACGATCCGCGTCCCCGCTACAAGGCCACTGTCGCGCACGACCGCAGCGTCACCCGCGCCGCGCGTCCGAAGCCGCGCAAGCTGGACCTGTGCACGACCTTGCGTGAGGTGGTGCAGACTCGACTCACCGACGAGTTTCACAGTCCGGCCCAGATCGCTGCCCGGTTGCGGTTGGACTTCCCTGATGTTGCGGAGATGTGGGTGTCACACGAAGCGATCTACCAGGCAATATACGTCCAAGGCAAAGGCAATCTGCGTCGCGATCTGCACACCTACCTGCGGACCGGGCGTGCGATACGCCACCCGCGCAGACGACCCGGGGAGCGCCGCGGACGTATCCCCGGCATGGTCAGCATCAGTGAACGGCCTGCCGAGGTCGAGGACCGCGCCATCCCCGGACACTGGGAGGGGGATCTGATCATCGGAAGCACCGCCTCCGGGTCGGCGATCGGCACTCTGGTGGAACGCAGCACCCGGTTCACCATCTTGTTGCACCTGCCCGGTGATCACACCGCGGCGACCGTGCAAGAGGCGATCGTGGCCAAGATGGGCCAGTTGCCGGCGCTGCTGCGTAAATCATTGACCTGGGATCAGGGCAGCGAATTGGCCAACCATCTGGCCATCGCTGAGGCGACAGATCTCGACATCTACTTCTGCGACCCGCACTCACCATGGCAGCGCGGAACCAACGAAAACACCAACGGTCTGCTGCGCCAATGGTTTGCCAAAGGAACTGACCTATCGGT
>JAKJHY010000221.1 GCA_021648845.1 Mycobacterium sp. MBM | reverse complement strand
CCGTTTTCGCGTCGCTTCGGCTCAGGTCAATGTGATGGGGATTCGGGCGCCGGGCACTCATACGTTGAATTCCTCACGGTATGGACTGCGGGCAAGCGCCAGTGCGGCGGCCTGTTCGATGCGCAGGGTGGGCGTCAAGGCGCACGGTTGGGTGAGCAACTGCGCGATGTCGGGGTGGCGCTCGAGCACGTCATCACCCAGCAAAATGCGCACGTTGGCGTACAGGCACATCTCGTGTTCACTGTTGAACCCCAATGCATAGGCGCTTGCGGCCACGTTTCGAATCCATGCCCAGCGCGCGAGGGCATCCTGCCCGCCGAACACCTCGGGGAAGGCTTTGTGCAGATGCCCATGCAGGCTTATCCAGATGGCCCGCAGGCGTACTTCATCAAGCAAGGCCACCTGACGCTCACACAAACCATAAGGCTGGGCAGCCAATGACCGGGGTTGAGCACCCCGGCGTACGTGGTGGTGCCATGCGTTGCTGATGGCATCCGGCAGCACCACCTGCTCCATCGGCCCAAAAAAATCAGCGCTTGCGGTATCTTCAGCGTGCTTGAGCAAAGCGTGCATCACGGCGGGATCAGCCACCCGCAACCAAACTTTTTGCCCGTGCGGGTACTGCGCATCCAGCAGCGTACGCAAATGAGTGATGACCTCGAACGCGCTGGCATGACTAAAAATCAAATAGCCCCACTCCTCGGCACTGTGCGCCAAGTAGTGGCTCAACCCCGGTGTACTTGGCCCCTTCAAGGTAATCAGGCACGGGGACACCGGGTTGCAGGACACCAGCGGCGTATTGGCATACAACAGCTGGAAGTCCGGCGCTGCGAACCAGTCGAGCAGGCGAACCCGCAGGTTTTTCACGCTGATGCCATCCAGCAGCAGGTAAGCATTGCCCTGCCAGGGCAAATCAGGGGGCAACGTATCAGGCGTCAACATGGATGCCACCGACTTGCGTATTCGCCTTCAAGGCTTCGCACTGCGCACAGGCCGGCGCCTTGAGCTGTAAGGCTTGCAGCTGTGCCGAAGGGTCCAGCTCAATACTGTGCAGGACCTGAACCACGCCCGGTGATAACGGCATGGCAGGCGTACCGGGCATCGCCACCCCACCCACTTGAATCGGCGTACTGCTAAAGATCCCCGCCGCACTGATCACCAG
>JAKJHY010000220.1 GCA_021648845.1 Mycobacterium sp. MBM | reverse complement strand
TGTCACCGAAGTCCTGATACATCAACTGTCACCGATGTCCTGATGCAGAACTGTCACCGATGTCCTGATACATCACACAGTGGAACACGGTGAGCTGCCGATGCGACTCCGGTCGCCGCCAGGTTCGATGGTCCCTCGGGGCTCGTCGGACCGTATTGCCTGATCGTGCGCTGTGCGCACCTTCTGTGAAAGCCGGTTTCCCTATGGACGCCACCCACCTCAACACCTTCATCGATGCGCTCATCGACGATCTCACCCCGGCACCCGTCCCGGAGAACGGTGGCAGGCGGAGACTGTGCCATCTGCTCGACGCCCCGCGCCGGGTGGTTGATGACGCGGCGCTGTTGGCGGTGCTGGGCGCCGCGGTCACCCTGGGCAACCTGGCCGACCATGTGATCGCCCAGGCCGTCGCCGCCGCCGAACGGGCCGGGATCCCGGCGCGTAAACACCTGCGCACGGGGGCCGACCTGCTCACTCTGCTGGGGGTGGCGCCGGGTGCGGCGTATCGGGCCGCCCGGGTCGGACGCGCAGCGCCCACCCTGCCGGCACTGACACAGCAGCAGCGCCTCGGCGGGGTCGGGATCGAGTTCGCCGACGCCGTCGGCAAGGGGGTCGGCCATATCGAGGCGCGGGTGCCGCTATCGGATGAAGAGCGCGCCGCCGTGGTGCGGTCGTTGATGATTCAGACCACGCCGGCCGGGGTGGGTAAGAAGGCCCGCGGGATCGCCCTCGCGAAGGCCGCGGAGTCCTCGGCCGAGGACGACGGCACGGTGCCGGTCGCCGAAGACAGCGACCTCAACGACATGAGCGTGGTGCAGACCGAGGACGGACGGGTGGCGGCCACCCTGGACCTCGACGCACTCACCGGGGAGGAACTGTGGGCCGCCCTGGATCCGTTGTGCCGTCCGGTGCCGTTGCCGGACGGCTCGCCCGATCCGCGCCCGGCGGGGCGGCGTCGTGCCGAGGCGTTCGGGCAGATCATGCGCACCTACCTGTCGGGCTCGGGGCGCCCCACGAGCGGGGGTGTGCTCCCACACGTCACCCTCATCCGCCCCGCCACCGTGGGCGTGGACTGTCTCGGGTTCACCGGACCGGTCAGCGCCGCGACCGCGGATCTGATCGCCTGTGACAGCACTTTGACCTCAGTGATCGTCGACCACTCG
>JAKJHY010000219.1 GCA_021648845.1 Mycobacterium sp. MBM | reverse complement strand
GGACTGCCAACTGCATCTGCCAGCGAAAATTGGGGACTACACCGATTTTTACGTGGGCATTGAGCATGCAAAAAACGTCGGCAAGCTGTTCCGTCCGGACAACCCGTTGTTGCCCAACTACAAATACGTGCCGATTGGTTATCACGGGCGGGCTTCAACCATTCGCCCTTCAGGTGTTGAGGTGCGTCGCCCTAAAGGCCAGACCTTGCCGGCCGGTCAGACCGAACCGAGCTTTGGCCCGTGCGCCCGGTTGGATTATGAGCTGGAGCTGGGCATCTGGATCGGCCAGGGCAATGAGATGGGCGACAGCATTCCCGTGAGTGAAGCGGGTGAGCACATTGCCGGTTTTTGCCTGCTTAACGACTGGTCGGCGCGTGATATTCAGGCGTGGGAATACCAGCCGCTGGGTCCGTTCTTGTCTAAAAGTTTCATCACCACCCTCTCGCCGTGGGTGGTGAGCGCCGAAGCCCTTGCACCGTTTCGCCGTGCGCAGCCGCCACGTCCAGAGGGTGATCCGCAACCGCTGGCGTACCTGCTCGATCCTGAGGATCAAGCCAATGGCGCGCTGGATATCGAACTGGAAGTGTTGCTGTTGACCCAAGCCATGCGTGAGCAAAAACTGCCAGCGCATCGACTGGGTTTGAGCAACAGCCTGAACATGTACTGGACGGCTGCGCAACTGGTCACGCACCACAGCGTCAATGGCTGCCAACTGCAAGCCGGTGACTTGTTTGGTTCGGGCACGTTGTCGGGGCCACAGCGTTCGCAGCTGGGCAGCCTGTTGGAACTCACCGAAGGGGGCAAACACCCGGTTGAATTGCCGTCTGGCGAGGTGCGTAAATTTCTCGAAGATGGTGACGAAATCATCCTGCGCGCCCGCTGTGTCCGTGAAGGCTATGCCTCCATCGGCTTCGGCGAGTGCCGTGGCACCGTGGTCGCGGCGCGCTAGAAGGAGCGGGTCATGGAGCTCTTTACCTACTACCGCTCGACATCTTCCTACAGGGTGCGCATCGCGCTGGCGCTCAAAGGGCTGGATTACCAAACGGTTGCGGTCAACCTGATCGCGGCCAATGGGGGTGAACACCGTCAACCGCCGTACCTGGCAATAAACCCGCAAGGCCGTGTA
The DNA here is from genome assembly GCA_021648845.1 of Mycobacterium sp. MBM. GTDB lineage: Bacteria > Actinomycetota > Actinomycetes > Mycobacteriales > Mycobacteriaceae > Mycobacterium. Next base: position 38 of record JAKJHY010000219.1, on the reverse strand, counting down.
CCGGCCTTGCGCACCGACAATGGCGATGTACTGACCCA
>JAKJHY010000218.1 GCA_021648845.1 Mycobacterium sp. MBM | reverse complement strand
TTTTTTGAAGGAGTAATAGGGTCTGCATAGGCACCCATCTGTAGCATGGAAGGCTTATAAGCAATCACTTTGCCTCCTTCGGTCATGGTGGTTTCAATGTAGTCGTCAGAAGTTTTTGAATAAGGCGTAAAAATTGAAATGACCAACTGTGTGTCTAGGTTGAAGTTTGTATATTTGTTGATGAACGCTGCTGGAAAGGTGGCAAGGTGTAGTAATGGCCCACCTTCTGAGCCTTTAGGCCAAGCTAAAGCAGTCGGCAGATAAGGGTCGCCTCCAAGGTAGGGTTCAGAGTTACTTGGAGTCCCATCGATAAAAACTAATTCATTAAACATCTTCTGCACTCCGTTATTTGCAGGGGCATGGGCAAGAAGTAAGGAAGTTTTCAGCTTCTTTGCGTAGTTCTCTAGCACGTGATGCGGGTAAGCCTGAGGTCCTTAGCGCACCTTGCCATACGTCCATTTGACGTTTGGAGGGTAGTCCATTTGGTCCAAATTGGAACTCGTCGCGGCCAACATTGAGATGCAAAGCTGCCAAAGCATTTTCATTTCGGTGGACATCTGTATGCATACCGCGAGGGATAGCAATTGATGGGTTAGATTTATTGCGAACCCCTTCGGGTGTCAACCCCATTTGCTCCAGTGCTTCATTGCGTACAAATTCATGAGCATCCAGGGCATCACCGGTATTCGTCTTTCCCGTAAGACTCCCGTAGGTGCCTAATTGGCATTTTCGTGCCAAGCCTAAAGGATCAATCCAGCCTGTGCTGTTTGAGGCGTATTGGAAGAGGTTCGCACCACCAGCATATCCAATCGGGTCTTTACTGATAAACCGCCCAACCCGGGGATCATAGTACCTATAGCGGTTGTAGTGCAGCCCTGTTTCGTGATCGTGGTACTGGCCCTGGAAGCGGATCGGGTTTTTCAGGCCTTCACGCTGCGCCCATTCCGAACGCTGTTCTTTTATTTCACCCCAGGCTTTGTACTGCGCGCTCCAGACGATTTGGCCGTTGGGGTCGGTCAGTTCTTGTGGCGTGCCCAAGTGGTCGCACTGGTACCAGGCCAATACGTCAATCGGTAGCGCTTGGGGCGTGTGCGTCCACAGCGGGTCTTGGTCTATATCGTAGGCGCCTTCGTAGTTCGGCTGCGCCAACAGGCGGATCGGTTGA
>JAKJHY010000217.1 GCA_021648845.1 Mycobacterium sp. MBM | reverse complement strand
CGGAACGGCAGTTGGCTGAGTTTGCCAGCTGGTACGAACTGTTCCCGCGCTCAGTCACCGATGACCCGGCCGGTCACGACACGTTCAATGATGTGCATGCCCGCTTGCCAATGATTCACGACATGGGCTTTGACGTGGTGGCTTTGCCGGCCATTCATCCCATCGATCAGCACCACCGCGCAGGACCGGACCATTCACTGCAAGCAGGCCCTGATGAACCGGGCAAACCGTCTGCCAATGGCCGCGAGGAGGGCGGGCAGACGGCGATTCACCCGCAATGGGGTACGCGGGATGATTTTCGCCGGTTGGTCGCGGCCGCTGCGGCACAGGGGCTTGAAGTTGCCCTGGACTTCGCCGTGCAATGCTCCCAACACCACCCCAGGCTCGCGCAGCACCCTGACGGGTTCAACTGGCCCCCCGACGGCACGATCCGTCATGCCCAGAACCCGTCGCGAAAGTATCCGGACAGCGTCAACGTTGACTTCTATGCCCCGCACGCGATCCCCGGTCTCTGGCTTGAACTGCGCGCAACGGTGCTGGACTGGGTTGATGAGGGGGTCACGCTGTTTCGGGTAACCAACCCGCACACCCAGCCCCTGCCGTTCTGGCAGTGGTTGATCGCCGAGGTCAGAGGGCTGCACCCCGACGTGATCTTTTTAGCGCAGGCGTGCACCACCCCCGCGATGATGGCGCGGCTGGGCAAGGTCGGCTATTCGCAGAGCTACACCTATTTGTGCTGGCGTCATACCAAGGCCGAGCTGTGCGAGTACTTCACCGAACTCAACCAAAGCCCGTGGCGAGAATGCTTTCGCCCGCATTTTTTCGTCGATACCCCGCACATCAGTGTGCAGTGTTCTCTGGCATCTCGCCGCGCGGGGTTCCTTATTCGGGCCGCGCTCGCAACGATGGGGTCTGGCCTGTGGGGCATGTACTCGGGGTTTGAACGGTGCGAGGCCCAAGCCTTGCCGGGCAATAACGAGTGTCCGGGCAGCGGCATGTCCCCAATCGAGTCTTGCGACCTCAGCGCGCCGGGCGACATCGTGGCTGAAATTGCCCAGCTCAACCGGATTCGTCGGCAAAACCCGGCCTTGCATAGCCACTTGGGCTTGAGGCTGTACAACGCCTGGAATGATCACCTGCTGTATTTCGGCAAACGCACTGCCGATGGCA
>JAKJHY010000216.1 GCA_021648845.1 Mycobacterium sp. MBM | reverse complement strand
GATTTTTATGCCGGTCGCCGCCAACATGCCGAACATTGCAATGGCTGCGCCGCCCAATACCGCTGGCGGAATCGAAGCCACCAAAAAGGCGGCTTTAGGCAGCAAGCTCAGGGTGATCAAAAACACCCCCGCCATGATCGTCACCGAACGGCAGCGCACGCCGGTCATCTGCACCAGGCCGATGTTTTGGGCGAAGGAGGAATGGGTGAAGGTGTTGAAGAACCCGGCCAGAAAGGAGGCGCCTGCGTCACACAGCAAGCCGCGGCGCAGCATGCGCGGGGTGACTTCCTGACCGGTGATCTTGCCCAGCGCCAGAAACATCCCGGTGGACTCGACAAAAATGATCACCACCACCAGGCACATCGACAAGATCGGCGCCAGATGGAACTCAGGCATGCCGAAATGCAAGGGTGTGACCACCTGGAACCACGGCGCGTTACCTATGCCGTTTAGGTCAACCATGCCCATCGCACCCGACAGCACATAGCCCAGCGCCATACCGATCAACACTGAAATATTGACCCAGAAGCCACGCATGAAACGGTTGATCAGCAAGATGGTGCCCAGCACCAATGCCGCAATGCACAGAAACACCGGAGAGCCGAATTGTGCAGCACTGCTGCCGCCGCCCGCCCAGTTGACGGCGACCGGAAACAGCGACAAACCAATTGAGGTGATGACCGTGCCGGTCACCAGTGGCGGGAAGAAGCGCACCACTTTGGACATGAAGGGCGCAATGATCATCCCGAAGAAGCCAGCTGCAATGGTGGCACCGAAAATGCCGGTCATGCCGATACCCGGCATACCGGCCATCGCCACCATACTGCCCACCGCCGCAAAACTGGCGCCCATCATCACCGGCATGCGGATGCCCATAGGGCCAATGCCCAGCGACTGCACGATGGTTGCGATCCCCGCCACCAACAAGTCGGCGTTGATCAGAAAAGCAATTTCCTCACGACTCAGGCCAGCGGCTTGTCCGATGATCAGCGGCACGGCCACGGCGCCCCCGTACATGAGCAACACGTGCTGCAAACCCACCAGAATCAATTGCAACATCGGCAACCGCTGAATAGGCGGCGGGGCGGTCACGGCGGGTATGCGCGCTTCAGTTAAATCGGACATGCAACACCTCGGTCATTTTTATTGTTGTGAGCTAGTGGTGTGGTTTTGTAGCC
>JAKJHY010000215.1 GCA_021648845.1 Mycobacterium sp. MBM | reverse complement strand
AAGGCATTCGTTGCTGCCACATCAACAAGCCCCTCAGGAGACAACACCAAACGATCCTGCTTAGCGAGCTTGGACACCCAAGCCTTGGACCAATTACGACTCGCGGCATAGGCCGACTTGGTTAGAAATTCCATGATTGAACTACCAGTTAACCCAATGAATACAGGCAGTTAACTGTTAACCGCAGTTAACTAAGTTTGAAGGCCAGCCAGTTACGCTTTCCCGCGGGTTTCCTGCCCCGTACCCGTGGATATTCCCCAGGGTCCCCGGCAGGTTTTGAACATCCGGGGATTATTACGAGCGATCCGATGGCGGCACGTCACAAACACCCAGCCGCTTGGCAACCCAACGCTCATATAGCCCGATGGCCACATCCGCCCCGGCCATGGCCGTGAGGCAGCCCAGCGCCGAAGACGCCCAGAGTGAAACGCCGTTGACGTGCAACAACATCATTGTCGACAACCCGCACACCACGCAGGCACCGGAGCGCAAGACCAAGCGCCGCACCAGTGACCAGCCTCGCGCCCCGTCCTTGTCTGCTCGCCACATCTCGCCGGACACGCCACCGATCATGGACAGGACGATCAGTAACCAGATCGGCATATCAGCTAACGCTTGTTGCTCTGTTGTCATCGCCTGCCCCATAAACGCAAAAACCCGGCACAAGGGCCGGGTTTAGTGGTGGGTGCCTGCCGCTCTCTGCGGTCGCACCTATCGAAGATGGCTACTTTTTACAGGTGGATTCCGGTGGCAGCAAGCGGGTTTTAATGCCACCGGTGAATAAGTGGGTTAGGCGGGTGAATGCCCCGCAAATGTCGGCGAATACATCACCCCGGCTAACGCTTTTGGGGCCTGTCTGCCCTGCCCCACTGTTCACATTCGAGGTGGGACAAGGGAGAGCGCCTAAATCAAAGGCTGTGCCCACTGTCCTACTTCTTTTACCTTTTCCTCGTATAAAGAGAGATTTATAAAAACACGCGTGCGCGTGAAGCGCGCGTATGTCTGCCCGCTACGCTCACATGGGCGGGAGGCACTTTTAAGCGGGACGGTGGGACAGCCCAACAACAGCGCGGCCTGCGCCTGACCCACTGCAACACAAAGCAGCGGGACAAGGCGGGCCATAAAGGTGTTCGATGCAATCATCACGCCGCACGCTTCCCGAGCAACAGGCTGGCGATGCACTCATGGGCCTGGTGCAGCCGCTGGTAGT
>JAKJHY010000214.1 GCA_021648845.1 Mycobacterium sp. MBM | reverse complement strand
TCCATCCGACGCGTCAGGTTCTGCTCGATACACTTCGGCAAAAATGTCGGTGATGTCGCGCTGTGGTGAGCGTTGCTGCAAGGCCCTGACGTTGGCGCTTAAACGCAACAGGTCGTGGCTGGGTGTGGCCCTGTGTTCGTGTGGCAAGGGTTTCGACCATTCGCGCATGGCCTGTGGCAGGGCGCGGCGGCCGACTTTGGCGATGCGTTTTATTTCCCATTCGACCAAACGGTTGGGCAGCGTCCAGAACGTCATGACGTGATAGACGTACCAGAAAAACGCGTACACCCATCCCACCTCCTTCTCACGCCAGCGACGGTGCATGGCGGCGCGTGCATTGCGGAACGTGTGCAGCCCTTCGTGGGATGGATCGTCAGGGCCTTGAAGTTCCAGCGGGTCCTGAATGGCCTTGAGATCGTCCAGTTCGTACTCCATGTAACCGCGCACAGCCTCCCAATGAGCGATGGCCAATGGCAGTCCGCCGCACTGGAACTCAAGACTGACTAACTCGCCCTCATGTTCAAACCCCATGCCCAGACCGTATTGGCGGGTCACGCCATATTGCGTAGCGCTCTGCGACTGCACCACCCACGTGGACAACGCTTCCCACGGGACAAATAACGGCTCGTTTGAGTCATGCGGTGTGAAACAGACTTCGCGGCGCTGACGGTTGAAACGGGTGGGGATAACTTTGGTGTAGAGGGCGTGGTGGTAGAGCCAGATGGCTAAGCAAAAAGCCGAACCAGTCAGCCATATATAGAGTGCGTACTCTCTTGAGAGCCAGAAGAGATCCGTTGAAAATTCCCAACTTTCTTTAAGGTTATGTCCAAAAAACACCCCTAAGAAAATGGCCAGTAATGGCCCTCCTAAACCGATCAAACACGCGCAGGTAAATGGCCCTCCCAAATTCAATTGATAAGAAAAAACGTTGGGCTTCCCCCCGCCAAAGTCCAGATACACATCATTAAAGTCACTGATAGACGGACAGTACGGCTGGGCATCTGTAGGCAAAGGTAAGGGCGCCAGATACGTCTCAGTTCCGGTCAGCATTTTTTTGATATCGCCAGCCCGGTGTGTTGTCGGCGTATACGGTTTTGATGAGTTTTTTGTGATTGTTTTGGTCATGTCTGTCTCACCGTCCATCCGACGCGTCAGGTTCTGCTCGATACACTTCGGCAAAAATGTCGGTGATGTCGCGCTGTGGTGAGCGTTGCT
>JAKJHY010000213.1 GCA_021648845.1 Mycobacterium sp. MBM | reverse complement strand
CGGGCTGGCCAACCCGTTTGCTGCACTGTACGTGTTGGCCGAAGCGGCGCGCAGCATGCTGCCAGCGCCTGCCTGGTTGTACGGCAATGTCCAAGTGCTGGCCGACAGCCCGTTGGCCGGTGCGCGCCTGGGCCGTTTCTATCAACGCTGGGCCGGTGCCCGCGAGCCACAACCCGGCTGGTTCGAGCTGGACGCCAACCGCGTGTGCTCATTACAAGACATGCGAAAACGACAAAAACTCGACCGTGCCTGACAGGAAGGCCCGCGCGCTATCCCTACTATAGAGCGCATGAACAAAGACCCTTGCACCCATGCACATACCGTCCAGGCGGCAAAACTGGCCATTGAAAACAATGCACAGCGCAGCCGTTTGCTCTCGGAAATGTGGGAGGGCCTGGGGCTCTCTCCCGAGGTGCGCGACCGGGTGTTTCGCCCAGGTCCGAGTCGTTTGATTGAAGCCGCCGAGCAAGAATTGCTCAAGGAAGTCGAGCGCATGCGCGCCGCCCAACGTCCCGCCGCCGAAGAAGGTAGCCGCATGCGGCGCCCTGCCCGGATGCGCGGCCTTATGGTTTAAGGACTCAGCATGAGCATCAGCCACTACACCCACACCACTCAATTTCTCAGCGATGTGACCAGCACTGCGCTGGACCAACTGCGCGGTCACGATGCGGCGGCGCTGACCGAGCTTCAAAGCCTGCTCGCAACGCTCAAGATCCGCGTGTCCCACGAAGGCACCGAGTTGACGTCGGCACAGATGAACAAAGTGTTGGCCTTTTTGCTGCCGCCCGACGCCAAGCTTGCCAATGGCGGGTATGCAAGCCAGCTGCAAAACGGCCTTAACGGCGTGAAAAAAACCCTCACCGAGTATGCCAACGCCCACCCCCACACCGCGTGGCCACTGAGCGACTTTTTAGCGCTCAACCATTTTGGCCTCACGGCGGATCGACTCGACGATGACGTGATCGATGTGTATGTCGGGGTGCTGGAGAAGCAAGATGCCAAGCGCCTCAAGCTGCGCGATGAGCTGAAAGAGCTGACCGGTGAGCTGTCGATTTACAGCGTGGTGCAGGCGCAAATCAATGCCAAGTTATCGTCCAAATCCGATATCGACATCAGCAAGACCGACGCGGGCGGCCTCAACTTGCTCGACAAAGGGCTGTATGGCTACAGCGAAGAGCAACCCTGGCTAAAGAGCGCGGAGTACGCCCTGCTGACCC
>JAKJHY010000212.1 GCA_021648845.1 Mycobacterium sp. MBM | reverse complement strand
GCGAATGTCACTCGTTATACGGCAATCCGCGCATCTCGGGGAGAGGGGCACCGTGTTCCAAGTCGCTTGCAAGCACTCCCTGTGCAGATAAATCTCGTCTGTCGCCTCGTGCGTCAAACGCTCTGGATGATAGACGAGCGCCAGATTTTGAACAGCGTCTAATCCTTGCGGCCTCAACCTTGGCGAAACAGCTCCCCCGGTGTAAAGCCAAACATTTTTTTGAACGCCGCGATAAACGCCGAAGTGGACTCATACCCGCAGGACAGAGCGGCACGAGTGACATGCCCGCCCTCCTCCAACACCCGCAATGAGGCCAGTAAGCGCGCCCGCTGACGCCAGCCGCGAAAGCTCAAACCTGTCTCACGCTGAAACAATCGCATCAGGGTTTTGTCTGACATGCCCAAACGGGCCGACCACAACCCCACGTTGACTTCGGCATCGGGCGTTGCAATTAATTCATTGCACAACACCAGCAATCGCCCATGACGCGGTAACGGCAACGAAAAACCGACCTCAGGCAAGTTCGCCAACTGGTCCAGCAGCACCTGCACCAGCCGCTGCTCAGGGCTACCACCTTCGGGGTAGTTCACCGGCAATGCACAAAAGCTTTTAATCAACTCGCGGGCCAGTGGCGTGACCTCCAGCACCCGGCACTGTTCGGGCGCCCAAAGACAATCCTCGCGGCGCACATACAAGCTGCGCATTTCCGCGCGCATCGAGGTGAGCACCTCATGCTCCAGCCCCGCCGGAATCCAGATGCCCCACTGCGGTGGCGCAAAGAAGCTGCCTTCGTCGGTATGCACGCCCAGCACGCCGCTAATGGCGTAGGAGAACTGCACCCAATCGTGCTGATGGCGTGGCGTCCACGAACCGGCGCCCAAACTCTCGGCACGCGCATAGAGCGGTCGCGGCAGCACAGCAAGCTCAGGTATTGCCCGCTGAGGGCCACGTTGTCCGTTTGGCGGCATGGATTGGCCTTATATCGCAAGACGACTATTAAGGCCGACGTTAGGCTATGTCATCAATTCTTACAATGTCCCGGTACCTGCCATGTCCGTGCTCAAACACTTAAAACGCGTATTCACCGACTGGTTTCTGTGCGGCATGTTGCTGGCGACATTGCTGGCGTATGTGTTTCCGCGTTTCGGCAGCACAGGTGGCGCCATGCACGCCGAATGGGTGATCAACATCGGTGTGTTTCTGGTGTTTTTCCTGCACGGGGTCAACCTGTC
>JAKJHY010000211.1 GCA_021648845.1 Mycobacterium sp. MBM | reverse complement strand
TGAGGTGAGCCCTCTGTAGTGGTCCAGTCGTTGTGGGACTCTGTTGCCCGAGTGTTTGGGCAGGAAGAATCAGCAACGACATGGCATCGAACAAGCGCCGGCGGCATACGCCGGATCAGATCATCCGCAAGCTCGCCGAGGGCAACAAGCTGCTCGCGTCGGGCCAGGAGTTGGCCGAGGTGTGCCGGCATCTGGAGATCGCGGAATCGACGTGGCATCGCTGGCTGGCGCAGTACGGCGGCATGAAGGCCAACGACGCCAAGCGCCTCAAGGAGCTCGAGGCCGAGAGCGCCCGGCTCAAGAAGCTGGTCGCCAATCAGGCCCTCGACATCGACATGCTCAAGGAGATCGGGTCGGGAAACTTCTGACCCCGAACCGCAAACGCCGCGCAGCGACCATGCTGCGTGAGCGGTTCGGGGTGTCCGAGCGCCGCGCCTGCACGGTGGTCGGTCTGCACCGCTCCACAATGCGGCTGGCACCGCCGCCGATGCCTACCGAGGAGGCCGAGTTGCGGGCCTGGCTGCGCCGGTTCTCCACCGACCGGCCTCGCTGGGGATGGCGCCGCGCCGCCAAGATGGCCCGCCGGGCGGGCTGGAAGGCCAACAACAAGCGCATCCGCCGGCTCTGGCGCGAGGAGGGCTTGCGGGTGCCACAGCGCCGTCGCAAGAAGCGGCTGACGGGGATCGGGGTCGCTGTGGGGGCGATGTCGCCGATTCGTCCGAACGTGATCTGGGCGATGGACTTTCAGTTCGACACCACCGCCGATGGGCGCACCCTCAAGATGCTCAACGTCATCGACGAATTCACCCGGGAAGCCCTGGCGATCGAGGTCAACCGATCCATCGACGCCGACGGTGTGGTCGCCGTGCTCGATCGGCTGGCGCTCGTCCATGGGGCACCCCACTACGTGCGCTTCGACAACGGGCCGGAGTTCGTAGCGCATGCGGTAAGTGATTGGTGTCGATTCAACGGTGCCGGTTCACTTTTCATTGATCCTGGATCGCCGTGGCAGAACGCCTTCATCGAATCGTTCAACGGCCGACTGCGCGACGAACTGCTCAACTCGTGGCGCTTCGACTCCCTGCTGGAGGCCCGCGTGATCATCGAGGACTGGCGCCACGACTACAACGCCAACCGGCCCCACACCGCCCACGGCGAACTCACCCCCGCCGAGTTTGCCCTACAGTGGTCGGCGACCCACCAACCGAAAGTCGCATAACGACTGGACCACCAAACGGGTCCCCCTCA
>JAKJHY010000210.1 GCA_021648845.1 Mycobacterium sp. MBM | reverse complement strand
CAGTCATGTCTCTCGATATCGTCATTCTCGCCGCAGGTCAGGGCACCCGCATGCGTTCGGCCTTGCCCAAGGTATTGCACCCGGTGGCCGGCAATTCCATGTTGGGCCATGTTATCCACAGCGCCCGCCAACTCAAGCCAACCGGTATTCACGTAGTGATCGGCCATGGGGCTGAACTAGTCCGCGAACGTCTGGCCGCAGAAGACTTGAATTTTGTGCTGCAAGACAAGCAGTTGGGCACCGGCCACGCCGTGGCTCAGGCACTGCCGTTTATAACGGCACAAAACGTGCTGATCCTGTACGGCGATGTCCCGTTGATCGAAGTTGAGACTCTGCAACGCCTGCTCAAGCAAGTCGGCCCCGAGCAACTGGGCCTGCTGACCGTCAACCTGGCAGACCCGACCGGTTATGGCCGTATCGTGCGTGATGCGAGCGGCAAGGTCAGTGCCATCGTTGAGCACAAGGACGCGAGCGAAGCTGAACGCACAATCTCGGAAGGCAATACCGGGATTCTTGCGTTGCCGGCCCATCGCTTAGCGGACTGGATGAGCCGCCTGTCGAACAACAATGCACAGGGCGAGTATTACCTGACCGATGTGATCGCGATGGCGGTGAACGATGGTTTGGTCGTGGCCACCGAACATGCGCTGGACCCGATGGAAGTACAGGGCGCCAACGACCGCAAGCAACTCAGTGAACTGGAACGTCACTATCAGTTGCGTGAAGGCCGCCGTCTGATGGCATTGGGTGTGACCTTGCGCGACCCGGCGCGCTTTGATGTGCGCGGCGAAGTCAGCGTTGGGCGTGATGTGCTGATCGACATTAACGTGATCCTCGAAGGTCGCGTGGTGATTGAAGACGATGTGGTGATTGGTCCTAATTGCGTGATCAAGGACAGCACCTTGCGCAAAGGTGTCGTGGTCAAAGCTAATAGTCATCTGGACGGTGCCATCATGGGCGAGGGCAGCGATGCAGGCCCATTCGCCCGATTACGACCAGGTAGCGTGCTTGATGCCCGTGCCCATGTGGGTAACTTTGTTGAGCTGAAAAATGCCCACCTCGGTGAAGACGCCAAGTGTGGCCATCTGACGTACCTGGGCGATGCTGAAGTGGGGGCGCGCACCAATATCGGCGCCGGGACCATTACCTGCAACTACGACGGTGCCAATAAGTGGAAGACAGTGTTGGGCGCAGATGTATTCATTGGTTCCAACAACTCACTGGTTGCACCTGTGGATATCTCTGACGGCG
>JAKJHY010000209.1 GCA_021648845.1 Mycobacterium sp. MBM | reverse complement strand
CGATAACCCGCCAGCGGCCAAAGCCACGTTCAACAAGCTGACGCTGGTGGGCTACGAGCGTGAAGATATTTTGAACATGATGGCCCACGTGCTGGCTGTGGAGATTGACGCGATCCTCGAAGAAGACCGCGCTTTTAATACCGAGTGGTACGAAGCCGCGTTGCGCGCACTCCCTGAGTTACCCCCCGAGAAAAACTGAGCCACGGCTCAGGGGCGAATCGTTGGCGCCCGCTGCCAGTCCAGTTCACGGGCGGGCATCGGGCGGCCAAACCAATAGCCTTGCCCCAGGTCGCAGTTGTAGTCGAGCAGGAACTGCGCCTGCTCGACGTGCTCGATCCCCTCTGCATGCACCTGCATGCCCATGCTTTGGGCCAATGCGATCACCGCACGCACAATCGCCACGTCGTCATCGTCACCCGGCAGCCCCGCGACAAACCCCTGATCGATCTTGAGCTTCTGCACAGGTAATTGCTTGAGCCGCAGCAGCGATGAAAAACCGGTACCGAAGTCATCAATGGCCAGTCGCAGGCCCAGCTCACGCAGACGGTGCATCTGCTCAAGCGCCACTTCGGAGTTGTCCATGACCGCGCTTTCAGTCACTTCCAGCTCCAGCAATGCAGGGTCGAGTCCCGTGTCGGCCAACACAGTCGAGACCAATTGGTACAACTCTGGCCGTGCAAACAGGCGACTGGAAATGTTCACCGCCACAAATGACAAATTCACCCCCGCTGCCTGCCATTGGCACATTTGCCAGCACGCTTGCTCCAGCACCCAGGCGTCGATTTCGGCAATCAGCCCGGTACGCTCGGCGATCGGGATAAACTCTCCCGGCGCCACCAATCCCCGCTGCGGGTGTTGCCAGCGCACCAGCGCCTCAACGCCGACCAGGCGGCTGGTGGTCAAGTCATGCACCGGCTGGAAATACACGCGCAGCTCATGCTGCTCCAGCGCACGGCGCAAATCGCTGGCCACCTCAATGCGGTATTGCGCATGGGCCGTCAACTCTTCGGTGTACAAGGCGTAGCCTTCGCGCCCGGCGCTTTTGGCTTTAAACAGGGCCGAGTCGGCATTGCGCAACAATTGCTCGGCATTCAAGGCATCGTTAGGAAATAAGCTGATGCCAACGCTGGCACTCATGAAAAGCTGGTGGCTATCAATGATGAACGCGCCCTTCATCACCTCCAGCACTTTTTGGGCAAAACCGGCGGCTTGCGCGACCTGATTACAGTGCTCGATCAGCACGGCGAACTCATCACCCC
>JAKJHY010000208.1 GCA_021648845.1 Mycobacterium sp. MBM | reverse complement strand
TGGCATAGTCCGTGCGAGTCTGTATCTCACCGGCCCTGATGGCTGTCACTCTCTTGCAGCCTCCCGCCCCCTTTATTTGCAGTTATGCGCTCTCTTAGACAAGATATGTTGTTATTTATTGTGTCTCGATACTGCAAAGGATCTAGCTTCTCAATAAATAGACTGCTCCCCCATGGTCTTATTGCAATATGGTGCTCGCCTAACAGTTTGAAAAAGGCGGCTTTATAGCCATCGAAAGATTCAATACCAAGAGGAAGGCAGCAGTTGCGAATATCATGTTTTATTACGAGGTCCAATCTATCGTTAATTTCTTCAGCAAAGCACTCTTCGGCACAGACATTATCAAGGCGCGCTTCTAAGTCCTCAAGTGAGAACAGAAGGTTTTTTGCAAGAACTATTTGTTCATAATCGCCAACATTCACAGACTGAAAAACAAATCTGCACTGTGAGAACAAGTAATCGCCGACAGTTGAGAGATTAAGCCCAATTTCAATGATGGGATATTTCATTTCTTATACCTCCCACACAAGTAATTCTTTTTCCTGGATACGAACCTTTTATCGACTTCAGGAGGTACTGGGATACCACGGTTCTGCGATGTGTCGCCATTCTAATGAACGTTTCCGTCATTACTGTTCCCAAAACGGTGAGTAACTCCATTTTCATCCATCGCATACCAGTGCTTACCTTCTGCGTCCGGGATTGCTTTTTTGTACAGCGACTCTGCATCTTTAGGAAGAACTGATGTTTTTGACCCTCCACCTCTAAAGTTCCCCGAAGACGGATCATGATGCCCTGGGTTTTCATATAAAGGTTTAGGACCGTGATATCTTCCCTTTTTAGGAATGGTTGATAGTCCCAGCGGATCAACCCACCCCGTAGGATTCGGCGCATACGCATACAGATTCAACCCACCCGCATAGCTGATCGGGTCTTTGCTGATAAACCGCCCAACCCGGGGATCATAGTACCGATAGCGGTTGTAGTGCAGCCCCGTTTCGTGATCGTGGTACTGGCCCTGAAATCTGATCGGATTGGTCAGGCCCTCACGCTGTGCCCATTCCGAACGCTGTTCTTTTATCTCACCCCAGGCGTTGTACTGCGCACTCCAGGCGAGTTGGCCGTTGGGGTCGGTGAGTTCTTGCGGCGTGCCTAAGTGGTCGCACTGGTACCAGGCCAATACGTCAATCGGTAGCGCTTGGGGCATGTGCGTCCACAGCGGGTCTTGGTCTATATCGTAGGCGCCTTCGTAGTTCGGCTGCGCCAACAGGCGGATCGGTTGA
>JAKJHY010000207.1 GCA_021648845.1 Mycobacterium sp. MBM | reverse complement strand
GAGATCTACAACGCCGAGGATATCGACAAGGCCCAGCTCGCGGTCAAAGCCTTCGAGGTCGACTTCGGGGCCAAGTATCCTAAAGCGGTCGCCAAGATCACCGACGATCTGGACACCCTGCTGGAGTTCTACCACTACCCGGCCGAACATTGGATTCACCTACGCACCACGAATCCGATCGAAAGCACCTTCGCCACAGTGCGTTTGCGCACCAAGGTCACCAAAGGCCCGGGATCACGCGCGGCCGGACTGGCTATGGCCTACAAGCTCATCGACGCCGCCGCGGCCCGCTGGCGCGCCGTCAACGCCCCACACCTGGTCGCTTTGGTCCGCGCCGGCGCGGTCTTCCACAAGGGAAAGCTGCTCGAACGCCCCACCGAGATCACCCCAACACAGCCGCCCACCGACGGCGCCGAACAACCCGGAACGGAGGTCGCCTGAACAACCCGATCCACAGGTATTGACAATTTCTCCATGTGGCCAGCGGTCAAAGCCATGCTGCACAGCGTCTATGACCAACCGGACGCACCCGCGGTGGCCGCGCAGTTCGACCGGCTCATCGACTACGTCACCGACAAACTGCCCGCCGTGGCCGACCACCTGGCCGCTGCACGCGAAGACATCCTTGCCTTCACCGCATTCCCCAAAGACATCTGGACCCAGATCTGGTCCAACAACCCCGCCGAACGACTCAACAAAGAGATCCGCCGCCGCACCGATGCGGTCGGCATCTTCCCCAACCGCGACGCCATCGTCCGCCTCGTCGGCGCCGTCTTGGCCGAACAGAACGATGAATGGGCCGAAGGCCGCCGCTACCTCGGCCTCGACATCCTGGCCCGCTGCCGCCTAACCACCATCACCAACGACAACCCCGAAATAGGAGCCGACGACATGCCCGCACTCACCGCTTAACACACCGGATCACGCAGCACTACACCACTTCCCGGGACTTGACCCGAAGTGCTTTGACTACTCCCGTGATTGCGGTGGGCTGTCCCTGTTGCTCTATGACGTTACGACCTTGTATATCGAGGCTGAATCGGAGGATGAGCTGCGCAAGGTGGGGTTCAGCAAAGAACGGCGGGTCGACCCTCAAATTGTGGTCGGACCGCTGGTGGATCGCAGTGGTTTCCCTTTGGAGATCGGTTGTTTCGAGGGAAGTACCGCCGAGACGACCACTCTGGTGCCGATTATCGCCGGCTTCGTCGAACGCTGACGTGTATGGGTTCAGGACATCTTTGACCGTTCGTCATCGGGACATGGTTGACGAGCAACCCGCGCCTGCGACGGTCTCG
>JAKJHY010000206.1 GCA_021648845.1 Mycobacterium sp. MBM | reverse complement strand
GTAACAGACGCAAAGGAAAAACCAGCAGCAAGCCGCCCGCAATAATGATGTAGCTGGCCAGCAGAATGTGACGCTGAGAAAACGATGGCATACAGCCTCAAAACAAGCAGCGCGAAAGGATGGGCAGTCTGCCAGCCTTCGACGGGGATCACTACAACTTGTGACTGGCGCAGGCGTGTGCACGCCTCATATCGGGTCGATAGGCAAGCGGCGAAGGGTTAGAGGCGCGTCTGAATGAACGCGCTGCTGCGCAACTCTTCGCAGCCTGCGGCAGCGACTACGCCGGTTCAGTGCATTATTTGCTCTTCAAGCACGTGCTCATGAAGGCTTTGCGGGCGTCGCCTTTAAGCGCTTGGGTGCCTGCGGTGGCGTTGCAGGTTTTCATTTTTTCCTGCTGCGTGGCAGCACCGGCCGGTTTGGCTTTGAGGCAGGCGCTCATGAATGCTTTACGCTCATCGCCCTTGAGGGTTTTGGCGCTGGCATCTGCGTTACAACGGGTCATTTTGTTTTGTTGGGCCGTGGCCGCAAACCCCTGGGAGCACAGCAACACACCCAGCAGCAGCAAAGGAACACGCAGCATTTTCATGGAGTTTTCTCCTTACGCCGTGCCGGATGGCCACGGACTTCATCGCAGTGTAGACAAACTCTGTTACAGCTTCCTCTGTGCGATCAAACATGCCGCGCCTGACGCCGGTACTGCTCAGGCGTGCAACCGGCCTGGCGTTGGAACATCGCAATAAACGCCGACGCGGTGCTGTAGCCCATGTCAAAGCCAATGTCCTGCACGCTGCGTGGCGATTCCAGCGCCTCGATGGCCGCCAAAAACCGCAGGCGCTGGCGCCACTCACCAAAACTCATGCCCAACTCGCGCACAAACAGCCGCGCCAATGTGCGTTCACTCACATGCACCTGTGCGGCCCATTGCCCCAACGGGCGGTTGTCGCCGGGCTGATGTTGCAGCGCGGCCAGCACCACGCCCAAACCCGGGTGATTGGCGTAGGGCAAATAACATTGATGCACCGACGCCTGGCTCAGTTGATCGACCAATACGTGGGCCAGCCGTTTGTCAGCCTCACCCTGGGGAATGTTGACGTCACGGCGTGCGAAATCGCTGAGGATGGCTTTGAGAATATCGCTGATCGCCAGCGTGACCGGCTGGCTCGGCAAATGCTGACAATGCGCCACGTCCAGATACACCGAACGGTAAACAATCGCCTGCGCGTTATAGGAGCTGTGCTCCGTGTGGGGTGGAATCCACAACGCGTACTGCGGCGGCGACATAAAACGCTGCCCTGCCACCTCGTACCGCATCACCCCGTGGGCCACATAGTCCAGCGAA
>JAKJHY010000205.1 GCA_021648845.1 Mycobacterium sp. MBM | reverse complement strand
TGAACCACCCCGGGTTTGATGCACACCGGTTACTGGTGCGCAGCCTCTGATCGGGCGGCGTTTGTAGCGTAGTGGACAGTCTCGTACTCGATGGGTGGGATTCGGCCCAGGCGGTGCATGAGCCGGTCGGTGTTGTACCAGTGCACCCACTCGGCGGTCAGCAGTTCCACCTCGGCCAGGCGGTGCAGCGGGCCGCGTCGGAACGGTGAGTTGTCGCGGAGGGCTTCGGTCTTGTAGAGCCCGATGGTCGTCTCTGCCAGAGCGTTGTCGAGGGCATCCCCGACCGTGCCGATGGAGGCCACCAGTCCGGACAGTGCGAGTGTTTCCCCGAACCGCACGGACGTGTATTGCGAGCCCGCGTCGCTGTGGTGAATAGTGTTGCCCAACAATGGATTACCCTCGTCACTGCGGAGTTGTGCGGCATGGCGGATCGCCTGGCGGACGAAGCGGTCTTCCTTGCTGGCTGAGCAGGTCCATCCCACGATCCGGCCGGCGTAGGCGTCGATGGCGAACGCGGTGTACACGAACGCCCCGCCCGACAGGCGCACGTAGGTGAAGTCCGCCACCAGCAGCACGTTGGGGGCCGGCACCCGGAACTGCCGCTTGACCAGATCGGCGGCCCGCGCCGCGGCGGGATCGGCGATGGTCGTGCGGACCTTCTTGCGGCGGGTGGCCCCACGCCAGCCGTTGGCCCGCATGAGGCGCTCCACGGTGCAGCGGGCCACGGTGATGCCCTGGCGCTGCAGGTGGGCCCACATCTTGACCGCACCGTAGAGCGACTCCGGTGTGCGTCGGCCGTGCTCGTCGGGTTCGTAGTAGCCGGCCAGCACTTCGGCGATGACGGTGTCCCACAGGGTGCGTGCGGATGGGGGCCGGGTGAGCCAGGCGTAGAAGGTTCTCGGGGCGATCTGGCAGCCGTGCTCGGTGAGCACGCGGCAGATCGGAGCGACCCCGAACCGAGCACGATGCTCGGCGATGAACGCACAGATCAGCGGTGTCGCGGGTCGCTCTCCCGCGCGAAGAAAGTTGTTGCGGCCTTGAGGATTTCGATGGTTTCCTCAAGCTCGCGGTTCTTGCGTTTGAGTTCGCGCAACTCACGTGCGGTATCGGTGGCTATCCCGTCACGCTGGCCGGTGTCGACCGCGGCCTGGTTGACCCAGCGGCGCAGCGTTTCGTAGGACACTCCCAACCGCTTGGCCACCGCGGTGATGCAGGCCGTCCGGGTGTCGTACTCCTCGGCATGGTCGATGACCAACCGCACCGCCCGGGCCTTGAACTCGTCGTCGTACTTCTTCGGCATGATGCAAACAACCTTCCCTCGAAAGAAGGTGTGCATCAAACCCGGGGTGGTTCA
>JAKJHY010000204.1 GCA_021648845.1 Mycobacterium sp. MBM | reverse complement strand
CAGGTGGCCCTGGGCAGCGTCGCCGACGCCCGCGCGGTCATCGACGCCGCCGCCGCGGCCTTCCCCGCCTGGCGCGACACCAGCCTGGCCAACAGGGTGCGCGTGCTGTTCGCCTTCCGCGAGCTACTCAACCAACGCAAGGGCGAACTCGCCGAGATCATCACCTCCGAACACGGCAAGGTCGTCTCCGACGCCCTCGGCGAAGTCGCCCGCGGCCAAGAAGTCGTCGAATTCGCCTGCGGCATCCCCCATCTGCTCAAGGGCGGATTCACCGAGAACGCCTCCACCAAGGTCGACGTCTACTCCATCCGCCAACCCCTGGGCCCCGTCGGCATCATCTCCCCGTTCAACTTCCCCGCCATGGTCCCCATGTGGTTCTTCCCCGTCGCCATCGCCTGCGGCAACACCGTCATCCTCAAACCCTCGGAAAAAGACCCCTCCGCCTCACTGTGGCTGGCCGCACTCTGGAAAGAAGCCGGCCTACCCGACGGCGTGTTCAACGTCCTACAAGGTGACAAGACCGTCGTCGACGAACTGCTCACCAACCCCAAGGTCAAATCCATCAGCTTCGTCGGGTCCACCCCGATCGCCCAGTACGTCTACACCACCGCCACCGCCACCGGCAAACGCGTCCAAGCCCTCGGCGGCGCAAAAAACCACGCCGTCATCCTGCCCGACGCCGACCTCGACCTGGCCGCAGACGCCATGGTCAACGCCGGCTTCGGCTCCGCAGGCGAACGCTGCATGGCCATCAGCGCCTGCGTGGCCGTCGGCCCCATCGCCGACGACCTGGTCGCCAAAATCACCGCACGCACCACCGGCCTCAAAACCGGCGACGGCACCCGCGACACCGATATGGGACCCCTGGTCACCCAAGCCCACCGCGACAAGGTCGCCTCCTACATCGACGCCGGCGAAGCCGACGGCGCCAAGGTCGTCGTCGACGGCCGCACCGTCATGAGCGAGGCAAACGCCGAGCGGGATCCGGCCGGATTCTGGCTCGGGCCCACCCTGCTCGACCACGTCACCCCCGACATGAGCGTCTACACCGACGAAATCTTCGGCCCCGTCCTCTCGGTCCTGCGCGTAGACACCTACGACCAAGCCCTGGAACTGATCAACACCAACCCCTACGGCAACGGCACCGCCATCTTCACCAACGACGGCGGCGCCGCCCGACGCTTCCAAAACGAAGTCGAAGTCGGCATGGTCGGCATCAACGTCCCCATCCCCGTCCCCATGGCCTACTACAGCTTCGGCGGCTGGAAAGCCTCCCTCTTCGGCGACAGCCACGCCCACGGCATGGACGGCGTCAACTTCTTCACCCGCCAAAAAGCCATCACCACCCGCTGGCTAGACCCCTCCCACGGCGGCATCAACCTCGGCTTCCCCGAAAAC
>JAKJHY010000203.1 GCA_021648845.1 Mycobacterium sp. MBM | reverse complement strand
GACCGGCCTGCGGTGGCTGGCTTACCGGACAATGGGGCTGGCCGGCGGTGTTTTTCATCAATGTCCCAGCGGGGATAGCGGCGCTCTTCTTTATTATCCGTTTCGTTAAGGAAGGTGCGAATAAGTCCGAGATGTGAGATCATCGTGTTGTAACCTGAACCCAGAATGAGTAACCGGATGAGCCAGCAACTGACTTTTGCCGACAGTGAGTTTTCCAGTAAACGCCGCCAGACCCGCAAAGAAGTTTTCCTTGGCAGAATGGATGACTTGCTTCCCTGGGACAAATTACTTGGCGTTATCGAGCCTGTGTATCCCAAGGCCGGTAATGGTCGCAGGCCCTATCCGCTGGAAACCATGCTGCGTATTCACTGCATGCAGCAATGGTACAACCTGAGCGATGAGGCCATGGAAGATGCCCTCTATGAAATCGCCTCCATGCGCCAATTTGCTCGCCTGTCACTGGATAAAGCCATTCCAGACCGCACTACCATCATGAATTTCCGGCATTTGCTGGAGCAGCATGAACTGGCCCGCAAAATCTTCAGTACCGTTAATCACTGGCTAGCAGAGTGTGGCGTTCTAATGACCCAGGGCACCTTGGTGGATGCCACCATCATTCAAGCCCCCAGCTCTACCAAAAACAAACACAACAGCCGTGATGAAGACATGCACCAGACCAAGAAAGGTAACCAGTGGTACTTCGGCATGAAAGCGCACATTGGCGTGGACGCCAAAAGTGGCCTGACCCACAGTCTGGTGACCACGGCGGCTAACGAGCACGACCTCAATCAGGTTGGCAAGTTACTGCATGGCGATGAGGAATTTATCTCAGCCGATGCTGGTTATCAGGGGGCCGAAAAGCGCGATGAGCTCAGCGATGTCAGCGCAGACTGGCTTATCGCCAAGCGTCCCGGCAAAGTGAATGCATTGAAGCAACACCCGCGCAAGAACAAGCTGGCCATCCGTTACGAATACCTGAAAGCGAGTATCCGAGCGAAGGTTGAGCATCCATTTCGGATAGTAAAATGTCAGTTTGGTTTCGTCAAAGCCAGGTACAAGGGGCTGGCTAAAAATGACAGTCAACTGGCGATGTTATTCACCCTGGCGAACCTGGTTCGAGTTGACCAATTGATACGGGCACAGGCGAGATCTACCTGAAATGAGGAAATTGGCCTGAAACAGGGCCAAAATCAGCCACGAAGAGACGATTTTGGGCTGAAAATTGGAAAATTGAGCCACAGGACGTCGATAAAGGACGGTTTGGGGCGTCATATCGGGAGCTGCGGACCACTTAATCGCAACTTCCTTAATCAACCCCGCCAGCAGCCCTTTTTCCTGTGAATCGATCCGGAAAAGAATCGCGGAGTTATTTGCCGCCTGAAATGCGGCATATCCGCTGGTAATAATCG
>JAKJHY010000202.1 GCA_021648845.1 Mycobacterium sp. MBM | reverse complement strand
CGATCTATACCGTGGGGGGTATCGTCACCACCATGATAGACATACCCCCAGGGGTACACGCAAGAGGGAATTTTGATACCCCCCGGGGTAGTTGACATACCCGTAGGGGTATCGCCATGATGGCGGTACCCACCACCGAACCCAGCAAGGGAGCACCCGATCATGAAGTTCATCCAGTACTACCTGGACTGCCTGTCGCATGCCTCGTACCTGATCGCCGACGAGACCACCGGACGCGCGGTGGTCGTCGACCCGCAACGCGATGTGGCCGAGTACCTCGCCGATGCCAAAGAGCACGGCTACACGATCGAGTTGGTCATCGAAACCCACTTCCACGCCGATTTCCTGTCCGGGCATCTGGAACTGGCCCAGGCCACCGGCGCCCAGATCGTGTACTCCTCGGTGGCCGAGACCGAGTTCGAGTCGATGGGGGTCACCGACGGGCAGCGCTACTCGCTGGGCGAGGTGATGCTGGAATTCCGGCACACCCCCGGCCACACCCCGGAATCGATGTCGATCGTGGTCTACGAGCACGCCGACGATGAGGTGCCCTACGGAGTGCTGACCGGGGACGCGTTGTTCATCGGTGACGTGGGACGCCCGGACCTGTTGGCCTCGATCGGGTTCACCCGCGAGGAACTGGCCGACAAACTCTATGACTCGCTGCACACCCAGTTGATGACGCTGCCCGATGCCACCCGGGTGTACCCCGCGCACGGCGCGGGCTCGGCCTGCGGCAAGAACCTGTCCACGGATCTGTGGTCGACCATCGGGGAGCAGAAGGAGACGAACTACGCGTTGCGCGCCCCGGACAAGGCCACCTTCATGGCGTTGGTCACCGAAGGCCAACCCCCGGCGCCGAGCTACTTCGTCTACGACGCGATCCTCAACCGCAAAGACCGCGAACTGTTGGACGAGACCAAGATGCCCGCCGCGATGAGCTACGACCAGGTTCGCGAGGCGATGGCCGCCGGCGCGGTCCTGGTCGACGGGCGCGGCCCCGAGGAGTTCGCGTTGGGGCACCTGCGCGGCGCGGTCAATATCGGGTTGGAGGGGCGTTACGCCGAATTCGCCGGATCGGTCATCGCCACCGATGCCGATATCGTGTTGTTCACCGAACCCGGCCAGGAACTGCAGGCCAAGACCCGGCTGGCGCGCATCGGGTTCGACCGCGTCATCGGGTATCTGGCCCGCCCATTCGAGGTGATGTTCGACCACCAAGACCGCGTGCAGATGGCATCGCGGCTGACCGCCAAGGCCTTCGACGAGCGCCGCGCCCAGATCGCCGATCTGCAGATCGTGGATGTGCGCAACCCCGGTGAGGTCACCGCCGGAATGATCCCGGGCGCGGTCTCGATCCCGGTCGGACAACTACCCGCCCGACTCGACGAACTCGACCCCGCCCGCCCCACCGTCGTCTACTGCGCCGGCGG
>JAKJHY010000201.1 GCA_021648845.1 Mycobacterium sp. MBM | reverse complement strand
TGTGATGTATCAGGACATCGGTGACAGTTCTGCATCAGGACATCGGTGACAGTTGATGTATCAGGACTTCGGTGACAGTTCTGCGGTCTTGGGTTGGGGGCCGCTGGGTCGGCCGTTGCCGACATAGTTGACTCCAGGTGCGGGTTTGGCGTGCTCGACGAGGACCTCGCCTTGCAGGTCGGCAATGATGACGGTGTCAGCGGCGGTGACGACGAGGACCTGCTCGAACGCGCGTTGTGCGTCGACTTTGTAGGTGACTGAGTCCAACCTGATCGTGCCTGCGGTGTTGATCTTTCTGACGCGGGTATCGGCCGGCAGGTCCAACGGCACTGGTGGGGTGGGCCGTGGTCGGGGGGTGGGCCGGTCGAACAGTGGCCGGTCCGGCTGGGGGCGTGGCGCTTGGGCCTTGACGGTCGCTTCCCATGCGGTCAGCGGAGTGACACGCCCGGGGAGTCCTTGGTGAGGTCGTTCGGTGTTGTAGATGTGGTCGAACGCATCGACCTGGCTTTGGAGTTCGGCCAGGGTGTCGGCCAGCGGTTGCTTGTCGAGGTAGCGGAACAGGGTTTGGTGGAAGCGTTCGTTCTTGCCCTGGGTGGTCGGCTTGTAGGGCTTTCCGGTGATTGCTTCGACGCCTAACCGTGTGATGCGTGCGACGAACCGGCCGGAGAACCCGCGCCGTGAGGGGTTGAGCGCCAGTCCGTTGTCCGAGAGCAGTCGCTGCGGTACGCCATGGGCGGCAATGGCCTTGTCGAACACCGTGATCGCCGCCTCGGCGGTCTCGCTCCAGGCCACGTGGGAGGCGACCGCGTAGCGGGAGTGATCATCGATGAGTTGGAAGATCACACACGTGCGTCCACCGGTCAGTACGTACCCGGTGGCATCGAGTTGCCAGCACGCATTCGGGGCCGGGTAGACGAACCGCCGCCATGCCGAGCGAGGCTTCTTCTTCGGCTCCACGCGAGCCACACCGGCCTCACGGAACATGCGGGCCAGCGCCGCTGTGGACGGGACCTGGTCGAGGCCCATCGCGCGCATCTTCTCGTACACACTGATCGGCCCATGATCCAAACCAGATGCCTCCAACGCAGCCCGTACGGCCACGGCCTGGGTCTTGACCTCCTCGCTCAGCGTCGACGGGCTCGACTTCGGTCGGCGGGTCCGCGGTTCGAGCACAGCCGCCGGACCGTCCTCCTTGGCACGTTTACGCAACTCGTAGAACGACTTTCGGGAGATTCCGTACTCGGCGCAAAACGTCGAGACCGCTCCACGGGGCGCGTCGTCAGGCCAGTGTGAGATCGCCAGGCGAACACGCGGATCGATGGGTTCATTGACAGCCACCACCCGAGCTTCAGGGCAGAAGTGTCACCACCAGGACCCCTTGAAGTGTCACCGATGTCCTGATGCAGAACTGTCACCGATGTCTTGAGACATAACAC
>JAKJHY010000200.1 GCA_021648845.1 Mycobacterium sp. MBM | reverse complement strand
ATAACTAATCTGCTTTACGTAAGTCATGGGGTAGAACATGAGCGACGATGATCTGGAAAATGATGACCTCGAAGTAGGTGACGAAGACGAAACCGAAGAAGGTCTGGAAGCTGCTGCGGATGACGTGGCTGACGACGACGGTGGCGAAGATGCACCGGCTCCGGTCGCCAAGGGTAAATCCAAGGCTGCGGTGTCCGTTGATGACCTGCCCAGCGTAGAAGCCAAGAATAAAGAGCGTGATGCTCTGGCTCGCGCCATGGAGGAGTTTCTTTCCCGTGGTGGCAAAGTGCAGGAAGTTGAGGCCAATGTGGTGGCAGACCCACCCAAGAAGCCTGATAACAAGTACGGCAGCCGCCCTATCTAAGGGTGTGATGCTTGCTTGAAAAAAGCCCGCCGTCGCTGCGGGCTTTTTTGTGAGCGCGAGAAGCGTTTCCTGGCGGGCACCTGACATGTAGCCGCTGACGCGCTACGCCAAAAGCCCTGCAAGGCGTTCACTTAAGGTGCTTGAGCACCTGTGCCAACTCGCTCAAACAGCCAATTTCGGCATCCGGGCGCTTATCACCGTCCCACGACTTGCCGCCAGGGTTGAACCACACCGCGCGCAAACCTGCCTGCTGCGCACCGGCAATATCATCGCCCGGGTGATCACCCACGTGCACGGCCGCATGGGCTGGCACGCCGCCTCGCGACAATGCTTCATGGAACAACCGCGCATCGGGCTTGGCAATGCCAATGTCCTCGGCACAGAGCACAAATTTAAAGTGGTGCCCCAGGCCGATGCGGCGTACGTCCGCATTGCCATTGGTGACCACGCCCAACGCGTAATCACGGGCCAACGCGCTCAAGGTCGGTTCAACTTGGGCGAACACCTCAAGCGCATGCCGCGCCTCAAGGAAGACCTCGAAAGCGTGATCTGCCAACGTGTGCGCATCCGCCTGCGGGTAACCCGCGTCGTGCAACGCGTGAAACAACACCCGACGGCGCAGCGCACTGATTCGGTGCTCTAACTGCGGCTGCGCGCCCAAAACCCGCTCGCGCAGGGTTTGAAAGTGCGCAACCTCAAAAACGCCCAACTTTGGTGCATGTACTGCTAGCCACTCGCCCAATACCGTCTCGGCCCGCACGATGACCGGCGCGGTGTGCCACAAGGTGTCGTCAAGATCGAAGGTAACCAGTTCAATTGTCATTCACTGCCCTTACTGCGTTTGGCCCGCGGGTGGGCGCTGTCGTAGACCGAAGCCAGATGCTGGAAGTCCAGATGGGTATAGATCTGCGTCGTTTTGATGTCCGAATGCCCGAGCAGTTCTTGCACCGCCCGCAAATCCTGAGAGGACTCTAGCAAATGGCTGGCAAAGGAGTGGCGCAGCATGTGCGGGTGCAGGTTTTGTCCCAGCTCACGCTCACCCGCAGCCTTGACCCGCATTTGAATCGCGCGCGGCCCAA
>JAKJHY010000199.1 GCA_021648845.1 Mycobacterium sp. MBM | reverse complement strand
AACTGGCTACGACTCAGTACCCGAATTTCTTGACGACCATAGAGCATTGGAACCACCTGATCCCATCCCGAACTCAGTAGTGAAACGATGCATCGCCGATGGTAGTGTGGGGTTTCCCCATGTGAGAGTAGGTCATCGTCAAGATTAAATTCCAGAATCCCTGTCTGCTCACGCAGATGGGGATTTTGTTTGTGCGCTCGAAAAACAATGATTATCGGCTCAGCCTGCAACGTGATCTCAGGTCACTGACCAGCCATGCCGGGTACAACTGCGGCGTGCTTCACCTAAAGTCCTACAAATAGACGCAGTCATTTCATGCTCCGCACACTAGAATGGGCGCAGTCATTTCAAAGCCAGAGACTCCTTATATGCCAGATCCGGTTGACGCTCGCAGGGTGTCAGATTTACCGCTGGACGAGTCAGTGGCCCACCCCATAAAGCTGCGGTGTATCGCAATGCTAATGCCGCAAGTAAGCGTGAGCACACTGTAGAGCTTGCACCTGGAATAGGCGGGCAAGCTATTTCCGTGACACTGAATGCAAAACTGGGTTTGTAGTCCACCTAGTCCTTTCAGTCCAACGTTCCTTTTCAATATCTCAGGACTTGATCGACTAGGAAGCGAATCGTACTTCATCGCCTTGATCAGGGTGGTAATTGTCGGGGTTTAGTCCTGGACGTAAGCAAGTACGATTTCACGCAGCACATCAATCAGTGGCTGCAATTGCATTCCGCAGCGCCGATCCGGTAGGTGGTCAGTTTTTTCGTTGACGTTTTCACCTATGCCCTTAAGGGTGCAGCCGTGTAAGTGTATTTGTTTCAGATTCGTGATGAATCACTGTGCGAGGAAACTCTTTTTGGCCACACAGACCAGCGAGGGATTCTGCGTGGTCATATCGGAGCGGCATTACCAGCTCACCATAAAAAACACCCCGCGAAAGCATCACTCTCGAAGGGTGTAAGCACTGGCATCTTATTAGGCATGCAGCTGGAATTCCCAGCGAGGGATTACTAATCCCCGTAGTAGATACAGCCACTGGTACATGTTTCATGAATTCGAATAGCTGACAGCTCAGGCAATAAAGGTTTCAACTGCTGCCAGATCCACTTGGCCAGGACTTCACTGGTTGGGTTTTCCAGGCCAGGAATATCATTCAAATAATTATGATCAAGCTGCTCGTACAGGGGCTTAAAAATCGCTTTGATTTCAGAAAAGTCACGGATCCAGCCGGTATTGGGGTCAATGTCGCCGCTTAGATGAATGGCAACTTTGAATGAATGGCCATGTAAACGACCACATTTGTGCCCCTCAGGAACAAATGGCAGCCGATGCGCAGATTCGAATGTAAACTCTTTAAAAATTTCCACAGTGTTTTAGCTCTTGAAGAGATGGCTGTCGCCTGTGCGACGAATGCAGGCGCGCAGTTTAACAGTTAACGTTGTACACGCGAGTAG
>JAKJHY010000198.1 GCA_021648845.1 Mycobacterium sp. MBM | reverse complement strand
GAGAAATAGTCAAATCCTGTGGATCGAGGGTCGTCAGGCGACCTCGGACACTGGGGTGTCGGGCGATGGTTCCGGGGTGATGTCGACCGGACGTTCGAGGAGCTTGCCCTGGTGGAACACTGCGCCGGCCCGCACCAACGCCACCAGGTGTGGTGCGTTGACCGCCCGCCACCGCGACTGCGCTGCTTCGATCAGCTTGTAGGCCATCGCCATGCCCGCCGCCCGTGATCCCGGGCCCTTGGTCACCCTGGTCCGAAGCCGAACCGTCGCGAAGGTCGATTCGATCGGGTTCGTGGTGCGTAGATGCACCCAGTGCTCGGCGGGATACCGGAAGTACTCGAGCAGCACGTCGGCGTCATCGACGATTTTCTTCACCGCTTTCGGGTACTTCGCGCTGTAGTCACGTTCGAACGCTGCGATCGCCAACTGCGCCTTGTCGATGTCCTCGGCCCCGATGATCTCCTTCATCGCCGCCAACGCACCCGGATGCGCCGATTTCGGGAGTGCAGCAAGAACGTTGGCTTGTTTGTGGAACCAGCAGCGTTGTTCGCGGGTGGCGGGGAACACCTCCCGCAGTGCCCGCCAGAATCCCAAAGCTCCGTCCCCGACCGCGAGCGCCGGCGCGCGCATCCCGCGGCGGCGGCAATCCCGCAGCAGGTCCGCCCAGGACTCGGTGGACTCTCGGTAGCCGTCGGCCAGGGCGACGAGTTCCTTGCGGCCGTCCGCCCGCACCCCGAGCATCACCAACAGGCAGAGCTTTTCCTGCTCGAGCCGGACTTTCAGGTGGATGCCGTCGACCCACAGGTACACGTAGTCGACCTGCGAGAGGTCCCTGGTGCCGAAGGCCTTCGCCTCGTCCTGCCACTGGGCCGTGAGCCGGGTGATCGAGGATGCGGACAGTCCGGCGCCGGTGCCGAGGAACTGTTCGAGCGCCGGCCCGAAGTCACTGGTTGACAGGCCGTGCAGGTACAGCAGCGGCAGCACCTCCGATACCTGCTCGGACTTGCGAGCCCAGGCGGGCAGGATCGCCGAGGAGAACCGCTTGCGCTCGCCGGTATCGGGGTCGATCCGCTTGTCGTTCACGCGGGGCGCCTTCACCGCCACCGCACCCGCCGAGGTCACGACCTCACGTTCGGCGTGGTATCCGTTGCGGACCACCAGTCGGTGGCCGTGTTCGTCGACCTCACCGGCATACCGGGCTACATAGTCGGCGACCTCGGCCTGCAACGCCGCGGCCAGCATCTGCCGGGCACCGTCGCGGACGATCTGGTCGAGCAACGACCGGCCCGCACCGGCCGCATTGCGGGTCTCGTTGGAGTCGTCGTTGTTGTCTACTACCGTGAGCACGGGCGTGCCTTCCCGCCAGCGCGCCAACGCTGGTCTTGATCAGAATTCGGATTCCTTGCAGATCATCTTCCGGGAAGGCACGCCCGCCCGGGATCCACAGGTTCTGATCATTGCTC
>JAKJHY010000197.1 GCA_021648845.1 Mycobacterium sp. MBM | reverse complement strand
CCGTCAACACCGAAACCGTGGATCAGCGTCTGGCCGCGATCCGTAGCAGCGGGCAATTAAACCTGCTGGGCCAACACCCCATCGCGTTCAATGAAAAGCTGCACCTGGCAATGATCCGCAAACCCCTGCCCTACCACCCTAACGGCATGATTTTTCGTGCCCTCGATGCCGCTGGCATACAAATCCGCAGCCGCGAGTATTACTCGGTCGGTGGGGGGTTTGTGGTGGATGAAGGCGCCGCTGGCGCTGACCGCATCGTGGAGGACAGCACTGAACTGAAGTACCCGTTCAAGACCGCCAAGGACTTGCTGCGCCATTGCGTCACCCACCACCTGTCGATCAGCCAGGTGATGATGGCCAACGAAAGTGCATGGCGCCCGGAAGCCGAGACCCGTAGCGGTCTGCTCAACATCTGGCAAGTGATGCAGGATTGCGTCAGCGCCGGTTGCCGCCATGAAGGTATCCTGCCGGGCGGCCTGAAGGTCAAACGCCGTGCCGCGGCCCTGCATCGCCAGCTCTGCGCCAACCCCGAAGCCTCATTGCGCGACGCCCTGTCAGTGCTGGACTGGGTCAACCTGTACGCGTTGGCGGTCAATGAAGAAAACGCCAACGGTGGCCGCGTGGTAACAGCGCCCACCAATGGGGCCGCGGGGATTATTCCGGCCGTATTGCATTACTACATGCGCTTTATCGGCGGAGCCAATGAAGACGGCGTGGTGCGGTTTCTGCTGACGGCTGCGGCCATCGGAATTTTGTACAAAGAAAACGCCTCCATCTCTGGCGCCGAAGTGGGTTGCCAGGGCGAGGTCGGCGTGGCGTGCTCAATGGCGGCGGGCGCGTTGTGCGAGGTGCTGGGCGGTAGCGTGCAACAAGTCGAAAACGCCGCCGAGATCGGCATGGAACATAACTTGGGGCTGACCTGCGACCCGATTGGCGGGCTGGTGCAGGTGCCGTGCATCGAGCGCAATGCAATGGGCTCGGTCAAAGCGATCAACGCGGTGCGCATGGCGTTGCGCGGTGATGGGCAGCATTTTGTCTCTCTGGACAAAGTGATCCGCACCATGCGCCAGACCGGCGCCGACATGAAAAGCAAATACAAAGAAACCGCTCGCGGCGGTCTGGCCGTCAACATTATCGAGTGCTGATTTTTAAGGAGTCACGAATGTCCACCGAACAACTGCTTAAAACCCCGCTGCACGCGTTGCACCTGGAACTGGGTGCGCGCATGGTGCCGTTTGCCGGTTACGACATGCCCGTGCAGTACCCGCTGGGTGTCATGAAAGAGCATCAGCACACCCGTGAACACGCCGGGCTGTTTGATGTGTCACACATGGGGCAAATTCGCCTGAGTGGCGCGCAGGCGGCCAAAGCCCTGGAAACCTTGGTGCCGGTCGACATCATCGACCTGCCAGTGGGCATGCAGCGTTATGCCATGTTCACCAACGAACAAGGCGGCATTCTGGATGACCTGAT
>JAKJHY010000196.1 GCA_021648845.1 Mycobacterium sp. MBM | reverse complement strand
GCCAACGACAGACTGTCGACGTTCAAACTGCTACTGCTTGCGTTACACCGGGGCAGGAAAATCTCAACCGTGGTGCCATGCTGCTCCTGGCTTTGGATGCGCACATGACCGCGTGACTGTTTGCAAAATCCATAAATCATAGACAGGCCCAAGCCTGTGCCTTGGCCTATGGGCTTTGTTGTGAAAAACGGATCGAAAGCACGTTTTAGCGTGCTTTGGGCCATGCCGCAGCCATTGTCCGTCACGCGCAGCACAATGTAATCGCCTGGCGTGAGCTTGGCATTGGCTTCGCTGAAGGCTGTGTTCACCTGTTGGTTAAAGGTTTGAACGGTAAAATGCCCGGCGGCTGGCATGGCATCACGGGCGTTTGAGATCAGATGTAGCAACGCATTTTCCAATTGCACGGGGTCTACTTCTGCCACCCACAGGGCATCGTCAACTTCAAGGGTTAGCTGTGTTTCCGGGCTCAGGTTTTGTGCGATGAGTTGGCGCTGTGCAATCAGCCACGGGTTGATGGACAGGGGCTTGGCGTCCAGTGACTGGCGCCGTGAAAAAGCCAGCAGTCGGTGGGTGAGGCCCGCAGCGCGATTGGCGGACGTCACGCCCATGTCAATCAGGCTATCCAGTTCGTCGGTTTTGCCCCGCGCCACTTTGCGCCGCAGTAATTCCATACTGCCGATGATCCCGGCCAGCATGTTGTTCAGGTCATGGGCTATACCGCCGGTGAGCTGGCCAATAGCTTCCATTTTTTGCGCGTGACGCAGATCTTCGTTGTGCTTGAGTTGCTCTTCCACTCGCTGATTTATTTCAATATCAATAGCTTGCAGTGCACTCTTGATAAAATTTTCACGTTCAGTCAGGCGTGCTGCGCAGTCACGGGCAACGTATTGTTGACGGCGGCTTCGCAACGCGTTTTTCGACAGGCACAGCAACTGTGTGTAGGTCCAGGAGGGCGCTAACAACATCGCGTTACCGAGTTGAGCGCTGAGTTCGGTGATTTGCAGGTCAGACCAGGATTGGCCTGATGTCAGTACGATCACCGCCACATCGGACCAGTCTGGCTGGTGCGCAAGTACCTTGCTCAGTTCGCGCAGTTCTTCGGCTTGCCGTGAGCTGGCTTCGACAATCAGCAGCCCCGCACCTTCTGTCAGTGCCGGTTGCAACTGATCGATGCGCGAAAGCTGAAGGCTGTTAACACCGCCCGAAGCCAATTGTTGCTGATCAACAGACCTGACCAGTCCGGGGCACGTGAGAATCAGTGCGCGCTCTTCGGGTGGACCCAATGCAATCACAGAATTTCCCGCCTTTTGATACCTGACCTATAACCATTCCCCGCCTGTTAAGCGGCTATAAGGTCTTGACCCTGCGGTATCGCGGCGGTTCAACGATTTGAAATTATTATTCATATGGAGGGTTTGTTGGCGTCACACGGTGCGTTTGAGTAAGTACATCGCGATCTTCGCATCCATGACCGTGACGT
>JAKJHY010000195.1 GCA_021648845.1 Mycobacterium sp. MBM | reverse complement strand
GGTGGTGTTGCCGGCCAGGCGCTGCAAGCGCACCAGCGGCGTGTTGCCGACGCAGTCGGCGATAGTGGGGTACTGCAAGGTCATGGCGTATTCGCAATCCGGACTGCGGGGCCGCACATCATACCGACAAACGCCAATTGCCCATATCACGCAAAGTGCGCAGCTTATGGCTAAAGGCTATAAGCAAGCTTTTGGTCTGAAGGCTCACAGACTCGCAGACGCAAATGCACGCGCAACCCCGGCCCGTGATTCTCAGCCCACAAACTGCCGCCCTGTAGCCTTAAGGCGTTGCGCGCAATGCTCAAGCCCAGCCCAAACCCGCCATCACCGGGCCGTGAACCATCGAGGCGGATAAACGGTGCAAAGATTCGCTCCAGCTCTTGTGGCGCCACGCCGCCGCCCTGATCGTCGAGCCATAAGTGCCACATATCGCCCTCACGCTGCCCACTCAAACTGACCACGCCCTCAGGCGGTGAGTGACGAATCGCATTGCGCAGGATGTTTTCCAGGGCTTGCGCCAAGCTATTGAGATGGCCCTGCACCCAGCAATCGGCCTCCACGAAACAGGGCAGACGGTCCTCGGTCCAGCCACTTTCAAAGCGCGCGTTTTCACTGATCATTTCCCACAGTGCCTGCACTTGAATGTCTTCCACCGGCAGCGGGCCGCGCTCGGCGTCGAGCCAGGCCAGTTGCAGGGTGTCTTCCACCAGACGCTGCATGCCATCGACCTCGCGGCTCAATCGCTCGCGCAACGCGGCTTCGCCCTGCTCGCTGTCACACGCCACCCGCAAGCGGCTCAAAGGCGTACGCAATTCATGGGACAAATCGCGCAGCAACTGTTGCTGTTGGCTGACGGTACTTTGCAAACGCTCGGACATTTGGTCAAACGCACGCCCCAAATCGCCCAACTCATCCTGACGACTGGTGGTCTGGCTCGACAGCCGCGCGCCCAATTGATCGGCGCGCCAGGCATTGGCCTGTTCGCGCAGATGATTGAGCGGCACGATCAATAACCGATAGAGGCCGACGCACAGCAGCAACGTGAATAAACCGGGGATGACGCCGTTGGTGATGATGCGCCAGATGAACTGCGAGCGCCCCGGCATAAAACGTTGCGGCAACTCGATGACCAGATACCCCAACGATGAGTCGCGCGGGAACGGCACCTTGATCCACGGCCGCGTGGCCTTCAAATGGCTGACGGGCCAATCCAGACCGCGCAAAAAGGTCAAACGCTGACTTTCGGCATCTCTGAGCGGGTAGCTGCTCAGCGACTGCAAATCCTGGCCGATGACCCCGATCCAGCCGCTCTCTACCTGCCCCAGCGCTTGCAACCATTGGTCGACACCGGCTTGCTGGCCGCTTTCCCAGGCCCTTTCGGCCTCGCTCGCATACCGCAGCAGCGTGCTGCGCGCCTCCTGGGACAGAAACCCGGTGCGCTTGTCCATGTAGCGTCCCCAAGACCAACTGAGCCAGATCATCAGCAGGCAGAACGCAACCAACAG
>JAKJHY010000194.1 GCA_021648845.1 Mycobacterium sp. MBM | reverse complement strand
AGTATTGGCCATCGTTGGCGAGTCGGGATCGGGCAAATCCGTGACCATGATGGCGCTGATGGGGCTGATCGAGCACCCCGGCATCGTCACCGCCGACGCGCTGAACTTCGACGGCCAAAACATGCTGAGCCTCAGCGCCCGTCAACGCCGCAAAATCGTCGGCAAAGACATGGCGATGGTCTTTCAAGACCCGATGACCGCGCTCAACCCCAGTTACACCGTGGGTTTTCAAATTGAAGAAGTGCTGCGCCTGCACCTGAAAATGTCCGGCAAAGCCGCACGCAAGCGCGCCATCGAGCTATTGGAAAAAGTCGAAATACCCGGCGCCGCCAGCCGTATGGACGCCTACCCGCATCAACTGTCCGGTGGCATGAGCCAACGCGTGGCCATTGCAATGGCCATTGCCGGCGAGCCAAAACTGCTGATCGCGGACGAACCGACCACCGCGCTCGATGTGACCATTCAAGCCCAGATCATGGACTTGCTGCTTAACCTGCAACGCGAACAGAACATGGGCCTGGTGCTGATCACCCACGACTTGGCCGTGGTGGCCGAAACCGCCCAGCGCGTGTGCGTGATGTACGCCGGGCAAGCGGTGGAAGTCGGTCAGGTGCCGGGGCTGTTTGATGTGCCCGCGCACCCGTACAGCGAAGCCTTGCTGGCAGCCATCCCGGAACACAGCATGGGTGCGGCGCGCTTGGCGACGTTGCCCGGCATCGTGCCGGGGCGTTACGACCGCCCGCAAGGCTGCCTGCTGTCGCCGCGCTGCCCGTATGTACAAGACACATGCCGCCAACAACGCCCTGCGCTGGAGACTAAAGCTCACAGCCAGGTGCGCTGCTTCTTCCCCTTGAATCAGGAGGTGGCGTAATGACTGTCGTTCTTACTGCCCGTGACCTAACCCGCCATTACGAAGTGTCCCGTGGCATGTTCAAAGGCCACGCCCTGGTGCGTGCCCTCAATGGCGTGTCGTTTGAACTTGAAGCCGGTAAAACCCTGGCCGTGGTCGGCGAATCGGGGTGCGGCAAGTCCACCCTCGCCCGCGCGCTGACGCTGATTGAAGAGCCGTCCTCCGGCTCGCTGAAAATCGCCGGCCAAGAGGTGGCAGGCGCCAACAAGGCCGAGCGCAAGCAACTGCGCAAAGACGTGCAGATGGTGTTTCAAAGCCCTTATGCCTCGTTGAACCCACGCCAGAAAGTCGGTGATCAACTGGCCGAGCCGCTGCTGATCAATACCCGACTCAGCGCCAGCGAGCGCCGGGAAAAAGTGCAGGCCATGATGAAGCAAGTGGGGTTGCGCCCTGAGCACTACCAGCGCTACCCGCACATGTTTTCGGGTGGCCAGCGCCAGCGTATCGCCCTGGCGCGCGCCATGATGCTGCAACCCAAAGTGCTGGTGGCAGACGAGCCGACTTCCGCCCTCGACGTGTCGATTCAGGCCCAAGTGCTCAACCTGTTCATGGACTTGCAGCAGGAGTTCAATACCGCTTACGTGTTCATCTCGCACAACCTGGC
>JAKJHY010000193.1 GCA_021648845.1 Mycobacterium sp. MBM | reverse complement strand
AAGACTGCACCAGCTCTTCGTTGGAGATGCTGTTGGCCGGGGTGTACAGGCCGGTGCCGCTGATGACGACGTTATGCACGGTCGTTCCTCTGTTCTGATCAAGCAGAAAATACTGGCACCTTAGTGCCAAGTCATAAAAAGGCTTACCCCTGCACATGAGAGGTAAACGCCTTGGATCAAATTCGTGTCTGGACTTTATAGCCGCGAAGTTTGCCATAAAAGGCAACATTTGGCGTTATGTGAGCAACAAAGCCCCTCACCCCGACCCTCTGCCTACGGCTGAGGGTCAGGCCTCCACTCCACTCCATTGCTTGCTCAAGCGCTTGTCAGAAATCGGCACTTTTGTGCCCAACTGCTGACCGAACAACGACACGCGGTACTCCTCCAGCCACCAGCGATACAGCTCCAGTTGCGGGTCGCGCTTGCCTTCCTGGGCATGCTTGGAGGCGCGCGCCTGATACTGCGCCCATAACCCGCTCAATTCAGCGCTCCACACCCGGTCTTTCTGCACCTGACCCGGCAGTTTTTCCAGTCGTAACTCAATGGCCTTCAAATACCGCGGCAACTCCTTGAGCCACACTGCCGGCGTCTCGCGCACAAAGCCTGGGTACACCAAGTGGCTCAGTTGCTGCTTGATATCATTCAAGGCCACTGCTTGCGCCAGATCAATCTTGCCCTTGAAGCGCTTTTGCAGGCCGTGCCACAGCTTGAGAATGTCCAGCGTCAGTTTGGCCAGTTTCTCGGCGTGCTCAGTCCAGCCTGCGCGTTTGCGCTCGGCCAACGAAGCCAGCCCGGCGCCATCGCGCGGCAACACCGTCTCGCCTTCAAGGATGCAGCTGTCGAGACTGGCCAGCAGAATGTCTTCTACCAGGCTATCGACCCGGCCCAGCTCGCGGTACAGCAACCCCAACTCGGTCAGGCCCGGCAACTTGCCGCGCAGGAACTTGGCCGGCTCGGCCAGTTGCTGCATCAGCAAACGCTGTAAAGCGCGGCGGTGCTGATATTCGGCCTCAGCCGGCGTCGAAAAACGCCCCTCCTTGACCGTGTTGCCCTCTTCCACCAACGCCGGGTACACCGTCATCGAGAGCCCGGCGATCTTTTGTTGGGTTTTCTCGGCCACCGGGGCAAACACTTTGGCTTCAACCGGCTGCTGGTTTTTGGCCGTTTGCGGCACCGCCAGCGCCGCCTGACTGGCCTGCGCAAAGCGTGCCGTCAGTTCAGCCAGATCGCGGCCTTCACCGAGGAATTTGCCATCAGCGTCCACCACTTCGATGTTCATCTTCAGGTGGTTTTCGACTTGCTGCGCGGCCTCTGCCCACGCCTCGTCACTGACCCGCGCACCGGTCATGCGCAATAATTCGCGGCCCAAGGTGTGCGGCAACGAACCCTGCGCAAACGCCATCCGCTCCAGAGCTGCTTTGACGAAGTCCGGCACCGGGACAAAGTTTTTGCGCAACGCTTTGGGCAAACTGCGCACCAAGGCTATGCACTTGGCCTCGATCATGCCGGGTACCAGCCATTCCAGAC
>JAKJHY010000192.1 GCA_021648845.1 Mycobacterium sp. MBM | reverse complement strand
CTGCAATCCACTGCTGGAACACCCTCGCCTATGCCCGCCAAAACGCCCTCGTCGCCCAGCCATACGCTGCGCACATGCGCGGCTGCCGGCAGCATCGTGATCACCAGTTCAGCACCTTGCGCCGCTGCACGCGGTGAGGCGCTGATATGACCGCCTTGGGCAGCAAGCTCGGCCAGAACAACGTGGTTCAAATCAAACACATTCAACGAATGCCCGGCTTTCAGCAGGTTGCGCGCCATCGGTGCGCCCATGTTGCCCAAGCCTATAAATGCAATTTTCATGACGCGCTCCTCAACGAAGATTGATGGTGGTGTTAACGCCATCATTCACGCTCTCATCGTCGAACCAACGACTGGTGACGGTCTTGGTCTGGGTGTAGAACTGCACGACTTGTTTGCCGTACGGCCCCAGATCCCCCAGCTTGGAACCTCGAGAACCGGTGAAGCTGAAGAACGGCACCGGCACCGGGATCGGAATGTTTATACCGACCTGCCCGACGTCGATTTCGCTCTGAAACTTACGTGCCGCCGCACCGCTTTGGGTAAACAAACCGGTGCCGTTACCGAAGGGATTGGCGTTGACCAGCGCGATGGCCTGGTCAAGCGTATCGACCTCTAGCACCACCAACACAGGGCCAAAGATTTCCTGGGTATAGATCTGCATGTCGGTGGTTACGCCCGAAAACAGGGTCGGGCCAACAAAGTTGCCTTGCTCGAAACCCGGCACGCTGACGTTGCGACCATCGAGTTCCAGCGTGGCGCCTTCTTTGATACCGCTCTCAATCAGCCCCAGCACGCGCTCTTTCGCACGCTTGGAGATCACCGGGCCAATGTCGGTGCCCGCCTCGCTGCCCGCGTTGACCTTGAGTTTTTGCGCCAGCGCCTTGAGGTCTGGCAGCCATTGCTTGGCCGCGCCCACCAACACCACCACAGAGGTGGCCATGCAGCGCTGACCGGCTGCGCCAAAACCGGCACCCACCAGTGCATTGAGGGTTTGTTGGCGGTTGGCGTCGGGCAGCACCACGGCGTGGTTCTTGGCGCCCATCATTGATTGCACACGTTTGCCATGACGACCGGCCAAGTCATACACGTGGGTGCCGACGGCGGTTGAGCCGACAAACGACACGGCCTTGATATCGGCGTGGGTGCACAGCGCATCGACCACGTCCTTGCCGCCATGAACCACGTTGAGCACACCCGGCGGCACCCCGGCTTCGAGCGCCAGCTCTACCAGCATCAAGGTCGACAGCGGGTCCTGCTCCGACGGTTTGAGCACGAAGGTGTTGCCGCAGGCTATCGCCATCGGGAACATCCACAGCGGGATCATGGCCGGGAAGTTGAAGGGCGTGATGCCTGCGCACACACCAATTGGCTGGCGCAGTGTGTAGGTGTCCACCCCGCCCGCAACGTTTTCAGCGAATTCGCCCATTTGCAGGGTGCCGATGGAGCACGCGTGCTCAACCACCTCCAGCCCACGGAAAATATCGCCCTCGGCGTCGGCAATGGTTTTGCCTTGTTCGGCGCTCAGGACGGCGGCAAT
>JAKJHY010000191.1 GCA_021648845.1 Mycobacterium sp. MBM | reverse complement strand
GTAGCTGTGCTCGATCTGGATCACGTCCCACGGTGCTTGCAGCAGTTCACGCCACTGCTGCTCAAGCGGTGCGCTGACGCCGTTGATCGCGGCCAGCATGGGGTAGGGCGCGAGCGCCACGGCCAGGAATGTTTTCAGGCTGCGTAGGGGGCGTCTGGGCATCACGATCAACCGCTCGACAAACGGCTCAAGCGCGGCACGGGTGTCAGCGTCGAGTACCGTTTTGGATTGCACCAATAAGGTGATGCGATGCCCGCGTGCCGCCAGGCTGCGCAGCAGATGGTACTGGCGGGTTTTGCCGCCGCTGGTGGTGGGCCACGGCAAGTAGGGCAGCGTCCAAAGTATGTTCATGGTGTCCATACCAACAGTTGCAGGCTGGTTTTAAGCGCCACCGTGATTGCCGATGCATCGCTCAACGGGGTTTCACTGCCATCGTGCGGGTTGTACAGCGTGGCCTGGGTGATGCCGGGCAAGTGCACCTGTTCACCGCTGGCGCTCCAGAACATCCACAGGCGTTTGCCGTCGCTGCGGGTCCAGCCAATGCTGTACAGATCGCTCGGCGCACCCTCGACGGTGGGCGCATCCGCCGGTTCGATACGTGGGCCTGTGACGTTGAAAAAGTGTTGCAGGGCCACATACACAGGCTTGGGGTTGCCTTGCAGATCGAGCAATCCGTAGAACTGATCACGCGGGCTGGCGCGTCGGTCCAGATCGCTGAGGTTAAACAGGAAAATGCGCTGGAAATCCATCGCGCTCATCAAGGCCAGACGGCGCAGGGTGTAGTCGGCTTGCCCGTCCACGCCAATCAGCAGCTGCATTTCTTTGGGGCCGTTGTAACTCGACCAGCCCCATTCGGTGGCCCAGACCTGCGCGATGCCTTTGGCGTGCAAGGCATTGTTGAGGAAGTTGGAGCGGGTCAAGAAGTCCTTGTCCGCCGGGTTGTCACCTTCGGGGTACTGAGAATAAGGGTGATAGGCGGTGATCAGGTGTTGCTCGGCCAAGCCTTTTTCCAGCAGTTTTTCCAGCATCAGACCTTCTTGCTTGGGCATCTGGCTGTAGTACGCCATGCCAGCCGTGGCGACCTGTTGCCCCGGCAGTTGCGCACGCAGAGCGTCGACGGTAGTGGTCAGCAGGCGGTAGTACGCGTCGGGATCGGCCTGTGGCATCCACATGATGTTGGGCTCGTTCCACACCTGCCACACATTCACCTGCGGGTAGCGCTGGGCCAGCATCTGCATGCGCTGGGCAAACACGTTGAAGTCTTTGGGCGGGTACTGATCGTTGGCCTCGGCGCCCTCTGGCACGCTGCTGGCGAAGGGTGCCGAGCCGACCAGGTACGCCAGGGTTTTGAGTTTGTGGGCGTTGATGGCCTGCATCACACCATCGAGCGGGGCCAGTTGCAGCTGGTTTTCTTCAGGCTCGATCATGGCCCAGTGAATCGTCAGGCGTACCCAGTCGAGGCCCAGTTCGTCGAGGCGCTGCATCTGTTTTTCATACACCGGCTGGGGGAAGTATTGAAACTGCGCATTCACCCCCAGGAAGTCTTTCCACTCAATGGGGCGTGGCCCGCGCAAGGTGGTGCCTTCGGCTTC
>JAKJHY010000190.1 GCA_021648845.1 Mycobacterium sp. MBM | reverse complement strand
CCTAATCGTTTGTAGGGATGGGTTCCGGCCGGTGGCCGGTCCTGTTTCTTGGAGGGGTGGCCGTCAGGTGATGCCTGAAAGCTCCCGTTGTTCGACGACTGACGAAAGAACGGCGCGCCTGGCGGCAACTCGTGTTCGATGGTGGTGGTATTTCGTTGCCCGAGCCCGCCGCAGGGGTAACTTCCCGATGGTTGTTCCCGAGCCTTGAGCTCTTCGACAGAACGAAGTCCTGCGGTGCGCTGGAGTCACGGACGGCTGGTGAGATGACGGACCTTTGAGTCCCACGATTAGGGCGCCGCGTGAATCCACCGGTAACGGCACGATGGTCGATCAACGGAATGAGGCAATGTTGGGACTGTATTGCGGAATTGATTGGGCTACAGCCCATCACGATGTCGCGGTGATCAATGACGAGGGCAAAGTGGTGGCCCGTGGACGAGTCAGCAATGACGCCGCCGGAATGACCGCCCTGTTGGGGTTGCTGGCCGACGCCGGCGACACCGCCGAGCACCCGATCCCGATCGGGATCGAAACCGACCGGGGCCTGTTCGTCGCGGCGCTGCGTGAAACCGGCCGGCTGATCTACCCGATCAACCCGCTGGCAGCATCGCGATACCGGTCCCGGTACTCGGTCTCGGGTGCGAAATCCGATGCCACCGACGCCGTACTGCTGGCCAACATCGTGCGCACCGACCCTGACGCGCACCGCACGTTGCCCGCCGATACCGAACTGGCCCAGGCGATACGAGTGTTGGCTCGGGCCCAACAGGATGCGGTCTGGGCCCGTCAACAAGTCGCCAACCAGATCCGCGACCTGCTCAAAGACTTCTATCCGGCCGCTTTGCTCGCCTTCGCCGACCTGCCCGCGGGCGGGCTGGCACGTACCGATGCCCGCACCATCCTGGCCGCCGCGCCAACCCCGGCCCAAGCGGCCAAACTGACCCCAGCCCGGCTGCGTCGGCTGCTGATCAAAGCCGGCCGCAAACGCTATCTCGACCGCGATGTCGACCGGCTGCGGGAGATCTTCACCGACACCTACCTGCACCAGCCGCCGGTGGTGGAAAACGCGATGGGCATTCACTTGAGCGCGCTGCTGGGCCAGTTCGACGCGGCCTGCGCCGCCGCCGACGCACTCGCTGAGGCATCGATCGCCCATTTTGAGCGGCACCCGGACGCCGAGATCATCACCAGCTTCCCCGGCCTGGGGATGCTGGCCGGTGCCCGGGTGCTCGCAGAGATCGGCGATGACCGTACCCGGTTCGCCGACGCCCGCGGTTTGAAGGCGTTCGCCGGATCCGCACCGATCACCCGTGCCAGCGGCAAGAAAACCGTTATTCTGCACCGGCACATCAAGAACAGGCGCCTCAACGCTGTCGGCCCGATCTGGGCCCTGGCCGCGCTGCGCGCCTCCCCAGGAGCCCGCCGTCACTTCGACGCTCGCCGCGCCGCCGGAGACTGGAACCACCAAGCCCAACGGCACCTGTTCAACAAATTCCTCGGCCAGCTCCATCACTGCCTGCACACCGGCCAGCTCTACGACGAACATGTTGCGTTCCCACCCCCTCTCCAGCTCGCGGCTTGACTTTTAACTTCGTGAG
>JAKJHY010000189.1 GCA_021648845.1 Mycobacterium sp. MBM | reverse complement strand
CCCCGGAACCATCGCCCGACACCCCAGTGTCCGAGGTCGCCTGACGACCCTCGATCCACAGGATTTGACTATTTCTCCGGCCAGAACTGCGACAGCACCAAGCCGCGGTCCGCAATTGCGGCCTGCAGATCACGGTTCTTCGGTGGGTAGGAAATACCGCAGCCGGTGCCAAGGAACGCGACAGTGCGGCCCCCGGCGTTCAGCGCTGCTGTGTGTGCCGCAGTGTCGATACCTGCGGCAAGCCCTGAAATAACGCTGAGCCCTCGATGGACAAGGAAGCGGGAGATGCCTGAGGCCATCTCTAGGCCGCGAGCCGATGCCTTCCGTGACCCTACTACCGACACCCCGTGGTCCTCCGCGTGAATCGCTCCCTGCGCGAAAAGAAACGGGGGTGTCTCCACAATGTCCAGCAGCCTGTGCGGGAATTCCTTATCCAAGACGCTGATGAAGCAGAGCTGTTCCCGCTCCCACCGTTGTAGATCGGACTCTGCTTCGCTCAGCGCAGCGGTGGCAGTTGGCGACGGAATTAACTGCTCGGGGTTGTACCGCTCCCACACCGCTACGGCGCTGCCGCACGCCAAGACTTCTTCGGTGATCTGGGGCCAGGTGAGCCGACCCGGCCGAGTGCGAAGCAGTGCAACCAGGGCGACTTGTTCGTGATTCATCGGTCAGCCCCCAGGCGGTCGCTCAGTGTCAATCGGTGTCGTCGGGTCTCGTCATACGTGCTCACTATGCTCCTAGGGTAAGACATCTCTAGGGTGCTGTGGGCCTTGACCTGCAGAATGTGCCGCGGCAAGCTGCACGGCCTCACGCAGTGGAGCAAGTGCGCAGCCGGCTCTGCGGCTCGGCGAAGTCCTGTTCCTATGGAGGCATTGTCGCCAGGCTAGCGCGCTAACCCATTAGCGCCCGCATTCGGATCGCGAGCAGTAGGCCGGGTTGCCGGCTGGTCGTGAGCTTGCTGCCGTTGGTGCCTCGTAACCAGATCGAGGGCGTCTTTATTGATCGTTCGACGCCACGACCAGTGCGCCCGCGTATGACGACCCGAGGCCATCTGGGCTCTTCCGTCCGAGATGTGGCGCAAGGCCTTACCGCGCCGGACCGCGCTTCGTCTAGACGGTTGAGCGTCTAGATGCTGTCCGTGTGCCGGTTGACGCACATCGGAGGCGCTCAGCGCGTGGTCGTCTCTGCGGTCGGTTGGCGGCTGCGGGGAGTTATATACCGCGCTGGTCGGGGGTTGTTGGCGTGGGTCGCGCGAGGAGGCTGATGCCGTCACCCCGTGCGAAGCGGGACGGACCACAGTGCACGCAGTCACGCGACTTCACCGGTTCGATTTCTATCGCGTCGTCGGTGAGCGGGTGGTACTCGACCCAGTGATCGGCGCTTACGGCCGGATCCGTGAGGCCGCCAGCAGACATAAGCCAATCGTCGACTGCTCGGGCCGCGGTGACCGCGTTGAGGGTGATCACACTTGGTGCGTGTACCTCTTCGTCGTCGATGTAGCGCTGCCGGCGGCGCTGTTCTGCGCTAGTTGTACTGACCGGACACGTTGATCGATAGACAAGTCGCCACTTGTGACAGAAGGCCACGCTTGTCTATAGTGTGGGTA
>JAKJHY010000188.1 GCA_021648845.1 Mycobacterium sp. MBM | reverse complement strand
CGTAACGCCTCGGGTCCGATGCAGGCGGTCGGTGGTCTGTTCGCGATGAGCGCGGATGCGGTCAAGTATCTGTTTCAGCGGCCGTTCTTCTGGCGGGAGTTTCTGGAGCAGGCGTGGTTTGTGGCGCGGGTCTCGCTGGGACCGACACTGCTGGTGGCGATTCCGTTCACGGTGCTGGTGTCGTTCACGCTGAACATTCTGCTTCGTGAGCTCGGGGCGGCCGATCTTTCCGGGGCGGGGGCGGCCTTCGGCGCGGTGACCCAGGTGGGTCCGATGGTGACGGTGTTGATCGTGGCCGGTGCCGGCGCGACGGCGATGTGTGCGGACCTGGGTTCGCGCACGATCCGGGAAGAGATCGACGCGATGGAGGTGCTGGGCATCAACCCGGTGCAGCGTCTGGTCACCCCGCGCATGCTGGCGGCCGGGCTGGTGGCCTTGCTGCTCAACAGCCTGGTGGTGATCATCGGCATCCTGGGCGGCTATTTCTTCTCGGTGTTCGTCCAGGACGTCAACCCGGGCGCGTTCGCCGCCGGTATCACCCTGCTGACCGGGCTGCCTGAGGTGATCATCTCCTGCGTCAAGGCCGGATTGTTCGGGCTGATCGCCGGTTTGATCGCCTGCTACCGGGGTCTGACGATCAGCGGTGGCGGCGCGAAGGCCGTCGGCAACGCGGTCAACGAGACGGTGGTGTATGCGTTCATGGCGCTGTTCGTGGTCAACGTGGTGGTCACCGCCATCGGTATCCAGATGACGGACGGCTGAGCCGATGGGCAACCTCGCGGTCTTGAAGTCGACCTATCCGCGGCTGGCGCGTACCGCCAAGCGCCCGGTGCGCACCCTGGCCTCGCTGGGCGACCACACGCTGTTCTACGGGCGCGCAATTTCTGGGATACCGCTGGCCGCCATGCACTATCGCCGTGAGGTCATCCGGTTGATCGCCGAGATCTCGATGGGTGCGGGCGCGCTGGCGATGATCGGCGGGACCCTGGTGATCGTCGGGTTCCTCACCCTGGCCACCGGCGGCACCCTGGCCGTGCAGGGGTATTCGAGCCTGGGCAATATCGGTATCGAGGCCCTGACCGGGTTCTTGTCGGCCTTCATCAACGTGCGCATCGCCGCGCCGGTGATCGCCGGGATCGGGCTGGCGGCCACCTTCGGCGCGGGTGTGACCGCGCAGCTCGGGGCGATGCGGATCAACGAAGAGATCGACGCGCTGGAGGCCATGGCCATCCGGCCGGTCGAGTATCTGGTGTCGACGCGGATCGTGGCCGGGATGATCGCGATCACCCCGCTGTACTCGATCGCGGTGGTGTTGTCGTTTTTGGCCAGCCAATTCACCACCACCGTGCTGTTCGGTCAATCCGGCGGGCTGTACTCGCACTACTTCAACACCTTCCTCAACCCCATCGACCTGCTCTGGTCCTTCCTGCAGGCGATCCTGATGGCGTTGGCGGTGCTGTTCATCCACACCTACTTCGGGTTCTTCGCCAGCGGCGGACCCTCAGGCGTGGGAGTGGCGGTCGGCAACGCGGTGCGCACCTCCCTGGTCGTCGTGGTGTCGGTGACCCTGCTGGTCTCACTGGCCATCTACGGCTCCAACGGCAACTTCAACCTGTCCGG
>JAKJHY010000187.1 GCA_021648845.1 Mycobacterium sp. MBM | reverse complement strand
ATCGAAATACGGCTGCTGATTGAAGCGATCTATCTCAAGTACAGCTATGACTTTCGTGATTACTCTGGCGCATCGATCAAGCGCCGGGTGCATCACGCCATGCGTCAATTTGATTGCAGTACCATTTCGGCTTTGCAGGAGCGGGTGCTACACGACCCCACGGCATTCATGCAGTTATTGCAGTACTTGACCATTCCGGTCAGCGAGATGTTTCGCGACCCGGAACACTTCCTGGCCATTCGCCAGGAAGTGGTGCCGATCCTCAGAACCTACCCGTCACTGAAAATATGGATTGCAGGGTGCAGCACCGGTGAGGAGGTGTATTCGATGGCCATCTTGCTGCGTGAAGAAGGTTTGCTGGACCGCACCATCATCTATGCCACGGACATTAACCCGCGGTCGCTGGACAAGGCCAAGCAGGGGATTTTTTCACTGGAAAATATCCGCGCCTACACCCAGAACTACCAAAAGTCCGGCGGTCAGAAGGCGTTTTCTGACTACTACACGGCCGCCTATGACTTCGCCATTTTCGACAAGAGCCTGCGTGAGAATGTGACCTTTGCCGATCACAGCCTGGCGACGGATAGCGTGTTCTCAGAAACACATTTAATTTCGTGCCGTAATGTCCTGATTTACTTCAATAAAAATTTGCAAAATCGCGCCTTTGGTTTGTTTCATGAATCGTTATGTCACCGCGGTTTTTTGATGTTGGGCAGCAAGGAGACGTTGGACTTTTCTGACTACAGCAAGCAGTTCTCGGCGTTGCTCAAGCCCGAACGGATTTATCGCAAGCTATGACCCGCAATGATCAAGAAGTGAAGCGCGA
This sequence comes from Mycobacterium sp. MBM, assembly GCA_021648845.1. Taxonomy (GTDB): domain Bacteria; phylum Actinomycetota; class Actinomycetes; order Mycobacteriales; family Mycobacteriaceae; genus Mycobacterium. The sequence continues at coordinate 798 of JAKJHY010000187.1, read as the reverse complement.
CCGCTCGCGGCGTGTCGATGCGGTTGTAGTGGGCGCTTCTGCGGGCGGGGTTGAGGCGTTACTGGCGATTTTCGCCGATCTGAGGCCCGGCTTTGGTTTGCCCATTATCGTGGTGCTGCATCTGCCCGATGAACGCCGCAGCCAGTTGGCGGATGTGTTTGGTCGTCGCTTGCAGGTGCCGGTCAAAGAGGTGGATGACAAAGAGTCCATTGTGCCCGGTACGGTGTATTTCGCTGCCCCCGGGTATCACGTGTCGATTGAGCGTGATCACAGTTTTTCGTTGAGTCGCGAGGAGCGCGTGCACTACTCACGGCCCTCGATTGATTATTTGTTTGAGTCCGCGGCCGATGTGTATCAACACCGTCTGGCCGCGATATTACTGACTGGCGCCAATCAGGACGGTGCTCAGGGGCTGGCAACGGTCAAGCTGCAAGGCGGCTTGACCATCATCCAGGACCCTGAAGAAGCCTTGGTTTCGACCATGCCGCAAGCGGCACTGGATCGGATAAAACCAGACTACATCCTCCCTTTGCGCGGCATCGGCCGTCTGCTTGTTGAGCTGGAACGAATCGAATGCTACTGAGTGATATTCAAGCCAAGTTGCTGATCGTGGACGATCTGCCTGAGAACTTATTGGCGCTCGAAGCGCTGATCAAGCGCGAGGATCGCACTGTCTATAAAGCCTTGTCGGCCGACGAGGCCTTGTCGCTGTTGCTGCAACACGAGTTCGCCATTGCCATCCTTGATGTCCAGATGCCGGGCATGAATGGCTTCGAACTGGCTGAGCTGATGCGTGGC
>JAKJHY010000186.1 GCA_021648845.1 Mycobacterium sp. MBM | reverse complement strand
GTTATTTGGCGACGATGACCGAGGATCCGTGGCCGAAGAGGCCTTGGTTGGCGGTGACGCCGACGGTGGCTCCTTCGACTTGGCGGCCGGTGGCTTGGCCTTTGAGTTGCCAGGTCAGTTCGCAGACTTGGGCGATGGCTTGGGCGGGGATGGCCTCGCCGAAGGAGGCCAGGCCGCCGGAGGCGTTGACGGGGATGGTGCCGCCGATGGTGGTGGCACCGCTGCGTAGGAGGTGTTCGGCTTCGCCCTTCGGGCAGAGGCCGAGGTGTTCGTACCAGTCGAGTTCCAGGGCGGTGGACAGGTCGTAGACCTCGGCAAGGGAGAGGTCTTCGGGGCCGATGCCGGCTTCGGCGTAGGCGGCGTCGAGGATTTGGTCTTTGAAGACCCGCTCAGGCCCGGGGACCACGGCGGTGGAGTCGGTGGCGATATCGGGCAGTTCGGGCAGGTGCTGGGGGTATTGGGGGGATTGCAGGCTGATCGCGCGCACGCTGGGGACCCCGGCGGCCGATCCGAGGTGTTTCTCGGTGAAGGCTTTGGAGGCGACGATGACCGCGGCGGCGCCGTCGCTGGTGGCGCAGATGTCGAGCAGCCGGAGTGGGTCGGAGACCACGGGGGAGGCCAGCACGTCGTCGACGGTGGCTTCTTTGCGGTATCTGGCGTACGGGTTGTTCAGGCCGTGGCGGGCGTTTTTGACCTTGACCTGGGCGAAGTCCTCCAGCGTCGCGCCGTAGAGGTCCATGCGCCGGCGGGCCAGGAGGGCGAAGTAGACGGTGTTGGTGGCGCCGATGAGGTGGAAGCGTTGCCAGTCGGGGTCGTTTTTGCGTTCCCCGCCGACGGGGGCGAAGAAGCCCTTGGGGGTGGTGTCGGCGCCGATGACGAGAGCGACGTCGCAGAATCCGGCCAGGATTTGGGCGCGGGCACTTTGCAGGGCTTGGGAGCCGGAGGCGCAGGCGGCGTAGCTGGAGGTGACGGGGATGCCGTTCCAGCCCAGTTTTTGGGCGAAGGTGGCGCCGGCGACGAAGCCAGGGTAGCCGTTGCGGATGGTGTCCGCGCCGGCGACGAGTTGGATTTGGCGCCAGTCCAGCCCGGCTTCGGCGAGTGCGGCGCGGGCGGCGACGACGCCGTATTCGGTGAAGTCGCGGCCCCATTTGCCCCAGGGGTGCATACCGGCGCCGAGGATGTAGACGGGCTCAGGGGTGGTGCTCATTGGGCGATCCTCCAGGCGTGGGTGGTGCGCACGACGCCGTCGTCGTCGGTGTAGAGCGCCATGGTGGTCAGTTCCATTTCCATGCCGACGGTCAGGTCGGCGGCCAGGGTGCCCTCGACGACCTTGCCCAGCACGATCAGTCCCTCGTCGGCCAGTTCGACCGCGGCGACGGCGAACGGTTCGAAGGGGTCTGGTGAGGGATACGGGGGTGGGGGTGCGTAGCGGTTTTCGGTGTAGCTCCACACGGTGCCGCGGCGCGACAGCTTGACCAGCGTGAGGGTGTCGCTGTCACACGCCGGGTTGGGGCAGTTGGTTTCCCGCGGTGGGAACACATAGGTGGCGCACTGGGTGCACTTGCCGCCGATGAGATGGGTGGCACCGGCGTCATCGGTGGCGAACCACCCTTCGAACGCGGGCGCTGTGG
>JAKJHY010000185.1 GCA_021648845.1 Mycobacterium sp. MBM | reverse complement strand
CGCAGCAACACCTGCACAACGTTGGGTTCATTTACAGGGCCTGGCCACTCAAGCGTATGAGCGTGGCTTTAACAGTGAACTCGACATCATCCGCTACGCCAATATCCACGGCTATTTGGGCGAAGAGGCCCTTCAGATCCACCTCGACCTTGAACGGATCCTAAGCACTGCCTCCCCCCAAACGCCTTCGCAGAGGGTAGAAAAAGCCGCCCATATCGCCCGATGCCGCGCCTTGAGTCTGCGGGAGCCTGAGTAATGCCAAACGCTTTCTTTCCAGAAAACCCGAACAACGTCAACAAAAGCCGGGATGACGCCCGAAGCAGCTTGGGCGCCTGCCCACTGATGAAAGACACCGTGCAATTGGTGCCGCTCTGTTATGGATTGGTGGATAACCCCGCGCTGGACCCTGCGGGGAAGATCGCGATGCCATACAACCTCACGACTCGCCCGTTGGGCATCAGGCTGCTGCGTGATGGTTGGTTGTATGTGATTGAAAGCAATGGCACGTTGACCGAATTCCGGTTGCTCGACGGCATGCTCAGCGCCATGCTCTGGCAGGGCAAGCGCGTGACCCGGGATGTGCGTGATGAGCCGATCAAATCGCCGACGCTGATCGTCTCTAAACGCAGCGCACTGCACGTCACCTACAGCGAAGTACAGTGGACCGCCAAAAAGTGCCATCAAGTACTCGACAGCAAGGCTGAGCGCCAGCACTTCATGCAAGCGGTGAACGTGAGCAGCGCAAACTGCCAAACCGGCGCGCCGCATCTCTTAACCCCCGACATGGCCGAGCATTGGTTGGCTGAAGTCGCCAGCGAGCGGATCAGGGCCGAGCAGGTAGCCAAAGAAAAGGCCGAGCTACAGGCTTATGTCGAAGCCGAGAATGCGCAGCGGCGCCTCAACCAAGAACCGGAGCTGGAACTGGGCACGCCGTTACCCACCCTGACAGTGGATGCGGTGCCTGAATACGAGCGTTTGCCGTATCTATGGGAATTGCCCGCACGGTTCACTGAGCTGCCCATGACGGCACTCACGGCCTGCATTGACCCGCACTATCGGCATGACGTGCTGTACCTGGTGGTGGATGACACGCTGGGTGTGCTGCGCGAACTGGCCCAGTACCAGGACGAGGCCGTAGGCTGGATTGAAAGCTGGGCTAACGGCGGGCAGAACAAGGGTGACAACGAGCGCGATTATTTGCTGGCCTGTTATATCGAGTCCTTGAGTCAGCTCAACGCGCCTGATCTCTCAGCGCTGGGCGAGGCGAGCGATGATCCGGGGATCAAGGCGTTGTTTGCTGACTTGGCGCTTCTGCCGGAGCCGGATCGCGGGATAACGTCCACGGCGATTCTTCAATACGTCAATAAAGGTGGCTTGATGTCACCGCCTGCGGGCAGCCCGACGCCGCCTGAGTTGGTCGACCTGCGTAAGGCCGCGCAAGACGAAGCGATGCACATGGTCCGGTATCAGGGGTCTACACCGGACTACACCGCCTTGGGCCGTAATATCGGCGAGGCTGACCGACGCTATTACACCCGCGAGCATTTTCGCGTGGCCCCGCAAGGCTTTGTCGACACCCACTTCGATGCCTTGATCGCCCTGGGGCTCAAGCAGGACAGTCGCATGGACGACATC
>JAKJHY010000184.1 GCA_021648845.1 Mycobacterium sp. MBM | reverse complement strand
GAGCGGAAGTTGGCTATGGTCATTAGATAAAATAGCCTGAGCGTATCCTGTCACCGTGAGACAGGAGCGACTCTGTATCCGGCATAGCGCACGGATGTTGAGGAGATTTATGGACGTCGGCAGAAGACAGTTCGTCAAACTTTGTACGGCCGGTGTTGCCACGGCCACGGTAGCATCACTCGGTTTTGCCCCCGGACTTGCCCAGGCAGATCCATCCCGCCAATACAAATTGCTGCGCGCCAAGGAAACCCGCAACAACTGCACCTATTGTTCGGTGGGTTGCGGGATTTTGATGTACAGCCTGGGCGACGGCGCCAAAAACGCTAAAGCGCGCATCTTTCATATTGAAGGCGACCCGGATCACCCGGTCAGCCGTGGCTCGTTGTGCCCAAAAGGCGCGGGCCTGATTGACTTCATCTACAGCGAGCAGCGGCTCAAATACCCTGAATACCGCGCCCCCGGCTCCAACGAGTGGCAACGCATCAGTTGGGAGGAGGCGATCACGCGCATCACCCGGTTAATGAAAGATGACCGCGATGCCAACTTCATTGAGAAGAATGCTGACGGCGTGACCGTTAACCGCTGGCTGACCACGGGCATGCTGTGCTCGTCGGCTGCCAGTAATGAAACCGGTTTTCTGGATCAGCGTTTTACCCGTGCGTTGGGCATGCTGGGCATCGACTGCCAGGCACGGCTGTGTCACGCCCCGACGGTATCGGCACTTGCGCCGACGTTGGGCCGGGGCGCCATGACCAACAATTGGGTCGACATCAAGAACGCCAACGTGGTGTTGATCATGGGCGGTAACCCGGCTGAAGCGCACCCGGTAGGTTTCAAGTGGGTGGTCGAAGCCAAGATCCGCAATGGCGCCAAAGTCATCGTCGTCGACCCGCGCTTCAACCGCAGCGCGGCCGTGGCTGACATTTACTCGCCCATTCGCGCCGGTTCCGACATCGCCTTCCTGATGGGCATGATCCATTACCTGATCACCCACGACCGTATCCATCATGAATACGTGCGCGCCTACACCAACGCGCCGCTGATCGTGCGCGACAGCTACACCTTCGAGGAGGGCCTGTTCAGCGGCTTTGACCCTGCCAAGAAACAGTACGAACGCAGCGAATGGATGTACGAGCTCGACGCCGACGGTTTTGCCAAACGCGATGAAACCTATAGCCACCCCCGCTGTGTCTGGAACCTGCTCAAACAGCACGTCAGCCGTTACACACCCGAGGTGGTGACCGACATCTGCGGCACGCCAAAAGAAGACTTTCTGGAAATCTGCCGCATCATCGGCGAAACCAGCGCGCCAAATCGCACCACTACGTTCCTGTATGCGCTGGGCTGGACCCATCACTCCAGCGGCGTGCAAATGATTCGCGGCGCCGGGATGATCCAGCTGCTGCTCGGCAACATCGGCATGGCGGGTGGCGGGGTCAACGCTTTGCGCGGGCACTCCAATATTCAGGGCTACACCGACATCGGACTGCTGTCGCTGCGTTTGCCGGGTTACATGAACTTGCCCAGCGATCAAGAAAGCAACCTGGCCACTTACCTCAAGCAAACCACGCCCAAGGCGCTGCTACCGGAGCAGGTCAACTACTACCAAAACACGCCGAAATTTTTCATCAGCATGATGAAAAC
>JAKJHY010000183.1 GCA_021648845.1 Mycobacterium sp. MBM | reverse complement strand
AGACGATGACCATCCCCGAATGCTGCGAGAAGCCCATGCCCACCCCGCCACCGTGGTGCAAGGAGACCCAGGTCGCACCGCTCGCGGTGTTGAGCAAGGCGTTGAGCAAGGGCCAATCGGAGACTGCATCCGAACCGTCCTGCATGGCTTCGGTTTCGCGGTTGGGGCTGGCCACCGAGCCGGAGTCGAGGTGGTCGCGGCCAATCACGATCGGTGCTTTCAGTTCGCCGCTGCGCACCATTTCGTTGAAGGCCAGGCCCAACTTGGCGCGTTGGCCCAGGCCGACCCAGCAAATACGCGCGGGTAAACCCTGGAAGCTGATGCGCTCGCGGGCCATGTCCAGCCAGTTATGCAGATGCGCGTCATCGGAGATCAGTTCTTTGACCTTGGCGTCGGTTTTGTAGATGTCCTCCGGGTCCCCCGAGAGCGCGACCCAGCGGAATGGACCTACGCCGCGGCAGAACAAAGGGCGGATATAAGCAGGTACGAATCCAGGGAAATCGAAGGCGTTTTCGACACCGACTTCTTTGGCCATCTGACGAATGTTGTTGCCGTAGTCGAAAGTCGGAATGCCTTGCTTCTGAAACGCGAGCATCGCTTCGACATGTTCACCCATCGAGGCTTTAGCCGCTTTGACCACCGCTGCCGGATCGGTCACGGCACGGTCGCGGTATTGCTCCCACGTCCAGCCTTTGGGCAGGTAGCCATTGAGCGGATCGTGGGCGCTGGTCTGATCGGTGACCATGTCCGGGCGTACACCACGGCGCACCATTTCTGGCAGCAGTTCAGCGGCGTTCCCACACAGGGCAATAGAAATAGCTTTGCCTGCTGCGGTGTATTTCGCGATACGTGCCAGCGCGTCATCCAGATCGGTCGCTTGCTCATCGACATAGCGCGTGGCCAGACGGAAATCGATGCGGCTTTGCTGGCACTCGATGTTCAGCGAGCACGCGCCTGCCAACGTAGCGGCCAATGGCTGCGCGCCGCCCATGCCGCCCAAGCCGGCGGTGAGTACCCACTTGCCTTGGAGGCTGCCGTTGTAATGCTGACGACCGGCTTCAACGAAGGTCTCGTACGTCCCTTGCACAATCCCCTGACTGCCGATGTAAATCCAGCTACCGGCCGTCATCTGCCCGTACATGGCCAGGCCCTTGGCGTCGAGTTCGTTGAAGTGCTCCCACGTAGCCCAATGCGGCACCAGGTTGGAGTTGGCAATCAGCACACGCGGTGCGTTGCTGTGGGTTTTGAACACGCCGACCGGTTTGCCGGATTGCACCAGCAGGGTTTCGTCGTCATTGAGGTGAGTCAGGCTTTCGACGATTTTGTCGTAGCACTCCCAGTTACGCGCTGCACGCCCAATGCCGCCGTACACCACCAACTCGGTCGGGTTCTCGGCCACTTGCGGGTCGAGGTTGTTCATCAACATCCGCAACGGGGCTTCGGTCATCCAGCTTTTAGCCGTGAGTTGGGTGCCACGGGCAGCGCGGATTTCACCGTCACGGTGGCGGGTGAACTCGGCAGGCGATTGGGGTGTAGTTGAAGTCACGGGTAACTCCTCAGCAATGGGCAGACGCACACTTATGTACTTGTACATACAAGCATATGCAAGTAAGCGGCCAACGTGAGGATTCGCAGCATGAAACTGTTGGAG
>JAKJHY010000182.1 GCA_021648845.1 Mycobacterium sp. MBM | reverse complement strand
ATCTGCTCGATCAACACTTTGAGGTTGACCGCCGCTTGAGTGCTGCGTGGATCGAAAGCTTTGGAGCCCAAGGTGTTAGCTTCGCGGTTGAGCTCTTGCATCAGGAAATCGAGGCGACGCCCAGCGGCCCCACCGGACTTGAGCACACGTCGCACCTCAAGGATATGGGTGCTCAGCCGGTCGAGCTCTTCGGCCACATCGCTTTTCTGCGCCAGCATCACCATCTCTTGTTCAAGACGCTGCGGGTCTAGCTCAGCCTTCATGTCGTTGAAGCGGTCGAGCACCTTTTGACGCTGAGTCGCAAGCATTTGCGGCACCAGCTCACGCAAAGTATCGACATCACTTTCGATGGAGGTCAGACGCTCACTGATCAAGCGGGCCAGCTCTGCACCTTCGCGCTCACGGCCGTCTTTCAACTCTTGCAGACCTTGCTTGAACAAGGCCAGCGCCTGCGTATTGAGGGCTTGCGGGTCGCTCGCATCCGCCACCAGGACGCCAGGCCAGGCCAGCACTTCCAGCGGGTTGAGTGCCGCCGGCTGCTTGATCAGGCTGGCAATCGATTCGGCGGCTGCCACCAGTTGCGCAGCGCGCTCGCGATCGACTTGCAGGGGCTTGCCGGTGGTTTCTTCGGTAAAGCGCAACGTGCATTCCAGCTTGCCCCGCGAAATACCCTGGCGCAGCGCTTCACGCACCGCGCCCTCAAGGTCGCGAAATGACTCGGGCAAACGCAGGTGCGGCTCCAGGTAGCGGCTGTTGACCGAACGCAGCTCCCAGCTAAGGGTGCCTTGAGTGCCAGCGCTTTCAACGCGGGCAAAGGCGGTCATGCTATGCACCATGGAGGTACCTCGCGATCTGATGAGTTAAGCCAAACGGCTACTAAGGCGGCGGATTGTAGCGCAGTGCAGCGAACGTCCCAAACGACGTCTGTCGTAATCACGCGCAATGGTAGGCCCCCGTGGCAGCGGCGACAGGCTTCGTTATCAGCTTGCTCCTACAAAACACAACGCAGTTTTAGGTGTGCCCCTGTCGGCCTATGGCCTTTATAATGCTCGACAGTTTTCCGTCCCGTACAGGTATCCCACATGAAACGTCCAAGTGGTCGCGTTGCCGATCAGCTACGCCCGATCCGCATCACCCGCAACTACACCAAACACGCAGAGGGTTCTGTACTGGTCGAGTTCGGTGACACCAAAGTCATCTGCACCGTCAGCGTCGAGAACGGCGTGCCACGTTTCCTTAAAGGCCAGGGCCAAGGCTGGCTGACCGCCGAATACGGCATGCTGCCGCGCGCCACAGGTGACCGTAACCAGCGTGAAGCCAGCCGTGGCAAGCAAGGCGGCCGCACCCTTGAAATCCAGCGCCTGATCGGCCGCTCCCTGCGCGCCGCACTGGACATGTCCAAACTGGGTGACATCACCCTTTATGTCGACTGCGATGTGATTCAGGCCGATGGCGGCACTCGCACTGCATCGATTACGGGCGCAATGGTTGCCTTGGTCGACGCCCTGAAAGTGATCAAAAAACGTGGTGGCTTCAAAAACGGCGATCCGATCAAGCAGATGATCGCAGCCGTGTCGGTGGGCATGTATCAGGGCGTACCTGTGCTTGACCTCGACTACCCTGAAGATTCAGCAGCCGAAACCGACCTCAATGTGGTGATGACCAGCACCGGTGG
>JAKJHY010000181.1 GCA_021648845.1 Mycobacterium sp. MBM | reverse complement strand
GCGGAGTGTACAGACGCCTGCAAGGCTGTGAAGTCAGAAAAAGGATGAAACGGGATGAAAGGCGGTTGAAAGGTTGGCGAAAGGTTCGCCCACTAGGATCTTGAAATGGGCAGTTACAACTACCTGCGCCCTGAATGCCGTAGCGACCCGAAAAACGCCTCGAAGCGTTTTCGCCAATAAGAACAATAATGGAGCTCCTCTTCATGCCGGCTTTACAGCCTCGGGCCACCTGGCCTGTCCGTTTACTTCGTATTTGCCAATTCACCTCGATCGGCGCAGTCATGGGCCTGATCCACAGGCTCTGTCGCCCCGCGTTTAGCGTGCGCGTCGGTCAAATCCGGCTGCTCGTGCGATAGGGCAACGCCCTTCATCTAAAAACAACAACTCCCCTGGAGACAACATGAATCCATCACTGCGCGCCGTTGCTCTTGCTGCCAGCTGCCTGTTGTTCGCTGGCCCCTCCATCGCCGAACCCAAACGCCCGGAGTGCATTGCCCCAGCCTCCCCCGGTGGCGGTTTTGACTTGACCTGCAAGCTGGCGCAAAGCGCGCTGGTGAACGAAAAACTGCTCAGCAAACCCATGCGCGTCACCTACATGCCGGGCGGCGTGGGCGCGGTGGCGTACAACGCCGTGGTTGCCCAACGACCCGGCGATGCAGGCACGCTGGTAGCGTGGTCCAGTGGCTCGTTGCTCAATTTGGCCCAAGGCAAATTTGGGCGTTTTGATGAGGGCGCCGTGCGCTGGCTTGCAGCCGTCGGCACCAGCTACGGCGCGATTGCCGTGAAAAGCGACTCGCCGTACAAGAACCTCGACGATCTGGTTAAAGCCCTCAAAGCAGACCCGAGCAAAGTGGTCATCGGCTCCGGCGGTACCGTCGGCAGCCAGGACTGGATGCAAACTGCGCTTATCGCCAAAGCCGCCGGGATCAACCCGCGTGACTTGCGCTACGTCGCGCTCGAAGGCGGTGGTGAAATCGCCACGGCGTTGTTGGGCGGGCACATTCAGGTGGGTAGTACGGATATTTCCGACTCCATGCCGCACATCCAAAGCGGTGATATGCGCATCCTCGCCGTGTTCTCCAAAGAGCGCCTGGACGAACCGGAGATGAAAAACATCCCGACCGCCAAAGAGCAGGGCTACGACATCGTGTGGCCTGTGGTGCGCGGTTTCTATCTGGGGCCAAAAGTCAGCGACGAAGACTACGCGTGGTGGAAAAACGCCTTCGACACACTGTTGGCCTCTGAAGAGTTCGCCACCTTGCGCGATCAGCGCGAACTCTTTCCGTTCGCCATGACCGGCCCCGAGCTGGATACCTACGTCAAACAGCAGGTGAGCGACTACAAAGTGCTGGCCAAAGAGTTCGGCCTGATCCAGTAACCGCCACTGCCAAAGAGCTGCGCTGCACACCCGCAGCGCGGCGCAGGAGTGAACCATGCTCATACAACGCATTTTTGCCTCAGTGCTGCTATTGGCCTGCGTCGGCCTGGCGCTGATGGCCTGGCCGTATCAGGCGGCTTTTTCGTACGAACCCGTCGGCCCGCGCGCCTTTCCGCTGCTGATGCTGGGCCTGATGGGGCTGGGCCTGATCTACATGATCGTTCGCCCAACCCCGGTGGTGCACAGCGAAGACGACCCGCAACTGGACCGCGACACCCTGATCAAGATCGGCGTGTG
>JAKJHY010000180.1 GCA_021648845.1 Mycobacterium sp. MBM | reverse complement strand
CGGTAACAGGGCTGGCGGTGCAAGTCCCCGCCACACAGCTGAACTGCAATTGCGGACGGCCGCCGTAGTCATTGACGTAGGTCAGCACTGGCTTTTCGCCCAGCACCTTGGTGCTCAAGCCCAGATCCTGCTGGGACTTGGGCGGAACCATAATGGGCTTGAAGTCCGCCGGGCTGGCTGTCTTGAGATCCGGGGCGGCTTCAATCAGAGTGATGAAATAAGGCGTCGGATTGTTAACCTGATAGCGCTCGCCCTGACGGCTCAGGGTCAGTTGTTCCTGCCAGGGCGCTTCACTCAAGCCCTTCTTTTGCGCAATCGCCAAGGGCCGGTAGAACAGCTTTACCCGGGTTTGCAAGGCGATTTGCAAGGTGTTGGCCTTGTCGCTGCGCGGCGGAATTTCGCGCAGGTTGAAGTAAAAAATCGACTCGCGATCCTGGGCGAGCAGGTTCAACTCTGGCAGGCCCTGGATCTTCAGCTGGCTGCTGGCACCGGGTTCCAGGCGCTGTACAGGGGGGAGCACCACCATGGGGCCGGTGACTTTCTCGCCCTGTTCGTTTTCGATCCAGCCCTGGGCCAGGTAAGGCAACTGCGCATTCTGGTTACTGATACTCAGGCTGACGGATTTTTCACCGCCGACAAAAATCACCCGGGTGCGGTCCAGTGATACAGCGGCCTGACTGGTTTGTACTGTGCTCGCGCCAAAGAAAGCGAGGAGCACAAGGGTACAGCGTTTGAAGAAGATCATGGGTGGTTCCTGTAGCCATAAATTAAGTGGCGGCGTTATCTTTGTCGCCAAGGGGCTGACACAACAGCTCCAGTTGTGATTTGAGTGAAGCAACCTTGTCCGGCAGGGTGAAGCGGCAGTGGTCGTTGCCCCCCCAGTTCAGCGTCATGGTTTCGCCCGGTTGCATGCCGCTCAGATAGGTCGAACCTTCTTCACCGACAATGCCGGTGTCCTGGCCGCGGCTATTTTTGGCGGTTGCACCAAAGGGCGGGGCGTCACGATCGGCCATCAGAATGGTGACCATCCCCTTTGCTCCGGCGATCACGTCAAAGCTGCGATAGCCAATGGCGCCTTCGGTCAACGTGCCCTGGATCACGGACTGGGTTGCTTCAACATCGTCGGGCAAGGTGTCCAGATCGATACTGGCCTGGTTGCGGTAATAGCTGTTGACGTCGGTGATCACGGCCTTGCCAAAGCGGTTGGTGCGGGTCGCCCCGCCGTTGCCGCGTACTGGCACGCCAGCCACGCCCTGGGTATCGACCATTAGCCGGGTGCCGCCCATTACGCTGTTGCGGTGCAAGGCCGCACCCTGGCCGGTGACGGTGGCGCCGCCTTGCAAGGACAAACCGGCCGTGGTGTATTCACCCGTCTGGTAACTGCCACTAGCAACCACCTGGGCCTGATCCCCTTGACGGGAGAAAAAGCCACTGGCGGTTTCGCCGCTTGAGGTCTTGCCGGCGCTGAGCATGTACTGGTTACGCTCGTCGAGGCTGTCGTAGTAACTCAAGGTATGGGTGCTATCACCGTTATTGACCGAAGAGTTGAGGCTGATTGAACCCGTGCCACCCCAGGGAATACTGACCGACAGATACGCACCATCATCGGAGGCACCATTGGATTTGTTCTGATAGGCCGTCAGCGACAGGCTCAGATTTTTCAAACGACCCACATCGAAATA
>JAKJHY010000179.1 GCA_021648845.1 Mycobacterium sp. MBM | reverse complement strand
GCGCGTCAACGGTGCCAACTGGCGCGAAGCGATCTGTGGGTTAAAGCCGTTGAGCTGGATGACCCTGTCCGCCAGGAAGCGGTAACCCGAACCGTCCGCCGCATGGAAGTTGATCAGGTTTTGGCCGGCGAACGCACCAATCAACGCGCGTACCTTGTTCGGGTTCTTGATGTTGAAGGCCGGGTGTTCCATCAACTCGCGTACCCGCTGCAAGCCGCCAGGCAAAGTGCTACCCGCCTGCACGCTGAACCACTGATCCATGACCAACGGATTGTCCTTGAAGTGCTCGTCAAAACTGGCCAGTGCCTGGGCCTTTTCAGCCTCGAACGGCGAATTGACCAACACCGCCAGCGCTGTCAGGCGCTCAGTCATGTTGTCGCTGTGCTCGAATTGCTCCAGGGCGGCGGCCAGCACTTCGGGTTTGCCTGTGAGCATCAGGTACGACAACGCGATGTTTTGCAGCGCACGGCGCGCAAAGTGCGACGCTTGGGGCACATACGGCGTGGTTTTGGACACTTCACGGTTGGCCTGATAACGCGCCCACAAGGCATCGTAAAGGCTGTCAGCGAGCTGTTTGCGGGCGAATTCGCGGGCGGCATGAATCGCCTCCACATCCGCAACGTCACTGATTTCAGTCAGGTAGGCTTCACCCGGCAGCGATAACATTTCTGCCACCATCGCCTGATCCAGTTGCTCATTGCCCAGCACACTGCGCAGGGCTTGAACCAGACGTTGATCCATGACCAGCGCTTCACCGCGCTGATGCTGCCCGATCAAGTCCTGCAACACCTGCACCGCTAACTGCTGGCCTGCTTCCCAACGGTTGAAGCCATCGCTGTCGTGTTGCATGAGGAACATCAATTGGTCACGGCTGTACGCAAAGTGCAGTTTGACCGGGGCCGAGAAACCACGCAGCAACGACGGCAGCGGCTGTTCAGCGATACCGGTAAAAGTGAACGTCTGCTGGCTTTCAGTCACCGACAACACCCGGCTGGTGCCCGCAGGCGACGATTCACCCGCCAATTGCAGTGGCAGTTCTTTGCCCTTGGCGTCCAGCAGGCCCAGCGCCACCGGGATCACAAACGGCAGTTTTTCAGTCTGCCCAGGTGTGGCCGGGCAGCTTTGGCTGAACGTCAGGCTGTAGGTCTGGCTCGCGCCATCGTACTGCTCGCTGACGCTCAGGCGCGGCGTCCCGGCCTGGCTGTACCAGCGCTTGAACTGGGTCAAGTCCACGCCGTTGGCGTCTTCCATGGCTTTGATGAAATCGTCGCAGGTCACGGCCTGGCCGTCGTGGCGATCAAAGTACAAGTCGCTGCCTTTGCGAAAACCTTCGGCACCGAGCAAGGTGTGAAGCATGCCCACCACTTCCGAGCCTTTCTCGTACACCGTCAGGGTGTAGAAGTTGGATATTTCGATGAAGCTGTCCGGGCGTACCGCGTGAGCCATCGGGCCTGCGTCTTCAGCAAACTGATGAGTGCGCAGGTAGGCCACGTCCTGGATGCGCTTGACCGTCGCCGAGTTCATGTCGGCCGAGAAACCTGCATCGCGAAACACGGTGAAGCCTTCCTTGAGCGACAACTGGAACCAGTCGCGGCAAGTCACGCGGTTGCCCGACCAGTTGTGGAAGTATTCATGCGCAACGATGGCTTCAACGCGCTGGTGGGCGGCGTCGGTCGCGGTCTC
>JAKJHY010000178.1 GCA_021648845.1 Mycobacterium sp. MBM | reverse complement strand
CTCGTTGACGGGCCCGCCAACGGCACTCTGACCCTCAATACCGACGGCAGCTTCACCTACACACCGGACGCCGACTTCAACGGCACCGACACCTTCACCTACACGGCAGGCGATGGGACGGTGACGAGTTCTGTTGCCACCGTGTCCATCACGGTGAGCCCGGTCAACGACACCCCTGTCACTGCGGGCGACACCTTCACGACGAATGAAGACAGCGCCGTGAACGGCAACGTCCTGACCAACGACTCCGATACCGACGGGGACACCCTCACCGCGACCCTGGTCGACGGACCCACCAACGGCACCCTGCAGTTGAACTCCGACGGGACGTTCACCTACACACCCACCGCCGACTTCAACGGCACCGACACCTTCACCTACACCGCAGGCGACGGCACCGCCACGAGTTCCGTTGCCACCGTGTCGATCACCGTCGAGCCGGTCAACGACACCCCCGTCACCACCGAAGATTCCTTCACCACGAATGAGGACAGCGCCGTGAGCGGCAACGTCCTGACCAACGATTCGGACATCGACGGGGACACCCTCACTGCGACCCTGGTCGACGGACCGGCCAACGGCACCCTGACCCTCAACACCGACGGCACCTTCACCTACACACCAAGCGCCGACTTCAACGGCACCGACACCTTCACCTACACCGCAGGCGACGGCACCGCCACCAGCTCGGTGCAGACCGTCTCCATCACGGTTGATCCCGTCAACGACACCCCGGTCACCGCGGGCGACACCTTCACCACAGACGAGGACACGGTCCTCACCGGCAACGTGTTGACCAACGATTCGGACATCGACGGCGACGCCCTCACCGCCACCCTGGTCGACGGCCCCGCCCACGGCACGCTGACCCTCAACACCGACGGCAGCTTCACCTACACCCCGAACGCGGACTTCAACGGAGCAGATTCGTTCACCTACACCGCCACCGACGGCACCGCCACGAGTTCTGTGGCCACGGTGTCCATCACCGTTGACCCGGTCAACGACACACCGGTCACCGCAGGTGACACGTTCACTACCGACGAAGACACCGTCCTGAATGGGAATGTCCTCACCAACGATTCGGATACCGACGGGGACACCCTCACCGCCACCCTGGTCACCGGACCGGCCAACGGCACCCTCGAGTTGAACACCGACGGGACGTTCACCTACACCCCCGACGCCGACTTCAACGGGGCTGATTCGTTCACCTATACCGCCGGCGACGGCTCTGCCACGAGCTCGATCGCCACCGTCTCCATCACGGTTGATCCCGTGAACGACACCCCCGTCACCGCAGGTGACACCTTCACCACCGATGAGGACACCGCCGTGAGCGGCAACGTCCTCTCTAACGACAGCGATACCGACGGGGACACCCTCACCGCGACGCTGGTCGACGGACCCACCAACGGGACCTTGCAGTTGAACGCCGATGGGACGTTCACCTACACACCGGACGCCGACTTCAACGGGGCTGATTCGTTCACCTATACCGCCGGCGACGGCTCTGCCACGAGTTCGGTGGAGACGGTGTCGATCACGGTGAGCCCGGTGAACGACACCCCCGCGGCCGTGGGTGACACCTTCACCACGAATGAAGACACGGTCCTCACCGGCAACGTGTTGACCAACGACAGCGACGTCGACGGCAATCCGTTGACCGCGACACTCGTTGACGGGCCCGCCAACGGCACTCTGACCCTCAATACCGACGGCAGCTTCACCTACACACCGGACGCCGACTT
>JAKJHY010000177.1 GCA_021648845.1 Mycobacterium sp. MBM | reverse complement strand
CAAACCGGTTTACCATCCGGAGCCCACGCCAGCGCCCTGCAGCCGTCCGCAATACGGCCTGCGTTGATCAGGCCCACAGCCCGACTGGCGCAGGTATTGGCCGTGCCGACGTTGTGCGCGTGGCTGCTCAAGGCGTCGAAGGTGTTCTGCCCGATCGCCTGATTCGTCAGGCAATCCGCCAGAGCCAGCTGCCCTTTAGAGACCACCAGGCTTTCCACCTCGGCGCAGCGGGCGTCGGACCAGTAATCACCCACTACGACCGGCACCGGGCTGGTGTAACGGGTGATGCCCTTGCACACGGTCGGCAGGCCACGGGCCAGCGGATCGGCATACACGACGTTCTGTCCGGTGCCTTCCCACTTACCCAGGAACGAAGTGAACGTGGTGCTGACCAGCACCAGGGCGCCGATGGCGATCTTGTGGCGCAGGTTCATCCCTTCACCTTCCAATCGCGCAACATCTGCCGGTACTTGGGAACCAGGAGCAGGATCTGCAGCACCATGTAAAAGGCCGTCAGCATGTAAGCCACCGCCGACCAATCAACGGCGCCGGTCACACCGGTGGCAGCTACGCCGATCGCGGGTGACGCTTTTGCCAACGCAATGGCGGTGTCCTGGGCGGCTTGATTCGCGCTCATCGCCGAACCTCCCGTTCAAAAATTGACTGGCACGGGACGCAACGGGTCATGCCGCCGAGCGCTTGGCGCGCTGCAGGAATCTCGTTGTCGCAGTCCTCGCAATGGGTGAGGCTTGGCCCGATCGGCCGCTTGCGCGCAAGCACGGCCTTGATGGCCTGCTCGCGCTGCCGAAGCTCAAGCGCCTGGGCGCGGTCGAACGGGCACACCATCAGGTCAGGCCCTCAATTTCAGCAGCGGACAGGTACGGCACGCCGTTGATCTTGATGAAGTCCGGACTGGTGACGTCGAACGGCACCTTGTGCTTGTTCTTCTCGCCGCCTTTCTGGTCGAGGCTCAACAGGCTAGAGATCCGCACCTTGCAGCCGAACGCTTCGATGCGCAGTTCCTCGTCGCCGGCCTTGGCGAAAAACACGATGTCGAACGGTTCCAGCTCGCGAAAGCTACCGGCGCTCTTGGCCTGCTCGATCAGCAAGTTGAAGTTGGTGGTGTCCAGCTCCAGTTCGCCCGCTGCGGCCACGTCACCGTCAACGTGCCCGTTCGGCACGCCCTTGGTTTGGGCCACGGTGCTGTTGTCGGTGATGTCCAGGGTGCCGCTCTCGACGTGAACGAGCAGATCGCCCAGGTTCACATCGAAGTTCTTGCCGCCAATCTTTGCAGCCATGCGGGGTTACTCCGTTTCAGTGGTCGAAAGGTCCAGCGCGATGTTCGCGGTCAGGTCTTTCGGGCAGTTAAGGGGGCGCAACTTGATGTAGGCCTCGACGGCGGTTTTGCTCTTCCAGGTCAGGACAATGTCGC
This sequence comes from Mycobacterium sp. MBM, assembly GCA_021648845.1. Lineage (GTDB taxonomy): Bacteria > Actinomycetota > Actinomycetes > Mycobacteriales > Mycobacteriaceae > Mycobacterium. Next base: position 323 of record JAKJHY010000177.1, on the reverse strand, counting down.
CGTCCTTGGGCTGCTCGATCTCGCCGGGAAACACCTGGCCCGCGAAGGTGGTGGACTTGGCCATCGCGCGCAGCGGGGCCATCAGGGCGCTGATGTTCACCGCCATGCTGTTGGCCGAGTTGTTCAGGCGGCGATCGGCCACGCGGCGGATCAGCAGCGGACGTACCAGGCGTGCCGCCTTGTCGGCGATGCGCAGGTACTCGATCACCTGGAAGTCGCTGGCCGGCGTGTCGAGCAGGTTGCCATCGGCCCAGTACACGCCCGGATAATCGGTGTAGGTCTGGGTCACGGAGAAACGCGCCTTATCCAGCTCGGAGCGGATC
>JAKJHY010000176.1 GCA_021648845.1 Mycobacterium sp. MBM | reverse complement strand
CCTGACTTCGGACACGGTCGGCGGGTTTTCGATCGTCTAACTGTTTGACCTGCGGGTTCGCCTGTCCGGGTGCTGTGTTTGGGGTACTAGGCGGGTAGGTTCGGGCGGTGGCGTACGTGCGGAAAGTGCGCACGACCTCGGGCGCGGTGGCGGTGCAGGTCGCGCGCAAAGATCAGGGCAAGGTGGTGATCCTGGCGCATCTGGGTTCGGCGCATACCGATGCTGAGCTGGGCATTCTGCTTGAAGCGGCTCGCCAGATCGTGGCCGGCGGGCAGGCCGCCCTCGATTTCGAGGTGGCCGCGCGTGCGGAGTCGATGACCGAGGTGCCCGACTTCCGCAAGGAGCGGTCATTGGTCGCCGAGCCGGCCGAGCCCAGCGTGGCGCCGGTGGTCGCGCCGGGGCGCACGATGGGCACCTGTTCACGACTGCTCTACGACGTCCTCGCGGGCGTCTACGACTGGCTCGGGTTCGGTGTTGTCGCCGACCACGTGTTCCGGGATCTGGTGATCGCTCGGATCGTGGAGCCCACGAGCAAGGCCGACGCGGAGCGAGTGTTGACCGATCTGGGCGCACCGACGGTGTCCTACCGCACGATGGCCCGGCACCTCGATCAGGTCGGCCCGGGCGGGTATCGGGATGCGATTGCCGCCAAATGCTTTGACTACAGCACTGATTGCGGCGGCCTGAGCCTCCTGTTATACGACGTGACCACGCTCTATTTCGAGGCTGAGAACGAGGACGACCTGCGCAAAGTAGGGTTCAGCAAGGAACGCAGGATCGACCCTCAAATCGTCGTCGGACTGCTCGTCGACCGGACCGGATTCCCCTTGGAAATCGGATGTTTCGAAGGTAGCACCGCTGAGACGACGACCATCGTGCCGATCATCACCAGCTTCCTGGAGCGTCACGGCCTGCAGGACACACCGATGGTGGTCGCCGCGGACGCCGGGATGCTGTCGCAGAGCAATCTGAAAGCGCTCGACGAGTTGGAGTTGTCGTTCATCGTGGGCTCGCGGGTCACGAAAGCTCCCGGGGATCTGGAGTCCCATTTCCATTGGAATGGTGACGTTTTCACCGACGGCCAGATCATCGACACCGTCACGCCCCGGCACGGCAACATCAAAGTCAACGACGCCAAATTGCGCGCTGAACCGGTCTGGGATCCCGAACACAATTCCGGGGCGTGGCGGGCGATCTGGTCGTACTCGGCCAAACGGGCACGGCGTGACCAGAAGACCCTGGCCGCCCAGGAAGCCCGAGCGCGGGCGATCGTCGCCGGGGACAAGAAGGCCAAGGCCGCGCGGTTCGTGAAGGTCCGCGGTGATGACCGCAGTCTCGACGAGGCCAACCTCGCCCGCGCTCAATCCCTGGTCGGGCTGAAAGGTTACGTGACCAACGTGCCGGTCACGGTCATGCCCGCCGCCGAAGTGATCGCGAAATATCACGACCTGTGGCACGTGGAGAAGTCGTTTCGCATGTCCAAAAGCGACCTACGTGGCCGGCCGATGTTTCACCACACCCGCGCGGCCATCGAGGCGCACCTGACGATCGTGTTCACCGCCCTGGCCGTGGCCCATGCCATCCAGTCACGCACCGGACTGTCCATCGCCAAGGTCGTCAAGCAGCTCCGGCCACTGCGCAGCGCCACCATCAACATCAACGGAGCGACACAGACATTTCCGCCGGCCATTCCCGACGCTCAGCGCCAGATCCTCACCGACCTCGGCATCAAACCTGGGTACTAGACCAAATGTCCGAACTCAGG
>JAKJHY010000175.1 GCA_021648845.1 Mycobacterium sp. MBM | reverse complement strand
GCCCACTGGTTCAGGCATAAGGAGCGATGACCATGAAAACATTTGTTATCGCGATCTTGGCCCTGTTGGGCAGCACTGCGGCAATGGCCGCCCAAGACAGCTCGCATGCACTGATCCAGCAAGGTGAATACCTGGCGCGCGCCGGTGACTGCGTGGCCTGCCACACCGCAAAGGGGGGCAAGCCATTCGCCGGAGGCCTGGCGATGGAAACCCCGATTGGCCTTATTTACTCGACTAACATCACGCCCGATAAAAGCGGTATCGGCGATTACAGCTTTGAAGACTTCGACAAAGCCGTGCGTCATGGCATCGCTAAAAACGGCAGCACGTTGTACCCGGCGATGCCTTATCCGTCCTACGCGCGGGTCAATCAGGCTGACATGCAAGCGCTGTATGCCTACTTCATGAACGGTGTTAAACCCGTCGCGCAAGAGAATCAGGCCGTGGATATTCCTTGGCCGATGAGCATGCGCTGGCCGCTGGCCATGTGGCGCTGGATGTTTGCGCCTGCGGTTGAAGATTTCACACCCGTGGCCCAGCAAGACCCTGTGGTCAGCCGCGGTGCGTATCTGGTGGAGGGCCTTGGCCACTGCGGCGCATGCCACACGCCACGCGCACTGACTATGCAGGAAAAAGCCCTGAGCGCTACCGATGGCAGCACCTTCCTGTCTGGCAGTGCCCCCCTGGAAAGCTGGATCGCGAAGAACCTGCGCGGCGATCATAAAGATGGCCTGGGCAGTTGGAACGAAGCGCAACTGGTGCAGTTCCTGAAAACCGGTCGCAGTGATCGCAGTGCAGTTTTCGGCGGCATGAGTGACGTGATCGTGCACAGCATGCAGTACATGTCTGAAGCTGACTTGACCGCTATCGCACGCTACTTGAAGTCATTGCCTGCTGTTGACTCAGTTGACAAGCCGCATCAGTACGATCCGGCCGTGGCAGATGCCTTGTGGAACGGTGACGACAGCAAACGCGGCGCAGCGGTGTATATCGATAACTGTGCGGCGTGCCATCGCACTGATGGTAACGGCTACACCCGTGTATTCCCGGCCTTGGCCGGCAATCCTGTGTTGCAGTCTGATGACCCTACCTCTTTGATTCATATCGTGCTCAAGGGCGCAACATTACCGGCAACGCACACGGCGCCTTCGACCTTTACCATGCCGGCTTTTGACTGGCGCTTGTCAGATCAGGAAGTGGCGGATGTGGTGAATTTCATTCGCACCAGTTGGGGCAACCAGGCGGGTGAAGTCAAGGCGACGGATGTGAAGGGTTTACGCTCGGACAAGTGACGCGCAAACCCTGACCCCCTTCGCTACCCGCTGACTGCTTAGACCAACCCGCCATTCGCTCGCAGCACTTGCCCGTTGACCCAGTCAGCGGCAGTGCTGACCAGAAACGAGACGATGCGGGCGATGTCTTGCGGCTGGCCCAAGCGCTCCAGTGGCGGCATTTTAGCGAATGCCTGGATTTGCTCCTCGGTCTTGCCCTGCAAGAACAGCTGCGTGGCCACTGGTCCCGGTGCAATGGCGTTGACCGTGATCTGCCGTCCGCGCAGCTCTTTGGCAAACACCTGGGTCAGTGATTCGACGGCAGCCTTGCTCGCGATGTACACCGCATAACCCGGCAGGTTCATGCCCACGGTGCTGCTCGAAAAATTCACAATGCGTCCCCCGCTGTTCAGCCGCGTAGCCGCCTCACGCAGGGTATTAAACGTGCCTTTGGTGTTGATATTGAAAGTCTGGTCGTACAGCTCGTCGCTGTGTTGTGCCAAC
>JAKJHY010000174.1 GCA_021648845.1 Mycobacterium sp. MBM | reverse complement strand
CGCCAGGCCGGGATTTTGCTGCGGTCGAAGCTCATAGGGTGATTCCTTTATGCCAGACGCGCTGGTTGGTCACGCTGTGGTAAGGCGGGCGGTCAAGCTCGTAGGCCATGGTCATGGCGTCGAGCATGCTCCAAAGAATGTCGAGTTTGAATTGCAGGATTTCCAGCATGCGCTGCTGGCCTTCCCACGTCGTGTAGTGCTGCAAGGTGATGGCCAGCCCGTGTTCGACATCGCGCCGGGCCTGACCCAAGCGGGTGCGGAAGTACTCATAGCCCGCCGGGTCGATCCACGGATAGTGCTGTGGCCAGCTGTCGAGGCGGGACTGGTGGATTTGCGGGGCAAACATTTCGGTCAGCGAGCTGCTGGCGGCTTCTTCCCAACTGGCGCGGCGGGCGAAGTTGACGTAAGCATCCACGGCGAAACGCACGCCGGGCAGCACCAACTCCTGGGAGCGTAACTGGTCGGGGTCCAGGCCCACGGCCTGCCCCAGACGCAGCCACGCTTCGATGCCGCCGTCCTCGCCGGGGGCGCCGTCGTGGTCGAGCAGGCGCTGAATCCACTCGCGACGCACTTCGCGGTCCGGGCAGTTGGCCAGAATCGCAGCGTCCTTGAGCGGAATATTGACTTGATAGTAGAAGCGGTTGGCGACCCAGCCCTGAATCTGTTCGCGCGTGGCGCGGCCTTCGTACATCGCCACCTGATACGGGTGATAGATGTGGTAGTACGCGCCTTTGGCCCGCAGCGCGGCTTCGAACTCGGCGGTAGAGAGTGGGGCTTGAGTCATCAGGTGCCTCCAAATAAATGGGTTTTGTAACCGCTGCCGCAGGCTGCGATCAGGGCCGCAGGGCCTTCAAAAAAACGGGGCAGCGGCTACAAAGGTTTGCGTGTTACAACTCGATACTCATGCCATCAAAGGCCACTTCAACCCCCCGACGGGCCAGTTCGGCGCGTTCGGCGGAGTCTTCGTCGAGGATCGGGTTGGTGTTGTTTATGTGGATCAAGACTTTGCGTTGCTTGGGCAGTTGCTCAAGCACTTCGAGCATGCCGCCGGGGCCGTTCTGCGCCAGGTGGCCCATTTCACGGCCGGTACGCGTGCCCACGCCACGGCGCTGCATTTCGTCGTCGTCCCACATCGTGCCGTCGACCAGCAAGCAATCGCTGCTGGCCATGATCTCCAGCAGCGGAGCATCGACTTTGCCCAGGCCGGGTGCATAGAACAGCTTGCCGCCGGTGCGCAGGTCTTCAACGATCAGGCCGATGTTGTCACCGGGATGCGGGTCGAAACGGTGCGGCGAATACGGCGGCGCGGCGCTGCGCAAGGGCAGTGGACTGAAGCGCAGGTTCGGACAGGCGGCGATGGTGAACGAGCCTTGCAGCTCGATGCGTTGGCGGTTCAAACCGCCATTCCAGTGTTTGAGCATGGTGAACAGCGGGAAGCCGGTGCTGAGATCTTCATGCACCATGTCGGTGCACCATACTTCATGCGGGCACCCTTCGCGCAGGCTCAGCAGGCCGGTGGTGTGGTCGATCTGGCTGTCCATCAAGATGATGGCGCTGATCCCGGTGTCTCGCAGGGCGCGGCCCGGTTGCAGGGGGGCGAAGCTTTGCAGCTGGGCGCGAATGTCGGGCGAGGTGTTGCACAGCACCCAGTTCACGCCGTCATCGGAGATTGCAATCGAGGACTGGGTGCGGGCCGTGGCGCGCAGGCTGCCATCACGAAAACCTGCGCAGTTGACGCAGTTGCAGTTCCACTGTGGGAATCCACCGCCAGCGGCGGAACCTAGAATCTGGACGAACATGGGCGGCTGTTCTCTTGCAAATCTGA
>JAKJHY010000173.1 GCA_021648845.1 Mycobacterium sp. MBM | reverse complement strand
ATGAAATCCGCTGTCTGCAAGTTGCCGATGACCTGGGCCGCCGGGTTACCGGCGATGGTCACCGACACAGTGCCGTCCTGACCCACGGTGAAGGTCTGCGCATCCGCAGGCACCACAATTGCAGGTTCCAGGGCAAAGCCATTGGCGGTCACGATCTGGCCGTTGGAGTCCAGGTGGAAAGTACCGTCACGGGTGTAGGACGTGGTGCCGTCCGGCTGCATGATCTGGAAGAACCCACGGCCATTGATGGCCAGGTCCAACGGCTGCTCGGTGGTTAGCAGGCTACCCGCCGCGAAGTTCTTTTGCGTGCCGACGATGCGCACACCCGTACCCACTTGCAGGCCCGATGGCAGCTCGCTGTCCTGAGTCGACTGGGCGCCAGGCTGGCGTTTGATCTGGTAGAGCAAGTCCTGGAACTCGGCGCGATCACGTTTGAAACCGGTGGTCGACACGTTGGCCAAGTTGTTGGAAATGGTGGTCAAGTTGGTGTCTTGTGCAGCCAAACCTGTTTTTGCAACCCAGAGTGCCGGAAGCATGCAGTTCTCCTCGCGCGCCGGTTTTTCGGCGCCGCGTTAAATAATTAGCTGATGGACAGGACGCGCGTCATGGCCTGATCGTCTTCTTTGGCGGTGTTCATCATCTTGATGTGCAACTCGAACTGCTTGGCCAGGGCCAACACCGAGGTCATCTCGTCCACCGCGTTCACGTTGCTGGCTTCCAGGAAGCCCGAGACCACACGCACGTTGGCGTCGGCCACAGCCGGTTGGCCGTCTTTGGTGTGAATCAGACCGTCGAGGCCCTTGGTCATGTTCTTGAGGTCTGGCTGCACCATCTTGATCCGGTCAACTTCGGCCATCACCCGCGGGCCTTCGCCCATGGCGCGGATACTGATGGTGCCGTCTTCACCGACTTCGATCTGCTGCTGCGGCGGCACGGCAATCGGCCCGCCATTGCCCATGATCGGCATGCCATTACCGGCCCGCAGGATGCCCAGGGCATCCACATTCATGCTCGCGGTGCGCACGTAGGCTTCACTGCCGTCAGGCGCCTGCACCGCCAACCAACCATCGCCCTGCACGGCGACGTCCAGGTCACGACCGGTTTCGACCAACGCGCCGGCGGTGAAATCCGTGGCCGGGCGTTCCGACAGTGCAAAGGCACGCGCCGGAAAGCTGTCACCGAACACCGGCATTGAACGCGCCTGCTCCAGGTCACGCTGAAAACCATTGGTTGAGATGTTCGCCAGATTGTTGGCATGCGCCTTCTGCGCCAGTGCGTTCTGGCTGGCGCCGGTCATTGCCACATAAAGGTACTTGTCCACAGTCTTTCCTCTGCCTGACGGACGTTTGCCGCCCACCGCTGTACTGAACTCCTCTAAGCAATTTGCGCACCAACTTTTTTTTGACGGCGAAAAACCCCGGCTTTGCGGGGTTTTGAGGCCCATCAAAGGAAAAGTCGAAAGGCGCGAAAGACGTAAAAACGGCGCGAACAGGCCGAAGGCGGCAAGGCGTGGCCTGTCAGGCGACTGGCCCGCCAGGCCCGCAGGCTGTTACGGATTAATGTGTGGGCTTGAGAATGTCGTACTCGCGCAGCTTGTTGGCGATGGTGGTGTGAGACACACCGAGCCGTTTGCCCAGCAATCGGCTGCTCGGGTACTCGGCGTACAGTTGTTGGAGCACGGTTTTCTCGAAGCGGCCGACAATTTGGTCCAGCCCGCCGTCCATTGAAAACTCGCCCAAGGGCTGGCGCACACCATAATCGGGCAAGCGAATATGCTCAGCCTTGACCACCCCGCCCTCACACAGCGACACTGCCTGAAACAGCACATTT
>JAKJHY010000172.1 GCA_021648845.1 Mycobacterium sp. MBM | reverse complement strand
CGCGTTGCGCAGCAGTGAAAACACCACGGTCATTTTGATAAACGAAGTCGCCATCACCGCGATAAACGGCAACAGGGCCAACAATGCCAACCCCATGATCAGACTGAGTTCGTCTGGCAGTTGAATCATGTTGCGCTGCTCGCCAGCAAGCGGGTTACGCGTACACCCAAACGGTCCTGGATACGCACCAGTTCCCCCGTGCCCACGTAGCGCTGATTGGCCAGAATCCGCACTTCACCTTCCAGCCCGCACGCCAGGTCGATCAACGACCCCGGCTCCAGTGCTGCCAGGCTTTGCAGGTCGAGGGTCTGGCGGCCCACCTCGAAACTGACCTGCACTTGCAGTTGTTCAAGGCCGGCCAGCGCGTGCTCGGGCTCAGTGGGGGCTGGGGTGTGCATGGCAAGTACCTTAAGGTGGTTTTCTTCGGGGAGAACGTGCGCCCACGGGCGACCTTCGACATAGACCAACAGCGGGCTTTGCACCTGTTGGCGGGACGGCAACAGCAACAGGTCGCCGGTGCAGACTGAGTTGAGCAGCGCCGGAGTCAGTTGCACCGGGCCCCATTGCAACGACAACAGCAGCGCAATCGGGCGCATTTCGCGCAGCGGGCGGGCGGGCAACAACGCCAGCAAGGCCCGGGGATCACCCTCGATCCAGAACACCAGTTGCTCGCCGCCGCGTGACAGGCTGAGGCTCAAACACACCGCTGCGGCGCTGGCGCAATAAGGTTCGATGGCGTCCCACACCAACCCGGTGAACGACGCGCCTTCGACTTCCAGCAGGGCCAGTTGCAATGCGGCGGGCAAGCGTGCAAATGCGGCCTCCTGCAAACGTGGCGCCAGCCATTGCGCCAGGCAGGCGCGATGACACAACAAACGCAACGGCACGCCGCGCCAATGCACATGCAACGCCAGGTCCAACCCCGCAGGTGGCTGGCTCACCCCCAACTGCGCATGCCCGTCATTGACCGGGAAGCGACTGCGGCAAGACGCCAGGCGTTGTTGCAACGCCCATTCCTGCGGCTCGACGGTATTTAAGGGCAACGCCTTCACGGCTGCGCCTCCCACTCGTCATAGACACTGCGGCGTTGGCGCGAACGCTGGTCGCTGTCTTGCGAGTTGCTGAATGACAGTTGCACCGGTTGTTCGGGATTAAGCCGTTGCAGGCGCTCCAGCAGATCCTGGCGGGCCAGTTGCAACTGCAACAGGCTGCCGGGACTGGCCTGGATGTCGACTTGCAACTGACCATGAACCGTCACCAACTGCACCTCAACGTGGCCCAGGTGCGGCAAGTGCACCTGCACCACACTGGCGCTGCCCAGGTGCGTGGCGGCGGACTGAATGTGTGGCTGCAAGGCACTGAGCAACTGCTGTAGATCGCGGGTCAAGAGCGGCGCTTCACGGCTCGGCTGCAAGCGGGCGAGCAGCTTGTCGCCGGGGGTCATCAACGGGGCAATGGCCTCAGGCAGATCATCCACGGGGGCCATAAACCGTGCAGGTTCATCGTGGGGTTGATCGTCGTGGCTGGCGCTGTCACCGGTGCAGGGCGCAGGCGCAGTTCGCGGGGCCTCGACGGCGGGTATTTCAGGGGCCGGGCGCTGCGCCGAGGGGGCAAGGGGCCGCGCGCTGTCTTGTGCTTTGCAGGCCACCCAAGGCGCTTCGCCCCTTTCGGCGCCGACAGCAGGCGCGATGGCAGGCGGCAATGCACTGCCTTCAGGTTTGGTGGGCACTTGCGGTTTTTCAACGCTGTCGCCAACCACAACCGGAGCGCAGGCAGGTGGCGGGTGCAGTGGTTGCGCGCTGGCTACGTGTGGCGGCGCACCGTCTTCTGGCTTAAAAGGGGCCTGCGATTTTTCA
>JAKJHY010000171.1 GCA_021648845.1 Mycobacterium sp. MBM | reverse complement strand
GGCGTAGGCTTTAATCCTTTTGCAAAATGCCACTCCCCGCGGTGACGACTTGCACGCTCAAGCGCGGGGTTGCCAAGTCCAGCCCCGCCTCATCCAGATGCCGTTTGAGCGACAGGTTAAACGCGCGGGACACTTCCCATTGCTTGATCGGCGCGGTCTTGAAGCGGGCACGCAAAATCGCGCTGCCGGACTCGAAGCTCTCCACGCCCTGAATCTCCAGGGGCGACCAAATGTTGCGACGCTGAAGCGGATCGGTGCGCATTTTTTGCCCAACGTCACGCATCAGTTTGATCGCATCGTCGATTTCCATGTTGTACGGGATCGCCACGCGAAAGATCGCGTAGCCGAACTCGCGGGAATAGTTCTTGATGCTTTTGATTTCGCTGAACGGGATGGTGTGCACAATGCCGTCGATATCGCGCAGACGCACGGTGCGAATCGTCAGCCCTTCAACGGTGCCGAGGTGGCCGCCGACGTCCACGTAATCGTCGATGGCCAGCGAGTCTTCAATGATGATGAACAGGCCGGTAATCAAGTCCGCAACCAGCGATTGCGCACCGAAACCAATGGCCAGACCGATCACACCGGCACCGGCCAGCAGCGGCGTTACGTTCATGCCCATGTTGGCCAGGGCGACGATCAGGGCAATGATAAAAATGGCCGCGAACAGCACGTTGCGAATCAGCGGCATCATGGTTTGCGCGCGTGCATTCGCCAGCCCTTTGCGCGAGCGGGTCAGGGCGTGGTGAATGGCGGTGTCGGCAAGAATCCAGATCAGCCAGGCAAATAACAGCGTGCCGCCCAGGCCAAACAGTTTGACGGTGATTTCATGGCCATCACCTTCGGTGAAGCGGATCAGCGACAAGCCCCACACCCGCAGCCCCAATTCAATGAACACCAGCCACACCACCAGATGCGCCAGAGTGTAGACAAAGCTCTTGAGGCGCTCCGAATACAGCGCGTGACGTTTGTGCCCGCGTTGAGGCTTGTGCGCATGTCGGCGCACCAACCCGTTGATCACCATGCACAGCACCACCAGCACGGTGCAGATCAGCGATTGGCGCAAGGCGGTGCTGGTGTCGCCAGCGGAAATGAAGGTGGCGGCCAACGAAATGCCCACCAGAATCAATGCTGCGATCCACCAGTAAGTACCGAGCAACTCGATGGTGTCACTCAAGGCGCGGCGGGTCAGGCGTCGCGATAACGGCTGGTTACGGATCAGGTGCGCAATCGGTCGACGGAAGCGGATGATAAACAGCCCGGTGGACAGCGCTGCCATCACATTGGCGAACGTCGCGGCGGTATGGGCCAAATGCACGCCCAGCGTGGCCACCAGTCGCGGGTCGCTGAGGGCTTCGCCGAACGCTGCAAAACTGCCGATCCACCACAACGGGCGGAATGCCTGATGACGCAGAATGTGCAGCGCACGATGGCGGTGCGGGCCATCGAGCAGCGAGAACGCGATCACACAAATCGCCGAAAAGCAGGTGCCAATAACCAGCGCGTAGGCCAGCACCATCGCCAGATCTTTGCCTAGCGAGGACGGCAGCGAGTAACTCATGTACACGGTGATCATCAAGGCCACCAGCCACGGCCCCAGTTTGCGCAAGGCAAAGCGCAGCATGTCCACCGCCTTGGGGTGCTGCGGCAGCTCTTCACTCAAGCCAAAACGCAAGCGCACCCGATGGCTGACCCAAATCAGCAGGGCGGCCAGCAGGCTCCACAGCATGATGATCAGGGCAAAGGCGAATATGATCGGCAGCCACTGACTGGCGGGCAGCATCAGGGCTTTGAGTTCGTCCTGAGCTTGTTCAATTTCCCGTGCCCAACGATAAGACGGGCTGTCCGTGCCGGTGAATTGTTTTTCAAGATC
>JAKJHY010000170.1 GCA_021648845.1 Mycobacterium sp. MBM | reverse complement strand
CACGCGCGTGATAGCCGAGGGTTTTGAGCTTGCGACGAATTTGGCTGATGTGCATGTCCAGGCTGCGATCATGCGGCGCGTAGCCACGTTGCAGCACATGCTGATAAAGAAAGGCTTTGCTCAGCACTTCGTCGCCATGACGGTTAAGGGTGTCGAGCAAGCGGTACTCACTGCGCGTCAACCCGGCCCACTGCGCGCCGTAGCGCACGTCGCTGGCGCTGTCATCCATAAACAGTTCGTCTTCAATCGCAGGCGACACGGACAAAACGCTGGTTCGGGGCGTGCGATCAAGCGCCACCCGCCGCAAAATGGCGGCAATACGCACCTCAAGCTCGGCCATGCTGAACGGCTTGGGCAAGTAGTCATCGGCGCCCAATTGAAAACCATTGATACGGTCAGCCTCCGCGCCCAACGCCGACATCAGAATCACCGGCAATGCGTGGGTCTGGCGCAATTGCGTGAGCACATGCAGGCCATTCATGCCGGGTAACAGAATGTCCATCAGCACCACGTCAAAGTGTTCGTGTTGCGCGAGGGCCAAACCTTGCTGGCCGTTTTGGCACCACACCACCTCAAAGCCGCTGCGCTGCAACTGCTCGTGCAGATAGGCCCCCAGCACGGGGTCATCTTCAATGGCCAAAAGGCGGGAGGGGCTGATTACGACGGGATTCATTAGCGTCTGCAAGTCATTCTCAATCGGCGATTATTCAAGATTGAGCCTGCGCGAGCAACCGGCACAGGGGTAAGCGGGGCTGATGTCGATCAAAGGCCGGGCCAGAACTTGAAATTTCTGCGCGTGGGGTGACAGTCAAATCGCTACACTGCCAGCAAACCCGCGCCGGATGCGCGGGGCAAAAAATCAGAAAGACGTGGAGCTGGAGAGTTGCGTGCTTAAAAATCTGGGTATCAAAGGCCGCGTATTGTTGCTCACGTTAGTGCCCGTCAGCTTGATGGCGATGCTGCTCGGCGGCTATTTCACCTGGCTGCAACAATCGGAGTTACAGGCTCAACTGCTGCAACGCGGTGAAATGATTGCCGAGCAACTCGCGCCGCTGGTGGCCCCCGCGCTGGGCCGTCATGACACCGCCCTGTTGGCGCGCATCGCCACCGAGTCGCTTGAGCAGCAAGATGTGCGTGCCGTGTCGTTCCTCGACGCCAATCACGAAATCCTCGCCCATGCCGGGCCGGTCATGCTCAATCAGGCCCCGCAGGGCAACAGCACGCACTTGCTGCAACGTACCGACAACGACGCCACCCGCTATCTATTGCCGGTGTTTGGCCGCCACCGCAACCTGGCCGGTGACGTCATTCCCAACGAAGCGCATCGCCTGCTGGGTTGGGTCGAACTTGAACTGTCCCACAGCAGCATGTTGCTGCGCGGCTACCGCAGTTTGTTTGCCAGCTTGCTGCTGATTGTCAGCGGCCTGGTGTTTAGCGCTCTGCTGGCGCTGCGCATGAGCCGCACCATCAATGCACCGTTGGGGCAGATCAAACAGGCAGTCGCGCAACTCAAAGACGGTCAACTGCAAACCCGCTTGCCGCCCTTGGGCAGTCACGAACTGGATGAGCTGGCATCGGGCATCAATCGCATGGCCGAAACCCTGCAAAACGCTCAGGAAGAACTGCAACACAGCGTTGATCAAGCCACCGAAGACGTGCGCCAAAACCTTGAAACCATCGAAATCCAGAACCTTGAGCTGGACCTGGCGCGCAAAGAGGCCCTTGAAGCCAGCCGCATCAAATCCGAGTTTCTGGCCAACATGAGCCATGAAATTCGCACCCCGCTCAACGGCATTCTGGGCTTTACCCACTTGCTGCAAAAAAGCGAGTTGACCCCGCGCCAGTTCGACTACCTGCACACCATTGAAAAGTCGGCCGACAACCTGCTGGGCATCATTAACGAAA
>JAKJHY010000169.1 GCA_021648845.1 Mycobacterium sp. MBM | reverse complement strand
TGTATGGGTTCAGGACATCTTTGACCGTTCGTCATCGGGACATGGTTGACGAGCAACCCGCGCCTGCGACGGTCTCGTGGTGGTCAACCCAGAGCTCCCTGAATCGGATGCCGATGTGGCGGCACGTGTCACTGTCGAGATCCGTCTGCGTGCCGTCAGCGAAGTCAACGACGGCGCGCCCGTAGGCGAAGTAGCCGAACGGTATGGCGTCACCCGGCAGACAGTCACGGCCTGGCGTAAACGCTATGAAGCCGGCGGCCTGGACGCGTTGTCCGATCAGTCGCGCCGCCCGCATTCCAGCCCAGGCCGAATCTCTCCCGATGTCGAAGCGTTGATCTGCGAGATGCGCCGCAACCATCGGCGCTGGGGAGCTCGACGCATCGCGCACGAACTGAAGCGCGAAATCGGTCAACGAGCGCCATCGCGATCCACGACCCACCGCGTTCTGGTGCGTAATGGCCTGGTGAATAGCCAGGAGCAGCAACACAGAAGAGTCTATAAGCGGTGGGCACGCGAAGCGCCGATGCACCTGTGGCAACTCGACATCGTCGGCGGCGTCTTCTTAGTCAATGGCCGCGAGCACAAGATGCTCACTGCTATCGATGATCATTCTCGGTTCGTCGTCGCCGCCACCGTGTTGCCGGTGCCGTCCGGTCCTGCGGTGTGTGAGGCGTTCCTGTCCGCAATTGCCCGCTGGGGTGTGCCGTTGGAAGTGCTCACCGACAACGGCAAGCAGTTCACCGGAAAGTTCACCAGGCCCTTGCCGGTCGAGGTTCTCTTCGAGCGGATCTGCCGGGAGAACGGCGTCACCGCCCGATTGACCAAGCGTCGCTCACCAACAACTACCGGCAAGATCGAGCGGTTCCACAAGACGTTGCGACGCGAACTTCTCGACGAGACAGGCGCATTCGAGTCCATCGAGGCCGCCCAGGCAGCCATCGACGAATGGGTGCACGCCTACAACACAGTGCGGCCCCACCAATCACTGGACATGGCCACCCCGGCCAGCTTGTTTCGCAGCCGAGTCACCGACCCGGAACTACACCCGGCCAACGGCGTGGGCTGCTCCAACGAACCGGGCAACCCTGCTCCGCTGGCGCCAACGCCCACTGTCCGCACCGGGCCGCTACCGATCGAAATGGAGGCCCGCGTGCCGCCGTCAGGCGTAGTGGTGATCGCCGGTCTGCAACAGCTCTGGGTCGGCAAGAACTACGCCGGGCTGACGGTGACGCTGTGGATCCACCTCACCAGCATCCACATCCTGCTTGCCGATGAGGTGATCAAGACTGTCTCATCGCGAGTGACCACCGCCGACCTCGAACGGCTGTCACTGCGCGGAGTTCGCACCGGACGCCCCGACCCCGCACAGCCCGCACCGCCCACTGCCCGTTCCAATGGAAGACCGACGCCCATCGAACTGGAGCGCACCGCAAACCGCAACGGCATCGTCGTTGTCCGCGGCCAAGAACTGGCGTTGGGCACCGGTGTCGCCGGAACCCGGGTGACACTGCGATTCGACGTCGGCCTCATCCACGCCTCAGCAGGCAACATGCTGCTCAAGACAATGCCAAACCCGTTCTCCATCAATGAGTTCCGATCAATCAAAGGCGCCCGGCCCGCGGCGACACCACTACCCGCACCGCCACCGGCAGGGCCCCAAAGTGTGCAACGGCGAGTTCCCAAAGATGGCGTCGTCATGGTCGCTGGACAGCGACTCCGAGTGGGACGAACTCACGCTGGCATCATCGTCACGGTCGTGGTCGAAGACCATCACTTCCGTGTGCTCGACGGCATAAAGGAGCTATCTCTCCATGCCCGGACTTCCACCAAACCCATCCGCAACTTCAACGCTCACCGCCCGCAGAAGCGGTAACCATGTCCCGGCAACGTTTTGTCAGCTATGTCCTGGGACCACACA
>JAKJHY010000168.1 GCA_021648845.1 Mycobacterium sp. MBM | reverse complement strand
AAGTGGTACTCGGCATACTGAGCTACGCACGCTGGCCGATTGAACCCGCTCAATTGCAACTGTGTGTGGTCGGCCCCACCGAATACACCGATGACCTGCTCAAAGGCGCCACGCAATCCAGTGGCAGGCAGGTGTTCGTCCGCCGTTTGTTGGTGAACAATCCGACCATAGCCGACGACTGTAATGCGCTGTATTTGGGAAAGCTCTCAGACGTAGAGCGCAGCAGCCTGTTCAATGCACTTACGGGGCATGCGGTGCTGAGCATCAGTGAGGGCGGCGATCAATGCACGGTCGGCACGCTGTTCTGCTTGCGTGTGGCCGATGAGCAAGTGTCCTTTGAAGTGAACCTCGACTCCGTCGCCCGCAGCGGCGTGCGCATTCATCCCAGCGTGTTGCAGTTGTCGCGCCGCAGGGCGGCACAACCATGATCGCGCTCAATAACACCAAGCACCGACGCAGCTTGCGCTCTGTACTTAGCCGTGGGCATTTGGGGTTGGCGATGGTGGCGGTGACGATGGCCAGCGTGTCGTTGACCATCCTGGGCGTGATTGCACTGAAGGTGTACGCCGACCACAACTTGCACCTGATCGGGCGCTCGATCAACTACACCGTCGAAGCCGCAGTGGTGTTCGATGACAGTGTGGCAGCCACCGAAGCACTGGCCCTGATTGCGTCCACCGAGGCGGTGGCCGAGGCCAAAGTGTTTACCGCCGATGGTGAGCTGCTGGCGCAATGGAAGCGTCCGGAAACAGACCTGCTGTCTAAAGTCGAAATGCTGCTGGCCAACAGTTTGCTCGCACAGCCCGTCACTCTGCCGATCCTGCATCAGGGGCAAGAAGTGGGCACCGTCACGCTCAGGGGCCACGGCGCCAACATGCTGCGGTTCTTGATCAGCGGCCTGCTCGGCATCCTGGTGTGCACGGTGTTGAGCGCCTGGAGTGCATTGTTTTTGTCCCGGCGCTTGCTCAATGGCATTACGGGGCCACTTCGTCAGTTGGCCGATGTTGCTCACGCGGCGCGCCGTGAACGGGCCTTCGACCGACGTGTACCTGCGGCCAACATCAAAGAGTTGAATAATCTGGGCAATGACTTCAATGCGCTGCTTGATGAGTTGGAGTCCTGGCAGAGCCACTTGAAGCATGAGAACGAAACCCTGGCGCATCAGGCCAGCCATGACTCGCTGACCGACCTGCCCAACCGCGCCTATTTTGAAGCACGGTTGGCGCGCACATTACGTGCTCTGAGCAAGGCCAACGAAAAAGCCGCTGTGCTGTTTCTCGACAGTGACCGTTTCAAAGGTATCAACGATACCTATGGCCATGCCGCAGGTGACGCTGTATTGGTGGCCGTGGCCACGCGTATCCGCGCCCAATTGCGTGAAGAAGACCTGGTGGCGCGTTTGGGCGGTGATGAGTTCGCAATCCTGCTGACGCCGCTGCACAAGACCGAAGACGCCGAACGTATCGCTGACAAGATCATTGCCAGCATGTTGGCGCCGATTGTTTTGCCCGATCAGACGCAGGTGGTGACCTCGCTCAGTATCGGCGTTGCGGTTTACCCCGAACATGGTGCCACCCCGGACTCCCTGCTCAATGCCGCCGATACCGCGATGTACCAGGCCAAGCGGATGGACCGGGGCGGCCAACACCTTGCGCAAGTGCAGCAGCTTGCGTCCCCCGCAAATACAAGGAGCTAGACACCTATGCGTGCTTTTACCCAGCGTTACTTACAGTTTTTTGGCTTCACCCTGTTGCTGGCGACGCTGGCATTGAGCGGTTGCCAGACGGCCCCGCAAAAAGGCCTGAGCCCGGCGCAAATCGCTGTGCTCAAACAGCAGGGTTTTGAGTTGACTGACGAAGGCTGGGCGTTTGGTTTGTCGGGTAAAGTGCTGTTTGGCAGCGACCTTGAAGTGCTGAACGCGCAAAGCCAGGAAAT
>JAKJHY010000167.1 GCA_021648845.1 Mycobacterium sp. MBM | reverse complement strand
CGAAAACGGGCAGTGGGAAGAGATCGGCAGTACCCGTCCTTCAACTGTTCAGGTTTCGCCTGGCAAGAGTCTGGTGAGGCTGGAAGCTGACGCTCGCACCTTGCTGGGGCGTTTGGCCAAGGTGATTCAAGACAATCGGGCAAGTGCTGCGACGTCAAAAATCCCGATCGAAATTGAGGAAATACTGGCGTTCAAAGCCCGGTCGATGGAGGAGGTGGGCAAGCAGATCGAGCAGGTGGTCATGGCCACGCCTGCGGATAGCCCGACCTTGACGGAGGCGCGTAGAACCGTGGTGCTGGCATTGAGCCAAGACCTTGCGATGGGGGCAAGAGACTTGCGTGTAGAAGGCAAAAGCTTGCGCATTCAGATCATCAAGCGACTGCCCCCCACCGGCCCCAATGTCGACTATTTAAAGACTCAAGGTGAGATCACTATCGCGCCGGAGGGGGCGCGGCGGCATTTGTCCAGAGGGCAGCGCAAAGATTACCTTCAGGAGTATGCGATCAGAGACAAGGACGGCAAGGTGCTGTGGTTTGCGCATTTTCACTACCCCGCGCTTGACACCCCGGCGGCGGCTTTTGATGTGGCCCACTTGAAAACCGCAGAGCAGCGAACGTTGAGTGAACAGGCGCTTTACGCCCGTGCCAAGACGGCCCACGCCTATATCGAGGTATACCGCGCCAAAGTCGATAAGGCGTTGGCACAGCGCCTTTTTCTGTCAACGCCATAGGGCCGGATAACCGGCTACCGCCTCTCATGCATGTGCATTGGTTTTAATCAGCGCATCCGGTTTGGCCAGCGCCCTAGCGCGCAGGCTAAACCGCTCTGTGATGACTAACGCAATGGACAGCCCATGAAAACACTCTCATCGACCACCGACTTGATCTCGCGTTATTACGTGATGGGCAGTTTCGCTGCCCAGACCTTAGCCCCACACCCAACGTTTCAAGGTGTGATCGCCCAGTTTTTAAACGAGCAATGGTTGGCAAAATTCCCCACCAGGCGCGTCGATATAAACCGGGTCACATTGGCCGAACAGGTGCCATTCCCGGACCCTTTTTCCTCACAGGCCGACACCGCGCCGCTGCGTTACCGCGACATGCCCCTTATCGATGTGATGATCCAGAGTTATATCGACGGTACGCCTGTGCGGCTATTGCCCGGCGTGCATCGTCTGAGTTCTGACGCGCTTGTGGACGATCTGCACCTGTTGAGCGTTGGCATCGAGCAAGTGCAGAGCCTGATCAATGACTGCGCCCCGTTGTTGGTACAAGCCTACCAGTACGCGTTGACGCGCTACTGGAGTGAACAGGGGGAGCGCTCGCCCAGCCCTGTTCGATGGTTGAGCCAGGTATTGCAAGGGGGGTTGACCTCGGCCGTGCAACATTCAAATCCGCGCCGGGGGCTGAGCCCGGAGCAGGCTGTGGCACTGACGGTCGTGGCGAGCTTTCCTGATAAGGCTGAACGCTTGCTCGGCAGTGAAGAAACGCCCTTGCATGCGTATTTGGTCACCGTTGCGCGTAACCCCGCCGACCTGTCTGACGCTGTACACCTGCCGGGCCTGATGCTGGTGACGCGTCAAATGCCAGGCCGCCTGCTGGTGCTCAGTTACTCCCCGGAACAAGGGATTGAACGATTTGACTCGATTGAAGCGTTTGGTTTGTCGTTGAGTCGTTACCCTCAAAGCAGGGCGGCGGGTGATTCCTTCAACTGGGGCCTGCATGAACCCGATGGCCACTTTTTTACGGCCCTGGCGCTGACATTGCTGGACCAAAAAATCGAAGAAACCGGCGGCATCGGCATCAAGGCACAGCAAGAGCGCTGGAGCGTTGAGCAATTGGAGCTGTCGTTCGATGATGCCGGGGCAATGTTCCCCTTCTTCAGCCACCAGGAGCGGCCTTACTTCGAGCATGTGTTATCTAAACTGCCGTCATGGCTGGCTCAG
>JAKJHY010000166.1 GCA_021648845.1 Mycobacterium sp. MBM | reverse complement strand
TGTGGCGACGGGCAAAGTGGTTCGCCCGGCGTAAATCCTTACACAAACGTCGGAGCGAGTAAGCTCGCTCCTACGCGGTTTGGTCCCTCAGGGCACCAATATGGTCGACCCGGTGGTGCGACGGGCTGACAGTTCGGTCTGCGCCTTGGCTGCGTCTTTCAAGGCAAAGCGCTGGCTGATGTCCACGGTGATATGACCATTGCGGATCATGTCGAACAGCTCGTCCGCCATCGTTTGCAGGTTTTGTGGGCTGTTGGCGTAGGACGCCAGTGTCGGGCGCGTGACGTACAACGAGCCTTTCTGCGCCAAGATCCCCAAGTTCACACCCGTCACTGCACCGGAGGCATTGCCAAAGCTGACCATCAGCCCACGCAGCGACAAGCAGTCCAATGAAGTAAGCCAAGTGTCTTTGCCCACGCCGTCATACACCACCGGGCATTTCTTGCCGTCGGTCAGTTCCAGCACGCGTTGAGCGACATCTTCATGGCTGTAATCGATGGTTTCCCACGCGCCAAGCTTTTTGGCCAGTGCGGCTTTTTCTGGCGAGCTGACGGTCCCGATCAACTTCACACCCAGCGCCTTGGCCCATTGGCAGGCAATTGAACCGACACCCCCGGCAGCCGCGTGGAACAGAATGGTTTCGCCGCCTTTAAGTTCATAGGTCTGACGCAGCAGGTACTGCACCGTCAGGCCCTTGAGCATCACGGCCGCTGCTTGCTCAAACGAAATATCGTCGGGCAGCTTGACCACATTTGCGGCGGGCAGCACGTGCAATTCGCTGTACGCCCCCAGCGGGCCGGTGCCATAGGCCACGCGGTCGCCTACTTTGACGTTGTGCACGTCGCTGCCGACCGCGTCGACAACGCCTGCGCCCTCGTTGCCCAGCCCGGACGGCAGTTCAGGCAGCGGGTAGAGGCCGCCACGGTAATAGGTATCGATGAAATTAAGACCGATGGCCTGGTTGCGCACGCGCACCTGTTGCGGGCCCGGCTCGGCGGGTGAGTAGTCAACAAACTCAAGCACTTCTGGGCCGCCGTGGGCCCGAAACTGAATACGTTTAGCCATCTGCACTGTCCTCGCTGATTTCACGAAGGCTACATCCAACGCTTAAGCGTGATCTTCGTCAACTGCGATGAGGCCGGGGGCGGTGTTATGCTAGCCGCCCTTTGCCGCCGGCCCCGCTCTGACGAAGTGCCGCGTAGCTTTGACCTATTCAAGGTGATGTCATGACTACCCGCACCGAGGCTGTAAAAGCCTACTTGCTCGACCTTCAAGACCGCATTTGCAACGCGCTGCAAACCGAAGACGGCGGCACCCGCTTCGTGGAAGACGCCTGGCAGCGTCCGGCAGGCGGTGGCGGTCGGACCCGTGTGATTGAAAACGGCCATGTGATCGAAAAAGGTGGCGTCAACTTTTCCCACGTCTTTGGCAGCGGCTTGCCCCCCTCGGCCAGCGCTCACCGCCCTGAGCTGGCAGGCCGTGGTTTCGAAGCGCTGGGCGTGTCGTTGGTGATCCATCCGCACAACCCGCATGTGCCAACGTCCCACGCCAACGTGCGTTTTTTCATCGCTGAAAAAGAAGGCGAAGAGCCGGTCTGGTGGTTTGGCGGTGGCTTCGATCTGACGCCCTACTACGCCGTTGAAGAAGACTGCGTGCACTGGCACCGCATTGCCGAGCAGGCTTGCGCGCCGTTCGGTGCCGATGTCTACCCGCGCTACAAAGCCTGGTGCGACACCTACTTTCACATCAAGCACCGCAACGAGCCGCGCGGTATCGGCGGCCTATTCTTTGATGACTTGAACGAGTGGGATTTCGACACCTGCTTCGCTTTCATTCGTGCCATTGGCGATGCCTACATCGATGCCTACCTGCCGATCATTCAGCGCCGCAAAAACGACGAATACACCGCCCAGCAGCGCGAATTCCAGGAGTTCCGCCGCGGCCGCTACGTGGAGTTCAA
>JAKJHY010000165.1 GCA_021648845.1 Mycobacterium sp. MBM | reverse complement strand
AGCTTGCGCAGCGTGCTCGACACCGACGTGCTGGCGGCCTATCACGGCGATCCGGCGGCGCGCAGTGTGGACGAAGTGCTGCTGTGCTATCCGGGGATTCTGGCGGTGATTCATCACCGTTTGGCGCACCACTTGTACCGTGCAGGTTTGCCTTTGCTGGCGCGCATCAGTGCCGAAATTGCCCACTCGGCCACCGGCATCGACATCCACCCCGGCGCGCAGATCGGCCGCAGCTTCTTCATCGACCACGGGACGGGTGTCGTGATTGGTGAAACCGCCATCATTGGCGAGCGCGTGAGGATTTATCAGGCCGTGACCCTGGGCGCCAAACGCTTCCCGGCGGACGAGTCGGGGCAATTGCAAAAAGGCCACCCGCGCCATCCGATTGTTGAGGACGACGTGGTGATTTATGCCGGGGCGACGATTTTGGGGCGCATCACCATTGGTCAGGGTTCGACCATCGGCGGCAATGTGTGGCTGACCCGCAGCGTACCGGCTGGGTGCAACCTGACCCAGGCCAACTTGCAACATGATGACGGGACGCAGAAGTAAGACCGGGGGGCAACCTCGCCCCTCACCCGGGGCAGAGGGGCTTTTGATCGTGCATCACACCCAAATCCACCAATACCACTATCGGCAACTTTTGCCTCGCTGCCACATCGTGTACGCATTGCCTCTCTAGGATGACCCTCATCTGCTTGATGAGGTGCATCCATGAACCGCTCGAACGCAACCGCTGTGTCCCAACCCGGCGTGCCGATGAAGGTGCGCAATGTGAGCAAACGCTTCGGCGCTTTCACCGCGCTGGATGATGTGTCGCTGGAAGTCGCCGCCGGTGAACTGGTGTGTCTGCTCGGGCCGTCCGGCTGCGGCAAGACCACCCTGCTGCGTTGTATCGCAGGCCTTGAGCGTCAGGACAGCGGCGTGTTGTATCTGGGCAGTCGCGATGTGTCTGACCTCGCCCCGCAAGCGCGCGATTACGGCATTTTGTTTCAGTCCTACGCGTTATTCCCCAACCTCAGTGTCGAAGCCAACATCGCCTACGGGCTGGCGGGCAGCAACCGCGACGTGGTGCGCAAGCGCGTGAGCGAGATGCTCGAACTGGTGGGCCTGAACGGCAGCGAAAAGAAATTCCCCGGCCAGCTCTCGGGCGGCCAACAGCAACGTGTGGCCCTGGCCCGCGCCTTGGCGCCAGCGCCTTCGTTGTTGTTGCTGGATGAGCCGATGTCGGCCCTCGACGCCAGGGTTCGCGAGCATTTGTGTACGGAGTTGCGCCAACTGCAACGCCAGCTCGGTATCACCACGCTGATGGTCACGCACAACCAGGATGAAGCCATGCTCATGGCCGATCGCATCGCGGTGATGAACCACGGCAAGGTCGAGCAGTACGCAACCCCGCAGGCCATCTACAACAAACCCGCCACGCCGTTTGTGGCCGAGTTTGTCGGGCAGGGCAATTGGCTGCCGTTCCAGCGCAGCAGCGACAGCCACGCGCAGGTCGGCGGCCTGAACATGCGTTTGGCCGACGACGCCAGCGGTGTGGCGTCTGGCCGCCTGTTTTGCCGTCCCGAAGCCATCACCGTGAATCCGGTGCAGCATCAGGAAAACCTGTTCCCGGCGCGGGTGCGCGACATCACGTTTCTCGGCAATCGCTGCCGCATGCGTTTTGAACTCAACCACCTGCCGGGCCACGCCTTGATGGCCGAAGTGGGCAGCCACGACCTGCCGCGCCTGGGCAATCAGGACATCGTGGTCGCCCTGCCGCCGAGCTGCTTGCAGGTGTTTGCCTGAGATGGCCGCTGACATGACGCTGCCGCACACCGGCAAAATGACCGGCCTCACGTCGCGAGCCGAGCGCGCTGACAAGATTTTCGTGGTCGGCGGCAAATGGCTGCTGCTGTTGCTATTGGGCGTCGCGGTGTTGATGCCGTTGCTGGCGATTTTCTGGCGCGGGTTCAGTGC
>JAKJHY010000164.1 GCA_021648845.1 Mycobacterium sp. MBM | reverse complement strand
GGAAGGTGACGACCCTTCTGAGCAGCGCAACATTACTTACCGCGAACTGCACGAAGAAGTGTGCAAGCTGGCCAACGCTTTGCGCGGTCAAGACGTGCACCGGGGTGACGTTGTCACCATCTATATGCCGATGGTTCCCGAGGCGGTAGTCGCCATGCTGGCGTGTACCCGCATCGGCGCGATTCACTCCGTGGTGTTCGGTGGCTTCTCGCCGGAGGCGCTGGCCGGGCGCATCATCGACTGCAAATCCAAAGTGGTGATCACGGCCGACGAAGGCGTACGTGGCGGCAAGCGCACGGCGCTCAAGGCCAATGTCGATGTCGCGCTGACCAACCCGGATACCTCAAGCGTTCAGAAAATCATCGTCTTCAAACGCACCGGGGGTGACATTGCCTGGTACAAGCACCGTGACAGTTGGTACCACGACCTGATGGCGGTAGCCTCGACGCACTGCGCGCCCAAAGAAATGGGCGCCGAAGAAGCCTTGTTCATCCTTTATACCTCCGGCTCCACGGGCAAGCCCAAAGGCGTGCAGCACACCACGGGTGGCTACCTGCTCTATGCCGCGCTGACCCACGAACGTGTCTTTGATTACCGCCCCGGCGAAGTCTACTGGTGCACGGCGGACGTGGGCTGGGTCACGGGCCACACCTACATCGTTTATGGACCGCTGGCGAACGGCGCGACCACGGTGTTGTTCGAGGGCGTGCCTAATTACCCGGACATCACCCGTGTGTCGAAAATCATCGACAAGCACAAGGTCAACATCCTCTACACCGCGCCAACCGCCATTCGCGCCATGATGGCCGAGGGGCAGGCGGCGGTTAAAGATGCAGACGGTTCCAGCTTGCGCCTGTTGGGTTCGGTGGGTGAGCCGATTAACCCGGAAGCCTGGAGCTGGTACTACAAGACGGTGGGCAAGGAGCGTTGCCCGATTGTCGATACCTGGTGGCAGACTGAAACCGGCGCTTGCATGATGAGCCCGCTGCCGGGTGCTCACGCCCTCAAGCCGGGTTCGGCAGCGCGTCCATTTTTTGGTGTAGTGCCCGCGCTGGTGGATAACCTGGGCAACCTGATCGAAGGGGCCGCCGAAGGAAACCTGGTCATTCTTGATTCGTGGCCGGGTCAGGCGCGCACGTTGTATGGCGATCACGACCGCTTTGTCGATACCTACTTCAAGACCTTCCGTGGCATGTACTTCACCGGTGACGGTGCGCGCCGCGACGAAGACGGTTACTACTGGATCACCGGGCGGGTCGATGACGTGCTTAACGTTTCGGGGCACCGGATGGGCACGGCCGAGATTGAAAGCGCTATGGTCGCCCACCCTAAAGTTGCAGAAGCGGCGGTTGTAGGTGTGCCGCACGACATCAAAGGGCAGGGCATTTATGTCTACGTCACGTTGAATGGCGGCGAAGAACCGAGTGAGGCGTTGCGCCTGGAGTTGAAAAACTGGGTGCGTAAGGAAATCGGTCCCATCGCTTCGCCCGATGTCATTCAGTGGGCACCCGGCCTGCCCAAAACCCGCTCGGGTAAAATCATGCGTCGGATCTTGCGCAAGATTGCGACGGGGGAATATGACGGGCTGGGCGATATCTCGACGTTGGCAGATCCGGGTGTCGTGCAGCATTTGATTGATACCCATAAAGGCATGAAGGTCGCGTAAGGCGCCGTTTGCTTGAGCAAACCCCCGTCCGGCATTGCCTGGCGGGGGTTTTTATTGATCGGCCAAGCACAATCCTCAGGCGCGCTGATGTGTTGTGGGGGCGCCTCATATGACTCGTCAACGGCCACCTGTTTTGCGCGCGCGCTGCCTGGCTGGCGTTTGAGGGGCGCAGGTGAGGTGTTACCGCATGTGTAACCGGGTGCGCGAAAACGGGGCCTTGCGCCACGTACAGCACTGTTTTAGAGCCTTGTTATGGGGGCTGAAAAATAAGATGAAACGCTACACTTGCCGGAATAGAAGGCTTTGCGAATAATAGGCC
>JAKJHY010000163.1 GCA_021648845.1 Mycobacterium sp. MBM | reverse complement strand
AGGTTGACGTGTGCGTCGAGGTCACGCATGTCCAGCGACAATGCGTATTTACCGGCCAACTGACGAATTTCTTCAATCGACTCCAACCGGTCGATACGAACGAGCAAGGCGTTCTGTTCCATAAACGGTGTCCTTAAAGCGATCTTTAAAAGCCGTGCCCCTGAGGGCTATTCCAATACCGTGTACAGCTCGCTGCTGCGCCCGCCATCGACCGGCACACTGGCGCCGGTGATGTACGAGGCTTCGTCGCTGGCTAAAAACAAAATGGCGTTGGCCACTTCACGGGGTTGCCCCACACGCTTGAGCGGGATCAGTTTTTCGGTATTGGCGCGCGTCGTGTTGTCAGCCAGCATGCCGCCGGTGGCCGGGGTTTCGATGACCCCCGGAATCACCACGTTGCAGCGAATGTTGTGGCTGGCACCTTCACTGGCCGCCGCGCGGCTGAAGTTGATCACCGCAGCTTTTGCCGCCGAATACCCGGCCATCCACGGTGTGCCGAACAGCCCGCAGATAGACGCGATATTGATGATCGAGCCGCTGCCCTGGGCGCGCATCACACTCAGGGCGGTGCGCGTGCCCCAGAACGTGCCGTCCACCGTGGTGGCGAAGTTGGAATGCCAGTCAGCCGTTGAGGTGCTGTCAATCGCCCCCCAGCTATAAGCCATCGCGTTATTGACCAAAATATCCAGCCGCCCGTTACGCTCGGCGGCCGCGCCGATGGCGGCGACGTACGCGGCTTCATCGCTGACATCGGCCACCGCGCACTCGGCACGGCCACCGGCGTCGCGGATCTGCGCCGCCACTGCTTCAAGCGGCTCGCTACGCCGACCACACAGCACCACCAGGGCGCCTTCTTGTGCAAACCGCAACGCGGTTGCCGCGCCGATGCCGGAACCGGCGCCGGTGATAAAGGCCACTTTGTCTTGCAAACGATTACCCATGCCTGACACTCCCGTCACCCGATTAGATAAAGGCCATACCGCCGTTCACGGCGAGGTTTTGCCCGGTGATGAAACTCGCGTCATCGCTGGCCAAAAATGCCGCCGCGCGCGCGATTTCATCGGTTTCACCCATTCGGCCCAGCGGGATGGCCTTGAGCATGCTGTGCATCCAGTCTTCGGGAATGTCGGCCATCATCGGGGTGTTGGTCGGGCCGGGAACCAGGGTGTTCACCCGAATGCCGTGTCCGGCCAATTCGCGGGCCATGCTGCGTGTCAGCCCCATCACCCCGGCCTTGGCTGCGCAGTAATGGCCAGGGCCTTCGCCCGTCAGCGCGGCAGTGCTGGAGATGTTGATCACCACACCGCGCGTGCCGTCCTTGAGCATCAGCTTCACGGCTTCGCGGCTACAGAAAAACGGCCCGGTGAGGTTGACCCCGATCACGCGCTGCCAGTGTTCATCCGGCGTGTCTGCGAAAGCATCTATGGAGCCGATACCGGCGTTGTTCACCAGAATGTCGAAGCGGGCAAACTGTGCGTACACGGCCGCCATCGCGCTGGCGACGCTATCGCTGTCCGCCACGTTGCAACTGACTGCCAAGGCTTTATCGCCCAACCCTTCGATGGTTTGGCGTGCGGCCTCCAGATTGATGTCGGCAGCGACCACGATGGCGCCCTGCCCGGCAAAATAGCGAACAATGGCCCGGCCCATGCCTTGGCCTGCGCCCGTTATAAAAGCCACTTTATTGAGTAATTTCATGCAACCCTCCCGCTTGCCAAACAGCTGCCCGACTACAGCGTGTTAAGGCTGATGGCGGGATACGGGAGCAATGATTGACTGAGCACCCACGCGTAACATCGTCCGATGGGACTAAACCGCGAAGGGATGATTTATCGCGTGAAATCGTTGCCGCACGCTGCGAGCGAGTCATTTGGTCTGAATGGACGATGCCCCCCGCGCAGCCCTTGTGAAATAACACCCCCACTAGAACAAAAAACCGGGAGAACCCGTCGTGACCACACCTTTGCGTCCCACTTGGCGAACTCACTATGCGTTAGGCGTGCTC
>JAKJHY010000162.1 GCA_021648845.1 Mycobacterium sp. MBM | reverse complement strand
AATTACTTGTCGATGAGGGAAGGCCGCTTGTGCACCAATCGCTTGCAGCATGGCGTTGGCCATTGAGCCGTGGTTGAACGAGCCGACCAGACGGCGTTTGCCGTTCATTTTCAGGTAGCGTGCGGCCCACGCAGTCGGCGTGCCCACGTCACAGGTGAAAATCGCGTCTTCTGCTGCCAGCTCGCTGACCAGTCGATTGAGGTATTGCGGGTGAATGATGTCGCTGTTCGGGCCGCTTTCGGCCAACGCATCGAGGTCCTCGCGGGACTTGAGCGCAGCCTCCAGGTGTTTGCTGTCCGGGTTCTGGGCCACGCCGGGCAGCACCGCCTGCAAGGTCAGCTTCACGTCACCGATCAGTCCCAGTTGTAATGGGCAGCGATTGCCCAAGGCTTCGGCGCGCAAGTCGATTTGCGCAATGTTGCCGTGCTCGGGATAAAACTGGCGATAGGGAAAGTTCGTTCCCAGCATCAACAGCGTGTCGCAATTCATCATGGCTTTATAACCAGACGCAAAGCCGATCAAACCGGTCATGCCCACGTCGTATGGGTTGTCGTATTCGACGTGCTCCTTGCCGCGCAGCGCGTGCACGATGGGGGCTTTCAAACGTTCGGCCAGGGCCAGGATTTCGGTGTGCGCCCCGGCGCAACCGGCGCCGCAGAGCAGGGTGACTTTTTTGCCCGTGTTGAGAAACGCTGCCAACTGATCGATTTCGGTATCGGCGGGGCGAATCATTGGTGCGGCCGGTTTCAGCCAGTGTGGCACTTTGGCGTCAGTGGCTTGCAGTGCCACATCCCCTGGAATCACCACCACCGCCACACCGCGTTTGGCGATGGCCATGCGCATGGCGCGCTCAAGAATCTGCGGCAATTGCTCAGGGTGCGAGACCAGCTCAACGTAATGGCTGCACTCTTTAAACAGGCTTTCGGGGTGTGTGGCCTGGAAATAATCAATGCCGATTTCGCTGCTCGGTATATGGGCAGCCAGCGCCAGCACCGGCACGCCGCTGCGATGGGCGTCGAACAGACCGTTGATCAAATGCAGGTTGCCGGGGCCGCAACTGCCGGCGCAGACCGCCAGCTCACCCGTCAGGTGCGCTTCGGCGCCTGCCGCAAACGCCGCGGCTTCTTCGTTGCGCATATGGATCCACTCAATCTGCTCCTGACGGCGCAATGAATCAGTAAAGGCGTTCAACGAGTCACCCACCACGCCAAACACACGTTTGACGCCAGCTTCTTGCAGGGTTTCGGTGATGAAATCAGCAACCGTTCGGGCCATGGGGAACTCCTCGAAGTAAGAAAGTATGCAACTTGAGACAGGTACGTAACCTTTTCCCAAGCAGGATAGACACTGCATTCGACCTTGGCGGTAACGCATCCGTTCGATGAAAAGAGTTTCATCCATAGAGACCTTGGCGGATTTATGGTGGGTCAAGCCGATGGCCTGCGTAGCAACTGCCGAAGGCTGCGTCCGGCTGCGCAGCAGTCGTAAGCCATTCAATGGAGTACGTCATACACACTACATTCACCGCAGATACGGCCGCTTCGCAGCCTCGTGCCTCGGCTACAGGGGATAAATGCAGGGCCTGTAGGCGTTGACGAGTAACACGAGGCTACGCGCGGCGACAGAGTCGTCGTGAAGCCTTCAACCGTGGTGTGTCAGAGACTGCGCGGTGATTGGGTTTACGACCGCTTCGCGCCCGATCGCAGCCTCGTGCCTCGGCAGCGACTACATGTGATGAATGCAGGCCTGTAGGCGTTGACGAGTAACGCGAGGCTACGCGCGGCGACAGAGTCGTCGTAAAGCCTTCAACCGAGGTGTGTCAGAGACTGCGCGGTGATTGGTTTTACGACCGCTTCGCGCCCGATCGCAGCCTCGTGCCTCGGCAGCGACTACAGGTTATAAACGCAGGCCTGTAGGCGTTGACGAGTAACACGAGGCTACGCGCGGCGACAGAGTCGTCGTAAAGCATTCAATAGATCGGAAGAGCACACGTCTGAACTCCAGTCACGT
>JAKJHY010000161.1 GCA_021648845.1 Mycobacterium sp. MBM | reverse complement strand
TCGCGTTGGATCTCCAGGGCGATGTCGATGAGTTGGTCTTCCTGGCCGCCGATGAGTTTGCGTTGCCCGGCGCGGTGCAACAACTGATGCGCGGGCACCCCGTAGCGCTCGGACTGGCGGATGGCGTGCTTGAGGAAGCTCGAATACACCCCCGAATACCCCATGATCAACGCGTTACGATCCAGCAGACACTCCGCCGGCATCGCCGGGGCGACAACCTCCTCGGCGGCATCGGCGATCTCGAAGAAATCGATCCCGGTCTTCACCCCGATCTTGTCGAACACCCCGATCATCGCCTCCACCGGCGCATTACCGGCACCGGCGCCGAACCGCCGACACGACCCATCAATCTGTTTGGCGCCCGCACGCACGGCCTCGATGCTGTTGGCCACCCCCAACCCGAGGTTCTCGTGCCCGTGAAAACCCACCTGGGCATCACCACCGAGCTCGGCGACCAACGCAGACACCCGGTCGGCCACCTGATCGAGCACCAACGCCCCCGCCGAATCCACCACATACACACACTGACACCCCGCATCGGCCATGATCCGGGCCTGAGCGGCCAGCTTCTCCGGCGAAATCGTGTGAGACATCATCAAAAACCCGACGGTCTCCAACCCGAGCTCACGGGCCAACCCGAAATGCTGAATGGACACATCGGCCTCGGTGCAGTGCGTGGCGATCCGACAGATCTCCCCACCGTTGTTCTGCGCCTCCTTGATGTCCTCCTTGGTGCCCACCCCCGGCAACATCAAGAACGCGATCTTGGCGTCCTTCGCGGTCTGCGCCGCCAGCTTGATCAGTTCCTGCTCAGGGGTTTTGGAGAACCCATAGTTGAAGCTCGACCCGCCCAGCCCATCACCGTGGGTCACCTCGATGACCGGCACCCCTGCGGTATCCAACGCCGCCACGATCGAGCGCACCTCATCGGCAGAGAACTGGTGGCGCTTGTGATGCGACCCATCGCGCAACGAGGTATCGGTCATCCGGATATCCCAGACCGGGTTGAAGAAAATCTCTCCGGTGCCACTCATGCCTGCGCTCCTGCTCTGCTCTGCTCTTCGCGCGAGCGCTCATCGCCCACCCGTTCCTTGGCGATCTCCTCGCCCACCTTGGTCGCCGCCGCCGTCATGATGTCCAAATTCCCGGCATACGGCGGCAGATAATCACCGGCGCCTTCCACCTCCACGAAGACCGTCACCACATGCTGACCACCGTTGACCACCGACGGCTCGTCGAACTGCGGCTCGTTGAGCAGCCGGTAACCGGGCACATAGGTCGCCACCTCGGCCGCCACCTCCTTGATCGAGGCGGTGATCGCATCATGATCAGCGTCCTCGGGGATCGCGCAGAAAATGGTGTCCCGCATGATCATCGGCGGCTCCGCCGGGTTCAAGATGATGATCGCCTTACCGCGCGCCGCCCCACCGATATGCTGCACACCGGCACTGGTGGTCTTGGTGAACTCGTCGATATTCGCGCGCGTCCCCGGACCCGCCGACGCACTCGACACCGACGCCACGATCTCGGCGTACGGCACATCCACGACACGACTGACGGCATAAACCATCGGAATGGTCGCCTGCCCACCACAAGTCACCATATTCACATTCGGCGCATCCAGATGCGCCCGCAGATTCGCCGGTGGAATCACCCCCGGCCCCACCGCCGCCGGCGTCAGATCGATCGCGGTGATCCCCGCCGCCTCATACCGCGGCGCCGCATCACGATGCACATACGCACTGGTCGCCTCGAACACCAGATCGGGCTTCTCGGACTGCCCCAACAACCAGTCCACCCCCTCATGGGAGGTCTCCAACCCCAGCTTGCGGGCCCGGGCCAACCCCTCCGACGCCGGGTCGATCCCGATCATCCAGCGCGGCTCCAACCAGTCCGACCGCAACAACTTGTACAACAGGTCGGTACTGATATTGCCCGACCCCACGATGGCAACCGACAACTTCTCAGCCATAACTGGCTCCTATTCGAAAGAAAGACGAACCGAACCTAGCCCGTCGAA
>JAKJHY010000160.1 GCA_021648845.1 Mycobacterium sp. MBM | reverse complement strand
CCCGGCAATAACCAGCACTCGGTCGTCGCTATCGACACCCGCCACCACTGGCGTGATCAGATGCACAGTGGGTGCCGTGTCCCGTTTAGGTGCCAATTGCACAGTGCTGGCACGGCCGATGATTTTCGGACAGTTCCACAAAGGCCGCAGGCCGAGGGTAGCCCCCTCCATGCCGAGAAAATCCAGGGCGTCGGACACTGTGTTGGTGTCCAGCGCGGACAAGCGAAGAAGCAAGGAGCAAGCATTCATGGGAAGCGGACCTTGTGAAGTGAAGGCCCGAGTATCGACAGGCAACTTCCATAGGTATATTCCTATTCAACTACAGCTTTCATACGCCCAACCTATGGAATACACATGATCAATTTTCGCCTGATCCGGCACCTGTGGCTGTTCCTTGCAGTGGCCGAAGAACAGAGTTTTAGCCGGGCGGCCAAGCGCCTGGGGATGTCGCAACCGCCTTTGAGCGAGCAGATCCAGATCCTTGAGCATGCGCTGAAGGTCAAGCTGTTCGAGCGTTCGCGTCAGGGCGCCCAGTTGACACCCGCCGGGGCGGCCATCCTGCCCGCAGTGCGCAAATTCGCTGAGCAACTGGAACGGCTCGAACTGGCGGTACTGGAAGCGGTGTCCGGCCAGGCCGGTGTACTGACCATCGGGGCTATTACCCACGCCATGACCGATGTACTGCCACCGCTGATCGAGCGCTTCAAGGCCGAGCATCCGCATATCACCGTGGCTGTGCGTGAGATCGACAGTGCCCACGCCATTTCTGCACTGGAGTGCGGCGACATTGATCTGGCCTTCGCCCGCCTTGAGGGCAACCTGGGTAAAAATTTGCGTTGCCTGCCCCTCACTGAAGACCGCCTCGCCGTTGCCATGCCCCGCGACCATCCGCTCGCGGCGCGCTCACGCCTGACTCTGGCCAGTCTGGTGGACGAGCCACTGGTGATGTCGTCGCGTCAAGTCAGCCCAAACTACTTCGATTACCTGATCGGCGTGTGCAAATCCAATGGCCTGTCGCCCAGAGTGCTGCACGAAGTACGCTCCGTGACGTCGCAAATCGCTTTTGTCAGTTGCGGCCAAGGGGTGGCGCTGGTGCCTGCATCCATGAAGAAGCTGGCGCCGGACAACGTGATACTCAAGGCCCTGACGCCCAACATCAGCGTGGTCACAGCGGCAGCGGTCTGGAATGGCGCTCGGGCCAACCCCTGGGTAGATGCACTGGTGGCGTTGTTGGCGGCGGATGCGAAGTAGCGGGAGGGAGTGCGTCAAGTTTCCATAGGCCCAGCCTATGGATTGATGACGAGATTAGGAATTTACACAGGCAGGCGCCTCTCCCAGAGTAGGGCAATCGCCCACCTCAGGAGTCACACTCGTGTCCACGCAAACCGCATTCAGTCACACCCGAGTGCCGCTCAACATCGACGGTATCAGCCTTGACGTGGCAGCGTTGTATCGAGACGGCGACAAGCTGCCCATCGTCTTCCTGCACGGCTTCGGCTCGACCAAGGAGGACTATGCCGACATCGTGCGCTATGCCGCATTCAACGGGCATCCGTTCCTCGCCTACGATGCGCCGGGGTGTGGGGAAAGCACCTGCTCAGACCTTTCTCGCATCGATATTGCCTTGCTGGTGAAGACGGCACGGGCGCTGCTGGAGCACTTCGCCATCCAGCGCTTTCACCTGGTCGGTCATTCCATGGGGGGCCTGACATCGCTGATGCTTGCCCATCAGCACCCCGAGCGGGTGCTCAGCTTTGCCAATATCGAAGGCAATATTGATCCGCAAGACTGCTTTCTCAGCCGCCAGATCCACGATTACGCCGATGAAGACGCCGAGCACTTCTTCGATGACTTTATTGAGCGCGCCCGACAGGCTCCGGCCTACGCCAGCGCGCTGTATGCCGCCAGCTTGCGGCACAAAGTACGTGCAGGTGCCGTGCGCAGCATTTTTGAGTCGATGGTGGCGCTGTCGGATCATGGCGAGCTGATGAGCAAGTTTCTCGCCCTGCCATGTCCGCGCCTGTACATGTACGGCGAG
>JAKJHY010000159.1 GCA_021648845.1 Mycobacterium sp. MBM | reverse complement strand
GAAGACCCGAACGAAGCACAGGTTGTACAAATTCTGGCCAGCCCGCGCATGACCCGCGACAAGACGGTCATCCGTCTGCCATCGGTTGAAAAAGTGCGTGGCGACTCTGTTCTGTATGCCCACGCCAACCGCGTGCTTCACCTGGAAACCAACCCGGGCAACGCCCGTGCGCTGGTACAGAAGCATGGCGAAGTCGACGTGTGGTTCAACCCGCCGCCGATCCCGATGACCACCGAAGAAATGGACTACGTGTTCGGCATGCCGTACGCACGTGTCCCGCACCCTGCGTACGGCAAGGAAAAAATCCCTGCCTACGACATGATCCGCTTCTCGGTGAATATCATGCGTGGCTGCTTCGGCGGCTGCACCTTCTGCTCCATTACTGAGCACGAAGGCCGCATCATTCAGAACCGTTCTGAAGAGTCGATCATTCGCGAGATTGAAGAGATCCGCGACAAGGTGCCAGGTTTCACCGGCGTCATTTCCGACCTCGGCGGCCCGACCGCGAACATGTACCGCATCGCCTGCAAAACGCCGGAAATCGAATCCGCGTGCCGCAAGCCATCCTGCGTGTTCCCCGGCATTTGCCCGAACCTGAACACCGACCACTCGTCGCTGATTCAGCTGTATCGCAGCGCCCGTGCGTTGCCGGGTGTGAAGAAGATCCTGATCGCTTCCGGCCTGCGTTACGACCTCGCGGTCGAGTCGCCGGAATACGTCAAAGAGCTGGTGACGCACCACGTTGGTGGTTACCTCAAGATCGCCCCGGAACACACCGAGGAAGGTCCGCTCAACCAAATGATGAAGCCGGGCATTGGCAGCTATGACAAGTTCAAGCGCATGTTCGAGAAGTACACCAAGGAAGCGGGCAAAGAGCAGTACCTGATCCCGTACTTCATCGCCGCTCACCCCGGCACCAAAGACGAAGACATGATGAACCTGGCGCTGTGGCTCAAGGGCAACGGTTTCCGGGCTGACCAGGTGCAAGCGTTCTACCCCTCGCCAATGGCCACGGCCACGGCGATGTACCACTCGGGCAAGAACCCGCTGCGCAAGGTCACATACAAGAGCGACTCGGTCACCATCGTCAAGAGCGAAGAACAGCGCCGTTTGCATAAAGCGTTCTTGCGCTACCACGATCCCAAAGGCTGGCCGATGCTGCGCGAAGCGCTGACGCGTATGGGTCGCGCCGACTTGATCGGTTCGGGCAAAGACCAGTTGATCCCGTTGCATCAACCTGCGACGGATAGCTACCAAAGTGCCCGTCGTAAAAACTCGACCCCTGCTGGCAGCCACAAAGTCGCCGGGGAAAAGACGACCAAGATCCTCACTCAGCACACCGGCCTGCCGCCGCGCGCCAGTGATGGCGGCAACCCGTGGGACAAGCGCGAGCAAGCCAAAGCGGCGGCCTTTGCGCGTAACAAGCAGGCGGCCAAAGAGCGTCATGAAGCGGCCAAGGGTGGCAAAAGCCAACGTCCGGCCCGCAAGCCCGTCGTGCCTCGCTAAACAAGCGTGTAGTCGCTGCCACAGGCGGCGATCGAGCCTGAAGGGGTCGCGCCTTTGGACTTTATCGCAGCCTGCGCCGGCAACTACGGGTTCGAGTGCGCCACAACGCCAGCCATCGAGCTGGCGTTGTGCTTTCTGCGCGCTGAGAAGCCTGCCACGGGTTTGTAGGCTTTATGCTGAGGCTTCGTCAGGTAATGAGTATCAAAGCGTCTGAGGGCGTTACGAGGCGGTCAGGTTAACTGCGAGGATCAACAGCTGAGCTGCTGATCCTGATCACAGATCCTGTGGGCCGGGTTGTGGATAACCGGGCCGAGGGTGTTACGCGTTGGGTGCTTTGTCTTCTTCTACAGCGCCAGTCTCTTGCGCGGCAACTTCGCCTTCTGTGGCGGGTGTCTCGACGTCCTGTTCCAGGTCTACGGTGCCACCTTCAGCGGCAGCCTTCTTGCGCTGAAGCTTTTCTTCTTTCTTCTGCTCTTTAGCCAAGTCTCTTTGACGCTTTGCGAAGTTGTAGTTTGGTTTGGCCATGGGCGATCCTCTTGTGCTCGA
>JAKJHY010000158.1 GCA_021648845.1 Mycobacterium sp. MBM | reverse complement strand
TCGTCGTCGTACTTCTTCGGCATGATGCAAACAACCTTCCCTCGAAAGAAGGTGTGCATCAAACCCGGGGTGGTTCAGACCGCCTGGATGTCACGACGCTGTCACAACTCAGGCGAAACTCATCGCGAACACACCCGAACGAGCACGGATATCGGCGGAGCATCCGAGCAGTTCAGAGCCTATCTAGCGCTACAGGACCGTGCATGCTCGAACACCTACGGACACCGCACACGGACTTCCCAAGCTGAATACGCGGGTTCGATTCCCGTCATCGGCTCCAAATAAGACCAGTTCAGAGGTCTAGCCCGTGGACGAAAACAGTTCCCGTTGCCATTCTTGAACGTCGTTTGACCGTCGCGATGCAAAAGGGCTGGGCTCAGATCGTTTGCTGCGATCTTGGTGTCACTGGAGGCCCCCAATGGCCGGTTCGCACCGCGGTCCCAGGCGCGCGCTGCGCGGGTGACTACCGTTGACCGACCTACGCGCCATTAGGTGTGCGGAAATTCGCGTCATCGCAGTTAGAACAGTCCGACCGCCATTACATCCTCAATCTTGGCGCATACCTCACTGTAACAGTGAGGTATGGAGATCTGTTGAGGTACATTTGGAAGGTGTCTTACCAGGAACGGGCCGTCAGCGCACTCGAAGCCGCGCTTCGGACAACAGTGCGCGCGCGCCGAGCGGACGGCCCGAAACGCGACGTAGTCGTGACAGTGGACGATGACACGGAACTTCTGGTCCGGTGGCTACCCGTTGGCTGGCCGCGACAGGTCGATGAAGCTCTACACGATCACCCGCGCCCCGACATTTTGACTGCACCCCTGATGTCACCGGGCGCTCGGAACGCGGCGCGCTCCGCTGGCGTCGGCTGGGCCGACGAATCTGGCGCAGCCGACATCCACATCCGACAGCCGTCCGGGACGATCATCGTCATCGAGATCAAAGGCACCCCGCGCCTCCCCCTCGATACGCGACTCGGCTGGCGCCCCGCCGCCTTAGCTGTCTGTGAAGCCATCCTCTCCGGTAAGGCTTCCCCGACGGTGTCTTCTATCGAGGACACGACTGGCCTCTCCACCGGCAGCGTCGTGGCAGCACTGAAATTCCTGGACCAGGAGGGTCATCTCACAAGCGCCACAGCACGCGGCCCTGGTGCAGCACGCCGGGTAGTTGATCGCGATGCGCTGTTGGATGCATACGCCGCCGCTGCTGAACGGCTTCGTCCGCCGACCTACATTCCCGTCGGTGTTTTGTGGCGCGACCCAATTGCCGGAGTGATAGCGACGGGTCGGCTGTGGGATGGAGCTGGCATCGACTGGGGGGCCACCAGTGCCCTCGCCGCGAGTCAGCTGGCACCCATGCAGACTGAAATCGCACCAATGGAGGTTTACGTGCCAGGACGAACCCCAAGTGACCTTCGGCGCGCCGCGCATGCGGCCGGATTGCAGGAAATGACCGGCGGCCGTTTGATATTGCGTCCCTTCCCGACACCAGCGAAGGCCAAGCTGACCGAGCAAACTGTCGAGGGATTTCGGTCGATGTCATGGCCGAGGGTCTACGCGGACCTGCGCACGACCGGCGTTCGCGGAGAAGACGCAGCCGAACATCTACGCGAGGAGATGACCACCAAGTGACCGACGAAGAAGCACCGCGCTCCGCCGAGGCGCGACGAGCCGCCGAACTCGCCCTCGTGCGCGTTGTGCACCACTACGGGGGCCGACCTGAGTTCGTCCTGCTTGGAGGCCTGGTGCCCGCGCTGCTGTGCGCAAATTCGCAATGGCGGCACGCTGGAACGACCGATGTCGACGTTCAGGTCAACCTCGAGATCGCGGGTGGCTCGGTTCAAGCGGCTCGACTAGAGCAGGCGTTGCGTAACGCCGAATTTCTGCCGGATGACGAGCGGATCTGGCGGTGGAATCTGAACGACCCGTCGGGATTGCGTGCGACAGTCAAATTCGAGCTGCTCGCAGATCTCGACAATGAGCCGAACAACGCCACAGTGGAGTTCGACGGCTGTGAGCGGCTTGGGGCTGTGAGGTGAGCCCTCTGTAGTGGTCCAGTCGTTGTGGGACTCTGTTGCCCGAGTGTTTGGGCAGGAAGAATCAGCAAC
>JAKJHY010000157.1 GCA_021648845.1 Mycobacterium sp. MBM | reverse complement strand
GCGTCACCGTCTGGGCCAGACTGAACGGTCCGGCATGCGTGCGGCGCAACTCTGCAACATAAGCCCCGCACCCCAATTGCTCACCGATATCTTCCACGAGGGTGCGGATATAGGTGCCTTTGGTGCAGTCGACAGCCAGACGCGCGGTGTCGCCTTCGCTGGCCAGTAATTCGAGGCGGGTAATAGTAACAGAACGCGGTTCACGCTCCACCACTTCGCCTGCACGGGCCAGCTTGTAAAGCGGCTGACCATCGCGCTTGAGCGCAGAGTACATCGGCGGTATCTGACTGATTTGCCCACGAAACTTGGGTAAAACAGCTTCGATATCGGAGCGACCAACGGTCACGGGGCGGGTCAGCAAAACATCGCCTTCCGCATCCGCAGTGGTGGTGGTCTTACCCAATTGCATCAAGGTTTCATAACCCTTGTCGGAATCGAGCAGGTATTGCGAAAACTTGGTGGCTTCGCCAAAGCACAACGGCAATACGCCGCTGGCCAAAGGATCGAGGCTACCTGTGTGCCCGGCCTTTTCGGCATTGAGCAGCCAGCGGACTTTCTGCAAGGCCGCGTTGGAGGTGAACCCAAGCGGTTTGTCGAGCAGGATGATACCGCTGACGTTACGACGGATACGCTTGACCTGAGCCACCGGTTACTCCTTGGTGTCTTCAGGAGCCGTCGCATCAGGGTGCTGATTGTCTTCAGCCACCGCACGCTCGATCAAAGCAGACAGGTGCGCGCCACGGACAACGCTTTCGTCGTAGTGGAAGTGCAGCTGTGGAACGCTACGCAGCTTCATTTCGCGTGCAAGTTGCATGCGCAAGAAACCGGCAGCCGAGTTCAGAACCTTGATCGTTTGAGCGATATCTTCAGCGTTGTCCTGGCCCATCACAGTGATGAAGATTTTGGCGTGACCAACGTCACGGCTGACTTCAACAGCAGTAATAGTGACCAGGCCTACGCGCGGGTCTTTGACTTCACGACGGATCAGTTGTGCCAGCTCACGCTGCATCTGATCGCCGATACGTTGGGTACGGCTGTATTCTTTTGCCATGTCTTGTTACCTGTTACTCACCCATGGGAAACCCATGTGTTCTGAAAGCGGCAAACGCCCGGCCAGGCAGGAGCCGGACCGGGCGTTGCGTTTAGAGTCCGGGACGAGCCGCTGGCATTGGCATGCCGCTTTTCGTCCTGGCTCTTGAAGCTCGCGATTTAGAGGCTGCGAGCAACCTGGACCTTCTCGAACACTTCGATCTTGTCACCGACTTTAACGTCGTTGTAGCTCTTGACGCCGATACCGCATTCCATGCCGGCACGTACTTCGGCAGCGTCATCCTTGAAGCGGCGCAAGGATTCCAGCTCGCCTTCGAAGATAACGATGTCTTCACGCAGTACGCGGATTGGACGGTTACGGTGGACAACACCTTCAAGCACCATGCAACCTGCGATCGCACCAAACTTCGGCGAACGGAATACGTCGCGAACTTCGGCGATACCCAGGATATTTTCCCGGACGTCGCTGCCAAGCATGCCGGTGAGGGCCTTCTTGACGTCTTCGATGATGTCGTAGATGACGTTGTAATAACGCATGTCCAGACCTTCTTGCTCGACAATTTTGCGAGCGCCAGCATCAGCACGCACGTTAAAGCCGAACAATACAGCGTTGGAGGCGAGTGCCAGGTTAGCGTCGCTTTCGGTGATACCACCGACGCCGCCGCCTACTACGCGCACTTGCACTTCATCGTTACCCAGGCCGCTCAGAGCGCCCTGCAAAGCTTCCAACGAACCACGAACGTCAGATTTGAGGACGATATTAAGCGTCTTCTTCTCTTCCTGGCCCATGTTCTCGAAGATGTTTTCCAGCTTGCCTGCGTGAGCACGCGCCAGTTTCACTTCGCGGAACTTGCCTTGACGGAACAGGGCAACTTCACGCGCCTTCTTCTCGTCAGTCATCACGCTCATCTCGTCGCCAGCGTCTGGCGTACCGTCCAGGCCGAGAATCTCGACAGGGATGGATGGACCGGCTTCCTTGATAGGCTTGCCGTTCTCATCGAGCATGGCGCGGATACGGCCGTAGTTGGAACCGACCAGAACCATGTCGCCCTGGCGCAGTGTACCGTCCTGAACCAGAACAGTTGCAACCGGACCACGG
>JAKJHY010000156.1 GCA_021648845.1 Mycobacterium sp. MBM | reverse complement strand
CAGCCATGAAGAGCGTTACCAGGCGTCGGTGGAATTCACCCGCATCTGGCGCCGTGTACTCGAAGGCGAAACCGTGGACTACGATGGCCAGCACATCAGCGTCAAAGGCGCCAAGTTGTTGTACCCGCCGATCCAGCAACCGCGTCCGCCGCTGTACTTTGGCGGTTCGTCGCTAGCGGCGCAGGATCTGGCCGCCGAACAAGTTGAAATGGTGCTGACGTGGGGCGAGCCACCTGCCGCGGTCGCTGAAAAGATTGAACAAGTGCGCGCCAAAGCCGCCAAGCTCGGGCGCACGGTGCGCTTCGGCATTCGTTTGCACGTCATCGTGCGCGAGACCAATGAAGAGGCATGGAAAGCTGCAGACAAGCTGATATCGCATCTGGACGACGACACCATCGCCCGCGCCCAGGCCTCTTTGGCGCGCTTTGATTCGGTGGGCCAGCAACGCATGGCTGCGCTGCACGGCGGCAGCCGCGACAACCTCGAAGTCAGCCCCAACCTGTGGGCGGGCGTGGGGCTGGTGCGCGGCGGCGCGGGCACGGCGCTGGTCGGTGACGGCCCAACGGTCGCGGCACGGGTTCAGGAATATGCCGACCTGGGCATCGACACGTTCATCTTCTCCGGCTACCCGCACCTGGAAGAGTCTTATCGCGTGGCGGAGCTGTTGTTCCCGCACCTGGATATCGAGCGCCCGGAACTGCCGAAAAGTGCTGGATATGTGAGCCCGTTTGGCGAAATGGTGGCCAACGACATCCTCCCCAAAGCCGCGTCGCAGAGCTGAGGCGGCCATGAGTACAGCGAAGGCTTCACGCCTTAGTAACTTCGGCCACACAGTCGCGCCCTGGGCCTTGCCCGTGTTGTTGTTGGCGGTGTGGCAGCTTTCGGTGTCGGCCGGTTGGTTATCGACGCGCATTCTGCCCGCGCCCAGTGCCGTGTTTGCGGCAGGCGTTGAGCTGGTGCGCAGTGGCGAGATCTGGAAGCACCTCGCCATCAGCGGCTGGCGCGCCGGGTTGGGCTTTGTCATTGGCGGCAGTATTGGCCTGGCCTTGGGCTTTATCACCGGCCTGTCAAAGTGGGGCGAACGCCTGCTCGACAGCTCGGTGCAAATGATCCGCAACGTGCCGCACCTGGCGCTGATTCCGCTGGTGATCCTGTGGTTCGGGATTGATGAGTCGGCGAAGATTTTTTTGGTCGCGTTGGGCACGTTGTTCCCCATTTACCTCAACACCTATCACGGCATCCGCAACGTTGACCCGGCGCTGGTGGAGATGGCGCGCAGTTATGGCCTGTCCGGTTTCAGTCTGTTTCGCCAGGTGATTTTGCCGGGCGCATTGCCTTCGATTCTGGTAGGTGTGCGGTTCGCACTGGGCTTTATGTGGCTGACGCTGATCGTGGCTGAAACCATCTCTGCCAGTTCCGGCATTGGCTATCTGGCGATGAATGCCCGGGAGTTTTTGCAGACCGACGTGGTGGTGCTGGCGATTGTTTTGTACGCGGTGCTCGGCAAGTTGGCCGACAGCGCGGCCCGAGGTCTGGAACGCGTGTGGTTGCGTTGGCACCCGGCGTATCAAGTGGTTAAAGGCGGTGCAGCATGACGGCTCAACAACCCCCGCGCTTGCGTCAGGGCATACCGCTGGCGATCAACGGCCTGCAAAAATCCTTTGGCGAGCGCCGCGTACTGCGCGACATCAACCTGCACATCCCGGCCGGTCAATTTGTGGCTGTCGTGGGGCGCAGCGGTTGTGGCAAAAGCACCTTGATGCGCCTGCTGGCCGGGCTGGATCAGCCCACGGCGGGGCAATTGCTGGCAGGCAGCGCGCCGCTGCAAGACGCGCACGACGACACCCGTTTGATGTTTCAGGAAGCGCGTTTGCTGCCATGGAAAAAAGTCATCGACAACGTGGGCCTGGGGCTTAAAGGCGATTGGCGTGCCAAAGCGCTCAAGGCGCTGGAAGAGGTCGGTCTGGCCGAGCGCGCCCACGAGTGGCCCGCTGCGTTATCGGGCGGACAAAAACAGCGTGTGGCCTTGGCCCGCGCGCTTATTCATCAACCGCGTTTGCTGTTGCTGGACGAGCCTCTGGGTGCGCTTGACGCACTGACCCGCATCGAGATGCAGCAACTGATCGAACGCTTGTGGCGCCAGCATGGTTTCACTGTGTTGCTGGTTACCCACGACGTCAGCGAAGCGGTGGCC
>JAKJHY010000155.1 GCA_021648845.1 Mycobacterium sp. MBM | reverse complement strand
ACGCGCAAGCCCTGAACTTTAGCGCCCAAAGCCATTACCAGCGGCGAACCAAAACCCGCCACCACGCTTTTGCCGTCCACCCACTGCGACAGAACGTCAAGTGCGGCCGGCAAGGCTTCTACTGACTTGAGGGCGAAAAACATATAACGCGCTTGCGAAGGGATCGGCTTAGTCAGAATGCTCGACTGGTAGAGACTCATAGAAACTCCTTTGGAAAGCGCAGAGTTTACGCCTACCCGTACTTTTTCCGTCACCCGGAGCTTACTTTTCTTGAGTGCAACCCCGGCATATCAATGTTTAAGACGAGAGTTGGTTAGCAAACTGCCCGACCGCGCTCACCACTTTTTGCGCACCGTCCTGAATCTCAACAATCACCGTGCCCGCTTCCGCCGCCAGCGCCAGCCCTTCTTCAGCCTGTAACTTGCCATCGGCCATCAAGGCCACGGCGTCGCGGGCCATGTCCTGATTCTGGCGCACCACATTAATGATTTCTTCGGTGGCTTTGCTGGTACGAGACGCCAACTGCCGCACTTCGTCGGCGACCACAGCAAACCCACGCCCCTGCTCACCGGCACGCGCGGCCTCGATGGCGGCGTTGAGTGCCAGCAAGTTAGTTTGCTCGGCAATGCCACTGATGGTTTTGACGATGGTGCCAATCACTTGCGATTGATCATTCAAGGCCTCAATGCCGTCCCCGGCCTGCTGCATGTGCTTGGCCAGGTCACGCATCACATCCACGGCCTGGGTCACGACTTTGGTACCGCGCTGGGCACTCTCATCGGTTTGCAAAGACGTGCTGTAGGCAATGCCGGCGGCCTCGGACACCGCTTGTTCCTGATGAATTTGATCGGTAATGACCGTGGCGAACTTGACCACTTTGTACAGCGTGTTATTGGCGTCACGTACCGGGTTGTACGACGCTTCGAGCCACACGTCGCGGCCGTGACTGTCAATGCGCTGAAAGCGACCGGCGACAAACTCACCCGCGTTCAGGCGCTTCCAGAACGCTTGATACTCGGCGCTGCCTTGCTCCTGCGGGGTACAGAACATGCGGTGATGCTTGCCTTGAATCTGCGCCAGCGAGTAGCCCATGCCATTGAGAAAGCGGTCATTGGCGGTCAGCACTTCGCCATTGAGGTTGAACTCAATCACAGCGGTGGAGCGCAGCAATGCGCTCATCAGGTTTTCGTGGTCGCGGGACGCTTCGATGGTGCGCGTCAGGTCGCTGGAAAAAATCGAAATGCGCAACACGCGGCCACTGGAATCAAGAATCGGCTGCACGATCGAGCGTAGCCAGGCTTCTTGCCCATTGCCGCGCAGCAACCGTATGGTGCCGCTGAAATGCTCACTGCGCGTCATGGCCGTTTTGAAACGACGCAAGTGCTCGTCGTTTTTCAGGTGCGCAGGGACCAGGTCGTCAATGTGCCGCCCAATCAGCGCGCTATTGGCGTAAAGCATTTCGTGGGTGAAATTGTGATTTGCGGTCTCAATGCGTCCATCTGCCCCCAACGAGAGCACCAGCATTTCGCTGTCCAGGCTCTCTTTAACTTGTTGCAAGCTGGACAGTTCTTCACGAAGAGCCGCTAGCTCTTGCTTCAAGCGTTTGTTAAACATGGGATACCCGGGGCAATGATGGTCTGCGTGAAACAGAATCGGCTAGGAGTGCCTTTTCTGAAGTCCGAAACACGACCGTTGATCAAAAATACTTTACGTACGAAACCTGGCCGATCCACCCCCTTAAACCGGTGTGCATGACACCGACAATTGAAGTGAATTTTTTGAGATGCACGCAATCCCAAATACATCACAGGGAGCCATTGTTAAGCCATGAACTCAGCCAAACTTTTCGTTATTGATTACACGCTGCACGGCACACCGAAATCTTTCATCATCCGCCAGACCAGCCTGAACGACGCCACGGCGTGGTATTGGGCCGGTTGCGACGCGGGGGTCGAACGTATCGCGCGCAATGATCGCGATGCTGCGAAAAAACTCAGCCGCGCCGACATGGAAAAAAAAGGCGTCACCAACGTGACATGGCGCTCGGCCTCCACCTAAACCTGCGCGCGTGCCCATCGGCAATACCTCAGGATTGATTTATGGTGTGCTCAGTCGCCGCCTATGCCTTGAACCTTCAAAGG
The DNA here is from genome assembly GCA_021648845.1 of Mycobacterium sp. MBM. GTDB lineage: Bacteria > Actinomycetota > Actinomycetes > Mycobacteriales > Mycobacteriaceae > Mycobacterium. Next base: position 63 of record JAKJHY010000155.1, on the reverse strand, counting down.
CTGGGTGCAGGCGTCACCATAATCATAAGAAATTGAGGTATGTCCCATGGCCGCTGAGATTGA
>JAKJHY010000154.1 GCA_021648845.1 Mycobacterium sp. MBM | reverse complement strand
GCAGGTTTGGCTGCTGGCTTGGCAGGCGCTTTTGCCGCTGCCGCTGGCTTGGCAACAGCAGGTTTGGCCACGGCTGGCTTGGCAGCTGGTTTGGCCGCAGCGGTTTTGACCGCAGGTTTGGCGGCTGCTTTTACGGGCGCCTTGGCGGGGGCTTTAACGCCAGCAGGTTTGGCTGCTGCGGTTTTTGCTGCTGGCTTGGCCGCAGCGGCTTTGGCTGCAACAGCCTTGGTCGCAGGCTTTTGCGCAGGCGCTTTGGCCGCAGGTTTGGCTGCTGCTTTTGCGGGTGCTTTTACAGGGGCTTTGGCGGGTGCCTTGGCTGCTACTTTGGCAGGTGCTTTAGCCGCAGACTTCTTGGCATTGGAGGCAGGTTTGGCTTCACGGGTAGTCAGCGCTTTGGCGACTGCTTCTTTCACGCGGCCCACACCTTGAGCCAGCTTCAAGCTTTCTTGAGCATCACGCTTGAGTTGCAGGATGTAATCGCGGGTTTGCGTTTGGCGTTCTTTCAGCGTATCGAGCAGTTGCTCAAGCTCTTTAACGCCAGACTTGGCCTTGGCCTGAGCCTTGGATTTACCGGCATTGGCTGCGTCTTGCAGTTTGGCACGCGCCTTGTGCAGTTTCTCCTGAGCTTTGCCGCGCTGCTTTTCAAGCTTGGCGAGCAGTTTCTCAGCATCAGCCAACGCTTGAGAACAAGCGCTTTCCAAATGCTCAAGCAGGCTGCTTGAGAGCTGTTGGAGCAGGTGCAACGGGGTATTAACGGGCTTCTTTTTGGCCGACATGGTTTACCTCCTGGCTGAAGTGAGTGCGGCTCATACTAGACCTCTGTAGGAACCGCCGCTAGATCATGTTGACACTAACGATAGCTGCGGGTTGCATGGCGTCGAGAAACTTGTGCTGGATCAAGTTTTAGTTATCCTGCGCGCGCGTTTCTATGCCTGATTAAACCCTGTTGCCTGAGGCGAATAAAAACACGATGCCAAAGGCACCGCTGGCATAATCCCCCGCATTTGAGGCTGGAGAGTGACGATGGCGCGATACCTTTTGCTGACCGTGTTTTGCCTTGCACCACTGGTGCACGCAGCCCCGCCAACCAGCAGCGGTGCGGCACACGACCTCGCCTACAGCCTGGGCGCCAGCTTGGGTGAGCGCCTGCGCGAAGAAGTACCTGACTTAGAGCTTAAAGCGCTGATTGAAGGATTGCGCAGCGCCTACCAAGGCAAAGCCCTGGCACTGAGCGATGAGCGTATCGAGCAGGTGTTGACTGAGCATCAGGCACAGATCGACGCCGCCACGGCGCAGCCGCAAAGTGAATTGGCTCTCTCGGCCGAGCGCGATTTTTTAACCAGAGAAAAGCAAAAACCGCAGGTACGCGAACTGGCAGACGGCATCATTTTGACCGAACTGACACCGGGCAGCGGCGTAAAGCCTGATGCACAAGGATGGGTGAAAGTGAACTATGTGGGACGCCTGCCTGATGGCACCGTGTTTGATCAGAGCACTCAGGCGCAGTGGTTTCGTCTCGACAGCGTGATCGCAGGATGGCGCAGTGCACTGGTGCAGATGCCAGTGGGTGCAAAATGGCGACTGGTTATCCCGTCTGATCAGGCCTATGGCGCCGACGGTGCAGGTGATTTGATTGCACCTTACACACCGCTGGTATTTGAAATCGAGTTGCTCGATACCAAAAAGTAAAAGGCCCCGATCACTCGCGCCTGGAGTGGAGGCCTCGCATACTTATCAGGCTTGAATCGCTTGGGCTTGAGGCGCGTTTTCAGGTTCGTGTGCGTTGTGCAACACTTCGATCAGGCAATCTTCCAGATAGAAACGTTCGCGCAGCAAAGCACCCAGTTCGATGAAAGCCTGCGCCAGATCTTTACAATCGGGGCGGTGTTTCTTGCCATCGCAGCGGTCGTTGAAGTCCACGGCCCGTTCGGTGATTTTATCAATTCGAGGGTAAATCTGATTGGCTAACACCAGCGCGTGCTTATCACCAAAGGCATTCGCTTCGGCGGTCAATTGTTCATAAATCTCGAAATGTCCTGCGGACATATAGTCCATCAGAACACCGCAAAACTCTTTTTGAGGGCCACGCTTGGGATTAAGACCATGGATCTCAGACTGGACGGCGTCGTAAGCCTTCACCAGCTCATGGCGCTTGAGCAGCCAGTTATCAATCAGCTTATGGACGCCAAAAAAACGTTCCTGAGCATTCTTGCA
>JAKJHY010000153.1 GCA_021648845.1 Mycobacterium sp. MBM | reverse complement strand
CAAAACGTCCTGGTGACGAAGATCATGCCAAGCGCATCCTTCATATTTTGCGCTCGAACTATCATCAAGAGTCGGCGGAGAACATCAAGCTCTGGGCGATCAAGAACGGCTGGCTGCCCAAGGCTGCTGAGCGCTTGGCCGTACTGGCTGATAAGGCTTTCGCATTGCGCACGAAGCCCAAACTCGACAACCCAGAGCATACCTCGAAACTCTACCAGCGGTGGTGTGAAGCAGCACCGACATAACGGTCTCGCTTTGCCAGTCGTACCGGTCAATGCGTCCTGTACTACTTCGACAGGTCTTTCGTCCAGGAACCGCCGGTTTCGGTAAAGCTCCAGCGCGAGGAAGCGCTTTCCTTCTGGCTATGACGCAAGGCCTCAGGGCCCAGTAAGAGAAGTGTTTTGTGCTGATTCTCCGCGCTGGGCTTTTGGCCTTGCTTCCAATACGACCAGCAGTTGAAGTACGGCTTTTCCCTGTCTTCAATAATGTCAGGCCGCAAACGTACAATTTCCGTGGGTATGGGATGACGCTCCTTCGCGGCCTCGGCGGGAATGGAGTCGTTGAGCTCGGCTAAAAATTCTTTGGGTACCAGCCGCTTTCCACTGGTAACGTCCTCTTTAAGAACTTCCACAAGATCCCCGTACATATCCCCAAAATAATCTCTGATCCGAGCCCGAAAGCACATCGAAGCGGAAAAAACCCCGTGCTTTACCTCGGGCGGTGAGCGTCAGCACGAATGGGGTATCCCGTGTCGAAAACAAACAATCAAAGCTGGCCGCGCCCGATCTGACCAGAAACTGCTGCATGTCGCTACCGATCAAAAGCATGCTGCGGTGAAGCAGCCTCAGTGAAGTCATTTCCATCGGATAAACTCCTTGATCAGAGCCCCGATGATGCAGAGGTTGTAGTGGTCTAATGAAATCGGACACCCATTTAGGCGAGAATGCTCGCCAGAACGAGGTGTCAGATGACCAAACAACGCCGTACCTTTTCCCCTGAATTCAAACGCGATGCTGCCGACCTCGTGCTCAAGCAAAACTACAGCTTCATCGAAGCCAGTCGTTCACTGAGTGTTGGTGAGTCGGCGCTGCGCCGCTGGGTCGACCAGCTTCAGCAAGAGCGCACCGGCGTCACGCCCCAGAGCAAGGCCCTGACACCAGAGCAGCAAAAAATCCAGGAGTTGGAAGCTCGGATTGCTCGCCTCGAGCGCGAGAAATCAATATTAAAAAAGGCTACCGCGCTCTTGATGTCGGAAGATCTCGAGCGTACGCGCTGATCAATCAGCTAAGCGTCCATGAGCCTGTTGACTGCTTGTGCGAGGCGTTTGAGGTCGCTCGTTCGGGGTACTACGCGCATCGTCTAAGGCGGCGAACACCAGATGTTGAGCGGCTCAGGCTGCGTAGCCGAGTGAGCGAGTTGTTCACCCAGGGCCGAAGTGCTCCCGGCAGTCGAAGCATCACGTTGATGATGCAAGAAGAAGGTGAGCAAATTGGACGGTTTAAGGTACGCAGGCTGATGCGTGAGCTGGAGTTGGTCAGCAAGCAGCCAGGATCACACGCCTATAAAAAGGCCACAGTCGAGCGGCCGGATATCCCAAATATATTGAACCGAGAATTTGATGTCGAAGCGCCCAACCAGGTCTGGTGCGGCGACATCACCTACATCTGGGCACAGGGGAAATGGCACTACCTTGCGGTTGTCATGGATCTTTACGCTCGCCGAGTGGTGGGCTGGGCGTTATCAGAAAAGCCGGATGCAGACTTGGTGATCAAGGCGTTGGATGTGGCTTACGAGCAGCGTGGCAAGCCGCAAGGCCTGCTATTTCACTCAGACCAGGGATCCCAATATGGCAGCCGCAACTTTCGCCAGCGGCTGTGGCGTTATCGCATGCGTCAGAGTATGAGCCGCCGAGGAAACTGCTGGGATAATGCGCCGATGGAGCGGGTTTTTCGCAGCTTGAAAACAGAGTGGATACCAACCACTGGCTACATGACCGGCCACCAGGCTCAGAGAGATATTAGCCAGTACCTGATGCATCACTACAACTGGATCCGACCTCATCAATTTAACGATGGATTGGCCCCAGCGAAAACGGAAGAAAAACTCAAAACCGTGTCCGGGATGAGTTGACCACTACAGGTAGCCCTGAGATTTCATCGCGCTGACCAACGTCCAGTTTGTCTCGGTGTTTTTTACCTGAATCTTCTTGACCCTATTGTTCACGGTTTTGAAGTCCTCATCGTCGAG
>JAKJHY010000152.1 GCA_021648845.1 Mycobacterium sp. MBM | reverse complement strand
CTGTGGGCACGATTGCCCAGCGCAACAACATGACCATCGACCAGTTCCGTCAGGCGCTGGCTCGTGATGGCCTGTCGTATGAAGATGCCCGTGACCAGATCCGTCGCGAGATGATCATCAGCCGTGTGCGTCAACGCCGTGTGGCGGAGCGCATTCAGGTGACCGATCAGGAAGTGCAAAACTTCCTCAAGTCCGATCTGGGCAAGATGCAAATGTCCGAAGAGTTCCAACTGGCCAACATCCTGATTCCAACGCCTGAAAGCGCGAATTCGGAAGCGATCCAGAACGCCTACAAACAAGCGGTTGATATCTACAACCAGCTGAAAAAAGGCGCTGACTTCGGCCAAATGGCAATCGCACGCTCGGGCAGCGATACCGCGCTGGAAGGTGGCGACATGGGCTGGCGTAAAGCGGCTCAACTGCCACCACCGTTCGACCGACTGTTGAGTGAAATGCCGGTGGGCGACATCACTGAGCCTATTCGCACGCCAGGCGGTTTCATCATCCTCAAACTCAATGCCAAACGTGGCGGTGAGTCTGTGGTGGTGGACGAGGTGCACGTACGCCACATTCTGATCAAGCCAAGCGAAATCCGTACCGAAGCGCAGACGCAAGAGCTGATCAAAAGAATCCACGACCGTATCGAAGCGGGCGAAGATTTTGCGACCTTGGCTAAAACCTTCTCCGAAGATCCGGGTTCGGCGCTTAACGGCGGCGATCTGAACTGGGTTAACCCGGATTCGCTGGTGCCTGAGTTCCGCGCGGCCATGGCTGATACCCCGCAAGGCGTGTTGTCCAAGCCGTTTCAGACCCAATACGGCTGGCATGTACTTGAAGTGCTTGGCCGCCGCGCCACTGACAGCACGTCTCAAGCACGCGAACAACAGGCCATGAACGCCCTGCGTAACCGTAAGTACGACGAAGAGCTGCAAACCTGGCTGCGTCAGATCCGCGACGAAGCCTATGTAGAGATCAAACTGCCTGGCGCCACCTCGCAAGAGAACGCCGACCAGGCAACACAGTGAAAAACCCGCGTTTTGCACTGACACCCGGCGAACCGGCAGGCATAGGTCCAGACCTGTGCCTGCTACTCGCCTCGCAATACCAGCCACATCCCCTGATTGCCATCACCAGCTGCGACCTGCTCACTGAGCGGGCCGCGCAGCTCGGTGTGGCTGTCACCCTGCTGCCGGTCAGCCCCGGCCACTGGCCTGAGCATCCGGCGCCAGCAGGCAGTTTGTATGTTTGGGATACGCCTTTGCACGCCCCTGTCACGGCGGGCACTCTGGACCAGGCCAACGCAGCCTTTGTGCTGCACACTCTGACCCGCGCTGCCCAAGGCTGCCTCGATGGCGACTTTGCAGGCATGATCACCGCCCCGGTACACAAAGGCGTGATCAATGAGGCCGGCATTCCCTTCTGCGGCCATACCGAATTCCTCGCCGACCTGACCCGCACTGAACAAGTGGTGATGATGCTGGCCACCCGCGGACTTCGCGTGGCGCTGGTCACAACGCACTTGCCGCTGCGTCAGGTCGCCGATGCAATCACCCCCGAGCGACTGATGCGCGTTACGCGTATTTTGCACGCCGACCTGCAACACAAATTCGGCATCGCCCAACCGCGCATCCTGGTGTGCGGGCTCAACCCCCACGCTGGCGAGGGCGGACATTTGGGCCATGAAGAAATCGACATTATTGAACCCACCCTGGAGCTACTGCGCAGCGAGGGCATGGACCTGCGTGGCCCGCTGCCTGCTGACACTCTGTTTACCCCCAAATATCTGGAACACTGCGACGCAGTGCTGGCGATGTACCACGACCAAGGCCTGCCCGTGCTGAAATACAAAGGGTTTGGCGCCGCCGTCAACATCACCCTGGGCTTGCCGATTATCCGCACCTCCGTAGACCATGGCACTGCCCTGGACCTGGCGGGCAGCGGCAAGATCGACACCGGCAGCCTGCAAGTCGCCCTGGAAACCGCCTACCAGATGGCCGAGACCCGTATATGAACGAGCAATACCAACACAAGGCGCGCAAGCGTTTTGGCCAAAACTTCCTGCATGACGCCGGTGTTATCGACCGCATTCTGCGTGCCATCAATGCCAAGGCCTGCGACCGACTGCTGGAAATCGGCCCGGGCCAAGGCGCATTGACCGAAGGCATCCTCGACAGCGGCGGCCAGCTCGACGTTGTTGAACTCGACAAAGACCTGATCCCGATCCTGAACCAGCAGTTTGCCGGCATGAGCAACGTCACCCTGCACC
>JAKJHY010000151.1 GCA_021648845.1 Mycobacterium sp. MBM | reverse complement strand
GCTTCGGCATGGCGCACGGCATTGGCCATCAGGTTGCTCAGCGCCCGTTGTAGCAGGTGCAGGTCGGCCGTCAGCGATCCATGCAGTTGGTTGCCCAGGCGTAGCTGACGGTCTTCGGCCAAGGCTTCGAAGTAGTCGCACAGTTCGTCGCCCATCTCACGCAGGTTCAGTGATTGCAGGTTCAGCGGGCGTTGGCCGTGTTCGGCCCGGGCCAAAAACATCAGGTTTTCAGCCATGCGATTCAGGCGTTCGTATTCTTCGATGTTCGACGCCAATACGTCCTGATACTCGGCCGGGCTGCGCGACTGGTTCAGCGCCAGGCTGTTGCTGCCCAGCAAGTTGTGCAGCGGTGTACGGATTTCATGGGCCAGGTCGGCCGAGAACTGCGACAGTCGCTCAAAGCTGCCTTCAAGGCGCATGAGCATGGCGTTGAGCGCCTGGAGCGGTTCTTTGAGTTCAGTGGGCACGTTATCCACAGGCATGCGCTGGTCGAGGCTGCGCGGGTTGATGCTGCGCATGGCCTGCGTCAGCTCGCGCAACGGTCGCAGCCCGCGACGTAATAACAACCAGCCCAGCCCCCACGCCAGCAACCCGCCCAGGATCACCGCTGCGTATAAACGCAGGCGATAGCTGGCGAGAATGTGTTCGCGCTCATCCAGGCGTTTGCCCACGGTGATGCTCAAGCTTTCGCCCGCCGGGCCTTGTGCCATACCGGCGAGCAAGGCCAGCGAGTCGAGGGTCTGGATGTCGTCCCGCGCAGGCGCCCGGTCCAGAGCAATGGGCTGCACTTGCGGCAGCACCTGCCGGTGCGGGTTGATGGCGATGACCTGACTGGCGTCCTGACGTTTGACCACCAGCACGCTGTCCTGATTGCCCAGCATGTTCTGATACAGGCGCGGGCGCGCTTGCAGGGCCGTGAGGCTGTCGCTGTCATGCAACAACGCACGCATCTGCTCCAGGCGCCCGAGCAGGGCCTGATCGTCGCGAAACGCCAGCTCCGCGGCCAGCGAGCGGTACAGAAATACCCCGATCACACTCAGGACCAGCGCGCAGGTCAGCGCAATCGCCAGTGCCAGACGCCAGGCAATGGATTTACTCATCCGCGGCTTCGAGTTGATAACCCACGCCGCGCACGGTGTGGATAAGTTTTGGCATGTACGGGTCGTCGACTTTGGAGCGCAGGCGGCGCACAGCGACTTCGACCATGTTGGTGTCGCTGTCGAAATTGAGGTTCCACACCTGGGAGGCGATCAAGGTGCGCGACAGCACTTCGCCTTGACGGCTGGCGAGCAACTGCAACAGGGCGAATTCTTTATTGGTCAGGCTGATGCGCTGACCGCCCCGGCTGACACGGCGGCGCAGTACGTCGATTTCTAGGTCGGCGATGCTGTAAGACTCGGCTTCACGCATCGGGCCACGGCGCAACAAGGTGCGCACGCGGGCCAGCAGTTCGGCGAAGGCGAAGGGTTTGAGCAAGTAATCGTCAGCACCCAGTTCAAGCCCGCGCACGCGGTCTTCGATGGCATCTTTGGCGGTCAGAAACAGCACCGGTGTCGCACCGCGCTGGCGAATCAATTGCAGCAATTGCCAGCCGTTAAGCCCCGGCAGCATCACGTCGAGGATGATCAGGTCGTAGTCTTGCTGCTCAATAAAATAACGCCCGTCCAGACCATTCAGCGCGACATCCACCGCAAAGCCTGACTCTTTGAGGCCCTTGGCCAAAAAATCGGCGGTCTTGGCTTCGTCTTCCACCACTAACAAACGCATCGCACACCTCAATCATTCGTCTGCACAGGCTAGGCGCCTTCGCGGGCATTGCCTATTACAAACTTGTAATCCAACTGACGGGGTTCTGACGAGGTGCAGCCGTTAAGGTGGCCTCATTCGTTCAGGAGCTTGCCTATGATGCTGAAAACTTTGCTGTCAGGCGTTGCCATGACGCTCGCCGTCACGGCCCATGCCGCGCCCACACTGGTGCGCCATGCCGATCTTGATTTGAGCACGGCGCGGCAATTGGCCGATGCCACGTTGCAGCACTGCACCGGCGCGTTAAGCGTGCTCGATCGCGGTGGCAATACGTTGGTGGCCCTGCGCCCGGAAACCGTGGGGCCACATAACTTATTGGCCAGTCAGCGCAAAGCCTATACCGCGCTGTCGACCCAAACCCCGACCCGATTGTTTGCCGAACGGGCACGCAATAACCCTGAAGCGGCCAACCTCAATTCCATCCCCGAACTGTTGCTGTTGGGCGGTGGTGTGCCGCTGTTTGCAGGCAGCGAGTTGGTGGGTGCCTTGGGCG
>JAKJHY010000150.1 GCA_021648845.1 Mycobacterium sp. MBM | reverse complement strand
CGCACACTGGCGATCCGTGCCAGCCGCATTGAAGACATTGCCGCCGCCATCGCTATCGACCTGCCAGTGCTGCCGCCCTCCGGTGCACGTGAACGGCCGATTGAACCGGTTGAAGCCCAGGTCAAGAAAAAGCCCGAAAAACCGCCCGAGCCCGTGATCAAGCCGACCAAAATCATTACCACCCCGGTACGCGGTGGCCAGACGGTGTACGCCGAAGGCGGCGACCTTGTGGTGATGGCGGCCGTCAGCCCCGGTGCGGAACTTATGGCCGATGGCAACATCCATGTGTACGGGCCTATGCGCGGTCGCGCACTGGCCGGACATAAAGGCAACACCAAGGCGCGGATTTTCTGTCAGCAGCTGAGCGCCGAGCTGGTGTCGATTGCCGGCAAGTACAAAGTATCCGAAGACCTGCGCCGCGATCCGCTGTGGGGCGCAGGGGTTCAAATCAGTCTGTCAAGTGACATGTTGAACATCACCCGTCTTTAACGGATACTCTCGCCATTTTCCAACCGTCTCAAAAGCGCAGAGAAAACAGTTTAAATCTTGTAGGAAGTACGTAATCAGGCGGTATTGACTGCACGTCAGTGTTAGCCCGAACGACAACCCGCCAGGCCTGTTCACCTGCCGTCGTTAATAGAGATGTTATTCAGGGGCTAAAAAGTCCTTTTTCCTTAGGGGTGAAACACCTTGGCCAAGATTCTCGTGGTTACATCCGGCAAGGGTGGTGTGGGTAAGACCACCACCAGCGCCGCTATCGGTACCGGCCTCGCACTGCGCGGTCACAAAACAGTCATCGTCGACTTCGACGTTGGCCTGCGTAACCTGGACTTGATCATGGGCTGCGAGCGCCGCGTGGTGTATGACTTCGTTAACGTGGTCAATGGCGAAGCCAACCTGCAACAGGCACTGATCAAAGACAAGCGCCTGGAAAACCTGTACGTGCTGGCCGCCAGCCAGACCCGTGACAAAGATGCGCTGACCAAAGAAGGCGTCGAAAAAGTTCTGATGGAACTTAAAGAAACCTTCGACTTCGTGGTCTGCGACTCCCCGGCCGGCATCGAAACCGGTGCTCACCTGGCCATGTACTTCGCCGATGAAGCGATTGTCGTGACCAACCCGGAAGTGTCCTCGGTACGTGACTCCGACCGGATGCTGGGCCTGCTGGCGAGCAAGTCGCGTCGCGCCGAGCTGGGTGAAGACCCAATCAAAGAACACCTGCTGCTGACCCGCTACAACCCTGAGCGCGTCAGTAAAGGCGAGATGCTGGGCGTTGAAGACGTCAAAGAAATTCTGGCCGTGGCCCTGCTGGGCGTGATTCCGGAATCTCAGGCCGTGCTCAAGGCTTCCAACCAGGGCGTGCCCGTGATCCTTGATGATCAAAGCGACGCCGGTCAGGCCTACAGCGATGCGGTTGATCGCTTGCTGGGCAAAACCGTTGAGCATCGTTTCCTCGATGCACAGAAGAAGGGATTCTTCGAGCGCCTGTTTGGAGGCAACTAAGCAATGAATATTTTTGACTTCTTTCGTACAAGGAAATCACCCACCACGGCGTCGGTGGCGAAAGAGCGTCTACAGATCATCGTGGCGCATGAACGCGGCCAGCGCAGTACGCCGGATTACCTGCCAGCTCTGCAAAAAGAACTGGTCGAAGTGATCCGCAAGTACGTCAACATCGAGTCTGATCAAGTTCAAATTGCCCTTGAAAACGAAGGCAGCTGCTCGATCCTGGAACTCAATATCACCCTGCCAGATCGTTAATCAATCCGGCTGACACCACGGCGACCTGGGCGCCTTCTCTTATAAGAAGGCTCCCACGTCGCCGTTGGCGTTTCTCATGAGGCTGTTTTAATGCCGTTGTCGAACATCCATATCATCCACGAGGACGCTGGTGTTCTTGTGGTCAACAAACCGACGTTGCTGCTGTCCGTGCCCGGCCGTGCAGATGACAACAAGGATTGCCTGATCACCCGCCTGCAAGAAAACGGCTACCCCGAAGCGCGGATCGTGCATCGGCTGGACTGGGAAACCTCCGGGATCATTTTGCTGGCGCGTGACGCCGACACCCACCGCGAACTGTCTCGCCAATTTCATGACCGCGAAACCGAAAAAGCCTACACCGCCTTGGCATGGGGCCAGCCAGAACTGGACAGCGGCAGCATTGATTTGCCACTGCGCTACGACCCGCCGACCAAGCCCCGGCATGTGGTGGATCACGAGTTCGGCAAAAATGCGCTGACGTTCTGGAAAGTACTGGAGCGCTGCGGGGATTATTGCCGGGTTGAACTGACGCCCATTACCGGGC
>JAKJHY010000149.1 GCA_021648845.1 Mycobacterium sp. MBM | reverse complement strand
CATCAGCCGCTGCGGGCTGATCGGCGCAGCCCCGCAAGTCGCCGACCAAGCCTTGCAATTACTGCTGGCGGCCAACGCACCTCAAGGCAAACGCGACCTGTTGCTGATGCCGGACCAGATGATTCTGCAAATCCACGAGTCCATCGGCCACCCGCTGGAACTGGACCGCATTCTGGGTGATGAGCGTAATTACGCGGGCACCAGCTTCGTTAAGACCAGCGACTTCGGGCACCTGCAATACGGTTCGAAATTGCTCAATGTGACGTTCGACCCTACCCTCCCTGAAGAGCTTGCCAGCTACAGCCATGACGATGACGGCACGCCCGCGCGTAAGGAATACCTGATCCGCGAAGGCTTGCTGTTGCGTCCATTGGGCGGTGCCTTGTCGCAATTTCGCTCCGGCCTCGAGGGCGTGGCCAACAGCCGGGCCTGTGGCTGGAATCGTCCGCCGATTGATCGCATGGCTAACCTCAACGTCGAGCCAGGCGAGCAATCGATGCAACAACTGATTGGCGGTATCGAAAGCGGCATCCTGATGGCGACCAACCGTTCGTGGTCGATTGATGATGCGCGCAATAAATTCCAGTTCGGCTGCGAATGGGGTCAATTGATCGAGAATGGCGAACTCAAGGGCGTGGTGAAAAACCCCAACTACCGGGGCATTTCCGAACAGTTTTGGCGCAGCCTGAGCGCCGTGGGCGACGCCAGCACCTTTAAAGTGCTGGGCACGCCGAACTGCGGCAAGGGCGAGCCCAACCAAGTGATTCGCGTGGGGCATGCCTCGCCCGCGTGCGTGTTCCGTGACATTGATGTGTTTGGAGGTGACGCCTGATGAGCACCCGACTGAGTCAGGCCGAGCAGTTCCAAGCGCTGGTTGCGTGGCTGCGCACAGCGATCAACAGCCCTGAGCAATTCACCGTGAGCTATGACGCTGAAGCCTCGCAGTTCATTCGTTTCAATAAGGGCCGGGTACGTCAGGCCGGGCAGGTACAGCAGGCGAGTCTGAGCCTGAAACTGATCCACGAAGGGCGTCACGCCGATGTCAGCATGACGCTTGCCGGGGCCACCGAAGAGGATCAACGCCGGTTGGCCAGCGCCTTGCAGCAACTGCGCGACACCCTGCCCTTGCTGGCGCCAGACCCCTATTTGCTGCTCAACCCGCAGCCGTGGCACAGCCATAATGTGCAAGACCCGCCGCTGCCCGACACGGCGCAGGTGCTGGCAGACATTCGCCGTGCCAGCGAGGGCGTCGACTTGGTGGGCTTTTATGCCTGTGGGCCGATCAGTGTGGGCTACGCCAGTTCTGAAGGTGCGTTTGGCTGGCATCAGGCCAACAGTTTCAACTTCGACTGGAGCCTGTTCCACAGCAACGGCCAAGCGGTAAAAGCCAGCTACGCGGGCGCCGACTGGAACAGCCAGCGCTTCGCCCACCGTATGCGGCAGGCCCGCGAGCAGCTTGCGTTTCTGGGGCACCCGGTGCAGGTGCTGGCACCCGGTGAATACCGCGCCTATCTGGCCCCGGCGGCCCTGGAAGAAGTCATGAGCATGCTGACCTGGGGCGGGTTCTCGGCGCAGGCGCTGGCCAGCAAATCCAGCCCGCTGCAAAAGCTCTACGCAGGCGACGCCCACTTAAGCCCGCTGGTGTCGCTGGATGAACACGTCAGCCAATCGTTAAGCCCTGCGTTTTCGGGTGAAGGCTACCCGCGTCAGGACTTGTCGCTGGTCAAACACGGCAAGGCCAATCAGCAACTGGTGGGTTCACGCAGTGCCGCCGAATACGGCCTTGAAGTCAACGGCGCGCCGTGGGGCGAGTCCCCGAGCGCACTGGCGATGGCGCCCGGTACGCTGGCGCAGGCCGACATTCTCAAGCAACTGGGCACCGGGCTGTACATCAGCAACCTGTGGTATTTGAACTACTCTGACCAACCGGCAGCCCGCCTGACCGGCATGACGCGTTTTGCGACGTTCTGGGTGGAAAACGGCGAGATCAAGGCGCCGGTCAATACCATGCGCTTTGATGACAGCGTCTACAGTTTGCTGGGTTCACAGCTAGAAGCACTGACCGTAGAGCGCGAGCTGCTGCTGTCGGCCAGCACCTATGACCAACGGCAAACGGCGTCGAATTTATTGCCGGGGGCACTGGTCAAAAAACTTACGCTGACGTTGTAACCGACCTGTAGTCGCTGCCGAAGGCTGCGAAGGTTGCTCACAAAGGACCTCATCGCACCCTGCGGCAGCGACTACACAGAGTTTTGATCAGAAAAAGAGGTCCTATGCCCGCACGCCCGGTTCTGAGTCCTGAAACGCTGCGC
>JAKJHY010000148.1 GCA_021648845.1 Mycobacterium sp. MBM | reverse complement strand
ATCATAAAAATAACAGTAAGCACCACAACTAATATAAGAACGACCCAGCAAAAAGAAACCCAGCCATCCCACTTATCCCTATTCATCTGTACATTTCCCTGCATTCAAAAGAAATGACTTTACCATTTGTTTGGCTCAAGCATCCATGCCAGCCAAATTACTATCCAGACGACTTTGCAATCAAGAAAGCCCTGAACAATGCCTCTCCCTCAGCCGCTTCCTGCTCTTCATCCACCGGCTGCACTTTTTCAGGCGCCCATTTCGGCATCAGGTCCGAGGTTGTTACTTTGGCGCCCTGCGCCTGGAGCGTCGAGGCCGCCACAATCGAGGCCTGTATATCCCCGCGAATATCTCCAATCGGCGACTCTCTGTCATAAGCCATCCACAGCAATAATTCTTCGGCACTCATGCGTTCACGCAGGTCGTGCAAGGTCATGCCCAGGCGGAGGGCCAGCGCAAGCATGAAAGCCAGCGCTGGTTCCTCCGTCAGTCGTTTCCCGCTGCGTCCACCGGGTCGGGGTCATCAGCCGTCACGCCAACGCCACTCAGCTCAAAAGCCTTGGCTGAAAGGCGGTCATGCACTGGGCTAAACGCCTCGACCACCTCATCAATGTCATCGTCAGTGAACACGCGTTGCTGGGCTTCATCGAACAAGGTGCGGACCAACACAAAGGCATACAGCTCATTGGGGTTGATCTCTACCTGTGGCTCTGGCGAGGCGTCTTCGCCCTCGACCACTTCGGCGGCGCGAGCGCTCCAGCCTGCATCGACACGGGCGGCAGACACCAGCTCAGCAGCTCGGCGCCGGTATTCAACCCAATCGCCCGCGCTGAGGGCACGGACTGTGACCTCTGCGCCACCCCACTCTTCCACTGCGATGGTCTGATGCTTGAAGTTGCGTAACGGATCGAGTGCAAAGGCACGGATGCCGCCTGCTGCGGCTTTAACGCGAGCCATTACGGCGCCACCGGCATGTCAAAAGATACGGAGCCCGTGATTCGCACGTTGAACGTGCCGTTTACGGTGCCGTTGGGTGCAGCATCCCACGTGAACTGGGTGACCAAACCCAAGAAGTCCGAGGCGGTGCCATCTTTGAACACCGTTTGAAACGCTCGGGGCTCGCCATCGTCACGAGCGGTGCGCAGCACAGTTTGCGCCTCGTCGTCGGCCTTCCAGTTGCCGGCCATGCTGAATGTGCCGTTATCGGCCAGGCCGGTGGTGAATTCCTTGGCTTCGCTGGCCAAGGTGGTGGTTTCAATCTCGTCAGACCGGCCGCCTTGGAACTGCGGCTGTTTGATGGTGACGGAAAGGTCTGCCCACTCCAGGTCGGGGTCTTTTGGATTGATGGTGGTGAGCTTCGAAACTTTAAGCTTCGTGCCCTGCGTTTTAACAAACTTTGCTTTGGTGGGGGTTTGAGCGGCCATGTGGCCTCCTATCAAGGTTGCAGGGTGTATTCCCAGCTCACGCTGTAGAGTTTGGTGTCGCTTTCAAAGGCGTCCGGCAGCCGGTCCGCGCTGCCTGTGGTGAAGTCGTCACCGTCATGGGTCATGGCGGTAAAGGCTTGCCGGGCCAGAGCCAGGGCTTTGAGATAGCTGCCCCCCCAGGCGTCCACCTGAATGCTCAGGTCGCTGGAACCGTCCCATCCGTTCAGGGTAAAACCGGCGCCTTCACTGACCGTTTGCAGGATCAAGCGCGGCAACGCAGCCCCCTCGGGGGCAACGCCGAAGTAAACGCGCCCCTCGACCAGAGGCGAGAGCCTGTCGATAAGTGATTTCTCGATCATGGGTTACCCGGTAATGGCGCTATCGATGCCTTGGGCCAGCTTGTCGGTGACGGCTTTTTCGATCTGCGGCAGGCTGTTGTCCCACGCAGGGCGCATGAACGGCGCTGCGGGATTTTTTGAGGTGCCGTACTCCACAAACCACCAGTAGTACGGCGCGTCGTAAACGGCCTTGGTGCTGCGACTCTTTTTGCCGCGACCTTTGATGGATTGGGTGGTTTTACCCTTGGGCTTTTTGACCCGTAGGCCCGCCGTGGCACCCGTTGGGGTTTCAGACTGTTTGAGTCGAGTGGCGGTGATGTTTTTCTTCAAACGCCCGGTATCGACCGGGGCAAGTGCACGCGCTTTGTCGCGCGCAACCCGGGCACCGGCCATTACAGCATCGCGCACCACCTTATTGCCGGCAGCGCGAGACAAACGCTCAAAGTCCGCTTGCAGCTCACCCAGACCAAGAATGCTAACTGAGCCATTACTCATGAGGGCTCACCGTTTTGCACATGAGTTTAAGCATGTCCCGCTGATTGGTTGGCAGCGGGGCAATGATTTCGTAAGTGA
>JAKJHY010000147.1 GCA_021648845.1 Mycobacterium sp. MBM | reverse complement strand
CCTTCACGGCATTGCTCAGGCGTTGATTGAAGGGCGGGTTGATTTTGGCATGGAGCAAGCGCTCGACACCTTTGTTCAGCGTTGGGTACAACTGCCGGGGATCGGCGAATGGACAGCACATTACATTGCCATGCGCGTACTCAAACACCCGGATGCCTTCCCGGCCGCAGACTTGATCCTGCGGCGCGAGGCCAACCCTGACGGCCCGCCGTTGAGCACAAAAGCGATGCAAACGCTGGCCGAGAGCTGGCGCCCGTGGCGCGCGTACAGCGTCCTGTATTTATGGCGCGCAGCCACCGATGCCGCTGCGCTCAAGAGGATTTGACCATGTCTCAGATTTACTACGCGCATATGCCATCGCCGATTGGTCCACTGTTTTTGGTGGCCGACGACGAAGGCTTGCGTGAGGTTCGATTTGAATGCGAGCGCAGAGCGCATATCGCTGAAGACGGCTGGCTGCATGCGCCGCAAAAACTGGCTGAGGTGATACGCCAGCTAGAGGCGTATTTTGCGGGCGAGCGATACACCTTTGATGTAGCGCTTAAACCCCAGGGTACTGAGTTTCAGCAAACGGTATGGCGGGCGCTGACCACCATCCCCTATGCGGTGACCACCAGTTATGGCCAATTGTCGCAGCAGATCCAGCGCCCGACCGCATCACGGGCTGTGGGGGCCGCCAATGGGCGCAACCCGATCCCGATCATCATCCCGTGCCACCGGGTAATCGGCAGCAATGGCACGTTGACCGGCTTTGCCGGTGGTCTGGCAGCCAAGCAATGGTTGCTGGCGCATGAAGCCAAGTGTCGAGGTTTTGTGCTGTCCTGACCCCGGCACCGCGTTAAGAGCGTGGCGCTTATAAACTCAGACGCATCGACAAATCCACGGCCTTTACGTCTTTGGTCATGGCGCCAATCGAAATGTAGTCCACGCCTGTTTGTGCGATAGGCAGCAGCGTGTTTTCGTTGATGCCGCCGCTGGCTTCCAGCTTGGCTTTACCCGCATTCAGACGCACAGCTTCACGCATGTCATCCATGCTCAGTTCGTCGAGCATGATGATGTCTGCACCTGCCGCCAGCGCTTCTTTAAGTTCTGCCAGGCTTTCGACTTCGATCTCTACCGGTTTGCCAGGCGCGATTTTATGCGCAGCGCTGATCGCCTGGGCGATGCCGCCGCAGGCTGCGATGTGGTTTTCCTTGATCAAAAACGCGTCGTACAAACCAATGCGGTGGTTATGACAGCCACCACAGGTGACGGCGTACTTTTGCGCCAGGCGCAAGCCCGGCAGGGTTTTGCGGGTGTCCAGCAACTTGACCTGCGTCTGCGCGACCTGGTCCGCCAACTGTTGGGCATGGGTCGCAACCCCCGACAACATTTGCAGAAAATTCAGCGCACTGCGCTCACCACTGAGCAGCGAGCGGGCAGGGCCCTCAAGGTGAAACAACACTTGATTGGGGCTGACACGCTCGCCATCAGCCACCTGCCAATGCACGGCGACGCGCGGGTCCAGTTGGCGGAAA
Source organism: Mycobacterium sp. MBM (assembly GCA_021648845.1). GTDB lineage: Bacteria > Actinomycetota > Actinomycetes > Mycobacteriales > Mycobacteriaceae > Mycobacterium. Next base: position 829 of record JAKJHY010000147.1, on the reverse strand, counting down.
ACCGCGTCCACCCATGCGGTGCCGCTGATCACAGCGTTGTCGCGCGTAATGATCGTGGCCTTGGCCAGGCGTTCTGCCGGGATCAACCGCGCAGTGATGTCGCCGCTGCCAATGTCTTCGGCAAGCGCACGGCGTACGTTGGCTTCAATCTCGGCGGTGAGATCGGCCAGATGTAAATTCGGCATAACCAGCTCCACAAACAAAGTGCGCCGATTATAGGGCCATGCCGGGAGCGAACCCAAGGCGCGTGGCTGCGCCGCAGGCAAATGCCTGTAACTGTGTTGTTTGGGCCGCATCCCGGTATTTATTTGACCGTTCAGTAAATGAATCGCGCTGTTTAGTAGCACAAGGCTCGTCTTTTGCAAGATAATCAGCGCCTTGTAATTGGCGTCATAGCTTTGACATGCCATTAAAGTCCTAATTCAGATACACCGGCGAGTGCGAGATGCACTGGCCGGTTTCTGTTTGCGAGCGTCAAAAGTGGCCTGTGCCACCTGTGCGTCATTCGCAAGCGAACACCGTTCCAGGAGGCTTGGATGCAAAATGACGGGAAAGTGGGACCTGCCCACTGGGCCACGGCAGAGCTGGCGATGCGTTCGCCACTTGCGCGCCTGCCGGTCATTTTGTTGCAGGTTCACGATAAAGCCGCGCAGCAGCTCAAAAACGGGTTGCAAGTGCTGTTTGACAGTGCCGATGAAACGCTGTTCGAGATGGCGGATAAAGCCCGGAGTGACGTCGAACAAAGCTTGTTTTTTGAAGCCATGCGCGACGTCAGGCTCAAGCGTAAATACATCGAGCGCGGCTTTCTTGACCGTTTTTTTGACGCCTT
>JAKJHY010000146.1 GCA_021648845.1 Mycobacterium sp. MBM | reverse complement strand
AGGTGGTCGCCGCACTGAACACGGCCAAAGAAATCATCCTGCACCGCGTCGGCAACTCGCGGCCCGGGTCCAAACTCAGCCGATACCTGAAGCTGTATTTCCTCGCCCAAGATATCCACGAGCGCGCCAGTTCTTCGCACTACCCGTACAACGCTTTGGCCGACGCCTTCTTTCACAGCGATGTGATGTTCCGCTGCCAGCGCCTGCTGCGCCAACAAGGCGTGGCCTGTCAGCGCCTGTCGGACTCGATCAAACTGCGCCAACCGTTTGTCTACGACGACAGTTTTGCCGAAGCCCTGAGCGACTTGCACGCCTCTCTCGAACATCTGCGCATTCAGAGCAACCCGGCCTGGCGCGGCTTGCTGCGCTCGCTGCGCGCGCTGGCTGCCAACCTCGGTACGCTCGACCGGTTGTTGAGTGACGCCAGCAACCCCGACACCCTGGCAGACGCCACCGACAGCAGCTTGCTGGATCGCTCGCCGCGCAACCTCAAAGACGTCTGGTCGCGGCTGCGCCAGCACCTGACGCCGACCTCGCTGATCTTCCGCCACGCCCTGCGCTTGCCTTTGGCCTTGTGTATCGGTTTTGCGATGGTGCACTGGATTCACCCGACGCAAGGTTACTGGATCATCCTCACCACGCTATTTGTCTGTTCGCCCAGCTATGGCGCCACACGGCGCAAGTTCAGTCAGCGCATTATCGGCACGGCGATTGGTTTGGCCGTGGGTTGGGCGCTGTTCGACCTGTTCCCCAACCCGCTGATTCAATCCATGTTCGCGGTGGCCGCAGGCGTGGTGTTCTTTATCAACCGCACCACGCGCTACACCTTGAGCACCGCCGCGATCACCCTGATGGTGCTGTTCTGCTTCAATCAAGTGGGCGATGGCTACGGGCTGTTCCTGCCGCGCCTGTTCGACACGCTGGTGGGCAGTGTGATTGCAGCGGCGGCGGTGTTCCTGTTCTTGCCCGACTGGCAAGGCCGCCGTTTGAACAAGGTGCTGGCCAATACCTTGAGCTGTAACAGCCAATACTTGCGGCAGATTTTGCAGCAGTACGCGCAGGGTAAAACGGATGATCTGGCGTACCGGCTGGCGCGACGCAATGCGCACAACGCGGATGCGGCGCTGTCGACCACACTGGCCAACATGCTGATGGAACCGGGGCATTTCCGTAAGGATGCCGACATGGGTTTCCGCTTTTTGGTGCTGTCGCACACCCTGCTCAGCTACTTGTCAGGCTTGGGCGCGCACCGCGACACCCCACTGCCGGGGGACGTACGTGAGCAGTTGATTGAGGGCGCGGGGCGGCGGATTGCCGACAGCATCGACCTGATCGCCCAAGGGTTGGCCGCCAAACAGCCGGTGGCGGTGCAAAGTGATGAAGAAGAAGCGCTGGCCAATGAACTGGAGCAGATGCCGGACGAACTGGACGAAAGCCAGCGACTGGTGCAAACCCAGCTGGCACTGATTTGCCGCCAGCTTGGGCCGTTGCGCACGCTGGCGGCGCATTTGATCAAGACTGCGTAGCGCTGCTCGTCAGCGACCGCTGCGTATATTCATGCGCGGTAGTCGCTGATCAGGCACGAGGCTGCGATCGAGCGCAACGCACGCCTGAACCCAGGCACCTCGGTGAGGATGGATCACATCCCATGCGCTTTGATCAACCGATCAAAGCTGCCGTCGGCTTTCATGGCGATGATTTCGCGGTCAAAGTCCGAGACGATTTTGGCGTGGTCCGGGTTCTGTAGGCTGACCAGAATATGCAGCTGGTTTTCGCTCAACACCTTGGGCATAAACTCCACCGCATTGCGCACCCGCGCCGACTCACGCGCCAGCCGATACCGCGCCACGTACTCGTCTTCCAGGGTCAGGCTGACACGTCCGGCCACCAGCATGCGCACGGCCATCGCAAAGTTATGCACAGGTATTTTTTTGAGCTGGGTGTGGGTGTCAAATTCTGCCGTGTAGGCGTAACCCGGCACATAGGCAATGCCATAGCCGGATAACTGCGCGAGCGTGGTGAAGTCCACCGGGGAATCTTTGCGCCGAATAAAACGCAGACGATTTTGCAGGTAGGGGGCCGAAAACTCGCCAATTTTCATGCGGTCCTCGTCGTACCAGGCATTGACCAGAATGTCGTAGCGCCCGTTGCGCAAGCCCATCATGGCCCTGGCCCACGGCACCTGCTCGAAACCGCTGCTATAACCCGCGCGAGCCAGGGCCGTACTGACCAGATCGGTGGCCAATCCGCCATTGACCAGCGTGCCATCCGTAAAGGGAGGCCACAGGTCCCCCACCAGACGCAGCGGTTCAGCACGCGCGTGCTGTGCCAATAAGGTCAATCCCGACACAATCAAA
>JAKJHY010000145.1 GCA_021648845.1 Mycobacterium sp. MBM | reverse complement strand
TCCAGCGTGTACGGGATCACCAGATGCGGCTTGCCAGTCGGGTTGTTGGGTTCCCAGTACGGCAGGTCATCGTCATAGGTGTCGCAGTCGTACAAAAAACCGCCTTCTTCCATCACCAGGCGGCGGGTGTTGGGGCCGGTGCGGCCGGTGTACCAGCCCAAGGGGCGCTCGCCGCTGATTTCGGTGAGGATGCGGATCGCTTCGAGCATGTGTTCGCGCTCTTGCGCCTCATCCATGTACTGGTAGTCGATCCAGCGATAGCCGTGGCTGCAAATCTCATGGCCCGCGGCGACCATGGCGCGGATCACATCGGGGTGACGCTGGGCAGCCATAGCCACGGCGAAAATGGTCAGGGGAAGATCAAATTCTTTGAACAGCTTGAGAATCCGCCACACGCCAGCGCGGCTGCCGTATTCGTAGAGGGATTCCATGCTCATGTTGCGCTCGCCTTGCAGTGGCTGCGCTGAAACCATTTCCGAGAGGAAGGCTTCGGACTCTTTGTCACCGTGCAGGATGTTGCGCTCGCCGCCTTCTTCGTAATTGAGTACAAACGACAGGGCAATGCGCGCGTTATCCGGCCAGTGCGGGTGGGGAGGGTTAGGACCGTAACCAATCAGGTCGCGTGGGTAATCAGCGCTCACTACAGTCTTCCTTATTATTCGTGTTGACAGTCGTTCGGCCAGACCTGGCTTCACTGCGATGGCCTGATTGTATACAACTTTACAAACACTTTGTAAGCCTGATTTTTTGCATTTTTACCATGATTTGTGCTGCAAGTGTACAAGCAAGAAACCTGCCTGATCGGTCAGGTCGTGAATATAAAGTCGTCGAGAGCTGCGTCGTTGACAGGGATTAGCTGTGAGGCCGCGTGATTCGGGGCCTGGGTTAAGTTGTGATTTTAATTGTGTACAATTTTTTTGATAAATGTCTTAATCGTGGCTTCGCCGCTGCTCAATCGTGCATCGATAGAGTGCGCTGGCTCCTTTTTATTCACTGACTCCGGGAGGCGCGAGGCCTGAGTGAACACTCATTCGCCAGGCACGCAAAATCAATGGGACGTTTAACCACGCACGTTTTGGATGCCGCACACGGTTGCCCAGGCAGCTCGATCAAAGTCGAGTTGTATCGGGTTGAGGGTTCACAGCTGGAACTGGTCGCCACCGCGCTGACCAACAGCGACGGCCGTTGCGACGCGCCATTGCTGGAAGGTGACGACTACCGCTCCGGGGTGTATCAGGTGCAGTTCAGCGCTGGGGATTACTACCGCGCCCGCGGTGTACAACTGCCAGAGCCAGCCTTTTTGGATGTCGTGGTGCTGCGGTTCGGTATCAATGCCGAACAAGCGCATTACCACGTCCCCCTGTTGATTTCGCCGTACAGCTACTCCACGTATCGCGGCAGCTAGTTTTCACCCTGCGCATGTGGTTTTTGCCCGCTCACACTGCGGGCTTTTTTTCGCCTGTCGAAAAGCAACCCGGTCATCGCAGCGTCGCTGCGCTCCTGCGCGACTAGCTTTACAGGCTGGAGTCGGGCAGAAGCGGGGCTGTGATCCGGCGGTGTGGCCGTCGTCAAACATTCAACAGTGCGCGCCACACACACGCGCTGATCGGGCCTAACGGCTCAACAACGACGCTGTACCCGCCACACCGAACAAGCCGGCACTGACCCGGTTAAACCAGCTTTGGCCCTTGCCGCTGCGCAAGTAACCCGCAGCGCCGTGGGCGCCCAGCCCGTAAGCCAACTTGCAGCACAAGTCGAGTACCGTCCAGGTGGCGATCATCACCAGTAACTGGCTGAGGAAGGGTTGGTCGGGGTTGAGGAACTGCGGCAAGAATGCGGCAAAAAACAGAATGTCTTTCGGGTTGCTGGCGCCCAAAACAAAGGCGCGCCCAAACAGGGCGCTGAAGCGCGGTTTTGGGGCAGCTTCAGGTACCTGGGCCGCTTGGGCTGGCAGCCGCGATTGCTTCCAGCTCTGCCAGGCGAGGTAGAACAGGTACAGCGCGCCGACAATTTTGAGTGCGCTGAACAATTGCTCCGAGGCCAGCAGCAAGGCGCCCAGCCCCAGCGCCGAGGCACTGAGTAAACAGATCGAGGCAATTACTCCGCCCAGAAACGCCGGGTACGAACGGCGCAGGCCGTAGTTCAAACTGTTGCTGATCATCAATAACGACAGCGGCCCTGGAATCAGGATTACCACCAATGCCGCGCTGCTGAACAGCAGCCAGGTTTCCAGACTCATCACTTCCTCCATTGCAACAAATGCCCCGCGCAATGGCGGGGCCGGTTGGTATTGCCGCGTTTACAGGTAAATAAACTTGGCAATGAAAATCGCGCAGAGCACCCACAAACTGACGGAGATTTC
>JAKJHY010000144.1 GCA_021648845.1 Mycobacterium sp. MBM | reverse complement strand
GTGCTCAACCAACTTGATATTCAGGTCCACCTCGGCGCCGCTGATATTGACTGGCCCCGAGGCACTAAAATCGAAGGTATAGCCGTTGAGAGTGATCGTGCCATCGGCCTTCATGAGCAAACTGGACTTGCCTACCGCAATCTCAAACTCGTCTCCAACCTCAATCGAATAACGGTTACCGACGTATTCAGTTTTGTTGATACCGACCTGTTCACTCTGACTAAGACCCACCGTGGTATTCATGCCTCCCCCGACAGTTCGCTGGTACGCCGCGCCGATGGTCAGTGCCTTGGCCAGCCCGATGGTTTCGGCTTTGGCCAGGGCGATGGTTTCGGTCTTGTTGCCGCCGATGGTCACGCTGCGGTTGGCGCCGATCTGGATGGTTTCGTTTTTGCCGACATCCTCGATGCGGTGGTCGCCGATGGAGACGGTTTCGTTGTGGTCAACCCGTTCGCTGCGGTCATTGCCCACAAACGTGGTTTCGTTGTGGTTGACGTGGATGTTCTGATCTTTCTCGGCATGGACGTAGATCTCTTCCACGCCCTTCTCATCCTCAAATCGCAGCTCATTGAAGCCATCGCCTTTATGGGTCTGGCTTTTAATGGTCATGCGAGTTTTGTGTTTGGGCAGTTCGTAGGGCGGCAGGTTGGCTTCGCGGTAGGCGCGGCCGGTGGCGATTGGTTGGTCGGGGTCACCGTCGAAGTATTGGACGATCAGTTCCTGACCGATGCGCGGTATCGCCATCGCGCCCCAGGTGGTGCCCGCCCAGCCTTGGGCGACGCGGATCCAGCAGGAGCTGTGTTCGTTGTTCTGGCTGGCGCGGTCCCACGGGAAGCTGACTTTGACCCGGCCCCACTTGTCGCAGAAGATTTCTTCGCCGGGCGGGCCGACCACGGTGGCGGTTTGCGGGCCGTCGATGCGCGGTTTGGGGCACAGCGGGGCTTTCCAGTCGAAGGCGGCGGGCGCCAAAGTGGCCGCAAGGTGATAGCGGGTGCCAGAGGCGCTGCCAGCGGCTTCTTCCTGTTGGCTGCTGTGCTGGAGGCCAGTGTGGACGATGCTCACGGTGCGCCAGCGGATGTTCAGGTCTTCGCGCGGGTGGTCGGTGAGGTCGAAGGATTTGCCCGGTTGCAGACGGGCGTCGTCACCCTCGACCTCGGCGATGCGGGCATCGCTGCGCAGGGCGTTCAGGCGGGTTTGGGTGAAGGGCTTGCCCGCGATGTCGCGCTTGTAGCGGCCGGGATAATCGAAGCGTTCGTACTGGCGGCCTTGGTGTTCGAGCTGGGTGCCGGTGGCGATGTGTTCCTGGTCGTAGCGCGGGTGGGTAAAGGTGTAGTCGCGCTGCACCTGGCGGGCGGTGCGCACCTGTTCGGTGTAGTGGAAGCGGTGCAGTGCCGGTTCCGGTTGATCGCCGCCACCCATGGCCTGGTACAGCACGTTGCAGGCGTCTTTAGGCTCGATAGTGCCGATGGCGCTGACGCGGTCGGTAACAATCAAACGATGGCCGTCGGCGCGGTGTTCGAAGGTGTAGAGCAGGCCTTCTTCGGCGGCCAGCCGGGCGATGAACTCCAGGTCGTTTTCACCGGCCTGAACGCAGTATTCGCGGGGCTGGTGGTCGTAACTGAGGCGTTGCTCGACGTCGTTCAGGCCATGGGCCTTGAGCACGGTGTCGAGAATTTGCGGCACCGTTTGCTGCTGGAAGATCCGCCAGTTGGAACACAGCCGGGTGCGGGCCAATGCGGGTTCAACCACGACGCTGTAGCGGGTGCGGCGAAAACCGGTGTCGCCTTGGGTCAAGGAGCTGATCAGGCCATGCACGTAGCGCACCGGGGTGTCGCCACGCCAGATCGTCAGCAGCGCGGGTTTGTCGAGCAGCGTGCCGAAGTCGAGTTCGGCGTCGAAACTGGCCAGCTTAAGGTCCAGCTTGAAGGGCTGGGACAGGCCCTCATCGAGTTTGAATTCAATGACCTCGAAGTCGGCGCCACCGCTGGGTTCGAAGGTGTAGCGCAAGTCGCTTTGGCGGGGCATGGCGCCCTCCTTGAGGCACGCTACCGCCCAACCCGTGATCTCGACGGGCTGGAAGGTAGCGAACAATAAAATCCCTGCCCATCCGCGGGCGGGCGTGGTTGTGTTGGGTAGAACGGACTCGCGTCAGTTGCCCGAAGCTTCAGTGCCTGAGGTCAAACGGCCTGGATGGTCTTTCGTCACGTCAGGCTGCGGGTCAGGCGGTCTTGATGGTCAAGATGGCGGCGTTTTTAACAACGCCTGACCGAACAACATCTGCTTACCTTCGGTTCAAGTGCGTTACCGGCAGTGATCGGTCGCTAAGGCGGCAGTTCGCGCTTCGCCTGGCAGCCGTCGGTAGGGGGGAA
>JAKJHY010000143.1 GCA_021648845.1 Mycobacterium sp. MBM | reverse complement strand
GCACGATATGCAGCGCCTCGCGGATCCGCGGACCACGGTCGATGATGTCACCCAGAAACACCGCCATGCGTTGCGAGTGTTGCCACACACCGCCATGTTTGCGATAGCCCAGACGCTCCAACAGATGCTCAAGGGTATGAGCACAGCCATGCACGTCACCGATCAGATCGTAACTGCGCGCGGGATCGAGCATCAGTCGCTCCTACCGCCCAGTCGGCTACCCCAACCGAGCTTGGTCCGACACACTTCATAGTAGTTGTGGTCCAAGGGGTGGATCAGGCGCAGCTTTTGCGCTTTTTTGCTGACGGTGATGGTGTCGCCGGGCGCGCAGGTGAAATGGTTCTGACCGTCGCACGACACTTGCGGGTAGATCTGCATGTCCTTGGCCACCACGATTTTCAGCTCGCTGTTGCCATCCACCACAATCGGCCGACTGCTGAGGGTGTGCGGGTACATGGGCACAATGACGATGGCATCCAGCTTGGGGTGCATGATCGGGCCACCGGCCGACATGGCGTAGGCCGTGGAGCCAGTCGGCGTGGCAACGATCAGGCCGTCGGCTTTCTGGCTGCACACGAACTGACCGTCGATGTGCAATTCGAATTCGATCATGCGCGTGGATTTACCGGGGTGCAGCACCACGTCGTTCAGCGCGTCGCCCTGGCCAATGGCTTCGCCGTGACGGCGCACTTCGGCTTGCAACAGAAAGCGGTTTTCAACCAGGTAATGGCCGTCGAGCACCTCGGCCACTTTGACTTCCAGTTCATCCGGACGAATGTCGGTCAAAAAACCCAGGCTGCCCCGGTTGATGCCCAGCACCGGGACATTGTGCCGCGCCAGTGCGCGAGCGGCGCCCAGCAAGCTGCCATCGCCGCCGACCACAATCACCATGTCGCACACTTCACCGAGCATTTTGCGCGAGGAGGTTTGCAAGCCATGACCGGGCAACACTTCGGCAATGGTGTCTTCGAGGATCACGTGCATGTGCCGCTCGAGCAGGAATTTTTTCAGTCGGCGAACCGTGTCGAGCACTTGCGAACTGCCCAAACGACCAATGATGCCGATATTACGAAATTGCTCCATGAGGCTCCTGCGGGATACGTGACGGGCGAAAACGACGATTATGGGCGAAAGCACTCGATAGACAAAACCCTTTCAGCCCTTCAGCACGCTATGCTCGCAGCATGATCCTCTTCCCCGACTTGCTCAACCTGCCCCGCCAGCTACGTCACCCCCAGGTGCGGGATTTGGCGTGGGTGATCCTCGCGCCCCCCATGCTCAGCCAAACCCCGTGGCCACAACGTCACCCGCTGGCTGGCAGCGACTGGGTACAGGCCCCGGATGCGCTCGAACACTGGCTGCGGGCACTGGATCAGCACAGCCAACCCCTGGAGGACTGGCTCGCGCAGGCCACCACGCGCAGGCTCGGCCGTTACTACGAGCGACTGTGGCAGTTTGCTATCCAACACGCACCCGGTGTGGCGTTGATTGCAGCCAACTTGCCCATTCGCGTGGGTGGCCACACGCTGGGCGAACTGGACATGCTGTTGCGTGATCGCGACGGCGTGCATCACCTCGAACTGGCGATCAAGCTCTATCTGGGGCCGCAACAAGGCGACGGCCGCGACCCCGCGCAATGGCTTGGCCCCGGCAGCAATGACCGACTGGACCGCAAACTCAACCACTTCGCCCAGCATCAGTTGCCGATGTCCAGCCGGGCGCAAAGCCGCGAGATTCTGGCCGGGCTGGATATCCAACAGTTCAGCGCGCACCTGTGGCTGGGCGGCTATCTGCTGTACCCGTGGCCCGGCCATGCGCAGCCGCCAGCGGGCGCTCACCCTCAACACTTGCGTGGGCGGTGGCTGCATCAGCGCGACTGGCCTGCGTTTGTCCGTCAGAGCGCCCAAGGCTGCTGGCAGCCGCTGCCCCGCCATGCGTGGCTGGCGCCCGCCCACTACGGCCCGCAAGACTGCTGGAGCGCAACCCAACTCAAGGGCTGGCTGAGCCAATTGCATCCCCAGGCACCCGCGCAATTATTGGTGCGCCTGACTCAAAACAACGACGGTGACTGGGAGGAAGCCGAGCGTTTGTTTCTGGTGTCCGACGTGTGGCCAAACCTGCCGGGTAACAGCGAAACCATGCAATCGAGTGCAACCGTATTAAAGTGAACGCACTGCGTCAGACAAGAACGCAGGCTCAAGACCTGAACCGTGAGGAAACACCATGTCCTGGAAAAGCTCGACTGACCGTTACAGTCGTATGTCCATCGCCCTGCACTGGCTGATGGTGCTGTTATTTGTATTGATCTACGCCGCCATCGAGTTTCGCGGGATCTTCCCCAAAGACAGCGACGGCCGCACGCTGATGAAAGATGCACATT
>JAKJHY010000142.1 GCA_021648845.1 Mycobacterium sp. MBM | reverse complement strand
CACATAAAAGTGGCGGTTAAAGGGAATCTCAAAGCCGACTATGCCGACTTCGCCATCCAGCGCATCGGTTTTGCTTTCGTCGATCCAGGCATCCGGCACATGGGGGACGACTTCGCGCGCAAAGTACTCGTATACCGACTCGCCCAGAGGCACATTCTCGTTATCACGTAGGCCAGTGTCCGCCTCTGGCTGACCCTTAGTGGTGCAGATATCCGCCTCGGAGTCGCGCTCGCTTAGGACATTCAACAGGGCTTTTAGCTCTGCCGTGCTTAGGCTGACGCTGTGCGAAGTCAGGGATTTCTTCAGCAGCTTGCTGAATTGCTCGCGGTTGCGGTGCAGTGTGCTGGCGTCCATGGCTTGCAGGGCGGTGAGTAGTTCCTGCTGGGAGGCGTCGTCTAGTTTCTGGATGGCTTTTTCTTCCAGCACTTTTCCCAGGCGCTCGGCGCTGGTTTGGAAGTTCAGGCGCAGCGGGCGTTCAACGGTGATGCGGCGGTAGCCGAAGGCGTCGATGGGGAAGATTTTGCTCTGGGCGATTTGTTCGAAACTGCCATACAGGCGCACCAGTTCGCTGATTTGATCCTCGGTGATGTACTGGCGCTTGCTGCCCAGCGATTTGCGCATCTTGGCGTAGTGCTGGCTGCCGTCGATCAACTGCACTTTCCCCTGGCGCGCAGCGGCCTTGTGGTTGCTGAGTATCCAGACATAGGTGGCGATGCCGGTGTTGTAGAACATGTCAGTCGGCAGCGCGACGATGGCTTCGACCAGATCGTTCTGCAGCAGGTAGCGGCGGATCTCCGACTCACCCGAACCCGCGCCGCCGGTAAACAGCGGCGAGCCGTTGAGGATGATGCCGATGCGCGAGCCACCGTCGCGTGGGTCACGCATCTTGCTGACCAGGTGCAAGAGGAACAGCAGCGAACCGTCAGACACACGCGGCAGGCCTGGGCCGAAGCGGCCGTCGAAGCCTTTGTGGCTGTGCTCGTCGGTGATCTGCTTCTGCACCTTCTTCCACTCCACGCCGAACGGCGGGTTGCTGAGCATAAAGTCGAAGCGCTTGTCGGCCAACTGGTCGTTGGACAGGGTGTTACCGAGCTTGATGCTGGCCACGTCCTGGCCCTTGATCAGCATGTCTGCCTTGCAGATGGCGTAGGACTCGGGGTTGAGCTCCTGGCCGTGCAGCGACACGCTGACCTTTTTGCTGATGGACTGGATGTACTCATCACCCTCAGACAGAAAGCCACCGGTGCCAGCAGTTGGGTCGTAGATGGTGACGATGCTGTTGGGCGCGAGTTTGTGGTCCTGATCGGTGATCACCAGCGAGGTGGTGAGGTGCACGATGTCGCGCGGGGTGAAGTGCTCCCCGGCGGTTTCGTTGGAGCTTTCCGCAAACTTGCGGATCAGCTCTTCGAAAATGATGCCCATCCCGAAGTTGCTGATGAACTCGGGGCTCAGATCGGTGGCGGCGAAGCGCTGCACCACCTGATACAGCAAGTTGGCGGTTTCCAGCTGCTGGACGAAATCTTCAAAGTGGAAGTGCTCGAAAATCTCGCGGGCATCCTTGCTGAACGCCTGCACATAGCTCATCAAGTCGGATGCCGTCTGGGTGTCGGACAGTGTGCCGAGGGTCAGCGGCGAGGCGTTGAAGAACTGCTGACCGGCAGCGCGCAGCAGAATCATCTCGCGCACAGTATCAGGACGACCTTCTTGGGCAAATGTCTGCTTGATTACCTCATCCTTGGTCGGGGCAAGTACGCACTCCATGCGCCGTAACAGGGTGAATGGCAGGATGATGCGGCCGTATTGCGATTGTTTAAAGTCACCGCGCAGCAGATCGGCAATGGACCAAAGAAACGCAGCCGTCTGGGAATGATTTTCCGTGTTCACGCAATAACTCCTTGGAGTACGAGCAAAGACGCAAGTTTACCCCGTCAAGCTGGTGGCATGGCACATGCCTTAGGGCTAAATTTCAATCTGTTACGACTGCTCTAAGGCGTTCACCACCCCCGACACTGGCTGGGCCGGCTCGTCCTTCAACTTCACTTAGCCATCGATATCGGGCGACTTCGGATTTTTTCGATACAAGCACAACACGTTACAGCAGCCCTCTCTCCCACCACGCGCGCTCCTGCACGATGAAAAGCGTAATGCACCGCCGCCCAGAAAAGTGGCTAAATGCTAGCATCTGGATACAACCGCTTTTCACACTGCCAGAGCGCACGACCTTAACGCGCACGCTCAGTCACATAATCCCTGAGTACAACAGACATGCTAAGCACTGATTTACTGAACGACTTTGCCACGCTCTTCGCCTACAACTGGTATCGAGATTTCCCCATGGATGGGTACAACCGGGACATGGGCTCGTTGTCGGACTGGAATATCCATACCGG
>JAKJHY010000141.1 GCA_021648845.1 Mycobacterium sp. MBM | reverse complement strand
TGGAAGTTTTCGGTCCGCCTATCTACGTACGCCACGAAGTGGTGCACAACAAATTTGTGGTCGAAGACCTGCGCTCCCGTGGCGCGATCTTCGTCGAAGAGCTGGACCAGGTGCCAGACGACGTTATTGTGATTTTCAGTGCACACGGCGTTTCCCAGGCTGTACGCACCGAAGCCGCAGGGCGTGGCCTTAAAGTGTTCGACGCGACCTGCCCGTTGGTCACCAAGGTACATATCGAGGTGGCGCGCTACAGCCGCGACGGCCGCGAATGCATCCTGATCGGGCATGCCGGGCACCCTGAAGTTGAAGGCACGATGGGGCAGTACGACGCCAGCAATGGCGGTGCGATCTATCTGGTTGAAGACGAAAAAGACGTGGCCGACCTGCAAGTGCACAACCCGGAAAAACTGGCGTTCGTGACCCAGACCACTTTGTCGATGGACGATACCAGTCGTGTGATCGATGCCTTGCGTACACGCTTCCCGGCCATCGGCGGCCCGCGTAAGGATGACATTTGCTACGCCACGCAAAACCGTCAGGACGCTGTAAAGCAGTTGGCAGATGAATGCGACGTGGTGTTGGTGGTGGGCAGCCCGAACAGCTCCAACTCCAACCGCCTGCGTGAATTGGCTGAGCGCATGGCCACGCCGGCGTATCTGATCGACGGTGCCGAAGACCTGCAAAAAAGCTGGTTCGATGGCGTCCAGCGCATTGGCATCACCGCAGGCGCCTCGGCGCCCGAAGTGTTGGTACGCGGGGTAATTCAACAATTGCACGCGTGGGGTGCTACCGGCGCCGATGAGTTGGCTGGGCGCGAAGAGAACATTACGTTCTCCATGCCCAAAGAGCTGCGGGTTCGCTCCATCACTTAAGCCATTTCGCACAATGCTTGCGCCGCCATCTGGTTGCGCAGGCTGATTCTCCCGCTTTTCGCGAGCACTATCTGATAGTGGCTCAGCGCCTCTTTTGTGTGACACACATGCAGTGTCCCCGCTTGAAATGCCCCGGCATTCAGCACAGGCTCGCCGAGCGGGTTAAACCGCACGTAGTGTTTGACGGGTGAATTCCCGGCTATCAGAACGTGCAGCCCGGTGTGTCTTTCGGTGAGCACTGGATTGTTTGCATCGGTATGCCCTTGACCGCTGACGTCCAGAATCACCCTCCAGCCCTTGCTCCAATTCTCTTCCAGTGCATGGATCACTACAGATTGATGGCGTATTAACGCTTCACTGCGGGCTTTGCGCAGGCTGCTGGTCAGTTCTTGCGCAAGGGTTTGGCGTCGTTGCTGCTCAATGAGTGTGTTGTAGGCCGGACTGGCAAATTGGGCCGTAATGGCCAATATCGACAACGTAAGCAGCAACTGAATCAGGCTCATGCCTCGTTGGTACACGTTTACTCTCCCTGAAACTCAATGCCCTGATCAGTCCTAGGTATAGCTGGGTGCCCGGCTGCCGCCGATCATTTTGGCGGTGCCAATCATTGCGCCATGTTTAGGGCTTTTAGCGTGGCTGCGGCTTACGTATTGCAGCGAAAAACCCTTCATCAGCTTCAGTCGTGTCCCGTCTGTGTGCAGTGAACTCAAGGCTAGGCTTTTGGCATGACGACACAGGACGTGTCGCCTCGGTGAATCCTCAAGGATGAATGTGATGCGGCGTTGTAACCAACACCCACAAGCGGGCATGACCTTGATCGAAGTCTTGATTGCCACGCTGATTTTAAGTGTTGGTCTTTTAGGGGTGGCAGGCGCTCAAATCAAAGCGTTGAAATACGTCGACAGCGCACTGATGAGCACTCAGGCCAGTTTTATCGCGTATGACATGTTGGACCGCATACGGGCCAATTCGGCGGGTGATTATCGTACCTCGGCGTTGACGGCCACCCATCACGGCATCAGTGCCACCAACGTCGCGGGACAGGATCTGAATGAGTTCAAGCGCAACATCCGTCAATTTGCGGGTGACAGTGCGCGGGGCGCTATTTCGGTCAGCGAGCAGCAAGTGACCATTCACCTGGAATGGGACGATTCGCGTGCAGAAGGGCTGGATGGGGCTTTTCAGTCATTCACCCTGCGCAGCCAGTTGCTGCTTCAGCATTCAGTGCCAAGCCATGAGCAAGTCTGACGCAGGCTTCGGCTTGATCGAGCTGACGGTTGCGATGGCGTTGGGCTTGCTGCTGGTGTTGGGCATGACTCAGATCTTTTTGAGCGCCCGCGGGAGCTATTTAGCGCAAGGTGCATCCGCCCAATTACAGGAAGACGCCCGGTATGTATTGAGCAAAATTGCTCAGGAAGTCCGTATGGCCGGCATGTTCGGTTGCCTGCCGAGCGAACGGATGATCGATGCGCCTTCAGCGTTTAAAACGCCGATCTTCTGGAGGGGAACTGTGAGTGCAGGTGCGCTGCATA
>JAKJHY010000140.1 GCA_021648845.1 Mycobacterium sp. MBM | reverse complement strand
TCTTCGATGGTGCTCATACCTTGTTTTCACTCCTAATGGACAAATTCAGGCAGCTGGCCAGTGGGCAAGTGTATCGAAAGACTTTTCAGTTTTTCAACTGAAAGCTTTGCACCTACCCCGCTACAACCGGCTGCCTATAAAAAGATTGCAGCTTTATAACGGATTTTAGACAGCTCGTATGACATTTTTTTGAAGCAATCCGTCACATTTAACTCATGTACATCCCGCCGTTGACCGGAATTGTAGCCCCAGTCACGTAAGCTGCACCGTCCGTAGCCAGGAAAGCGACCACGTTCGCGATCTCTTGAGCCTGACCCAAACGACCCAGCGGAATCTGCGTCTGCAAGGCTTCACGCTGTGCTTGCGGCAACTCGCGGGTCATGTCGGTATCGATAAACCCAGGAGCCACCGAGTTGACAGTGATTGAGCGCGAACCCACTTCACGCGCCAGAGCACGGCTGAAACCTTCGAGGCCGGCCTTGGCGGCGGCATAGTTTACTTGGCCTGCGTTGCCCATGGCACCCACAACAGAGCCAATGTTGATAATTCGTCCCCAGCGCGCCTTGGTCATGCCGCGCAAAACACCCTTGGACAGGCGAAACAGACTGTTCAAGTTGGTATCGATGACATCATGCCATTCGTCGTCTTTCATGCGCATCATCAGGTTATCGCGGGTGATGCCAGCATTATTGACCAGGATCGCCGGCGCGCCGAACTGCTCCTGAATGCTGTTCAGCACCGCGGCAACGGAATCTGCATCCGTGACATTGAGTTCCATGCCCGTGCCTTGAACGCCGTTTTCTTTCAGCGTGGCAGCAATGCGCTCAGCACCCGAAGCAGTGGTGGCAGTGCCAATGACAATGGCGCCCTGACGACCCAATTCCAATGCGATCGCCTGGCCAATGCCACGGCTAGCGCCCGTTACCAGTGCAACTTTACCTTGCAAGCTCATGCAGGCTTCTCCTAATTCAGGCCAGTGCCGCACGAGCGGCAGCGAAGGCGTCTGGGGTATTCAAGTTGTGAGTGGTGATGCCCTCAGCGCAACGCTTGCTGATGCCCACCAGAACTTTGCCCGGGCCACATTCAACCAGCTCGACCGGGCCATTGGCCGCCAGACATTGAACTGATTCAACCCAGCGCACAGGCTTGTACAGCTGCTCAAGCAAATCGCGCTTAAGGGTATCCAAATCGTTCGCCACGGCTGCACTGACATTCTGCACCAGCGGGATCTGTGGCATTTTCCAGTCAATGGCCTGGATCGACTCGGCAAAACGCTCCGCCGCGGGTCGCATCAACTCACAGTGCGAAGGCACACTCACCGGCAGCGGCAGCGCACGCTTGGCGCCCTTGGCCTTGCACAGCTCCATGGCGCGCTCAACAGCCGCCTTGGCTCCGGCAATAACCACCTGGCCCGGCGAGTTGAAGTTAACCGCGCTAACCACTTCACCTTGCGCCGCCTCAGCGCACGCAGCCAATACAACGGCATCGTCCAGCCCCAGGATCGCCGCCATGGCGCCTTGACCGGCAGGAACAGCTTCTTGCATCAAGCGACCGCGACGCTCAACCAGCTTCACGGCATCAGCCAGGCTCAGGCAACCGGCAGCGACCAGCGCGCTGTACTCGCCCAAGCTATGGCCAGCAACGAAATCTGGCTGCTTGCCGCCTTCGGCCAGCCACAGACGCCACAGGGCAATCGAAGCGGTCAAAATGGCGGGCTGGGTGATATCTGTTTGATTCAGCTTCTCGGCAGGGCCGTCCTGGGTCAACGCCCACAGGTCGTAACTCAGAGCCTCAGAAGCTTCTTTAAATGTTTCCAGAACCAGCGGGTGTTCCGCGCCCAGCTCGGCCAACATGCCGAGGGACTGCGAACCCTGCCCTGGAAAGACGAATGCGAGGGATGTAGACATGTAACAAGCCCCTAATGATCTTGTCGTCGGTGAATTGACGTCCTGCCGTGGCGGACGCAAGAAACTGACAGTTGGATGGCGATTTAGACCGTGCGGTCACATTTACACGCTCGACCCGCAATGCGCCTACGGTAACAACCCTTCAAGGCGCCCATGCAAACGCTTTGGCAGGTCTTCATGGATTTCAATCAGTGCCCGTTCTATCGCACTTTGAAAGCCCTGAGCACCTGCCGAACCGTGACTTTTAATGACAATCCCCTGCAACCCCAGAAAACTCGCGCCATTGTGCCGTGCGGGGGCCAAATCAGCCTGCAAGCGACGCAGTAACGGCATCGCCAACGCACCGACACATCGCCCAAAGAGCGTGCGCTTGAACAGCGCCTCAATCCGGCCTGAGATCATGGTCGCCAGGCCCTCACTGGATTTGAGCAGGATATTACCTACAAAACCGTCACACACCACCACATCGGCCTCGCCGCGGTACAACCCATCACCTTCGACAAAGCC
>JAKJHY010000139.1 GCA_021648845.1 Mycobacterium sp. MBM | reverse complement strand
ATGCCGCAGCTGTGGAAAACGCCCTGTGTGAGCTTCTGGAAGCCGATAGAGGCTATTCCGGGCTGATTGTAAAGAATCCCCTGAACAAGCACTGGCAGGTCGCAGAATGGCACACAGAGCCTTACGAGCTGGGTGAGCTGGCTGACTATCTCGATCTCAAAACCCCAGCACAGAAGAAAAAGGTCGTTGCTGACTACGGGCTGGGCAGGAATTGCACGCTTTTCGAAGAGCTACGCAACTGGTCGTATAGAGCCATTCGACAGGGCTGGCCTGCCTACAAACAGTGGTTAGACGCTTGTTTGACCCGTGCCCAAGGTATCAACCTAAATTTCTCAAAGCCTCTTCCGTTTAGTGAAGTGAAGGCTACCGCTGTCAGCGTGGCGAAATGGACACACAAGCGGATTACGCAAGGGGATTTTGAGCATTACGTTGCCAAAACGCACACCCCAGAGATCCAAGCCTATCGCGGTGCATTGAAAGGGAAAACACGCAGGGAACAGGGCATTGAGCTACTGACTGCTGGTATGACCATTGAAGAAGTAATCGCAATCACAGGGGCAAGCCAGAAAACGGTTTATAACTGGCGGAACAGGTTGGAAGGGTGAGAAGGGGGAAACCCTGCCCAGAGACACGAGCACCCTGCGGGCTATTATCTGATATAGGCTTTTACAATTTCCACTACGGAACCTCCAAACGAAAGGGAAATCCCCTTTTCGAAAATCCTCCCAAACGTGCCCCCAACCCTCGACATGCTGCGGCAGACAAGCTGCCTTGGTCTTGGGTTATCTGTGTAAGCCACCGCCTCATAACCGTGTAAGGGAATGCCCTATAACGGGCTATCGAAGCCGGTCAAAATGGTTGACCGAATGGTCAAGCTTTTTGAGGGGCTGGGCTTTTGATTTAGCGGGTTTCGGGTCGCAGACCTGAACAAGTAGGAAGGCGAAGCCGTCAACCCGTAGGGTTGTCCTATCTTGAATTGATAACAGACTAAGTTCATTAACTTGTATTCGTAATTTGATATGGTATATCTATAAGAGATAACAAATTAAATTACAATGACAATTAAGAACTGGTTCGTTCGAAGTGAGCGAGTGAAGGACAAGCACAACGGCATCATTAAATACGGTAAATATTTAATTGATAGTAAGCATCCTAATCACTCGAATACTACCGCTATTACCCCGATATATAACAACATTGAAAACTTTATAAGAAGTGTATCAAATGAAGCGGTAAGTTTGGATATGGGCAATTCCCAGAAAAAGGGAGGGAGGCCAGTCCAAAGTTATGCCCAGAGCTTCGTTTTTGGATTGCCTCAATCAGTTCAAAAACCAACGCCGGAACAATGGAAGTCAATAACGAACGATATACTAAAAGAACTCGCCAAAAAGTTAGGTATCGAAGTTAATGATTTTAAAGGGAAGATATTTGCAAACGTCCACGAGCAGGATAACCCGCATTTAAATCTTGTAGTGTCCAGAATCATTAACGGCAGGTCATTAAAGGCACTGGACCAGAAAGGCACCATAGGGGTAGTAAAAGCAGCCTTTACCGCCTCAACCCTTGCCCGCTGTGGGCTGGACGTGTCTGCCTACAAGCCATTACAGACTAATCTAGGACCACGGCAAGAGAAATGGCAGATCCAGCAGAAGGAAGCTGAGAAAGCATTAAAGAAAGTCGGATTAGAAGCGGAAAAGCTTAATCTGGAAGTAGCAAGGGCGAAAGGCCTAGCGAAGTATTCAGCTATGCTAAATAACCAGATACTCAAATGGATTGAGGCGGTTAATATAACAGATGAAAAACAAGAGAAAAGGCAGGAAAACAGGATTGAGCAAACAATTGATAAACTAACAGGCTTAAACTTACCAGAAGAGCAAATTGAGCTTTTAAATCAACTTTTTGAGCAAGCAGAACAGAAAACAGGAAAACCCGTTAAAAATAGGGTAAGATGCAAAATATAACTTAAAAAAATACCCCCCTGCATCTGAAAGTTTGGCGACCAGAAGATACAGGGGGGAGGACATAGGGACATTATGACACAGCTACAACTTTTTTCAAGCACATTGCCAAAAAAGCCATATTATACAGATGACCTGACTAATGGCTTAAACATAGCCAAAGCAGAAATTGCAAGAAAGGCTAAATACATACAACACAACGGGCCAACCCATATGTTATGGCTTGCGTTCGATATTGACCGTCAGGGTGCGTCAATTGATTGGTCTGACCGTGGAGCCCCTGCTCCAAACATAACCGTCAAAAACCCAGAAAACGGGCATGCCCATGCACTGTATGGCCTCGCCACAGCAGTCCGCACAGCCCCAGACGGACGAATTGCCCCCCTTCGCTATGCCGCAGCTGTGGAAAACGCCCTGTGTGAGCTTCTGGAAGCCGATAGAGGCTATTCCGGGCTGATTGTAAAGAAT
>JAKJHY010000138.1 GCA_021648845.1 Mycobacterium sp. MBM | reverse complement strand
CGTGGCCGGTGATGAGTACCCGCGACACTTGCGCTGCCCGCGCCCGGCCGATGACAGCCAGCAGGTTGACGAGCGTGCCGAGCAATTGCTGCTCGACCCGAACGCCTTGGCCGACGGCGGTTTTATTTCACTGGGTGCGTTCAGCATCAGCCCGGACCATCAGCGCCTCGCGTATAGCCTGGACATCAACGGCGAAGAAGTTTTCCGATTATTCGTCAAAGAGCTGAGCACCGGCGTGGTCACCGAACTGCCGTTTGACGACTGTGATGGCAGCATGACGTGGGCCAATGACAGCCAGACGCTGTTTTTTGCCGAACTGGACGACACTCACCGCCCGCACAAACTGATGCGCCATACGCTGGGCGAGTCGGGGGCGCATGAAGTGTTTCATGAGCCGGACGGGCGATTCTTCCTGCATTGCTATCGCTCAAGTTCCGAACGCCAACTCATCCTGCTGCTCAGCAGCAAAACCACCAGTGAAAGCTGGGTGCTGGATGCGCATCAGCCAACAAGCCCGATCACTTGCCTGGCACCCAGGGTTGAAGACCACGATTACAGCGTCGATCACGGGCTTTACCAAGGCGCCTGGACCTGGTTCATTCGCACCAATCAGGACGGCATCAACTTTGCCCTGTACTGCGCCGCAGGTGATGTGCCGACCCGTAATGAGTGGACGCTGCTGATCGCCCATGACGACAAGGTGATGCTGGAGGGCCTGACCCTGAACGCAAACGCCTTGTGCTTGAGCCTGCGCGAAGGCGGACTGCCGATCATCGAGATTCGTCCTGCGGGTTTGGCGCCGTATCGCGTTCAACTGCCGGACGCCGCCTACAGCCTGTATGTACAAGACAGCCTTGAGTTCGACAGTCCTTGCATCCGACTGCGCTACGAAGCGCTGAATCGCCCGGCGCAAGTGCGCCAGCTGACCTTGTCCAACGGCGAACAACGGGTGCTCAAAGAAACACCCGTACTCGGGCCGTTCAATGCCGATGATTATGTCAGCCAGCGTCTATGGGCCACGGCGCCCGATGGCACGCAGGTGCCGATCAGCCTGGTGGTCAAGCGCAGCGCGCTGGGCCAACCCACTCCCTTGTATTTGTATGGCTACGGGGCCTATGGCGAAAGTCTGGACCCGTGGTTTTCGCACTCGCGCCTCAGCTTGCTCGACCGCGGTGTGGCCTTCGCCATCGCCCATGTGCGCGGCGGCGGTGAGTTGGGTGAAGCCTGGTATCGCGCAGGTAAACAGGAACACAAGCACAACACGTTCAGCGACTTCATCGCCTGTGCCGAACATTTGATTGCCCACGGGCTGACCGACGCCGGGCAACTGGTGATCAGCGGCGCCAGCGCGGGGGGCCTGTTGATTGGCGCCGTGCTCAATCAACGCCCTGAACTGTTCAAGGCGGCGATTGCTGAAGTGCCGTTCGTCGATGTACTGAACACCATGCTCGACCCCGAGCTGCCGCTGACCGTCACCGAGTATGACGAATGGGGTAACCCGCAAGAGCCACAGGTGTATGCCCGGATCAAAGCCTATGCGCCGTATGAAAATGTACGCGCTCAGGCCTACCCGGCGATGCTGGTGATTGCGGGCTACAACGACAGCCGCGTGCAGTATTGGGAAGCGGCCAAGTGGGTCGCCAAACTGCGCGTCACCAAGACTGACAACAACCTGTTACTGCTCAAGACCGAACTGGACGCCGGTCATGGCGGCATGAGCGGGCGCTATCAAGCCCTGCGCGATGTGGCGCTGGAGTATGCCTTTGTGTTCAAGGTGCTGGGCCTGTAGGGGCGCGCCTGTACATACAATCAAGTCCATTACTCTGCCGGGGGTTTGGCCTTGGGGTCTTTGACCTCAAGCCCCGGCAGTGGCTGGTCTTTGGGCGGCTGGGGCAAGTCGATGGGTGGCAGCGGGATCAAACTGCCACTTCCGGCAACCGGCTTGCGCACGGACTTGGGGGTGATCTGCGGATACGGGGTGGGCGTCGCCGTGCCGGGTGAGCCCGGCGCCGCAGTCACAGGCACCACCGGCACAGGCGTCAGCTCTGCTGCCTGTGCCGCACTTATCGGGAGCGCAGCCCACACAATGGCCGTTAGAATAGTGCGTTTCATCAATCACTCCGTTGCCAGACCGGCTTGTCTGCCCTCAGGCTACTCGTAACCTGCGGTTTTTGTCCCCTTCTATGAGATATCCATGAAACGTTTTGTTTTGCTCGACACCACTCCGATCCCCGAAAACGGCGGCGCCTTGTGCCTGTTCGAGTATGGCGAGGACTTCGTGATCAAGATCCAGGGCGGCGACGGGGGGCAATTGATGAACACCCGCATGCACGGCTCTGAAGATGCACTGGCCGAAATCCCGTGCCGCAAGGTCGCCGGTCGTCCGCAGTCACGGGTGCTGATTGGCGGACTGGGTATGGGTTTCACCTTGGCTTCGGC
>JAKJHY010000137.1 GCA_021648845.1 Mycobacterium sp. MBM | reverse complement strand
AGGCGTGGGATCGAGGCGATCGTAAAGAGCTGGCGGTCGGGGTGTTGAGCAGCATCGATAACCAGATTGATATCACCACCGGCACCCTGAAATTCAAGGCGCTGTTCGAGAACCGTGATCAAGTCCTGTTCCCCAATCAGTTTGTCAGCGTGCGCTTGCTGGCCGACACCCTGAAGGATGTAGTGCTGGCCCCGTCGGCGGCCATTCAGTTCGGCACTGATGGCTCGTTTGTGTACGCGCTGGAGGGCGACGACAAAGTCAAGATTCGCCACATTAAAGTGGGGGCCACTGACGGTGACGTGAGCGTCATTGAAGAGGGCCTGGCGGCAGGTGATCGCGTGGTGCTCGAAGGCACCGACCGTCTGCGTGACGGGGGGGCGGTCGAAGTGGTCAATGACAGCGCTCAAGTGCCTGCCACGCCTGCTTCGCACCTGCAAGGCGGGGCCGATGCCGATGCCGGTACTGCGCAGGCTACAGACACTGCCAAGACCAAGGCCCACGAATGAATCTGTCGCGGCTGTTTATCCTGCGTCCGGTCGCTACCACGCTGTGCATGCTGGCCATCGTGCTGTCCGGGATCATCGCCTATCGCTTGTTGCCGGTATCGGCCCTGCCTCAGGTGGACTACCCGACCATCCGCGTGATGACGCTGTACCCCGGTGCCAGCCCGGACGTCATGACCAGTGCCGTAACGGCGCCACTGGAGCGTCAGTTCGGGCAAATGCCGGGGCTGACGCAAATGGCCTCCACCAGTTCCGGCGGCGCGTCGGTGTTGACCTTGCGCTTCAATCTGGACATCAACATGGATGTCGCCGAGCAACAGGTGCAGGCCGCGATCAACGCTGCCAGCAACTTGCTGCCGAGCGATCTGCCAGCACCCCCGGTGTACAACAAGGTCAACCCGGCGGACACCCCGGTACTGACCTTGGCCATCAGCTCCAAAACCATGCCGTTGCCCAAGCTCAACGACTTGGTCGACACGCGCATGGCGCAGAAAATCGCACAGATCAGCGGCGTCGGCATGGTCAGCATTGCGGGCGGGCAACGCCAGGCGGTGCGGATCAAGGTCAACCCGCAGGCGCTGGCGGCCAATGGTTTGAACCTGGCCGATGTGCGCACCTTGATCGGCGCCTCTAACGTCAACCAGCCCAAGGGTAACTTTGACGGTCCGACCCGGGTCTCGATGCTCGATGCCAACGATCAACTTAAAACCCCGCAGGAATACGCCGAGCTGATTCTCGCCTACAACAATGGCGCGCCATTGCGCCTCAAGGATGTGGCCGAAATAGTCGACGGTGCCGAGAACGAACGTCTCGCCGCGTGGGCCAATGAGAACCAGGCGGTGCTGCTCAATATTCAGCGTCAGCCGGGCGCCAACGTGATTGAGGTGGTGGACCGCATCAAAGCGCTGCTTCCCAGCA
Source organism: Mycobacterium sp. MBM (assembly GCA_021648845.1). GTDB lineage: Bacteria > Actinomycetota > Actinomycetes > Mycobacteriales > Mycobacteriaceae > Mycobacterium. The sequence continues at coordinate 1,042 of JAKJHY010000137.1, read as the reverse complement.
TCACCGACAACCTGCCCGCCGGTATCGATGTGACCGTGCTGACCGACCGCACGCAAACCATCCGCGCCTCGGTGCGCGATGTGCAGCATGAACTGCTGATTGCCATTGCGCTGGTGGTGATGGTGACGTTCCTGTTCCTGCGGCGTGCCAGTGCCACGATCATTCCCTCGATTGCCGTGCCGCTGTCATTGGTCGGTACGTTTGGCGTGATGTACCTGGCCGGTTTCTCGATCAACAACCTGACCTTGATGGCGCTCACCATTGCCACCGGCTTCGTGGTGGATGACGCCATCGTCATGCTGGAAAACATCTCGCGCTATATCGAGGAGGGCGACAGCCCGATGCAGGCGGCGCTCAAGGGCGCCAAACAAATTGGCTTTACCCTGATTTCGTTGACGCTGTCACTGATTGCCGTGCTGATCCCGCTGCTGTTTATGGCGGACGTGGTCGGGCGTTTGTTCCGCGAGTTCGCCATCACCCTGGCGGTGGCGATTCTGATCTCGCTGGTGGTCTCACTGACCCTGACGCCGATGATGTGCGCGCGTCTGCTCAAGCCTGAGCCCAAAGAAGCCGAGCAGGGTCGGTTCTACCGCGCCAGCGGTGCCTGTATTCACTGGATGATTGCCGAATACGGGCGCATGTTGCGCTGGGTACTCAAGCATCAGCCTTTAACCCTGCTGGTCGCCATCGCCACCTTGGCCCTCACGGTGTTCCTGTACCTGGTGGTGCCCAAGGGCTTCTTTCCGGTGCAGGACACCGGGGTGATTCAAGGCATTTCTGAAGCGCCGCAGTCCATCTCGTTCAGCGCCATGAGCCAGCGTCAGCAAGAGTTGGGCAAAATCATTCTGCAAGACCCGGACGTTGAGAGCCTGTCGTCCTACATCGGCATCGATGGCGACAACGCGACGCTTAACAGTGGTCGCATGCTGATCAACCTCAAGCCGCACAGCGAGCGCAGTGAAACCGCGACCGAGGTGATTGCGCGGTTGCAACCGCAGCTCGACAAATTGGTGGGTATTCGCCTGTTCATGCAGCCGGTACA
>JAKJHY010000136.1 GCA_021648845.1 Mycobacterium sp. MBM | reverse complement strand
CTCGCGCTGTTTGAACTGGAGCATCACAAGGAACCCAACGGCTCATGAACCTGCACGACTTCCTTGAGGACCACGCCTGGCCACTCGACACCCCGCAGGCGCTGGGTCAGTGCTTGCAGGGCATGGTGCAAGCCGGACTGGATCAACTGCCGTTGCCGGGCAGCGGTTTGACCTTGCAGCGCTGGCAACATTTGGCGTTAGTCGCGGGCCACGATTTGGGCTTGTGCAAACTGTTCGAAGGGCACACCGATGCGCTGGCGACCCTGCGCGAGTTGGGCGCCCGCCCCGTGCCAGCGGGCAGCACATGGGGCATGTGGGCGGCCGAACCGCCCAATGCTCGCGTTCAAATGCGCGAAGTTCACGGCCAAACGCTGCTCATGGGCCGTAAAGCCTGGTGCTCGGGCGCAGGGGTGCTCAGCCACGGTTTGCTCACCGCTTGGGATGAGCACGGCGGCCAACAATTGGTGGCCGTAGACATGCAACAGTCGGGGATCAGCGTCACCGATGACGGCTGGGCCGCCGTGGGTATGGCCACCACTGCCAGCGTCGACATTGTGTTTGATCAGGTGCCCTGCACCCGCGTCGGCCAGCCGGGGGATTACCTGCGCCGCCCCGGTTTTTGGCAAGGCGCTATTGGCATCGCGGCGTGTTGGTTGGGGGCGGCGTCCTCACTGGCGCATCATCTGCAACAGCAGTGTGCCAAACGCGCAGAGCCACACGCGCTGGCGCATTTGGGCGCGGTGCAGGCCGCGCTGTTCGGGGCACGTAACACGCTGCACACCTGCGCCACGTATCTGGATCAAAACCCGGCCGCCGACAGTCAACTCCTGGCCCGGCAGGCGCGGGCACAGATTGAGGCCTGCGCCGAGCACGTCATCGCCCATGTCGGTCGGGCGCTGGGGGCCGGGCCTTTTTGTAAAGACCCGCAGTTTGCCCGCTTAAGCGCCGACTTGCCGGTTTTCCTGCGTCAAAGCCATGCCGAGCGCGACCTCCAAGCGCTGGGTGAACTGGCCGCGCAGTCACCCGCAAGGCACTGGCCACTATGAAAGCCAACCTGATCGTGGGCAGCGGCACTGCGTTAGCACACTGGCGCCAGTCTGAGCGCTTGGCCAACTTACCGTCGATTGAGCTTGCACACCTGTTACCCCACGGTTCGCGGGCGGTGATTGTGGCGCCGCACCCGGACGATGAAGTGCTAGGCAGTGGCGGCCTGCTGCAAATGGCCAATGCGCTGGGGCGCTCGATACTGCTGATTTCCGTCACGGACGGCACTGCCAGTCATCCGGGTTCAAGCCGCTGGCCCACCCACGATCTGGCGCACCAGCGAGCCTCGGAATCTGAACAGGCGCTGGCGCGCTTGGGGTTGGCATTGCCACGCTTGCAATGGGTCAGGGGCGGATTCGCCGACAGCCAGGTGCAGGCCCGCGAGGCGGCACTCGGCAGCTTCATTCAGCAGTTCTTGCGACCCGGCGACGTGGTGTTCAGCACCTGGCGCGAGGACGGGCATTGCGACCACGATGCGGTGGGCCGCGCCAGCGCTCTGGCGGCTAAAAACGTCGGCGCAGCCGTGCATGAGCTGCCGATCTGGACCTGGCATTGGGCGCACGATGATGACCCGCGTGTGCCGTGGCACCGCGCCCGCCGTATCAACCTCAGTGAGCAGCAGGTTGCGCGCAAACGTGACGCGGCCCAGGCCTTCACCAGCCAGCTAAGCGCAGACCCGAGCACCGGGGCGCCAGCCGTGCTCAGCCCGCTGGCGCTCGAACGCTTGCTGCAACCTTTTGAACTGGTTTTTGTACAGGACAGGGAGAGGCCATGAGTGTCTCAACGGCTTTTTTTGATCAGTTGTATGCCGACAACAGCGATCCGTGGGCCTTTCGCGAGCGCTGGTACGAACAGCGCAAACGGGCCCTGACGCTGGCCAGCCTGCCTCGCCAGCACTACCCGGCCATTTTCGAAATAGGCTGCGCCAACGGCGAGTTAAGTGCCGGGCTGGCGCAACGCACCGGCGCGCTACTGGCCTGCGACGCAGCCGCCAGAGCCGTTGATCTGGCCCGCCAGCGCTTGAGCCACTGCGCCCACGTTCAAGTGCACCAAAGCCGTGTGCCAGAGCAATGGCCCGAACATCGCTTTGATCTGATAGTGATCAGCGAAGTGGCGTATTACCTGGATGCCCAGGCACTTAAAGACGTGCTTGAGCGGGCCATCAACAGCCTCGCCCCCGACGGCCATCTGCTGGCCTGCCATTGGCGCCCGCCCATCGAGGGCTGCGTGCTGACGGGCGATGAGGTGCACGCCCTGATACACGACACCTTGAAATGGCCGCGTTTAGCGCAACACCTGGAAGACGATTTCATCCTTGAAGTGTGGGGCCGCGACCCTATTTCAGTAGCCAGCCGGGAGGGTTTGCGATGATTGGTGTGTTGATACCTGCGCACAACGAGCAAGCCCTGCTCGCCCACTGCCTGCATGCGGTGCTGTCAGCCGGCGCTC
>JAKJHY010000135.1 GCA_021648845.1 Mycobacterium sp. MBM | reverse complement strand
GGTCGGTAATGACAATTCGCTGAACATCAGCGATGAAATCTCTCGCCTGCAAGACAAAAGCAAAACGCTGACTGAAGATATTTTCGGCAAGCTGACCAGTTGGCAGATTGCCCGCCTGGCCCGTCACCCGCGCCGCCCTTACACACTGGACTACATCGACCACATCTTCACTGAGTTCGATGAGCTGCACGGCGACCGTCACTTCTCGGACGATGCGGCCATTGTGGGCGGCATTGCGCGTCTGGACGATCAGCCGGTGATGGTGATCGGTCATCAGAAGGGCCGCGAAGTACGTGAAAAGGTGCGCCGTAACTTCGGCATGCCGCGCCCTGAAGGCTACCGTAAAGCTTGCCGTTTGATGGAAATGGCCGAGCGCTTCAAGATGCCGATCCTGACCTTTATCGACACGCCGGGCGCGTATCCGGGTATCGATGCTGAAGAGCGCAACCAGAGCGAAGCCATTGCCTGGAACCTGCGTGTCATGGCGCGCTTGAAAACCCCGATCATCGCCACTGTTATCGGTGAAGGCGGTTCAGGCGGTGCGCTGGCGATTGGTGTGTGCGATCAGTTGAACATGTTGCAGTACTCCACTTACGCCGTGATTTCGCCAGAAGGCTGCGCGTCGATTCTGTGGAAAACCGCCGAAAAAGCGCCGGATGCAGCCGAAGCAATGGGCATTACCGCTGAGCGCTTGAAAGGCCTGGGCATTGTCGACAAGGTGATTGGCGAGCCTTTGGGTGGCGCTCACCGTGATCCTGTGGCCGCGTCTGCCAGCATTCGTGCAGATCTGATTTCTCAGCTGGATATGCTGAAAAAGCTGGATCACGAAACGCTGCTCAAGCGTCGTTATGACCGTTTGATGAGCTACGGTCTCTGATCTCTGATTAAGGTCGGCCCCCACCCTGGCCTCTCCCTCGGGGAGAGGGCCAAGGTGAGGGGGCTTTAATGTCTGACATCTCGGCTTTGCTTGTACATGCCCTCAACCCCTGGCGTAAGGCCAAGGCCTGGCATGTCGCGCTCTCCGGTGGCCTCGACTCCACTGTTCTGCTGCACCTGCTAGTCCAACTGCGTAAAACCCATGCACTTCCTGCGCTGACTGCGATCCATGTTCATCATGGCTTACAGGCAATCGCTGACGCGTGGCCAGCACATTGCCAGGCGCTGTGTGACGGGCTGGGCGTGCCATTGCAGGTTGTTCGCGTACAGGTGCGCTCAGGGCCCAGTATCGAGCGCGCGGCGCGGGAGGCGCGTTATCAGGAGTTTGCGGCGCTCACCCAGGCCGACGAAGTGCTACTGACAGGCCAGCACCGTGACGATCAGGCCGAAACCATGCTGTTTCGCTTGCTACGCGGGGCGGGTGTGAGTGGGTTGGCGGGCATGCCGCGTCAACGCCGTCTGGGTGACGGGGATATGTGCCGACCGCTGCTGGATGTAAGTCGTACAGCACTTGAGAATTATGCGCACGCCCATGGCTTGAACTGGGTTGAAGATCCTTCCAATGCGCACAGCGACTTTTCCCGCAATTACTTGCGCCATGAAGTGCTGCCGATCCTGACCCGACGCTGGCCGCAAGCTGCCGCGACATTGGCGCGCAGCGCAGCACACTGTGCCGAGGCGCAAGGTTTGCTGGATGAACTGGCCGGGCAGGACTTGGGTGTCGCCCGTACCGCCACTGCATTTGCATGGCTTGGCCTGCCTTCGTTGGAGCTTGCGCCCATTGCCCGTTTGTCGCCTGCCCGCCAACGCAATGCTTTGCGTCATTGGCTGGCTCATTTGAGTCGTATGCCTGATACCGAGCATTGGGCGGGTTGGGAGGTCATGCGCGATGCGCGTGACGATGCGCAGCCGATCTGGCGTCTGGCCGATGGCGAGCTGCATCGGGCGGGCGGTCGAATCTGGTGGTTGTCCGGCGAGTGGTTGCAATCCCCGTGCGCGCCACTCCAATGGCTGCATCCAGAAGCGCCTTTAGCGTTGCCTGGAAATGGTCAGTTACGTTTGATTGGAGATGCCCCGCAGGGTCCCTTGCAGGTGAACTATCGTTTGGGAGGCGAAGTGATGACGTTGGCGCAACGCGGCCGTCGTGATCTCAAACGCTTGCTCAACGAGCGGGGAGTGCCGCTCTTCGCCCGTGGCAGATTGCCGCTTGTGTACTGTAATGAGCAGTTATTGGCCGTGGCAAACGTCAGTGGACTGGACTCCAGCCCCTGTGGGCGCTGGCAATTGCAGTGGTTGCCAACTTCAAGCGATCAAGGTTTGAGCTGAAAGGGGCTTTCCGGTAGACTACGCTCCCTTCTTGATACAGCTTCTGTAGATTCACCGGAATTACAGAAGCTGCCGATTACCAAGCAGTCTTTGCTGGGCGATTTTAAAAAAATGTGTGGCTTGTATCGAACCGATGGTTGCCATCGGTCTGTTTCAACGCAGCAGTTTTTCGAAAGGTGCACTGTGACTAATGCTGGTGATTGGGGGCTTCGGCCTTCCTTCGCTTTCCCCGGCGGCTCTGACCGCTTTAACGCAGACTTCTAGGGTTTTTCATGACG
>JAKJHY010000134.1 GCA_021648845.1 Mycobacterium sp. MBM | reverse complement strand
TTCAACCTGCTGGGGCGTGTGTACCGGGTTATTGCACAGGCCGACACGGGCTTCAGGCAGAGCGCTGCGGATATCGGCAACCTGCGGGTGCGCAACGCGCACGGTGAAATGGTGCCGCTCAGCGCGATGGTCGACATTGTTTCAAGCTTCGGCCCCGACCCGGTCATGCGCTACAACGGTTACCCGGCGGCCGACCTGATTGGCGATGCCGATCCACGTGTGCTGTCTTCGGGCCAAGTGCTCAAAATACTTGAAGACATCGCCGCGCGTACGCTCCCCCGCGGGATCGAACTGGAGTGGACAGACCTGAGCTACCAACAGGTTACCCAGAGCAATAGCGCAATCATTGTGTTCCCGATTGCCGTGATTCTGGCGTTCCTGGTGCTGGCGGCCCTGTATGAAAGCTGGACGTTGCCATTGGCGGTGATTCTGATCGTGCCCGTGTGCATGTTTGCGGCCTTGAGCGGCGTGTGGCTGGCCGGGGGCGACAACAATGTGTTCGTACAGGTAGGACTGGTGGTGCTCATGGGCCTGGCGTGCAAAAACGCCATTTTGATCGTTGAGTTCGCACGCGAGCTGGAGATGCAAGGCCGCAGCACGCTGCAAGCCGCACTGGAAGCCTGTCGTCTACGTCTGCGCCCAATCGTGATGACCTCGGTCGCCTTTATCGCCGGTGCAGTGCCGCTGCTGATCGGCTCGGGGGCAGGCAGTGAAGTGCGACATGCCACAGGCGTAACCGTGTTTTTCGGGATGCTTGGGGTCACCCTCTTCGGCCTGTTCCTGACGCCGGTGTTCTACGTGGTGTTGAGAAAGCTGGGCGCCACCGTCCCTGACCATCCTTCGAGCCTGTCACCTCATGCCGCGGAGGCCCTGCACCATGATTAAGCTAAAACACTGGCCCCTGCCGCTGCTGGCGCCATTTTGCAAGGCTGCACCGTCGGGCCGGATTTTCATCGCCCACAAACGCCCGACCTGCCCGCCAGTTTCACCCACGCCGGGAGTCGCAAGGTGGCGCCATTGCATGTGAGCGCTGCTGACGATGAGTTCTGGAAGCGCTTTGCTGATCCACAGCTCAGTTCGCTGGTGAAGGCTGCGCTGACCACCAACCATGACCTGCAAACGGCGCTGGCCAACTACGACGCGGCGAACGCGCTGCTGCGCCTCGCCAGGTTCGATCAGATCCCGACCGTGACAATGTCCGCACAGGCGGGACGCCAGCGCTCAAGCACTGATCAGGCAAATGGCGCTGCCCGCAGCCATGCGGTGTATGGCAACAGCGCTTCGTTGAATTGGGAGCTGGACCTGGTCGGACGGGTACGCCGTTCGGTGGAGTCGCACCGTGCCGAAACACAGGCCAGGGCCAGTGATCCATGCAGGTGGCCGTGGTCAGTCAGGTGGCGTCCACCTACATCGACCTGCGCGCCGCGCAGAAAATGCTCGGCCTGTCCAACGCCAATGCCGACAGCCAACGGCAAACGTTTGAGGTAGTGCAAGGTCGACTGAACGCTGGGCGCGGGTCGAGTTACGAGCTGTCCAGAGCACAGGCGCAGCTCGACATCACTGTGTCGCGCATCCCGCAACTTGAAGCACGCGTGGCGGTAGACAGGCACCGGCTGGCGGTACTTGCAGGGCTGACGCCGACAGCACTGGATGCACGCCTGCAAAAGGACACCGGCATGCCCGCAGTGCCCGATAATCTGGACCCCGGTACGCCCGCCGATCTCCTGCGGCGGCGGCCGGATGTCGCCTCGGCCGAGTATCAGTTGCATGCAGCCACTGCGCGAGTTGGCGTGGCCACGGCCGATCTGTTTCCACGGGTCAGCCTGGGCGCCGCAATTGGCACCTTCGCGTTCAGCGGTGGCGGCCTTTACGCCGCCAGCGCAGAGTCGAATCTGGCGTTGCTGGGCGTTGACTGGTCGTTTCTGGACGTTGGCCGGGTCAAGAGCCGCATTGCGGCCTCCGATGCCGAAGCATCAGCCGGGCTGGCAAGGTATCAACAAACCGTGCTGAAGGCCCTGGAGGACGTCGAGAACGCGCTGGTCCGTTTTGCCAGAAGCAAGGATGAAAATGCTCGACTGGCGAGTGCGGCGAACGAACTGGAAAATGCCGCAACCATTGCCCGCACCAGGTATCAGGCCGGTGCCATTGAGTTATTCGAACTGCTGGATGTTCAGCGTGCGTTATACAGCGCGCAAATCGCGCAAGCCGATAGCCAGGCCAGGAGCACAGCAAGTGCGGTGGATTTGTATGCGTCACTCGCCGGAGGCTGGCCACAGTACGCTGTGCAGCCATCAGGACAGGTGCAATAACCGTGTAAGGACCAAAAAGACTTTCCCGGGGGGGCATGCCGCCACCCCGGGACAGGCCCAAACGCAGGTCAACTTCAACATTCGAGGACATCTAAATGAACATTCTCCCGCTCGCGGCCACGCTGTTAGGCAGCGTATTTTTGGCAGCTGCCGCACCTGCCAGTGCTCACAGCCAGACCGAAGTCGTAAAGCCCAACTTTGAACGCCAGATTCCAAACATTCCTGGCAAGTCATTGGTTGCTGTCGAGGTCGAGTAC
>JAKJHY010000133.1 GCA_021648845.1 Mycobacterium sp. MBM | reverse complement strand
AAACGCCTTCCAGCCCACGGTGCCGTTCGACCTCAAGCAGGACGCCGGAGGTATCGTCGATATTGAATTTATGGTGCAATACGCGGCCCTTGCATGGGCGTGGGAATACCCGCAATTGCTCCGTTACACCGATAACATCCGCATTCTGGAAGGGCTGGAACAGGCCGGGTTGATGCCCGCCGCTGATGCCAGCCTGTTGCGTGAGGCTTACAAAGCCTTCCGTGCTGTCGCTCACCGTCAAGCCTTGCAAAAGGAAGCGGGGGTGGTCACGGGTGATCAGTTTGTCGTCGAACGTCAACACGTGCGGCGCATTTGGTCTGAGCTGGGTCTTGATCCGGTCAGCCAGAACACAGAGTTAAAGCTGTAGAACGTATCCGGCGGGCCCATAAGGCTCGTCCAATTTGCCTGTCGTCTCAAGGCGCAGGTGCTGGATTCTTTTGAGGAGCGTAATGATGTCGATGGCTGATCGTGATGGTGTGATCTGGTATGACGGCAAACTGGTGCCGTGGCGTGACGCAACCACCCACGTGCTGACCCATACCCTGCATTACGGCATGGGTGTATTTGAAGGTGTGCGCGCCTACGAAACCCCGCAGGGCGCAGCGATTTTCCGCTTGCAGGCGCACACTGACCGTCTGTTCGATTCGGCCCACATCATGGGCATGAAGATCCCGTTCAGCAAAGACGAAATCAATGAAGCGACCCGCGTGGCGGTGCGTGAAAACAACCTCGACAGCGCCTACATTCGCCCGATGGTGTTTTACGGCTCTGAGGCAATGGGCTTGCGCGCCACCGGTTTGAAGGTGCATGTGATCATCGCGCCGTGGAGCTGGGGTGCCTATATGGGCGCCGAAGCGCTGGAAGTCGGGATCAAGGTGCGTACCAGCTCCTTCACCCGCCACCATGTGAACATCTCCATGACCCGTGCCAAGGCCAACGGCCACTACATCAACTCGATGCTGGCCTTGCAGGAAGCGATTTCGGGCGGTGCCGACGAAGCGCTGTTGCTCGACCCGGAAGGTTTTGTCGCCGAAGGTTCGGGCGAGAACGTATTCCTGATCAAAGATGGCGTCATTTATACCCCGGACGTGACGGCCTGCCTGAACGGCATCACCCGCAGCACGATCCTGACCCTGGCCACCGAGCTGGGTTACAAATTTGTTGAAAAACGCATTACCCGCGACGAGGTGTACATCGCCGACGAAGCGTTCTTCACCGGCACTGCCGCTGAAGTCACGCCGATTCGTGAAGTCGACGGGCGTCTAATCGGGATCGGCCGCCGTGGCCCGATCACTGAAAAACTGCAAAAGGCTTACTTTGACCTGGTGACCGGCAAGACAACGGCCCACCCCGAGTGGCGTACACTGGTCAAATAAAGCGAAATGGCATCACAGCGGGGAGGCGAATGCCTCCCTTGCTTGTTTATGGAAACTTATGAATATTTTGATCGTTGGGCCCAGCTGGGTCGGTGACATGGTGATGGCGCAGACACTGTTCCAGTGCCTGAAACAGCGTCACCCAGAGTGCGAAATCGATGTGCTGGCCCCCGAGTGGAGCCGGCCGATTCTCGAGCGCATGCCTGAAGTTCGCCAGGCCTTGAGCTTTCCGCTCGGCCACGGCGCGCTGGAACTGGCCACGCGGCGCAAGATCGGCAAGTCCCTCAAGGGGCAGTACGATCAGGCCATCTTGCTGCCCAACTCGCTGAAATCAGCCCTCGTGCCGTTCTTTGCGCGGGTGCCCAAGCGCACCGGCTGGCGTGGCGAGTTTCGCTACGGCCTGCTGAACGATGTGCGCAAGCTCGATAAAGAACGCTACCCGCTGATGATCGAGCGCTTCATGGCGCTGGCCTTCGAGCCGGGTGCAGAGCTGCCCAAGCCTTACCCGCGGCCTGCGTTGCAGATTGATCCGCAGAGCCGTGAGGCGGCATTGACCAAGTTTGGTCTGGCGCTCGACCGTCCGGTGCTGGCGCTGTGCCCCGGCGCCGAGTTTGGCGAGTCCAAGCGCTGGCCATCCGAGCACTACGCCAAGGTCGCCGAGCAAAAAATCCGCGAAGGTTGGCAAGTCTGGCTGTTCGGTTCGAAAAATGATCATGCGGTAGGCGAAGACATCCGCTCGCGCTTGATTCCCGGTCTGCGTGAAGAAGCCGTCAACCTCAGCGGCGAGACCTCGCTGGCCGAGGCCATTGATTTGTTGTCCTGCGCCGACTCGGTGGTGTCCAACGACTCGGGCCTGATGCATGTGGCTGCCGCCTTGAATCGCCCGCTGGTGGCGGTCTACGGTTCAACGTCGCCAGGCTTTACACCGCCGTTGGCCGACAAGGTCGAGATCGTGCGTCTGGGCCTTGAGTGCAGCCCCTGCTTTGAGCGCACCTGCCGTTTCGGCCATTACAACTGTTTGCGCGAGCTGATGCCGCAACCCGTCGTAGACGCCTTGCAGCGGTTGCAGGGTTCACCGGTCGAGGTCCACTAGGTGCGCGTACTGTTGGTCAAAACCTCATCCCTTGGGGATGTGATTCATGCGTTGCCCGCCCTGACCGATGCCGCGCGGGCGATTCCGGGCATCACCTTTGACTGGGTGGTGGAAGAA
>JAKJHY010000132.1 GCA_021648845.1 Mycobacterium sp. MBM | reverse complement strand
CGTTTTTCATCATGATCTTCATCCTGCTGCGCGCTTCTATTCCGCGCCCACGGTATGACCAAGTGATGGACTTCAGCTGGAAGTTCTGCCTGCCGCTGACCCTGATCAATTTGCTGGTGACCGCCGCAGTCGTGTTGTTGAACACGCCTGCTGGCGCGGTTCAGTGAGGATAGAGACCCATGTTCAAGTATCTGTTTGACATCGTGCATGGCACCTACACCCAGCTTCGCAGCTTGGTGATGGTGTTTGGCCATGCCTTCCGCAAGCGTGACACGCTGCAATACCCCGAAGAGCCGGTCTATCTGCCACCGCGCTACCGTGGCCGTATTGTCCTGACCCGCGACCCGGACGGCGAAGAGCGCTGTGTAGCCTGTAACCTGTGCGCCGTCGCGTGCCCGGTGGGCTGCATCTCGCTGCAAAAAGCCGAAACCGAAGATGGCCGTTGGTACCCGGAGTTTTTCCGCATCAACTTCTCACGCTGCATTTTTTGCGGCCTGTGTGAGGAAGCCTGCCCGACCACCGCGATCCAGTTGACACCGGATTTCGAGATGGCCGAGTTCAAACGCCAGGATCTGGTGTACGAGAAAGAAGATCTGCTGATCGCAGGGCCGGGCAAGAACCCTGATTACAACTTCTATCGTGTTGCGGGCATGGCCGTTGAGGGCAAACCGAAAGGTGCTGCTCAGAACGAAGCCGAACCGATCAACGTGAAGAGCTTGCTGCCTTAAGGAAGAACGATGGAATTCGCTTTCTATTTCGCATCGGGTGTCGCTGTCGTGTCCACGCTACGCGTGATCACCAACACCAACCCTGTGCACGCCCTGCTCTACCTGATTATTTCGCTGATTGCCGTGGCGATGACATTCTTCAGCCTCGGTGCACCCTTTGCCGGTGTGCTCGAAGTGATCGCCTACGCCGGTGCCATCATGGTGCTGTTCGTGTTTGTGGTGATGATGCTCAACCAAGGCCCGGCCTCGGTGACTCAGGAGCGCCATTGGCTCAAGCCCGGTATCTGGGTCGGACCGAGCATTCTGTCCGCCATCCTGCTGGCCGAACTGCTGTACGTGCTGTTCGCCCAGTCGAGCGGTGCCGCAATCGGTCAAACCACCATCGATGCAAAAGCCGTGGGCGTTAGCCTGTTCGGCCCGTATCTGCTAGTGGTCGAACTCGCCTCGATGCTGTTGCTTGCCGCAGCCGTGACGGCGTTCCACTTGGGCCGCACTGAGGCGAAGGAGCAATAACATGCCATCAATACCTCTCGAACATGGTCTCGCAGTCGCGGGCATCCTGTTCTGCCTCGGTCTGGTTGGACTGATGGTTCGCCGTAATATTCTCTTCGTGTTGATGAGTCTGGAAATCATGATGAACGCCGCTGCACTGGCGTTCATTGTGGCGGGTGCACGTTGGGCGCAGCCGGATGGGCAAGTGATGTTCATCCTGGTGATCACCCTGGCAGCGGCCGAGGCCAGTATTGGCCTGGCGATCCTGCTGCAACTGTATCGCCGCTTCCACACGCTTGATATCGATGCTGCCAGTGAGATGCGCGGATGAACCTTCTCTTTCTGACTTTCGTATTCCCCCTGATCGGCTTTTTGTTGTTGTCGTTCTCCCGTGGACGCTTCAGCGAAAACCTCTCGGCCCTGATCGGCGTCGGCTCCATTGGCCTGTCAGCCATCGTGGCCGCGTATGTGATCTGGCAATTCAACGTGGCGCCGCCTGAAGGCGGTCAGTACACGCAAGTGCTGTGGCAGTGGATGGCGGCCGGTGATTTCAAGGCCAACTTCGCCCTGCACCTGGACGGTTTGTCAGTCACCATGCTCGGCGTTGTCGTCGGTGTAGGCTTTCTGATCCACGTCTTCGCCTCGTGGTACATGCGCGGAGAAGACGGCTACTCGCGCTTCTTCTCCTACACCAACCTGTTTATTGCCAGCATGCTGTTCCTGATCCTGGCCGATAACCTGTTGTTCGTGTACTTCGGCTGGGAAGGCGTGGGCCTGTGTTCGTACCTGTTGATCGGTTTCTACTACAGCAACCGCAACAACGGTAACGCCGCACTCAAAGCCTTTATCGTGACCCGTATCGGCGACGTGTTTCTGGCCATCGGCCTGTTCATCCTGTTCCAGCAACTGGGCACATTGAACATTCAAGAGCTGCTGGTTCAGGCCCCGATCAAGTTCAAGGCCGGTGATTTCTGGATCGTTCTTGCGACCCTGATGCTGCTGGGCGGCGCGGTCGGTAAATCGGCGCAACTGCCCCTGCAAACCTGGTTGGCAGACGCGATGGCTGGCCCGACGCCGGTGTCGGCACTGATCCACGCTGCAACCATGGTTACGGCCGGTGTTTACCTGATTGCCCGTACCCACGGCCTGTTCACGCTGGCGCCTGATGTGCTGCACCTGGTGGGCATTGTCGGCGGTGTGACCCTGGTGCTGGCAGGTTTTGCGGCACTGGTGCAAACCGACATCAAACGTATCCTCGCCTACTCGACCATGAGCCAGATCGGCTACATGTTCCTGGCGCTGGGCGTGGGTGCCTGGGACGGCGCGATCTTCCACCTGATGACCCATGCCTTCTTCAAGGCCCTGCTGTTCCT
>JAKJHY010000131.1 GCA_021648845.1 Mycobacterium sp. MBM | reverse complement strand
TGTACTGACCGGACACGTTGGTCAATCGTGAGAAGGGCGGCTGGTTGCTGCAGGCTGTGTGGGGCCGGTGATGGTTGTAGTAGTGCAGCCAGCCGTCGAGTTCGCCGCGACGCTCCGTCTCGGAGGTGTAGCAGCGGGCGTAGGCCCAGCCGTCGGCCAGGGTGCGGTGGAAGCGCTCGATCTTGCCGTTGGTCTGCGGGCGATACGGCCTGGTCCGTTTGTGCCTGATTCCCAGCTCGGCGCAGGTGTCGCGCCACAGGTGTGAGCGATAGGCGCCACCGTTGTCCGACAGGACCCGCTCGACGGTCACCCCGCGGGCGTTGAACCACTTGACGGCCCTGGCCAGGACCGCTGTGGCGGTGTGGGCTGTTTCGTCGTCGTGGATCTCGGCGTAGGCGACGCGGGAGTGGTCGTCGATGACGGTGTGGACGTAGGCCTTGCCCATCAACGGGTCGTAGTGCTTGTTCTTGGGCTTGTCGGGTGTGGCTGCGCGGTTCTTCTCGCCTTGTCGTCGGCCGACGTAGCGCCAGCCTCCGCCGTCTGGGATGTTGCCGAGCTTCTTCACGTCGACGTGCAGCATCGCCCCGGGGTGGTCGTGCTCGTAGCGACGAACAGGCTCTCCAGTGGCACGGTCGACGTGCGACAGGCGGTTCAAGTGGACGTCGACCAAGATCCGGTGGACTGTCGACGGAGCAACGCCAATCCGGTATGCCAACTGAACCGGACCTTCCCGCAGACGCAGCCGGAGCTGGATACAGCGCTTCGCAGTCGTGGGGCTGGTCTTGTTCGGGGAGCGGTGAGGCCGTGAGCTGCGGTCCTGCATGGACTGACCGGCCCGGTAGCGGTCAGCCCAGCGCTTCACGGTGGGCCAGGAGACCTGGAACCGGGCAGCGACCTCGCTGATCGGCCATCCGTGGTCAACAACCAGCTGGGCAACCTTGAGGCGGTGACGCGGAGTGAGGGCGGCATTGGCGTGGGACATGGTGGTCTTCCTGGTGACGAGCGGGTGGAGACAGTGATGGGGCTGCACCCTGTGGTGCAGCCCCATCGATTCGGTATGTCAGTTGCCGTCCGTGTCCTCGCTGTTCGGCGCTGAAGAGGCAGCCGTCTCGGTGGGTGTTCCCTGCTCGCTCTGGGGCTGGTCGTCATCGTCGGGCACGATCTGGGCCCCGCAGCAACTGCTGTCCTGCTTGCGTGCGGTGAAGAGGTCCTTGAGTCCCATGGTTGCTTGTTCTCCTCGTGTGGTTGGGAATGTGGTGGTTGGGTCAGGCGATCAGTGGGATGAGGTAGCCGGCGGCGATGGCCGTGCCGATGACAGTGACCACGAAAGTGACGACCAGTCGGGGCTTGAACAAGGCGGTGAGCATCGAGATCTCGGGGATCGAGGCTCCGGCGCCGCCGATCATCAGCGCGAACACTGCACCTAGCCCCATGCCGGTCGAGCTGAGGGCCAAGCCGATGGGCAGCATCGTCTCGATACGCACGTAAAGCGGAACGCCAAGCACGGCGGCCAACGGCACGGCCCACGGTTTGTCGTCGCCAGCGACCGCGGCGAGTTGGTCCTGAGACACGAAACCGTAGATAAATGCACCGACCGAGACACCCAGCACCATCGGGACGAGCAGCGGTCTCAGATCGGCCCAGGCCTCGCCGAGTGCGGGCCGGATCTCGTTGCGCAGGCCTGCCCAGGGGTGGGGGGTGCTGTCGTCGCCGACGACCTTGACTCGCTTGAGCTGGCTGGCCATGCCGAGTCGTTCCCATACTAGGGGGGCGAGCAGGGACCATGCGGCGGTGACCACCGTGTAGACCAACGCGATACGCCAGTCGAACAGCAGCACCACCCCGGCCACGATGATGGGATCCAGCAGCGGTGACGAGATCAGGAAGGTCATCGACGTCCGGAACGCCACCCCCGACTTCAACATCCCAGCCAGCACCGGCAGCGTCGAACAGGAACAGAACGGCGTGATCGCCCCCAGCAGTAGCCCCTTGAGCGGGCCGGGAAGGCGCCCATCGGCCATCCAGCTCTGGATCCGATCCGGCCCGAACCGCCGGTTCACCAGCGCAACGAGCACCGAGATCAGCGAGAACAGGACGAGCAACTGGACCAGGATCAACCCGAAGGTCTGTACCGCATGAATCACCGCGCAGCACCCTCAGTCGATGCCTGACCCTCCCCTGCTGGGGCAGTGCAGCACGCCTTCTGTCCCTCTGGAGTGAGAGTCGCCAAGTGAGCGAGCCACTGCACCGGCGCCGCCAACTGCTCACAACACAGCGCGTAGATGTTGGACCGGCCCTCGGCCCGCACACTGATCAGCTGCGCTTGCCGCAAGGCTGCCACATGGTGACTCACCAGCGCCTGGCTCAACCCGGTGGCCTCCTGCAACTTCTTGTTCGAGCACGCCCCCGCCGCAAGCGTCAGCACGATCATCAGTCTGTTCTCGTCTGACAAAGGCTTCAACAACGGAGCAAGCATCCGCGCGTGATCCCGCGCCGACAGGTCCGTGCGCGGCAGGGCAACATCCAGTGAAACTGTCATACCCACACTATAGACAAGCGTGGCCTTCTGTCACAAGTGGCGACTTGTCTATCGATCAACGTGTCCGGTCAGTACA
>JAKJHY010000130.1 GCA_021648845.1 Mycobacterium sp. MBM | reverse complement strand
ATGCCCGCAGTCTATTGACGTTAATGCTGGTGATCAGTGGCGATGGTTTTGTCGCGCTGGATGCAGACCAGGGCGTGGTTGAGAGCGGCCAACCGCTGTTGCTGGTACGCCCGCGCGAGCTGGACGTGAAGCCTGAGGTTCAAGGCGGCGAAGCGTTGCACTCAGCGGCTCAGTTACTGGCTAACCCTAATGGCCTGCACGCGCGTCCGGCTGGCGTTTTGGCGCAGGCTGCGAAAACCTTTGATTCAGTCATTTATCTGCACCGACAGCACGAGACAGCGAACGCCAAGTCATTGGTGGCGATCATGGCGTTGCAGACGAAATATGGCGACAGTGTGCACCTGAGTGCGGCGGGCCATGACGCGCAGGCGGCGATCACGGCCTTGTCACACGTGTTGGCCAGCGGTTGTGGAGAATCTGTAACGAGCGCAACGCTCGCGCCACAGCCCGAACCCCTCGTCCAGCAGCCCGTTTCGGATGTGCTGCGCGGTGTGTGTGCGTCTGCGGGCGCGGCGTTTGGGCATGTGGTACAAGTGGCGGCATGTACGCTGGAGGTGGTCGAAAACGCCACCGATGCGCCGCATGAACGGGCCTGTTTACAAGACGCTTTAGCGCAGGCAGACACCCAGTTACAGACGCTGCGCGACAACGCCTCGAACACTGCTCAGGGCGATATTTTCAAAGCACATCAGGCGCTACTGCAAGACCCGAGTCTGCTGGAGCATGCCGACGAACTGATTGATGCAGGCAAGAGCGCAGGCCATGCCTGGCGCAGCGCCACTGAGACCACGTCAACCTTGTTCAAGAGTTTGGGCGGCCAGCTGCTGGCTGAGCGCGCACTTGACCTTGACGATGTCGGCCAGCGGGTGCTCAAGCTGATCCTCGGCGTGCATGACAACACGCAGGTCTTGCCCCAGCATGCCATTTTGATTGCCGAGCAATTGACCCCCTCACAGACGGCGGCATTGGACACCCGCAAAGTTGTGGGCTTTGCCACGGTGGGCGGTGGAGCCACCAGTCACGTTGCCATTTTGGCCCGCGCTCTGGGCTTGCCCGCTCTGTGTGGAGTTGCCCCGCAGGTGCTGACACTGGCCAATGGCACGCCGGTTTTGCTCAATGCCGACGCAGGCGAGTTGCACTTGCAACCTGATGACGCCTTGGTCGAGCGGCTGGAGGTTCAGCGCGTTCAGCTTCAACAACGTCGTCAGCAAGATGTGCAGCACGCATCGCTGGCCGCCTGCACCCGCGACGGGCACACCATAGAAATCACGGCCAATATCGCCTCGCAGGCAGAAGCTGAACAAGCCATGACCCTGGGGGCTCAAGGGGTCGGGCTGTTACGTTCGGAATTCTTGTATCTGGAGCGCAACAGCGCGCCCACGCACGAGGAGCAAGTGGCCACCTACAGGGCTATCGCTGACGCGGTGGGGCCTGAGCATAATTTGGTAGTACGCACGCTGGACGTGGGTGGCGATAAACCGCTGACCTACGTGCCGATGGCGCATGAGACCAATCCGTTTCTGGGCATGCGTGGCATTCGCCTGTGCCTGGAGCGACCTGAACTGTTGCGTGACCAATTGCGCGCAATATTGGCCAGTGCTGATCTGGCGCGCCTGCATATCATGTTGCCGATGGTCACTCATGTGTCCGAACTGCACGAAGCCCGCCGTGTGCTGCAAGACGAAGCGCAGCGAGCGGGTCTGGTCCAACTGCCCAAACTGGGCATCATGATCGAAGTGCCTGCGGCAGCGTTGATGGCCGACGTGTTCGCGCCCCACGTGGACTTCTTTTCGATTGGCACCAATGACCTGACCCAATACACCTTGGCGATGGACCGCGATCACCCGCGTCTGGCCAGCCAGGCCGACAGCCTGCACCCGGCAGTGCTGCGCCTGATCGCCCACACCGTCAAGGCTGCGCATGCACATGGCAAATGGGTGGGCGTGTGTGGGGCTTTAGCGTCCGAGCCGCAGGCGGTGCCTGTGTTGCTGGGGCTTGGTGTGGATGAACTGTCGGTGAGCGTGCCGCTGATCCCGACCATCAAGGCGCAAGTGCGCGAGCTGGATTTCAATGCCTGTACCACCTTGGCGGAGCAGGTGCTGGGGTTCGAAAGCGCGCAACAAGTACGCGCTGTTTTGCAGCCTCAATCCGTGGTGTTGGAGAACTGAACATGTTTGCAAAATTGCATCAGGCGTTTTGGAAAGCACTGACGCCGGACTTGCTCCCGGACACGAGCGTTGCCACCTCGTTACTCAACAACGCCACGTTGGCAGGCTTGGGGGGCGCGGTGAACGTCAAATCCGAACAAAAAGTGGCATTGACCCGCGTGCGCGTGGTGTTGCGCGACGGGTCGAAGCTGGACACGAAAGCGCTGCACAGGGCGGGCGTGCCGGGGGTCATGGTGCTGGCAGACAACGTGGTGCATGTGCTCGTGGGGCTTACACCTTAGGCCCTGCCGCGGGCTGCGATCTTCGGATGTGCTAAAAAGCCCGCAGCCAGCCAGGGTGTTTTCGGTGTGTGGACTGCGGCCCTTCGCCACCCCGGCCTTACTGTTTCTCAACCGCAGGTGTATCGTATTCGCCTTTTGCGGGCCTAAAGCCCGCTTACGATACGAGAGGTAGTTGAGC
>JAKJHY010000129.1 GCA_021648845.1 Mycobacterium sp. MBM | reverse complement strand
CCCGGATGCAGGCACCGCCCGCGGCATCACGGTGTGGTACTGGGCGCTCGACCAGCGCAGGGAGGGTTGAGGTCATGAGCCTTCTCCCTATGCCTGATTGGCCTCGCTGGTTCAGTTGGAAGATGAGTCAATCGGATTTTGAACAGCGCTGTGCGTGCTATTTACGCTGTGGAAATGATGAGAAGCACGAGCAAGTACCTTTGAGAGACGGGCCGGAGGACCAACCATGAGTCAGTCCGGCATTTCTCAACTGGAACAAGACACCTTTTTACAGATCCTCAACTGGGTAGAAGAGGTGGTCGAGGGCAAGGGGGCTTCCTTGGCGCAGATGATGGTCAGCACCGTGCTGGGGCTGATTCCCTTCGTCGGCCAGGCGGTGGATGCCTACAACATTTTGCGCGGCCTTTATCACCTCACGCGCACCCCGGACAGTAACGAACATTGGCTGGATCTTGTGCTGTCGCTGATCGCGCTGGTGCCAGGGTTCGGTGATGCGCTGAAAAACGTCTGCCACATGCTGCGTCACGGCAAGGCCATGGGGCGGATTCTGGACAGCTTGCCGCGCCATGTTCGCGGCGACATCGAAACCTGGTTCCGTACCCTTGACTGGGCGCGTTACACCGCAGAAATGGTTCAGAACCTCGACGCGATTCTGCAGGGGCTGATCAACATGCTCAGCCGCAGCCTGAGCAGTTGGGCGCTGGGGCGTAAAGGGGTGCAGCAACTCATCACCCAGTTGAGCCAACTGCAAGCAATAGCCGGGCGCAAACTCACCGAGGCGATGGACACCCTGAAACGTGCCCATCAAAAGTCCCTGGCCGACCCTTTGCCCAGCACCACCGCCCGTACACCCGCCGCGCCGGGGGCGCCCAAGTCGCCTGCACCCAACAGCCAGGCCAGCGGCAATGTGGCCACGCCCACCGCCGGAACCCGACTCCCTGCTCAGGGGCGGGTCACGGCCCAGCAACGCCAGAGCGAACGCTCCACCCAGCGCCCGCATCAGATCAGCGTGTCGGGCGAACACATCACTGATTACTACTTCGTCAAACGCCAACGCCGCCGAAGCAAAATCAACCATAACGGCAAGCTCTACGAAATGAGCCAGCCGGGGCACCGTGGCATCGACCATGTGTGGCACAGCGGGGCGTTGCCACTGGGTTACCGGATCAGCGACACCAAGGGCACGGGCGGCGCGTTCCATAAATTGGAAACCGCCAGAGCGGTATTCGCCGGGCTGGAATACGGCATAGATGCCTATTTGGGGATGGAAGATGAAAAGCGCGTGGAGCGTGCAGTCAACAAACCAACGGTGGGGGATGGGCGGCAACTGAGCCATAAGTGGGTGGCGGCAAAGATTCGTGATGCTGAGTTGGTCATGGCGCACAGAGAGCAGTTGATGGACGGAATTGAAGCTTGGGAACGAGTTGAATTTAAGATTGGGACCGAAACCCAGCACCAAAACGGGGAAGAAGTTCGCCAACTTGTGAAATGCCCCTACGACCGCAGTTTGATCACTGTGGTTGGCCCTAACCACAACCTGCATGAGCGAGCCAAAGGCCCGGTCACGCCTAAATGTTGCAAAGCCTCGGTGTCACATCAGATTGGTACCGAGTTCGTTTTGCCTACCCAGATGCTGATCAAGTGAGTGAAACCATGCCCAATTTACCTATCCCGGATTGGCCTCGCTGGTTTGGCTGGAAAATCACTGAGGCCGACTTTGAGAAGCGCCGTGAGCGCTATGTGCTGTTTGGGAACTATGGAAAACGATTTGGGAAAATGCTTAATGGCATGCACATGATCACCACCGATTTGCCCAAGCATCGTGAGCGCTCCAAGCCTGGTGGTTTGATGACTTCTACGCGACGTCGCCTCTGGGACACTCTTGACTGGCTCAACCTGCAATATTCCGCCGGTGCTCCGGTGGAGCAATTAGCTGAGGTCTGGTCTTACTCGCTTGAATGGGCAGAAGAATATGGTCACTTCGATGCTCTGTTCGATCAATCGCCCGAAGCGGGTAACTACATGGCCCCGCATGCAGCCTTGCGCACCGAGGAGTACTGGATCGTTGCCCTGCGCCTGACCTGTTTCGGCCTGCTCAGTGGTTATGCGCACTGCATGCCCAGGGTCATGGCATTTCTGGATTACGCCAATGAATTGATGGGCGTTCGCGATGGTTTACTGGAGCGCCTGGTGCGCCCGTTTGTGCCGGATCGCGGCATGCCGCCGGACAGCTGTACCCGACATTTGCCGTATCGCAAATTGCTCAAGGTATTCAACAGCGTTCCGGCCAAACGCCCTGAGATGCTCAAAACCTATCTGGACGAGTGGTACCACGCCAGTCGCCGCGAGCCTTATATCGATAGGCATGAACGGGGCGGCTTTAGTCATTTCGGCTACTGGTCCTGGGAAGCAGCGGCGGTGACCTGGTTATTGCGCATCGACGACAGCAGCTACCGCGACATGCCGTTCTACCCCAAAGACTGGGCCGATTTTGCCCGGCACTACCCGCCACCGCCGCTTGAATCGATCAGGCGCAACGCAGACAGCTGCCCGCAAAGCGGTTGGTGGTGGAGCGATGCGAGTAGCGATTCTCTGCGCCGTTTCGAGGAGGGGGAGATTTTCCCGGATGCAGGCACCGCCCGCGGCATCACGGTGTGGTACTGGGCGCTCGACCAGCGCAGGGAGGGTTGAGGTCATG
>JAKJHY010000128.1 GCA_021648845.1 Mycobacterium sp. MBM | reverse complement strand
GTTTGCTGGTACGACTGCGCGTACATCTGATCGACCTGCTGGCTGGAGAGCATGCTGAACATGTATTGCTTGCGCTCAACCCCGACCGCACCCGCCTTGGTCGTGTTGACCGCCTGACACCCGCCGAGCAACAGCCCTGCGCCGACCACGCACACTACCGCTAACTTACCCATCACGACTCTCCATAAAGATGGCGCGTATCGTAGCAGACACACCCCTCAACCCGGCGTCAGACATTCCGGCGCATTGAGCTTGGGATCATTGACCAGGTTGGCCAACGGCCGCTCACGCAGCGCCGATTGCGGGCTGGCCAGCAGGGCTTGCAACACATGCAGCGGGGTTTCGGGGTCCAGCCACGCACGCTGGCCCTCTTCGTCCAGAATCAACGGCCGCCGCTGACTGGCGGCCGCCTGAGTGATGACCGCAGTGCTCAACCACTCGTGACCTTCCACCGGATAGGCTTCCCAAATCGCTGCAAAAAACAGTGATGCACCTTCACCCGGTGTCAGCCAATACGGACGCTTACGCGTGGAGCCGCGCCATTCATAAAAGCCGTTGGCCGGCAGCAAACAGCGACGCTGACGAAAGGCATCACGAAACATGGGTTGTTCGGCCAGGGTCTCCGCGCGCGCATGCGCAGGCGTGCGGGACAGGTCAGTCAACCAGGCCGGAGTCAGGCCCCAACGCGCCCGGGCCAACGTGCGCTGATCCGGCTGCGCCCCCGCCCGCAGGATCAATACCGAGTCATTGGGCGAAATATTCCACTGCGCTTGCTGATCCGCCGGAAAACCGGGCAAAGCTGCAAATGCAGGATTCCAACGAAACAGGGCAAAACGTCCACACATGGGCCAGCACAACTCTTCTATATAGATAGCGGTGAAAAAACGGTCTTTTTAACAGACCAGCACATCCGGAAAACTCTCGGGCTCGTCGCCCGCTACGGGTGAGGCCGCATTGTACGCATCGATCAGCTCGCGCGCGTAAAGCGCTTGATCGTCGGCCACCGCCAAACCCAACAGCCCCAACGCCGGCAACTCGCCCATCCCACCCACCAGGTCACGCCCCTGAAGGCAGGCCGGTACGCCTTCGCTGGCGAGCATGCCCAACAACAGCTCGGCTTCCATCAAGCTTTGCGGCTCATAAATGCGCTGCATGGCCGTTACTCGTTTTCAGTGCGTACATCGAGCATCCACTCATCATCGTGAATCTGAAGCGTGAAGCAGATCGGTCGACGACACGCAGGGCAGTTTTCAATGTAGGTTTGATCGCCACCGGAAAGATCAAGCTGCGCTTGCACCCGCTCACCGCAATAAGGGCAGTCGTACTGTTCGGTTTCATGCATCGCGGTCTCCAAAGTAACTTGTGCGTATAATCGCCGGTCTATTTGCAGGGCTATTATTTTTGGCCTGCCTTGTTTACTTACCCTAGCCGTTTCCAACAAGAGAGCATGATGGGCCAATTCGATACCATCCGACCTTACGACGACGCCGAAGTCCCAGCAGTGCTGGCCCGGCTGCTCAGCGACAAGGCGTTTCTAGATATCCTTACCCACTTTCGCTTCCCGCGCCTGGCTGGCGCTTTCGGCTGGCTGTTAAAACCTCTTATAGCGCATCGACTGCGAAAAGAGTTCGCAGGGGTTAACTCTGTCGCCTCATTACAAGACAAGGTCGAGGTCTACGTCGATCGCACGATTGAACACGCAACCGACGGCGTGACCTATACCGGCGTTGAAAACCTGAAGTCGGGTACCGCCTATCTGTTTTTGGCCAACCACCGCGACATCGTGATGGACCCGGCATTCGTCAACTACGCGGTCTACCACGCGGGCCTGCCGACGCCGCGCATCGCCATCGGCGATAACTTGCTGCAAAAACCCTTTGTCAGCGACCTGATGCGCCTGAACAAGAGCTTCATCGTGCACCGCTCGATCACCGGTCGCCGCGAAAAACTCGCGGCTTACCAATTGCTGTCGGCGTACATCAACCATTCGATCCGCAACGATGGTGTGTCCATCTGGATTGCTCAAGCCGAAGGCCGTGCAAAGGACGGTGACGACCGCACTGACTCGGCAATCCTCAAGATGTTTCACATGAGCCGTAAAAGCGAACCCTTCGGCGAAGTCATTCAATCACTGAACATGACCCCGGTGTCGATCAGCTATGAATACGACCCGTGTGATCAGGCCAAAGCGCGTGAACTGTACATCCGCGCCACAACCGGCACGTACAGCAAGGCACCGGGCGAAGATGACACCAGCATCGCCAACGGCATCACCGGCTACAAAGGCCGGGTACACGTTAACTTCGCAGCGCCGATCACTGATGTTTTCGAAGACAGCAAACTGCTGGCCGCCGAAATGGATCGTCAGATCCTGACGGGATACCGACTGTTCCCCGCGCATTACCTGGCCTACGCGCAATGGGCCGAAGCTGACCCGCAATTGCAGGTGCCGGTGGCGAGCGACGTGTTCCCCGCCGATGAACTGGCCAAGGCCCAACAGGAATGGCAACGCCGCCTGGACGCCTGCCCGGTAGAACACCGGCCCTATCTGGTGCTGCAATATGCAATGCCGGTACGCAACCAATACCGCATCAAGGCTGGCCTGGCGCTTTAATCTCCACCCTTAAAGTGTGCTGTCACCGTATCGTCATCCAGAGAGGTCATTCTGTGGCCCCTCTAGACCGACACGGAGTTTGTCATGCTGCAC
>JAKJHY010000127.1 GCA_021648845.1 Mycobacterium sp. MBM | reverse complement strand
CAGCAAACCTTCCAAAAGAAGGCAATAAATTAAATTTCGCACTAACAATATCGATTTTTCGCACAACTACACGGCTGGCCATCAGCGCCTGACATGTAGTTTTACTACTGAGTGACCCACTTGAAAGGCTGAAATGGCCAACGATTTGTAGTAAAACTACACAACGCTGGAATCTACTTCCGGTCATCCAAGAATTTATGTCGTCTGCCCACAAGGCCAGTCGCAAACTCAGGCAACCGATTCTGGAAGCCTTTCCGCCCTGGAGCAAGCCATGCAAGACCTCGATCCCGTCGAAACCCAGGAATGGCTGGACGCCCTGGAATCGGTTCTCGACAAAGAAGGCGAAGACCGCGCTCACTACCTGATGACCCGTATGGGTGAGCTCGCAACCCGCACCGGTTCGCAACTGCCGTACGCCATCACCACGCCATACCGCAACACCATCCCTGTGACCCACGAAGCACGCATGCCTGGCGACCTGTTCATGGAACGCCGCATTCGCTCGTTGGTTCGCTGGAACGCCATGGCAATGGTAATGCGCACGAACTTGAAAGATTCTGACCTGGGCGGTCACATCTCCAGCTTCGCTTCCAGTGCAACCCTGTATGACATCGGCTTCAACTACTTCTTCCAGGCCCCGACCGAAGAACACGGCGGCGACCTGATCTACTTCCAGGGCCACACCTCCCCAGGCGTTTACGCCCGTGCGTTCATGGAAGGCCGCATCACCGAAGACCAGATGAACAACTTCCGCCAGGAAGTCGACGGTCAGGGCCTGTCGTCCTACCCGCACCCTTGGCTGATGCCTGATTTCTGGCAGTTCCCGACCGTGTCGATGGGTCTGGGCCCAATCCAGGCGATCTACCAGGCCCGCTTCATGAAGTACCTGGAAGCCCGTGGTTTCATCCCCGCCGGCAAGCAAAAAGTCTGGTGCTTCCTGGGCGACGGCGAATGTGACGAGCCTGAATCCCTGGGCGCGATCTCGCTGGCTGGCCGCGAAAACCTCGACAACCTGATCTTTGTCATCAACTGCAACTTGCAGCGCCTCGACGGCCCGGTTCGCGGTAACGGCAAAATCATCCAGGAACTCGAAGGCGTGTTCCGCGGTGCTCAGTGGAACGTGACCAAAGTCATTTGGGGCCGTTTCTGGGACCCGCTGCTGGCCAAAGACGTCGACGGCATCCTGCAACGCCGCATGGACGAAGTCATCGACGGCGAGTACCAGAACTACAAAGCCAAAGATGGCGCGTTCGTTCGCGAACACTTCTTCAACACGCCTGAACTCAAGGCGATGGTTGCTGATTTGTCCGACGACGAAATCTGGAAGCTCAACCGTGGCGGCCACGACCCGTACAAGGTCTACGCGGCGTACCACGAAGCGGTCAACCACAAAGACCAACCAACCGTGATCCTGGCCAAAACCATCAAGGGTTATGGCACCGGCGCCGGCGAAGCGAAAAACACCGCGCACAACACCAAGAAAGTCGACGTCGACAGCCTGAAGTTGTTCCGCGACCGTTTCGACATCCCGGTCAAAGACGAAGAAATCGAAAACCTGCCGTTCTTCAAGCCAGAAGAAGGCAGCGCTGAAGCCCGCTACCTGAGCGAGCGCCGTAGCGCACTGGGTGGCTTCGTGCCACAGCGCCGCGCCAAGAGCCTGAGCATTCCGACCCCGCCACTGGATACCCTCAAGGCCATCCTTGACGGTTCAGGCGAGCGCGAAATCTCCACCACCATGGCTTTCGTGCGCATTCTGGCGCAACTGGTCAAGGACAAAGACATCGGCCAGCGCATCGTGCCGATCATCCCGGACGAAGCCCGTACCTTCGGTATGGAAGGCATGTTCCGCCAGTTGGGCATCTACTCCTCCACCGGCCAGCTCTACGAGCCAGTCGACAAAGACCAGGTGATGTTCTACCGCGAAGACAAAAAAGGTCAGATCCTCGAAGAAGGCATCAACGAAGCAGGCGCCATGAGCTCCTTCATCGCTGCCGGTACTTCGTACTCCAGCCACAACCAGCCGATGCTGCCGTTCTACATCTTCTACTCGATGTTCGGTTTCCAGCGCATTGGTGACCTGGCCTGGGCCGCTGGCGACAGCCGCACCCGTGGCTTCCTGATCGGCGGCACCGCCGGGCGTACCACGCTCAACGGTGAAGGCCTGCAACACGAAGACGGTCACAGCCACATCCTGGCCTCCACCATCCCTAACTGCCGCACCTTCGATCCAACCTACGGCTATGAGCTGGCGGTGATCATCCAGGACGGCATGAAGAAGATGACCGAAGAGCAACAGGACGTCTTCTACTACATCACCGTGATGAACGAGTCTTACCAGCAGCCAGCCATGCCGGCCGGTGTTGAGGAAGGCATCGTCAAGGGCATGTACCTGCTCGAAGAAGACACCAAAGAAGCGGCACACCACGTACAACTGATGGGCTCCGGCACCATCCTGCGTGAAGTGCGCGAAGCGGCAAAAATCCTGCGTGATGAATTCAACATCGGTGCCGACGTTTGGAGCGTTACCAGCTTCAACGAACTGCGTCGCGACGGCCTGGCCGTTGAGCGTGAAAACCGTCTGCATCCTGGCCAGAAGCCAAAGCTCAGCTACGTAGAAGAGTGCCTGAGCGGGCGTAAAGGTCCGGTCATTGCCTCCACCGACTACATGAAGCTGTTCGCCGAACAGATTCGTCAGTGGGTACCGGTCAAAGAATTCAAAGTGCTGGGCACTGACGGTTTCGGCCGCAGCGACAGCCGCAAAAAACTGCGTCACTTCTTTGAAGTAGACCGTC
>JAKJHY010000126.1 GCA_021648845.1 Mycobacterium sp. MBM | reverse complement strand
GGCGCGCAACTCCTCGACATACGGGCGCACCGGCGGCTTGGCCCAATAGGGACTGGCGTGTTCATGGCCTTGACCCACGTCCAGAAACAACGCCATGTCCCGCACATTGCGGGTGACCACATTGCCCACGCTGGCCCCGAACCAGCCTTCGTATTTGCCTGGTCCGCTGGGGGTGCGATAGCGGCTGGGTTTGAGCCCCACCAGCCCGCAATACGAGGCCGGAATACGAATCGAGCCGCCGCCATCGGTGGCATGGGCCACCGGCACAATGCCTGCAGCCACCGCCGCGGCGGCGCCCCCTGATGAACCGCCAGCGCTCATCGCCAGGTTCCACGGGTTGCGCGTTTGGCCCCACAGCAAGGACTCGGTGGTGGTGGTCAGGCCAAACTCCGGGCACGTGGTTTTACCAAACGGTACGGCTCCGGCGGCTTGATAACGGGCGATCAGGGTGCTGGTGTGCTCAGCGTCGGGGGCGTCCTTGAACAGGCGGCAACCATTGCTGGTAGGTGTGCCTTTAAGGTACGTGTTGAGGTCCTTGAGCAGTATCGGCACCCCGGCCAGCGCACCCGTCGTAGACGCGCCGCTGGCCTCACGCGCCTTGAGCAGCGCGTGGGCGTATTGATCGTGACGCATGTTGACGGCGTTGACCTTAGGGTTAACGGCATCACAACGGGCCATGGCCGCTGCCAACAAATGCTGCGGGCTGACCTCGCCTTTACGCACCGCCTCGGCCATGTCCCAGGCATCCATCGCCCCATACTCACTGGGGGTGATTGCCGACGGGCTGGCTGCGTGGGCAAAGCGCCCCAACAGAGCAGCCCCGACGGCCACAGCACCGGCTTTAAGGACATGACGACGGGGCCAACCGGCGCAGGTTAGAGCGTCTTCGACAGGGTTGTGCAAGGGTGTTCTCCAGTCCGGGTTTTATTATTGTGAGAGCGCTTAACGCACAGGCACTGGCGAAGGCTGCGATCGGTTGATCGTCGGCCTAATCAGCCGTGACCATTGCTTGCAGGGTCGTTAAAAAGTGCTCGCCGTACGGGGGCAGCAATCCCCACTCGCGGCGCGGATCGTGCGCCGGGGCTTTGAATACGGTGCGCATGTGGCTGAATTCAAGAAAGCCCTCGCGGCCGTGGTAGTGGCCCATGCCAGAGGCGCCGATCCCGCCAAACGGGGCATCGTGCATGGCGGCATGCATCATCACGTCATTGAGGGTCACGCCCCCCGAGTGGGTGCGTTGTAGCACGTAACGCTGCTCTTGCTCACTCTGGCCAAAGTAGTACAGCGCCAACGGCCGTTCGCGGCTGTGAATGTCGGCCAGCGCTTGGTCTAACTGCTGATAGGGCAACACCACCAGCGCCGGGCCGAAGATTTCTTCGTGCAGGATCTGGCTGTCGCAGGGCGGATTGACCACGACCTGCAACGGACGACGGCGCTGCTGTTCATCGGCCGCGAGTGCTTGCGGGAAAGATTCCACGCGTGCACCGCGTTCGCGGGCGTCCTGTACATAGCCTTCGACGCGTTGCAAATGCCGGGCATTGACCACTGCGACCACGTCCGGATTGTCTTCGATGCTCGCAAACAGTTCGCCATAGGCGGTGCCGAGGACGCCGATAAAGTCCTCCAGCAACGCTGCGGGCACATACACCACATCGGGGTTGATGCAAATTTGCCCGCCATTGTTGGCCTTGGCCGCCGCAATGCTGAATGCGGCCTTAGCCAGATCAGCCGTGCGGGAGATGATTACCGGCGATTTACCGCCCAACTCCAGCGTCAACGGCACCAGGTGTTGCGCCGCGTTGCGCATCACTGAACGGCCCACGGCCGTACTTCCGGTAAACACCAGGTGGTCGAACGGTTGCGAGGTGAATGCCTGCGCGAACTCGGCGTCACCGTTAACCACGGCGATTTCCAGCGGGTCGAAATACGCGGCAAAGGCTTGCGCCAATACCTGGGCGGTACGCGGCACCACCTCCGAGGGCTTGAGAATGGCCCGGTTGCCCGCCGCCAGCACACAGGCCAACGGGCTGAGCACGGTAAACAGCGGCGCATTCCAGGTGCCCATAATCCCGACGGTGCCCTTGGGTTGGTGCATGACCCACGCCTTGGCGCCCAGCTGGTCATAAGGCGCAAACACGTGGCGCGGCTCGTCTTCCATCCAGTGCTGTAGATGGTCGCGCGCGTATTTGAGTGACGCCAGGGAGCCGAGCACATCATTGATCAGCGAAAAACCCTGGGGCCGGCCTCCAAAGTCGGCATCCATCGCTTCAATCAGCGGTTGCTGATAGCGCACCAACAGCTCGATCACTCGCTGCAAGCGTTCACAACGCTGCTCGGCGCTGACATGACCATGGGCAACGAAGGCTTTCTTTTGCGCCGTCAATACTTGTGACAGCTGCGCGGGCGTGGTGTGCGTGGAGGTCATGCGCCAATCCTCTTCAAAGACAATGCGGGCGGTTTTTACTGCCGCTTCGATGGGTCGAACCTAGCCAATAACTGCGCGCAAAACCTCGTCCAATCGGACGATAATCGGCCGTTTCCGTTAGTCCATAGAGACGATGTAACCCGCGCTCAAGGGGCGAATACTGCGAGCACGAAAATTCAATCCATGAGGTTCGTCATGGCAATGCAAAGCAGCTTCGATCCGCAGGCGTTTCGCACCGCGCTCGGCACGTTCACCACCGGAGTGACGATCATCACGACCCAGGCTGAGGACGGTTCGCCCATCGGCATCACCGCCAACAGTTTCAACTCGGTGTCGCTTAACCCACCGCTGGTGCTGTGGAGCCTGGCC
>JAKJHY010000125.1 GCA_021648845.1 Mycobacterium sp. MBM | reverse complement strand
AACAAGACCTAGATATCTAAAGGCTAAAGCCCTTCCCTTTGGTGACCGTCTTGTTCTTGCTCTGCTCCTTGGCCTTGGCGTTCTCCTGCTGGAGTTCTGAGGCCATCTTGAGCACGCTGGCCACCTGATCCTTGGTAAGCCCCCTGAAAGCCCCTTCAAACGTCTCCAGGCGCTTTCTGAGGCCTTTTGCCGTGTTGCGTGCCTCTCTCGCCTTGCGTTGCTCCTGCGCCACCGTCGAGGCCGTAGCGACCGTCCCGGCAAACCCTTTGTTCAAATCCTTCGTCACACGCTTGGCGATCATCTCTGCATCTTCGACCAGATCGCCACGGCCTCTGACCCGCTCCAGCAAACTCGCCTTCTCCAGCACACGCGGTTCTACGGATGAGGGCAGAAGCGTCACGGAAGGCTCCACTCCCCGTTGAACCGCCGCGTAGTGCTGCTGGATTCGCTGATGGTTGGCCATGCTGCCCTCGATCCCGCGTTCCAAGCCCAGATTGGCCACACACGCGGCGTAGCTGGTCTGGTCAGCGCGCATCTTGTCCCGACTGCCGATGAACTCCTTGGCGCTCAGGCGTTTGTCCTGAGTCAGCGGCACGACGAAGGCGGACAGGTGCGGCGTGGTTTCGTCCCGGTGAATGCTGGCCGTGATGATCCGATCGGCCCCGTACTTGTCGGCCAACCACTGCAAGGACTGCTGGAAGAGCGCCTTTTCCTGTTCTGGCGTCGCTGTAACGAACCATTCCGGGCTGGCCGACATCACGTATTCAACGGCCAGCACAGCGTCTTTGCGCCGTTTCTCCGGAAGCAAAGCACGCAGCTTGCCCATCGCCTCATCTGTGTTTTTGGCGACCAGGTGTTGATTGTCGGGTGTGCGCTTCGGGTCAGCATTTCGCGTCTCGCGTTCGCGGTAGCAATGCTGCATCGAGGCCGCCACAGCGCCCATGTTGGAGAGCTTCTCCGCTCGCATGATTGCGTATGCCATGTCATCCCCGATCCGCTCGAAATTCGCCTAGCTCCGCTGGGCCACTTGATTACAAGTGTACTCACTAGACTTTGCTTCGCAAAGATCGTTCGGGCTGCGCCCCCCAAGAGCCTGCGCGGCTTCGCCTTACTCCCCCTACTGACGCGCCCCCCCAAGGGGGCTTGTCCGTTCGCCACGTGGCAGGCGGTCAGGGGAAGAACGCCCCTGACCACCAGCCCTGAGCGTTGGGGTCGCTCCAGGGCGTCAAGGCCAAGCCGCTTCGCGGTCGCTGCGCGAGCCTTGACTCCCTTCCACTCTAAAGTGGTCTAAATCAATGATTGAGAAGGTTTTATTTTATCTATGATGGCGATTTCCACATGACTTGGGAGTGGGACAAACAATGAGTACTGCAACGAATGTTGAGCCGTTGAGCCACGGCCTGCGGGTAGTAGCCGAGAGCTATGTAAATACACGCAAGGACTTGAAGAAAGCTACCCATGTAGCTGTGCTGCTGGCGGTGATTACAGGTGGTGTATGCGCTGGTCTGTTGGGTGTTCTGCCCGGTGCTGTGGCATTCGGTAGTGGACTCGTGTTCGCTTATGCCCGGCGATGGTGGAAGCTCAAGCGACTACTGGTTGTCGAGCGTGTAATCGCTGATGCCATGGTGCGCGAAATGATGGAACAAGGCCTAGACGGGTTCATGGCAGCGCAAGTGCTGGCGAACTGGCTACACGATGCACGCCAAGGCAAGACACCATTCCAGTAAGCAGGGGCAAAGACGGCACCTGCGCCTTCAGTGAAGGGAACGAATGGAGTGGGGGTCAAGGGGTTGGTGCGGCCCGCAGACGCGAAGCGGCGAGGACTCGGCCCCTTGACGTCCACGGAATGACCCCAGCCTCCGTGAGTGGGGGCAGGGGGTGCTCTTCCCCTGCCCCCCGAGCCCTCGGCGGCAAGAGTGGGGGTTCCAAGGGGGCAAAGCCCACTTGGGCGAGGGCCGAAGGCCCGCTGCAAGCCATAAAAAATCGCTGCCCGGAGGGCAGGCATTCTCAAGGCCGAAGGCCGTGCTTTTCAGGGGTAAGGCATCGCCTAGGGCAGAGCCCTATTGAGATATAGAAGAGGTTTTTGGTAACTGGTTGATTTCAAAAGAGTTTTATCAAAGGGAAGCTCATAGCTGGTGAGCTTCGGGAAGCTCACAGCTGGTGAGCTTCAGAGATTGAACCTAGATCATAGATAGTATATAAACGGCTCACCATTTGAGCCGATCAAGGTCATGAAATGAGCCGTTCAGTACCGCCTGATGAGCCTTCAGAGGCTCATCCGAACACAGACAACTACAATTTTGTCCAAGTCTCTCGGAGCTATCTCAGAGAGATGCGAGGACTTGCCCGCAAAAGCCCTGTGGCTCACGAGATTTTGTACTACTTGGTGGAGCATATGGGTCGTACGACGAACGCCGTTGTATGCAGCAGGAACGTGCTGGCAGAGGTAACTGGGTGCAGCATTGCGACTGTCGGTAGGGCCATCAGAGTCCTCAAGGACGACAACTGGATCGACACTGTGAAGATCGGCAACGCTAGCGCCTACTGCGTCAACGAGCGGGCGTTCTGGCAGGCGGGTCGGAACCAACGGCAATACGCGGTTTTCTCTGCAACCGTCATTGCCGCAGCCTCAGAGCAGGACAGCGATTTCCGCGAGAAGGCCAAGCAGAAGCTGACCTACATCCCCGTGATCGAGGACAGCGACATCGCCGTTACCGGAAACGATCAACTTCCCCCACCAGACCAACAAGACCTAGATATCTAAAGGCTAAAGCCCTTCCCTTTGGTGACCGTCTTGTTCTTGCTCTGCTCCTTGGCCTTG
>JAKJHY010000124.1 GCA_021648845.1 Mycobacterium sp. MBM | reverse complement strand
TCCAGCGCCATGTTCAAGGATTCGATAGATTCCATGTCCAGGTGGTTGGTCGGTTCATCCATGATGAGGATGTTGGGGCGTTGCATCATCAGCTTGCCGAACAGCATGCGACCTTGCTCACCACCGGAAATCACTTTTACTGACTTGAGAATGTCATCGTTGGAGAACAGCATGCGGCCCAAAGTGCCGCGTACCATTTGCTCGCCTTGAGTCCACTGACCCATCCAGTCGAACAGGGTCATGTCGTCTTCGAAGTCATGTGCATGGTCTTGGGCGTAGTAACCCAGCTCAGCGGCTTCGGTCCACTTCACAGTGCCGGCATCCGGAGTCAGTTCGTTGACCAGGGTGCGCAACAAGGTGGTTTTGCCGATACCGTTCGGGCCAATGATCGCTACGCGCTCGCCAGCTTCAACGGTGAAACTGAAGTCCTTGAACAGCGTCTTGCCATCAAAGCCTTTGGCCATTTGCTCGACAATCACAGCCTGACGGTGCAGCTTTTTGTTTTGCTCGAAACGAATGAACGGGCTGACACGGCTCGAAGGTTTGACTTCGGCCAGAGTGATCTTGTCGATCGCCTTGGCGCGGGAGCTGGCCTGCTTGGATTTCGAGGCGTTAGCCGAGAAGCGGCTGACGAACGCTTGCAGCTCGTTGATCTGAGCCTTTTTCTTGGCGTTTTCTGACAGCAGTTGCTCGCGCGATTGGGTGGCGACCGTCATGTACTCGTCATAGTTGCCCGGGAACAGACGCAGTTCGCCGTAGTCCAGGTCAGCCATGTGGGTGCAGACACTGTTCAGGAAGTGTCTATCGTGAGAAATGATGATCATCAGGCTGTTACGCTGCGTCAGAATGTTTTCCAGCCAGCGGATAGTGTTGATATCCAAGTGGTTGGTCGGTTCGTCGAGCAGCAATACTTCAGGATCGGAGAACAGCGCCTGAGCCAGCAGAACACGCAACTTCCAGCCTGGCGAGACTTCGCTCATCGGGCCATTGTGCTGTTCGATACCGATACCCAGACCTAGCAGCAACTCACCGGCGCGCGATTCAGCGGTGTAACCGTCCATTTCGGCGAACTCGGTTTCGAGTTCAGCGACGGCCATACCGTCGTCTTCCGTCATTTCGGGCAGTGAATAGATACGATCGCGCTCGGCCTTGACCTTCCACAGCTCTTCGTGACCCATGATCACGGTGTCGAGCACGGTGAATTCTTCGTAGGCGAACTGATCCTGGCGCAACTTACCCAGACGCACGTTCGGCTCCAGCATGACCTGGCCGCCAGACGGCTCAAGATCATCGCCGAGGATCTTCATGAAAGTGGACTTGCCGCACCCGTTGGCACCGATCAAGCCATAGCGGTTGCCCGCGCCAAACTTGACTGAAACGTTCTCAAAAAGCGGCTTAGCGCCGAATTGCATCGTGATGTTAGCTGTGGAGATCAATTACTTTACCTATCAATAGCTTAGAGTTGGCTGGTTTGAGCCGATACCAATGTGGAGCTTTTCCAGCTCGCTCCAGTCTGAGCTTGAGTTGAGCCAACGCGCATACGTAGACAGCAACATTTGGACGCTATGGCCAAGTTGCTGAGCAATAAAGGCGGGATTGATGCCGGACATGGCGCGCATTGTCGCATATGCGTGACGACAGTTGTACGGCGGTCTGTAGCGGATGTTCAACATCTCTAGGGTTTGTTGGCATTGCTGGCGTTCGTCGCGGGCCCGTTGGGGCGGATTCGCCGTTCGTTGAGCACGTGAACAGGCTAGCGCGTTCTCTCAACGTACCTTCGCTCTGGCGTCCATGTTTTGCGTGATGCCTGGTAAAAAAGGGTGTTTGAACGGCGCGTGTGTTTTGCAAGGCCGGGTGACTAGGATGGATGGGCGATTCGACGATTGCACGGCAGTGGTAGATCTGCTTTTTTCTAGATCGACGGCACCCCGGCGCAGTTAAATCGCGTCCTGAAATCGCATGCTTGCGACAAACGTGGGGGTGAAAGCAGGCTGTCGACAAGCAACAGTCTCAGCCGCTATGTGCCCACTTGAACCGTCACTGACCGCCTAGCGCTCAACTGCGCAAGAAGTTGCGCACTCAAATGTGGATAACCCTGTGCATACATCACCACAGCGCTCATAAGACGTGAGCTGTAGACGAGTGCGCAAGAAGTTGCGCTGCTCTGCGCATCTTCTTGCGCACTTTGTCGATGCTTCTTACGTGAAAATCATCGTTCCGATTGACTTAAACTTGCTATCTCATTGATTAACATAGGTTTTATTAGCTTTGGCATGAACCTTGACTGTCTCTATCGGCACTTGAACGGCATTTGGGCCTTTCAAGTCCTTTTTTTTCAGCAAGGAGAGCATCCATGGCGACGCCAGCGTATATGTCCATCACGGGCACCAAACAGGGTCTGATCACTGCCGGTGCGTTTACCGCGGACTCAGTGGGCAATACCTATCAGGAAGGTCATGAAGACCAGGTCATGGTTCAGGGCTTCAGCCACGAAGTGATCATTCCTCGTGACCCGCAATCCGGTCAACCAACCGGTCAGCGTGTGCACAAACCGGTAAAAATCACCAAGGTCTTCGACAAGTCCTCGCCGCTGCTGCTGGCTGCGCTGACCTCCGGCGAGCGCCTGACCGAGATCGAAATCCAGTGGTTCCGCACCTCGGCTGCCGGTACCCAAGAGCACTACTTCACCACCAAACTTGAAGACGCGATCATCGTCGACATCAAGGACTACATGCACAACTGCCAGGACCCGTCGAACGCGCACTTCACGCACCTGGAAGACGTGGAATTCACCTACCGCAAAATCACCTGGACCCACGAAGTGTCCGGCACATCCGGTTCGGATGACTGGCGT
>JAKJHY010000123.1 GCA_021648845.1 Mycobacterium sp. MBM | reverse complement strand
GACTGCCAGCAGCGCAAAGCCACCCTGCACCGCAAAACCCACTTCGATAACGTGCCGGTCAAGCCGCAACGCGTGTACGAAGAGATGAACCAGGTGTTCGGCAAAGACACCTGCTACGTCAGCACCATTGGTTTGTCGCAAATTGCCGGTGCGCAATTCCTGCACGTCTATAAACCACGCCACTGGATCAACTGCGGTCAGGCAGGCCCGTTGGGCTGGACCATTCCTGCTGCGCTGGGCGTGGTCAAAGCTGACCCAAATCGCAACGTGGTTGCCTTGTCCGGCGACTATGACTTCCAGTTCATGATCGAAGAGCTGGCCGTTGGCGCACAGTTCAACCTGCCCTACATCCATGTGGTGGTGAACAACTCCTACCTGGGCCTGATCCGTCAGGCGCAGCGCGGTTTTGAAATGGACTACTGCGTACAACTGTCTTTCGACAACC
The DNA here is from genome assembly GCA_021648845.1 of Mycobacterium sp. MBM. Classification (GTDB taxonomy): domain Bacteria; phylum Actinomycetota; class Actinomycetes; order Mycobacteriales; family Mycobacteriaceae; genus Mycobacterium. Next base: position 2,466 of record JAKJHY010000123.1, on the reverse strand, counting down.
TCAACGCACCGGAACTCAATGGTTATGGCGTTGACCACGTCGCCGTGGCACAAGGTTTGGGCTGTAAAGCGCTGCGCGTCTTCGAGCCGAGCCAGATCCAGCCCGCACTGCGCCAGGCGCAAGAGCTGATCAAAGAGTTCCGCGTACCGGTGGTGGTGGAGATTATTCTCGAACGCGTGACCAATATCTCGATGGGCACCGAAATCAACGCCGTGAATGAGTTTGAAGACCTGGCGCTGGTGGGCAACGATGCACCGACTGCCATTTCGATGCTCGACTAACTAATCGTCCTGCCCCTCTCCCACAGGGAGAGGGCTCAAAAGCTGGAGTTCGCCATGCCGCGTTTTGCCGCCAACCTGTCCATGCTGTTCACCGAACAGGATTTTCTTGTCCGTTTTCAAGCGGCTGCCAACGCTGGTTTCCACGGCGTTGAATACCTGTTTCCGTACGACTACAGCTCTGCCGATATCAAGGCGCAGCTCGATGCCAACAAACTGACCCAAGTGCTGTTCAATTTGCCAGCCGGTGATTGGGCCAAAGGGGAGCGCGGGATCGCCTGCCTGCCGGACCGTGTTGAAGAGTTCCGTGCCGGTGTCGACCTGGCCATCGCTTACGCGCAAGTGTTGGGCAACGACCAGATCAACTGCCTGGCGGGTATTCGCCCACAAGGCGTTGACGAGGCCGTGATCGAAAAAACCTTCGTCACCAACCTCAAATACGCCGCTGACAAACTGCAAGCGGTGGGCATCAAGCTGGTGATGGAAGCTATCAACACCCGCGACATTCCGGGCTTCTACCTGAACAACACGTCTCAGGCGCTGGCGATTCAGGACAAAGTGGGCAGCGCCAACCTGTTCCTGCAATACGACATCTACCACATGCAAGTCATGGAAGGTGATCTGGCGCGCACGATGCAAACGCACCTGCCACACATCAACCATATCCAGTTGGCCGACAACCCAGGGCGCCACGAACCGGGCACCGGCGAGATCAACTACCGCTTCTTGTTCGAACACCTGGACCGCATTGGCTATCAGGGCTGGGTCGGCTGCGAGTACAAACCGTTGACCAGCACGGAAGCCGGGCTGGGTTGGCTCAAGACGCACAACGCGGTGTAAAAGCGTCACGCGCACACGCTGTAGCAGCTGCCACAGGCGGCGTCCGGCGGCAAAGCCGGCGCAACGGTGTAACCGGCGCGCGCTGCAATGACGATTGCTTGGCAATCGGACGCAGCCTTCGCCAGCGAGTACGGGCAGTGCAGCACCCCCTTAATAAAAACAAGAGGATTTGTCATGGCTAAAATCGGATTTATCGGCACCGGGATCATGGGCTCACCCATGGCCAGCAACCTGCAAAAGGCCGGGCACAGCCTGTTCCTGTCCACTCACCACGGTGCCGCTCCTGCCGAACTGGTTGCCGCGGGCGCCGTCGCACTGGCCAACCCGAAAGAAGTCGCCCAGGAAGCCGAATTCATCATCGTGATGGTGCCCGACACCCCGCAGGTCGATGACGTGCTGTTCCGTGAAGACGGGATTGCGGCGGGCCTTAGCCCCAACAAAGTGGTGATCGACATGAGCTCGATCTCGCCAACCGCCACCAAAGCCTTCGCCGAAAAAATCAACGCCAAAGGCGCGCAGTACCTCGACGCACCCGTCTCTGGCGGCGAAGTCGGTGCCAAGGCGGGCACCCTGAGCATCATGGTCGGCGGTGACGAAAAAACCTTCCAGCGTGCCCTGCCCCTGCTGCAAAGCATGGGCAAGAACATCACGCTGGTCGGCGGTAATGGCGACGGTCAAACCGCCAAAGTCGCGAACCAGATCATCGTCGCCCTGAACATTCAGGCGGTGGCTGAAGCCTTGGTGTTTGCTGCCAAGAACGGCGCCGATCCCGCCAAAGTGCGCGAGGCATTAATGGGCGGCTTTGCGTCATCCAAGATCCTTGAAGTGCATGGCGAGCGCATGATCAAAGGCACTTTCGATCCGGGCTTTCGCATCAGCCTGCATCAGAAGGACCTCAACCTGGCACTGGCCGGTGCGCGCGAGCTGGGCATCAATCTGCCCAACACCGCCAACGCCCAGCAAGTGTTCAGCACCTGCGCCGCCATCGGTGGCAGCAACTGGGATCACTCGGCGCTGATCAAGGGCCTGGAGCACATGGCCAACTTCTCGATCCGCGACAAATAATCGCGCTGTGCTTATAGCCGCTGCTCCGCCTCGGGCGGCGGCTACACCTCTCACCCGCCTCTGAAGTGTGTCGCCACCATGCACGCCTCCCCCCTCAGCCAGCATTGCCCGGATTGGGCGACTGCTCTGTGCAACGGTTTCAGCCAGATTTTTTTGCAACGTCACCCCTTGTGTGGCGTGTTTTGCTTACTCGCGATTGTGGTCAGCGCTCCCGCCCTGGTGGGCGGTGCCCTGCTCGGCGGTCTGAGCGGTCTGTTAACTGCGCAGCGGCGCGGCTACCCGA
>JAKJHY010000122.1 GCA_021648845.1 Mycobacterium sp. MBM | reverse complement strand
GCGACCATTACGCGCAGTTTCAGGCCGCCAACACTGAAGTGTTTGGCGTGTCGCGTGACAGCCTCAAGTCCCATGAGAACTTCAAGGCCAAGCAAGGTTTCCCGTTCGAGTTGCTGAGCGACAAGGATGAGGCCCTGTGCCAGCTTTTTGAGGTGATCAAGCTGAAAAAGCTGTACGGCAAAGAGTACCTGGGCGTGGATCGCAGCACGTTTTTGATCGACAAGGACGGTGTATTGCGTCACGAGTGGCGCGGGGTGAAAGTGCCAGGGCATGTTGAAGCCGTGCTGGAGCAGGCGAAGGCGCTGAATAACGGCTGAGGCGCTTTACCCTAACCCTGCGCAGAGGGTTAGGGTGAGGGCTTTGCTTTTACTGACGCACCAGCCGCACGTTTTTGAACGCCACGGTTTCGGTTGAGCGGTACGGGTTGATGTCCAGCCCGCCGCGACGCACGTAACGTGCGTACACGGTCAGTTTTTCGGGCTTGAGCAGGCGTTGCAGGTCAAGAAAGATCCGCTCCACGCATTGTTCATGGAAGTCCGAGTGCTGGCGAAAGCTCACCAGGTACGCCAACAAACTGGCATGGTCCAGCGCCGCGCCGCGGTACTCGACCACCACGGTGCCCCAATCAGGCTGGCTGGTGACCGGGCAGTTGGATTTGAGCAAGTGGCTGTAGACGCTTTCTTCGACAATCCGCGAAGCGTCACACGCCAACAGCTCAGGACGCGGCTGCGCATAGTCGCTGACCGTGATGTCCAGATCATCAATGCACACACCCGGCAAAACACCTACGCCATCGGCCTGCACGTCATCCAGGCTGCGTACTCGCACGCTGACAGGCTTGCCAGAAGCGACTGACAAGTCGGCCTGCAAGGTGGCGACAAGGCTTGGCGTGTCGGCAAACACGCTCTGGTTCAACGAGTTCAGGTACAGCTTGAACGATTTGGACTCAACGATATTGGGCGAGTCGGCAGCAAAGCAGAACTCACCAATGGCCACCACCGGCTTGCCCGAGGGCAGCAGCCACGACAGCTCAAAACAGGTCCAATAATCGACCCCGACATAAGGCAACGTTTCGGCGCTTAGCCCCAGCTCTGCCCATTTCGCCGCACGCGGGATCGGGAACAGCAAGGAGGGGGTGTAGGTACTGATGTATTCACTGGACTTGCCCAGCGGCGAATGTTCGGCTGCGGGATGCATGACAAAAACCTGGCTAGAAAAACCCGGTAATTCTAGCGGGTTTACGCCCCGCTTTCAGCGCCCGCAGACGAACTTCCCGATTTAAGGGTCAACTTTAAGCGTGCCCACCATGCCTGCCTGATAGTGGCCGGGGATATTGCAGGCAAATTCAAGGTTGTCCGCCTGGCTGAACGTCCACGTCAGCTCAGCGGTTTTACCCGGTTCGACCAGCACGCTGTTCGGGTCGTCATGCTTCATACCGGCCATGCCCATCGCGCCATGCCCCATCGCGCTGTGATCCATGCCATCGTGGCTCATGCCAGTAGGCGTCATCGCTCCGCTCTGCTGCATCTTGAGCATTTCTTTCTGATGCGCGGCATGCATCGCGGCATCGCCCAGGTTGAATTCGTGCAGCAATTGGCCTTTATTCACCAGCACAAAGCGCACCGTCTCACCGGCCTTGACTTGCAGGGCCTTGGGCGTGAAGGCGATATCCGTCATGTCAACTTCTACCGTGCGCGTCGCATTTGCCGCCGACGCAGGCTGGCCAAACGTGTAAGTGCCCGCGGGTGAGGCAAGAGCCGAAACACTCAGCACCAGTAAACCACCCGCGAGAGCTAAACGATTTCGTAGGGTCATGCGAACTCCTGAAAACTACTATTCAAACGTTGCCTGACTTTAAAGCACGGCGCTGGCAGCCAACTGACCGTAAGATTACAACTTTGTCAGTTTAGCCCTGCACCTTAAGGGCCACTGTATAAGGCTGAGGTTAATTGCTGATGGGTCGCCCATGAAACTGCTGATTGTCGAAGACCAGCCCAAAACAGGCCAATACCTGCGTCAGGGCCTAAGTGAAGCAGGCTTTAGCACCGAACTCGCCACCGATGGCATCACCGGCCAGCACCTGGCCCTGACCGGTGATTATTCGCTGCTGATCCTCGATGTGATGTTGCCTGGACGTGATGGCTGGCAAATCCTGCAAGCGGTGCGCAGCGCGGGGCTGGACATCCCGGTGCTGTTTTTGACCGCGCGCGACGCCGTTGAAGACCGCGTACATGGCCTTGAGCTGGGCGCCGATGATTACCTGGTCAAACCGTTCGCCTTCTCTGAACTATTAGCGCGGGTGCGCAGCCTGTTGCGCCGTGGCAGCAGCACGACGCAGGAAACCAGCCTGCAACTGGCAGATTTGCGGCTGGACCTGATCCGTCGCCGCGTCGAACGTAATGGCCAGCGCATCGACCTCACTGCCAAGGAGTTTTCGTTGCTGGAGTTGCTGCTCAGGCGTCAAGGCGAGGTGCTGCCCAAATCATTGATTGCCTCACAGGTGTGGGACATGAATTTCGACAGCGACACCAATGTCATCGAAGTGGCCATTCGCCGTCTGCGCCTGAAAATCGACGACAGCCACGAACAGAAGCTCATCCACACCGTGCGCGGCATGGGCTACGTGCTTGAAGAGCGTGCCGATTGATGCGTCGCTTGTCACTGAGCAGCCGTCTGGCCTTGCTGTTTGCAGGCTGCACAGCCGTGGTTTCACTGTTTGCCGGCGTACTGTTTGGGCGCGCCAGCGAAGTGCATTTCGTCGAACTGGACCAGCAACTGATGGAAAGCCGCCTGGCAGGGCTACGCAGTACCCTGCACGGTGCCAGTACCCTGGAACAATTCACCCAACGCCTACCCCTGTTGTTGCAGGACCTCAGCCATCAACCCGACTTGAGCGTTCGGGTGCGCGGCCCCGACGGCCACG
>JAKJHY010000121.1 GCA_021648845.1 Mycobacterium sp. MBM | reverse complement strand
CCTTCTTGCTGTGGCTGTTGGCCGAGTTGTTTGAGCAATTGCCGGAGCGTGGCGATGCTGAAAAGCCGCTACTGGCCCTGTTTTTTGATGAGGCGCATTTATTATTCGCGGGCACGCCCAAAGCACTTCAGGACCGACTGGAGCAAGTCGTCAGGCTGATTCGCTCCAAAGGTGTCGGCGTGTACTTTGTCACACAATCGCCTGCGGACTTGCCCGACACCGTGCTGGCTCAACTGGGGTTGCGTATTCAGCACGGTTTGCGGGCGTTTACGGCTAAAGAGCAAAAGTCGCTCCGGGCTGTGGCCGAAGGCTTTCGCCCCAATCCGGCCTTCGATGCCCTGGCGGTGCTCACGGAGTTGGGCACCGGTGAAGCGTTGGTCGGCATGCTGGAAGACAAAGGTACGCCCGCGATGGTACAGCGCGTGCTGATCGCGCCGCCTCAATCGCGAATCGGGCCGTTGACGGACGCCGAGCGCGGCGCATTAATCGCCAGTTCCCCGTTGCAGGGCCGTTACGATAAGCCCATTGACCGTGAGTCTGCCTATGAAGTGCTGATGGCGCGAAAAGGTGGCGTGCCTGAGGGGCAGGCGCCAGTCGCGCCAAAAGAGCCGGGGTTTCTGGATCAGGCGGGCGAGTTTTTGGGTACCTCGACCGGCAAGGCGCTGCAATCAATGGCGCGCCAGGCCGTAAACCAGATGGGACGCCAGTTGGTCCGCGGCTTGTTGGGTTCGTTGCTGGGCACCAGCAAACGTAAATAAACGGGCGGGTAATCGCTGTCGCAGGCTGCGCGCTTTTAAAGCGCGCACCTCAAGAGAGGTTCGCGCCTTGCGGCAGTGGTTATATAGGTTCGGGTTTAGGCTTCGCGTGACTGGCCAGACGTTCAAGGGCTGCGCGCAGTGCGGGGTCGGTAATGCCTTCGGCCGTTGCCTGAATGGTTTGTGCGGCGCCCTCTGACAAGTCCAGCGTGTGGCCTGCCACTTTGGCCAGCACGGTGGGCGGCTGCACCTTGAATAAAATCCGGGTCAGGCTGGCGAATTCATCAAACGCTTGTAATTGACGCTGCAAGCGTTTTTGTTGATAGCGAAGGCGGGTCGCCCAATGCCCATCGGTCACGATTAACAACAGGCTGCCTTCACGCCATGAGGCTACGTGGCAATGCTCGCGCGCTGCCGGTTGAAGCTGGCTCTCAAGCAGGCGTTGCAGGTGCGCCAGGCGCCGTGCGTGGCCAAAAATGGCTTTTAGCGGCTTGGCCTCGCGCAGCAGGACGGAGGGTGCCCGAGCTGGATGTGGGCGAAATGCCATGTTCTAACACCTGGGAAAACTGAGGCGCAATCTTAGCAGAATCCACCCATGTGACTGTGTTTGATCCTGCCGTAAACGGCTTTCGCTGCAAAATCAATGGGTAACTTATTCGCCTTATGGGTTGAAGTTCAGCAAAAAGCCCTTATTTTAGTGAAGCCCCGTCACAACGCTGTACCAGTATCGTGGAATAACGCCACTTTCCTCACCGCCGTTTCCGGGTAGAATGCTCGCTCGCATGCGGCCATCAGGGCTGCTCGGGCGACTCTCGGGGCCGCCCTCCATCCCTATGTGTGGAAGATCCTGCCGATATGTTTGCGCCTTTGTTAAAGAAACTTTTTGGAAGCAAGAACGAGCGCGAAGTTAAACGCATGCTCAAGACGGTACAGGTCGTTAATGCCTTCGAAGAGCAAATGGTTGCTCTGACTGATGAGCAATTGCGCGCCAAGACCGAAGAGTTCAAGGCCCGCATAGCCAAAGGTGAGACCCTCGATCAACTCCTGCCAGAAGCCTTTGCGGTGTGCCGCGAAGCGGGCAAACGCGTAATGGGCATGCGCCACTTTGACGTGCAGCTGATCGGTGGCATGACCTTGCACGAAGGCATGATCGCAGAAATGCGTACCGGTGAAGGCAAGACCTTGGTCGCGACCTTGGGCGTTTACCTCAACGCGTTGTCCGGCAAGGGCGTACACGTTGTGACCGTGAACGACTACCTCGCCCGCCGAGATGCCAACTGGATGCGTCCGCTCTACGAGTTCCTCGGTCTGACTGTCGGTGTTGTCACGCCGTTTCAGCCGCCACAGGAAAAACGCGAAGCCTACGCCGCCGATATCACCTACGGCACCAACAACGAATTCGGCTTCGATTACCTGCGCGACAACATGGCTTTCAGCATGGAAGAAAAATTCCAGCGTGAGCTTAACTTTGCCGTAATCGACGAAGTCGACTCGATCCTCATCGACGAAGCCCGTACGCCGCTGATCATCTCGGGTCAGGCCGAAGACAGCTCCAAGCTGTACACCGAAATCAACAAGCTGATCCCGCGTCTCGAACAGCACATCGAAGAAGTGGAAGGCGAAGTGACCAAAGCCGGTCATTACACCATCGACGAGAAGACCCGTCAGGTCGAACTGAACGAAGCCGGTCACCAGTTCGTTGAAGAAATGCTCACCCAGATCGGTTTGCTCGCAGAAGGCGAAAGCCTGTACTCGGCGCACAACCTGGGTTTGTTGACCCACGTGTACGCAGCGCTGCGTGCTCACAAACTGTTCCATCGCAACGTTGAATACATCGTTGAAGACGGCCAGGTACTGCTGGTTGACGAACACACCGGGCGTACCATGCCGGGTCGTCGCCTGTCCGAAGGCCTGCACCAGGCCATCGAAGCGAAAGAAGGCCTGAACATTCAGGCAGAAAGCCAGACCCTGGCGTCGACCACTTTCCAGAACTACTTCCGCCTGTACAACAAGCTGTCCGGCATGACCGGTACGGCGGACACCGACGCGATCGAAGTCCACCAGATCTACGGTCTGTCGGTGATGGTGATTCCGCCGAACAAGCCGTTGGCGCGTAAAGACTACAACGACCTGGTGTTCCTGACCGCTGACGAGAAGTACGCGGCGATTGTGGCTGACATCAAAGACTGCATGGCCAAGGGCCGTCCGGTACTGGTCGGTACGGCGACCATCGAAACCTCCGAGCACATGTCCAACCTG
>JAKJHY010000120.1 GCA_021648845.1 Mycobacterium sp. MBM | reverse complement strand
AGCGGTGTGCGCATCGCGTGCGGTCCAGGCAATACGGCCCATGAGCAACGTTGACGGTGAGGGTTTACGCAGGTTGGGCAACTCTTCAGCCAGCAGGCTGGTGTCGAACAGTTCCGGGTCCAGCGTACGCCCACCGGGCAAGGCGCCGGGCAGGTGCGGGTAGTAATCGGGGTACTTGTCGGCCACCGCATACCGCACATGGCTGTTTTGGGTCAGGGTTTTGATCATCTGCGGCGCATGCTCCACATACGCCCGCAGTCGCCCTTCATCTGCGTGCTCACCGGTCGCCGCCTTGAGGTATTGCATCGACAGTTCAGGGCTGTCATTGCCGCCCAGGGCTTTGAAGTAATGGTTGTTAGGGATCCAGATACCGCCACCGGAGATGGCGGAGGTGCCGCCGTAACGGTCACTTTTTTCGACGATCAGGACCGAAAGCCCCTGGTCGGCGGCGAACAGCGCTGAGGTCATGGCGCCTGCGCCGGAGCCGACCACGATCACGTCATAGCTGGACTGGGTGTGAGCTTGTGCCGTCATTAGGAGTTGCCCTGCGCTGAGGTCTGAAAGAGAGGCTGACGAACGCACCGTCGGCTGTTCACACAAACGGGTCGGCGTTCGGCAGGCCCAGTTGCACCACGCCGTAGCTGCGCCGGTAGGCCGCCTCGTTATTGGCGATGTGCCCACGGGCCTGATGCAGATCGCGGAAATATCGCGCCACCGGGTTGGCGTTATACAAACCGGAGGCCGCCATGCAGCGCAGCAGGTCGCTGACCCGGTCGGCACATACGTTAGTCACGTGGGACGACTGATACCGATACAGCAAGCGCGTTTCGACATCCGGGTACTCACCCGCCTGCGCCAGTGCCATCAAGTGGGCGTAATTGCGCAGCAGTACCAGTTTCAGAGCGTCGACCGTGATGGTGGCTTCGGCCACGGCCGCCTGCGCCGCCGGGTCTTCGGCGGTTTTTGCGCCATGCTTGCCAATGTGTTTGGCCGCGTTGTCGCGAAAGGCGTCGATGGCGCCTTGCAGCGCGCCAATGGCTGAGGTCGACACGGCGCGTGCAAACACTTGGGCGAAGGGGATCGCGTACAGGGGGTTGGTGTTGAGCAGCCGCCCAGGTGTGGCTTCGAGGCTGAAATTGTTGGTGCGTTGCACGCGATGCGCGGGCACAAAAGCGTCTTCGACCACAATGTCGTGGCTGCCGCTACCGCGCAGGCCCAATACATCCCAATTTTCTTCGATACGGTAGTCACTGGCCGGGATCAGGAACGTCCCGTGTTCGGTGGGGCCGGTTTCGTCTTGCGGCACAATGCCGCCCAGAAAGCACCATTGCGCATGTTGACTGCCGCTGGAAAACCCCCAGCGCCCGCTGATCTGGTATCCACCCTTGACCGGTGTGACCTTGGCCACCGGCATGTAGGTGGATGCCACCAGCGCAGCGCTGTCCTGGCCCCACACATCCTGCTGCGCCTGCAGCGGGTAACGTGCCAACTGCCACGGGTGCACGCCCATTACGCCGAACACCCAGGCGGTGGACATACAGCCTTGAGCCAGCGTCATCTGGATTTCAAAAAAAGTGCGCAGATCGACCTCGTGGCCGCCCCAGCGCTTGGGTTGCAAGGCGCGCAGCAAGCCCGCGGCTTGTAAGTCGCGAACCGTGGCGTCTGGCAGTTTGCAGTCCTTGTCGGCCTGGGCACTGCGGCTTTTAAGGGCCGGGATCAGGTCGCGCGCGCGTTGCAGCAGCTCAAGCTCTATCGGACTTTTTTCTCGATTCGGGTCCATCTGTCGTGCTCCGTCAGTCTCTCGCAGCGCGAATGCGCGGGCGGTCTGTGACGAATAATCCGATCTGTATCGACTGCGATCATCGTCAAAGCGGACTAGCTCCAACCCTGTTGTGTTCTAATTGCCGCCTTTTTCAGCCTCAGCGTTTCAAGGACCTGCCCCATGCCGTCGACTGCCCCCACCCGCGTTCTGATCATCGGTTACGTATGGCCAGAACCGCGTTCATCCGCGGCGGGCGGGCACATGATGCAAATCATCGAGAGTTTTTTGCAGCAAGGCTGGCATATCACCTTCAGCAGCCCGGCCGGCATTGGCGAACACAAGGCAGACCTCGCTGCATTGGGCATTGATGAGGTCAGCATTGAACTGAACAACAGCAGCTTTGATGCCTTTATCAGCCAGCTGGCGCCGCACATCGTGTTATTTGACCGTTTCATGATGCAAGAGCAGTTCGGCTGGCGGGTCGAACTGCATTGCCCTGACGCCCTTCGCGTGCTGGAAACCTCAGACTTGCAGAGCTTGCGTGACGCACGTCAGCAGCAGCTCAAGGCGCGCCTCAAACACAACCCCGATTTGGATGACTTCAGCGACCTGTTTGCCCCGGCGCCGCGCGAGACATTCGAGCAGATGGCCGCGACCGATCTGGCCCAGCGTGAAATCGCCGCGATTTACCGCAGCGACTTGAGCCTGATGATTTCCGAGTACGAGATCGACCTGCTGGTTGAGCAGTTCCACGTTCCCGCAAACGTGCTGCATGCGTGCCCGCTGATGGTGGACGCCGTGCCCGCGACGTATGTGCCGTATGAGCAGCGCCAGCACTTTTTGAGCATTGGCAACTTTCGCCATGCGCCGAACTGGGACGCGGTGTTATGGATGAAAACCAGCATCTGGCCGCTGATTCGCCAGCAGCTACCGATGGCACAACTGCACATCTACGGTGCTTATACCCCGCCCAAAGCCACCGCCCTGCACAACCCGGCACAGGGTTTTCACGTGCTCAATTGGGCAGAGGATGCGTTGGCGGTGATGAGCAACGCACGGGTATGCCTGGCCCCACTGCGGTTTGGTGCGGGTATCAAAGGCAAAATTGCCGATGCCATGCTGTGTGGCACACCCAACGTCACCACGCCGGTGGGCGCCGAGGGTATGCACGGTGAGATGCCCTGGGCCGGAACCATTGCGCAAAGCGCCAGCGCCATTGCGGCAGCCGCCGTTGAGCTGTATCGCAACCCGTCGGCCTGGCATCAGGCCCAGTTGAACGGACGGGCGTTGTTGGCTCAGCGCTACCTGCA
>JAKJHY010000119.1 GCA_021648845.1 Mycobacterium sp. MBM | reverse complement strand
TGCGGGATGTCTTCGTAGGCTTTAAGCGAATGCTCATCAAGTTCCGCTGTTTCAGTGTGATCGGCCAAGGCCTGAAAACTGGCTTGCCCGGAAGGGAGCGCTTTAGAGGCTTGAACACCTCGGTAATATTGCGTAGACAAACTTACCAATGTGCGTTGCGCTTGAACTCCCAGAGGCGCGTCAGCGTGCTCATCAATGAAGTGCTCATAACTGATTCGCTGGGGGGTCAATGCTTGGGGGGTGTTGCCTTTGGCAAGTACCAGAGCGTTGGTTCGCTGCCGGTAGGGCAAGTGCAAACGCCAACGCTGAGGATTGTCCAGATGAATCGACTGGCTTCTGGTCTCTGTCAGGTAATACGACTGTTGCGCTGAGTCATGAGTGTCCTGCCACCACTGTGCCTGATAGGTATCTGTGAATGGAGAGGCATCGAGAGGTGTTTTACGGCGTGCGTAATGTACCGTGACGCTGTGCGTCAAATCGCCATAAGCATCCCAGCGCAAATTGATCGTGTGCTGGCAGGCGGGATCAGCGGCCTCACGTTCGTAGCGGTAACTGATGGTCTCAAGGTTCAGTGCCAGCATGGAGGCGTGATTGTTGACCTGGCGTATCAGGTAGCGCTGCTGGCTGACTGAGTAGGGGACGGCTGTAGAGCGCGGGTCTTTGGCGGCATATACCTCTTGGCGTAATACCAAGCCAGCCAGTGCATGATTGATCTCCTGCACAACGTCCGCGATACCAGAGGCTTTAATGAGTGTGTCGTGTGATTGATCGCCGGACAGACGGCTGAATGCTGTGTACCCCAGTGGATGAGCGTTTGCATCCAGGCTGAAGTAATCACTGCGCAGCAGGTCCGTCGCCTTGCCGGTGTGGAACCAGGTTTTGCTCATGAGAGGTTCAGTGTGCTGAGCAGTTGTGGTGAGAGTGGCGGATAGCTGCGTATCTGTATCGGTCTCTAGCAGCAAGCCGAAGCCCTGGAACTTGCGTTCGTGCCCATTGTAATAACCTTCGCGGTATTGGAATCGCCGGGTTAAGCGGTTGCCGCTTATGGCATCGTGTTGTTGCTGTTGGGTCACCAGATGCAATGGGAAGGGGACACCACAAATTGAAGGTTTTTTTGCTTGTGAGCGCTCTTGTTTTTCGTCCAGCCACTCTTGGGCACTGCTGCGGTAAGTCAATGTGCCACTGGCGCCCATATTGTTATCGCTGGCAGTAAGTAAATATGGCTTGCTGCTGACAAAGTCGTAACGCCAATGTGCAGGCGTGGCATGGGGGATCGACACAATCAGGCTCGAACATCCTAACCCTTGAAGGTCTGCGGTGCTGACCCGGCAGCTGCTGTCATAACGCGCGCCTTGAGGCCATGGCAAATGCAGGGGGGAGGCTTCAAGGCCATTGCCAAACAGGTTCATGAAAATCAACGCGTGTTCGGGCTCAAGGTAAATCAAATCCACGGCGCCTGAGCCATCCAGATCAGCCATTACAACCCGTGAAGCAACGAACTGCGCGTAACTGAAAGGCAGGCGGGCAAACACAAAGCCCTTGCCGAAACGCCCGCGACCCAGGTTTGGCCAACACTTTACTTCGTTGTGGCGAATACGAATCAAGTGTTGTTGCCCGCTGCCCAGAATGTCGCTGAAGGCCACCAGTTCTGAGGGTGAATGACCGATTACTGGCAGCGCATCATCATCCACTGGGTGAGGGACTTCACGCCCAGGCGTAAACCCCTGATCCCCTTGATTGATGTAGAGCCGGACACTGCGGGTACCAATAAGGGCAAGGTCGTGAATACCATTGCCCATCAGGTCGGCCAGTTGCCCCTGAGGGTGAAAGAACTCCACGGGAAGCGCCGCGAACGTCGCGAAATCCGACCAGCGCCTGCGCGAGTTCAAAGTGAAAAAACCACTCATGTCGGGTTGGGCGAGGATCCAGTCCAACTGCCCATCACCATTGAGGTCGGCCAACCGCTGGCGCAAGGATTCACGGCTATCGCTGACAGGCATCGTGGGCAGCGTTTGCAGCGGGCCATACACCACCGCATCGGTGTGAGTCCCATGAGTGTCTCTGACGGGTTCACGGTATTGCCACAGTCTGTCGTGACCATAAAGCACACCCGGCAAGCCGTCACTGTACAAGTCGACCATTTGATAGCGTTGCCCATCGCCTGGCCCTTGCAGGGCTTGAAAAGGCAGATACCGCGCCGGGTCAGCCGTTAGCTCGAATGAGCTGTAGGTCAGCTCCAGCGGCGGCCAGTACTTGGTAACACCCGCCGCATCGAAGGCTTGGCTATGGAACGCGCTCAGAAAGCTGGCCCCCAGCCCGCTGGTTTTATATTCAAGGAGCATGCGCTTTACCAGCACAGGTTCTGGCCCCAGCGCTGTTTCCAGGGGGAAATAATGGAACGTGAGAATTTGTTTGCACAGGCGACGGCTTCCCAGTTCAAAGCCGTACACGTAGCTAAAAAACGGATCGGGGCGTAACTGCCACGTTTGTTGCTCGGTGTAGCCCGGTACTTGGCTCAAGCTGGTTGAGCGTTCCCCGTAGTCAAACCACATTTCAAAATGCCATTGTTTGTCGGCGAGCACATCAGATGACCACAACTGTAGGTCAGACGTTGCCTGGAGGTTGCCGTAACAAATCCGTTTCAGATAGCACTGGCTGCGGAAGTCACGAGGCAGCTCAGCCTCTGCGCTCGGAACCTCACGTTTATAGTCGTAGTAAATCTGTTCACCGAGAGGGGACAGACTTTCTTCAAGTAACCACTCCGCGACATGTTGCACTGCACTGTGGTCAAAGCACCGCGCGCTGCGGGTTTTGCCATAAAAGTGCAGGGTTCCATCGGCACTTTGTACCAGCCAGAACCCCCCGGGATCGGCGCGGGACGACCAGTGTTCAACGCGCGAAAAGGTTGTTTCAACGCGTGGAAAATAACGTGTAACGGTAAAAGAGGTGTTCAGTTGCAGGGTATTGAATTGTGTCGTTGATGTGGTTTTGACGGTCCCTGCCTCAGTTTTCTCCGGACTCAGTTCGCCACCCCCGGGGCCTACATACGCCTTGTCTGCATCATAATCAGGTGCGCCGCGATCGGTGTTGCGC
>JAKJHY010000118.1 GCA_021648845.1 Mycobacterium sp. MBM | reverse complement strand
TAAGCAAGGTTTTTTGCAGCAACACCAACTGCGGCTGGACTTCCATGTTGAAGCGTCGAGCCGTCTGGAACAGGCGCATCAGCACCTGACCAAAGGAAATTTCTTTCAGCGGTTTTTCGAAGATCGGCTCGCACACGGTACGAATGGCGGCTTCGAATTCGTTGAGTTTGGTGTGCGCCGGCACCCAGCCCGAATCAATGTGCAACTGCGCCACGCGGCGGTAGTCACGCTTGAAGAAAGCAAACAGGTTGCGGGCCAGATAGTCCTGATCTTCGGGGGTCAGGCTGCCGACGATGCCGCAGTCGATCGCGATGTATTGCGGGCTCCAGGGGCTGACTGTGCTGACAAAAATATTGCCGGGGTGCATGTCCGCATGGAAGAAACTGTCGCGAAACACTTGGGTGAAGAAAATTTCGACCCCGCGCTCGGCGAGCATTTTCATGTCGGTGCGCTGGTCGGCCAAGGCGGCCAGGTCCGTGACTTGAAGCCCGTAGATACGCTCCATTACCAGCACTTTGGGGCGGCACCAGTCCCAGTAAATCTGCGGCACGTAAAGCAGCGGCGACCCTTCGAAGTTGCGCTTGAGCTGGCTGGCGTTGGCCGCTTCGCGTAGCAGGTCGAGTTCGTCGTAGATGGTTTTTTCGTAATCACTGACCACGTCTACCGGGTGCAGCAGACGGGCATCGGCGCTCAGGCGCTCAGCGGTTTTGGCCAGGATGAACAGCCACGCCAAATCAGAGCCGATGATCGGTTTGAGGCCGGGACGAACCACCTTGACCACCACTTCTTCGCCGGTCTTGAGCTTGGCGCTATGCACTTGCGCCACCGACGCCGAGGCCAGCGGCTCGATATCAAACCGGCTGAACACTTCGCTGATGGTTGCGCCCAATTGCTCTTCGATGAGCTTGACCGCCAGCTGCGGGTCGAATGGCGGCACACGGTCTTGCAGCAGCATCAATTCATCGGCGATATCAGGCGGCAGCAGGTCGCGACGGGTAGACAGGATCTGCCCGAACTTGATGAAGATCGGTCCCAAGTCCTGTAGCGCCAGACGCAAGGCCGCTCCGCGGCTCAATTCCAGCTTTTTGCGCGGGAACCAGCGCCACGGCAACGCATAGCGCAGCGATAGCATCCACCACGGCAAAGGCAGGGCGAACAGCAGGTCATCCAGTCGGTAGCGAATGACCACACGCTGGATGCGAAACAAACGACGAATGGCAAGCAGCTTCATGCGACATCGCTGGAATTGAGGGATCGAGAGAGGCGCTCAATGCGCGCTTCCAGTCGGTCCAGGTCGAGTTTGAGATGGTCAAGTTCGTCAAAACGCGCTTGCGCTTCACTTTCTCCGACCAATGTGCGGGCTTCTTCGCTCAGGTATTCGGCCAAGTTCTGATTGAGGCTGGCGAACCCTTGTTGGTACCAGTTAGCGCGGCTACGCAAGTGGCCACCGATCAGCGCGGTAGGCACCGGGCCAATCCAGCGTGAGAGTTCGTACTCCCAGTCCAGTTCCAGATCTTGCAGGATCGCCGCCAGCGCCATCAGCACATGACTGTCGCCTTCGAGGTCGACTTCAGGGCCATGCAGCACAGCGGTTTTGTCTTTGCTCAAGGCCAAACGCAGCAGGCTGGTTGCCGGGGCACGCAGTGTGCAATCGGCGTCGGCGGCCCATTGGGTGGCTAACAGCAGGCCTTCATCGCTGGGCAAAATGAACAGATGCAGCGCAGGGCTGGCGCATTCAACCGCAATCACTTTGCCGGTCAATGGCTGCATGCGCGCAAGTGCTGTGCTGTCCAGGCGCAAGAAGCGGTTAACACCGCTCTCAACGCTGGCGAGAAGGCCCCTGAGCAACATCAGGGTTTGATGCCGCGGTGCAGTGCAACGATGCCAGAGGTCATGTTGTGATAAGTCACGCGGTCAAAACCGGCCTCGACCATCATCGACTTCAGGGTTTCCTGATTCGGGTGCATACGGATCGACTCCGCCAGATAGCGATAGCTTTCCGGGTCGTTGAGGATCAGTTTGCCGACCATCGGCATAAAGGCGAACGAGTAGGCATCGTAGACCTTGGACATCAGCGCGTTGGTGGGCTTGGAGAATTCCAGCACCAGCAAACGGCCGCCGGGCTTGAGCACACGCAGCATCGAGCGCAGGGCGTCTTCTTTGTGGGTCACGTTGCGCAGGCCAAAGGCGATGGTCACGCAATCGAAGTAGTTGTCCGGGAACGGCAGTTTTTCAGCGTCGGCCTGAACGAACTCGATATTGCCCGCCACACCTTTGTCCAGCAGACGGTCACGGCCAACCTTGAGCATGGAAGCGTTGATGTCAGCCAGCACGACTTGACCGGTGGGGCCGACCAGATGCGAAAACTTACGCGCCAGATCGCCCGTGCCGCCTGCGATGTCGAGCACCTTGTTGCCTTGGCGAACACCTGACAGCTCGATGGTGAAGCGCTTCCACAGACGGTGCATACCGCCCGACAGAACGTCGTTCATCAGGTCATATTTGCCCGCGACGGAGTGGAACACCTCCGCGACTTTTTCCGCTTTTTGGCTTTCTGGAACGTTTTTGAAGCCGAAGTGCGTGGTGGGTTCGGCATCGCTGCCTTTGCGCTGATCAGTCATATCGCTGTCACCAAAAGAGAATGCTGGCCATTCTAATCCCGGAGGCCGACTTTGTCTTGGCGAGGGTCAATGTAAGTATAGTGGTCGGCTTATTTATGAGGAGTGAAGCCATGGCTCGCATCAGCGTTGAACGCACCCATGCCCTGGGCATTGAGGCTGCACGGGTAAAAGCTCAGCAAGTGGTTGAGAAGCTGGCGGCGCAGTATGGCCTGCAACCTACCTGGTCAGGTGACAAGGTCCAATTGAAGCGCTCGGGGGTAGACGGCTTGCTGGAAATCGGTGAGCGCACGGTCAAGGTCGACGTGAAGCTCGGGATGCTGATGTCGCCGATGAGCGGCATGATCCAGTCCGAAATTGAACGCTCGCTGGATAAGGCCTTGGTGTAAGCAGTGATGGCGTCATACGCGCCGGCTGTTCGGTAGAAGAATGTTCGGTAGAAGAAGTGTGACGGGTAAGAGCGCTTTAGAGTGTAGGCAGTGAGACTTTAAAGCGCTGAACAGAGGGAGTGCTAAATA
>JAKJHY010000117.1 GCA_021648845.1 Mycobacterium sp. MBM | reverse complement strand
AAGCTGGCGCTTTTCTCAAGTGCTGCGCATCCCACCCCAGAGGTACACGAGCACTGACTGACGCTATGAAGGGGCTGTCGACGGACTCCAGGTTTTGCAGCAGATAATCCTGCTTGTAACCAAAACGGCACGGCCCATCGAGCCCTTTCTCCGGCTCAGGAAAAACCAAGGTCATCGCGTCTTGCCATTGGCCAGCACTGTAGAGCTGTAAGGTCAGCTGAAACATTTTCTCACCTGCAATTTAATGCACATAAAACTCGAAAAAGCCTGTAATGACTGCAATATAGTGCACTTGCGGATCTTTATCCTGCCTCAACCTGCATTTAAATACAGAATAAAGAACTTACCTTGAGTGATATCTGCATTAACGTGCAGATTGAAAATTGCACGCAAAAAAAAGGGGAGCACATGCTCCCCCGAGGTTTAAAGCGTTTGGATCAACGGCGCATCAGGCTTCGATTTCGATCAGGATTTCGCCCGGGTTGACGCGATCGCCTTTGATCACATGGATGGTTACCACTTTGCCCGCAATCGCGGCCTGCACTTCGGTTTCCATTTTCATGGCTTCGGTGATGAGTACCGATTGGCCGGCTTTGACGGTGTCGCCCACGGCCACCAGTACGTCGACAATGTTGCCCGGCATGGCGGTGCTGACGTGACCAGGTTCGCTGGCTTGCTTGCGCTTGCTAGAGGCGCCACCGACAAACTCATTGAGCGGCTCGAACACCACTTCTTCGGGCATGCCGTCGATTGACAGGTAGAAGTGACGTTTGCCTTCAGCTTTAACGCCTACACCAGTGATGTCTACGCGGTAGCTCTCGCCGTGCACGTCGATTACAAATTCAGTCGGTACACCCTCGCCGCCCGCCTTGCTGACACCGCCCGCTTCCGGGATCGGCAACAGCACTTCAGGCAAGAGCGTGCCCGCAGCACGCTCTTCAAGGAATTTACGCCCGATGTCCGGGAACATGGCGTAGGTCAGCACATCTTCTTCGGACGTGGCCAATGCACCAATCTCACCGCGCAGCTTGACCATTTCGGGCTTGAGCAGGTCAGCCGGACGGACGTCGATCAGTTCTTCGTTGCCGATGGCCTGACGACGCAGTTTTTCATTCACCACGCCCGGCGCCTTGCCGTAGCCGCCTTGCAGATAGAGCTTCACTTCGTTGGTGATGGTTTTGTAGCGCTCGCCCGCCAGTACGTTGAAGAACGCCTGAGTGCCTACGATTTGCGAGGTCGGCGTTACCAGCGGCGGGTAGCCGAGGTCTTCGCGCACACGCGGGATTTCGGCCAGCACTTCGCTCATGCGGTTCAGCGCGCCCTGCTCTTTGAGCTGGTTGGCCAGGTTGGAAATCATGCCGCCCGGTACTTGGTTAACTTGCACGCGAGTGTCGACGGCGGTGAATTCGCTTTCAAACTGGTGGTACTTCTTACGCACGGCGTAAAAGTACAAACCGATTTCCTGCAACAGTGCCAGGTCGAGGCCGGTGTCGTACTCGCTGCCTTTAAGGGCGGCCACCATCGACTCGGTGCCTGGGTGGCTGGTGCCCCACGCAAAGCTGGAGATCGCGGTGTCGATGTGGTCTGCGCCGTTTTCGATCGCTTTGAGCTGGCACATGGCAGCCAGACCAGCAGTGTCGTGAGAGTGGATAAAGATCGGCAGGCTGATTTCAGCCTTCAGCGCTTTGACCAGATCGCCGGTGGCGAACGGGGTCAGCAGGCCAGCCATGTCTTTGATTGCCACCGAGTCGCAACCCATCGCCTCCATTTGTTTGGCCTGCGCCACAAACGCTTCGGTGGTGTGCACCGGGCTGGTGGTGTAGGCGATGGTGCCCTGAGCGTGCTTGCCGGCCGCTTTGACCGCCTCGATGGCGACGCGCAGGTTACGCACGTCGTTCATGGCGTCGAAGATGCGGAACACGTCGATGCCATTGACCGCAGCCTTGGCGACGAAGGCTTTGACCACGTCGTCGCTGTAGTGGCGGTAGCCGAGCAGGTTCTGGCCACGCAACAACATTTGCAGGCGGGTAGTGGGCAAGGCCGCACGCAACTGACGCAGGCGCTCCCACGGATCTTCTTTAAGGAAGCGCACGCAGGCGTCAAAGGTCGCGCCGCCCCAGACTTCCAGCGACCAATAGCCCACTTTGTCGAGCTTGTCGCAGATGGGCAGCATGTCTTCGGTGCGCATGCGGGTGGCCAGCAGCGACTGGTGGGCGTCACGCAGGATGGTGTCGGTTACAAAAATCTTTTTGCTCATTATTCTTTTCCTCACAGGCCTGCGTGGGCAGCGATGGCGGCAGCAATGGCCAGTGCCAGCTCTTCGGGTTTGCGCTTGATCGAGTAGTTGGTCAGTTCAGGATGGCTTTCTACGAAGCTGGTGTTGAACTGGCCACTGCGAAATTCCGGGTTACGCAGGATTTCCTGGTAGTAGGCGGCGGTGGTTTTGACCCCTTGCAGACGCATGTCGTCGAGGGCGCGCAAACCACGGTCCATCGCCTCTTCCCACGTCAGCGCCCACACCACCAGTTTCAGACACATGGAGTCGTAATACGGCGGGATGGTGTAGCCGGTGTAGATCGCCGTGTCGGTGCGCACGCCGGGGCCGCCGGGGGCGTAGTAACGGGTGATCTTGCCGAAGCTGGGCAGAAAGTTGTTTTTCGGGTCTTCGGCGTTGATCCGAAATTGCAGGGCAAAGCCGCGGTGCTGAATGTCTTCTTGCTTGATCGACAGCGGTAAACCGGAAGCGATACGGATTTGCTCGCGAACGATGTCGATGCCGGTGATTTCTTCGGTGATGGTGTGCTCCACCTGCACCCGCGTGTTCATCTCCATGAAGTACACCTCGCCTTCAGCGAGCAGAAACTCCACGGTGCCCGCATTCTCGTAGCCCACGGCCTTGGCGGCGCGCACGGACAGGTCGCCGATGTAGGCGCGCTGCTCCGGGGTCAACTGAGGGCTGGGGGCAATTTCGATGAGCTTTTGGTTGCGGCGCTGAATCGAGCAGTCGCGCTCGAACAGATGGACGACGTTGCCAAAGCTGTCACCGAGAATTTGCGCCTCGATGTGCTTGGGATTGACGATGCATTTTTCGAGAAACACTTCAGCCGAGCCAAAGGCTTTGGTGGCTTCGGAGATCACCCGCGGAAAC
>JAKJHY010000116.1 GCA_021648845.1 Mycobacterium sp. MBM | reverse complement strand
GGAATTCTCTGTGGGGGGGGGCATCTTAAGATGAGCAGATCTACTAGGATTGCTGCATACCGCTATCAGCCATGCTCACGGGATAACGTCTCCAGCTCAACCAGGCTGCTCGTTAGAGCCCGGATAGCTGCGCAGCATGCCCAGATTTCTGGATTGAGTGACCGATCGCGATGCGCCATGTGTAGTCACGCTCCCGGAGCGTCTGGGCAGCATTGGACGTTAACCACAAACTGACCAGTCGTCTACAAGCCCTTCACAAGCCATTGCATTCAAGCGTGGCTCTCGGAGCGGCCCATCTTGGGTAGATGATTGAGCGCCAGTCGATCGGCCTCTCCAGGTCGAATTCCTCGCCCATATGGCGCAGTTGCTTAATGTGCGGAAAGTCCTTCGCGGCTGCACTCAATGCTGCCAACGCACCAGGCGAGTCGCCAGCCAGTCGGTATCGCTCGGCCAACGCGAGCCCCATGCACGCTTCCACGTTCTGCGACACCTTGATACCGGTCTTCGTGTGGCGTTTTTTGTAATATTGGTCGAGCTGCTTCTTATGCTCGGAAGGTGCCCAGCCAGTATCACTTCCCATCAGGGCCTGGGCGATCAACGAGTCAACGCCTGGCCGGTTCAAGAGGTCGACCTCAGTTTTGGAAAACACCCTGTGTGTCTGCACTGTTCCCAAGAAGAAATCGGACAGGTAGGCGAACCCCAAAAACGACACCCTCATGGCTTCGGCCATCTGGGACTGAATGCTGAACCCCTTGTCGATGACACGCGTTGGGTGATGGAGCTTTCGATTGGGGAAGTCGACCAAGCATTGATCAAGTAGAAGCACGAGCCCTTCTAGATGGTGTCTGGGCGTCTGGCTGTTGAAGGCCTCGGGATTGTAGATCCAGAGCGATGGGTCAAGCTTCATTCTCAGCAGGTGTGGATTATCCCACTCGTAATGGTACGGCTCATGATCGACCTTCTCCGCCTTGCGGACGTATTCAATGATCACCGCACGTGTGAGGCGAAATAGCCCCTGAAAGGTAAAGGTGAGCTTGTCGTCGTCTTCACAGGTTTCCCTGTGACTGGCGAAATGAAGAAATTCCTTGGTCAAAGGCTTGAGCGTGTGGACGTAGCCGGAGCGCACGTCATAGAGGTTTTGCAGTGCGGCTTCCAAATCGCGACGCCCAATCGGGTGTTTTTGCGCGTCGGCTTGCACGGTGAAGTAGTCGGCCGGCAGGTGAGCCAGGATGAACTGCCCAAACCGATAACTCAGGCGTGGATGAATGACGTCTAATACCGCGTCCCTCACCGCTAGCGCAGGGTCGTGATCGACACCCTCCAAAGCCTTGTCCACCCCTCGCCTCTTTTCTTCGGGAATGTCCGACCACTGGGGTTCGTGTCCATCAAATTTCTGTACCAGTGATTCGATGCACATAACCAGCAATGTGTACGCAAGGTTGAGGTCGTCGCTCATTCTGTGAACGGCAGCGACATAGGTTCTGATCGACTGAATGACTGCCATGTAGGTCACGCGCTGCAGTCCGATCAACTGTTCGGTGAACTCGTTGAAGGCTGCAATCTCGGCAAGATCCGCCCGGACTGAGGCATCGTAAAAGCGCGCAAGGCGCTCACTGGGGTGTGGCTGCCCTGGCCGGTGCCGTTGATTCAACAGACGCTCGGCAATATGGACATCAGGCGAGCAAATGACCCGCAGGCTGAAAGAGGCTACATCCGCGAAGTCGTCGATGTAGGCGCCCATGGTTCGCGAAGCGAGAACGCCAGGCTCGGGTTCGGCTGCCTCCATGTACTCCGTCATTTCATACGCAAGCGCCGTCGGGGTATTCGAGGTATCCATGCTGATCAGCGTCCCCACCTTGGTCGTGAACTGGTCGACCACTGCGAGATCAAGGTTGGTGTAGACGACTCCCTTGAGGAGCGTCGTCCTTGGATTTTCACGGTTCGTAAACAGCTTTCCGGTCGCGGCTTGCAGCATGGGCACTCCTTGCTCGATGGCTCTCTGGTTTCAGGCCGCGCCTCACGACAACTTCGACGCTTACTCACCACCATTGTGCAGGCCTTCAGGCACCTCAGGCCAGCAGGCGCAGGCGCAGGCGTCAGAGTAACCGGGCTGCATAATTGCGTGGACTTGATCAGCCATTTGCAGTCGAGGTGATCGGCGCTTGCGTTGGACTTGCCCCGTACATTGGATGGCTTCGATCTTCAAAAATCGACCAAAAGCGGACGCCCTTTGCGGGGATGGGCAGACAGTGGATCCGGGCTATGCCGGAGCGCCGATGTGGCGAGTGGTGTGTACCGAAGTTTTGGGCAGAGCGCCAGGGATTCCCGAAACGTTCTCGCTAATAAGAAGCCAAATGCCCGGTAGGTTCTGTCTGAAAACAGGTGTCGCAGACACCGCATGACACAAACCAGCGAGACCATCGCGCCATAATTTTTTGCGAGCTTGTCGAAGCGAGTCACGATTCGGCGGTTCTCCTCCAGCCAGCCGAACATGCGCTCGATCACATTCCGTTGGCGGTATTTGGGGCGATCAAACAGGCGTGGTAACCCGGCTTGGGTTTGCGCTTCATCGCGCGCAAAGGAATAACTGGTGGCATGCGATACCGGTCACCGTAACGTCGTAGTGCATCAGCATCGGAGACCTTGTCGGCCAGAAAAGATTGGGGAGAACATTCACTATGCCGGCTTTAGGCTCAGGAAAAGCCGCCGTACGACCCGTAAATCACTCGATAATAAAATACCTGGTGTTTAGAATTCATAGAAAGGATGCAGCTGCGCCCGAACGATTCCCCCCCGCATACTCGCTCGGCGCACTGCCCCTTGGGGCTTCCGACAAAAGATCGCCTGACCCAGGTTAAACTCGCTCAATTTTGGCAATTTGATATAGGAAACCTCACATGGACTTGACTCAACAACTGGTACGATTGGTAGTTAGCCACCTGCCTAAGGCTGCTGAGCTTTTTCCTGAGAAATTTCGTAAGAAAACATTGGCACGCATAAATGATTTTAACCCTTTCGTCAAATTGGGGGCACAAGACGATCTTGCGCGGGCGCTCCGATTGGCATGGATCGAGGCCGCACTCAAGCTAGATAAATCGGCCCGAAATGTTTGTCGGTCACCTGAGTGGATATCGCAGGCTGATGAAGTAGACAATTTTTCTGACC
>JAKJHY010000115.1 GCA_021648845.1 Mycobacterium sp. MBM | reverse complement strand
CAATGCATTAACGGCATCCAGGTCTACCGGCCCGGCCAGTTGCACCGAGACACTAAAGCTGTCGCCAAAAAACACCGGCGCTTGAACGCACGTCACCGCCACTTTGAGGGCAGGCAGGCCGAGCACTTCACGCAACTCACTGACCAGGCGTTTTTCTAGCGGCACATGGCCCTGAGCGTCGGGCTTGCCGACTTGAGCCAGCAAGTTGAAGGCCATTTGACGGTCAAAAAACGTCGACTCCAGCGGCCGTAGATTGAGCAATTCTGCCGTTTGACGCGCCAGTTCTGATACCGCTTCGCGACCTTGGGCCGAAACAGCCAGGCACGCTGTCACGTTCACCCGCTGAATATCGAGCACGCCGCGCAAAGGCGCCAATACCACCGCCAATGCGGTGGCCGAGGCACTTGGGCTGCTGACTTGCACCGGCTTGGCCAACCCCTTGAGAACGTGCGAGTTGGCTTCGGGCACGATCTGCGGCGCCTGCACGGCGGGCAATGCACCGGACAAGTCGATGATGGTGCAACCCGCGGCTCTGGCCTTGGCCGCATAACTGAGCGTCACGGCGGGACCGGCTGCAAAAAACACCAACTGCACGGTACTGAAATCAAACGCGTCGACTTCACGCACTCGCACGTTTTTACCGCGGTAAGGCACCGAGCTTCCGGCCGATTCGATACTGGCCAGCAAATGCAATGCTGTAATCGGAAAATCACGTTCTTCGAGAATTTGAACAAGGGTTTCGCCGACAGTGCCGGTGGCGCCAACGACGGCGATATCAAAGGACTGGTTCATGTAGCTACCTCAGGCGAAACATTGGGAGCGGCACTTTACCGGGCACAACCCCGGTAGGCAACGCACGGTACGCCGCTCAATGGTTACATAAACTTTACGCCCACTAAAAAGCCCGCGGCTCTTGCGAGACGCGGGCTTGACAGCGAGCAGCGCGAATTAACGCTCCAGCAAGATCCGCAGCATGCGGCGCAACGGTTCAGCTGCGCCCCACAGCAGTTGGTCACCGACCGTGAAAGCACCAAGGAATTGCGAGCCCATGTTCAGCTTGCGCAAACGCCCCACCGGTACATTCAGGGTGCCCGTGACTTTAGTCGGGCTCAGTTCCTGCATGCTGATTTCGCGCTGATTGGGCACCAGCTTGACCCAAGGGTTGTGCTGGCTGATCAAGCCTTCAATGTCGGCAATCGGCACATCTTTGTTCAGCTTGATGGTCAACGCCTGGCTGTGGCAGCGCATGGCGCCGATGCGCACGCAAATGCCATCGACAGGAATCGGGTTTTTGAAACGACCCAAAATCTTGTTGGTTTCAGCTTGCGCTTTCCACTCTTCACGGCTCTGGCCATTAGGCAGCTCTTTGTCGATCCAGGGGATCAAGCTGCCAGCCAGTGGCACACCAAAGTTCTCGGTCGGGTACGCATCGCTGCGCATGGCGGCTGCAACCTTGCGGTCGATGTCCAAAATGGCGCTGGCCGGGTTAGCCAGTTCATCTGCCACTGCGGCGTGGGTTGCGCCCATTTGCTTGATCAGCTCACGCATGTTCTGCGCACCGGCACCGGAGGCTGCCTGGTAGGTCATGGCGCTCATCCATTCAACCAGACCGGCTTCAAACAGGCCGCCCAGGCCCATCAGCATCAAGCTGACGGTGCAGTTACCGCCCACGTAGTTTTTAGTGCCCGCATCCAACTGCTGGTCGATCACCTTGCGGTTGACCGGATCCAGAATAATCACCGCGTCATCCTGCATGCGCAGGCTCGACGCTGCGTCGATCCAGTAACCTTGCCAGCCTGCCTCACGCAGCTTGGGGAACACCTCAGTGGTGTAGTCGCCGCCCTGGCAGGTCAGGATCACATCGAGGGTTTTCAACTCTTCAATGTTGTAAGCATCCTTCAGCGGGGCAATATCTTTGCCCACGGACGGACCTTGTCCACCGACATTGGAAGTGGTGAAAAACACCGGCTCAATAAGATCGAAATCCTGCTCTTCCAGCATCCGCTGCATGAGCACGGAACCGACCATACCGCGCCAACCGACCAGACCTACACGTTTCATCGCAACTACACCTTTAACAAAAAGTGGGGTCGTTACTTCCACCAACAGGAAGTAACGGGCCCGAGAGATTACAGATTCTGTAGCGCGGCGACTACTGCATCGCCCATTTCCTGTGTACCGACCCGGGTGCAACCCGTCGACCAGATGTCACCGGTGCGCAAGCCCTGATCCAAAACCCGGCTCACCGCCTGCTCGATGGCGTCTGCTGCCGTGTGCTGATTGAAGCTGTAACGCAGCATCATCGAGACCGACAAAATGGTCGCCAGCGGGTTGGCAATGCCCTGCCCCGCGATGTCCGGCGCCGAGCCATGGCACGGCTCGTACATGCCTTTGTTGTTGGCGTCCAGCGAAGCCGATGGCAGCATGCCGATGGAACCGGTCAACATAGACGCTTCATCAGACAGGATGTCGCCGAACAGGTTGTCGGTCACGATCACGTCAAATTGCTTGGGCGCGCGCACCAACTGCATCGCGGCATTGTCAACGTACATGTGGCTCAGTTCAACGTCCGGGTAGTCTTTGGCCACCTGTTCGACGATTTCACGCCACAACTGGCTGGAGGCCAGCACGTTGGCCTTGTCGACCGAACACAGTTTTTTACCGCGCACACGCGCCATGTCAAAACCGACGCGGGCGATACGGCGGATTTCGCTTTCGCTGTACGGCAGCGTGTCATACGCCTGACGCTCGCCGTTTTCCAGCTCACGGGTGCCACGTGGTGCGCCGAAGTAGATGCCGCCGGTCAACTCACGGACGATCAGAATATCCAGACCCGCAACGATCTCGGGCTTGAGGCTGGAAGCATCAGCCAACTGCGGATAAAGGATCGCCGGACGCAGGTTGCCGAACAGGCCCAATTGAGCGCGGATCTTCAACAAGCCGCGTTCAGGACGGATGTCACGTTCGATGGTGTCCCATTTAGGCCCACCCACCGCGCCGAGCAACACGGCGTCAGCCTCACGCGCACGCGCCAAAGTTTCATCCGCCAGCGGCACGCCATGTTTGTCGATAGCGGCGCCGCCGATCAGGTCATGGGTCAGTTCAAAGTCGAGCTGGAACTTGTCGTTGGCTACCTCCAGCACCTTGACCGCCTGAGCCATGATTTCTGGGCCAATACCGTCACCTGGGAGAATCAGAATCT
>JAKJHY010000114.1 GCA_021648845.1 Mycobacterium sp. MBM | reverse complement strand
ATCACCTCTAGCAACAGCTCGGGGGGCGGCATCGACATGGACAGTTGGTACAACCCGAACCCTTCGAACGGGGACGTGGCCTGGGCCAACAATACGATTGGCGGCAACCTGATCAACAAAGGCAGCATCAGCTCCCAAGGCAACGGTTCCACCGGTTGGTTGATCGACCCGGCCGTGGTCGGCGGTGATGTGATCAACGCAGGCTTGGTGAGCGCCAAGGGCGATCCTGAGGTGGGCGTGGATTATCGCGACGTAAGCCGTGCCGTCTATATTTCCGGCTCGACGCACATTAAAGGCGATTTCAAAAACACCGCTTCGGGCCAGATCATCGCCCAAGGCACTGACGCCAAAGCCCTGCAAATGGAAGGCGGCCAACTCGACGGACGCCTGATCAACAACGGCCTGATTCAAGTGAGCGGTGAAGGCAGCACGGCCATCGACGTGACCAGCTCCGAACTCTGGAACGGGGTGAGCAACATCAATGACCGCGCCGACGTGCGCGGCATCGAGAACAACGGCACCATCATTGCCACTGGCGAAGATGCAGAAGGCATCCGTGCCGATGGCGTGAGCTTTGCCAGCGAAGACGCGCACATCGTCAACAATGGCCTGATTCAGGCGCAAGACGCTGCCATTGTGATCGGCGGTTTCGACATTGATGGTGCCAATCAGGGCGGCGCGCTGCGCGTGGTCAACAACGGCACATTGGTGTCGCAAGACGAAGCCGTAGACGCTTCGGAAAGCGACGGCCGGGTGTTCCTGACCCTGGGTGACGGCAGCAAGACCACCGGTAACCTGATCGACCTGAGCCTGATCGAAGTGAGCGGCAATGCCGCGTTCACCGGCACCGACACCACCGCCGATGGCGCCAATATCCGCATGAAAAATGGCGGCTGGATGGATGTCGGCAGCCAGGCGGCGCCCGCGCACCTGGACCTCGGCCTGCCCCACACCACGCTGGAAGGCAACCTGTACGTGGCGGGCAACTCCTCGTTGGGCCTGAACCTGAGCAGCGCCACCGACGCCAACCGCGCGGTACTGGCCGTGAGCGGCACCGCTGAATTCGGCAAAGGTTCGCAGATTCAACTGGCCGCCAAAGGCAACGACTTCCGCGCCGATGGCACCACTTACACGCTGGTTCAAGCCAAAGACCTGCAAGACAACGGCCTGACGGTCACTAGCAGCTCCTCGTTGCTCAATGTCGACAGCTACGTGGTTGAGAACAACCAGATCGTGAGCAAAGTCACCGCCAAGGGCGCGGCTGAAGTGGGCAACGTCATCGCTGACATCGGCGGCTCGCACAACGCGCAGCAAGCGGGCGCCGCCTTCACCGAAGTCACCCGCCAACTGGCACAGTTGAGCCCGCAAGACCCGTTGTTCCAGCACTACGTCAACGCCTCGAACAACCCTGAAGCGTTGAAAAAACTGGCCGAGCAACTGGCACCTGAAGTCAACGGCGGCGCGACGCAAGCGGCGACCACCAGCCAATCGTTGATCAGCAACGTGACGGGCAACCGTACCGGCGGCGGTCGCGGCCTGTCTTCCGGCGACACCCTGAAAGACACCGGCGTATGGGTGCAAACCCTGTACAGCGACGCCAATCAGGGTATGCGTGATGGCGTGGCCGGGTTCAATGCCTACAGCCGCGGTATCGCGGTCGGCGCTGACGGCAAGGTCAACGATCAACTGACCCTGGGTCTGGCGTACAGCTACCTGAACACCGATGTGAACGGCAAGGCGGGCAGCAAAACCGAAGTCGATAGCCATGCGTTCACGCTGTACGGCGGTTTCGAGCAAGGCAACTACTTCGTTGACGCGGCGCTGACCTACGGCATGAACGACAACGACGGCCAGCGCACCATCGGCAACACCAAGGCCAAGGCCGATTACGACAGCAACCTGTTCGGCGTGAACCTGGTCGGCGGTTACACCTACCACATCACCCCCGACCTGCTGATCGAACCTCGCGTCGCCGCCCGCTACAGCCTGGTCGACATCGATGGCTACCGCGAAAAAGGCTCCTCGGCAGCGCTCAAAGTCAAAGACCAGCGCTACGAAGTGGCTGAACTGGGCGCAGGCTTTCGTGTAGCGGCCAGCTACCCGCTGGGCCAGGGCACCCTCACCCCGCAAGCCAAACTGATGGCGTTCCACGACTTTGCGGCAGACGAAGCCAGCAGCACCTCGACGTTCACCCTCGGCAACACGCCGTTCGTGACCAGCGGTGCCAAGGCCGTGCGCAACAGCTACGAAGCCGGCATCGGCGCCGACTACCGTCTGGGCGCGGTGACCGTGGGCCTGAACTACGACTACGTCGGCAAATCAGGTTTCGACGCCGACACCTTCTCGGCCAAAGTGCGTTACGACTTCTGATGACCCGTACCGACCTCAACCCGCACTCGCGGGTTGGCGTCTGGCTGCAAGGCTTGGCGCTGTTGATCAGCGCCTTGCTCAGCGGTTGCCAGTCGCCGCTGCAAGCGTTGCAGGATCAAGCCTTGATCCGGCATCAACACCTTGAAGTTATCCACACCCCCACTTTCCCACTGATGCTGGGCATGCCTTCGCCAGCACCGGTTTCACCGCGCCTTCGGGTTTATCTGGAAGGTGACGGCCATGCATGGGCCACGTCCCGTCAACCCAGTCTGGACCCCAGCCCCCTCAATCTGATGATGGCCAAACTGGCCTTCAGCGACCCCACGCCCAGTGTCTACCTGGCGCGCCCGTGTCAGTTTGTCAGCACTCAAGCCTGCACACCGCTGATGTGGACCGACCGGCGTTTCAGTCCCGAAGTCCTGGCGAGCCTCGATCACGCGCTGGATCAAATCAAAGCACGGCTGGGCAATCAGGACTTTGAGCTGGTGGGCTATTCGGGTGGCGCGGCGTTGGCGTTATTGCTCGCCTCCCGACGCGATGACATTGCGCAAGTGCAAACCCTGGCTGGCAATTTAAGCCCGCGCCAATGGGTGGCGCTGCACGACCTGCGCCCGTTGACCGGCTCGCTGGAGCCACTGGATGAACGCCAGCGTCTGGCGCACGTGAGGCAGCGTCACTTTGTCGGCAGCGAAGACCGGGTGGTGCCGCCCCCGTTACTCGACCGCTACCGGCGCGCACTCGGTGAGGCGCGTTGTGTGCAGTCGATCGTAGTACCCGGCGCTCGCCACGGCGAAGGGCTGGAGCAGGCATGGCGCACGTGGCGCAATCAACCCATCGC
>JAKJHY010000113.1 GCA_021648845.1 Mycobacterium sp. MBM | reverse complement strand
CTGGCGAAAGGGCGTGCCGGAGCTGCTTTGCTCGCTATGGCGCAAGTCAAAGTGCGCGTCAAAATTGAGAATGCCGATACGCGGCGGCGCGGTGTGACAGCGCAGGTGGTCGGCCAGCCCGCTGAAACTGGCGAAGGCGATTTCATGCCCCCCGCCCAGCCCCAGCGGCAGGTGGCCTTGTTCCAGCAGGTGGCTGACCAGCGCCGCGTAGGTGTGCTGTGCGCCTTCGAGGTCGCTGCCCGCACATGCCACGTCACCCGCGTCGTAGAGCGGCGCCGTGCCGTGCCAGGCCAGATTGGCCAACGCTTTGCGCAAGGCGGGTGGCCCTTGGCGCGCGCCGGTTCGGCCCTGATTGCGTTTCACTCCTTCGTCACAGGCCAGGCCAATCAACGCCGCGCCCGTGGGCAGGCCCGGCGCCAGCGGCTTGATCCATTGATGCCAGCGCAACGCGCCTTGCCCTTCGGCGGCGTCAATGCGCCCGGTCCACAGGGTCATGTCAGGTACAACGGTCATGCAAAAACTCCCATTACAGTCAGTCCAGTCGGGCGCTCAGGCGCAGGGCTATGTCCTGCGTCCAACGGATCAGGCGCTCGCTGCGCGGGTGTGCGCGAAAGGCCGGGGCCATGAGGCTGATGGCGCCTTGCAGGCGCTGGCGGCTGTCGATCAGCGGGGCACTGACGCCCCAGATGCCATCGTCGATTTCACTCACGCTCACGGCGTAACCCTGCGCCCGGATCGCCACAAAGCTGCGCAGGTAATCGGCGCAGGGTTCGTCTTCGATGCCCTGGCTGTGCAGTAACGCAAGGCTGTGGGCTGGATCCATATGCGCCAGTAACACTCTGGCCGAAGCGCCCACCAACAACGGCTGGGCCAGGCCTTTTTGGTAACAGCAGCGCAAGGGCTGCGGGCTGTCGACCAGCTCAATGCAAATCGCCTGGCCGTTACTGGGCACCATCAGCGCCACGCTTTCCTGGCTCAACTCGGCCAGGCGCCGGAGTTCAGGCTTGGCCAAGGTGACCAGGACGGCTTCACGGTCGAATTTTTTCGCCAGTTGTAAACAGGCAGGCCCCGGCAAATAGCGGCCTTGGCCGTTTTCTTCAGCCAGGCCCCAGCGCAGCAGGGTTTTGAGGTGACGATAGGTGCTGCTCAGCGGCTGGCCCAGTCGCTCGGACAAGGCGCGGGCGGAGATGGCGTCGCCCGCTTGCCCCAGCGTGACCAGAATGTGCAGCAGGCGATCCGTTGGCGTGTTGTCGTTCATTTTTGGCCCCATGCTCTTGGCTGCATGGTGCACGCAGTTTCTCATTAGCTGAAATACGATTCCCACGCAGTGAGAAAAAGCAGGCAGATAGTGATCAACGGTCAGTGGCTCACCGTTTTCAAACGCAAAAAAAGGCCGCCATCACGACACGATGGCGGCCCGGGTTGTACTCAGCCGTTCAAGCCGTCCTGGCTTCAGTTGAGTACGGGTGCCCCCATTCTTTCAAGGCGCCGACGGCGGGCTACCAGCAAGCCTGCCGTGACTACAAAAATGCTCAGCAGACCGGTGGCCATGATCTCGACCCGGTGGCTTTCTTGAAACAGCATGATGGTCAAAATCGCCACGATGAACACGATCACCGCCCAGGTCAGGCCCGGGAAGAGCCACATTTTGAATTCGATTTTCTCGCCCAGCACGGTCCGTTTTTGACGCATGCGCAGTTGCGACACGGCAATCACCAGGTACACCAACAGGGCAATGGCGCCGGAGCTGGCCAGCAAGAATTCAAACACCGCCGAAGGCGCGACATAGTTGGCGAACACCGCCAGGAAGGCTGCGCCGGTGGACATCATCACCGCCCAGTAAGGCGTGCCGCTGGCGTTGGTGCGTTTGGCCACCGCCGGGGCATCGCCCCGCTTGCTCAGGGAGAACAGCATGCGCGAGGAGGTGTAGAGCGCCGAGTTCAGGCAACTGGTCACGGCAATCAACACCACGATGTCGACGATCAGCTTGGCATTCGGGATGCCCATGCGGTCCAGCACGGTCTGGTAGGAGCCGAACTGTGCCAGGCCGGGGTCGTTCCAGGGCACCAGGGCCACCACGAGGAAGATCGACACCAGATAGAACAGGCCAATGCGCCAGATCACCGAGTTGGTGGCCTTGGTGATTTGCTTGCTCGGGTCTTTGGATTCGGCCGCCGCGATGGTGACGATTTCAGTGCCCATGAACGAGAACATGGTGGTCAACATGGCCGCCAGAACGGCGCCCATGCCGTTGGGCATAAAGCCCACGGTGTCGACCAGGTGCGACACGCCGCTGACCTGGCTGTTGGGCAAGAAGCCGAAAATGGCCAACACACCCAAAATAATGAAGCCAATGATCGCCAGCACTTTGACCAGCGCGAACCAGAACTCGAACTCGCCGTAGTTCTTGACGCTGAACAGGTTGGTGGCGGTCAGCAATAAGGTGATGACCAGGGTAAACACCCAAATCGCGGTGTCCGGGAACCACGCATGCAGGATGGTGGCAGCGGCGTTGGCTTCCAGTGGAATCACCAACACCCAGAACCACCAGTACAACCAGCCGATGGTGAACCCGGCCCAGTGCCCGATGGCACGGTCGGCGTAGGTGGAAAACGAACCGGTGTCGGGCGAGGCAACGGCCATTTCGGCCAGCATGCGCATCACCAGTACCACCAGCGTACCGGCGGCGGCGTAGGCCAGCAGTACGGCGGGACCTGCTTGTGCAATCGCGTGGCCGGAGCCTACAAACAAACCGGCGCCGATCACGCCGGCAATCGACAGCATGGTCACATGCCGTGGTTTGAGCCCTTGCTCCAAGTGGTTAGAAGACTGCGTATTGCTCATTGCGACTACCTTTTATTGAAGCCATTCCGAGCACCTGTGTTGACGTTCGTAAAAAGTAACCAACACAGGCGTTTCGAATCCTTGACGCAATAAGTGCGCCAAAATGTGACAAAGTGCTGTTTTACGCGGGCTGCAACGCCGTTCTAAAAAAATCGCGATGGCTTTAGCGCAAGGCTTTCAATCAATTTGTTACCGTAACACTCAGTTACACCCGCCCAAACGCACCAAAATTACTCATTTGTGCCGCACAGGCCCAAAACCGGTGCGCATCTTTGACCTTTAGTAGGTTCGTGCTTCCAACGAGGGGCCAAAACTGGCACCATCGCGACCTTTTTTACGCGATACCTGTCTGGCCGAACGGCGAAACACGGGGTCGGTTGTTGTCTACGCGACAGTCTGCTGTCGCAATGCGACCCACAGCCACCCG
>JAKJHY010000112.1 GCA_021648845.1 Mycobacterium sp. MBM | reverse complement strand
CGGGCAGTTTCTGTTGCTGCTGCCCTTCGCCCTGCCCGGCTACATGACATTCATGGCCTTGCGCGGCTTCACCAGCGCGATGGGTCGGCCGATGCCGGTCATGGTCATCAGCGTGATCGGCACGGTGGCGAACTTTTTACTCAACTACGCGCTGATCACCGGGATGTTCGGCTTGCCCAAGTTGGGTTTGATGGGCATCGGGCTGGTCACGGCCATTGTGGCGACTTGCATGGCGCTGGGCCTTGCCTGGCATATTCATCGGCATCCGGCCTACGACGCGTATCCCCTTCGCAAGGGGTTGTCGCGTATTAACCTGACCTACCTGCGCGAGCTGTGGCGCCTGGGTTTACCGATTGGCGGCACCTACGCAGTCGAAGTCGGCCTGTTTGCGTTCGCGGCGTTGTGCATGGGCACGATGGGCAGCACGCAACTGGCAGCGCATCAAATCGCGTTGCAGATCGTGTCAGCGGCGTTCATGGTTCCGGCGGGCATGTCGTATGCGATCACCATGCGCATTGGCCAGCATTATGGGGGTGGCGACTTGCTACGGGCGCGACTCGCAGGCCGGGTCGGCATCGGTTTTGGCGCGGCGACCATGTTGTGCTTTTCGTTTGTGTTTCTGGTGTGGCCTAAAGAGTTGGTCGGTTTGTTGCTCGATTACGACAATCTGGCGTTCCGCCCGGTGTTTGAACTGGCAATGAGCCTGTTGGCGGTGGCCGCGTGGTTCGAACTGTTCGACGGTGCGCAAACCATTGCTATGGGCGCCATTCGCGGGCTTAAAGACGCCAAGACCACTTTTTTGGTCGGCCTGTTTTGCTATTGGGCGATTGGCGCACCGCTGGCCTGGTTGTTGGCGTTCACCTTCAATTGGGGGCCTGCGGGCGTGTGGTGGGGGTTGGCGGTGGGCCTGGCGTGCGCCGCCATCAGTCTGACGCTGGCATTTGAATGGAAGATGCGGCGTATGCTCAAGCGTGCGAGCAACGCCGCCATTACCCTGTAGCCGTTATCGGGTTTGCGCCCGATCGCGGCCTCGCATTGCTCGACAGCGGCTATAAGGTTTACGGGCGCGATGCGTGGCCGGCCACAGCGTATCGGCCGCTGTCTTGGGTCAGGAACGTGACCAGTTCGGCCAGTGGTAACGGCTTGCTGATCAAATAGCCTTGCACCTGATCGCAGCCAAAACTGCGCAGCAGTGCCAATTGCTCAGGCGTTTCGACGCCCTCCGCGACCACTTCCAGCTTGAGGTTGTGCGCCAGGTTGATCATGGCAGGCACCAACTGGCGGTTTTCTTCGCGGCTTTCCATACCGCCAACGAAGCTTTTATCAATCTTGAGCAGGGTGATCGGCAGGCTGTTGAGGTGCACAAAGGACGAAAATCCGGTGCCGAAGTCGTCCAGCGAGAAGCGCACGCCCAAGCGTCCCAGTGCATCCATCGTTTGCTTGACCAGGTCGCTGCGCCGCATCACGGCGGTCTCGGTCAGCTCAAATTCCAGCCATTGCGCTTCAACCCCGCGCTCGGTGATCAAGCGGCTGAGGGTGGAGAGCAACTGGCTGTCCTGAAACTGGCGAAACGACAGGTTGACCGCCATGTGCAACGGCGCCAGCCCGCGTTCGCGCAGGGCCTGCATGTCACGCAATGCGCGCGAAATCACCCAGTAACCCAAGGGCACGATCAGCCCGCTTTGCTCGGCCAGCGGCACAAATTCGCTGGGGGCCAGCAAGCCGCGCTCGCTGTGACGCCAGCGCACCAGCGCTTCGAGGCCGACAATTTGCCCGCTGGCCAAGTCCAGGCGCGGCTGGTAGTGCAGTTCCAGTTCGTCACGGCGCAACGCCCGGCGCAGCTCGCTTTCGAGATCGGCCAGGCTGCGTGCGTTGCGATTGATGCGCTCATTGAACAGGTGATACGTGCAGCCCTGGGTGCTTTTGGCTTGCTGCATGGCGATGTGTGCGTGCCACATCAGCGGGTCAGCCCCGGCGTTGGCCCGAGCGTGGGCGATGCCCAGACTGCAACCAATCAGCAGGCTTTCGCCGTCGACCCAATACGGTTCGGCCAGCGCTTCGGTGATGCGCTCAGCGATCAGTTCAGCGCGTTCGGGGGCGCGGCGAGTGTCGATCAACAGCGCAAACTCGTCGCTGCCCAGTCGTGCCAATTGATCGCCCGCCTCTAGCTGGCTTTTGAGTCGCGCCACCACTTGCAGGATCAGGCGGTCGCCCGCTTGATGCCCAAGGGCGTCGTTGGCATGACGAAAGTTGTCCAGATCAAGGTGCCCGAGGGCGATGCCGCGCCCTTCGCTTTCGGCCAGCCGCACCGCCAGCAAGGTCTGAAAACCCTGGCGATTGGCGATACCGGTCAGCGGGTCTTCTTCGGCCAGGCGCTGCAAGGTGTGTTCGAGCACGCCACGCTCGCGCACATGGCGCAAGCTGCGGCGCAGCGAATCAGCGTTCAGTTGGGGGGCCACTAACCAGTCGCTGACACCTTGGGGCGTTGCCAGGGGTTCGGTGTCCAGCAACAAAATCGTCGACAACCGGCAGCGACCCGGTGCGGGCTGTAGCGTGGGGGTGGTCAGTAACAACGCGTGGCGGTCGTTTTCGAACAGATAGCTGACAGCTTCCCAATTGGGCGCGCACACCAGCACGGCTGCGCCTTTCATTGGCGCCAGACACTCGCGCAATAACGCTGCCCAAGAAGGCTCTTGGGCCAGTAGCAGTAAACGCAAGGGTTCGACAGGCGTAGACAAGCTGGCTCCCTAGACTCTGCAATAATTTCAGGCGGTGGGCATTATGACGCGCCGCCGACCAATGGCAAATGACACTGGTTATCAAATACATATTTGCAGTAATAACCGAACGGTAGTCGCAAATTTGGCCGGCATCCTGCGCGAAAGTAACAAAAGCAGCAAATTTAGACAGAGTGCTACGTCACACTGTCGCAGAGTGGCAGCAATATTTGCTCAGCCTGTTAAAATGCCCGCCCTTTTCAGATACGACCCCCTGACTCGTCATGTCCCGACTCAATCCCCGGCAGCAAGAAGCCGTGAGCTACGTCGGCGGCCCTCTTTTGGTGCTCGCCGGCGCAGGCTCCGGCAAAACCAGCGTGATTACCCGCAAAATCGCGCACCTGATCCAAAACTGTGGCGTGCGCGCTCAGTACATTGTCGCCATGACCTTTACCAACAAGGCCGCGCGCGAGATGAAGGAGCGGGTGGGCACGTTGCTCAAAAAGGGCGAAGGCCGGGGCCTGACGGTGAGTACGTTTCACAACCTGGGGCTC
>JAKJHY010000111.1 GCA_021648845.1 Mycobacterium sp. MBM | reverse complement strand
GCTTAAAGGCCATCTGGACGAAAACCTGTTGCAGCCGGCCAATATCGAAACGCTGTTTGGCAAGCAAATGACCGGCACCCTGACCTCGCCGTGTGACTGCGTCGTCGCCGAGCAAGTGGTTGCCAACGGCCAATACGCCAGCAAAGGTGACGTGATCTTCAAACTGGTGCCGCGCACCAGCGAAGCCAACATCGCCGCGCGCTTCAGCTATCGCCAGTTTGACAACGTACTGCCCGGCACCCCGGTCAACTTCAAAGTCGCCGGTGAAGACTACCTGCGCACCGGCAAGATCATCAGCAGCACCAGCCTCAACAGCGATGACCTGTCCTCGGACATCCGCGTGCAGATCAAGCCCGATGCACCGCTGGACAGCGCCCTTGCCGGCCGCCCGGTGGACGTGCGCAGCGACCGTGGCCCGTCGATGAACTGGCTGATCAGCAAAGCCTCGGCGGCAGGTCTGTAACCATGAAAAACTCATTCCCGGTAGTCGCTGGCGCAGGCTGCGATCCCGAGCCAGGCGCTCGCCAACCACGCGACGGTTTTTTTCGCATTCACAGCGGTTTCGCAACCGCTCGCAGCCTGCGGCAACGACTACAAGGGCCAGCGCTTTGCTTGTTGTCCCTCGCACTCGCCGGTTGCGCGGGTCTGCCCGATCAGCGGCTGGCCAATGAAGCCTTGAAAAACGGCGACACCGCCACCGCACAGCGTAACTATCAGGCACTGGCGGATTTGGGTTACACCGAAGCGCAGGTGGGGCTGGCCGATATCTGGATGCAAAGCCCGGACGCCGAGCAGTTGAAACAGGCCGAAGCCACGTACCGTGAAGCCGCAAAAACCTCGCCCCGCGCTCAAGCGCGCCTGGGGCGTCTGCTGGCCAGCAAACCCGGCGCTACCGAGGCCGAGTTGCACGAAGCGCAAGCCCTGTTGCAACAAGCCTTTGCCAATGGCGACGCGAGCAGCCTCACGCCGCTGGCGATGCTGTATTTGCAACACCCGCAAAGCTTCCCCCAGATCAATGCCCAGCAGCAAATCAGCCAGTGGCGCGCCGCAGGTTATGCGCAAGCAGGCCTGGCCCAAGTGGCGCTGTACCGCCTCGACGGTACGTACGATCAGCATCTGGATGAAATCGCATCCATCTGCCGTCAGGCGCTGTCCGCCAACGACAGTTGTTACGTCGAGCTGGCCACGGTGTATCAGAAACAAGGCAACACCCAGCAGCAGGCCGAGCTGATCCAGCAACTGCAAAGCGCTTACAGCCGTGGCAGCGCCTCGGCGCAAAAGGTCGATGGCGTGGCCCGCGTGCTGGCCGATGCCACCTTGGGCACCCCCGACCCGGACACCGCCAAGTCGCTGCTGGAACGCATTGCACCGGCCTACCCCGCAGCCTGGGTCAGCCTTGCGCAGTTGCTCTATGACTTTCCCGATCAGGGCGACGTCGCGCAGTTGCAGGAATACCTGGACAACGGTCGCGCCGCCGACCAGCCGCGCGCCGAACTGTTACTGGGCAAGCTCTATTACGACGGCAAATGGCTGACCCCGGACGCGCAAAAAGCCGAAGCGCACTTCCTGCGCGCCGTGGACCAGGAAGTGGCTGCCGATTACTACCTTGGCCAACTCTACCGTCGCGGTTACCTGGGCCAGGTGTACCCGCAAAAAGCCCTCGACCACCTGCTCAAGGCCGCGCGCAACGGTCAGAACAGCGCCGATTTCGCCATCGCCCAGTTGTTCTCGCAGGGCAAAGGCACGCAGCCCAACGCCATGAACGCCTACGTGTTCAGCCAACTGGCCACGCTGCAAAACACCCCGCAAGCCAACGAACTGGCCGCCCAACTCGACGAGCAATTGCCCGCAGAGCAACGCGCTGGCGCCCAGCGCCTGCTGCAAAAAGAGCAAGCCTTGCGCGCCACCCTGAGCCAGAACGCCGTGGCCGTACAGGCACTGCAAGCAGAAAACGGCGAGGAAGCCCTATGACCCTCAATCCTTTTGTAAAAGCCGGCATCGGCCTGACTTTCGCATTGCTGTGGTCATGCCCGACCCTCGCGGCCCTGACCGATGAAAAAAACTTCGGCCTTGAAACCAAAATCACTGCGCAATCGGAAGACGACCGTGACCTTGGCACCCGCGATGGCGGCGACGTCAACGGCATCGGTCTGGACCTGCGCCCGTGGGTGTACGGCGAACGGGGCAACTGGAGCGCCTACGCCATGGGCCAGGCCGTGACCTCCAGCGACATCATCGAAACCGACACCTTGCAACAGTCCGACCTTGAGCAAAACAGCAGCAGCGATGCGCGCAAACAAGACAAAAGCTACCTGGCCCTGCGCGAGTTCTGGGTCGGCTACAAAGGCTTTACCGCCTACCCCGGCGAACAGCTCAAGTTCGGTCGCCAACGCCTGCGCAATGACGACGGCACGTGGCGCGACACCAACATCGAAGCGCTGAACTGGACCTTGGATACCACCCTGCTCAAGGCCAATGTGGGCGCGGCTGAACGTTTTAGCGAGTACCGCACCGACCTGACCGAACTGGCCCCAGACGACAAAGACCGGCTGCACCT
This sequence comes from Mycobacterium sp. MBM, assembly GCA_021648845.1. Taxonomy (GTDB): domain Bacteria; phylum Actinomycetota; class Actinomycetes; order Mycobacteriales; family Mycobacteriaceae; genus Mycobacterium. Next base: position 746 of record JAKJHY010000111.1, on the reverse strand, counting down.
GTTTGGCGATATTGCCGCGCAATGGACACCCGGCCAATGGGTCGGCCTGCGCGCCCACCACAGCCAGGACGATGGTTCGCTCAAACATCAGGGCGAAGAAGTCGATGCGCTGGACAAAACCCAAAACGGCGACCTGACCTGGCTCGGTATCGAAGCCAACAGCGACGCCTACAACTACCGCAACACCCACACCGTGAATTACTGGGCCAGCGTCACCGGCATGAGCGGCACGCGCGACAAACTCGCCACCTCAACCGTGGGCGGGCGCAACATCGCCGGAGCCAAAACCCGTGACGATGTGGATGGCTGGGCCACCGATCTGGGCGTGCGTTTGCGCCTCGATCCCAACTGGCAAGTCGGCGCTGCCTATTCGCGCGCCAGTGCCAACTATCAGCAGACCGGACTTGAGAGCAACCGCTCCAACTTCACCGGCACGCGCTCGCGGGTTCACCGTTTTGGTGAGGCGTTTCGTGGCGAAATGCAAAACATCCAGAGCGCCAGCCTGTTCGGTTCATGGCAACTGCGCGACGACTACGACGCCTCGCTGGTCTACCACAAGTTATGGCGGGTCGATGCAAGCAAGCCGATTGGCAGCAACGGCATCAATGCCGTGCAAAACAACGAAGACCCTACCAGCGGCCTGCTCTCCAGCACTTCATTACCGATGATGGATGGCAAAAAAGACCTCGGTCAGGAGATGGACCTGGTCGTCACCAAGTACTTCAAGCAAGGCCTGTTACCGGCCG
>JAKJHY010000110.1 GCA_021648845.1 Mycobacterium sp. MBM | reverse complement strand
GTTTGAGACTGCGCGCTATTGCGCTCTCCCCTCAGCCCGCGCCTACAGAGGATACGGGCACAAAAAAACCGGCTAATTAGCCGGTTTTTTTCTGCTTAGAAAAACTTATGCACGTTTTTCGCTAAAAAGTCATACCGAGAAATAAGTATTTAAATCATTGGGTTACGACTGTTTTTTGCAAGAAATCCAAAACTTGTGCACACGTTATCCACAATTCGCACTAACCCAGTGCGACATCCGCTGGCGCTGCAACCGGTGGCAGTGAACCCATGTCGCGCTGCGTCTGTTCGTTCCAGGCTTGCACCCGCTCATTGAGCTCGGCAATCGCCCGTGGGCCCGTGCCGTTGGCGTACATCGGCGCGCCAATCACCACTTCAATCGTGCCAGGCTTTTTCGCCCAGCCGGTTTTAGGCCAGTATTTGCCTGCGTTGTGCGCAATCGGCAAGACCGGCAGCTCAGCGTTGACCGCCAACGCGGTGCCCCCGCGCGAAAACTTGCCCACCGTGCCAAACGGCACACGGGTGCCTTCGGGAAAGATCAGCACCCAAATGTTGTCCTTGAGCAGCTCGTCACCCTTCTTGGCGATGTGCTTGAGCGCCGCTTTCGGGTTGTCACGGTCGATGGCAATCGGGCGCAGCATGGCCATCGCCCAGCCAAAGAACGGCACATACAGCAGTTCGCGCTTGAGCACCTGGCTCAACGGCTGAAAGTAGGCCGAGAGAAAAAACGTCTCCCAGGTACTTTGGTGGTTGGCCAGAATCACGCACGGACGCTTCGGAATATTCTCGGCGCCCTTCACTTCAACGTGAATGTTCAAAAACACCCGCGTCAGCCACAGTGCGCAGCGGCACCAGTACACGTTGATAAAGCGATAACGCGCACGAAACGGCAGAAAAGGGGCGACAAAAAAGCTCAGCGAGCACCACAGCAGCGAACTGGTGCCCAGCAGCAGGTAAAAGAAAAAAGTTCTGATGGCCTGCAAGATCGACATAGAGGCTTTTACCGTTGCGGATAACGCATTCGTGAACAGGCCTGGGCAACGGATGTCAGCAGGTGTTCAAAAATGCCTTATGTGTGGATAAGTTGTGCGGCAACTGCCGCCAGATCGTCAAAAATCAGGGTAGTAGCCGGTAGATTTTTTTCGAACGTTTTTTCGCCTTTTCCGGTTTTTACCAAAACAGGCTGTGAACCGACGGCCTCTGCGGCCTGCAAGTCACCCAAACTGTCACCCACAAACCAACATTCACGTAAATCAGCACCGTAATGCTCGGCAATCGTGCGCAACATGCCCGGTTTGGGTTTGCGACAGGCGCAGCCTTCATCAGGGCCGTGCGGGCAATACACTATCAGGCCGACCTCGCCACCCTGCTGCGCCACCAATGCCCGCAAACGGGCGTGCATGGCGTCCAGCGTGGCGATGTCGTAGTAGCCGCGCGCAATACCGGACTGGTTGGTGGCAATCGCCACCGTCCAGCCGGCCTTGCTCAACTGCGCGATGGCCTCGATCGCACCGGGGAGTGGCAACCACTCCTCGACAGACTTGATGTAAGCGTCGGAGTCGTGATTGATCACGCCGTCCCGATCAAGAATCAGCAGTTTCACGGCAGCCCCTTAGCCCAGCAGCGAAATGTCGGCTACGCCGAGGAACAGACCGCGCAAACGCGCCAGCAATGCGTAGCGGTTAGCCCGCACGTTGGCATCTTCAGCGTTGATCATCACCGCTTCAAAGAAGGCATCCACCGGTTCGCGCAAGGCGGCCAGGCGGGTGAGCGCTTCGTTGTACTGACGGGCAGCGGCCATCGGCTGTACCGCTTCGTCAGCCTTTTGAATGGCCGAGTACAGCGAGAACTCGCTGGCGTTGTCGAAGAACTTGGCTTCGACGTGGGTCGAGACCTTGCCGTCTACCTTGCTCAGCAGGTTCGACACGCGCTTGTTGACGGCGGCCAGGGCTGCGGCTTCCGGCAATTGACGGAAGGCTTGAACGGCTTGCACGCGCTGATCGAAGTCCAGCGCCGAGGTTGGCTGCAACGCACGTACCGACAGGTAAGTAGCCACGTCCACGCCTTCGTCTTCATAACGCGCACGCAGGCGGTCGAAGATGAACTCCAGCACTTGATCCGCCAGCCCGGCCGACTTGATCTTGGCGCCGAAGGCGGTCACCGCGAAATTCACGGCTTCAGTCAGGTCGAGGTCGAGTTTTTTGTCGATCAGGATGCGCAAGATACCCAGCGCTGCACGGCGCAGTGCGTACGGGTCTTTGCTGCCGGTGGGCAGCATGCCGATGCCGAAAATACCGACCAGGGTGTCGAGTTTGTCAGCAATGGCCACCGCCGCACCGGTCAGGGTGCCCGGCAATTCAGCGCCTGCACCGCGCGGCATGTACTGCTCGTTAAGCGCCAGTGCGACGTCTTCAGGCTCGCCGTCGTTGAGGGCGTAGTAGTAACCGGCAATGCCTTGCATCTCCGGGAACTCGCCGACCATTTCGGTCGCCAGGTCGCACTTGGACAGCAAGCCTGCACGGGCTGCGCGCTGTGCGTCGCCACCGATGCGCGGGGCAATGAATGCGGCGAGTTTGGACACGCGCTCGGCTTTGTCGAACACGCTGCCCAGTTGGGCCTGGAACACCACGTTTTGCAGGCGCAGGTTGAAGCTTTCGAGTGTCTGCTTCTTGTCTTGCTTGAAGAAGAACTCGGCATCGGTCAGACGCGGGCGCACCACTTTCTCGTTACCCGAGATGATTTGCTGCGCGTCTTTGCTCTCGATGTTGGCCACGGTGATAAAGCGCGGCAGCAACTTGCCGTCCACGTCCAGCAGGCAGAAGTACTTCTGGTTGTCCTGCATGGTAGTGATCAGGGCTTCTTGCGGTACATCGAGGAAGCGCTCTTCGAACGAGCACACCAGCGGCACCGGCCACTCAACCAGCGACGTGACTTCGTCGAGCAGGCTTGGCGGCACGATGGCTGTCCCTTCCTGCATCGTCGCCAGTTCGGCCACGCGCTTGGAAATCAGTTCACGACGCTCGTAAAAGTCGGCCAGCACGTAGGCTTTGCGCAAGTCTTCGAGGTAGTTGGCTGGCGCGCTGATGCGTACGTTTTCGGGGTGATGGAAGCGGTGACCGCGCGAATCACGACCGGCTTTTTGCGCAAGAATCGTGCAATCGACCACGTCGTCGCCCAGCAGCATGACCAGCCATTGGGTTGGACGTACGAACTCTTCTTTACGGGCGCCCCAGCGCATGCGCTTGGGGATCGGCAAATCATTGAGCGAGTCTTCAACGATGGTCGGCAGCAGGCTAGCGGTCGGCTTGCCGACAATGACCTGGCTGAAACGCAGTTTCGGACCGCTCTGATCGATTTCGCTCAGGTCAACGCCACACTTCTTGGCAAAACCAAGGGCGGCTTGAGTCGGGTTGCCCTCAGCGTCGAACGCCGCCTGACGGGGCGGGCC
>JAKJHY010000109.1 GCA_021648845.1 Mycobacterium sp. MBM | reverse complement strand
GCCCAGTTTGGCGTTAGTGCCCGCTTGTAAAGGCACGGCAAAACCTGCCAGTAAACTTAAAACAATAGAAACAAATAAGCTCATGGGCGGGGGGTGTCCTTTTTTTTAATCTTTTACGGCGAATGTAAAAGCAGGGCCAATTCTTTGTTCTAATACGCGATATTCGCGCGCTGGATCGCCGTGCTGTAGCCCTTTGGGCATAAGGCGTGTGAGGCCACTGGCTGATCGGACGTGCGCTTGATTAACCCAGAGGTTTACAATCGGCGCACTTGAATGGAGTAACCCTGTGCTGACTCATTTAGATTCTCAAGGCCGCGCCAACATGGTTGATGTCACCGACAAAGCGGTAACAGCCCGTGAGGCCGTGGCACAAGCGGTTGTACGAATGCGTGCTGAAACGCTGGACATGATCGTCAGTGGCGGGCACCCCAAAGGGGATGTATTTGCCGTTGCGCGGATAGCGGGCATTCAGGCAGCGAAAAAAACCTCCGATTTGATTCCGTTGTGCCATCCGTTGATGCTCACCAGCGTCAAGGTTGAACTCAGCGCTCACGGCACTGACGCGGTACTCGTGGTGGCGCGTTGCAAACTCGCCGGGCAAACCGGCGTCGAGATGGAAGCACTGACCGCAGCCAGCGTTGCTGCGTTGACGATTTATGACATGTGCAAAGCGGTCGACCGCGGCATGACTATCGAAAGCGTGCGCGTGCTGGAGAAACTCGGCGGCAAGAGCGGGCATTTCACGGCGGCTGAGTCATGATAATCAAGGTCAAGTATTTCGCTCGCTACCGCGAAGCCTTGGGGTGCGATCACGAGGAGGTTAAGGGCGAATTTGCCACGATTGAAACACTGCGATCGTGTCTGGTGCAGCGCGGCGGTTATCAGGTTCTGACGGAGGCTAATCTGATGTGCGCGCGTAACGAAGAGTTGTGCAAACCTGATGAGCCGCTAGTCAATGGCGATGAGGTAGCTTTTTTTCCGCCAGTGACGGGGGGCTGATGCACATGACCATTCGAGTTCAGACAGCGGCCTTTGACCCGGGCGCCGAAGTGAATGCCATGCATGCCGCCAACGCGGGTGTAGGCGCTGTGGTGAGCTTTGTCGGCTACGTGCGCGACTTCAATGACGGGCGCGACGTGGCGGGTATGTTTCTGGAGCACTACCCTGGCATGACCGAAAAAGCGCTGGGCAAGATTGTCGTCGAAGCTCAACAACGGTGGCCGCTGCTCAAACTCCACGTATTGCATCGGATTGGGGCGCTGGAGCCGGGCGAACCTATTGTGTTTGTCGGGGTGGCGAGCGCTCATCGCCAAGCGGCGTTCGACGCGTGTGCGTTTGTGATGGACTACCTGAAAACCCGCGCACCCTTCTGGAAAAAAGAACACACCGCTGACGGCCCGCGCTGGGTAGAAGGGCGGGCTAGCGATCACGCCGCGGCGGATCGCTGGGCGTAACGTCAAACCCGCGCGATCGATTAAATAGATCCGTTTCTTTTAAAGGTTTCAGAATCCTCCTACGCATGATCATCAGACTTATCCGTTAGCGTCAGCGCCTCTGTTTCAGAGGAGTCACGGATGTCTACCCTTCGCCCCCCATCGCGTTTCAGCCTGGTGATAACCGGCAGTGACGATTCGCTTCAGGTACTGGCATTTAAAGGCAAGGAGGCCATCAGTCAGCCGTTTTCCTTCGCCATCCAACTGGTCAGTGACCGTGCCAATCTCGACCTTGAAGCGTTGCTGCATCAGCCTGCGTTTTTAGCGTTCAACGCGCAAAACGGCATCCACGGCCAGATTGAACGCATCACCCGCAGCGGCTCTGATACACGGCTGACGCATTACAGCCTGACGCTGGTGCCAAGCCTGGCTTACCTGGCGCATCGCACCCAACATCGGATTTTCCAGCACCTGACGGTGCAGCAGATCATCGAGCAGGTGCTGGAAGAGCACGGTATTTTCAGCGATGGGTACACCTTTGCCGGGTTCTCGGATTACTCGCCACGAGAGTATTGCGTGCAGTACGGGGAGTCGGACCTGCACTTTATTCAGCGGCTGTGTTTTGAAGAGGGTTTTCACTACTACTTTCGCCATTCGCCTGACAGCCATCAGTTGGTATTCGGCGATAAACAGCAGGCATTTACACCCCTTAAATGGCCGACGCCTTACGTGCCCGGCAGCGGGATGGTGGCGGAGGAGCCTGCGATCACTCATTTTGAGATGAGCCTGCAAGCGCGCACCAACAGCACGTTCAGCCGCGATTATGATTTCGAAAAAGCCAGCCGGATCGTGCAGGCCGACAACCGTGCGCCTCGCGAAGAGTGCGCGCTTGAAAGTTACACCTACCCCGGCGGTTCTCTCGTGGCCCAATCCGCGCAGCGCTACAGCCTGCGAGCGCTTGAGCGTCATCAGGCCGAGTCCTGCGTGGTCCGCGGCAAGAGCGATCAGCCGAGCTTGCTCAGCGGTCACTTTTTCACCCTCAGCGACCATCCGCTGGCCGAGTGCAATGTGCAGTGGCTGCTCACGCACATCACCCACGAAGGTTGTCAGCCGCAGGTGCTTGAGGAGTTCGCCAGCGCCTCGACGTTCGACTTTCAGGGTTATCGCAACAGCTTTGATGGCACGCCGGAAATCGGCACCTATCGTGCGCAAAAGACCTACGCCAAACCGCGCGTTTTCGGCAGCCAGACTGCCCGTGTGACCGGGCCTGCGGGCGAAGAAATCCACTGCGATGCCTACGGCCGTGTGCGGGTCAAATTTCACTGGGACCGCAGCCTCGCCAGTGATGAGCGCAGCAGTTGCTGGTTGCGGGTGTCGTCAAGCTGGGCGGGTGAGCGTTACGGCAGCGTGACGATCCCGCGAGTGGGCATGGAAGTGCTGGTGGACTACGTAGACGGCGATCCTGACCGGCCGATTATTTCCGGCTGCCTGGCCAACAGCGTCAACCCGGTGCCGCTGGATTTGCCCGCGCATAAAACCCAAAGCGTGTTCCGCAGCCGCAGCACGCCGCAGGGCACAGGTTTCAACGAACTGCGCATCGAAGACCGTAAAGGCCAGGAACTGATTTACCTGCACGCGCAACGTGATTTTGAACAGCACATCAAACATGACAGCCGAGTGCAGATCGACGGCCAGCGCGAAGAAACCATCACGGGTAACAGCATCAGCGTGCTGGAAGCCGAAGACCAGCGCACCGTGACGGCCGACCGCAAAGTGCAGATCAAGGGCAATGACCACTTGCAGGTCGCCACCAGCCAGCACACCCGTGTCGGGCAGAATTTGCTGGCCGACGCCGGACAGCAAATCCACCTCAAGGCGGGGGCCATGCTGGTGCTGGACGCGGGGGCGAGCATCACCTTGATGGCAGGGGGCAACACCTGGTGATCAGTGCGGCGGGGATCTTTAGCAGTACGCCGATTCAAGTGGGTGGGGTGGCGATGCCCGGTACGCCTGC
>JAKJHY010000108.1 GCA_021648845.1 Mycobacterium sp. MBM | reverse complement strand
TCTTGAGCATCTGCGTCAGGAAGAACAGCACGTAGAATTGCGCGGTGTAGAAGGTCACCGCTTGCCCCGCGTTGATGCCAAACAGCGCGATCAGCACGATCTTGAGGTTTTCCCATTTACCGAACGACTCGCGGATCGGCGATTTACTGCCTTTGCCTTCGGCCTTCATTTTCACGAAGGCGGGCGACTCGTGCATGCTCAAGCGGATCCAGGTCGAGATGCCCAGCAGCACGATGGAGAGCAGGAACGGCAGGCGCCAGCCCCACACTTCAAACTGGTCGCCGGTCAGGTAACGGCAGCCCAGCACCACCAACAACGACAGCAACAAGCCCAAGGTGGCGGTGGATTGAATCCAGCTGGTGTTAAAACCGCGTTTGCCGGGTGCCGCGTGTTCTGCGACGTAGGTGGCGGCGCCACCATATTCACCGCCCAGCGCCAGCCCCTGAAGCATGCGCAACAGCACCAGCATGATCGGTGCGGCAATGCCGATGCTGGTGTAGGTGGGCAGCAAGCCCACAGCAAAGGTCGATAAGCCCATCAGAATGATGGTCATCAGGAAGGTGTATTTTCGCCCGATCATGTCGCCTAACCGGCCAAACACCAACGCCCCGAACGGCCTGACCAAAAAACCCGCCGCAAAGGCCATCAAGGCAAAAATGAACGCGGTGGTGTCGTTAACCCCGGCAAAGAACTGTTTGCTCAGGACGGTGGCCAGGGCGCCATACAAGAAAAAGTCATACCACTCGAAAACAGTCCCGAGGGATGACGCAAAAATGATTTTTCGTTCTTCACGGCCTGTCGGCGCTTTCGCGACGCTGGCGGTTTGTGCGATGGAGTCTGACATTTTCAATGCCCTCGGCCCTTGGGGCCACAGTGATTATTGTTGTTGTCCACTGTCGGTTCCGGATGACTGCGACCGAAACCACGACCGCCTTCAGGCGACCGGTGTTGCTGCTGCGCGAAACCGTTCTACGGGTGTTTCTGCTGTCTGAATCGGGGTGTCGAGGATCAATTGCGCGGCTTTTTCGCCAATCATCAAGGTGGGTGAACAGGTATTGCCTGACACGATATCCGGCATGATCGAGGCGTCGGCCACCCGCAAACCCGGCACGCCATGGACGCGCAACTCAGCATCGACCACCGCCTGAGTGTCCTGGCCCATACGGCAGGTGCCCACCGGGTGGAAAATCGTCGTACCTATACGAGCGGCGGCTTCGTACAGCTGTTGCTCGGTTTGCAGGTCTTTGCCTGGCAGGTACTCCTCGGGGCTGAAGCCTTGCAGGGCAGGGCTGGCCACGATGTTACGGGTCAGGCGGATGGCATCTGCCGCGACGTTTAAATCGTCAGGGTGGCTCAGGTAATTAGGGTCGATCAGCGGCGCATCGTCCGGGTTGGCTGAACGAATATCCACGCGGCCCCGGCTCTTGGGCCGCAGGTTACACACCGATGCGGTAAACGCAGGAAAGCGGTGCAAAGGCTCGCCAAAGCGTTCCAGCGACAAGGGCTGCACGTGGTACTGCAAATTGGCGGACGGTTGCGCGGGGTCTGACTTTACAAATGCTCCCAATTGGCTGGGCGCCATCGCCAGCGGACCGCTGCGGTCGTAGGCGTAACGCAGGCCCATGCCTAACTTGCCCCACAGGCTATTGGCCACTTGGTTGAGGGTGCGCGCATTGCTCAGTTTGAAGACCAGACGCAGTTGCAGGTGATCTTGCAGGTTGCCGCCCACACCCGGCAGTTCGTGCTCGACCTTGATGCCCAGGCTTTCCAGCAGTGGGCGCGGGCCAATCCCCGAACGCTGCAAAATGCCAGGCGAACCAATGGCACCGGCGCACAGGATGATTTCACGTTGGGCTTGAATGTCATGCTCGCAGCCTTGCCAGCGGGCGCGTACATGGGTGGCGCGACCTGCGGTCAGTAGCACTTTGTTGACCTGCACATCCGTCAGAACGGTCAGATTTGGACGCTTGAGGATAGGCCGTAAAAAGGCTTTGGAGGCATTCCAGCGCACACCTGCGCGCTGATTGACCTGAAAGTATCCACAGCCCTGATTGTCGCCGGTGTTGAAATCGTCCACCGTGGGAATGCCGCTTTGCGCCGCGGCGTCCCGGAACGCATCGAGAATGGGCCATGAATAGCGCTGTTGCTCGACACGCCACTCACCGTCACCGCCATGCAAGTGCGCGTTGCCATCGCAGTGTTTTTCACTGCGCTTGAACAGGGGCAGTACGTCTTTCCAGGCCCAGCCCGGATTGCCCTGCTCAGCCCAGCGATCGTAATCACCCGCCTGCCCGCGCATGTAGATCATGCCGTTGATCGACGAGCTGCCACCCAACACCTTGCCGCGCGGATAGCTCAAGCGGCGCCCTTGCAACCCGGCCTGCGCCTCGGTTTTGAAGCACCAGTCGGTGCGCGGGTTGCCAATGCAATACAGATAACCCACCGGAATATGAATCCAGGGGTAGTTGTCTTGCCCGCCCGCTTCGAGCAGCAGCACCTTGTGGGCAGGATTGGCCGACAGCCGGTTCGCCAGCACAGAACCCGCAGGGCCCGCGCCCACGATGATGTAGTCGTATACCTGAGTGGCTGATGGCATGAAGCACCTCGCGCCTGTCTTTATTTTTATTGTCCTACACCATCGTATTGATTAATTTCGAGATGAAAACGCGCGATTTTGCCCACGGCCTGTGCGTTTTTGCACAGTTGGCCCATACGCCGCACTCGGGGATGACCATGTTCGACTGGAATGACCTGCGCTACTTTCTGGAGTTACACCGCAGCGGGCGCTTGCTGACCGCCGCCAAACGCATGAACACCACCCACAGCACGGTGGCGCGGCACATTGACAGCATCGAGCGGCACTTGGGGGCCGCATTGTTTGTGCAGCATGCACAGGGGTATGAACTGACACCCGCCGGGCAGGCGCTGCTCAAACATGCCGAAGCGATGGAAAACGTTGCCCTGCTGGCCCAGGAAGAAATCACCCAGGCCATGACGCCGCTGGGCAAGATCCGTCTGGGCGTCACCGAAGGCATTGGCATCATGTTCATCACCTCACGCCTGCGCGGTTTGTTTGAGCGCTATCCGGGGCTGGAAGTGGAATTGGTCGCGGTGCCACGGTTTGTCAGCATCCTCAACCGTGAGGCCGAAATCAGTATTCATCTGGAGCGGCCCAACGCCGACATGTTGATCACGCGCAAACTCACCGATTACACCCTCGCGCTTTACGCCAGTCCCGCCTATCTGGAGCAGGCTCCGCCGCTCAACCACCGCGATGATCTGGCGCATCACCACTGGATTGGCTACGTCGATGATCTGTTGTTCAGCCAGGAGTTGTTATTTCTCAACACCTTCTGTCGCACGCCGACCGTGACATTTCGCAGCACCAGCGTGATTGCCCAGCAGCAAGCAGCGCGTGCCGGATTAGGCATCGCAGTGCTGCCCAATTACATGGCCCGCCACGACA
>JAKJHY010000107.1 GCA_021648845.1 Mycobacterium sp. MBM | reverse complement strand
ACCGGTCTTCACGATCGACCCAGGCGACTTGCTCGGCATCAGAGGCCGCACGGTGCGCGGCCTCCAAGGCTGAAATAGCCATCACTTATCCTTGTGAGAGCAATTGACGAAGGTCCATGACCGCCGCGTTGGCGCGGGAGATGTAGTTGGCCATAACCAACGAATGGTTGGCCAACATGCCATAACCGCTGCCATTGAGAATCATCGGGCTCCAGACAGGCTCTTGTGCTGCTTCCAGCTCGCGAATGATCTGACGGACACTGACCGTTGCGTTCTTTTTAGCCAACACGTCGGCAAAGTCAACTTCGATGGCGCGCAACAGGTGCGACAACGCCCATGCCTGACCGCGTGCTTCATAGAACACGTTGTCGATCTGCATCCACGGTGTTTCGACGATTTCTTCATCCACCACCGGCACTTGGCCCGGTTGCAAGGACTCGGTTTTCAGCGTGCTGTTGAGCTTGACCCGACCCACACTGGCCGACAGGCGCTGCGACAACGAGCCCAAACGCGTGCCCACATCACCCAGCCAGTTGTTCAGGTTGTCGGCACGGGCGTAGAACAGTGCGTTTTTCTGGTTCGGGTCGGACAGGCGCGCCTGGTAGCGGCTCAGCGAGTTGATGCCTTCCTGATACTCAGACTCGCTGGATGGCAGCATCCAGCTCTTGTTGTCGAAGTTGAAACGTGGCTCGGCCTTGGCCAAATCCGCATCTTCGGCCGACTGCGATTGCGAGCGGGCGAAGTCTTTGCGCAGGGCGCGGGTCAGGTCACGCACTTGCACCAGCACGCCGTATTCCCAGCTTGGGATGTTGTCGAGCAGCACGCCTGGCGGGAAGCGGTCATTGGACAAATAGCCGCCCGGCTTGTTGAGCAGCGTACCGGCCACGGTTTTGAGGGTTTCAACCGTGGTGAACCCCGGCACCATTTGCTTGCCGTCACGGTCAGCCGCCTGCTGGGCATTTTGCTGCACCGGGAACAGGTCAGGCTCCTGGCTCCAATACCAGCCAAAGCCCAGGCATACCAGCACATACACGCCCAACAGCGTCGCGATTGAGCGGCTTAGCAAGATGCTTTTGAAATAGCCACGCGGCGCTGTTTTGGTCTCTTTGACCGATTCGCGGGCGCTGCCCTCACGTTTTTTCCAGTCCAGCATGGCTATATCCTTTCGATTACTGAATTCAACGGTTCGACCACAACCCTAACCCATCGTGCCTTCGGTGCCTGCTTTAAATCGCCTGCAGGTTGATCTGCAACAAGACGGTCTGGTGGCGCGAGCGGCACTATAAATCATGCTCGCGACGCTGCCACACCCATCGCAACGATTAAAAATGGCACGCTGGCAGTTAATTTCAAGCGGGGACTCGTGCATTTTGAAAGAGGTGCTAGCATAGAGCCACCAGTCGAACCTCAGCATGCCCCCTCACGAAGCAGTCAGGATATGACCGAGCAAGAAGACCCTAGCCGCGAGCGCCTAAAGAACCACTTTGCCCAACGGGTCATCCACCAGGCACGTCAAATTCTTGAGATCTGGCAACGCTTGCAGGGCAACGAGTGGTCCCCGCCAGACCTGGCCGAACTCAGCGAGGCGAATCAACGCCTGCTGCGCTTTGCCGAACGCTTTGAACAACCCGAGCACTCACAACTGGCGCGCGCCATCAGCGACGCACTGCAACACATTGATGCCAATGGTGGGCGGTTGAGCAGCACGCTGATTAGCGACCTCAACCGTTTGATGCAGCGCCTGTCGCGTACCGGTTTGCGCCACGGCGATCAACTGGAGCAGACGTTCCTGCCGCCGCTGCGCAAACCCGTCTACATCTTGTTGCAAGACCTTGACCGTGCTGAACGGTTGGCTAAACAGCTGGATTTCTTCGGCCTGGGCGCGCAATCAATCACCAGCGTCAAAGCGTTTCGCAGTGCGATGGTCGAACGCTTGCCGGCCGCGATTGTGATGGACGTGGACTTCAGTGGCGCAAACCTGGGCCTGGAGCTGGCGGCACAAGCCCAATTGGGCCTGGAGCAAAAGCTGCCCCTGTTATTTTTCAGCCTGCACGAAACCGACACCCCGACCCGTCTGGCGGCTGTGCGCGCAGGCGGGCAAGAGTTTCTGACCGGCACCCTCGAAGCCTCCAGCCTGATGGAAAAAATCGAGGTCCTGACCTGCGTGGCGCAGTACGAACCGTACAAAGTGCTGATCATCGACGATTCAAGGGCGCAAGCGCTGCACACCGAACGCCTGCTCAACAGCGCCGGCATCGTCACCCGCACCCTCATCGAACCGATTCAGGCGATGGCTGAACTGGCGGATTTCCAGCCCGATCTGATCATCCTCGACATGTACATGCCCGCCTGCACCGGCACCGAACTGGCCAAAGTGATCCGCCACAATGATCGCTACGTCAGCGTGCCGATCATTTACTTGTCGGCCGAAGACGACCTGGACAAGCAACTGGACGCCATGAGCGAGGGCGGCGACGACTTTTTGACCAAGCCCATCAAGCCGCGCCATTTGATTACCACCGTGCGCAACCGGGCTGCCCGTGCGCGGCACCTTAAAGCGCGCATGGTGCGTGACAGCCTCACCGGCCTGTACAACCACACTCACATCCTGCAACTGCTCGAAGACTGCACCTTTCGCGCACGCCGCGAAGACCGTCCGCTGAGCTTTGCGATGATCGACATCGACCATTTCAAACGGGTCAACGACTCCTACGGCCACCCAATGGGCGACCGCGTGATCAAAAGCCTGGCGCTGTTTCTCAAACAACGCCTGCGCAAGACCGATTTCATTGGCCGTTACGGCGGCGAGGAATTCGCCATCGTCATGCCTGACACGGACCAGGAGGCCGCGCACAAGGTGCTGAACACCATTCGCCAGCGCTTTGCCGAAATTCATTACCCGGCGCAGCCCACCGATCTGTGCTGCACGTTCAGCGCAGGCGTGGTTGAACTCAAGGGCGACACTGACGGCCTGATCATGGCCTCGCAGGCGGACGAAGCGCTGTACCGCGCCAAAAATAATGGACGCAATCTGGTCGAGCGCTACCACCCGGCAAGGCCAATTGCCACTATTTGCATGGAATTGCAGGATTCCGTCACATCGCTGTAACGCCAGTGCAATAACTTCAGCCGCTTCTCAATGCGTCGTAGGCAAAATCCCACATGCGCCTGAAGCTGCTTACCAACCTCAATACTGCGTTGCTGGTCGCCGTCTGCCTCGCTCTCGGCGCTACGTTGTGGTGGTCGCAACACGCGCTGGAGCGGCCATTTTTATTGATGGAGCGTTACGTCAACCTGTCACAGCAGTTCCAGAATCAGGTCGCGCGCAATATTGAAGATTACTTGGCCAGCGGCGATGCCCTGCGTTTAAGCGATGCCACGACGGCGCTCGACACGCTGAAAACCGAGTTAGGCCCCTTACCGCCCGCACTGGCCAGCGCCTTGCGCCCCAGCCTTGAAAGCCTGAGCGCCTACAGCAACAGCGAGCTACTGGCGG
>JAKJHY010000106.1 GCA_021648845.1 Mycobacterium sp. MBM | reverse complement strand
GCGTTCTTCAGCGTTGACCCGTTGCGGCTTGTGCAAATGGCCAAGCGCCACGTAACTGATGCTCGGGCCGAACAGGCTGGCGGGCAAGGCTTCGGCATTGCCAATAATCAGGCTGCGCTCTGAATCTTCAGACACCGAACCCCCGGCCATGTGAGCGTGGCTAATGGCGATCAGCGCTTGACCAGGGACGCGTTTGGCGTTGGCCGCCTCGATCAGCCATTCATGGACTTGGCCAATGCCCCGCAGATAATCGTCGCCCAAGTGTGCGCCCGTGACTTCGGCGGGCCTCAAAAAGGGCAATGCCAGGCACCACGCGGCGATTTTGCCGCTCGCATCGGGCAAAGGAATCAGCAGGCGCTCAGCGTCGAGTTGACCCTCATCGAGCCAGAGCACCCGGCCAAGCGCGTGAGTGCGCAGGCGCCGCATCAAGGGCGCGGGCAACTCGATGCGCGAGCCGGAGTCGTGATTGCCGGCGATCATCACGATGGTCAGCTTGGGTTGTTGTTCGTGGGCGCTGACAATGAAGTCGTAGAGGCGCTCTTGCGCTTTGACCGGCGGGTTGACGGTGTCGAAGATGTCGCCGGCAATCAGCAGCACATCGGGCTGCTCGCTGGCCAGTTGGGCCAATAGCCAATTGAGAAAGCAGGCGTGTTCGAAGTCGCGTTCCTGGCCGTGGAGGTTTTGCCCCAGGTGCCAGTCGGAAGTGTGAAACAGGCGCATAACAGAATCCGGTTAGAAAAGGGGGTCAGCGGTATTGACCACACCTTGAAATTATTTGGGGTAAAGCGGCGGCAGGCTGCTCGGCTCGCTGGCCAGGTCCTGTTCGCGTTCGGTCGCAGGGATGCTGCGAATCGCTTTCCACAGTTCTTCGCCTTGCCAGTGCTGGCCGGTTTCGCTGTAGAGCGCGCCATTGAGGCCGTCCAGCGCATCACTCAACAGCACAAAACGCGCGGCCATGTCGGCCAGTGTCTCGGGTTGTTGGCGTGCCCAGGCATCCAATGCCTGACGGGTTGCCTGCGGGTCATTGGCCAGGCACGCGCGTTTGAGGTCATCCAATAACGTGCGCGGGCTTGGCCCGGTTTGCGCCGCGCGCAAAATGGCCGGTTGCCGGCGGGCACGCCACCAAAGCCCAAAGCCGATCAACGTGGTGCTGGCCAACACCAGGGTGCTGAGCTGCCATAGCCACAACGGTGAGTCATCGCTCAAGGTCTGCGGGGTGTTATGGCTGGGGGTATCGACGGCAAGCTCGGGGTTTGCCGCGACTTGCAAGGTGCGCGCCGGTAGATAACTGCGCTCTAGCCGGTCTTCGTGGGTGTTCCACCACACCACTTCGACGGCGGGCAACTCAACCTGGCCCACGCGGGTGGGCACCAGTGCTTCGCGCTCTTCGCGGCTGCCGATCAGGCCGTTTTCAGTGACTTGATTGCTCAGTTGTGGCAGGTCGGGGTAGTGCCGCAAGCCGTTGACGTCGGTGGTGGTCAGCGCAGGCAATTGTGCACTGGACAGACCTTCGGCTTTTAGCGTCAAGGTGCGCGTCAGCGAGTCACCGACCCTGCAATGGTCTGGCTCGGGGTTCCAGGTTTCGCTGACGCTGAGGCTGCGCGCCGGCAACCAGGCCGCATTGGTCGGGTAATCCTCTGGCTTGGGCTTGACGTTCAGCGGAATGTCGGAAGAGGTGACGTGCACCAGTTTTCCGGGCTTTGGCCCAAGCGGGGCGGGAGCGGTCGATTGCTGGCTGTCGACTTGCGTGGCGCTGAAGGTTTGGGCCGGGATGTTTAGCTCACCGCTGTGCTGCGGGTAGATACCGTATCGGGTTTCGATCACGCCATGGCGCACGCCATTGATGAGTTTTTCGTAGGTGCGCGACTCGCCCAGTTGCTCGACAAGGGCATCGCTCAGGTGCAGGGGCGTGAGGCTGCTGTCGTCATACAGCGCCACCGAATGATAAATGCGCAAGGTCAAAATGGCTTGCGCCTGGACGTACACGCTCGGCTGGTCGAGGCTGGACTCGATAAAAACCGGGGCCAGTTGCGCTTCACTGGTCTCACTTTGCGTGACATTCAGGCTGATGGGCTGGCTGCGGTAATCGCCCACTTGCAGCGGAGGAATGATCACCGTGCCGGTTTGCTTGGGCTGCAGGGTGATGATCCAGCGGGTATGCCGCGTACCACGCACCTCAAACAGCGCGTTGAGGGGGGAGAGGTCGGGTTTGCCAAACAGCGTGGCGTCGGTGGATTCCAGTGTCAGCTCGACGGTTTCACCCGAATTGAGTTGGTCGCGATCAACACGGGCGACCAGCCCTGCGGCGTAGGCAGGCAGGGCCGAACAACACAGCAAAAGTAAAAAGGCGCAAAGGCGGTTCATTGGGGCGTGTCCTGATGTTGCTGCTGTTCGTACCAAAATTTGCGTCGCAACAGTTCACTGGGGTTGTCGGGGATCTGTTTAAGCCATTGCTCAAGCGCCTGACGGTGTTCTTCGTCGATTGACGGCGTCACAGGCGCGGCTGGCCCGGTGTCGGGTTCGGTGCCGGGCGGGCCAGACGTAGCCGGCGTGCCCTCAGGGGGGGTGGCTTCGTGCAGGTTGGCCTCACCGGCAGGCACGTCCTCTTGCTGGTTTTTCACCGCCGCCCCGGCGTTGGTCGCGGTGTTGCTGCTGACCGCGGTGTCGGATGCGGGTGGTTCGGCGCCGGGTTCGGGTTCTTTTTCGGGCGTGACGGGAGGCACGTCGTGTTTTTGTGCCAGCAACGACTCGATCAACGCCTTGTTTTGTGCGGCGGCTGACAAATCGGGTTGTAACTCCAGCGCTTGTTCGTAGGCATCGATGGCGGCTTCCAGCTCGCCACTCATGGCCAGTGCATTGCCACGATTGTAGTGGGCGCTGGCACTGTTGACTTCAGCAAAGCGCAAGGCAGCCGCAGCGTAGTCACCCGCCTGATACAACGCTAAACCTTGCCACATAGGGTCTTTGAAGTGTTCGACGGCTTGCAGGGGTTTTTTCTGCTCCAGCAGGCGCTGGCCCTGTTGGTCTGCGCGCAACCACAGGTCGGTGAAACTGAAGGCATAGCCGGGCTGCGGCAGCATAAACAACAACGGCAGACAGAACAGCCAGCCGCGGCGACCGGCACAGGCAGCCAGCAGCAACAGGGGCAGGAGTAGCCAGTAACCTTGGTCGGCCCACGTATCCAGGCGTTGGGTCTGGCCGTTGTCGCGCAGGTGCTGCGGGCCGTCCAGCAGGCCAAGCCCGCGCAGGTCGTTGTCATCCAGCCGGGCCTGGCGGTAGCGCCCGCCGACATCCATCGCAAACGCGCGCAGGCCGGGACTGTCGAGGCGCGGCAGGAGGATCGCGCCCTGATTGTCCTTGAGCAACTGCCCGTTTTCGTCGACCACTGGCGCGCCTTCGCGGCTGCCGACGCCGAGCATCAGTAGTTGCGCGGTGTGGCTGCCCAGTGCCTGGCGGATGCCTTCACGTTCCTGCTCGCTGAGGGATGAGCCAATCAGCAATAAGCGGCCCTGACCCAGCGCACCCTGATTGAGTAATTCAAGGGCTTTGACCACCGCGAGATCGGCGCGATGACCCGGTTGCGGCATGATCGAGGGTTTCAGGGCTTCGAGCAGATTGCG
>JAKJHY010000105.1 GCA_021648845.1 Mycobacterium sp. MBM | reverse complement strand
TGCCCGTGTTCTCGCCCACATAGGAAAACGGCACCGAAGCATCGCGGTAGCCCAGCGTGATGCTGCCCGAGTCGGCAATTTTCTTCAGTGCGCCCTGCAATGGCGCCTCTGTGGCGGATGCAGCCTGACTGATCAACAGGCCCAACGTGCAACTGATCAAGGTGAGTTTTTTCATCTTCTTATTTCCCCTTTAAAACAGATTAACGACGTGCAGCAATCACGCTGATTTCAACCAGCACCTGGGGCCGCGCCAGTTCGGCTTGCAGCGTGGTGCGGGTCGGCGCCTTACCGGCTGACAACCAGGCAGACCACACCGTGTTCATGGCGGCGAAGTCGCGCTGGATGTTTTGCAGGTAAATCGTGGCATTGAGAATGTGGTCCTTGTCACTGCCGGTCTCAGCCAATAAGGCGTCGATTTTGCCAAGGACTTCCGCGGTTTGCGCAGCAATATCCACGGTTTGAGTCGGCACCTGACCGGACAAAAACACCAGCGCCTCAAACGTCACGGCAGCGCTCAATCGCTCATTGCTGTTAATGCGGTGAAGGGTCATCGGGCTTTCCTTGTTGTGAACTACAGATTCATGCGGCATGCGGCGCAAGGCCGTGCATGTCGATGGACGTTTGACGTTGCGCGATCAGCTCGGCCAGTAAACGGCCGCTGCCACAGGCCAGGGTGAAACCCAGTGCGCCATGACCCAGATTGAGCCACAGGTTGCGATAACCACTGGCGCCCAGAATCGGCACACCGGTGGGTGTTGCAGGGCGCATGCCAGCCCACTCAGTAGCCTGGGCATAGTCGCCCGCCTCAGGGAAGGTGCTGCGCGCCAGTTGGCGCATTTGTGCGAGGCGTTTGGGGTCCGGGGCCGGGTCAAAACCCACGATGTCGACCATTGCCGCGATACGCAGTTGCTCGCCAATCCTTGCGTAAACAATTTTGCGGTCGTAGTCGGTGATGCTCACGTGCGGGGCTTTTTCCACATCGGCCAGCGGCAAACTCAGGCTGTAGCCTTTAAGCGGATACAACGGCAGGTTCAGACCGGGCAAGCGCAGCGCCGGGCTGTTGTGGCCCGCCGCGAGGACCAGTTGATCGACCTGCAAACGCTCATCGCCCATGTCCACGGCCGACACGGCACCGTGACTGTGCACCACACCCGTTACGGGCTTGCCAAGCACAAAGGTGCAACGGCCAGAAGCCTCTAAGCGCGCGACCAACTGCTGGCAAAACGCGTGGCAATCACCCACTTCTTCATCCGGCGTGTAAATGCCACCCACAAAACTTGACCCTTGTAGACCCGGCGTAAGCGTTGCGCATTCACTGGCCGACAGCGCGTGCTGGAAAGGGCTGTGGATAACGTTTTGCCGGGCTTTATCGAAATGACCCTGCTCACGAAAAGCCACGAGCTTGCCGTTTCGTCGCCAGCCAAACCCGCTCAGTTGGTCTTCTTCGCGCCACTGTTGCAACGTTGCCTGGCTCAATAGCGCCAAACGCAGCAAATGTGCACCGTTACGCTGATTCACCGAACCACGGCAGGCGCCGACAAACGCGGCCAGCCAGCGCCATTGGGCCGGGTCCATGCGCGGGCGCAGCTTGAGCGGTGAGTCGGCGCGCAACAGCCAGCCCATGGCCTGCCACGGCACGCCAGCATCTGCCAACGGTGCCACGTAGCGATAGGACAATTGGCCGCCATTGGCAAAGCTGGTCTGGCTGCCCAGCGTGGGCTGGGCTTCGATCAGCGTCACTACAAAGCCGTCACGCACCAGCGCATACGCCGTTGCCAGCCCAATGACGCCACCGCCGATGATGCAAACCCGCTGTGCCATGTCAGTCCTTAACCCAAAGTTATGCGAACCTCAGATTAGGGGCAGGTGACAGGCGCCGAACAATGAATAAAGATGCTTAACCCATAAACAAAGGTTATGGACTACAGCCATGCGCTTGCGACATATCGAAGTTTTCCAGGCTATTCGTCAAACCGGCTCGGTGAGCGCGGCGGCGCAGTTACTGCACGTTTCGCAACCGGCGGTGAGCAAGGTGTTGCAGCACGCCGAGTTGCAGTTGGGGTTTGCGCTGTTTTTACGGGTACGCGGCAAACTCCAGCCCACGCCCGAAGCCTTGCTGCTGGAGCGCGAAGTCGACAAGGTCACTGAAAGCCTGCAAGGCGTGCAGCGGCTGGCTGAAAGCTTGCGCCGCCAACCCGGGCACCGGTTGCGCATTGGCAGCACGCCAGCCCTGGCCTTGTCACTGATGCCGCCGGTGATCAGCGAATGGACGCGCCGTTATCCCGATACCCAGTGCGAGCTGGCCAGCGCACACACCCGTGAACTGGTGCAAAACCTGTTGATGCGCGAACTGGACGTGGCCCTCACTTTCAAGCAACCCGAACACCCAGGACTCAAGGCACAGGCGTTGGCTCACGGGGTTTTAGTGGCGCTGGCACCCAGGGACTACTGGGCTGAAAAAGACCTCGGTGTACCCTTGGCACTGGATGAACTGGCCAACGCACCGTTAATTGGTCTGAGCAGTGCCGATCCGCTGTTTGCGCGGTTTGAAAGTTACCTGAACACCGTCGAACCACCGCCGCGCATCAACATCGCGGTGCAAACCTATTCGCTGGCCAGAGCCATGGTGGAG
Organism: Mycobacterium sp. MBM; assembly: GCA_021648845.1. Classification (GTDB taxonomy): domain Bacteria; phylum Actinomycetota; class Actinomycetes; order Mycobacteriales; family Mycobacteriaceae; genus Mycobacterium. The sequence continues at coordinate 1,000 of JAKJHY010000105.1, read as the reverse complement.
TCAGGTGCCGGATTGGCAGTGATTGATCCGTTTACCGCGCTGGGAGCCTCATGTGAGAGCACGCGGATACGGCCTTTGACACCGGCATTGCCGATCACGCTGTACGCCTTGACCCGTGCCGACGAACCGGGCCCGCATACACTCGACGGGCTGCTGCAACTGTTTGCCCAACGCGCCAGCGAACAGTTGCAGCGGTTGTCCTCCTAACCGTAGTCGATGCCGCAGGCTGCGAGCTTTTAAAACCAAAGGCTCGCAGCCTGCGGGTGGTTCAGGTGCCACGCATTATTTGGGCAATGCGTAGACCACCACCTGATCACCCACCTGGTCTTTCATGATCGAGTTACCGCCCGCCACAAACGCTACGTATTGCCGCCCCTTGTACTCATACACCGCAGGGTTGGCCACGGCAGGCGCCATGACGATGTCCGACCACAACTCTTTGCCGTCCTCCAGTGCATAAGCACGCACCTTGGCGTCCATCGAAGCACCGATGAAAATCACCCCGCCCGCAGTCACGGCCGGGCCACCAATGGTCGGCGAGCCCATGTCTTCAGGCATGTACCAGCCCCACTGTTGCACGGCACCCATCGGACGACGCCATTTCACGTCACCGGTGCGCATATCCAGGGCCACGATTTCACCGAACGGCGGCGCCCAGCACGGCATGCCGGCCCAGTTCTGCGCGTTCAGCAACGACATGCCATACGGCGCGCCGATTTGCGGGTAGAAGCCGTTTTCGTTACCTGCCTCTTTCGGTTGCTTGTCATACGAGGCGCGGTCCCACAGCTTGATCATCTGCACGATGTGCGATGTGTTGACGATTGCCACCTGGCTCACCGGATCGAACGCAACGCCGCCCCACTGCACGCCGCCCGCACTGTCCGGGTACGCCAGCACGCCGTTACCTTTGGTGGAAGGTGGCGAGTACATGCCGTTGTATTCCAGGCCGTCCCACATCTTCGAGCACTGCCCCAGGCCCACAATGTCGGCGACTTTCCAG
>JAKJHY010000104.1 GCA_021648845.1 Mycobacterium sp. MBM | reverse complement strand
CATCTCCAAACAAACCCTCGATCAGCAGCAAGCGCTGGTCAATCAGCTCAAAGCCACAGCCCGTGGCAATCAGGCCGCCATCGCGGCGGCCAAGGTGCAGTTGTCGTATACGCACATTCATTCTCCGGTCACCGGGCGCGTGGGGATCCGTGCGGTAGACCCCGGTAATTTCCTGCGGGTCAGCGACGCGCAGGGGCTGTTTTCGGTGACGCAGATCGACCCGATTGCCGTGGAATTTTCGCTGCCACAACAGCAACTGCCCACCCTCCATGACTTGCTTGAGGCCAAGACACCGGCCTTGGTCAAAGCCTTTATCGGCGACAGCGAGCACAGCATCACCCCCTTGGGCGAAGGGCGTTTAAGCCTGATCGACAATCAGGTGTCGGCGACTACCGGCACGATCAAGGTCAAGGCGCAGTTTGATAACCCCCAGCACACGCTGTGGCCCGGCCAACTGGTGAATGTCGAGCTTCAAACCGGGGTTGAGCAGAACGCTTTGGTGGTGCCGCCGAGCGTGGTGCAACGCGGGCTGGATAACTACTTCGTGTACCGGGTTAAAGGCGATGGCGTCGAAAGTGTGCCGGTGCGCATGGTGTATCAAGACACCGACCTGAATATCATCAGCGGCGTCAACGGGGGCGACACGCTGGTCAGTGACGGTCAGTCGCGGCTCAAGCCCGGTTCGCGGATTGAGGTCTTGCATGAAACTGCGCAGACGCCTGACGCGTCGGTGCAACCATGACCGCCAGTCGCTCACTCTCAGCCTGGTGCGTTGATCACCCGGTGGCCACGGTGCTACTGACTTTCGCGCTGGTGTTAGTCGGTTTGATTGCGTTTCCACGCCTTCCCATTGCGCCGCTGCCCGAGGCGGAGTTCCCCACCATTCAAGTCTCGGCCCAGTTACCCGGCGCCAGCCCCGACACCATGGCGTCGTCGGTGGCGACCCCGCTGGAGGTGCAGTTCAGCGCCATCCCCGGCGTGACGCAAATGACCTCCAGCAGCGCGCTGGGTTCGACCACCCTGACCCTGCAATTTACCCTCGACAAAAGTATCGACACGGCCGCCCAAGAAGTTCAGGCGGCCATCAATACCGCCTCCGGCAAATTACCCAAAGACATGCCGACGCTACCCACCTGGAAGAAGGTCAACCCGGCGGACAGCCCGGTGCTGATTCTCAGCATCAGTTCGATGCAGATGCCCGGCACCGAATTGAGCGACTACGTTGAAACCCTGCTGGCGCGGCAAATCAGCCAGATCGACGGCGTAGGGCTGATCAATATCACCGGCCAGCAGCGTCCGGCAATCCGCGTTCAGGCGTCTGCCGACAAACTGGCGGCCATTGGCCTGACCCTGGCCGACATCCGGGTGGCGATTCAGCAAACCAGCCTCAACCTGGCCAAGGGCGCGCTGTATGGGCCATCGAGCATTTCCACGCTGTCGACCAACGATCAACTGTTTAACGCCGATGACTATGCCCAACTGATCGTCGCGTACAAAGACGGCGCGCCAGTGCAATTGCGCGACGTGGCGCGGGTGATCAACGGCTCAGAAAACGACTACGTGCAAGCCTGGTCCGGGCATCAGCCAGGTTTGAACCTGGTGATTTCACGTCAGCCCGGCGCCAACATCGTTGAAACCGTGGACCGCATTCAGGCTGCCCTGCCCGGCTTGCAAGCCATGCTCCCGGCGTCGGTCGAGGTGAAGGTGCTCAGTGACCGCACGCAAACCATCCGCGCCTCGCTGCACGAAGTCGAAATCACGCTACTGATTGCCGTGCTGCTGGTGATTGCCGTGATGGCGCTGTTCCTGCGTCAATGGTCAGCCACGCTGATCGTCTCGTCAGTATTGGGCGTGTCGTTGATCGCCAGTTTCGCGCTGATGTACGTGCTGGGCTTCAGCCTCAATAATCTGACGCTGGTGGCAATTGTGGTGGCCGTGGGCTTTGTGGTCGACGATGCGATTGTGGTGGTGGAAAACATCCATCGTCACCTCGAAGCGGGCGACAGCATGCGCGACGCGGCAATCAAGGGTTCCAGCGAAATCAGCTTCACCGTGGTGTCGATCAGCCTGTCGCTGGTGGCGGCGTTTATCCCGCTGTTGTTCATGGGCGGTGTGGTCGGGCGGCTGTTCAAGGAATTCGCCCTGACCGCGACTTCGACCATTTTGATTTCGGTACTGGTGTCCCTGACCCTCGCGCCGACCTTGGCCGCGCTGTTCATGAAAGCCCCGGTGCACCCGGCCGATGCCACACCCGGCTTCGGTGAACGGTTGCTCGCGCTGTATGAAAAAGGCTTAACGCGCGCCCTGGCGCACCAACGGTTAATGCTGGGGGTGTTTGGCGTAACGCTGGCCATGGCCGTGGCCGGTTATGTGCTGATCCCCAAAGGGTTCTTCCCGGTGCAAGACACCGGCTTTGTGTTGGGCACCAGCGAGGCTGCCGCCGACGTGTCCTACCCGGACATGGTGAAAAAACATTTGGCCCTGGCCGACATCGTCAGCAACGATCCTGCCGTCAAGGCGTTTTCGCATTCCGTGGGCGTGACCGGCAGCAACCAGACCATCGCCAACGGGCGTTTCTGGATCGCCCTCAAAGACCGCAGTGAGCGCGATGTGTCGGCCAGTGAGTTCATCGACCGTATACGCCCGCAACTGGCCAAAGTGCCCGGCATCGTGCTGTACCTGCGCGCCGGACAAGACATCAACCTGAGCGCCGGCCCCAGCCGCAGCCAGTATCAATACGTGCTCAAGAGTAATGACGGGCCGACCCTGACTGCCTGGACCCAGCGCCTGACGGAAAAACTGCGCACCAACCCGGCCTTTCGCGACCTGTCCAACGACCTGCAACTGGGCGCCAGCATCACCCACATCAGCATCGACCGAAACGCCGCCGCGCGCTTCGGACTGACCGCAACCGATGTCGATGAAGCGCTCTACGACGCCTTTGGCCAGCGACAGGTGAATGAGTTCCAGACCGAGATCAATCAGTACAACGTCATCCTTGAACTCGACACACAACAACGCGCCAAGGCCCAAAGCCTGAACTACTTCTACCTGCGTTCGCCGCAGACCGGCGACATGGTGCCGCTGTCTGCCGTGGCCAAGGTCGATGCGCCGATCAGTGGCCCACTGTCCATCAGCCATGACGGCATGTTCCCGGCCGCTAACCTGTCGTTCAACCTCGCTCCCGGCGTGGCGCTGGGCGATGCGGTGTTGATGCTCAATCAGGCAAAAAATGACATCGGCATGCCCAGCACGATCAGCGGCAACTTTCAGGGAGCGGCCCAGGCCTTTCAAAGCTCGCTGGCCAGTCAGCCGTGGTTGATTCTGGCGGCGCTGGTGGCGGTGTACATCATTCTCGGTGTGCTGTACGAAAGCTTCGTGCACCCGCTGACCATCATCTCAACCTTGCCCTCGGCAGGCGTCGGCGCGTTGCTGATGCTGTGGATCTGCGGGCAAGACTTTTCGATCATGGCGTTGATCGGGTTGGTGCTGCTGATTGGCATCGTGAAGAAAAACGGCATTCTAATGATCGACTTTGCCCTGCATGCTCAACGCACTCGTGGGCTGGCGCCCGAGCACGCCATCTATGAGGCCTGCCTAACGCGTTTTCGGCCGATCATCATGACCACGCTCGCCGCATTGCTGGGCGCACTGCCGCTGATGCTCGGCTACGGCACCGGCGCCGAGCTGCGTCAGCCTTTGGGCATTGCGGTGGTGGGCGGGCTGCTGGTGATGGAGAAGGGGCGGGCAAGGGGCAAGAAGGTGCATTTTGCCTTCA
>JAKJHY010000103.1 GCA_021648845.1 Mycobacterium sp. MBM | reverse complement strand
CATGCACCCGCAATACCGTGCGGCACGGCAAGCCAATGATCGAGTAACGCCCCCACTTCTCACCGCCCTGCACCGACTCCAGCAAATAGGAGTTGGGCTGGTCAGCCAGTTTCAAGTAGATCGACAGCGGCGTGTCGAAGTCGGCCAGGGTTTCGCGGGCAAGCGGGATACGGTTATAGCCGGCAGCGGCCAAACGCAGGAATTCTTCACGGATCATGAGGTGCCTCGTGGTCTGAGGGTCAAACAGTCAGGTGTGCAAACGTGCCGGCTATCCGGCCAGATTCAAGTCAGGCGCGCCAACGCCAACGGGCCAGGGCCTTGATAACTTTCATCCAGAGTTTGCGAGTGACCACCACGATGGAATCTCTACGAGAGGGGTGAACAGAAGTGCCCAACGTTATCTCAGCCGCCGAATCTAAGCAACCGGCTATCAGCTCTTGCAGGTTACCGATCACCATGTCCGGCGACTCTTCTTCAATCGGGCGACCGTGGTTGTAGCCATAATTGAGCGCCACACAACGCACACCTGCGGCCTTGGCAGCCAGCACGTCATTGCGTGAATCACCAATAAACATTGATTGCTGCGGGGTGACGCCGGCCATTTTCATCACGAACAACAGCGCTTCGGGGTCGGGCTTTTTTTGCGGCAACGTATCGCCACCGATAATCCAGCGAAAAAAGCGCCCCAGCTTCAATTCATCCAGCAGCGGTGCCACAAAGCGCTCAGGTTTATTGGTGATCAGGGCCATCTCGACGCCCTGCTTTTGCAGCCACTTGAGACTTTCGCGCACACCGGGATAGACCTTGGTCTGATCATGGCCGCCATCGTAGGCCTCCATGAAAATCTCCAGTGCGTGCTCGGCCTCGGCGTCATCGACACCCGAGGCCTCAAGATTGCCAGCCAACGCACGGCGGACCAGCATCGGCGCACCGTTGCCGATCCACATCTTCACGTTTTCAAGACCGGCAGGCGGACGGCCCAACTTGAGCAGCAGGGTTTCTACGGCCGAGGCCAGGTCTGGCACCGAATCAATCAGCGTGCCGTCCAGATCGAACATCACCAGCTTGGGCAATTGCCCCTGAAGGAGCTGCTCAAAGCCGCTCACGGACGCGCCAACGCAAGCTCGGCACGCATTTTCTGAATAACTTCTTCGTAGTTGGGCGTGTTGAAAATGGCCGAACCCGCGACGAACGTATCAGCACCCGCCTCAGCGATTTCGCGGATATTGCCGACGTTCACGCCACCGTCGATCTCCAGCCGAATATCACGGCCCGAAGCATCGATCAGCGCCCGCGCTTCACGCAGTTTGTCCAGAGTACCGGGGATGAACTTCTGGCCGCCGAAGCCCGGGTTAACGCTCATCAGCAAGACCATATCGACCTTGTCCATCACATACTTGAGCACGTCCAGCGGGGTCGCGGGGTTGAACACCAGCCCTGCTTTGCAGCCGCCTTCGCGGATCAATTGCAGCGAGCGGTCGATGTGCTGCGTGGCTTCGGGGTGGAAGGTGATGTACGTCGCGCCGGCTTCGATGAAATCGCCGATGATGCGATCAACCGGGCTGACCATCAGGTGCGCGTCGATTGGAGCGGTCACCCCGTACTTGCGTAATGCGGCGCATACCATCGGGCCGATGGTCAGGTTGGGGACGTAATGGTTGTCCATGACGTCGAAGTGAACGAAGTCAGCACCCGCAGCGAGTACGTTGTCTACTTCTTCGCCAAGACGGGCGAAATCGGCAGAAAGAATCGATGGGGCAATAGCGAAGGGCTGCATGACGCACCTTTTAGTGAGCTAAACACGGTGGCGCGCATGTATACCGCGCGCCTCGACGCGCACACCGCCTTGCGGCCGCTACGCGACCGATCGCAGCCTTCGGCAGCGATAAGGCCCAACAGCTTCCTGCAATATCTTGCCAATAAAGGCACAAGGCGTTGCCTGATACCCCATCTAACTTTAGACAACATCTATCTTCACGAAGGCAAAGGAATGCCAAAATCCTACAACAGCAAACAACTACTCAAAGGCCGCTACTCCGAACCCGGCCGCATCTATATGCTCACTACCGTCACCGACCAACGACGCCCCGTATTCAGTGACTTCCATCTGGGCCGCCTGGTGGTCAACCAACTCCGACAAGCTCACGACGAAGGCATCGTCAACTCACTCGCCTGGGTCGTAATGCCTGATCACTGCCATTGGCTCGTAGAGTTACGCACAAAGTCGCTGGGTGAGTTGATGTGCCGAATAAAGTCGCGCAGCAGCGTCGCTGTCAATCTCGCCACCCAATCCACAAGCCGGCTATGGCAAAAGGGCTATCACGACCGCGCCTTGCGCCGGGAAGATGATCTCAAGGCCGCCGCCCGCTACCTTATCCAAAACCCGATCCGCGCTCAGTTGACCTCGCGGATCGGCGATTACCCCCTGTGGGACGCCTGCTGGATTTAGACCTGTGCTGTACGCAATTTCTCACTGCGCCCGCGCAACCACTCCAGCGTCAGTAGCAACACGACAGAGAACGCAATCAGCAGCGTGGCCGCTGCGGCAATGGTGGGGCTGAGGTTTTCACGGATGCCGCTGAACATCTGGCGCGGCAACGTCGCTTGCTCCGGCCCGGCCAGAAACAGCGTCACCACCACTTCATCAAACGAGGTGGCAAAGGCAAAAAGAGCACCTGAGATCACGCCCGGCGCAATCAGCGGTAAAGTCACCCGGCGAAAAGCGGTCAGCGGCGAAGCGCCCAAGCTGGCCGCCGCCCGCACCAGGTTTTGGTTGAACCCCTGCAACGTCGCCGACACGGTAATGATCACAAACGGCACGCCCAGCACCGCATGCACCACGATCAACGAGAAGTAGCTGTTACCCAGCCCCAAGGGCGCGAAAAACAGGTAGCTGGCCACACCAATAATCACCACCGGCACCACCATCGGCGAGATCACCAGCGCCATGACCAGCGCCTTGCCGGGGAAGTCACCACGGGTCAGTCCAATCGCCGCCAACGTGCCAAACACCATTGCCAATACCGTGGCCACCGGGGCCACGATCACACTGTTTTTCAATGCGCGCATCCACTCGGCCGAGGCGAAGAAGTCCTGATACCAATGCAGCGAAAAGCCCTGCAACGGGTAAACCAGAAAACTTCCGGAGTTAAACGACAACGGAATGATCACCAGCACCGGCAAGATCAAAAACAACAGAATCAGCCCACAAAGGATGCGCAAGCTGAAGAACCACACCCGTTCAACGGGGGACATGTAAGGGCTCAGCATGGCGGCCTCCTTAATTCAGACGCAGGCGGGTGGCACCCACCAGCCAGTTGTAAATCAGGTACAGCACCACCGTCGCCAGCAGCAGCAAACCGCCCAACGCCGTGGCCATACCCCAGTTGATGCTGGTATTGGTGTAGAACGCCACGAAATAACTGACCATTTGATCGTTAGGGCTGCCCAGCAATGCGGGGGTGATGTAGTAGCCAATTGCGATGATGAACACCAGCAGGCAACCAGCACCGACACCGGCGTACGTCTGTGGGAAATAAACGCGCCAGAAGCTGGCAAATGGATGACATCCCAGTGAGATCGCAGCCCGCATATAGGTCGGCGAAATACCCTTCATCACGCTGTAAATCGGCAAGATCATGAACGGCAATAGGATGTGCACCATCGAGATGTAGACCCCGGTGCGGTTAAACACCAACTCCAACGGTTTGTCGATGACGCCCATGCTCATCAGGGCACTGTTGATCAGCCCCCCAGATTGCAGCAAGACGATCCAGGCCGCGACGCGCACC
>JAKJHY010000102.1 GCA_021648845.1 Mycobacterium sp. MBM | reverse complement strand
GATCAATCCCGATAACGCCTTCATTCGCGGCGGCAGCGCAGGGGGTTACACCACGTTGTGCGCCTTGGCGTTCAAACATGTGTTCCGCGCAGGGGCCAGCTTGTATGGCGTCAGCGATCCGGTTGCACTGGCGCGCGACACGCACAAGTTCGAGGGCGATTACATGGACTGGCTGATCGGTGACCCTGAGCGTGATGCCGAACGCTACGCTGCCCGTACGCCGTTACTGCACGCAGCAAACATCCAGGTGCCGGTGATTTTCTTTCAGGGCGAACTGGATGCCGTGGTGGTGCCGCAGCAGACCCGCGACATGCTGCACGCCCTGCAACAAAACGGCATCCCGGCCAAAGCGCACTACTACCCTGACGAACGCCACGGCTTTCGCAAGGCCAGTAACCAGGCGCACGCGCTGGAGCAAGAATGGCAGTTTTATCAAGACGTCATGAACCCCGAAAGTCGTAGAGGGCTTAGCGCTTGGCGATGATGTACACGGCGTGAATCACGCCGGGGAAGTAACCCAACAGCGTCAGCAAAATGTTCAGCCAAAAAGCGCCCGCGAAACCGACCTGCAAAAACACGCCCAGCGGCGGCAGCAAGATGGCGATGATGATGCGAATAATGTCCATGTGTTCCGTCCCCAATCAAAGGTGGGCTCAATCAAGCCCTACGATTAATCGACTCCGAGCCACGGCGAAAGGTTCAGTTGTAGTTTTGCACAGGCAAAAAAACGCCCCGTGCCAAACGAAACAGGCACAGGGCGATGCGTTATACCGCGAGACGGTTCTTTAAATTCTGTATGACGCTTAGATCACTGCTGCACGACGGCACTGCAACTGCGCAGTGCGGACACGGGCAAACGCTCGGGCCAGACGCAACAGCATTTCATCGATGTTGCCTTTGCTGACGCACAGCGCCGGGGTGAAACGCAGGCAATTGGGCTGTGGCGCTGTAATCAACAAACCTTCATACAACGCAGCTTTTACCACCTCATTTGCCGAGTTATCCGACAGCGTCAGCCCCCACATCAGGCCCTGCCCCCGCAATTCACCCTGTGCATAACTGTTGGCCAATCGGCCCAGCCCCTCGCGCAGGTGCTGCCCCGCATCGCGAACCTGCTGCAAAAAACCTTTCTCCAGCACGGCATCGAGCACAGCGCTACCTGCGCCAGTCATCAAGGCATTGCCGTGATGGGTGCCGCCCAACTCGTCGGCTTCCAGGCAACACGCTTGACCGCGCGCCAGCAGCGCCGCGAGCGGCACACCACCGCCCAAACCTTTACCCAGGGTGATGATGTCGGCACGAACGCCGTAGTGCTGCTCTGCCAACAAGGTGCCGCAACGGCCCATACCGGTTTGTACTTCATCAAGGATCAGCAAAATGCCTAACTCACGGCACAAGCGCTCAACACCCTTGAGGTAATGCTCGGTGGCCGGGATCACCCCTGCATCGCTCTGCACCGGCTCCAGCATGATGGCCACGGTTTGCGCGTCGACCGCTGCGTGCAAGGCAGGCAAGTCGTTGAACGGCACATTGATAAACCCCGGCAATTGCGGCTCGAAGCGGTTATCAAACGTAGCGCTGCCCGAGGCCGACATCGCACCGAAGCTGCGGCCATGGCAACTGTGCGTCGCGGTGATGATGCGATGCGCGCCGCCACGATGCAGTTGGCCCCATTTGCGCGCCAGCTTGATCGCGCCTTCGTTGGCCTCAGCGCCGGTGTTGAGAAAATGCACCTGATCGCTGCCCGTGCTGTGACACAACTGCTCAGCCAGGCTCAACATGCCGCGATTGAAAAAACCCGACCCCGGGTTGATCAACGATTGCGCCTGCTCAGCCAGTGCCTTGATCAACACCGCCGGGCTATGACCCAAGCTGTTTGCGGCACCGCCCTGGGTAAAATCCAGATACGCGCGGCTTTCGCTGTCCCACATCCACGACCCTTGACCGCGCACAAAAATCTGCGCCGGACGCTCGACGCTGGGCATCAGGCAATCGCGGGACACATCGTTATTCATCGTTTGAGACAGAGGCTCAATCGCCAACTCATCGAAGCTGGGGGATTGGCGCCGCAGGTTAAACAGGTTCATGCACGCTGACCTTGTGACCATAAGCCGAATCGATTTGCAACTGAGCGTCATGCTCGTGCGCGGTTAAACCCTCTGTGGGGTTTTCTGCCTTGCCTATGTAAAACAGGCCTGCACAATCGCTTTTCATGACCTTCTCTGGTGCTACGAGCCCTTTGGAATGGGCGTAGACTAGGCGCCTGCCGGCCTTTGAGCCATTTCGTTTTTTAAGCATTTTCGATAAGTAATACTTATGGATTTCAAACAACTGCGTTATTTCGTCGCGGTGTACGAAGAAGGCCATGTGGGCCGTGCTGCCGAGCGCCTTTCCATCTCCCAGCCGGCACTCTCGCAGCAGATTCGCCAGCTCGAACACAACCTGGATGTCAGCCTGTTCGAGCGCAGCAGCAAGCGCTTGCTGCCAACCCTTGCCGCGCACACGCTGTACAACCATGCGTTACCGCTCCTTGACGGTTTGCAACGCGCCAAAGAGGCGTTGCGTAACTTTCAAGGCCACGCGCTGCGGACTCTGGCCATCGGCGTGCTGCAAACCGTACATACCAGCCTGGTGCCGCAAATGCTCGAACGCGTGCGCCAGGCGCAACCGCATTTGGTGGTACAGATTTACGAACTGACCGGGCTTGAGATTGAGCGGCGTTTGCTCAATGGCTCACTCGACATCGGCATCAGCTACCTGCCGCCCCGCCAGCCTGGCTTGCACGGCGTGTTGCTGTACGAAGATGAGCTGCAACTGGTCATCCCGGCAGACCATCCGCTGCGTGAATTCAAAAAGGTGTCGTTAAGCCAGGCGGCCGAATTGCCCATGCTGCTGCTCGGGGAAGAGTTTCAGGTGCGCCAGATCTGGCAGAGCCAACTGGCCAATCTGGGCCGACGACCGCAAGTGCAGGCTGAACTCAATACGATGGCCGGGATTCTCGACAGCTTGCCGCACAGCAAGTTGGCCACGGTGCTGCCGGGGCGTTCACGTCACGAACACGATGACAAGGCGCTGCTGTGGAAGCCGCTGAGTGAGCCGAGGGTGCCGCTCAAAGTGGGGCTGGTGTGTCGCGATGTGCAGCGCCAACAAGCCACGCTGGGGTTGTTGCGCACCCTGCTTGAGGATGTGATGCAGCGTGAAGAAGCAACGCTGTAGGTCACGTTTATTGACCCGCTGCATGAGGGCGTGCGAACAAGCTCGCTCCTACAGCGCATATACATATTTCTGACGCACAAAAAGAAAACCCCGCCGAAGTGGGGTTTTGCAGACTGTTTCCCTGACATCCTTTTCACTCCGCCATCCTGGCAGAATCCTACGTGTCCCTGTTATTTCTTTGAGCTTCCTGCTCGACGTCCATGTGAAGTAGATTACCGATGGATCCAATTCTGCGATATGGACGATTGCCAGCACGTTATGTAAGCAAATGCTTACATAACGTTAAACAGCTTAAAAGTGTGCTTCATCCAGCAAATACAGCGACTTGCTACCGGCCTTGACCGAAGCACTCAGCGAGTGGATACGCGGCAGCAAACGTTGGAAGTAGAAGCGCGCCGTGCCCATTTTGCTGACATAAAACGCGTCCTCGGACTCCTTGCCCTGCGCAGCCTTGGCCATCAGCGCCCACATGTAGGCATACGTTGTGTAACCAAAAACATGCAGGTACTCGACGCAAGCCGCGCCAATTTCGTTGGGATTAATTTTCGAATGTTCCAAAACCCAGGCCGTCAACTCATCAAGTGTGTCCAAAGCGCT
>JAKJHY010000101.1 GCA_021648845.1 Mycobacterium sp. MBM | reverse complement strand
ACCGAATTCAAACGTATCCCGCCCCAGCAAGCCCAAACACTGCGCGAAAAGGGTGCCGTAGTGGTTGATGTCCGCGACCCGCAAGCCTTTGCCGCCAGACATATCACTGGCGCCAAACACCTGGATAACCATTCGCTGCACGACTTCATTACCAAAGCCGATCTAGACGCGCCACTGATCGTCGCCTGCTACCACGGCAACTCCAGCCAAAGTGCAGCGGCCTATCTGGTTGGCCAAGGCTTTAGCGAGGTGTACAGCCTGGACGGTGGCTTCGAACTATGGCTCACGACTTTTCCGCAAGAAACGTGCGAAGGATCTGCCGAATAATTTTTAATAAACGCCAAGCCCGCGTATTCAGTGGGCTGGCGCCCCGCCAGACCAACGGTCTAACGCAACAAATCACGCATCTCGCCTTGACCTCTCCCATAACCAACTATCCTTTAGCTCAGGCCATCCGAATCTGGGGAGAGCCGGTACACCGGCGTATGGATCATCAGTAGTAACTTCAAAGGGTTAGCCCCTTTGATGGTGTCCTGGGGGGTACACAGCGACTGCAACGTTGCTGCATGCCAGCACTCGAACTGACCGATCAATCGCCGGCTCCACGTATCGAGCGAGGTGACGTCATGAGTATTTTTAGCCACTTCCAACAACGCTTTGAATCCACACGCCAAGAAGAGCTCACGCTCCAGGAATACCTTGAGCTGTGCAAAAACGACAAAAGCGCTTACGCCTCTGCCGCCGAAAGGCTGCTGCTGGCCATCGGTGAACCGGAACTGCTGGACACCTCGACCAACTCTCGCCTGTCGCGAATCTTCTCCAACAAAGTGATTCGCCGCTATCCGGCCTTTGCTGACTTTCATGGAATGGAAGAATGCATTGAACAGATCGTCTCGTATTTCCGCCACGCCGCCCAAGGGCTGGAAGAAAAGAAACAAATCCTCTACCTGCTCGGCCCGGTGGGCGGCGGCAAGTCCTCGCTGGCCGAAAAGCTCAAACAGCTGATCGAGAAGGTGCCGTTCTATGCCATTAAAGGCTCGCCCGTATTCGAGTCGCCACTGGGGCTGTTCAACGCCACCGAAGATGGCGCCATCCTTGAAGAAGACTTCGGGATTTCCAAGCGCTACCTGAGCACCATCATGTCGCCGTGGGCCACCAAACGGCTGGCCGAGTTTGGCGGTGACATCAGCCAGTTTCGCGTGGTCAAGCTCTATCCCTCCATCCTCAACCAGATCGCGGTGGCAAAAACCGAGCCGGGGGATGAGAACAACCAGGACATTTCTGCGCTGGTGGGCAAGGTTGATATCCGCAAACTCGAAGAATTCCCACAGAACGACGCCGATGCTTACAGCTACTCAGGCGCACTGTGCCGGGCCAACCAGGGCCTGATGGAGTTCGTCGAAATGTTTAAAGCGCCGATCAAGGTGCTGCACCCGCTGCTTACCGCCACTCAAGAAGGTAACTACAACAGCACCGAAGGGCTGGGGGCGATTCCGTTTACCGGAGTCTTGCTGGCGCACTCCAACGAGTCGGAGTGGCACACCTTCCGCAACAACAAAAACAACGAAGCGTTTATCGACCGGATTTACATCGTCAAAGTGCCGTACTGCCTGCGCGTCAGAGACGAAGTCAAAATCTACGACAAATTGCTCTTCAACAGCTCGCTGGCCAAAGCCCACTGCGCCCCTGACACCCTGAAGATGCTCGCTCAGTTCACCGTACTGTCACGCCTCAAAGAGCCGGAAAACTCCAATATCTACTCCAAGATGCGCGTGTATGACGGTGAAAACCTCAAAGACACCGATCCGAAAGCCAAATCCATTCAGGAGTACCGCGATACAGCCGGCGTAGACGAAGGCATGAACGGCCTGTCGACCCGCTTTGCCTTCAAGATCCTGTCCAAGGTGTTCAACTTCGACCCGCACGAAATTGCCGCCAACCCGGTGCACCTGCTGTATGTGCTCGAACAGCAGATCGAGCAGGAACAGTTCCAGCCTGAAACCCGCGAACGTTATCTGCGGTTCCTGAAAGAGTACCTGGCACCACGCTATATCGAGTTCATCGGCAAAGAGATCCAGACCGCGTACCTGGAATCCTACAGCGAATACGGACAGAACATCTTCGACCGCTACGTGCTTTACGCAGACTTCTGGATTCAGGATCAGGAGTACCGCGATCCCGAAACCGGCGAAATCCTCAACCGCGTGGCGCTCAACGAGGAGCTGGAAAAAATCGAAAAACCGGCCGGTATCAGCAACCCGAAAGATTTCCGCAACGAAATCGTCAACTTCGTGTTGCGCGCCCGTGCCAACAACAACGGCAAAAATCCGACCTGGCTCAGCTACGAAAAACTGCGGGTCGTGATCGAGAAGAAAATGTTCTCCAACACTGAAGACCTGCTACCGGTCATCAGCTTCAACGCCAAGGCGAGCAAAGAGGATCAACAGAAACACAACGACTTTGTGACCCGAATGGTCGAACGCGGCTACACCGACAAACAAGTACGACTGCTCTCCGAGTGGTACCTGCGGGTCAGAAAATCGCAGTGATGCAGCGCCAGGCACCCAGCAGCAGGTTGCACGTAAAAAGCGCATAAGCCCCACACCGGGAGCGCTTCAACTTGCAGCTTGCCGCTCACCCCTTGAAGCTGCCCGGAGGGCTTATGAGCTATGTGATCGATCGACGCCTCAACGGCAAGAACAAGAGCACGGTAAACCGCCAGCGTTTCCTGCGCCGCTATCGCGACCACATTAAAAAGGCCGTCGAAGAAGCGGTCGGTCGGCGCTCCATTACGGACATGGAGCATGGCGAACAAATCAGCATTCCAGGCCGCGATATCGACGAGCCTGTGCTCCATCATGGCCGTGGCGGCAAGCAAACCGTCGTCCACCCCGGCAACAAGGAGTTCACCAGCGGCGAACATATCCAGCGCCCGCAAGGCGGCTCAGGCGGTGGCGGCGGGCCTGGCAAGGCGGGCAACTCCGGCGAAGGCATGGATGAGTTCGTGTTCCAGATCACACAGGAAGAGTTCCTCGAATTCATGTTCGAAGACCTCGAACTGCCCAACCTGGTCAAACGCAACCTGACCGGCACTGACACCTTCAAAACCGTACGCGCGGGCATCAGCAATGAGGGCAACCCGTCCCGCATCAACATCATTCGCACCCTGCGCTCAGCCCACGCGCGGCGTATCGCGCTGACGGGCAGCAGCCGTAAAAAGCTTAAAGATGCCAAAGCTGAACTGGAGCGACTTAAGCGCGAAGAGCCTGACAACTTCGGCGATATCAAAGAAATAGAGAGCGAAATCGAGAAACTCAGCGCGCGGATTCATCGCGTGCCGTTCCTCGACACCTTCGACCTCAAGTACAACTTGCTGGTCAAACAACCCAATCCCAGCTCCAAAGCCGTGATGTTCTGCCTGATGGACGTTTCCGGCTCCATGACGCAGGCCACCAAAGACATCGCCAAGCGCTTTTTCATCCTGCTGTACCTGTTTCTGAAACGGAACTACGACAAGATCGACGTGGTGTTTATTCGCCACCACACCAGCGCCCGTGAAGTGGACGAAGAAGAGTTCTGATGCAGGAGATCATGGCTGAGCGCTACCCCACCAACGAATGGAATATCTACGCCGCCCAAGCGTCCGACGGCGACAACTGGAACGACGATTCCCCCATTTGCCGCGACATTTTGATCAACCAGATCATGCCGTTCGTGCAGTACTACACTTACGTGGAAATTACCCCACGCGAGCATCAGGCACTCTGGTACGAGTACGAACGCATCATCGAGGCGTTTAGCGACACCATCGCCCAGC
>JAKJHY010000100.1 GCA_021648845.1 Mycobacterium sp. MBM | reverse complement strand
CTGAAAAACATGCGCCTGCACCTGAGGGTGCAAGGCTTCACCTTCATCGTCTTCCCGCTGCTGTGGCTGCTGGCCGACACACTGCTGGGCACGCGCATTGCGCCGTTGCTGATGCTCGGCTTCTTCTACTTGTGTGCCTTGCCATCGACCATTTCTTCTTCCGTGGCGCTCACCGGCAGCGCAGGCGGCAACGTACCTGCGGCAATTCTGAATGCCAGCCTGTCGAGTGTGCTGGGGATATTTTTGACGCCGTTACTGGTGAGCTTCGTGGTGGGCAGCGGCTCGGGCGGGATTGATCTGGGTGCCACCCTGCTCGACCTGTGCGCCATGTTGCTGCTGCCCCTGGTGCTTGGCCAACTGGTGCGCCCGCTGTTGGGGCGCTTCTTCGCCCGTCACAAGCGATACACCAACATCGTCGACAAAGTGGTGATCCTGCTGCTGGTGTACGCCGCGTTCTGCAACTCGATGGTCTCGGGGATGTGGCAACAACAAGGGGCTGCGGTAATCCTTGGCGCCTTCATCGGCAGCGCGTTGTTGCTCGCGGCGATCTTGTGGATGACCACCCGCACCGCCCGCGCCCTGAAATTCAGCACTGCGGATGAAATTGCCGCGGTGTTCTGCGCCAGCAAAAAATCACTCGCCGCCGGTGCGCCGATGGCCGCACTGATCTTCGGCGCCAACCCGGGGCTGGGGCTGATTTTGCTGCCGATCATGATCTACCACCCATTGCAGTTGATCGTGTGCTCGGTGATGGCAGAGAACTACGCAACGCGCACTCGGCAAGAGGCACAACACCTCGTTCGCGCGGCGGCCCCCGCTCCGTTGTAGGCGCTGGCGAAGGGGCGAGTGTTTGAACCTCTCAAAGCTCGCAGCCTTCGGGCCTGGGTTAACGTTCGATGATGGCGGTTACACCCTGCCCGCCCGCCGCACAGATCGAGATCAACCCGCGCCCACGGCCTGCGGCGTCGAGTAACTTGGCCAAGTTGGCCACGATGCGCCCGCCCGTCGCGGCAAACGGGTGCCCCGCCGCCAGCGAGCTGCCTTTGACGTTGAGCTTGCTGCGCTCAATGGCACCCAGCGGTGCGTCCAGGCCCAGCCGGGTTTTGCAATACTGGGGGTCTTCCCACGCTTTCAACGTGCACAGCACCTGCGCGGCAAACGCTTCGTGAATCTCGTAGTAGTCAAAGTCCTGCAAGCTCAAGCCATTACGCGCCAGCAGCCGTGGGACGGCATACACCGGGGCCATCAGCAAACCTTCGCCACCCTGCACGAAATCCACCGCTGCCGTTTCGCCGTCCCGCAGATAAGCCAAAATGGGCAACCCTTGGGCCTTGGCCCACGCTTCACTGCCCAGCAACACGACCGAGGCGCCGTCGGTCAGCGGCGTGGAATTGCCCGCCGTCAGCGTGCCTTTGGCACTGCGCTCAAATACCGGCTTAAGGGCAGCCAGTTTTTCCAGGGTCAAATCCGGGCGCAGGTTGTTGTCACGGGTCAGCCCCAGAAACGGCGTGACCAAATCATCTTCCCAGCCCTCGTGATACGCCGCCGCCAGCGCCTGATGACTGTGCAAGGCCAAGGCATCCTGCTCGGCGCGCGGGATGGCCCAGGTTTGCGCCATCAGCTCACAATGCTGGCCCATCGACAACCCGGTGCGCGGCTCGCCATTACGCGGGAACGCAGGCTTGAGAAACTGCGGGCGCAATTGCAACACCGTCTTGAGCTTGTCCAGCGGTGCCTTGGTGCGATTGAACTGCAACAGCCATTTGCGCAGGCCGTCATTCAACCCGATCGGCACATCGGACGTGGTGTCGACACCGCCTGCAACCCCGCACTCGATCTGCCCCAGCGCAATTTTGTTGGCCACCAGCAAGGCCGCCTCCAAGCCGGTGCCACACGCCTGTTGCAGGTCGTAGGCCGGGGTTTGCGCGCACAGCCGCGAGCCGAGCACGCACTCACGCGTGAGGCCCAAATCCCGCGAATCCTTCAGCACGGCCCCGGCCACCACTTCGCCCAACCGCTGGCCGTGCAAGTTAAACCGTTCGATCAGCCCTTCCAGCGCGGCCGTCAACATCGCCTGATTACTGGCGTTCGCATACGGCCCATTAGCGCGGGCAAACGGAATTCGATTACCGCCAATAATCGCCACACGGCGCAGAGTCATACGTTTTCCCCTTTGATTGAGTCGCCATTTGTCGTTACAAGCGTAGGCGTTATCACCCTTAACGAACGACCCTTGTCTTTTAGTGGTCAACCCTTTGAACCCCATGTGTCGGAGAGTGTTCCATGTCAGACCGTTATATCGACTTCGCCAACTCATTCCTCGGCCAGCGGCTGGTCAGTGCAGTAGGGCTTGCGTCACCGGTGCGACTGGAACGCTGGCAGGCTGGCCGCTTGCGTCCGGTCGAAGGCCCGTTACTGCTTGGCGGCGGACCGTTGGTCGGGCAAGTCAATCACTTTGCCAGCAAGCTCACCGACGCGGTTTTCAGTTATGGCCCCGAACCGCTGGTGGCCACCCCGTGGATTCCAGGCCAGGGGCCCACCCTCAAGGCCGTGGTGTTTGATGCCAGCCACCTGCTGCACACCGATCAACTCAAGCAACTGCGCGAGTTTTTTCAGCCATTGCTGCGCAGCCTGCAACACAGCGCCCATCTCGTGATACTGGGGCGCGCGCCCGAAACCCTGAGCGACCCGTTTGCCGCCAGCGCCCAGCGCGCGCTCGAAGGCTTCAGCCGTTCATTGGCCAAGGAGCTGCGCAACGGCAGCACCCTGCAACTGCTGTATGTGGCCGAGGGCGCCGAGGACCAGCTCGAAGGTGCGCTGAGGTTCTTTCTGTCACCCAAAAGCGCGTTCATCAGTGGCCAAGTGTTGCGCCTGACCCCGTGTGCAACCCACGTCACCGATTGGACGCGGCCGCTGGCCGGGCGCAAGGCATTGGTCACCGGGGCGGCGCGCGGCATCGGTGCCGCCATTGCCGAAACTCTGGCCCGCGATGGTGCCGAGGTCACGTTGCTCGACGTACCGCAGGCCAAAAATGACCTTGAAGCGCTGGCTGCGCGTTTGGGCGGGCGCAGCATCACGCTGGACATTTGCGCGCAAGACGCCGCCCCACAGCTCATCGAGCAATTGCCGGACGGTATCGACATCGTGGTGCATAACGCCGGTATCACGCGGGACAAAACCTTGGCCAACATGACCCCCGAGTTTTGGGACGCGGTGTTGGCGGTCAACCTCAACGCCCCGCAAGTGCTGACCAAAGCCCTGCTGGACAGCGGCACCCTGCACGATGACGGCCGGGTGATTGTGCTGGCGTCCATCAGCGGCATTGCCGGTAATCGCGGGCAGACCAACTACGCCGCCAGCAAAGCCGGGCTGATTGGTTTGGCCCAAGCCTGGGCACCGTTGCTGAGCGAGCGCGGCATCAACATCAATGCGGTGGCGCCAGGGTTTATCGAAACCCAAATGACCGCGCATATTCCGTTTGTGCTGCGTGAAGCAGGCCGACGCATGAGTTCACTGGGCCAGGGCGGCTTGGCGCAAGATGTCGCCGAAGCCGTGGCGTGGCTCAGCCAGCCGGGGTCAGGCGCGATCAGCGGGCAGGCGCTGCGCGTGTGTGGCCAAAGCCTGTTGGGGGCATGAGCCATGAACGTTAAGTGGCTCGACCTCGACACTGCGCCGCACTTGCCCGCGCTCTATGCCCATGCCGCGACCAAACGCAGTATCACCGGCGACACGTTGCCCGAAACAGGATTGCGCTGCTGGGTGGCGGTTCAAGCCAAACCGCTGCAAGCGTTTCGCGCTGTCTGCGATGTGCCCGATAG
>JAKJHY010000099.1 GCA_021648845.1 Mycobacterium sp. MBM | reverse complement strand
TTCAAAGCCGGCGAGTTGCAATTGCTGATTGCCACTACGGTGATTGAAGTCGGCGTGGACGTGCCCAATGCCAGCCTGATGATCATCGAAAACCCCGAACGACTGGGCTTGTCGCAGTTGCACCAATTGCGCGGGCGCGTCGGTCGAGGCAGCGCAGTGAGCCATTGCGTGCTGCTGTATCACCCGCCGCTGTCGCAAATTGGCCGTCAGCGTTTGGGCATCATGCGCGAGACCAACGATGGTTTCGTCATCGCCGAAAAAGACCTCGAACTGCGCGGCCCCGGCGAAATGCTTGGCACCCGGCAAACCGGGCTTTTGCAGTTTAAAGTTGCCGATTTGATGCGTGACGCCGACCTGCTTCCCGCTGTTCGCGACGCGGCACAAGCCCTGCTGGAACGCTGGCCCTCCCACGTCAGCCCTTTGCTGGACCGCTGGCTGCGCCACGGTCAGCAATACGGGCAGGTTTAAAGGCGCGTTCAGTAAATAGATCAGCGGCCGATTAACTGTCTGATTACCACATTTGAGTTGTAAGAACCGGACACACACCATGACTGAAGTTGCCAGCGCCCCAACTGTTCCCCACACGCCGTCGGTTATTCGACAGCTGCTTGGCGAGTTGGCCATCCCGTACCGGGAAGTCATTGACCACCCCGGCCTTAACCCCGCACGCAAAGTTCAAGCAGCGTTGCTCGATGACACGGTCGGCGCGCTCATGGTGCTGTTTCCGCAGAGTCACTTGCTTGACCTCAATCGTCTGGCCGAGCTGATCGGGCGGCGCATGACGGCTGTCGCGCCCGCGCACCTTGAACGCATGCTGGGCAAGCATGAGTTGACGCTGCTGCCAGGTTTGCCGGCCCTCACCAGTTCGCCTTGCCTGTATGAAGAACAGCTGCTGCAACAGCCCTTGCTGTTGATTAACGCCGGTGAGCCGGGGCTGTTGCTGGAGATTTCTCAGGAACACTTCAAAAGCATGCTGACCAAGGCCAGCGCAGGGCGTTTTGCCGAGCCGCTGGAAGCCATCAAGCTTAATCTGGACCGCCCGGATGAAGACGGTGAGGCCATCACTCAAGCGGTGCACGCGTTCACTGCGCGCCGTATTCAGCAGCGTCTTGAAGCGACAATCGAAATCCCGCCGTTGGCCGAAACCGCACGCAAAATCATCCGCCTGCGCGTAGACCCCAACGCCACCATCGACGACATCACTGGCGTTGTCGAAACGGACCCTGCGCTGGCGGCACAAGTCATGAGTTGGGCGGCGTCACCGTACTACGCCTCGCCGGGCAAGATCCGTTCAGTTGAAGACGCGATCGTGCGCGTACTGGGCTTTGATCTGGTGATTAACCTGGCACTGGGGCTGGCGCTGGGTAAAACCCTGAGCCTGCCCAAGGATCACCCGCAATCGAGCACGCCTTACTGGCAGCAGTCGATTTACACCGCGGCGGTCATTGAGGGGCTGACCCGTGCCATGCCCCGGACCGAACGCCCTGAAACCGGTCTGACGTACCTGGCGGGGCTGCTGCACAATTTTGGCTATCTGCTGTTGGCCCACGTGTTTCCGCCGCACTTCTCGCTGATTTGCCGTCACCTTGAAGTCAACCCGCATGTCAGTCACAGCATGGTTGAACAGCATTTGCTGGGTATTACCCGTGAGCAAATCGGCGCCTGGCTGATGCGCTATTGGGACATGCCGGACGAACTGGCGGCGGCCCTGCGGTTTCAACATGACCCGCACTACGCGGGTGAACATGCGCAGTACCCCAATCTGGTGTGCGTGGCGGTGGGGCTGCTGCGCAGCCGTGGCATTGGGCACGGCCCGTACGACCCGCTGCCTGACGCGCTGTTTGAAAGCTTGGGCGTAACGCGCGAAAAAGCCGAAGACGTCGTCAGCAAAGTGCTGGAGGCCGAGGTGTTATTGCGTGAGCTGGCCGCCCAATTCAGTCAGGCCTGACCTACGGGGCCAGGTTGGCCGAAGAACAGCGCGCAGCGCTACCTCCTCCTCGTAGAAGCTGCCAAAGGCTGCCACGGTCGAAGTCCGGGTTTAAGCCTTTGGTTTTTTACGTGGTTTCAGGTACTTGGTCAGGCCCTGGAACCAGATCACCAGTGCAGGGTTGCCCTTGATCTGGATCGACTTGTCCTGAATCCCGGTCATGAACGCCAGTTGTTTGTTCTTGGCCTGCATGGTCGCGAAACCGTAGGCCGCATCTTTGAAGGCGATAGCAAACGCAGGCTCGGGGTACAGCCCTGAGTGGCTGGTAATGCGCTGGTTTTTGACTTTGAAGTGACGGGCGACGCTGCCGTCCAGGGTTTGCAGCTGGAACACCAAGTCTTTGTCGACCAGTTGTTGGGCAAACGCCGGGTTTTTTCGGCTGGCCCTGCTCATCATGAAGCCCAGCATCCAGAGCAGAAAACGAAATTTCATGTACGCGGCCTCAAGGGAAAAATAAATGGCCGGCGCAGTGTAACGATTTGTTCAAAGAACGCCATATATCTGCATGGATAGGCGTAGATGGGGGGCGTTTTGCCACTTATGGCCGCACGATTGTCCTGTCGCTATCAAGAATGGGCCGCCAGCCGCGCCAGCTTGCCCATTCTTCAAGGCCTCATGTGACGAAAGGCCGGTTTGTCACTAAGGGTTGACGCTGTCTTTCAAGAACTTGCCCGGTTTGAACGCAACGGTGTTGCTGGCCTTGATCGTGACTGGCTGACCCGTTTGCGGGTTTTGGCCGGTGCGGGCACCGCGGTGGCGTTGAACGAAGGTGCCGAAGCCAACCAGCGTGACGCTGTCTTTGCGATGCAGGGCTTGGGTGATTTCTTCGAGCACGGCATTGAGCACGCGGCTGGCTTGCTCTTTGGTGAGGTCAGCCTTTTCCGCGATAGCGGCGGCGAGATCGGGTTTACGCATGATGAAGCCTCTTTGACGGTTTTTTGTTGTTATGTCCGTGCTGCTCTCAAGGGAGCAACGCCTTAGGCGCCGCAGGCTCTACTCTGCGGCAGACCGGTGTGAGAATGGCATGCGGCCAAGGCCGGCGCCAGCTTCGATCCGGCCTTTGTTGAGCCAAGGCAAAGGCATATGCGACAGAGTTGCCAGCGTTTACGCCAAAAGTGCAGGCAGCTCTTTGTTGAGGGCCAGTTTTTCGCGAACGGCCTCACCGGTCAGTGCATAACCTAGCAATTTGCCATCTGCGTCGCGGCACACCGCCTTGATGTCTGGGCCGCTGCCTTCGACCGACCAAACGCCCTCATACCCTGGGGGCACAGGCGACACCACCAGCGGGCACACCGGTGTTTTTACCGTGATGGGCATGGCGCCATAGCTGACAGCAGTGGGGTTGCCAGCCAGGGTTTTGGCCAGTGCGCGGGCGCAGCTCATCAGCGGCATGACATACAGCAAACTCAGGCCCTCAACCTGCGCGCAGTCACCCAGCGCGAAAATGTTGGCGTGGGAGGTCTTGAGCAGGCGGTCCACTTCAATCCCGCGATTGACCCGAATCCCGGCCGCGGCGGCCAAATCAGTCCGTGGGCGCAAGCCAATGGCTGACACCACGACGTCACAACGTATGACGCTACCATCAGACAAATGCGCCTCAACCCCGTCCGCAGTGCGTTGCAGGCGCGTGAGTATCGGCCCTAGGTGCAAGCGTGCGCCGATACCTTCAAGAGCGGTTTGCACCGCTGCTGCTGCCGCAGGATGCAATAACGTGGGCATGACTTGCTCGCACGGGGCGACCAGATCCACGTCATAGCCGCCTGCGATCAGGTCATTGGCAAACTCGCAGCCGATCAGGCCGGCCCCCAGTATCAGTACGCGGCGCTTGCCTGCGGCGGCGG
>JAKJHY010000098.1 GCA_021648845.1 Mycobacterium sp. MBM | reverse complement strand
CAAGCAGCGATTGATGCGGCGGCCAAAGGTGGCAACCTGCGTGAAGCGTTGCTGGCGTATGGCCCTAACCTTGAGTGGGACATCGACACTCAAACCGCTCAAGCCCGCTACACCAATGGCTTTGAGCGAGTGGAGGGCAAGCTGCAACCCGAAGACATGGGCGTGTGGCAAGTCGATTTCTATGGCAGTTCGGCAACGGCTTTGAGCCTTGCAGGCGAAGAGCTGTTACAAGCGGCGGCAGACGCCGATCCTCAACAGGTCTTTGCCCGCTCGTCAGTGAATGTGGCGGCGCAAGATCCGCTGGGCACCAGCTTTGAAAAAGCCCTCAAAACGGCTTACCTGGGTGGCCAATGGCGTATTGCCGAGGGTGCAGGCCAAGGCGCCAGCGTGACCTTTTTGGCTGGCGGACAGCTCAAGGGTTTGCCGGGCATGAACGCCTACGCCCTGTGCCTGGCAGGTGATTGTGCGTCGATGAGCGGCGAATACGACAGCCTTTGGCTCCAGCAAGGTGAGACCGGTGCGGCTCACATCTTTGTGCGCAATGGCAAACAGCTCGAAATTTTTGAAGCGCTGGATGCCTCCCAGCCAGACGAAATGCCTCAGTTGTACCCCGGCAAGCGCGAATGGGTGCTTGAGAAGCAGCGCTGATCACTTCCAACGCCCCGCAGGCTGCGAGCCTTTAAGGTCAAAAGCGCGCAGCCTTCGCCAGCTCATGAGTAATCAGTGTGCTTTGCCAGGCTGTCCCGCCAAAATCGCCGCATAACCTTCGCGATAGCTTGGGTAGCGCGGCTCCCATCCCAGGGCCTTGGCGCGTGCATTACTGCAACGCTTGCTCCCCGCCCGCCTTACGCTTGCCTCTTCAGACCACTCGGTCACGCCCAATTGCTCACGTAACCAGTTCACAACCTCTGACAATGGCGCAGGAGCATCATCGACCCCGATATAGCAGTCCTCCAACGTTTTGTCGTGTTGATGAGCCTCAAGCAGATAGGCCAGCAGTCCACCCGCGTCATCGGCGTGGATGCGGTTGCCATAAAGAGGCGGTTCAACAGCCACGCGATAGCCCTTGCGCACCTGCCCCAGCAGCCACTCCCGGCCAGGACCGTAGATCCCGGTCAAGCGCACTACGCTGGCGGGAATGCCGCTGTTCAAGGCGATCTGCTCCGCGTCCAGCATGATCCGCCCTGAGTAATTGGTAGCCTCGGCCGGTGAGGTTTCATCGACCCACTCACCTGCCTGCTGCACATAAACACCGCTGCTGGAAACGAACAGCAGGTGCTTGGGGTGTTGATTGTGTTGCTTGAGCCAACCGAGCGTGCGTTTGAGCGCATCGACATACGCGGCTTGGTAACCCGCTTCGTCGTGCTCGGTGGCGGCGACGCTGTACACCACATAGTCGATTTGGCCCGTGGGCCATTGCGCCGGGCACGGGTCTTTAAACAGGTCGGCCGCGACGCCATTCACGCCTTCAGGCAGTTGATCGATGGATCGCCTTAATCCGTAAACCTTCCATTCGTCCTTCAGTAACTGAGTGGCGAGTCGACTTCCGACATCGCCACAACCGACGATCAAGACAGAGGCGTTGGGCATCTCAAACTCCTAATGAAAAGCTGCAAAGCGGCCAAAAAAGGTCAGACGTTGGTCGTGACCTTGGAAAAAAACAGGTGCTATTGCTTTTGTTAACAAGAATTACTTGCAATAATAACGCATCATTTGTCCTTGGTCTTACACGCGTTGTAGGGCAAAACCTCAAAACTTCTCAGGTCCGGCTAGCATGACACGCAATCATTCCACCGCTTCGCCAACCCAGCTGTTGAGCCCTGCACGCCTTTGGCGTGGTGTGGCGGCGCTGATGTTCAGCCTGTTGCTTGCTCCGGCTGCGGCATTTGCCGATGAGCCAGCGAACGCTGCCGTACCTCCTGCAACCGTTAGTGCTGCTGCCGCTGATGCCACCGCGCCTGTTGCAGCGCCGGGTGCTACAGATCCAGCCCAGGCTGAGGGTGTTGTGGCCCCTGCGGATGACGCACCACAAATCGTCGCCGAAGAAGACAACAGCTTGGGCATGGCCCATGACCTGTCGCCGTGGGGCATGTACAAAAACGCCGACATCATCGTCAAAATCGTGATGATCGGTCTGGCAATCGCTTCGATCATCACGTGGACCATCTGGATCGCCAAAGGCTTCGAAGTGCTGGGCGCCAAGCGTCGTCTGCGCTCCGAAATCGCCAGCCTGAAAAAAGCCCGCACCCTTAAAGAGGCCAGCGAATCGGCCACTAAAGAGGGCACGCTGGCTCACCTGCTGGTGCAAGACGCCCTTGAAGAGATGCGTCTGTCGGCCAATAGCCGTGAAAAAGAAGGCATCAAAGAGCGCGTCAGCTTCCGTCTTGAGCGTCTGGTTGCGGCGTGCGGTCGCAACATGAGCAGCGGCACAGGCGTGTTGGCCACCATTGGTTCGACAGCACCGTTCGTGGGTCTGTTCGGCACCGTGTGGGGCATCATGAACAGCTTTATCGGCATCGCCAAAACCCAAACCACTAACCTGGCCGTTGTGGCGCCGGGTATTGCCGAGGCGCTGTTGGCCACGGCATTGGGCCTGGTAGCGGCGATCCCTGCGGTTGTGATTTACAACGTTTTCGCCCGCTCCATCACCGGCTACAAAGCTCAAGTGGCGGACGCATCGGCTGAAGTGTTGCTGCTGGTTAGCCGTGACCTTGATCACCTGCCGCCTGAGCGCAGCTCGCAACCGCACATGGTGAAAGTGGGGTAATCGGCCATGGGCCTGCATTTGAAAGAAGGCGCAGACGACGATCTGGCCGAGAACCACGAAATCAACGTCACACCCTTTATCGACGTAATGCTGGTACTGCTGATCATCTTCATGGTGGCCGCACCGCTGGCCACCGTGGATATAAAGGTTGACCTGCCCGCGTCCAGCGCCAAACCGGCGCCGCGCCCCGAGAAACCGGTGTTCCTTAGCGTCAAGGCGGATCAGCGCCTGTACCTGGGCGAAGAACCCGTCACCGTTGAAGCGCTGGGTCCGACTCTGGACGCCCGTACGCATAACAACAAAGACACAACGATCTTCTTCCAGGCCGACAAGGGTGTGGACTACGGTGACTTGATGAGCGTCATGGATGCATTGCGCGCAGCCGGTTACTTGAAGGTCGGGTTGGTCGGACTTGAGACGGCAGCCAAGAAATGACCATAGCGCGCCAAAAGATGACGCGTTACGCAACCAGCCTGGCCGTGGTGTTGGGTGTCCATGCAGTGGCGGTAATTCTCGCCCTGCAATGGTCTAACCCGCGCGCAATCGAACTTCCGCCCCAGGCGATGATGGTCGATCTCGCGCCGCTGCCGGCACCGCCTCCTCCTGCGCCGCCGAAAGTGGTGACACCACCACAACCGCCGGCTCCAGTAGAAGAGTTGCCGATCCCCAAGCTGGCCGAAGCGCCCAAGCCGAAGATTTCTGTTCCCAAGCCGGTCAAACCCAAGCAAAAGCCTCAACCGCCCAAGCCTGTGGAAAAACCTGACCCGGTCAAAGAGAAACCTTCAGAAGAGAAACCGAGCGACGCGACGCCGACCAAGGCGCCCAGCGAGAAGTCAGCCGCACAGACCCGTGGCCCTTCGGCGCAACAACTGGCAGCCAAAGCCAGTTGGGAAGGTACTTTACTGGCCCACCTGGGCAAGTACAAAAAGTACCCGGCTGCTGCTCAATCGCGGGGCAAAGAAGGTCTGAACCGTCTGCGCTTTGTAGTCGATGCGCAAGGCAAGGTGCTGTCCTACGAATTGGTCGGGCGCTCAGGCAATGCTGATCTGGACCGGGCCACCCTGGAAATGATCCGTCGGGCACAACCTCTGCCCAAGCCTCCGG
>JAKJHY010000097.1 GCA_021648845.1 Mycobacterium sp. MBM | reverse complement strand
AAGTCGGCATCAATGTCTTTGAGGTAAATGGTGACTGACAAGATGTGGTTTTTGTCGGTGCCCGCGATATCCAGCAAATGCTCAATATTTTTCAGGGTTTCGCGGGTTTGCTGCTCTACGCCCGCATTCATGTCGTCACCCACTTGCCCTGAGAGGTAAACCGTCCCGTTATGGGCAACGATTTGGCTCATGCGTTCATTGGTGAGCTGGCGCTGGATTGCCATGTTTTGCAGTCTCCTGTGGGTTGCCATAACGGGAAATATCGAGGCCTTCGGTGCTGATCTGCGGCGTTTTCTTCGCCATGACGTCTGCGAGGTAGCGGCCCGAACCACACGCCATCGTCCAACCGAGTGTGCCGTGACCGGTGTTCAGGAACAGGTTCTTGAACGGGGTCGCGCCCACAATCGGGGTGCCATCGGGGGTGGTTGGGCGCAGGCCGGTCCAGAAGCTGGCCTGGCTCAAATCGCCGCCCAAAGGATAAAGGTCGTTGACGATCATCTCCAGGGTTTCGCGCCGACGTGGGTTAAGCGACAGGTCAAAACCGGCTATTTCAGCCATGCCACCGACGCGGATGCGGTTATCGAAGCGGGTGATCGCGACCTTGTAGGTCTCATCGAGAATCGTCGACGTCGGCGCCATGTTCGGGTCAGTGATCGGAATGGTCAGCGAGTACCCTTTGAGCGGGTAGACCGGCGCCTTGATGCCCAGCGGCTTGAGCAGCTGTGGAGAGTAGCTGCCCAGTGCCAGCACATAGCGGTCTGCGGTTTCGAGCTTGCCGTCGATCATTACGCCGTTGATACGGTCGCCTGCGTAGTCCAGGCGCTGAATGTCCTGACCGAAGCGGAATTCGACGCCAAGGTTTTTTGCCATTTCGGCCAGGCGAGTGGTGAACATCTGGCAATCGCCGGTTTGATCGTTCGGCAGGCGCAGGGCGCCAGCCAGAATGTCGGTCACATTGGCCAGCGCCGGCTCAACGCGGGCAATGCCAGCGCGGTCGAGCAGTTCGTAGGGCACGCCAGACTCTTTGAGTACGGCGATGTCTTTGGCTGCGCCATCCAATTGCGCTTGGGTGCGGAACAGTTGAGTCGTACCCAGGTTACGGGCCTCGTAGGCAATGCCGGTTTCGGCGCGCAGTTCGTCGAGGCAGTCACGGCTGTATTCAGACAGGCGCACCATGCGCTCTTTGTTCACGGCATAACGGCTGGCGGTGCAGTTGCGCAGCATCTGCGCCATCCACAGGTATTGGTCGATATTGGCGGTGGCCTTGATCGCCAAAGGCGCGTGGCGCTCCAGCAACCATTTGATGGCCTTGAGCGGCACGCCCGGTGCGGCCCACGGCGAGGCATAGCCTGGCGAGACCTGGCCTGCGTTGGCAAAACTGGTTTCCATTGCTACGGCTGGCTGACGGTCGACCACGACCACTTCAAAACCGGCTCGGGCCAGATAATAGGCGCTGGCAGTACCAATAACGCCGCCACCCAATACCATAACTCGCATATTTATATCCCTCATCGCGGCCAGCCGCAGACGTTTATTGTTCAAAGCGAAGATGGGCGCAGTATAGGAACCATTGGCTAGTGGAATTCACTGTATAAACGGCTATATTTGGCGACAATTCTCGGCCAAAACGCTTTTGACAAAGGAGATTCTCCTATGCGTACAAATCATCAAACAAAGCGTGAGCTGGACAAGATTGATCGCAACATTTTGCGCATCTTGCAGGCCGATGGCCGGATCTCGTTTACCGAGCTGGGAGAGAAGGTCGGGCTGTCTACCACGCCCTGTACCGAACGGGTGCGCAGGCTGGAACGCGAAGGGATCATCATGGGCTACAACGCCCGGCTCAATCCGCAGCATTTGCAGGGCAGTTTGCTGGTGTTCGTCGAGATCAGCCTCGACTACAAATCTGGCGATACATTTGATGAGTTCCGACGGGCCGTGTTGAAGCTTCCCCATGTATTGGAATGCCATTTGGTGTCGGGGGACTTTGACTATCTGGTGAAGGCGCGCATTAGCGAAATGGCGTCCTACCGCAAACTATTGGGCGATATCTTGTTGAAATTGCCCCATGTGCGCGAGTCCAAAAGCTACATCGTGATGGAAGAAGTGAAAGAGAGCCTGAATTTGCCGATTGCAGATTAACAGCGGCCCTTGCCCTGTCCCTGAGGGAGAGGGAGAGGCTTTTGGTGTTTCAGACCAAAACCTGTCGCGTACTGGCGATGTATTCATGCACCAATTTTTCAGCGCTGGGGTGGATCAGCTCCACCGGTCGCCGCCCGTTGGGGCAAGGCAAGGTCGGTGTGGTGCCGAACAGGCGGCAAATCAGCGGGCGTTCTTCGTACACCGTGCAGCCGTTGGGGCCCAAATGCACACAGTTCAGCTCGTCCATGGCCGCTTCCTGCTCGGCAGCTGTCTTGCGCGGCAAGCGCGCCATTTCTTCAGACGAGGTGGTCACCGGTCCGCAGCAGTCATGGCAACCCGGTACGCACTCAAACGATGGTATTTGCTGGCGCAGGAAGCGGATTTTATGACTGTTGCAGCTCATCCAGGGCGTACCGATTTTTAAAAGGCCGCAGAGTCTGCCTGAAAACCCCTGCCCTAGACAGCGCCGTCCAGCTGTTCTTGCCCCATGTGAATGGCACGGCTTATGCTCCGTCAAATTTTCCAAACACAAATAATCAGGATCACGCACATGAACGCCCCTGTTCAGCGCAGCCAGCACACCGCCTCTTATTACGCCGCCAGCAGCTTGCCGCAGCCCGATCATCCGGTGCTGCAAGGCGAACATGTGGCCGATGTGTGCGTAGTGGGCGGGGGCTTTACCGGGTTGAACACGGCGTTGGAGCTGGCCGAGCGCGGTATGAGCGTGATCTTGCTTGAAGCGCACAAGATCGGCTGGGGTGCCAGTGGGCGTAACGGCGGGCAACTGATACGTGGTGTGGGCCATGGCCTTGAGCAGTTTGAAGGCATCATCGGCAAGGACGGTGTGCGTCAGATGAAGCTGATGGGGCTGCAAGCTGTGGAAATCGTGCGCCAGCGTGTTGAGCGCTTCAATATCGCCTGCGACCTGACCTGGGGATATTGCGATTTGGCCAACAAGCCTCGCGACCTCGAAGGCTTTGCCGAAGAAGCAGATGAATTGCGCAGTTTGGGTTATCGCCATGAGACGCGATTGTTGCAGGCCAACGAAGTGCGCAGTGTGGTGGGGTCTGATCGTTATGTGGGCGGGTTTGTCGACATGGGCTCGGGGCACCTTCACCCGCTCAACCTGGCCTTGGGGGAAGCGGGTGCAGCGGCACAGTTGGGCGTCAAGCTGTTCGAACACAGCGCAGTGACGCGCATTGATTACGGCCCGCAAGTGCGCGTGCACACCGCTCAAGGTTCTGTGCGCGCCAACAGCCTGGTGCTGGGCTGCAACGCCTACCTTAAAGACCTCAACCCTCAATTGAGTGGCAAAGTGCTGCCGGCTGGCAGTTACATCATCGCCACCGAACAGTTGAGCGAAGCGCAGGCCCACGCCCTGTTGCCGCAAAACATGGCGGTGTGCGATCAGCGCGTGGCCTTGGACTACTACCGCCTTTCGGCCGATCGGCGCTTGTTGTTCGGTGGTGCTTGCCATTATTCAGGACGTGACCCGCAGGACATTGCGGCTTACATGCGGCCGAAAATGCTCGAAGTATTCCCTCATCTAAAAGACGTGAAAATCGACTTTCAATGGGGCGGCATGATCGGTATTGGTGCCAACCGCTTACCGCAGATTGGCCGTTTGCCCGATCAGCCGAACGTGTACTTCGCTCAGGCTTATTCCGGGCATGGGGTGAATGCCACGCATTTGGCGGGCAAGCTATTGGCCGAGGCCCTCAGTGGCCAGCACAGCGATGGCTTCGACCTGTTTGCCAAAGTCCCGCA
>JAKJHY010000096.1 GCA_021648845.1 Mycobacterium sp. MBM | reverse complement strand
CAACCCAGCCCCGAGCTGCTGCAACAAAGTGCCGAAGTCAGGGAGGCTTTTAGCCAGGGCTTAAATTTGTTGGAGTTTTATAATATTAAGTTTGCAGATGAAGACATCTCGGCAACAGCGGAAGTGGGTCGATGAGCGACTTTGAACAAGTGAAAATTTATTCTATAAGAGTGAGCTTGTTCGTAAGTTTAAGTGTGGGGCAGAATAATGGATGAGGCCAAATATAATCGATTGCCCCATGCAGGAGACTTTGAAAAGAAACAAGGTGCGGAAGTTTTATATCTGGCTCCTCGACCTTTGCCTACGGGAGTAAACGCTTTTAGTGGTCAGCGGATGCATAAAGAGATTAATGGTGTGTTCTTGGACTTTGCTCCCAGTGCTGGAGGTTTAGAATTTGCAGTTAGAGTGTCTGTAGGTTCGATTGTGAATATTTTTGTTCTTTTTTTTCTTTCTGGTTTAGGTTTGGGTTTTTTTGAGTATTTTAACTCTGGTGAACCGGTACTTGGTTTTTTAATAAATTTCATAATTCCTAATTATTATTTATGGGGCTTTCTTGTTCTCTTAATTCTAATGGCAGGTATCCCCCTGACCAAATCCATTCTGAAAGTCATAAATGAACCCCCCGTCCGTTTCAACCGCCAACGCCGCGAAGTGGCGTATGTCCCTAAAAAAGGCCAGCCGCCGTTAATCGTGCCTTGGGAGGAAGTAATTGCCTGCGTCACGGTAGGCCCGGTGGTGACTGAATACGCCGTCATGCCCAGCGCTTCACTGATGATCGGTCTGCGCGACAGCAGCAGTGGCGCTGTGGCGTGGCTGACCATTCCTACCGGGCACTTGAGTCTGGCAGTCAGTGAATGGGAGGCCCTGAGGGTGTACATGGAAGAGGGGCCGGAAGCGGTGCCAGTCACGTTGTTGACGGATGAAGAGTTTCAGGAAGGCACCGTGGCCTACTTTCATATGTGTCGCGAGGTTTACCGCGAAATGCACGCTTGGCCGGTGTATGCCTTTGGCTTTTTGACGATTCAGTTTTGCAGCGGCTGGACTTTGCCCTGCCGACTCGCCCAATGGGTAAGCAATCAGCCCAAAGCGGCGTTCCCTGACTCAATTGTCGAATGGTCCAAACCGATACCTCCCGAACAACACGCACAACCCAGCCCCGAGCTGCTGCAACAAAGTGCCGAAGTCAGGGAGGCTTTTAGCCAAGGCTTAAGTTTGTTGGAGTTTTACAATATTAAGTTTTCGCAGGATAAGGCCTCTCCAGACATTGAACTCGGACAATAAATCAGATTTGTCCTGCATGAAGATCAGAGCCGGGGGGTTTTTTAAATCTGAGGAATGGATCAGGGTCGTAGCTTTCTTTTGGTTGGAACGCACTCATGACTCAGGACACTTCACTCGCAGGTGTAAAGCCCGCCGAGTTTTATGTGGTCTCGATTAAAAAACTGTCATTCATGTATGGCGTCACGATGGGTTTGTATTTGTTCGCATGGTTCTACCAAC
This sequence comes from Mycobacterium sp. MBM, assembly GCA_021648845.1. Classification (GTDB taxonomy): domain Bacteria; phylum Actinomycetota; class Actinomycetes; order Mycobacteriales; family Mycobacteriaceae; genus Mycobacterium. Next base: position 2,418 of record JAKJHY010000096.1, on the reverse strand, counting down.
ATTGGAAATGTTATCAACGCTCTACCGGGACACAGGTTTTGCCGGTCTTTCGCGCTCTTTTTAACGGGGTCTATGTTTTTTCGCTGTTCAGCAGGATTCAGCAGGCACTGGATGTGTCAGGTCGCACTTACCAATGGTTCCCGACACGGAGGGCCGCTCTGTTAGGCATCGCTTGGGCATTACCCATTATCAGCATGGTGATTGAGGGAGATGAACCGTCCTTCTGGATATTTATCCTTCTGAATTGGGGGTTGTTTGTGGCGTGCGGGTGGTTGTTGATCGGAGCGCAACGCGCCGTCAATTGTTTGCACAACGACCCACAGGGCAAAAAAAACCGGACACTGAACGTTGCCAACCGTGTTTGGGCAGTATGCGGTGCTGTTGTGTGGATGGTTTTCATCTTGATGATGATGCTATTGGTCTATGTGCCCTACTGATAGCCAAGGTCTGCCAAGTACGTTAGCCGTTGCTCGGACATTAAAAAACCGGACACCCTCACAGGTGCCCGGTTTTTATTTTCAGCGTTCGGTTAATCCATCAACCGATGGTCATCAAGCTCGCATTACCCCCTGCGGCTGCGGTGTTGACGCTCAATGCGCGTTCAATCACCAGACGTTCCAGCGCGATGTTGGTTTCGCCCTGAGACAAGCCTTGCACGCCGACGATCGCGCCTGCGCGCTTGGCCACTTGCTGGCACACGTCACGCAATTGATCGCAGTCGCCGTGATGCAGGACAGCGTCAAAGATCACGTCGTCTTTGGTCCAGTCAGCCACCAGTTTGATGCGTGCCTGCACCTCTTTTGGCAGACGGGCGAGCAGGGCTTTGGCCAGTTCGCTTTCCGGCATGACCGCAGAGCTGCCTACGGCCAATACCGCTGCCAGTTGAGTCAGCACGTCGCTTTCCACTTCGGCCAGGCACAGCACGTGTTCGCGCGGCAGGATGGCGTAGCTGTTGCGCTCGCCCGTCGGACCATTGAGCAAGCGAGTGATACCGCTTTGCGAATGGGCGGCGAATTCGCTGCACAACTCGGCCAAGCTGGCCTGCTGGTTGTTGTCGGCCCAGGCTTGCAGTGCTTTGAGCGGTTTGCTCAAGGCTTCGCGGGCTTGGGTGTCGGGTGCGCTGATGGCATCGACCTTGGCGAACGACTGCTCGATGGCATTGCCCGGACGGGTCGACAGCAAGCGGAACAGGTACAAAGGGCCGCCGGCTTTAGGGCCTGTGCCTGACAAGCCTTCGCCACCAAACGGCTGGACGCCGACCACTGCGCCAACGATGTTGCGGTTTACGTAGACGTTACCGGCATTGACGCTGTTGACCACTTTGGCAATGGTTTCGTCGATGCGGGTGTGCACGCCCAGCGTCAGGCCGTAACCCGACGCATTGATCTGAGCGATCAATTGGTCAATGTCTTTGCGCTTGTAGCGCACCACGTGCAGCACTGGGCCGAAGATTTCGCGTTCCAGCTCGTCGAAGCTTTCCAGCTCGATCAGGGTCGGCATGACGAAGGTGCCGCGCTTGCATTCTTCGATGTCGGCAATCGCCATCTGGAACACGTTGCGGCCTTTGTCACGCATGCCCTGGATGTGTTTCTCGATGCCCGCTTTGGCTTCGGCGTCGATCACCGGGCCAATGTCCACGCTCAAGCGCTCAGGATTACCCATGCGCGATTCAGCCATTGCACCTTTGAGCATTTCGATGACGCGATCAGCCGAATCTTCCTGCAAGCACAGCACGCGCAGTGCCGAGCAACGTTGGCCAGCGCTGTCGAAGGCCGAGGACACCACGTCGATGACCACTTGTTCGGTCAATGCCGAGGAATCGACGATCATGGCGTTTTGACCGCCGGTTTCGGCGATCAGCGGGATCGGACGACCCTGTGCATCCAGACGGCCGGCAATGTTGCGTTGCAGCAAGCGGGCGACTTCGGTGGAACCGGTGAACATCACGCCTTTGACGCGATCGTCGCCGACCAGACGCGCACCGACGGTTTCGCCACGGCCCGGCAGCAATTGCAGCACGCCTTCGGGGATACCGGCTTCCAGCAGGATACGCACTGCTTGTGCGGCGACCAGCGGCGTTTGCTCGGCCGGCTTGGCCAGCACCGGGTTCCCGGCGGCCAGGGCGGCAGCAACTTGACCGCTGAAAATCGCCAGCGGGAAGTTCCACGGGCTGATGCAGACCACCGGACCCAATGGGCGGTGCGCGTCGTTGGTCAGGTCGTTGCGCGCTTGTACGGCGTAGTAACGCAAGAAGTCGACGGCTTCACGGACTTCGGCGATGGCGTTGGCGAAGGTCTTGCCCGCCTCACGTGCCAACAGGCCCATGAGTGGCTGGATCTCGGCTTCCATCAAGTCTGCGGCACGCTCCAGAATGGCGGCGCGCTCGGCAGGCGGGGTGGCTTGCCAGATCGGCGCGAC
>JAKJHY010000095.1 GCA_021648845.1 Mycobacterium sp. MBM | reverse complement strand
CGTAACGATCTGATTGAAAGCTTCGGCGGGTCGCTGGCCACAACAGATGATGAAAGCAAGCACATCATCTTGTCGTTCCTCTACAAAGCTGATCCTGAGTACGGCACAGGTGTGACAAAAGTGGCCAAAGGTGACTTGGCACGGGTCAAGGCTCTGGCAGCCAAACTGGTGGATTAACCGCTAGACCTCACCCCACCCTTCTCTCCCTGTGAGAGGGTGGGGTGAGGGGCTTTTGATTCAAACGCGTCATTGCAGGTTACTCACTATGCGAATTTTTATTTCCCTGGCTTTGCTGCTTGTCAGCAGCATTTGCGCCGCCGCAGAACCCGATGTGCGCGTTCAGCTTCAGGACTATTACTTTGATGCCGCCCGCCGCGGTGATGTGGCGATGCTCGACACCTTCATCGAGTCCGGTTATTCGCTCGACACGCAAGACAGCAAAGGCTACAGCGCGTTGATTCTGGCCGCGTATCACGGCCAGTCCGAAGCCGTGGAGCACTTGCTCGCCGCGGGCGCCAATGCGTGTGTGCAAGACAAACGCGGTAACACAGCCCTGATGGGCGCGATTTTCAAAGGCGAACTCAAGATCGCTCGCAGGCTTTTGGCCACCGACTGCAATCCTGACCAGCGCAACGGCGCAGGCCAGACCGCCGCGATGTACGCGGGCCTGTTCAAACGGGTTGAACTGCTCAACGACTTATCGGGTAAAGGGGCCGATCTGAACGCCGAAGACCCCTTGGGCAACAGTGCCGCTCGGCTGGCCAACGGTGAAATCCGCATGCCGGTGTCGCACTGATCCGGGCCGGGTGGGCTATCATCGCGGTTTTTCCGTGGAGTTCAGATGGCTAAGCCCAAGCGCATTTTCGGCTGCACCGAGTGTGGTGCAACCTTTCCCAAGTGGTCAGGGCAGTGCGCCGAGTGCGGTGTGTGGAACACCTTGGTCGAAACCATCGTTGAAAGTGGCGCAGCGGCTCCGCCCAGCGGTCGCAGCGGCTGGACGGGTCAACAAGCTCAGCTCAAAACCCTGGCCGAAGTCAGCATCGAAGAAATCCCGCGTTTCTCTACGGCTTCCGGTGAGTTGGACCGGGTACTTGGCGGCGGTCTGGTAGATGGCTCCGTGGTGTTGATCGGTGGCGACCCCGGCATCGGCAAGTCCACCATCCTGCTGCAAACCTTGTGTCACATGGCGACGCGCATGCCCGCGCTGTATGTGACCGGCGAAGAGTCCCAGCAGCAAGTGGCCATGCGCGCACGTCGGCTGGGCTTGCCGCAGGATCAACTGAAGGTGATGACCGAGACCTGCATCGAAAACATCATCGCCACTGCCAAGCTCGAAAAACCCAAGGTGATGGTGATCGACTCGATCCAGACCATCTTCACTGAGCAGTTGCAGTCGGCGCCAGGCGGAGTGTCGCAGGTGCGCGAGAGTGCTGCGTTGTTGGTGCGCTATGCAAAATCCAGCGGCACGGCGATCTTCCTCGTTGGTCACGTGACCAAAGAGGGCGCGCTGGCAGGCCCGCGTGTGCTGGAACACATGGTCGACACCGTGTTGTATTTCGAGGGTGAGTCCGACGGGCGTCTGCGGTTACTGCGTGCAGTAAAAAACCGTTTCGGTGCGGTCAACGAACTGGGTGTATTCGGCATGACCGACAAGGGCTTGAAAGAAGTCTCCAACCCTTCGGCGATTTTCCTGACGCGAGCACAAGAAGAAGTCCCCGGTAGCGTGGTCATGGCGACATGGGAGGGCACGCGGCCGATGCTGGTCGAAGTGCAAGCGCTGGTGGATGACAGCCATATGTCCAACCCGCGCCGTGTAACGCTGGGACTGGATCAAAACCGACTGGCGATGCTGCTCGCGGTGTTGCACCGTCATGGCGGCATTCCAACCCACGATCAGGACGTATTTCTCAACGTGGTGGGTGGGGTCAAAGTGCTGGAGACCGCATCCGACCTCGCATTGATGGCGGCCGTGATGTCCAGCCTGCGTAATCGTCCGCTGCCCCACGATCTGCTGGTGTTTGGCGAAGTTGGTTTATCAGGTGAAGTACGACCAGTGCCCAGTGGTCAGGAGCGGCTGAAAGAGGCCGCCAAACATGGTTTCAAACGCGCCATCGTGCCCAAGGGCAATGCCCCTAAAGAATCGCCACCGGGATTGCAGATTATCGGCGTGACCCGTCTGGAGCAGGCGCTGGATGCTTTATTCGAGGAATAAGTTACTGCGTGCTGATCAGCGCCCCTAACTCTCGCTCCAGTAATTGCTCATCGCCCATATTCAATTCGACCAGCCGCCGCAGGTGGCTGATCGAGTCCAGGCCGATGTGTGTGCACTCAAAACCCAAGTGTTGCGCATCCTCATGGGCTAAACGTACCTCCATGATGACGTGGGTCTCATCGCTGAGATGGATATTGGCGGTAAATGTCTGCCCTGGAGCGAGGCACCCACTCTGCGGTTTTTCGACCAGCAACCCTTTAAGTGACACATCCAGCAGTTTGACCGACCAATGACGTGGCCCCTGACTGATTTTTGTTTGGGCATCGAAGGGGATACGGGTAAAACGCCGACGTTCTGCGGGGTGCTGGTGCATGTTCAAACCCTCTGGTTATGCCTGAACTATAGACGCACAACGGCAAACGCCAGTCGTGCAAAAAAACTTGAAAGAAGGCTCTAGGCCAACGTCAGGGGCTGGTCTTTAGTGCTGGGGACGCTAAACTCCGGGGGCAGTCCTTCTTGTCCAACTGGCCGGAATATAAAAATGAATAATAAAAATAGCCTGCTACGCCACATTCCGTGGTTAGTGCTGGCGATTGTAGGAGCCTGCGCCTTGGGCGTAGTGGCCTTGCGCCGAGGCGAGGCGATCAACGCCTTGTGGATCGTAGTGGCAGCCGTTGCCATCTATCTGGTCGCTTATCGTTATTACAGTTTGTTTATCGCCACCAAGGTGATGCAGCTGGACCCATTGCGCGCCACGCCCGCAGTGGTCAACAACGATGGTCTGGACTATGTGCCGACCAACAAACACATTCTTTTCGGTCACCACTTTGCTGCCATTGCCGGTGCCGGACCTTTGGTCGGCCCGGTACTGGCTGCGCAGATGGGTTACCTGCCGGGCACGCTTTGGCTGATTGCCGGTGTGGTGCTGGCCGGTGCGGTGCAGGACTTCATGGTCCTGTTCATGTCAACCCGCCGCAACGGTCGCTCCCTGGGCGACATGGTGCGCGAGGAGATGGGCAAAATACCGGGCACCATCGCGCTGTTTGGCTGCTTCCTGATCATGATCATCATCCTCGCGGTGCTGGCGCTGATCGTGGTCAAAGCCTTGGCCGAGAGCCCGTGGGGCATGTTTACGGTGATGGCCACCATCCCGATTGCGATGTTCATGGGCATTTACATGCGCTACATCCGCCCGGGACGCATCGGTGAAATCTCCGTGATGGGTGTGCTGTTGTTGCTGGGTTCCATTTGGCTGGGGGGCCAGATTGCGGCAAGCCCTGAGTGGGCGCCGGTGTTCACCTTCACCGGTACGCAAATCACCTGGATGCTGATCGGTTACGGCTTTGTCGCGGCGGTCTTGCCAGTGTGGCTGGTACTGGCACCGCGTGATTACCTGTCGACGTTCCTTAAAATCGGCACCATCGTCGCGCTGGCCATCGGGATTCTGGTCACCATGCCCGAGCTGAAAATGCCGGCGGTCACTCAGTTCATCGACGGTAACGGTCCGGTCTGGAAGGGCGGCCTGTTCCCATTCTTGTTCATCACCATTGCGTGCGGCGCGGTATCGGGTTTCCACGCACTGATTGCCTCGGGTACTACCCCCAAACTGCTGGATAACGAAAGCAACGCCCGTTACATCGGCTACGGCGGCATGTTGATGGAGTCGTTCGTCGCCATCATGGCAATGGTTGCCGCTTCGGTGATCGAGCCTGGTGTGTACTTCGCCATGAACAGCCCGGCAGCGATTGTGGGCGGCGATGTGGTGAGCGTGGCGCAAACCGTAAGCA
>JAKJHY010000094.1 GCA_021648845.1 Mycobacterium sp. MBM | reverse complement strand
GTATGCGTATGCGCCGAATCCTACGGGGTGGGTTGATCCGCTGGGGTTAAGATGCGATAGCCCTTCTCAAAAGTTAAAGCGCAAACTATCTGCTTTGCAGGGCGCAGAAAAATCTGCTGAGCGTATACGTAAGCTGCCAGATGGTCGTATCAGGTATGACGATAAAGAAGCATTAGCCAGGACGTCTGGACCTACTAGAGGGAGGTCACATGTTACTGAATACAACCCGGCTACTGGCCAAGTGCGTACATGGGAGGAGACTTATGATCATTTCGGGAAGGTAAACCGTGTTCATCCAAAAATGGCTAATGGGACGTTATTAGAACTGCCACACTACCCTCCAACTAAAACAGATATCGATCAAGGACTCTCGAATTCGAACGGCCGAGCCATAAATAATTGTCAGTGTAGGTGCTAATCGTGAAAAACAATGAAAGAGAGATTAAATTACTTGAGGAAATAGTCGCTCATATAGAGTCTGTACCTTATAATCCCCCGCTGTGCGCCATATATATATATGCCAAGCATTTAGATGAATGCGTGTATGAGTTTGAGGATGAGCGGCTCAATGAAATTTTCGATGTACTAGGTGGTATGAGTGCAGGCGAGGAGTTTTTTTATTCTAAAGAGGAAGTGTTGACAATGTTGAATGATCATCTAGATACTTTAAATGTAAACGCTTGTAAATGAGGTCTGTGGGTGGGTGGGTGAATGGCCTTAAGGAATCTCCGAACAAGTCCCAAGATGTGCTGAAATACGCCTGACCACCTGATCCGAGCCGCCCATGAGCCAGATGAGCTTTTCCGATTTCGAATATGCCGGCAAGCGTAAGCAGACACGCCGCGAACGCTTCCTCGCCGAGATGGATCAGGTCGTGCCCTGGACAGGTCTACTGGGCCTGATCGAGCCGTTCTACCCCAAGGCCGGCGGAGGCAGAAAACCTTATCCTCTGGAAACCATGCTGCGCATTCATCTGCTGCAGAACTGGTTCTCCCTGAGCGACCCGGCCATGGAAGAAGCGCTCTACGAAATCACGCCCATGCGCCAGTTTGCACGCCTGACCTTGAGCGCCCCGATACCTGAAGACACCACGATCATGAACTTCCGGCACCTGCTGGAAAAGCATCAACTGGCCCCTGCGATCCTCGCGGTCATCAACGGTTATCTGCAAGAGAAAGGCCTGTCCCTGCGCCAGGGCACCATCGTCGATGCCACCATCATTCATGCCCCTTGCTCGACCAAGAACGAGGAAGGAAAGCGTGATCCCGAGATGCATCAGACGAAGAAAGGTAACCAATACTTCTTCGGCATGAAGGCGCATATCGGCGCCGATGCGGAGTCGGGACTGGTTCATCATGTTCATGGCACTGCGGCCAATGTGGCCGATGTCACGCAGGTCGCCGAACTGCTCCACGGCGAAGAAAACGCGGTGTATGCAGACGCGGGATACACCGGTGTCGAGAAGCGTGAAGAGCATGAAAATCGTGAGGTCATCTGGCAAATCGCTGCGCGGCGCAGCACGTATTCCAGGCTCAATAAACGCAGCGTGCTCTACAAGGCCAAGCGCAAGATCGAGTACTGCAAAGCTCAGACACGGGCCAAGGTCGAGCATCCGTTTCGCGTAATCAAGCGTCAGTTTGGCTACGTGAAAGTGCGCTTTCGTGGGCTGATGAAAAACACAGCTCAGCTGACCACGCTGTTCGCCCTGTCGAATCTGTGGATGGCTCGAAAACAGCTGATGGGTATGGGTGAGTTGCGCGTTTAACACGGAAAACCGGGCGGAAACGCCCTCAACGCGCGCTGCATCAGGCCATTTTCAGCAAATAGCGCTGGGTGCCGGGCAAATTGCGACTCGCCGCCGCTGCGTAGCAAGTTGATCGGAGCATCCCAAGACAACACCCTTAGTTAATCACACGGCTATTTTAAGCACAAAAAACGAAACGCACTAAATGGACGCCCAATAGTAATAGACGAATACGCCTCATCCCTGCCCACCAAGGCTTACAGCAGTTTTAACCAAGAGGCTTGAGAGGCCCACGCATGCATATCGCACCGCCTCTTAACTTTAGGAATCGTCCTAAAGACAACTTCCTAAAAAGATCGGCACCCTAGTTCCATTTAATAAAAAAATACGACCTTATTAAAAATTAATAACCAATCAAACAGGTCAGGTAATACATTCAAATAACGCAGCAAAGTACCCCACACAACAACCTGCACGTCGAGGACTTACCCCACCTATACCCTGAGCGAATAAACAGCCTGCTGGTTAGAAATGTAGACGATATAAATGCATTCGAAAGACATATTCGATATATGAAATCAGGCCAGACACACCCATTTAGCTTCAAAGAGCAGACAGCACCCTTGTCACTCCAAAGGCTAAAAGTCCGATAGCTCGGTCGTGTTCTTACGAAGGAAAAAAGGAGATTTTGAAATGGAGGCAACCCCACCAGCCACACCCCGGCACACAATGTTCCCGCTGTGGCTGCTTCCTTCCGGATCTGACCAGGTTCACGGGTAATCGTTGCGGAGGGACCGATAGGGTCACCATAACAACGTTCGCCTAGCAGCGAACGGCGCCATTGTACCTGTCTGATGAAAACTTACAACCGCCTATTCAAGAATAAAAAAATGAACAGGCTCAAGCACTTGGATTTTTCATCCTCACCCCGTAGCCGCTCGCGCAGATCGCGTCCGATTCCTGCGCTGTCGCACGCTACCTTCGCCAGCGCTGCGTCAGAGCGCGATGCCCTGCGCGCTCAAAAACGCGACAAACGCCTCCTCATCCAGCACCTTGAGGCCCAACTCATTGGCTTTGGTCAGCTTGGAGCCGGCACCCGGCCCCGCCACCACGCAGTGCGTCTTGCCCGACACCGAACCCGAGACTTTAGCGCCCAGGCTTTCGAGCTTGTCCTTGGCGACGTCGCGGCTCATCAACTCCAGCGAACCCGTCAATACCCACGTCTGACCCGCTAACGGCAACCCGGCGACGGTTTTTTTCTCACTGTGCCAATGCATGCCGAAATCACGCAGTTGCGCCTCGATCGCCAGTGCCACTTGGGCATTTTCAGGGTTGTCAAAAAACTCACGCACCGCCTTGGCCTGTTTTTCCGGCAAGGCTTGGCGCATATCCAGCCAGTCAGCATCAATCACGCCCTGGAGCGAGCCGAACTTGTCGGCGAGTTTTTGCGCACCACCCGGCCCAACAAACGGAATGTGCAGTTTGTCGATCAAACCACCCAACGTGGTGCTGGCTGCAAATTCGGCGCCCAGATCGCCTTGATCCTGCAACTCAAGCCCGCGCTCCAGCAGTTGGCTGATGACCTGCCGGTTATGCTCATCACTGAAGAAGCTGTGGATCTCGTGCGCCACCTCAAGACCGATATCCGGCAAATACGTGAGCACTTGCGGCAACGCACGCTGTACGCGCTCAAGCGAGGCCAGAGAGCGCGCCAACACCTTGGCCGTCTCTTCTCCTACATCTGGAATACCCAATGCATAGATAAAGCGAGCCAGCGTCGGACGCTTGCTGTCGGCAATCGCAGCCAACAGATTCTTGCTCGATAACTCGGCAAAACCTTCAAGATCGACGATCTGTTCGAAACTCAGGATGTACAAGTCCGCTGGCGAGCGCACCAACCCCTCATCCACCAACTGCTCAACGCTTTTCTCACCCAGACCTTCGATGTCCATCGCTCTGCGCGAGACAAAGTGAATAATTGCCTGTTTGAGTTGCGCACCACAGGCCAGACGCCCTACACACCGGTACACCGCGCCTTCGCTGACGGTTTCACGGCCCTTGCTGCGCTTGATCAGTTGTGTGCGCTCAACATGGGAACCGCAGACCGGGCAGCTTTGCGGGATGTGCACAGGGCGCGCGTCGTCTGGACGGCGTTCGAGCACCACTTGCACTACCTGCGGAATCACATCCCCCGCACGACGAATGATCACGGTATCGCCAATCATCAGCCCCAAACGCGCCACTTCATCCATGTTGTGCAATGTC
>JAKJHY010000093.1 GCA_021648845.1 Mycobacterium sp. MBM | reverse complement strand
GTGGTATTGCGGCGGCGGCGGGATTGAGTATGCGTATTGCGCTTGCAACCCATCTTCCAATAGGTACATACGCTCTAGAGGATCTTCGTTTAGAAACGGGATCATAAATAAGAAGCCGACATAGTTATCGGTAACGACTTCGCCTATTGAACCGCAGAATACCCACAGCGGTTCTTCTCCCGTGCCCCAGTCACTCAAATAGACAGTGTTGGCTGTTGCGCGAATGTTCTCCTCATCGAACGCCCATTCAAAGTCCCCCTCATGGGCGTGAGTGGCAGGTGTTTTTGGAATTAAAACGATGTGCTCGGACATGGTTTATTTCCTCTGCGCGGGCACGATCAATCCTGTGGCCGGCTCGAAGTCCCTAGAAATATCAAGCGTCCCTTTCGTCACTCTGAATTGATCTTGTTGGCCCGCAACAAAATCGAAGGTCGCCTGGAAATGGTGCCGTTCAGGCGTGACATCCACCGTGATATCGACTTGACCCTCGGTCGCTCTTGTTTGTGCCAGCGGATAACGAATGCTCATGTAGACATCCTGATTCGCTTGGCCCAAGGCATAAGCGCCATTCGGTATGCCCTTTTTTATCCACAGCAAAATGGCGCTATCGGACCCGTTACATACGCCAGACATACCGAAGTGCGAGGTGCTGGGGTTATACAAGTGCGTCACCGAATCAGAAACAAAGGTTTCATTGATACCGTCCAGGCTTATCTCGGCCTGTACGTTGCCGGTCGCCGGTAGAAGAACAGTTGAATCATCATCTCGATCAGTGTTCATCAGGTGTGTGCCTTTGCGACAGTCAATGCATCGGTGCACTTCAAACAGCGCAATGCCCACAGCGTATTAACGGAGCGTCGCGTTGCCTACTGTCAACATTGACAGGGGGGGCAGGCGTAATCGCAAAGGGTTATAAGTGCGCAGGTTTAAACAGTGACTTAAGTCTGTTCACCGGCGAGTTGTTCAATAAAATGGCCTGAGCGTCGTAAGACGTCAGGCCTGTTTGTCACTGTCGACGATTACACGCTGGCGTGTTTTTGCCACACCTTGGGCTTGAAGAACAACGTCTCGCCCCGCGCCAGGTCGGTGAGGCTGTCGTGGTCTTTAACCACTTCCACTTCGATCAGCTCGCTCTGACCCTCAACTTTCAACGTCACCCGGGTGGTCGCGCCCAATGGGCGAATGTCGCGTACCTGCGCGGCGTGATGGTCCTCTATCTCATGACGTGACAACGACACCTCATGCGGACGGAACAGCACATGTTGGTCTTCACCAATGTGCAGGCGGTTAGAGTCGCCCAGGAAGTGGTACACAAAATCGCTGGCCGGGTTTTCGTACACCTCCCCCGGTGAGCCGATTTGCTCGATCACGCCCTTGTTCATCACCACGATGCGGTCGGCCACTTCCATCGCCTCTTCCTGGTCGTGGGTGACGAATACTGAGGTCAGGTTGATGTCTTCGTGCAGGCGCGCCAACCAGCGGCGCAGCTCTTTACGGACCTTGGCATCGAGGGCGCCGAACGGTTCGTCCAGCAGCAGCACTTTAGGCTCTACGGCCAAGGCGCGAGCCAGGGCAATACGCTGGCGCTGCCCGCCCGAAAGCTGCTCGGGGTAGCGATCCGACAGCCAGTCCAGTTGCACCATGTTCAGCAGTTCGTGGACTTTTTCGGCGATGCGGGTTTCGCTTGGGCGTTCTTTTTTCGGCTTCATGCGCAGGCCGAACGCAACGTTGTCAAACACCGTCATGTGGCGAAACAGCGCGTAATGCTGGAACACAAAACCGACGTTGCGATCGCGCACGTCATGGCCGGAGACGTCTTCGCCGTGGAACACGATGTTGCCTTCGTCCGGGGTTTCGAGGCCGGCGATGATGCGCAGCAAGGTGGTTTTGCCACAGCCCGAAGGGCCAAGCAGGGCCACCAGCTCGCCGCTCTGGATGTCCAGGTTGATGCTGTTCAGCGCCTTGAAGGCATTGAAGTTCTTGCTGACGTTACGGACTTCGATCGACATGGTTTATTCCTCCGCGGCGCTGGCGCGCAGGCGGTTAATACGGGATTCGCTCCACTGCTTGAGCAGCAGGATGAAGAGCGCCAGGATCAGCAACAGGGTGGCCACAGCAAAGGCGGCGACGTGGTTGTATTCGTTGTAGAGGATCTCGACGTGCAGCGGCAGGGTGTTGGTCACCCCGCGAATGTGCCCGGACACCACCGAAACTGCACCGAATTCACCCATCGCCCGCGCCGTACACAGCACTACGCCGTAGATCAGGCCCCATTTGATGTTGGGCACGGTGACGTGCCAGAACATCTGCCAGCCGTTGGCGCCCAGCAGGCGTGCGGCCTCTTCTTCCTGGGTGCCCTGCTCTTGCATCAGCGGGATCAGTTCACGGGCCACGAAAGGCACGGTGACGAAGATGGTGGCGAGTACGATGCCCGGTAACGCAAATACGATCTGAATGTCGTGGTCTTGCAGCCACGGGCCGATAAAACCCTGCGCGCCAAACATCAACACGTAGACCAGACCTGCAATCACCGGTGACACCGAAAATGGCAGGTCGATCAGGGTCACGAGGATGCTTTTGCCGCGAAAGCTGTATTTGCTCACGCACCAGGCCGCGCTGACGCCGAACACCACGTTGAGCGGCACCGAGATGACCACGGCGATGATGGTCAGCTTCAAGGCCGACAGGGCATCGGGTTCAAGGATCGCGTCGAAGAACGCCCCGAAGCCCAGTTTCAGGCCCTGGGACACCACGATCAGCAATGGCAGCAGCAGGAACACGGTGAAAAACAACCAGCCGAAGCCGATCAACAGGCGGCGTGAGCGCGGGCTGCCACGGCGCGCCGCGTTGGCGACCGAGGACGTGCTCGAAATGGAGTTGGACATGGTCAGGCCTCCTTCACGGTTTTTCGATGCGGCGCTGAATCAGGTTGATCAGCAGCAGCAAAATGAAGGAAACCACCAGCATCATCACGCCAATGGCGGTGGCGCCGGTGTAGTCGTATTGGTCGAGTTTGACCATGATCAGCAACGGCAGAATTTCTGTTTTCATCGGCATGTTGCCCGCAATGAAAATCACCGAGCCGTACTCGCCGACGCCACGGGCAAAGGCCAGCGCAAAACCGGTCAACCAGGCAGGTAGCAGGGCGGGCACCAGAATGTAGCGGAACACTTGCAGCGGCTTGGCGCCGAGGCAGGCGGCGGCTTCTTCGATTTCACGCGGGATGTCGGCCAGTACCGGTTGCACGGTGCGCACCACAAACGGCAGCGTGACGAAGGTCAGCGCCAGGGTGATACCCATCGGGGTGTAGGCGATTTTAAAGCCCAGGTCGGCAGCAAACTGGCCGATCCAGCCATTGGGGGCGTAGAGCGCCGTCAAAGCAATCCCGGCCACGGCGGTCGGCAAGGCGAAAGGAAGGTCGATCATCGCGTCGATCACTTTGCGCCCGGGGAAGGTGTAACGCACCAGGACCCAGGCCAGCACGGTGCCGATGATGCCGTTGATCAGCGCCGCGACAAAGGCGGTGCCGAAGCTCAATTTGAGCGCGGCCAGCACGCGAGGTGCGCTGATGATGGCCCAAAACTGGTCCCAGGTCAGTTGCGCGGCATGTACGAACATGGCGGCCAGCGGGATCAGCACAATCAGACTGAGGTACACCAAGGTGTAGCCCAGTGTCAGCCCGAAGCCGGGTATGACGGGGGAGATACGACGCGACATAAAAGTCCTTGTTTAACGCACGAAGCCCGCAAACCAATTGCGGGCTTAATGTTCTAGCTTTCAGCGATGCCAAATGGCCCCGCCCCACAGGTTATTGCGCCTGGTAGATCTGGTCGAACACGCCACCGTCATTGAAGAATTTCGGTTGAGCAGTCTTCCAGCCGCCGAAGTCTTTGTCGATAGTGACAAGCTCCAGCTTGGGAAACTGTTGTGCGTATTTGGCCGCGACCTTTTCATCACGCGGGCGGTAGAAATTTTTGGCAGCAATTTCTTGTCCGGCCGGGCTGTACAGGTGTTCGAGGTACGCTTTAGC
>JAKJHY010000092.1 GCA_021648845.1 Mycobacterium sp. MBM | reverse complement strand
TTTGAACGGAGAGGATTATACGGATTGACGCAAATTCTGCTTCCAGAGTTTGTAGCGAAGCATGTATTGATGAATGCCGATCCGTCATCACCCCAGTATGTGGCGGTCGTCATGGTAATACATGCTGTCCCTTTGCAGCGGTTAGGTGTTTTTACTCACCCTTGAGCAGGAAGTTTTCGTGGGGAGCGCCTGCGTCCAGCGTCTGCACCTGGGCTTCGTCTTTGAGATTGACCCCCGACAATTGTCGACGGCAGGCCTCGCGCATCAAGTACGCCAGCCGATGGGCGGCCATGCCATAGCTCAATCCCTCAAGCCGCACGTTGGAAATACAGTTGCGAAAGGCATCGGTCAGCCCCACTTTGGGCGCATAGGTGAAATACAGTCCCAGGCTGTCGGGTGAACTCAGGCCGGGCCGCTCGCCAATCAGCATCACCACCATTTTTGCCCCGAGCAGCTCACCAATTTCATCGGCGACCGCGACGCGGCCTTGCTCCACCAGCATCACTGGCGACAGCGACCAGCCCTCAGCGGCGATGTGCTCTTGCATGCGCGCCAAAAAGGGCACGGCATGACGATGAACCGCCAGCGCCGACAAACCATCGGCCACGACCACGGCCACATCGACCCCACCGGGGTGGGCCTGCGCATATTCGCGCAAGTGCTGTGCCGAGTCTGCGTGTAACTGTCGGCCAAGATCAGGGCGTTGCAGGTAGCTGTGGCGATCAGCGGCGGCGCTGTGCAGCAACAAGCTGTCACGGCCACGCTCGTGAAGTTGTGCGCTCAAGGCGGCGTGATCGAAGGGCAGATGCACCGCATCGCGTGCCTGCGCATGGGCGAATTGAAAGTCCAGCTGCGCATGGGTCGGCAAACTGGTACCGGTGCGGCCCAGCGCAATGCGCGCCGGGGTCAGCGTGCGCAGTTGCAGCCATGGGTTGTGGCTGTCGGTCGGGGTATGGGCCATGTTCAACGTCCTCCCAAGTGGGTCAGCGCCTGACGAAACAGCGGCGGTAGTTGATGACCAAATTCAATGCGACCGTCGTTTTGGGTAAAAATGCCGACCTTGCTCAACCACTGTTCAAACTCGGGTGCGGGTTTAAGGCCCAAGGTTTTGCGCGCATATAACGCATCGTGAAAGGACGTGGTCTGGTAATTGAGCATGATGTCGTCCGACCCCGGAATGCCCATGATGAAGTTGATCCCGGCCACGCCGAGTAACGTCAGCAAGGTGTCCATGTCGTCCTGATCGGCTTCGGCGTGGTTGGTGTAGCAGATGTCGCAGCCCATCGGCACCCCCAGTAACTTGCCGCAAAAATGGTCTTCAAGCCCGGCGCGGATGATCTGTTTGCCGTTGTACAGATACTCGGGGCCAATAAAACCGACCACGGTGTTGACCAAAAACGGCTTGAAATGCCGAGCCACCGCATAGGCGCGGGTCTCACAGGTTTGCTGATCGACACCAAAGTGCGCGTTAGCCGACAACGCACTGCCTTGGCCTGTCTCGAAATACATCAAGTTGTTGCCCAGTGTGCCGCGATTGAGGCTTAAACCGGCGTCGTAACCTTCTTGCAATACATTCAGATTAATCCCGAAACTGGCGTTTGCCGCTTCAGTGCCCGCAATTGACTGAAACACCAGGTCCAACGGCACCCCCCGATTGATCGCTTCAATTGAGGTTGTGACGTGGGTCAGCACGCACGATTGCGTGGGGATCTCATAGCGCTGAATGATCGCGTCGAGCATGTTCAGCAAATCGCAGATCGAGGCAATGCTGTCAGTGGCCGGGTTGATGCCAATCATGGCGTCGCCGTTGCCGTAGAGCAGGCCGTCGAGAATGCTCGCGGCAATCCCGGCCGGGTCATCGGTGGGATGGTTGGGTTGCAGGCGCGTTGACAGTCGCCCACGCAGACCAACGGTGCCGCGAAACTGCGTGACCACACGGATTTTTTGCGCCACCAGAATCAGGTCTTGCACGCGCATGATTTTTGACACGGCGGCTGCCATTTCAGGCGTAAGCCCTGGAGCCAGGGCGCGCAAGCTGTGTTCATCGGCGGCATCACTGAGCAGCCAGTCACGAAAGCCCCCCACGGTCAGGTGGCTGACGGCGGCAAACGCCTGAGCGTCATGGCTGTCGATGATCAGGCGCGTGACTTCATCGGCCTCGTAAGGAATCAGCGCTTCTTGCAGGAAGTGCGAGAGCGGGATGTCAGCCAGCGCCATTTGCGCGGCCACACGTTCGCCATCGTTGTGCGCGGCTACACCGGCCAAAAAGTCCCCGGAGCGTGCGGGGCTGGCTTTGGCCATCACCTCTTTGAGGCTGTCGAAACGGTAAGTCTGAGTGCCCACCGCGTGAGAAAACGTTGCCATACAGGGTGCTCCTTGACGCCAGACGCAGGGCGTCTGGCGGGATTCTCAGCGATCAGTGCAAGGTTTGTTCGGCGTGTTGAATCGCCGCAAATTCTTCTTCAGGCGTACCGGCTACCAAGTGATGCCGACTGTAGAAAGCAAAGTAAGCAATTAATACTCCATAGATCACTGCCGCACCAATCACCACCCGCGGGTCGACCAGGAAACCGGCCACGACCGCGACGCAGGCGAGCACCAAGGCGATGCCAGAGGTGAAAATACCGCCCGGTGTGCGATATGGACGCTCCATTTTGGGGCGACGAATGCGCAGGGTGATGTGCGCGGCCATCATCAGTACGTAGGAAATGGTCGCACCAAACACCGCCACCAGAATCAGCAAGTCACCTTGCCCGGTCAGCGACAGCCCAAAACCGATGATGCCGGGGATGATCAACGCCAGTACCGGCGCTTTGCTCTTGTTGGTTTCGGACAGCTTGCGAGGCAAATAACCTGCGCGAGACAGAGCGAATATCTGACGCGAGTAGGCATAAATGATCGAGAAGAAGCTGGCGATCAAACCGGCCAATCCGACCAGATTGACGAAGCCGCCCATCCAGGTGGAGCCGCCATACGCTTTGCTCAGCGCTTCCACCAACGGGTTACCCGAGGCCATCAAGTGATGCGCCCCCGCGCCGCCGGGGCCAATCACCAAGATCAGCAGGGCGAAGGTCACGAGCACCAGCATGGCGCCAATCAAACCGCGCGGCAGGTCCCGCTTGGGGTTTTTGGTTTCTTCGGCGGCCAGCGGCACGCCCTCTACGGCGAGGAAAAACCAGATGGCATAAGGAATGGCCGCCCACACGCCGACATAGCCGAACGGCAGGAACGGGCTGGCGCCCTTGGCGTTGCTCACCGGGATGTCCAGCAGGTTGGCGACGTTGAAGTGCGGCACCATGGCGACTAAAAACACGCCCAAGGCAATGGCGGCCACGGCGGTGATGATGAACATCAATTTAAGGGCTTCACCGACACCGAAAATGTGGATGCCGATAAAGATGATGTAGAACGCCAGGTAGATCATCCAGCCACCAATCCCGAATAACGACTCGCAGTACGCGCCGATAAACACAGCGATGGCGGCGGGGGCGATGGCGTATTCGATCAGGATCGCGGTGCCGGTCAAGAAACCGCCCCAGGGGCCAAAGGCGCTGCGGGCAAAGCCATAGCCGCCGCCCGCTGTCGGGATCATCGAGGACAATTCGGCCAGCGAGAAGCACATGCACAGGTACATGGTGGCCATGAGCAAGGTTGCGAGAAACATTCCGCCCCAGCCGCCTTGAGCCAGCCCGAAGTTCCACCCGGCGTAGTCACCGGAAATCACATAAGCAACGCCCAGCCCTACCAGCAGGACCCAACCGGCGGCGCCTTTTTTCAGTTCACGTTGTTGAAAGTAATCGGAGCCGACTTTTTCAAAGTCGACCGAAGAGGGGGCCGCAGTAGCGGCATTCGGTTCGCTAGGCATGTGATTTCACCTGTTCTTTTATAGTTAGGAATTTGACAGGGTGTAAAGCAAGAGCCGGGCCATAGGCCCTGAGGTAGAGCGGTGTAGACCTGTAGCTGACGCAGGCTGCGATCTTTAAAGGATCAAAGATCGCAGCCAGCGGGGGCGTTTTTTAGAAGAAACCCAGCGGGTTGATGTCGTAGCTGACCAGCAGGTTTTTGGTCTGCTGATAG
>JAKJHY010000091.1 GCA_021648845.1 Mycobacterium sp. MBM | reverse complement strand
ACCAAGCCTTTGCCCCACGCTTTTCACCCAGAATTGCTTTTGATTTTGCCACTTGTGGCACGCTGATGAAAAAAAAACAGAATTAAAAATTCTGCTTTTTTTACATCTCTATTAAAACAAATCAATGCAATTTCAATGCTCTGCGTGATGGAGTTAATTTTTTAGGTTTGAAACTTGCTTCAACGTCATATTTCCCAAGTGATTTATTTTGTTCATCAAGATAATCATTGATTATCTTTTTACCTTCGTCAGTTGGTAACGCTTTATACATTTCATCAAGTTTTTTATTAACTTCAACAACTTTTTCTTTTGTTGGTCGCTTCGTGTCCATCTTCCAAGTTCTATTAACACAAACTTCAACAAAATCAGTTATTGATTTGAACATATTTGAAATACTTTCAATGAATTTCAATTGTTTATTTATATATTCGTCATTCTTTTTGATTTCATCGGATTTGTATTTCTTTACATCATCATCAACTTTCTTTTTCTCCGATGTTTTAAATTCTTCCAACTGATTTGAATAATTGCTTTTAGTATCATTGAAACTTTTGCTTAACTCACTAATTGCATTAGTTGCTTTTTTTGTTCTTTCATTAACCATTTTCAATTCATTATCAAGTTTTTCCTTTTGCTCGGTGCCCCTAGTAATTGAATTATAAACACGGTCAATTTTTGGCTGAGATGTGTCTTTTTTTATCAACCTGTTTCTTGCTTTTTTCTCTGGCGAATCCGGTATAACTTCAACGGATATATTGTAGTTATATTCATGAAGTTTCTGGTTGACGTGTTTATAAATCATTTCTTGATAATCAACACCTAATTGAACCGATGTTGAATATTTACCATCATGCCTATCGAGTGGTTCAAGACCTTTCAAAGCCCTGAATTCATTAACGATTTTAAATTCTTGGTCGATAATATCGTATTTATTCGTTTTACTGTTTTTTCCATCAATGAATATATGGGGGTGAACAGCTAAACCATTATCATGCGGTGATGAAATTTCATCGCCATGAAAGACAATTAATTTTATTGGATAATCTGGAAAATGTTCTTTATAGAAGCTGTTAATGGTTCTTATATAATGAACTGGTTTTATATTATCTACATTTTGATTAAAAGGAAATTTCCAAAATGCTTCCTGAACAACCGTTCTTTTTTGATGAAAATTATCGGGTATAGGTTTAGAAAGTTCAATTTTAGAATTGTGCAAATCAATGTAAGTTGATAAGCAAGATTTTTTTTGTTCCTTTCTTTTTAAAGTCAAAACCTCTAACTGGGCAAGGGTTTCACCCTTGTTTATTGGTTCGTCTTTGTTGGTCAATACACTTTCGAGAAATGAAGAAAGTTCGGGCGATTCATTTTTTTGAATGAGTTGTTTCAATTTATACGAGTATTTAGAAAGATCGGAATTGTTAACAGTGGATAGATGTTTCGATTGACTTATTGCAACAGCAGGTTCAACTATGCCGTTCAATATTTCCCTTCGTTCATCTTTCGATAAAGTTTCAAGTTGAATAATTTTATTGTTATGAACAATTAGGTTGTTCATTTTCAATTCTAAATTAAACTCCATCCCGTGCTTTTGAACAAGCCTTAATGAATGTTCAAGGGATTTAGTTAATTGATTAGTTCCGAGGATATTGCCTTTTGTTTTTGATTTCACTCCGGTGAAATTTAAACGCTTCCAGATCATATTTTTGACTTTGGTCATCTTGCTCCTGATCGATGTTCACCTTACGGGTGAACTGAGTTGTCTTTGTCATCCAGAAGGCCCGTGAGGCCGCTGGTGACTGCGTATGGCGATAACCCTGCCAAGGGTTGAGACTTCGCTAGCGTGGTCTACGAGAGAAATTAGAGCCAATGGAATTGGTGAAAATTTTCTTGTTGACCAGTTGAGCTTTTGATTTTGCTTCTGTCCCCCTGACAAGGGCCAGTAATAAATTCGCAAGCACGTAGTGCGTCTTTCCGAAGGAAAGTGTGAAATTATTATCAACTGGTTGATTATAAATCACAGATTTAAAATAAAAGCCTTTTTTATATCGTAACATTGTTTTAATTGTTTTCAATAGAAAGCATTAAAGTATTTATTCTTTTAATCAATCGCCCCCTATTTCCATAATTTTTAATTATGGGAATAGGGGGTGAAATCGTTTTAATTATCAATGCCGAGTTTCTTATATAGTGATGTTTCGAATTTAGGATTGCTTTTTTTATAATTTATTAAAATAGCAGTAAGCTCATCTTTCTTCATGTTAAATCTTCGAAACATAGCACGAGTGCCGAAACCTTTTTTATAATCATTTTCTTGAATATAAAGTATTATTGTTTTTATTCTATTTTCTCTTTTTTCCATATCTGCTTTATTGTTTAAGATAGGTGCAGACCTAAATGCAATAAACTTTTGAAATGAATTTAAAAGAAATAAAGATACTTTTAACCCCCATTGTAATGATTTGCCTGAAACCTCCGAGCCTTCTTGATTATGCAAAATATGATGAAATACGGCATATTTCCATGCTTCCATCATATAAGTTCTATACATATTTTTATCATTTTCCATGAATTTACTGAATTGTTTATCCCAAAATAGTTTAAAACAATCCTCATATAACTTTATGCAACTATCTGCATAAGTAAAAGTAACATCGTCAATATCTCTTGAAAATAACTTAATTAAGGCTCTTTCAAGATTTTCATCAAGATATATGTTATTTAGTTTATATAATGCGAAATCGGTAAAATCTCGGTCATTATCTTTATCACTAACAACAAACTGATAACGCCTTGCAAGACCATCATGCATTGAATCATCTGATATGGATTTAACCATCGAATCAATAGTATTGATAAAAAATTGTGTCATTACAGTGCCTTGGGCTGTAATGTGTTCTTTTGAGTTTAATCTATCGATTTTATCACCGTCTTTTATCTTCAAAAGATATTCTTTTACTGCTGAAAGCGGTGAACCAACTTGTTCAACTTGTTTGAAAAATTGACTTGCTTCATCTTCAAACCAAAAAAATAAACCATCTTCGCTATCTGCAAGTTGTTGAACCATGGCCTTCGGCCCATCTGGTTTAGTGAAGTTAGGTTTTACAATCTTTTCACCATTAAACGTCGGGATAAGCTTTTCTAGTAGCTTAAAAGACATAGTTTTGTTAGCTCCTGACGGTGCTAATGCCATAACCCATGTATTTAAAGGTTTGGGTCTGTCGAATGGTATTTGATGTTTTGCTTTTGAAAAGACACAAAACGCACTGATAAAAGATAAAAAACCAAATACGGGTAACGCCATTGGTATATCTGTATTTTTCCAAAACTTATGATAAATCATTGATAGCGAATCATTGCTGGAATGGTCCAAAAACGGGCTATCAATTAAGTTTAATACTTCATTATTATCAACTGGTTTATCGCCAAAAATGATGGAATTAATGAAATTTTCGGTCATTAAATCATATTTTTTATTCGTTTCTGTTGATATGTCATTGTGATATTTATCGTTATTTAATTCTTCATTATTCATTATAAAAACTCCTTTAATATTGTCTTATATATATCATAGCATAATGATAATCATTGTCAATAGAAGGTGTCAGTTAAAAACGAAGAAAAAAAATGACTGTCGTGGAGTGTCATACATGACATTGGCTTTTTTATATGACTGATAAAAATCAACAAATTCAGGGCTTTAGTGGAAAAAATGAGTGTTTTACTGGTTTTTCAATATGACTATTTAGCAATATATGGTGTTTATCTTGCTTATGGTGTCAGTTAAAAACGAAGAAAAAAAATGACTATATGGCACCCCCCCATATGACACCTATGACAGTATGACTGTTCTGAAAAAACCCCGTAAAATCAACATAATAGATCGGTAAATAGTCATATTTTGAGCATATGACACACGTATGACTATTATGCAAAAACAGCCATATGCACATAACTATATAAAAGTCAATAGGTAATTTTAAAAAATATGTCATATCGAATACTGACAAATAGAAGATTTTTTTTTAAAAGCAATGACAAAATGACAGGATCGAAAAAAACGCTTTAAAATCAATGATTTACGTTGTCATAGATTTATTATTGAACGACGCTGTGTAAAATCTGGCGAAAAACCAAGCCTTTGCCCCACGCTTTTCACCCAGAATTGCTTTTGATTTTGCCACTTGTGGCACGCTGATGAAAAAAAAA
>JAKJHY010000090.1 GCA_021648845.1 Mycobacterium sp. MBM | reverse complement strand
CAGCGCCGTGGTGTTCGACAAAACCGGCACCCTGACCTCCGGCACCCCGCAAATCGCTCACTTCAGTGCGCAGGATGGCGATGAAGCACGCTTACTGCAAGCAGCAGGCGCCTTACAACGTGGCAGCGAACACCCCTTGGCCAAAGCCGTGCTGGACGCTTGCGCGGCGCGAAACCTGAGCGTGCCCGACGTCACCGACAGCCAGTCACTGACCGGGCGCGGCATTGCCGGCACGCTGTTGGATCGGCGGCTGGCGCTGGGCAATCGTCGCCTGCTGGAAGAAACCGGCCTCAAACCCGGCACCCTTGCCGACGCGGCCACCGCCTGGGAGGCCGAAGGCCGCACCTTGTCGTGGCTGATCGAGCAAAGCCCGCAGCCCCAAGTGCTGGGCCTGTTTGCCTTTGGTGACACGCTCAAAACCGGCGCGCTGAGCGCGGTGCAACAACTCACCGAACGCCACATCAGCAGCCACCTGCTGACGGGCGACAACAAAGGCAGTGCCCGGGTCGTGGCCGAGGCGTTGGGAATTAAAGACGTACACGCCGAAGTGCTGCCCGCCGACAAAGCCGCAACCGTGGTCGAGCTGAAAAAGACCGGCGTGGTGGCGATGGTCGGCGACGGCATCAACGACGCCCCGGCGCTCGCCGCAGCCGATATCGGGATTGCAATGGGCGGCGGCACTGACGTGGCCATGCACGCAGCGGGCATCACGTTGATGCGCGGTGATCCGCGACTGGTGCCCGCCGCCCTGGAGATCAGCCGCAAAACCTACGCCAAAATCCGCCAAAACCTGTTTTGGGCGTTTATCTACAACGTGATCGGTATTCCGTTGGCCGCCTTTGGCTTCTTGAACCCAGTGCTGGCGGGCGCCGCAATGGCCTTCTCCAGCGTCAGCGTGGTCAGTAACGCACTGTTACTGAAGTTCTGGAAACCCAAGGACCTTGAGTGAGGAGACAGTCGTCATGAATATCGGCCAAGCCGCCAAACACAGTGGGTTGAGCGCCAAGATGATTCGTTATTACGAAGCCACCGGCCTGCTCAAGCCTGCCCACCGCAGTGACAGCGGCTACCGCCTGTACAGTGACGAGGACTTGCACACCCTGGCGTTTCTCAAACGCTCGCGGGACCTGGGGTTTTCATTGGAAGAAGTCGGCAAACTGCTGGCCTTGTGGCAGGACCGCCAGCGCGCCAGTAGCGATGTAAAAGCCCTGGCGCGTCAGCACATCGACGAACTGAACCAAAAGATCGTCGAACTGAGCAGCTTGCGCGACACCCTGCAAGACCTGGTTGACACCTGCCAGGGAGATCACCGCCCCGACTGCCCGATTCTCAAAGGGTTGGAGTCGGGGAGTTGCTGCGCCTGAATCGGCTGTTTCGTCAAAGGCTCATCATGAGCACTTTGGCGAACATCAACACACTGACCGCCGCACATAGCACCGCAAAACCTTGTTGCAACAACTGAGCGGACACCTTGGGTGCAATCATTCGGCCCACGATCATCCCGGCGAGTGTCGCCGCAATAAACACCACACCGTCGCCCGACAGGCTCACGCCCTGACGCATCAAGTTGCCCAGCGTGCCAAGCGACACCAGCGCCACCACCATCAGCGAAGTGGACACCACCGCGTGGATACGCACGTCACTGAACTTACGAAAAGCCGGCACGATCAGAAAGCCGCCGCCCACACTCAACAACCCGGTCAGCAAACCCGATGTAGCGCCGATCGACACCAGCGTCATGCTGCACCGCGCATTCCAGGTCAAACGCCCGGTGCTCGGGTTGAGCATGCAGTTTTTCTCCAGCACACTTTCGCTCGCGTCCTCGCGCGCATCGGCTCGCGCCTGCCAAAACATGCGCCCGGACACAAACACCATCACCGCGCCAAACAGCAGTACCAGCACCTTGGCCGGCAACAGCTTGGCCAGATACAACCCCAGCGGCGAAGTGATTGAGCCGATCAACGCCATCAACGCAGCCGCCTTGTAACGCACCAGGCCTTTACGCAGCCCGTCCAGCGCACCCAGCGCCGCCGCCGTGCCCACCGCCAACAAGGCGACAGGCGTCGCCTGCGCCAGGGTCCAGCCCAAACCCAGGGTCAACGCCGGAATCGCCAGAATGCCGCCCCCGGCGCCGGTCAACCCCAACACCACGCCCACCAACATACCTAACAGAATGATCAACATGGCCGGCTCAGTTATCCGAGCAGTCGGTGAACCACTCGCGCCCTTTGAGCATGCCTTGCCAATAAAACCACGGCAGGAAAGAGGCCTTGAGGAACCACGCCGAGGAGCGTGCCACGCTCGGGTCCAGCGCGAAGGTGGGCAGCAGTTTCCCGCCATAACCGAATTCGGCCAGAATCACTTTGCCTTTTTCGACCGTCAGCGGGCAGGAGCCATAACCGTCATAACGCTTGGGCAATGCCGCCCCTTTGCGCAAAGCGATCAGGTTTTCAGCCACTACCACGACCTGCTTGCGCACTGCCGCTGCGGTTTTGGCATTGGGCGTACCGCACACATCCCCCAGCGCAAATATGTCGGCATGACGCGGGTGTTGCAGCGTGGCCGGGTCGGCCTCAAACCAGCCGCCACTGTCGGCCAACGGGCTGCGGCGAATCACATCCGGTGCTTGTTGCGGCGGGACGACATGCAGCATGTCGAAGGTTTTGGCATGCCGCGTGACGTGGCCGTCAGCATCGGTCACCTCAAACCACGCGGTTTTGTTCGGGCCATCAACCTTCACCAGCGTGGACTGGAAGGCCAGCTTGGCCTTGTAGGCTTCAACGTATTTCATCAGCGGCGGCACAAAGATGGGCACACCGAACAGCACGGTGCCCGCCAGGTTGAACTCCACGTTCATGGCATCCAGCACCCCCTGTTTGCGCCAATGGTCACAGGCCAGGTACATCGCTTTTTGTGGCGCACCTGCACACTTGATCGGCATGGGCGGTTGGGTAAACAGCGCAGTTGCGCCGCGCAGAGTGCGCACCAGCTCCCAGGTATAAGGTGCCAGGTCGTAGCGATAGTTGGACGTCACACCGTGCTTGCCCAACGTGTCTTCCAGCCCTTCTATTTTTTCCCAGGCCAGCTCAAGCCCCGGGCAGACGATCAATTGTTGATACGCCAGTTCAGAGCCATCACTCAACAGCACCACCTTGCGCTCCGGGGCGAAAGCCGACAGCGACGCCTTGATCCATGTCGCGCCTTTGGGCATCACCGCGGCGGTGGCCCGCACGGTGTTTTTAACGTCATAGGCGCCACCGCCCACCAGCGTCCAGGCGGGCTGGTAGTAATGCTCGGCACTGGGTTCGACCACCGCAATGCGCAGCGCTGAATCACGTTTGAGCAAACTGGCACTCACCGAGATACCCGCCGAGCCACCGCCAATCACCACCACGTCGTAGGCGGCCTCATCGCGAGCCGGTTGGGTGGCTGACTCATACAGTTTGGAAGAACGGTTGCCCGTGCGGCAGAAGGCCAGAATCGGTGTGGGCAGTTGCGCCAGCAATGCGCGCATCTGCTCAACATCCTGCGCGGTGGCGCCACGGGTGCTTATCGGCAGGTATACAAACCTCAGGCCCAGAGCTTGCGCCGCCTGCTGCAAGGCTGCGTGCTCGGGTTGTTGGGGCCCACCTTCATGATCGGGCCGATTGCACATCACAGTGGCAAATCCCAGCGCGGCTAATGAGTGGAGATCAGACTGACCGATTTGACCCGCCACCGAAAAGGACGCGTCGATTCGCTTGATGTTTTGCTCCATTGAGCACTCCAGGCACCATAAAAATGAAAAATCAGGTCTCGCCGCGCGTCACTTTTTCAGCGCTTGGCCGCAGTACAAACCCGACAGGGTTTGCATCACAGAGACCACTTCGAAACTGGCGAGCGAGTAAAAAATAAACTTGCCCATGCGCCGGGTATTGACCACCCCTTCATCACGCAAGACACCCAGTTGTTGAGAAAGCGTAGGCTGTCGAATACCTGTCAGCGCTTCAAGCTCGCCCACGTTGCGCTCACCCTGGGTCAGTTGGCACAGCAATAACAGGCGATCTTCGTTGGCCAGCACCTTGAGCAGCGTGCACGCTTTGGACGCAGAGTCGCGCAGTAGCCCGATTTCTTCGCCAGTAAGTTGAGCACTCATGTGAGCCTCCGTGACATGATGGCCGACAGTTTACGACCCGATAATATATGTTTCAATATATTGATAACTGTATCAATT
>JAKJHY010000089.1 GCA_021648845.1 Mycobacterium sp. MBM | reverse complement strand
GCACTCTCTGGCGGTTGTGTGAGCTACAACGCCAGCCAGCCATCGTCGCCTATCGACAGCGTGGTCAAAGCTGACCTGAAGGCGGATGTCGCTGTCGGTGAGACCATCACTGGCCAGTCTTCGGTGAATGTACTGTTCGGCATTTTCAAGTTTGGTGGTGACAGCGAATTTGCCGATGGCGTTGAGTACGGTGGCAGCACTGGCGGTGGCCTGGGCGGCGCTCTCGATCCTGTGAGCGCGGTTAAATCGGCAGCCGCCTATAAGGCAGTGAAAAGCTCCGGCGCTGACCTGATCATTGCCCCGCGTTACGAAGTCAGCGAACAAAGCTATGTCGTGTTCAAAAAAGTGTCTGTGACGGTTAAAGGCAACAAAGGCAATATTCGTAGTATTCGTTAACCTTCAATGCCTCGGTTTGCACAGTGCCGGGGCAGAGAAGTAACAACGCACTGCACGCGCTTTTGCTTCGCGCATCGGAGCAACAGCCAGCGAATCAAACAGTCCACTTTGGTGGGCTGTTTGCGTTTAAGCGCAGCGTGAAACAGTGGCGTCAAATAATAATGTTTCGTATTGAGTGGCTGTGTGAAAGGTTGAAAGGCGTGAGGGAGGGCAACTTTCATGAATAGGTGAGCAAAGCACTGTAGGATGTTTCATACATTTTTTGTAACAACCTGATTAGTTCAAGGTCGAGATGCCTGCCATTTGGCACGTGTGTGATGCTTGGCGGTCAAGGAGATTTATGTGATATCGCGCAGAACGTTATTGTCCACGGGCGCCACCTTAACGGGTGTCGGTCTTCTCACCTCTTCATGGATCGGTGCGGCTCTGGCACAGCAAGTCAGCCAGGCGGCCACGACGGATGCAGAGCAACTGCTCCAGCTTTCATTGTTCCTCACTGAACGCGAGTCGCTTGATGCAAGCCTTGCGCAACGTGTGCTCGCCCGTTGCACCGAAGCTGACCCGGCCTTTGCCGACAAGATGAAATCGCTGTGGGGCCAGATTCAGCAACAAGGCTTGAGCCATGCGGGTCTGCTGCGCAGCAGTCCGATCTATCAAGACCCGGTTCACAAAGACACCGTGCAAAAGATCGTACGTGCCTGGTATCTGGGCTACACCGGTACCCCTGTCAGCCTAAGGGCGGTAGACGACACCGAGCTGGTGACATTCACCGGTGCGCTGGCCTATACGCCGACGCTGGATGCCACTGTGATTCCGACCTATTCGCGGGGGCATACCAACTATTGGGTTAACCCGCCGTCTACCGTCGCCAACGATTAATACAAGGGGTACCCATGAATCAGGTCTTTGATGCTGATGTCATTGTTGTTGGGTCCGGAGCCTTGGGCAGCAACGCGGCTTTTGAATTGGCCAAACAGGGCAAGTCGGTGATTATTCTGGAGGCGGGTGAGCACATTCCCCGCTGGAAAATCGTCGAGAACTTTCGTAACTCATCGAACAAAAGCAATTACAACTCGCCGTACCCGAACGAGCCGTGGGCGCGTCATTCCTACGACGAGCAGTACATCGAAAACATAGGTTCGTTCGAGTTTCGTCCCGGCATGTTGAAGCTGGTGGGCGGTACGACCTGGCATTGGGCTGCGGCCTGCTGGCGCTATCTGCCTAACGACATGAAGCTCAACAGCCTGTATGGCGTGGGCCGTGATTGGCCAATGGAATACAGCGAGCTGGAACCTTATTACGCCCGGGCTGAAGTGGCGCTGGGTGTTTGTGGCAGCGACACGCAGGACCAGAGTGGCCACAACGGCGGCGCATTCCCGCCGCGGTCCACGCCTTATCCGATGCCGCCTGAGGGCGACACCTACCTGTTCCAGCGCCTGCGCGCACGGTTGGCGCCTGCCGGTTATGTGTTTTTGCATGAGCCAAACGGCCGTGCGACCACGCCTTATGACAGTCGCCCGGCGTGCAGCGGCAATAACAACTGCATGCCGGTGTGCCCCATTGGTGCGATGTACAGCGGCGATGTCCACGCCAAACATGCTGTGCAAGCAGGTGCCAAGCTGCTGACTGACGCCACGGCGTATAAGTTGGAAAAAGGTGCAGACAGCAAAATTGTCGCGGTGCATTACCGCTCCTCCAATGGCGATGATGTGCGCCTGAGCGCAAAGTATTTCGTGGTGGCCGCCAATGGCCTGGAAACCCCCAAGCTGCTGTTGATTTCGGACGTGGCCAATTCGTCGGATCAAGTAGGACGCAACCTGATGGACCACACCGGCCAGGGGCTGCAATTTCTGGCCGATGAACCCGTGTGGCCGGGGCGTGGTGCCGTGCAGCAGGGCGGTATCTTCAATCGCCGTGATGGCGAGTTCCGCAAAGAACGGGCATCGGTCAAGCATGCGTTTGCCAACAATGTGCCCAACATGGCCGTGGCCGGGCGTTTAATCGAACAAGGCATCTTCGGCAAGGAGCTGGATGAACGTATTCGTCATGACGCTGCTCGCTGGGTAGATGTGTCGACCGTGTATGAAACCTTGCCGCTGGCCAGCAACACCGTGCGTGCGAGCACCACGCGCAAAGATGCACTGGGCATCCCGATGTTGGTGGTCAATTACGAGGTGGGTGATTACGTCAAAGCCGCCAAGCCTGGGGTCGACGCGGACTACGCCGACTTCGTGAAGGTCATGGGCGGCACGGTCGTCGAAGACAACACGGGCTGGCAGAATCGCGACCACCTGATGGGCACCGTGATCATGGGCAGTGATGCCCAAGATTCGGTGGTTAACCACGAATGCCGCACCTTCGACCATCCCAATCTGTTTTTGGCCACCACCGGAGTGATTCCGGCCTCGGGCACCATTAACCCGACCCTGACGGGCGTTGCGCTGAGCCTACGCCTGGCCGACATCATTGCGCGGGAGGTCTGAGCATGAACCTGAAGACCTTACGTCTGCTGCCGCTTGCCGCTTTTGTGGTGTCGCTGAGCGCGATGGCCAGTCAAGACAACGCCGCGCTGATCAAACAGGGCGAATATGTGGCGCGTGCGGCTGACTGCGGCGCCTGTCACCGCACGGTTGAGCAGGGCGGTGCGCTCTTTTCGGGCGGTTATGCGATTGATTCGCCTATGGGCCGCATCATCAGCAGCAACATCACGCCCTCCAAGACCCACGGCATTGGCGACTACACCGAGCAGCAATTGGCTGACGCGTTGCGCAAAGGCATCAATGCCAAAGGTCAGCACCTATACCCGGCCATGCCCTATACCGCGTATCAAGGCATGAGCGATGCGGACATTCACGCCTTGTATGTGTATTTGCAGCAAGGTGTGAAACCGGTCGACAAGGCGGTGCCCGCTACCGAACTGGCGTTCCCGTTCAATGTGCGCGCGTTAATGTTTGGCTGGAACCTGTTGTTCCTTGATGCGTCGAGTGCGACGTTGCCGACCGATGCTGGCGAGCCGCTCAAGCGCGGGCAATACCTGGTCGACACGCTGGGCCACTGCGGCGCTTGCCACACGCCGCGCAACGCGTTCATGGCAGAAGACAGCAGCCGCTATTTGGCAGGTGCCGCGCTGGGCGGTTGGGTAGCGCCCAACATCACCTCCGATCAAGCCTCGGGCATTGGCAGCTGGAGCAATGATGAGCTGGCGGGCTTCCTGAAAAACGGTCATGTCACCAACAAAGCGCAAGCGGCCGGGGGCATGGCGGAAGCGGTAGAAAACAGCCTGCGCTTTTTGAGTGATGGCGATTTGCACGCGATGGCGAGCTACCTGAAAACCGTGCCGGCGATTGCCAGTGCACACCCGGTGCTCAGTGCTCCACGCACGGTCGTGCCTGTGGACATGACCACACTGGAAGTCGGGCAGGGTGATCAGGCTTCGTTGGCCAATGCCTCTGAAACGGACGGCGCACGCCTGTACAACGCCGCCTGCGCCAGCTGCCACGGCCGTGACGGACAAGGCACAGCGGACGCGTTTTACCCTTCGTTGAGCCAAAACACTGCCCTTACCGGCGGCCAGCCGAACAATCTGGTCATGGCCATCATTGAAGGCATTAGCCGCAAAGGGGCCGACCTTGAGGTCAACATGCCCGCGTTGGGCGGTGATTTGAATGATCAGCAGATTGCGGCGATCGCCAATTACAGCCTGCAACGTTTCGGCAATCCCGCGCTCAACGTCAGCGAACAAGAGGTTGCTCAACTGCGACGTGGCGGCGACGTGCCCTTGTTGGTCACGGCCATGCCTTATGTGCTGTGGCTGGGTGGTGTGCT
>JAKJHY010000088.1 GCA_021648845.1 Mycobacterium sp. MBM | reverse complement strand
AGTGTAGGGAGCGGCCCCATTGGCAGCCGTCCACGTCATAAATACCTGATCCCCCGGATTCATTTCGTTATTGGGGTCTTCAGGAGAACTTATCCAGGGTTCTATCGTGACAATGACTTCGCCTTTTTCACCAATTCCTTTCAGGTCCAGAACCCCGCCCTCGACTACCCCTTCTATAGAGGCAGGGGTAAGCAGTTCGCTTTGAGCTTCGCCCACGCTCAGGGGCAAGATGTTGGATTGGCTGACATCACCGTTGGCGCGCTCAACCCAATAAGACGCTTCAATCGTGCCGCCCAGATTGGGTGTGACGTGTTCTTTGGCGATCTGAAAAGGAATTTCGCGCGTAGCCGAACTGCTGTTGAGTTTGATCCAGTCTTCGGTCTTGCCGGTTTTGGAGCCGACCCAGTTGTAATGCACGGTGTCGCCAGCCTCTATGCCGTTATACATCGGCACAATCAGTGTGACGCCGCGCGGAAACAGCTCAGGATCAATGACCCCATCCACCTTGTCGACATGAGGTGCAGGCAACTCTGCACGGGGTTCGCCGACATTCAACCGGGCGGTATGCAGTGATTTACGTTCGGAATCACTACCCATCAGTATGTAAAAAAGCTCTAGCGTTCCCCCCTCGATAAGCTTTAGATGCTGCCCGTCAATATACATATTGATGGGTTGTTGGGCAGACCACTCTGAACCGGTAATCAAGTGCGGTCGCAGTTTTGGTAAATAGATGCTGCCGTCGGGCAGTGTGCCGAGCCATTGCAAGTCAATCGAATCACCGGCGTTCATGGAAGCGTCGAATGGGATTTCGATGGTGGTCTCGATCAGGTCAGGGTCGAGCGCGCCCGCCGATGCGTCGATAGCTGTCGGGGCTTTAAGCAGGTAAGGCTGTCCTGTGACTATGGCAAAAGTGGCCTTGGACTTAAATGTCCCCGAACCATTGCCTTTGGTCAGCTCATAGGAAAACGAGACGGTCGTTTTGACTAACGTGCGCAGCAGAGCAACGGAAACAGGGATGTCATAAACACTAGGGACATTTTCGATGCGCTGTGCGTAGGTTTCTAACACGGCGACGCCGGCTATCGTGGTGCCCTTGAGTGTCAGAACTAAATTGTCCCCACTGGAAAATGCAGGTGGAAAACAGGCCACAGCAACATCCGTGGTTTCGCCCTCAAGCAGGTCTAGATCCAGAGTGTTGCCATTCACCAGTTTTCTAGGAATGGGGGGTAGTAGCCGATTGCTCGCGGTATCCACCACGATACGTTGTTCTGCACTCCAGTCCTCAGACTGGTTATCAACAAGGTCATAGACCTCGAAGGCCACCGGTAACTCATCCGAATCCTCGGCAGCGAGAATCGTTTCATAATCGACGACTATTTCAATAGGGTTCTGTATCGGGTTTTCAGCTTGCGCATTGCTCACCTCGTGCCTGATGTGCTGCGAGCCCCAGATCAAGTCGATAATGTCCAGCTCGGTAATATGCATATACGGAAGGATGGTGACTTTGATGCCCGCCATTGCCATCTCTTTATCGACGCCGTTCGCGATAACCTCTTCGGGTAAGCGAAAGAGCAGTGCCGAATGGCCGGGGGTGTCACCATTCTGATCCTGGCCGCCTGGCAGTGTCAGTTTGACGTAGATATCTACCGGGACCGAGGGTTCGGGCGTTGAGGCCCCTATGCGCAGTACGTTATAGCTGATGCTATAAGAGCCTTCTTTAAGACGTGAAGACGCAATAAAAGCAGTAACAATCTGATTCTCTTCACCGATATTAATGCTTTTGCTAGCCACGATAACGGGGCCACTGTTATCCGTCAGGATGACATTAAGCCTGTCGCCGGGTGCCATGTTAGTCCAGGGGTTAATCCGAACTTGCAGGCCCCTGTCCGGGAAGTTTTTTTGCGCGGCGGCAAGATTGATACCCAACTCACCGCTGTCTAGAGCACCGGTTGAGCCAGGAATGTCTATCGGTTGAAGGGTGGTCAGTGGCGTATGCATTGTGACGGCTCCAGATTGTCGTGATGACTGGAGTCATTTCATACTCAATGCCAAGGCTGCGCTACTGTCAGAAATGACAGTGAACCTAGGTTCCCCCCTGTGCTCAAGGGCCTTGCCGTGGGGCGCCAGCCGGGCCCTGGTCGAAGCGGGAGGCGTTTAAACCCAATTAAGAATCGGCCACCCGGCCTGTTGCGCGTGTTCACGTAACACCGGATCAGGATTCACAACATGCGGATGCTCGACTTTCTTCAACAGCGGCAAATCATTACGCGAATCGGAATAAAAACTCGCGCCTTCCAGGTTTTCTTCCTCGGCGTCCAGCCACTCCAGCAAACGCGTGATTTTGCCCTCGCGGTAGGTCAGGGTGCCGACAGTGTGCCCGGTATACACCCCATGCTTGACCTCAAGTTCGATACCCAGCACTTCATCGATACCCAGACGCTCAGCAATCGGTTTCACCAAGTGCGTGCCTGATGCCGAGATCACCAGAATCCGGTCACCGGCTTTGCGATGATCGGCGATTGCTTTGCAGGCATCGCTGAAAATGATCGGCTCGATGCGGTCCTCTACCCACGGCTCGACCAAATGTGCGACCTCCTCAGGTGTACGGCCGATCAACGGCTCCAGGCTGAAGGCCATGAAGTCTTCCATCGCCAGTTCACCCCGGCTGTACGCTGCCATCAATTCGTTATTGCGCGCCATGAAGGATGTAGGATCGACCCAGCCCAGGCGGCCCATTTGCTCGCTCCACAGGGTGGCGCAGTCGCCATGAATCAGGGTTTCGTCCAGATCAAAAATTGCCAAGGCCATCAGCGCAGCTCTCTTTTCAGTGAATTCAAGAACATCAGGCTACCTCACACAGGGTGCCTGCATCGATGGACAGTGCCACGCGTTGGCCGTCGGGGTACAGATCGGTCGGTGAGCGGTTGAGCACATCGACGATCAACTCCACGCCGCGTACCTCTACGCGATAGCGAATCACATTGCCCAGCAGGCTGTGACTGCGGATCAGTGCATCGGGTTCACCGTGCAGGCTTAAGCCCAACGTTTCCGGGCGAATCGCGATACGGCTACTGACCGGGCGTTGCAACAGACGGCTGGCCGCCTCGGGGTCGAGCAGGTTGTAATTGCCGATGAAGCCTGCCGCAAACGCATCCACGGGTGCGGCATACAAGGTTTGTGCATTACCGCTTTGTACGATGCGTCCCTGATTCATCAGGAAGATACGGTCGCTCATGGTCAGCGCTTCTTCCTGGTCATGGGTGACAAAGATCGTGGTCAGGTTCAGTTCACGCTGAATTTGCCGGATTTGCTCGCGCAAGTGCTTGCGAATACGTGCATCCAGCGCAGACAACGGCTCATCGAGCAGCAACAGGCGCGGGCGGGTGACCAGCGACCGGGCCAGGGCCACACGCTGGCATTGCCCGCCAGACAACTGATGCGGATAGCGCTTGGCAAAGTCATTGAGCTCGACCAGTTGCAGGGCCTCGGCCACGCGCTTGTGGCTGTCAGTGGCCTTGACCTTTTGCATGCGCAAGCCGAAGGCGACGTTTTGCTCGACGGTCATGTTGGGGAACAGCGCATAGCTCTGGAACACCATGCCGATGCCGCGCTTTTGCGGACTCAGCGGCACGATGTCTTCGCCATCGAGCAGGATCTTGCCATCATCCACCGGCGTCAGCCCCGCGATGCAGCGCAACAGGGTGGACTTGCCGCAACCCGAAGGGCCGAGCAGGGTGACGAACTCGCCCTGGGCGATGCTGCAATTGATGTCGCTGAACACCGGGGTGGAGGCGTAGCTCTTTTGCAGGTGTTCGACGCTGACGAAGCTCATGGGGTTTTGTCCTTGTTCAGAAAGGTGGCAACCCAGGTCAACACCCATACAAAGAGGAAGTAGGAGATCACCAGCGCGCTGGTGAAATGCCCGCTGCTGTTGCGCATGTTGTTCAGGAACACCTGCAAGGTTTCGTAGCGGGTGCCGACCAAGATATTGGCGAATACAAACTCGCCGAACAGGAATGAGAACGACAGCAACAGTGCCACCAGCAAGCCTTTGCGCAGGTTGGGCAGCACCACCAGAAATGCGGCTTGCCACGTATTGGCGCCCAGCAGTTGCGCGGCATCCATCAGGTCTCGCAGGTTGATCGCTTGCAGGTTGTTGGTGATGGCGCGGTACATGAACGGCAACGCCACCGTGAAGTAACAGCCGATCAAAATCCACGGAGTACCGACCATTTGCAGCGGGCCGGAGCCATACAGTTGCAGTAACCCCACGGATGACACCACCGGCGGCACAGCGAAGGGCAG
>JAKJHY010000087.1 GCA_021648845.1 Mycobacterium sp. MBM | reverse complement strand
ATGTACAGGCAGGTCGGGGTTTTGCCACAGCGTGAGACGCCCACCAGAATCAGGTCGGCCTTGTCGTATTTGTGCGTGCGGGCGCCGTCGTCGTTGTCGAGGGCAAAGTTCACCGCCTCAATACGCTCCATGTAATTGGAGTTATGGCCGATAGAGTGGGACTTGCCTACCGAGTAGGACGAGTGTTCGGCGAGTTCCTGTTCCAGCGGGGCCAGGAAGCTGGAGAAGATGTCGATCATGAAACCATTGGACGTTGCGAGGATTTCGCGAATGTCCTGATTGACGATGGTGTCGAAGATAATCGGGCGAACTCCGTCTTTTTCGGCGGCGTTATCGATTTGTTGTACCATTGCCCGCGCTTTATCCACGCTGTCTATATAGGGTCGCGTGAACTTGCTGAAGGTCACATTTTCGAATTGGGCCAACAAACTCTGGCCGAGGGTTTCGGCGGTGATGCCGGTGCCATCGGAGATAAAGAAAGCAGATCGTTTCATTTGCGCCTTGGGCCTTAAGCTGGTGACGATTCTTGGATATGATAGGCGCGATTTTGTCGCCCTGAATGGCAGGCAGTGTCACTTATTTTCCAGGTCCAGGCCACATTCGCTGAGATGCCGCCCTTTGTAGAGCGTCCAGCGCCCTGAGCTTTTCCCAACACAGTTAGTGGAGAGATCACCTTGGTAGAGTACGTAGTTTCCCTCGATAAGCTCGGCGTCCATGATGTAGAGCATGTGGGGGGCAAGAACGCATCCCTCGGCGAGATGATCAGTAATCTTGCAGGCGCTGGTGTTTCGGTTCCCGGTGGTTTCGCCACCACCTCTCAGGCCTATCGCGATTTTCTTGAACTCAGCGGTTTGAACGATCAGATCCATGCCGCGCTCGACGCGCTGGATGTGGACGACGTTAACGCACTGGCCAAAACCGGCGCCCAGATCCGCCAATGGATCATGGAAGCCGAGTTCCCTGAGACGCTTAACGCGCAAATTCGCACCGCCTTTGCCACCTTGTCCCAAGGCAACCCGGACATGGCGGTTGCCGTACGTTCCTCGGCCACCGCCGAAGACTTGCCGGACGCTTCCTTTGCCGGTCAGCAAGAAACCTTCCTTAATATCCGTGGCGTAGAAAACGTCATTCGTGCGGCCAAGGAAGTATTTGCGTCGTTGTTCAACGATCGTGCGATTTCTTACCGCGTGCACCAGGGCTTTGACCACAAACTGGTCGCCCTGTCGGCAGGCGTGCAGCGCATGGTGCGTTCCGAAACCGGCACCGCAGGCGTGATGTTCACCCTGGACACTGAGTCGGGTTTCCGTGATGTGGTCTTTATCACCGGCGCTTATGGCCTGGGCGAAACCGTGGTCCAGGGCGCGGTCAACCCGGACGAGTTCTACGTCCACAAACAAACGCTGGAAGCGGGTCGTCCTGCGATTTTGCGCCGTAACCTGGGCAGCAAAGCGATCAAGATGATTTACGGCGACGAAGCCTCGGCCGGCAAGTCGGTCAAGGTGATCGACGTTGAGAAGGCCGATCGCGCGCGCTTCTGCCTGACCGACGCTGAAGTCAGCGAGCTGGCCAAGCAAGCGATGATCATCGAAAAACACTACAAGTGCCCGATGGACATCGAATGGGCCAAAGACGGTGATGACGGCAAGCTGTACATCGTGCAGGCCCGCCCTGAAACCGTAAAAAGCCGCTCCCAAGCCAATGTGATGGAGCGTTACCTGCTTAAAGAAACCGGCACAGTGCTGGTGGAAGGTCGGGCCATTGGTCAGCGCATTGGCGCGGGCAAGGTTCGGATCATTAAGGACGTGTCCGAAATGGACAAGGTTCAACCCGGCGACGTACTGGTTTCCGACATGACCGACCCGGACTGGGAACCGGTGATGAAGCGCGCCAGCGCCATCGTGACCAACCGTGGCGGCCGTACTTGCCACGCAGCAATCATCGCCCGCGAGCTGGGCATTCCGGCCGTTGTAGGGTGTGGCAATGCAACCCAGTTGCTCAAAGACGGCCAGGGCGTGACCGTTTCGTGTGCCGAAGGCGACACCGGTTTGATTTTTGAAGGCGAACTGGGTTTCGACATCAAGAAGAATTCCGTTGATGCCATGCCGGACCTGCCGTTCAAAATCATGATGAACGTCGGTAACCCGGACCGTGCGTTTGACTTTGCGCAGTTGCCGAACGCCGGTGTGGGCCTGGCCCGCCTGGAGTTCATCATTAACCGCATGATCGGCGTGCACCCTAAAGCGCTGCTCAACTACGACGGTCTGCCGCAAGACATCAAGGACAGCGTCGACAAGCGCATTGCCGGTTACGACGATCCAGTCGGTTTCTACGTTGAGAAGCTGGTCGAAGGCATCAGCACCCTGGCGGCAGCCTTTACCCCGAAAAAAGTCATCGTGCGCCTGTCGGACTTCAAGTCCAACGAGTACGCAAACCTGATCGGCGGCAAGCTGTACGAACCCGAAGAAGAAAACCCGATGCTGGGTTTCCGTGGCGCGTCGCGTTACATCAGCGAAAACTTCCGCGATTGCTTCGAGCTCGAATGCCGTGCGCTCAAGCGTGTGCGCAATGACATGGGCCTGACCAACGTCGAGATCATGGTGCCGTTCGTACGGACCCTGGGCGAGGCGAGCCAAGTTATCGACTTGCTGGCTGAAAACGGTCTGGTGCGCGGCGAAAACGGTCTGCGCGTGATCATGATGTGTGAGCTGCCTTCAAACGCGATTCTGGCCGACGAATTCCTTGAATACTTCGACGGTTTCTCCATTGGCTCCAACGACCTGACTCAGCTGACGCTAGGTCTGGATCGTGACTCTGGGGTTATCGCGCACCTGTTCGACGAGCGTAACCCTGCGGTTAAAAAGCTGCTGTCCAACGCGATTCAGGCGTGTAACAAAGCCGGTAAATACATTGGTATTTGCGGGCAGGGCCCCTCAGACCACCCGGATCTGGCGCTGTGGCTGATGGAGCAAGGCATTGAAAGTGTGTCGCTGAACCCGGACACCGTGCTGGAAACCTGGTTCTTCCTGGCTGAAGGTCAAGCCCAGGCTTGAGTCGTTGAGAGAGGAGCAGGGCGGCCGCTAGGCTGTGCTGCTCTTTATAGGCAGTGGTAGGGCGAGCGCCTGTTCGGGATCGCCCTTTTTTGTGCAAGAGCATTATGCAAAGCAGCAGTCATCTTTTTCCCGTTGCCCTGATCAGTGCCGAGCGTCGGGGTGATCTGAGCGAGGATGTTTATCGCTTAAAACCCGCTAATAGCCCGGACATCTCCGTGGAATTGGCGGTCACGCGACTGGGCATGGCGGATGCCAGCCAGGCGCGCGGTGTACCCGTGATTTTGTTGCATGGCAGCTTTTCTAACCGACGCTTCTGGTACTCACCAAAAGGTGTCGGCCTAGGCGCTTTTTTGGCCCGTGCCGGGTTTGATGTGTGGCTGCCCGAGATGCGCGGTCATGGACTGTCGGTGCGTAATCAACAGTGGCGCACCAATCGGGTGGCGGATTACGCCCGCTACGACTTACCGGCGATTGCGGCGTTTGTACGCGAGCAAAGTGGCCAAGTCCCGCATTGGCTTGGCCATTCCCAGGGCGGTATCAGTTTGGCGGCCGCATTGGGGGGGCAGTACCTGGGTGAACCTGCAGTGGCGTCCGCAGCTTTTTTTGGCTGTCAGATCAATCGCCGCTATTGGCCGCTGAAAATTCCGCCCGTGGAGTGGGGCGCTTATCTGCTCTTGAAGCGCTGCACGCAGTTGTCGGGTGTTCAGCTCAAGCGCGGCCCTGAGGACGAACCAGTAGGCATCGCCCTCGAAACCTTGCGCTGGAACGGCTTTTTGGGGCGTTTCAAGGATTCTGAGCGCGATTGGTGGGCGGGATTATCTGAGGTCCAGCTACCGGTTCTGGCTGTCGCGGCGGCAGGCGATCAGCAGACCCCTGAGTGGGCGTGTCGAAAGCTGTATGAGCAATTGGGTTCTGAGCAGCGCCAATTTATTGCTTTGGGCCGTGAGCAGGGGTTCAGTTCAGATTTTGGTCACACTGAAATGCTGGTCAGCGCGCCTGCTCAAGCTGAGGTCTGGCCGTTGGTGCGCGATTGGCTTGAGGAGCAATGCCTGAAGCAGGCAGTGAGTGAGCCGGGTTCAGGGTTTCGGCAAGTCGCGCTTGCGGCTACTATGTGACGCGATTTGCGACCTGGGTCATATTCTGTGGTCTTGGTGGTGTCGCAGTGTCAGGGTATGGCTGGTGGTGACATTTAAAGCTTGCCCGTGTGCCAACGTCTATAAACAGTAGAGTCCTTTAACTCTTCCTGCTACGCCCTCTCCACAGGAGTTTCCATGA
>JAKJHY010000086.1 GCA_021648845.1 Mycobacterium sp. MBM | reverse complement strand
AGGATCACTGCACGGCCGAGCTTGTTCTTGAGCTGATCTACCAGCGCCAATAGCGCCTTGCCATCTTGACCGTCCAGGCGAGCGGTCAAGACGTTCACGCCTTTGATGTCCACAGCCGACGACGACAGATCGTCACCGGCAGCGCTTGCGGCCTTGGCCTGCAATTGTTCCAGTTGTTTTTCCAACTGACGGTTACGCTCCAGCACAGCCGACAGTTTGTCGACCAGGTTTTCGCGTGAGCCCTTGATCAGGCTTGCCGCTTCCTTGAGCTGCTCTTCAGCGGCGTTCAAGTA
The DNA here is from genome assembly GCA_021648845.1 of Mycobacterium sp. MBM. Classification (GTDB taxonomy): domain Bacteria; phylum Actinomycetota; class Actinomycetes; order Mycobacteriales; family Mycobacteriaceae; genus Mycobacterium. The sequence continues at coordinate 4,056 of JAKJHY010000086.1, read as the reverse complement.
AGCCAGTGCAGCAGCGCCCGTCACCGCTTCAATACGACGAATACCCGACGCTACACCGCCTTCGCTGGTGATTTTCATCAGGCCGATGTCGCCGGTGCGCTTGGCGTGAATACCGCCGCACAGTTCCACCGAGAAATCACCACCCATGCTCAATACGCGCACGTTATCGCCGTACTTCTCGCCAAACAGCGCCATCGCGCCTTTTTGCTTGGCGGTTTCGATATCGGTTTCTTCGGTTTCAACCGGGGTGTTCTTGCGAATCTCAGCGTTGACGATGTCTTCCAGCGCCTTGATTTGCTCAGGCTTGATCGCTTCGAAGTGACTGAAGTCAAAACGCATGCGCTGACTGTCAACCAACGAACCTTTCTGCTGTACGTGTTCGCCCAGCACTTTGCGCAACGCAGCATGCAACAAGTGCGTCGCCGAGTGATTCAGCGCGGTTGCGTGACGTACATCGGCATCCACTTGGGTATCAACGCTCTCACCCACTTTCAGGCTGCCTGTCGCTACCACGCCGTGGTGCAAGAACGCGCCGCCGGTCTTGGTGGTGTCGCGCACATCAAAGCGCGCAGCGCCTGCTTGCAGGTAACCGCAGTCGCCCACCTGGCCGCCTGATTCGGCGTAAAAAGGCGTTTGATCAAGAATGACCACACCTTCGTCGCCTTCATTCAGGAACTCGACCGATTTGCCTTCTTTATAAAGCGCAATGATCTTGGCTGAGGCCTGCGTAGCGTTGTAGCCGATAAACTCGGTGGGCACGTCAACTTTGACCAGCGTGTTGTAATCCAGGCCAAACGAGCTGGCCGAACGCGCACGTACGCGCTGAGCTTCCATTTCGCGCTCGAAGCCAGCTTCGTCCACGGTCAAGTTACGCTCACGGGCGATGTCGGCCGTCAGGTCCATCGGGAAGCCGTAAGTGTCGTAGAGTTTGAACACCACGTCACCCGGCACCACGGTGCCCTTGCCGATTTCGTCGCCCTGCTCATTCAGCACGCGATAACCCTGCACACCGTTGACCGCTTCGTCGAAGGCAATGCGCACCGGCATGGCGCCTTCGATTTCACTTTGCGCCAGGCCCAGGCCCGCGCCGCCATAGATGTTGAGGGCTTGCGTCAGGTCCAGGCCATTGACCACGCCCGTGCCGCTGTTTGAGCCGCCCTTGCTCGCCACCAACGGCCCGGCAAACGCCAATTTGCTGGAGTCGCTCATCTGCACGCCGATGTTGGTCGCGCCGCTGCGGGTGGGGCTGACTTTGAAGCTGTCGCCCTTGTCCAGCGCGCCGCCGTTGAGGCTCATGGTGAAGCCGTCAATCTGGGGCGCAGGCTTCTGATCGAGCTTGAACGAACCCATGTCGGTGCCGTCGGAGCGCCGCACGCTGTAGTCATTGTTGCTGCTGAACGTCACCTGATAGTCGTAGGTGGTCAACGCGCCACTGTCGGTGATCGTGACATCCAGATTGCCCGAGCCCGCACTGTTGCCGGTGGCAGCCAGGCTGCGCTCGCTGATGGCTTTGGCACTGTTGATGTTGTTGAACAGCGAGGCGCCGAACTCGCCGTTGGCGTCCAGGCCCTGCCCCAACTGCTTGTTGATGGCATCTGCCACCACCAGAGCGGTGCGCCCCAGCTCATTGATCGCCGGTGCGAGCACCTCGTCACGGTAGCGAATCAGGCCGCCGATCTTGCCGCCGGACAACGCAGAGGTGACGTCCGAGTTAGAAGACGGGGTGTTGATCTGGATCGTAAATTGGCTTTTATCGGTTTTACCCGGCACCGCCGACAAGGTGTTGCTGGTATTGCCCAGCACCAGTGCCTGACCGGTGCCCAGGGTGATGTCATACACGTTGTCGTGTTCTTGAACCGTCACACCGACCAGTTCATTGAGCGAGCGAACCGCCTCGTTGCGCGCATCCAGCAGGTCATTGGGGGTGTTACCCGACGTGGTCGCCTGGGCAATTTGCTTGTTCAGCGAGGCAATGGTGGCCGAGTGCTGGTTGACCATCGAGGTCAGGGTTTCAAGCTGGCTATTGACGCCTTCGTTTTGCTGATTGAGCTGGCTGGCAATCGAATTGAAACGGTTGCTCAAGGTTTTGGCGTTGCCCAGCAGCAAATCACGCGCGGACGCATCACCCGGCGCACCCGCCGAGGCTTGCAGCGAAGCGAAGAAGCTGCTCAGGGCCGCCGACACACCCGTGCTTTTATCCGACAGCAATTTGTCGATAGGGCCGATCTGATCGAGATAGGCTTGCGCGTCGCCGTTGAGCGAGGTGGTGGTTTGCAACTGAGCGTCGAGGTAGGCGTTGTACACGCGGCGCACGTCCGCCAGCGTGGTGCCGGTGCCAATAAACACACCGCCCGATTGCTGCGAACCCGCCGTGCCCTGCACGATTTGCTGGCGCGAGTAACCCGCCGCGTTCGCGTTGGCAATGTTGTTGCCAACCGTGGCCAATGCCCCTTGGCTGGCGTTCAGCCCCGACATCCCGATGTTGATCAAACTCGCCATGGTTCAAACCTTATAAATGCGTGAGAGAACCTGTCGAGGCATAGCTCTGGTAGGTCTTCATCTGTTTGGCTATTTGCGAAATCTTGCTGGCGTACGCCGGATCGGTTGCGTAACCGGCCTTTTGCAGCTCGCGTACAAATTGTTCTGGTTTATCGGCCGCGTTCAGCACTTCTTTATAACGATTGTTGCTCTGCAACAGCGTCACCAAATCGTGGAAGCTGTCTTGATACGAATCGTAGGAACGGAAGTCCGCCGTCTCCTTGACCATCTGCCCGCCTTTGAACTCACTGGTGATGGCGCGCGCCTGAGCGCCCTGCCAACTGCCCGTGGCCTTGATGCCGAACAGGTTATGACTGCTGGTGCCATCTTGTTGACGCATGACCGACTTGCCCCAACCGGTTTCCAGTGCAGCTTGTGCCACCAGGTACAGCGGATCGACACCAATGCGGTCGGCCGCTTGCTGCGCCATCGGCAACATGGTGGCCACGAAGGCGTCTGGCGACTCGAAGGCTTTTTTCGCCGGTGCCAACGGCGGCTGGGCCACGGCACGGCCGTAGACCTGCATCCGCCCTTGAGCACCCGCCGCACTGAGCATCGGCTGGCGACTGCCTTTAAGCACCGCGTCCATCGAGGCACTGGTGCGCCCCGGCACCGCATCGGTATTGAGCGTGGAGCGCGCCGGGTCGGCCGATGGCACGATGCCAGCCAGCAAGCGGTCCGTGAGCTTGGTCGGCAACGCCAGACGCCGCTGATTGAGCAGCGCCATGTCATTCTGATGCCCGCCCTGCGCGGTGCTCGGTGCCAGCGCCACACGCGAGGCCCACAGCGGTCGCTGACCGTTGGAGCGCACGAATGGGCTGTCTGCCGCAGTCACAGCGGCGGTCGGCGTGGCCGCTTTGGCCTCGGCCGTGAGCGCCGTGGCAGGCGGCGTATCGCCCGGCACGGCTGACTTGTTTTTCGACATTTGCCGCATCAATACGTCAGCCAGACCAATGCCACCGCCCTGACGGGACAATGTCACCGACAGCTGCTGGTCGTACATTTCCTGATACTGCTTGGCGGCCGGGGTGTTGAGTGGATTGTCCTTACCCAGCACTTCGTTGGCGGAACGCATGGACTTGAGCATTTCGTTGAGGAACAACGACTCAAATTCCTGCGCAACCTTGCGCATATTGCCTTCGCTTTCGCGGTCGCCCACCTTCAAGTTATTCAGACGATTGAGGTCGGTATACGCGCCCGAATCGCTGCCACTGACCACACCACTCTTACGTATATCCATGACGCAGGCCTCAGATCACGATCAGGTCGGCTTGCAAGGCGCCGGCCTGTTTGAGTGCTTCAAGAATCGCCATCAAGTCACCTGGCGCTGCGCCCACCTGATTCACTGCACGCACGATTTCGTCCAGCGTGGTGCCCGGACCAAACTTGAACATCGGCTTGGCTTCTTGCTGAGCGTTAACCCGCGAACGCGGCACCACTGCCGTCTGGCCATTGGACAAAGGCCCCGGCTGGCTGACAATCGGGTCTTCGGTAATGGTCACGGTCAGGCTGCCGTGG
>JAKJHY010000085.1 GCA_021648845.1 Mycobacterium sp. MBM | reverse complement strand
CTGTTGCAGCGCCAGCGGGCTATCCAGCCCCTGTGCGCGCGCACGGCTGAACAGGATCAGCGCCAGTTCGGCGGTGGCCAGGGCATCGGCGCTGGCGTTGTGACGGTCTTCGACCTGCAAGTTGAAATGCTTGATCCAGTGGTCCAGCCCCGCCTCGCGTAAATCGGCGTGCGGGCACAGCATGGGGGCCAACGCTGCCACGTCCATAAACGGATGCTGCAAGCGATAACCCAGGCTGTCTTTCAACGCGCGGCCCAGCATGTGCTGGTCAAACGGCGCATGGAACGCCAGCAACGGGCTGTCCCCCACAAACGCCATGAAATCGAGCAGGGCATCGGCCGGCTCACACCCGGCGGCAATCGTTTCAGGCCCCAACCCATGCAGCAGCACGCTGGGGCTGAGCGGGTTGTGGGCGCGGCGCAAGGTGCGTTCAAACGCCTGGCCCAGATCAATCGCCCCGTCCTCAATCACCATCGCACCGATTGACAGCACTTGGTCGCGGTTAAGGTTCAGGCCGCTGGTTTCCAGATCGACCACCACCCAACGTTGATGGCGCAACGAGGTGTCGCGCAGCCCCGGCGAGGCTGGCAGTTGCAGCAGGCGCTGTTGCTGCTCAAGGCTCAAGACCGGGCTTTTGCGCGACAACAGCCATGACAGCAGGCTCATAGCTGATACCGCAGCGCCAGGCTGCTTTGCAGGCGCTGCGCCTGACGCAACGCTTCACGCAGGATGCGCCGGTCGAGCTGGTTGAGGCTGTCCGGGTCGACCCGGTTGGAGTACGGTCGGTTTTCACGGGTTTGCAATTGGTGTTGCTGCATACGCGTTTGCTGAATGAAGTGATACGCCTCTTCATAGGCCGCCCCGTCCAGCGGCTCGATCACGCCCTGCGTCACTAAGTGGCGCAAGCGTTCGAGGGTGTTGTTGGCCTCCACGCCATGGGCCAGCGCCAATAAGCGTGCACCGTCCACAAACGGGGTCAGGCCCTGCACTTTAAGATCCAGGGTGGCTTTTTCGCTGCCTTTGCGTTCCAGCACAAACTCGCGAAAGCGACCCACTGGCGGACGATGGCGCAAGGCGTTGTCGGCCATCATGCGCTGGAACAGACGATTGTCGGCGACCTGTTCCAGAATGCCGCGGCGCAGTTGCTGGCACCCGCTGTCGTCGCCCCATACCGCCCGCAGGTCGAAATAGATGCTGGAGGCCAGCAGATTTTCAGGCGTGGCTTCGCGGATAAACGCCGCAAAGCGTCGCGCCCATTCGGCTCGTGACAAACACAGGTCGGGGTTACCGGCCATGATGTTGCCCTTGCACAGGGTAAAACCGCAGGCCGCTAGGTGAGTGTTAATCAACTGCGCGATGGGCAGCAGGCGTTGACGAATCTCGGCGGCCTGCACCGCATCAGCAGCTTCAAACAGAATGCCGTTGTCCTGGTCGGTGTGCAGTGTCTGTTCGCGTCGGCCTTCGCTGCCGAAACACAGCCAGGTGAACGGCACGCCGGGGTCACCTTTTTCGGCCAGTACCAGCTCAATCACGCGGCACACCGTGTGATCGTTGAGCAGCGTGATGATGTGGGTGATCTGGGTCGACGAAGCACCGTGGGCCAACATGCGCTCCACCAATTGACCGATTTCGCCCCGCAGGTTGATCAGGCTCTCAAGCCGTGGTGCGTGGCGGATGGTGCGCGCCAGGTGCACCAGATCAACCCGTTGCAGTGAGAACAGATCACGCTCTGAAACCACACCGCACAAGCGCTGATCCTTCACCAGACAGACGTGGGCAATGTGCCGTTCGGTCATGGCGATGGCCGCATCGAACGCGCTGTGGTCGGGCGTCAGGTAAAACGGCCCCGGCGTCATGTGCTGGTCGAGGGCTTGCGCAAAGGCCTGCGTGCCGTCGGCGACCACCTGGCGCAGATCGCGCAGGGTAAAAATCCCCAGCGGCGCCTTGCGCTCATCCACGATCACAATGCTGCCCACTTGTTGCTCGTGCATCAGCCGCACGGCTTCGCGCAAGGCGGTGCCGGGCAGGCAAGTAACAGGGTGGCGCATGGCCAATTCGCCCAGACGGGTATTGAGCGAATATTGAGTGCCGAGGGTTTCGACAGCTTTTTGCTGAACCTGCTGGTTCACCTTGTCGAGCAAGCTGCTGACCCCGCGCAGGGCGAAATCGCGAAACTCGTCAGACAAGGCAAACAATTTGATAAACGCGGGTTTGTTTAATTGAAGACAAAACGTGTCTTCAGCGGCGCGGTGCTCGGTGCGGGTGGCACGTTCGCCCAGCAAGGCGGCGAGAGGGAAGCACTCGCCTGCGGTGATCTCGAACGTGGTTTCGGCTTCCTGACGCCCGACATGGGTGCGCTCGCCCACCACACGGCCTTGTTTGACGATGTAAAAGTGTTCGACCGGGCCGTCCGCAGGCCGAATGATGCTTTCACCGGGCCCATAGAAGCGCAGTTGGCACTGCTCGACCAAAAACGCCAGGTGAGTGTTTTCCATGTGATTAAAGGGCGGGAATCGCTGCAAAAACTGCATGGTGCCGTGAATGTTCTGCAACACCGCAGCTTTTCCTGCCTGGAGAAACGCATCCGATTTACTCATTGACCGCTACCGCATGTCTGACCGTTGTTGTTATGCCGGGGCGCTGCACCCTGTCGTCGTAATGCAAGTCATGCTCGGTTGTCTGCGCCCAAGTGCCCATTGGACGTAAGTCTATGGGGATAGTGGCCTACTGATATTTTTGAATTACCTCACAGAAAACAGGTCCGTTTATTGTGTTGTAACGCTTGGAAATGCAGCCTTGCGGGCGCACATTGGGGCACAGCCTAGGAATAGCTGACTGCATCGGTGGGATAACAGACTGAATAACGCCGTTTTGAGAACCGTATGACCGAACACGACATTTTGAGCGACGCCGAGCGAGAGGCGCTGAGCGAAGTCATGAAAGCCCCCACTCGTGCCCAAGCTGCTCAGCGCGTACTGATCGTCGAAGACGATCAACTGGCGCGCGACTTGCTCAGCGAACTGCTGGAGTTGCATGGCATTCAGTGCATCAAGGCCGCTGGTCAGCAGCAAGCCTGGCACACGCTGGAGTCAGATAAATCGATTGCCCTGCTACTGACGGATTTGCGCATGCCGCCCGGTGACGGCCTGGAATTGATCCGCCAGCTTCGCCGTTCCGAGCGGGCGAACATGCCGGTGATCATCATGTCGGGCAATGCCGAGGTAAAAGATGCCATTGATGGCATGCACTTGAGCGTGCTCGATTTTCTGCTCAAGCCCATTGATACCGAAAAACTGACCGCGCTGATCAAACGCGAACTGCACATCGAATAGCCCCCCATGAGCTGCCGACTGAAGTGTGGCGAGCGCACCAATAAAAAGCCCCGGCAGTTCGCCGGGGCTTTTTGTTACTGCGCGTTAACGCTTATTCACAGGCCATTCTTGGCCTTGAACTCACGACGACGGCGGTGCAGCACCGGCTCGGTGTAACCGTTAGGCTGGCGGGTGCCCTCGATGACCAATTCGACGGCTGCCTGGAAGGCGATGTTGCTGTCGAAGTCGGGCGCCAGAGGACGGTACAGCGGGTCATTGGCGTTTTGGCGGTCAACCACCGGCGCCATGCGCTTGAGACTGGCCATCACTTGAGCTTGATTGACGATGCCGTGACGCAGCCAGTTGGCGATGTGCTGGCTGGAAATACGCAGCGTTGCACGGTCTTCCATCAGGCCGATGTCATTGATGTCCGGCACTTTAGAGCAGCCCACGCCCTGATCAATCCAGCGCACCACATAACCCAGGATGCCCTGCGAGTTGTTGTCCAGTTCGTTCTGGATCTGCTCAGGCGTCCACTGCGGGTTGACGGCCAGCGGGATGGTCAGAATGTCGTCTACCGAGGCTTTGGCCCGCGTGGCCAGTTCGCCCTGACGCGCGAACACGTCGACCTTGTGGTAGTGCAGCGCGTGCAGCGCAGCGGCAGTCGGCGACGGCACCCACGCGGTGTTGGCGCCCGCCAGCGGGTGGGCGATTTTTTGCTCCAGCATCGCCGCCATCAGGTCGGGCATCGCCCACATGCCTTTACCGATTTGTGCACGGCCTTGCAGGCCAGTGCTCAAGCCGACGTCAACGTTGTTGTTTTCGTAGGCGCTGATCCACTTCTCGGCTTTCATGTCAGCCTTGCGCACCATCGGGCCAGCTTCCATCGAGGTGTGGATTTCGTCGCCGGTGCGGTCCAGGAAACCGGTGTTGATGAATACCACGCGTTCGCTGGCGGCTTTGATGCACGCCTTGAGGTTGACCGTCGTGCGGCGCTCTTCGTCCATGATCCCGACTTTGAGCGTGTTGCGCGGCAAGTTGAGCACGTCTTCAATGCGCCCAAAC
>JAKJHY010000084.1 GCA_021648845.1 Mycobacterium sp. MBM | reverse complement strand
GGTAACCACACCGATACCGGAGGTCCTCACCTACTTCCGCTCACCACGCCGTTCACAACCTGTCTGGGAGTTACACCGATCCTCAGAGCAGAGTGGACCAGTAACTCCAGAACCGCACCAGGCACAACAGGATCACCGCGGTGAACCACAGCGCCACGATCGACCAGCGCCAGGTGTGCAGCCCGCGCAGCACGGCGTTGCCGCGCTGCGGCTGCACCGCGATCGTCGTCACCACGACCAGCAGCGGGATGGTCATCGACCACACCACCATGCAGTACAGGCACAGCGCGCCGATGGTGAACACGCTCTGGTAGATCAGCCAGTGCACGAACACCGTGCCCAGCAGCGTGCCGACCGCCAGCCCGGCCCAGTACCAGCGGGGCAGCTGAACCCGGGCCACCGCGAGCACCCCGGTCACCAGCACGACGGTGAACGACACGATGCCGATCAGCGAGTTCGGGAAACCGAACACGGCGGCCTGCGGGGTGACCATCACCGAACCGCAGGACAGCACCGGGTTGAGGCTGCACGTCGGCACGTAGGCCGGGTTCTTGAGCAGCTCGACCTTCTCGATGGTCAGCGCCAGCGCCGACGAGAGGCCCACCACGCCGGCGATCAGGACCCACAGCGCGCTCAGCCTCCCGACGTGCACCCCACCGTGCTCGGGGCTGTCCGGCTCGGCCGGGGACACCTCCCCTGGCGCGCTCACGCTCATGGAGCGGGAGCGGGAGCGGGCGCCGGGGTCGTCGGATCCGGATTCGGCGGCGGCGCACCGGCGTCGAGCACGGGCAGGTCACCGACGATGCTCCTGATCTCGTCGATCAGCGCGTCGGGGGTCGTCGGCTTGTAGTCCTTGCCGTTGATGCGGATGGTCGGGGTGGCCTTGACCTCGGTCGCCTTGGCCATGCCCTTGACCATGTCGTCGTAGCGGCCCTTCTCGATGCAGTTCGGGACGTCGCCGACGACGCCGGCCTGGCGCGCCACCTCGGTCAGCCGGGCCTCGTCCGGGAACGGGCCGACGCCCTCGGGCGGCTGCTGGGCGTACAGCGCGGCGTGGAAGCGGCGGAACGCCTCGGTGTCGGCTTCGGCCACGCAGTAGGCGGCGTTCGCGGCGCGGGTCGAGTACCCCTGGCCGGCCCGGTCCAGGATCGAGACCATGTAGTAGTCGGCCGCCACGGCGCCGCTGTCGATCAGCCGGTTGATCGTCGGGCCGAAGGCCTTCTCGAAGTTGCCGCACGCCGGGCACAGGAAGTCCTCGTAGAGCGACAGCACGGCCTTGGGCTCGCCGTCGTCACCGGTGATGACGTCGCTGGACGCCACCCGGATCGGCTTGGCCTCACCCTCGCCGGGCTTGTCCTCCTTGGTCATGACGATGTAGAGCACCAGCGCGACGGCGAAGATCACGACGATCGCGGTCAACCCGATCTGTACGGCCAGATTGCGTTTCTTGTCGGCCGCCTTCAGGTCGTACTTCGGGGTCTTCTTCGGTTTCGAGGCCACGGGGACAAGCGTACCGGCGGCGTTTTCGCGGCCCGTCAGACGCCGCGCAGACGGGTGCGCAGCGCGCTGATCATGTCGGCGACCGCGGCCGCGCAACCGCCCCCGATCGGGAACATGTTGGCGAAGCCGTGGATCAGCGCACCGGCCTGCCGCAGGTCGACGGCCACCCCGGCGGCGCGCAGTGCCTCGGCGTAGGCCACGCCCTCGTCGCGCAGTGGGTCGAAGCCGCCGGTCAGCACCAGTGCAGGCGCGAGCCCGGACAGGTCGTCGGCCAGCAGCGGTGACACGACCGGATCGGTGATCTGCACCGACGCACCGGTGACGTACTTGTCGGCGAACCACTCGATGTCGGCCTTCGTCAGGAAGTAGCCGGAGGCGAACAGGGTCTGCGACCGGGTCTCGCCGCTGGGGTTGGTCCACGGGTAGATGAGCAGTTGCAGCGCCGGTTGCGGCACTCCTTCGGCGCGGGCGCGCTGGGCGACGACGGCGGCGATGTTGCCGCCGGCGCTGTCCCCGCCGACCGCGACGCGGTCCGGGTCGGCACCGAGTTCGGCGGCGTGCTCGCGCGCCCAGCGGTAGGCGGCGAACCCGTCGTCGGCGGCGGCGGGCGCCTTGTGCTCGGGGGCCAGCCGGTAGTCGACCGACAGCACGTGCACCCCGGCGTCGCGGCAGATCAGCCGGCACAGGTCGTCGTGGCTGTCGAGGTCGCCGATCACGAAGCCGCCGCCGTGGAAGAACACCAGCAGCGGGGCGGCCGTGTCGGCGGTGGATGTGGGCGGAACGTAGTGGCGGGCCGGGATCTCACCGTCCCCGCCGGTCACGGTGAGATCTCTCACCGCGGCCACCGGGATCGCCTGCCGGAACCCGCCGGACAGGTCGCGCAGCTGCGCCCGCGCCGCCGCCACGTTGTTGGTGCCACCGTCGATCCCGACCAGCTTCTGCCCGGCGAGCATCAGCTGCACCGTGGTGTCGAGGGTGTTGCCGTCCACCGTCACCGTGCGGCCCGCCAGCAGCAGGCGTTTCACCGGGTCGGGGATGCGCGGCAACGCGCGCAGGGTGACACCCGCCATCGCGGTGACGAGCGCCTCCTTGCGTCCCGGGCTGTACGCGCCGTCAGCTGGCAGACTCGCAGTCATGGCATCTCCCTTGATCACGCTGAATGACGGTAATGCGATCCCCCAGGTTGGACTCGGAGTTTGGCAGACGCCGCCGGAGGCCACCGAGCGCGCGGTTGCCACGGCGCTGGAGGCGGGCTACCGGCACATCGACACCGCCGCCGCCTACCAGAACGAACGCGAGGTCGGGCAGGCGCTGGCCAAGTCGGGTCTGCGCCGCGAGGACGTCTACATCACGACCAAGCTGTGGAACGCCGACCAGGGTTATGATAGCACGCTGGCCGCGTTCGACAAGAGCATGGAGCGGCTGGGCCTGGAGTATCTCGATCTGTATCTGGTGCACTGGCCGATGCCGAAGACCAACAAGTACGTCGACACCTTCAAGGCGTTCGCCTACCTGCGTGACCAGGGCCGGATCCGCTCGATCGGGGTGAGCAACTTCGAGCCCGAACACCTGCGCACGCTGATCGACGCCACCGGCGTCGTGCCCGCCGTCAACCAGATCGAGCTGCACCCGCTGCTTCAGCAGCAGGAGCTGCGTGAGGTACACGCCGAACTGGGCATCGCCACCGAGGCGTGGAGCCCGCTGGGGCAGGGATCGCTGCTGGCGAATCCGACCGTCACCTCAGTCGCGGAGGCGCACGGACGCACCCCGGCGCAGGTACTGATTAGGTGGCATATCCAACTCGGCAATATAGTCATCCCGAAATCGGTGACCCCCGAGCGGATTGTGAGCAACTTCGACGTGTTCGACTTCGAGTTGAGCGAGCAGGACATGGCGTCGATCTCGTCGCTCGGCGATGGCACTCGCCTGGGTCCCGACCCGAGAAATTTCGAGTTCACAGGGTAGGTGACATGACCTCCTCGTCCATTCCGACGGTCACGCTCAACGACGACAACACCATGCCGGTGCTCGGCATCGGCGTCGGCGAGCTGTCCGAGGCCGACGCCGAGCAGGCGGTGCTGGCGGCGCTGTCGGCCGGTTACCGACTGATCGACACCGCCGCCGCGTACGGCAACGAGGCCGCCGTCGGCCGCGCGGTACGCAAGTCCGGGGTGCCCCGCGAGGAGATCTTCGTCACCAGCAAGCTCGACGTCCGCGACCAGGGTTTCAAGAGTGCGCAGGACGCCTGCCGCAAGAGTGTCGAGGAACTCGGTCTCGGCTACGTCGACCTGTACCTGATCCACTGGCCCGCCGGTGAGCAGGGCAAGTACATCGACAGCTGGGGCGGGCTGATGAAGAACAAGGAGCTCGGCGACGCCAAGTCCATCGGGGTGTCCAACTTCCACGAGGAGCACCTGTCGAACGTCATCGACCTGTCGTTCTTCACCCCCGCGGTCAACCAGATCGAGCTGCACCCGCTGCTCAACCAGGCGCACCTGCGCGAGGTGAACAAGGGCTACGGGATCGTCACCCAGGCGTACAGCCCGCTGGGCGTGGGCCGGCTGCTGGACAACGAGACCGTCGTCTCGGTGGCCCAGGCGCACGGCAAGACCCCGGCGCAGGTGCTGATCAAGTGGAGCCTGCAGCTGGGCAACTCGGTCATCACCCGGTCGAGGTCGCCGGAGCACCTGGCGGCCAACCTCGAGGTGTTCGACTTCGAGCTCACCGACGACCAGATGGCCGCGCTCAACGGCCTGGACGACGGCACCCGGTACCGCCCGGACCCGGAGACGTACACCGGCTAGTTGTTCTTCACGGGTAGGTTGTGAACGCGTAGGCGCTCGATTGGTGTCATTCCGCCGATGCCGGTGTGGGGTCGGTGG
>JAKJHY010000083.1 GCA_021648845.1 Mycobacterium sp. MBM | reverse complement strand
TGAACACCGCCTCGGCCTGTGCCTGGAGATCGAAGCCTACCTGCGCCATCTGGAGCGCCTGGCGGGTTATATCCAGGATGCGTTCGATATCCGCGACGGCAACGATCTGGCGCGCCAGCTACGTCTGCTCGATATGCGGGTACGCGATGTGCTGAAAAAACTGGCCAACGATGAACAGGCGCTGGTGGCTGTGGCAGAGCGTGCCAAGACCAGCGACCGGCAGATCCCGTTGCGCCAGCGTTACGCCGAAGTGCTGGCGACGTGGGATGAATACGTCGAGCCGATGATTCAGTTAGTCAATGCCGACGGGGCCTTCGAACAAGGCGTGCGCAAGGTCGAAAATGTGCTGCTGCGCATGCTCAGTGAACAGCAACGTCTTGGCCACTTGGTCGATGACGACATGCTGCTGCGCACCCATGCGCGCATCCTCGAAATGCAAACCAGTGCGCAATTGACGCTGCGCCACGCCCGCGAACTGCTGCTGCCGCTGCGTGAAGAGGCCCGCCGCCACAACGCCGTCACCCGTGGCGCGGCACTGGCCCTGGCGGCTATTCGGCGCAAAGGGCTGGACGCGGTGCCGCAAGCAGCGATGCCGATGTTCACTCGCCCGCAAAGCACCTTTTTGGGCAGCGCCAGCCAGGTCGAGGCCTACGTGTATGCGCTCGCGCGCTTTGAACCCAAACCCGCCCGGTTCCCCAAAGCGCACAAAACCCACAAGGTGGGCGAGGCCCCTAAAGCACCGCGCACGGTCAAGGAAATGCTCGACCGTTGCAGTGACGCGCTGCCCATGCCGGACTTGATGAGCTGGTTGCTGGCCCAAGAGCCCAACGGCGACACCGACGAATTGCTGTATTGGTTCTCGCGCTTGTCGCGCGAGAAACGCTTCGTGCGCGAACGTCTTGAGCGTCGCGAGTATCACACCCACGAACAGTTGGTCAGCCTGCGCTCCTTCGCCCTGCTTTCACGCAGCGAAGATGCAGCCGAGCCTACTGCGAGCCCTCTCCATGCATCTTGATCTGTCTGAACTGTCCCAACTGGCACCGATTTTTCGTGAATTGTTCAAGGGCTACCACGTCAGCCGACGCGACCCGGAGCTGTACGCGCAGTTGTCGAACTTCCAGGATCAGTACCGTGCCCTGTTCAAGGCGCTGGGCTTTGAGCTGGTGTGTGATACCCGCGGTTTTTATTACTTCGTGCCCGACACCGCCACAGCGCAGGTCAACAAGACCGCGCAGCGTCTGGCGCTGTTCACGTTCATCATCGTCGAGCATTTGGCCGATCAGGGCCGCGACCCGATTGCCGTGCTCGATGGCGGTAGCCTGGGCCGCGACGAACTGCCCGCGCTGCTGGAAAAATACCGCGACCTGTTTGTACAAGCCGAAGTCACGACCCAGGACGAGCTGGAAGAAAAGATCATGCGCCGCATGACGCAACTGGGCTTCGCCAACGAAGAGAACGGGGTTTATCGCTTCTTGCCGCCGATGCACCGTTTTCTCGATGTGTGCCTGTCGGTGCAACAGGACCGCGACCTGGCGGCCAGCCTGCACAGCATCTTGCCGTTACCCACGCCCGTGTTGGCAGGGGACGACCCTGAGGTCGAGGACGAAGACGAAGAAGCCGCCTTGGCGCGGGCCATTGCCGCCGAGCAACAGGAGATGGACGCATGAGCCAGGAACGCTACGGAATACGCCGCTTTGCCTTGTTGAACACTGCCGGTTACAGCTTGGGCCTGTTCCCGCTGGAACATCCGTTGTCGGTGTACGGGGCCAACAACCTCGGCAAGTCGGCGTCGATCAACGCTTTGCAGTTCCCGATTCTGGCACGCATGTCGGACATGAGCTTCGGCAAATACAGCCTTGAACAATCGCGGCGTTTTTACTTCGCCTCCGACACCAGCTATATCCTCGTTGAGGTGTCCTTGCCCCACGGCCCGCATGTGATTGGTGTGGTCGGGCGCGGCCCCGGAGGCGGTTTCGGCCATCAGTTTTTCGCCTACGCCGGCAAGCTGGACCTGGCCCATTACCAAAAAGACGACACCTGCCTGCGGCAAAAAGAGTTGTTCAGCAACCTTGAGCGCAACGGCCTGAAAGCCTACGAACTCAAGCCTGACGAACTGCGGCGCTTGCTGGTCGGCGGTCACACCTCGATCCCGCTCGACCTCACCCTGATCCCGCTGCGCTCCACCAGCGAACAGAGCCTCAAAACTTTCCGCGCGCTGTTTATCAACCTGCTGCACATGCGCGAAATCACGGCCGCCAAGCTCAAGCAACTGTTCCTCGATGCCTTTGAGCACAGCCTGCGCTCGGGCAGTGTCGATTACATCGCCGCCTGTGAAGAAGCGTTCCGCGATGTACGGCGCATGGAGCAGGATTACAACGCACTGGTCGGCGCCGGGCCACTGGTCGAGTCATTGGCTGGCGGTGTGCGCCAGCGCGACCTGCTACGCGGCAAGCTGCATCGCCTGTCACCGGTGCTTGATTCATTGCTCGGCACTTGGCAGGACTATGCCGGGGCGCGCAAAGAGGAGCTGCTGATTCAGTCCGAGCACTACCGCGGCGAGCAAGACGCACTGCAAAACGATCAGCGCAGCAGCACCCAGGAACTGATGCGCCTAGAGCGCGAAATCACCGGCATCCAGCGCTGGCTGGGCGAGCTGTCGGTGCTCAAGCACCGCTTCGCGCTGGTGGACGATGTGAAAGTACTCGAACAACAGTTGCTCGCCGCCAAAGACGCGCACGACGAACTGGCAGGCGCGCTCGCGCAATCGCGTCAGTTCAGCGCCGAAGACCTGGACGAGCGGGTTCGCGATCTGGAAAAACGCCTGAAGTCAGTCAAGCAGCAACTCGATCACGCCGACAACAACAGCTACGCCCGTCTGCGCGAAGAATTTTCGCAGCAGGACGTTGAGCGCCTGATGCGGTTGTTCAACAACGCTCTGTTCAGCCTGCCGCTGGGCGAGCACGGGATTGCGCTGGACGACAGCGACGCGTGGGTCAAATCGCTGGAAATGATCCTGGAGGGGTTCAAAGGCGAACGCTTTGAAGCACCGGGGCTGTCCATCGACCTCAGCCATATCGAACCGCCTGCCTTGCAAGCACTGGCGGACCGGGCCGCACTGCGCGATCAAAAAGAGCGTCTGGACAAAGAACTCAAGCAACTGAAAACCCAACAGGCCGTGACCTCGGACCGCGCGGCGAGCAAGCACGAAGCCGAGTCGCTGTACCAGCAAGTGCTGGACGCGCAAAAGGCGCTGGAAGACTTGCGCCGCTGCCAGACGCTGAGTGCCGAAGAAGGCGAAAAACTGGAGCAACTGGCTCAAGCTGAAGCGGCGCAAGATGAATTGAAGCGCTCCAGCGATGCGTTCACCGAACGCGTGCAGCAACTGTCGGCCAAGCTGCAACTGGTCGGGCGCCAGCTCGGCGACATGGAAGCCAAGCAGCGCACGCTGGATGACAGCCTGCGCCGCCGCCAACTGTTGCCCGCCGACCTGCCGTTCGGCACCCCGTTCATGGACCCGATCGACGACTCGATGGACAACTTGCTGCCATTGCTCAACGACTATCAGGACACGTGGCAAGGGCTGTTGCGCTGCGACGGCCAGATCGAAGCGCTGTATGCACAAGTGCGCTTGAAAGGGGTGGCCAAGTTCGACAGCGAAGACGATATGGAGCGCCGACTGCAACTGCTGATCAACGCGTACGCGCACCGCACTGAAGAAGCCCTGACCCTGGGCAAAGCGCGGCGCGCAGCCGTCACTGACATCGCCCGTACCCTGCGCAACATTCGCAGCGACTACGACAGCCTTGAGCATCAACTGGCGCTGTTCAACCGCGAGATCAACAAACGCCAGGTATCGAACCTGCAAAGCTTTCGCATTGTGCTGGCGCCCAACAAGGAAGCGCTCAAGCACATCGATCAAATTATCCACAGCGCCGGGCAATACGAAGAGGGTGAAACATTGTCGGTGTTCGACCTCAGCCAAAGCGCCGAGCAAGACAACAAGAACGAAGAAGCCAAGGAATACCTGGCGCGTCTGGTGGCCGCCAACCATAACCAGTTGGGCCTCAAGGACCTGTTTGAACTGGCATTCGAGATCACCAAGGTCAATGGCCAGCCGGTGATTCATACCGACATCGACGGGGCGGCGTCCAACGGCACCACCATGACGATCAAGGCGCTGACCAACATGTATTTGTTGCTGCACTTGATGGACCGTGACCTGGCCGGGCGCATTCGTTTGCCGTACTACCTCGATGAAGCGGCAGACATTGATGAAAAAAACCAGACCGCGCTGCTCGAAACCAGTTTGCAATTGGGCTTTGTGCCGATTCTGGCCAGCGTCAAGCCGCAAGTGTGCGCCCATGTGGCCATCGACCTTGAGGGTGGCAGCGGGCCTAACGGGATTTATATCGATGAGGATGACTGGAAATACATTCGCCGCCATGACGAGGTGAAACCTGCGCTGGCCGCGGTTGCACAACAGCCAGCGCTGGACGAGGTCTGACGCAACCAGGTTGTACACCACAAGGCCGCGATCACTGATCG
>JAKJHY010000082.1 GCA_021648845.1 Mycobacterium sp. MBM | reverse complement strand
ATCCAGCCCTCGGTGATCAAGGAAATCGGCGCCGTGATCAAAATGCTCGCGGCACGCGGGGACATGGCCATATTGCTGGTAGAGCAGTTCTACGACTTTGCCGAGGAACTCGCGGATCAGTACCTGGTGATGTCACGGGGTGAAATCATTGCGCAAGGTCGCGGTGAAAATATGCAAACAGAAGGTGTGCGCGGGCTCGTGACGATTTAATCTGTAACTCTTTGTTACCAGAATGGCCTCTTATGAATTTACCTGCCAATACCGCCTTGTTCACCCCTAGCTGGCAGGCCGAGCTGGAGCTGGGTTATGGGCGTTTTGGCGACAGCACGCGCCCGACCCTGCGCCGTCATCTCGGGCCTTTGCGCGTACAAAAGCACCTGTACGCCGAAGGCCCCCAAGTGTGCCAGCACATCATCGTGCACCCCCCCGGCGGGATTGCCGGCGGCGATCAACTCGACATTCGCGCCAGCGTCGGGCCCGATGCCTGGGCCCAACTCACCAGCCCCGGCGCCGCCAAGTGGTACCGCGCCGCAGGCCCGGCGTATCAAAGCGTTGAATTAAAGGTGGCCGCAGGCGCGACGCTGGAGTGGCTGCCGCAAGAAACCATCGTATTTAGCGCAGCGCAGGCCGAACTCACTACGCGCATCGCGCTTGAGGGGGATGCCCGTTTGTTTTATTGGGACATGGTGGCGTTGGGACGACTGGCCAGTGGTGAGCGTTTCGAGCACGGGTCTTTTCAATCGCAACTGGATATTCGCCGCGACGGCCAGTTGCTCTGGCATGAGCGCCAGCGCATTGTGGGCGGCGACGGATTGCTGGCCTCGCCCATTGGGCTGGATGGCCACCCGGTGTTTGCAACGTTGCTGGTGACGGGAGAAATCAGTGCTGAGCTGCTGCAAACCTGCCGCAGCCTGGCCAACCCGGTGCGGGGTGATCTGACGCAATTACCGGGTTTACTGGTGGCCAGGTGCCTGGCAGGGGAAGCGTTGCAGGCCCGGGGCTGGCTGATTGATTTATGGCGACTGCTGCGCCCGGCATTGTTGGGGCGCGAGGCGTTGGCGCCGAGAATCTGGAGCACGTGAAAAGGCCCTGGCCCCAACCCTTTGAACTGAACGCAGGTGAGCACACGTCACGCGACACACAAAACAGCCCTCTCTTGCTCCGGGAGAGGGTCAGGGCAAAAGGCCCGATTACTTTTTAACTGCCGAACACGGACCCCTCATGGACCTGACTCCACGCGAAAAAGACAAAATGCTGATCTTCACCGCTGGCCTGCTGGCGGAGCGCCGATTGGCGCGCGGGGTGAAACTCAATTACCCGGAAACCATTGCCTATATCTCAGCCGCCCTGCTCGAAGGCGCCCGCGATGGCAACACCGTGGCCCAACTGATGCATTTCGGCACCACCTTGCTCACGCGCGAGCAGGTCATGGAGGGCATCCCGGAAATGATCCCCGACATTCAGGTCGAAGCCACCTTCCCGGACGGCACCAAGCTGGTCACGGTCCACCAACCCATCGCCTGAGGCGCAGCCATGGCTTACGTTATTCGTGATGCAGTCCCGGCCGACCTGCCGGCGATTCTCGATATTTACAACGATGCAGTGCTCAATACCCTCGCCATCTGGAACGAGAACACCGTCGACTTGAGCAACCGCCAGCAATGGTTCGACGCTCGCCAAACCCAGGCTTACCCCATTCTGGTGATCGTGGATCACGCCAACGTGCCATTGGGCTATGCCTCATTTGGTGACTGGCGCCCCTTTGAGGGCTTTCGTCATACCGTCGAGCATTCGGTGTACGTGCACCCCGATCAGCGCGGCAAACGCCTTGGCCCGCAGTTGCTGGCAGCGCTGATTGAACGCGCCAAAGCGTGTGACAAACACGTCATGGTCGCCGCGATTGAAAGTGCCAATTCCGCCTCGATCCATGTGCATAAGCAACTCGGGTTCGTCACCAGCGGGCGCATGCCGCAAGTGGGCATCAAGTTCGGGCGCTGGCTGGACCTGACCTTCATGCAATTGATGCTCAACCCCGGCGCCCTGGCGCCACAGGAGCGCGACCAATGAGCGCTGAACAGGTGCTGCGCGTCACGCCGCAAACGTTCGCTCGCTACCGTGAAGGCTTGATTGCGCTGCTGGTGGACGCCGTTCATCACGGCGCGTCCGTCGGGTTTATGGCCAACCTGGACCCGGCCCAGGCCAGCCAGTATTTCAACGAGGTGCATACCCAACTGGAGCAAGGCAGTGTGCTGCTGTGGGTGTTGGTCGAAGACCAGCGCGTGCTCGCCAGCGTGCAATTGGCCTTATGCCAGAAAGCCAACGGCCTCAACCGGGCCGAAGTGCAAAAGCTGCTGGTGCTCAACGAAGCGCGGCGCCGGGGCTTGGGCCAAGTGCTGATCCACGCGTTGGAACAAGGCGCACGCCAGCAACACCGTGGCCTGTTGCACCTGGACACCGAAGCTGGCTCGCCCGCCGAAAACTTCTACAGCGCGCTGGGGTATACCCGCGTCGGTGAACTGCCCAACTATTGCCGCAGCCCCGACGGTCACTACAGCCCCACCGCCATCTACTTTAAAACCTTGAGTGAACCGCAATGATTCCAGGCGAATACCGCATCGAGTCCGGCGATATCGAGCTGAATGTGGGCAGGCGTACCCACACCCTGAGTGTGTCCAACCGCGGTGACCGACCGATTCAGGTCGGTTCGCACTATCACTTTTTCGAAACCAACGATGCGCTGATGTTTGATCGCGGTGACAGCCGTGGCATGCGCCTCAATATCCCGGCTGGCACCGCCGTACGCTTCGAGCCGGGGCAAACCCGTGAAGTGGAACTGGTCGAACTGGCAGGTTTGCGCCGCGTGTTCGGCTTTGCCGGGCGAGTCATGGGCGATCTGGATTGACATAAGCCACACAAATGCCGCCTTTGCGGTTGCTTCGCGACCGGGCGCAGCCTTCAGCAGCTGCTACAGGTCACTATTAGGAACGACACACCATGAAAATTTCCCGTCAGGCCTACGCCGATATGTTCGGCCCCACCGTTGGCGACAAAGTTCGCCTGGCCGATACCGAGCTGTGGATCGAGGTCGAGCAGGACTTCACCACTTACGGCGAAGAAGTGAAGTTTGGCGGCGGCAAAGTGATTCGTGACGGCATGGGCCAAAGCCAGTTGCTCGCGGCCGAGGTGGTCGACACTTTGATCACCAACGCGCTGATCGTCGACCACTGGGGCATTGTCAAAGCCGACGTGGGCCTGAAAAACGGGCGCATTCACGCCATCGGCAAAGCCGGCAACCCGGATATCCAGCCCAACGTCAGCATCGCCATCGGCGCCAGCACGGAAGTGATTGCGGGCGAAGGCATGATCCTCACCGCCGGTGGTATCGACACCCATATTCACTTCATCTGCCCGCAACAGATCGACGAAGCACTCAACAGTGGCGTCACCACCATGATCGGCGGCGGCACCGGCCCGGCGACCGGCAGCAACGCCACCACCTGCACCTCTGGCCCGTGGCACATGGCGCGCATGCTGCAAGCGGCAGACGCATTCCCGATGAACATGGGCTTCACCGGCAAGGGTAATGCCAGCCTGCCACAACCCTTGATCGAGCAAGTCGAAGCGGGCGCCATCGGCCTTAAATTGCACGAAGACTGGGGCACTACACCGGCCTCCATCGACAACTGCCTGACGGTGGCCGACCGGTACGACGTGCAAGTGGCGATTCACAGCGACACGCTGAACGAGTCGGGGTTTGTCGAAACCACCCTCGCCGCCTTCAAGGGCCGCACCATTCACACCTATCACACCGAAGGCGCGGGCGGCGGGCATGCGCCTGACATCATCAAAGCCTGCGGCCTGACCAACGTACTGCCCAGCTCGACCAACCCGACCCGCCCGTTTACGCGCAACACCATCGACGAACACTTGGACATGCTGATGGTGTGTCACCACCTGGACCCCAGCATCGCCGAAGACGTGGCCTTCGCTGAAAGCCGCATCCGCCGTGAAACCATTGCCGCCGAAGACATCCTGCACGACCTTGGCGCGTTTTCGATGATCAGCTCCGACAGCCAGGCCATGGGCCGTGTGGGCGAGGTCATTACCCGCACCTGGCAGACCGCCGACAAAATGAAGAAACAACGTGGCCCGCTACCGGAAGACGGCGTGGGCAACGACAACTTTCGCGCCAAACGCTACATCGCCAAATACACCATCAACCCGGCCATCACCCACGGCATCAGCCACGAAGTCGGCTCAATCGAGGTGGGTAAATGGGCCGATCTGGTGCTGTGGCGCCCGGCGTTTTTCGGGGTTAAACCGACATTGATTCTCAAAGGTGGCGCCATCGCATCGAGCTTGATGGGCGACGCCAACGGCTCCATCCCGACCCCGCAGCCGGTTCACTACCGGCCAATGTTCGCCAGCTACGGCGGTTCTCGGCATGCCACCAGCCTGACCTTCATCAGCCAGGCGGCCGCTGAGGCCGGAGTGCCCGAAACCTTGGGCCTGAAGAAGCAAATCGGCGTGGTCAAAGGCTGCCGTGATGTGCAAAAAACCGACCTGATTCATAACGGCTATTTGCCCAACATTGAAGTCGA
>JAKJHY010000081.1 GCA_021648845.1 Mycobacterium sp. MBM | reverse complement strand
CACTGTCTGATCGAGAACTGAGAACGCTGCAATATTTAGTATCAGGTTTATCCAACAAAAAAATATCTGAAACCATGCTGTTAAGCGAAAAAACCGTCAGCACCTATAAAACCCGCGTCCTCAACAAGCTCAATATCAAGTCTGTGGTCTATTTGGCTGAGTTCGCAAAACGCAACAATCTGGTCGAATGAGCACATTGTCACGTCGACAATACCTGCCCTTGTTCTTCTCGTTATGTATGACGTCGACGGGTTGTGCAGGCTCCGTCGACTTGCAACTGCTGGCTCGTTCGCACATAGATATTGCGCCTCTGGGCCTGAGCGAGGGCGACAAACAATGGTTAATGAGCAAGGGCTCGCTGACGCTGGGCACCTCCGCACCAGACTATGCGCCCTTTGATATTTCAACCGGCAGCGATTATTTCGAAGGATTGACGGCCGACTATGCTGGGTTGCTGAGCCAGCTGCTACACATCCCGTTCAAGGTGCGCCGGTATGATTCTCGCGCCGAGGTCATTGAGGCGTTAAAAAAAAGTGACATTGATTTACTGGGAACGGCCAATGCCTATGAGATGACCGATCCCGCGCTGGCATTCTCCTCACCGTATGCACTTGATACGCCTGTGCTGGTCACGCGCGCGGGCAACAATCTGCAAAACGCTGCGCAACCAAAAGGGCTGCGGCTGGCCATGCTGTATCACTACCAGCCACTTGAAGAGGTCAAAACGGTATATCCGCATGCGGATGTGCAGCTATACGCCTCAACCCTGAGTGCTATTGGCGCGGTCGCTTTTGGTCAGGCGGACATGTACCTGGGGGATGCCATCAGCACCAATTACCTGATCAATAAAAACTATTTGAACAACGTTTATCTCAAAGACTTCTCCCCTATTGAGGGGCATCCTTTTTCTTTTGCAGTCCATCACCCCAATCCGCGTTTACTGCAAATAATCGATGCCGCGCTGGCTCGCATTCCCCCGGACGAAAGTTATGCAATTTTAAGCCGCTGGGGGGGTAGCGGCATGAGATTCGAGGGGCGCGACCCGTTGCACTTTTCGCCGTCAGAGCAGCTCTGGATCACTCAGCATCCCCGCCTGAAAGTGGCGATCACCGAAGATTTTTTGCCCTTTAACTTTTTTGATGATCGTGGCGTTTTCAGCGGGCTGGCGGCCGACCTGCTGGCCAAGATCAGTGCGCGTACAGGGCTGAAATTCGATTTGGTACGCAGCAATTCCGTGGCGCAATTGACGGACATGATCAAGCAGGGTGATGCCGACCTGACCCCCGCCTTCACCCCCAGTAACAGCCGAGAAAATACCCTGCGTTTTACCAAGCCCTATCTCACCACCCCTTTTGTATTGGTCACACCTGTAAAGCCGGGGAGCGCGCTGACACTGGATATGCTGGAAGGTAAGCGAGTGGCGTTGGTGATCGACAACACGACGCACCCTTACCTGAAACAATACTTCCCGGGCGTGAAACTGATTGCGGCCACTAACTCCGCGCAAGCCTTGGCGATGGTTGCCAGGGGCGAAGTTGAAGGGGCAGTCAACTCATTGATCAGTGCACGTTATTTGATCAAACAGCACTACAGCGGCCAATTAAGAATTCGTAGCACCGTGGGCATTACGCCTGCCCAGTTTTCGTTGGCGGTCGGTGCGAATGCGCCAGCGCTGTACTCAATTTTAGGCAAGGCGCTGACCAGTATTTCCCCGGAAGAAATGGATGTGCTGACCAAACGCTGGCAAAGCGCAGTCGTGCTGGACAGTCGATATTGGGAGCGTCACCGCTCAACGTTTCTAAAAGTCTCGATGATTCTGGCAAGCATCTTGGTACTGGGGGTTGTGTGGATTGCTTACCTGCGCGGGCTCATTCAGAAACGCGATCACGCTGAGCGCGCATTAAGTGATCAACTGGCGTTCATGCGCACCTTGATCGACGGCACGCCCCACCCTATTTATGTGCGTGACCGTGAAGGACGTTTGTTGATTTGCAATGAAGTGTATCTAGAAACCTTTGGCGTCAGTCGCGAAGCCGTCATAGGCAAAAGCCTGCTTGAACTGTCGTTTAGCCCCAAACAGCAAAGCACGGCCTACCACAATGACTATATGAGCGTGATGCAAGACGCTCGCCCACTGCTACGCGACCACCCGCTGACACTGCCTGACGGTCGGGTGCTGACGATTTATCACTGGGTGCTGCCTTATCGGGGGAGCGACGGTGCGGTGGCAGGCATGATCGGCGGCTGGATCGACATCAGTGAACGCGCCCAACTGTTTGAGCAGTTAAAAGAAGCTAAAAATCACGCCGATCAGGCCAATCTGGCGAAAAGTGATTTTCTGACCACCATGAGTCACGAAATCCGCACGCCGATGAACGCCGTAATCGGGATGCTTGAACTGGCTTTGAAAAAAGCCGAACAAGGCGTTGCCGATAAAGAGTCGATCAACGTGGCGTCTGAAGCGGCACATGGGTTGCTTGAACTGATTGGTGAAATCCTGGATATCGCGCAAATTGAATCCGGGCGCATGTCACTCAATCAGCAACGCACACACTTGATGGCATTGGTCCAGTCCACCGTTCGGGTATTCGAGGGCATGGCCCAACAAAAAGGGCTGTTGATGAGCGTCGAGCTTGACCCAAAAATCAGCACCGACGTATTGATCGACCCGCTGCGTTTCAGGCAGGTTCTGTCCAACCTGCTCAGCAATGCGATCAAGTTCACAGAGGCCGGACAAGTGCGTTTGAGTGTTCGCGCCAAGCGTTCTGATGATGGTGAAAGACTTCACCTCTCTGTGCAGGTTGAAGACACGGGCATCGGTATTTCAAACGACGATCAACAACGTTTGTTCAGTTGTTTTTCCCAGGTCAACCCTCAGCAGCAAACACCGGGCGGATCGGGACTGGGGCTGATGATCAGCCGTCAGTTGTGCGCCATGATGGGCGGCACGCTGACGTTGGAGAGCACGCTGGGCAAAGGGACATGCATCAACATGCAACTGGAGATCGTGACGTTGCTGTCACAGATGCCGGTTGCACCTGTCGCCAGTGTGGCGGGCTGTCAAACTCGACCTTTAAAAGTATTAGTGGTTGACGATTACCCCCCCAATCGCAGGTTGCTGACTCAACAGTTGGGGTATCTGGGGCATACCGCGATTGAGGCCACAGACGGTGCGCAAGGGTTAAAAGCCTGGCGGGCAGAACGCTTTGACATGATCATGACCGACTGTTCGATGCCGGTCATGGATGGTTACGAACTGGCCCGCACCGTACGTGCAGAGGAGGCAGCCACTGGCGCCAGCGCCATTTTAATCGTGGGATTTACCGCCAATGCCCAGATCGGGGAGGCCGAACGCTGCTTGGCAGCGGGAATGAATGATTGCCTGTTCAAACCCATCAGTTTGCAAAGCCTGGAAGCCCGACTAATGTCGGCGAATCGGATCAACGTCGATCCGCATAGCGAACATTATGTTTCGCCCTCAAGCCAACTGATCGATCTGCAAGCCCTCGAACAACTCACCGGCGGGGACGCCAATACCCTGAAAAGTCTGCTTGAGCCTTTGATCGATAGCCTCGAAGACGATATGGCGTGCCTGTTAAAAGCATTCACCAAAAACGATTTACCGGGCCTCAGTGATATTGCCCATAAGGTCAAAAGCGGGGCAAGAATGATCAAGGCAAAGCATTTGGCGCGCTGCTGTGAAAGCCTGGAACAGGCATGCTTGAGCCCCGAGTGGAGCCAGTTGGCACAACGCGTCGATGAACAATACGAAGCAATGGCGCAAGTGATGGAAGTGATTGAGGTGTATCGGGTTTGAGCATGGCCCGTGCGTACTGAACATTCTCGTCGCACGGTATCCATCAGCGCAGGTGCGCATCCCTTGGGGCTTAAGGTATGCCCATGACTAACGTGCCGCTCCCGGAGAAAGCACCGGTGGCTGGAACGCTGCCGGGTCGACGGGTGAGCGCGAACGTCACATCGTCCCCGCCCGAACTGTTGACGATGTTGGTTGAGAAGGCACTGCCGGGGCTTACTTGCCCTGCCCCTCGCAGCATTCCCGTGCCCAGGTTCGGATTGCTCGTACTCAGCACACCGGCGTCAAACGAGGCAGGAATGCCCTGTAGCGTAATGGTGATAGGCATCGTAATGCCGGGATCTGGGCAAGAGTAGTTCAAGCGGATGTTGGTACGTATTGGCGTACTACTGGCGGCTTCGCCAATGAGTGTACGGTCGACGGTGTTGAAGTTGACGTCGATGGGACGATTGCCGTTGATCGTGCAGGTGGACGGTTCAGTTATAAAGTCATTGCCTGCATACAGCAGCACATCCACATCATGGTCAGTATGAAAGCCGTCTTGACGAAGCTGGAAGGTGGCGAACCAATCCCCCGCACGAATATTAATAGGTTTGCCCGGAGAGCCTCGGGTCAGGATGTACATGAAGGTCTCAAGATTGCGCCCCCTTCCGTCATTAGGCATCGTGGCCAGCAGGACATTTCCCGTCACGGGGCTGGGGTAGTCCCTGCCACGTATGCGCAACCCTACCGTGTAGTTACCAAAATAAGGAGACAGTAAGGCCCCCGGCTTTGTGTACAAACGGTCCGT
>JAKJHY010000080.1 GCA_021648845.1 Mycobacterium sp. MBM | reverse complement strand
TCTTTTCTCAGTATTGGAGTAGTAAATTTTTAATTTTGTAATCGTTTTGCGGGAATAAGCTTGGGATCCCTAATGCTTCTTTTTCGGAAATGCTGGTAATATTTCCAAATGCGTCAATTTTTTTGCATGACTCTTCAATTCCATAGGTGAAATAGATATTGTCGACGTCAGTTGGTGTGTACTTTTCTTGATGGCCTATTATCCTCCAGTCGCCGTCAGTTTCTATCTTTCTATCGAATAGCATGTAGGAGTCTAAAATTATTGGGCTAAATATTCTTGTGGCATTGTTCAGTTTTTCTTTGCTGATATTTGGCTCGGAGGATGTGAGATTGAATATTTCAGCTAAATGCCCAGTTGGGAATTTTGAAATTATTCTTCCGAAGCGGTACTCGTTGTCTTTTACTCTAAAGCAAAATATATCACCTGGTTTAATGAAGCGGATCATGGTGCGAGCCTTCTTATTCCAGCCCCAAAATTTCACATCACTCATCCGCATCTGCCTCGTCGGGTGTTTGTAGGGTTTGCTTTTTTGTTAAATGCGCGATTGAACACTTTGGCTCTATCGTCAGTTCGTGACCTGTTAAAGGAATTGTATTTGTTTCCTCTATTTTCTTGTGAAATTTCCTGTCCGATGATTCCCTTCTTGGTTTTAAATTTCTCTATGTAGTATTGCTCGTAACCCCGGGCGTCTCCATAGGTGATGTCGCTGTCGAGTTGGCTAAGTATGGAGCCTGGTTGTAATCTATGTGATGAAGTGTGCTCGACGGTTCTCCTATCAATATCGTTAGTGATACCTATGTAATAAGGCTTAGTTGTTTTCGGGTCGCCATCGTATAGTCCGTAAACAAAGTATCCGGGAGCGTCAAGTGGTGTTAATCCAAGCGGATCAATCCACCCAACCGCATTCGGCGCGTACTGATAAAGATTGATCCCGCCCAGCAGCCCAATCGGATCCGGCTGGGTAAACCGTCCTATATCCGGATCGTAAAACCTGAAGGTGTTGTAGTGCAGGCCGGTCTCGCGGTCAAGGTATTGGCCTTGAAAGCGCAGGTTCTGTTGCTGCCCGTGTTGGGAGCGATGCCATTCGTCGCGGCTGTTTCCCCAGGCCTGGAATTCGCTGTGCCACACGCTCAGCCCATGTTCGTCGGTCAGTTGTTCGGGGAGGCCGGCCAGGTTGGTGTGGAAGTATAAAAACTCTTCATCGCCGGGCTTGCCGTCGAGGCGGGCCAGAGGTTCGTAGCTGTCGATGTTGGCGTACAGGTACAGGCTGGGCCTGCCGTCCTGCACCTCCTGCAGCAGGCGCAGACCTTGCCACTGGAACTCGGTGCGCCGGTATGGGCATTGATCGTCGTTGCGGTAGAGCTGTTTGCCGATGCGCCGCCCCAGCGGATCGTACTGGTAGTGGATGCGCAGGTGTTCGCCGTGCTTAGTCTGTTGCACGCGGATCAGGCGCTGTTCGGCGTCGTATTCAAAACGTTGGACGGTGTGGCTGCCGATGCGTTTTTCGCTCAGGCGGCCGAAGCGGTCGTAGCGGTAGCGCTTGTCTTCGAACACCTGTACGCGGTTGAGTTTGACGTGGCCGCGCAGCACGCCGGTCTGCATCAGGTTGGCAGCGGCGTCGTAGTTGAAGGTTTCGCTGTGCTGGCCGGGCGCTTGCGGGGTGTGCTGGTAGTGCTGGCGGATGCGCTCGGTAGGGTCGTAGCGGTAATGCTGGCTGAGGGTGTGGCTTTTGCCGTTGCTGTTGTGCGCCTCGAAACGTCCGATGACGGGCTCTTGGGCTGAGTTGTGGTTGCTGCGGCGCTGGGTCTGGGTGAGTACTTCGGCGATCAGGTTATCGCAGGCGTCGTATTGGTAATCCTTGCTCAGCAGGGGCAATTCTTCGCGGGCGGCGTTGTGGTAGTGCAGGGCCTTTTGCACGACGCGGCCGTTGCGGTCGTAGCGGGTGCGGGTGTGCAGTTGGCCCTGGGTGCGCAGCACTTCGTCGTGCAGGTTGTCGCGCTCGAAATCGCAGATTACCCGGCCATTGAGGTTGATCTGGTGCAGGTGCCCGCTGCCGTAGTACAGGTGGTTGATGGCGCGCTGATCGGGCAGGGTCAGGGTTTCGAGGTTGCCCAGTTCGTCGTAGTGGTAGCTCATTTCACCGGCAGCGCTGGTTTCACTGAGCAGTTGCCCGTTCTTGTCATAACTGAAGCTCAGCGGTTGCTGCTGGCCGTTGAGGTCGGTGAAGGTGATCGACAGCAGGTTGTCGGCGTTGTCGTAGGCGTACGCGGTGACGCCGTCGGGGGTGGTTTTTTTGATCAAGCGCCCGGCGGCATCGCGCTCGAAGCGGTGCTTGAGCGGCGGGCAATCATCGTCCTGCACGTCACTGTCTGCCGGGACAGACACATGATCCACGCCGCTGACATCGCCGACTGCGTTGTAGTGGTAACAGCGTCCGCTGTTGTCCAGATCGCGCTGGGCAACCAGCCGATCCAGCGGATCCCAGCCGAAGGCGTAGGCTTCGTTGTTTTCGTTGGTCAGCTTTTGCAGGCGGCCATAGGCGTCGTAGCTCAAGCGCACGCTATGGCCCAGGGCATCGGTGCGCTGTTTGACCCGGCCACTGAGGTCGTACTGGTAAGGGGTGGTCTGCTGGGCGGGGTCGGTGTAACCGATGATCTGGCCGGCGCTGTCGCGCTCATAGCGGTCGAGACGGCCGTCCGGGCGTTCGCTCTCGACCATCAAGCCGCGCCGGTCGTAGCGGTAGTGCTGGCTTTCACCGCGTGCGTTGATGCTCTGGCTGAGCTGGCCGCGGGCATCGTAGCGGTAGTGGGTTTCGGCATTGGAGCAATCGCGGTAGCTGAGCAGTTGGCTGTGGGTGTTCCAGTCCAGGGTTTTGTGTTTGCCGAGGGCGTCGGTGATGCGCTCGACACGGCCTTGCGGGTCGTAGCCGTAGTGGGTGGTGTGCCCGAGCGGGTCTTGTTCGCAGAGTAAGTTGCCGCGTTCGTCGTAACGGTAGGTGTGGGTACGCCCACCGCGGTCGGTGATGCTCAGCGGCAGCGCCCAGTGTTCGGTGTAATAGAGGCGCTCGCTGCGGCCCAGCGGGTCGCGGGTTTCGATCAGACGGCCGATTTCATCGTAGGCGTAATGCCATTCACCGCCCTGTGGGTCGGTGGTCTTGAGCAATTGCCCGGCGAGCATGTCGTCCCGCCAGCAATGGCCCAGCGGGTCGATGTGTTTGTAGACCTCGTACAACGGCCCCCAAAAATACTGATCCGTGCGGCCTAGGCTGTCCACGACACGGGTTTCGCCCTTTTCCAGGTCGTAGCTGAACTGGTAGTCCTCGCCGTCGCTGCCCCAGTGCCGTATGACCCGCCATTCGTGGTCGGGTTGCGGTTCCAGCAGGGGCGGCAGGGTGTAGGGGGTGCCGTCGGCGCGTACGGGTTGCGGGCGGATAGGCGGGACGGCGAATGTGGCCCACTGATAGTGGCGGGTCGCGCCGCTGGGCAGGGTGTGGCTGCTCAGGTAATGCTCGGGCGTATAGGTGAAGCGCCGCACGACCTGGCCACTGGCATCCAGGACTGTGCTCAAGTTGCCGGTGTCGGTATACCGGTAAGTTACCAACGGTTCTCTGCGTTCAATCTGGCTGGGTTCGTTGGGCTTGAGGTACAGCCGATCGACTTGACTGACCCTTTGTGTGTGCAGCGCGTCATAGTGCAGGTGGACGGTCAAATGGCTGACGGGATCAACCACCAGCACCAGCCGTGCGGTCTCGTCATACATAAGATTGAGGGTGTTGCGGTTACGGTCGCCGAGGCGCACCAGGCGAGAGCGTTGCGGGTTATGCGGGTCGGTTTCGAAGATCTGATACAGGCCATCGTGAATGTCTTCGACTACGGTCAGGCCTTCGCCCAACTGATAGAAGCTCAGGCCGTCAAGGATGCTGACAAAGCTGTCGCCGGTGTTGAGGCGGCCCAGTTCCAAACGGCTGCCTTGGGCGTCGATATACACCCACAAATCACCACCGTCAGGGTGGGGAACCCGCACGATCTCGACGTCGTAAAACACGCTCCAGCCCGGCCCGAACAGGCCGGTGGTGCGGATGTCCTCACTGTTGTATTGGCGGGCCCACTCGATCGGCAAAGTACCCGGCAACGTGAAATCGACGTCTTCGGGGCCATTCTGGAACTTGCTGCCGGTGGAGACCGAGACCGGGTTGCCCTTGCAGCGGTGTCCGGCGACTTTTCGGGCCAGCAACATGCCGATAATCAGCCCGGCGATCATCCCCAGCTTGTTCTTGCCGCTGCGGATTTCGCGTACCACCAGCGACTCCCCGCCAATGCGCACATCCGGGGATATGTTGAGGTCCGCGTTAATCGTACCTTCACAGGTGGTCCGTTCGCTGTCCCGCGCAGCCGGTTGGCTGTTGATGAAGACTTCCCGTGAGCCTTCAGCGATGTATTGCAGGGGCATGGGCGGGTGCCGGGTGCAGGCCACTTCGTCCTGTTCGGCAGGGATCGTTCCGGGGTTGGGTTGGGTGACCACAGGCGGATTGATGATGGTGTCTACGGCTTGATACCAGCCATAAGGTGTCAGCCCTACCACGAGCGCGCCGAGTGTTTCCAATAC
>JAKJHY010000079.1 GCA_021648845.1 Mycobacterium sp. MBM | reverse complement strand
GCTGTCGAGGTCGAGTACGCCCCGGGGGCTGCTTCGCCCGTGCACACCCATGCGGATTCGGCCTTCATCTACGCCTATGTCGTGTCCGGCGCCATTGAGTCCCAAGTCGATGACGGGGCCAAGCACGTCTTCAAGGCCGGTGAAAGCTGGTTTGAAAACCCCGGCGCGCGCCATACGGTAAGCCGTAATGCCAGCAGCACCGAGCCTGCAAAACTGCTGGCGGTGTTTATCGTCGATTCACACGATAAAGCACTCACCACGCCAGAAGCGTCCACAAAAAACCACGTCAAGCCGTGATACCGGATGGCCCTGTCGCGCTATCTGCGCGTCAGGGCCGCCCGATCAATGCGCAAGCTGACGCGCTGCCGCGCTCACTTGGGCAGCATTTTTCCCGCCTCCAATCGCCCTGAGCCTAATCATCAAGCGCCCACAGCGGATCATTGGCCATCAGCGCCGTGACCCAGTCGGTAAAGGCACGCACCCTGGCGGACAGGTGCCGTGTGTAGGGGTACACAATGGAAATCGGCATACTCGCCATCTGCCATTGCGTCAGGACTTCAACCAGCGCGCCACGTTTGAAATGCGGTACGGCTTCTGCCCTGGGAATAAAAGCCACACCCAGGCCAGCCACCGCCGCAGCGACGGTCGCACTGCCATTGTTGAAAAACATCGACGGTGGATGGTCCAGCACGAAGCGTTCATCGCCACGACACAGCGTCGGCACATAGCGCCGGTCGGTGCCGGGGAACTTGAAGCCCAGATGCTTGTGTTGCACCAGGTCTTCGGGCGCGTTGAGCGCAGGTGCGCCAGCCAGGTAAGCGGGAGAGGCGCAGAAGCAAAAACGCATTTGCCCGACAGGACGACATACGTGGTCCTGGTCCACCACCACACCGCCGCGGATCGCACAGTCGACGCCCTCCTGCGTCAGGTCCGACACGCGCTCACTGCAACCGAT
This sequence comes from Mycobacterium sp. MBM, assembly GCA_021648845.1. Classification (GTDB taxonomy): domain Bacteria; phylum Actinomycetota; class Actinomycetes; order Mycobacteriales; family Mycobacteriaceae; genus Mycobacterium. The sequence continues at coordinate 3,682 of JAKJHY010000079.1, read as the reverse complement.
GTCCAGATGAATATCCGGGAACCTGGCCGCGAAATCGGGCAGTGCAGGCACCACGAGCAGGGTGCCCACCGGGGAAGGCATTTCGATTCGCACCCGGCCGCGCACGATGTTGCGGCTCTGGGAGACGGAGGCTTCCAGCTCGTCAACATCCTCGATCACTGCCCGGGCCCGGCTGTAGTAGGCCGCGCCCTCCGTGGTGGGCGAAACCCTGCGTGTTGTGCGGTGCAGCAGCTTGATGCCGAGCAGACTTTCCAGCGCTTGCACCTGGCCTGAAAGGGTGGTTTTGGCCAGCCCCAAAGACTCAGCAGCGCCACTGAAACTGCCCACTTCAACAATGCGGCAGAACGCTCGCATCGCCTCTAATCGGTCGAGTGCCATTGTACGAAATTCCGTAAGAACAAAACGATTTCAGCCAGTTTATCCGAGCGCATTCAATTCCTACAATGCGCCCATGCCATACACCTGTGGCGATACCTGAAGGAGCATTTCCCATGAGCCAGAAGCGCATTAACTATTACGAAGCAGCCCCTAACGCCATGAAAGCCATGATGGGCCTGGAAAAGGCAGCGTCGCAATCCGTCTTGCCAGCTGTGCTGCGTGAACTGGTGCGCATACGTGCCTCACAAATCAACGGCTGCGCCTACTGCATCGATATGCACACCGCTGATGCGCTGAAGGCGGGTGAAACACCTCGCCGCCTGATGGCCATCAGCGCGTGGAAAGAGACACCCTTCTTCGACGCTCGCGAGCGTGCTGCCTTGCTCTGGACTGAAACACTGACGCTGGTCGCCGACAAACACGCACCAGACGACATTTACCAAGAAGTCGCTGCGCAATTTGACGCCCAGGCGCTTAGCGAGCTGACGTTTGTGATTGCCGCGATCAACGCCTGGAACCGCTTCGGCGTCGGCTTCGCCATGCAGCCGCGATAAGGCCCGCCAGCCAGGTTGCAACAAGCGGGCGCAAGGCTGGTGGTTGATAGCCTTGCGCCTGCCCTGTGATGTTTACCACACCTCGATTTACACCCCATTCAGCACGCGTGGAGCGCCATCATGACACTGCGGTTTATCACGCCATTGGCGATAGTCGCCCTGCTCGCCGGGTGCTCGATACCCACTGCGCCTGTGGCGGTCTCAATGGGCGATCATTCTGCTGATTCGAGCACAGCGGCAATTATTCCCACTGGCAAACAGGTTTCTGTCGGCGTGCTGTATAGCGCAACCACCGACACCAATCGCGCTTATCTGCGGCATTACCAAGCCAATGCAGGCACCGGCTTTGGCCAGAGCCTGCTGGTCCAGTCAATCCACGATGCTTACGTCGCCACGTCAAACCCCGACCTTGCGGTGGACCGGGTAACCACCTCCTTGCAGCGCTACTTTGGCGCTGTGACGGTCTACCCGGATATGCCTAGCCTAAAAGCGGCGAAACCCGATGTGATGGTGGTCGTCGATGCCCGCAGTCAGTTGATGACCTCGCGCAGCTCAGACATTGAGTCAACCGTGAGCACGCTGTTTTACGACCACCACTTCAATTACATCGCCACGGCAACAGGTCACGCTGCAAAGACGCTGCCCCCGATCTGGGCGGGCAACAAGCGCAGTGAAGAGATGGTTACCGAGATTACCGAGCAACAGCAGGTACAGCTCATGGCGTTGCATCGATTTGAGCAGTCTTTGCACGAGGTATTGGCACCTTCGAAAGCGACATCTGAGCCGCTGTCGCTTCGGTTGCCTTAACCCCCCGGCGGGGCAAACACTGAGCGGGCATTGCTGGCCGGGCTGAACACAGCCGTCACCACCAACATCGACACAACAGCCACCACCAGTACCCACCAGGCACTGACAAAGCTGCCTGTCAGTTCACGAAGCCAGCCCGTCAGCCAGGGTGATAGCGCATTAACCAGAAACCCCGCCCCTTGCACGAAGCTGGCTAGCTGCCCCGCCTCGCGCGGCTGGCGGCAATGATCGAGGATCAAAATCAGGCTCAAGGCAAAACAGGCACCCAGACCGAAACCGATCAAGGCCACCCACAGGTGCGGCGAATCAAGCGGCCACATCACCAGCCCGACATAACCCAGCGCCTGTGCGCACAGACTGATTGCCAGCAGTGGGCGCCGGTCAATGCTGCGGTGCGCCAGGGCTGGCATCACCAGGGCGGCGATCACCTGAAACACGGTCATGAACGCCAGCAGCGAGCCGCTGCGTGCCGCGCTCCAGCCCATTTGCACAAAATACGCAGGCAGCCAGGCAACCATGCTCATGTAGCCGCAGTTCACTAGGCCGAAGTACAACGCCAACAGCCACGCCCGACGTGTGTACCAAGGCCGTGTACCGGCCCCGGCGGCCTCAGGCAGTACGCTGGCACCAAGGGGCAGGCGCCACCACATCGCCAGTGCCACCAGCGCCGGAATCAGCCAGATTCCCAACCCGCTTTGCCAATGATTGAAATGAAGCGCCACCCGCGGGCTGACCAGTGCCGCCAATCCCCCGCCTGCCATCAGCGAGGCGCTGTACACGCCCAAAGCCAGGGCAATGCGATGCGGGAACTGGCGCTTGATCAGTACCGGGACCAGAACCTGAATCAACGCCACCCCCGCACCTCCCAACAAGGCCGTGGCCAGCAGGCTTGGGGCGTGCGCCCCATAGAAGCGCCACAGGCATGCGCCCAGAATCAGCGTCAGCCCCAAAGCCACACCATAGCGTTCACCCACACGGGCTTGCACGCGCACCCCGAGCAGCGCCACCAGGCCCATGCAAATCACGGGCAGGCTGGTCAACCAGGCGCTGCTTTGAAAGCTCATGCCGGTGTCGGCACGAATGTCCATCAGCAGCGGGCTGACAGAGCTGAGGATCGGGCGCAGATTCAGGCCCAGCACGACCAGCAACGCCCAATGAGCGAACTCGCGCAAAGCGGCTTTATCCGCCTGCATGACGAGCCTGCCAATCGCGATAAATCTGCTCAATGCCCGGTTGCGCCAGATGCCGTACAGGCAACGTTTGCTCGCACACAGGGTGCGCCAATTGCTGATAGATCGCCTCCGTAGACAGCCCGAACGGTGCGCCCTGCTGGTTAGTGGCGCCAAACACCACCCTGGCGACACCACTCAGGTACATCGCGCTCAAGCACATGGGGCAAGGCTGCCCGCTGGCGTAGATCACGCAATCATCCAGACGCGCACCGAGTTGCTGGCTGGCTGCCCGTATGACCAGCAGCTCTGCGTGGGCGGTAGGGTCCTGAGTGACATGAATTGTGTTGGCTGCTTCAGCCAGTATCTGGTCGTGTTTAACCAGCACGGCGCCAAAAGGCCGGCCACCGCCAGACACGTTTTCGGCGGCCAGTTGCACGGCACGTTGCAGGTAATGCTCATCGTTATGCATAACAACTCCAGGTCGCGTATCAGTTTGCGCCAGCCTCGCGCAGCAACTGTGCGGTAACGTGTTGGCCGCGTTTTTGCGCCTGTTGCAACGGGGTCATGCCCTCGTTGTCAGGCAGGTTCAAATCGGCGCCCGCCTCGATCAGTTGGGTGACGATATGCTGGTGCGCGGGGCCGCCATCGGACAGTACGATGGCTTCCATCAGGCAGGTCCACCCCAGGCGGTTGACATGATTGAGGTCCACGCCCGCTGCAATCAGCAAGCGCACGGTTTCTACATGACCGCGTTCACAGGCCGGGATCAAC
>JAKJHY010000078.1 GCA_021648845.1 Mycobacterium sp. MBM | reverse complement strand
GGTCGCTCAAGGACCGCACCCTGCGCACACCCGAGCATGTGTTCGGCGGCCTGATTGGCATAGCGCACGTGACTGTCCCAATTGACCCACAGAATGCCGACCGGGCTTTGGTCGATTGAAAACTGGGTCAGGCGCAACGCTTCGGCGCTCGCGACACGCAGCGCGATGTCTTCGCGCGCACTGAGCAGCGCCCGTTCCAGCGCGGTTTGCTGACGCCGCTGCCAGTACACAATCGCCATGCACGCCAACAACACTGCACCGATCAACAGGCTCAGGTTTTGCCAAAAGCCGGGCGAAGGGCCCAGGTGGGGGTATTTGGGCTGCAACCAGCGGGCATGCAGTTGCTCCATGTCGCGTGCCGGTATCGCATGCAGCCCGCGTTCGACGATCCCGGCCAGCTGCGGCCAATCGCGTCGGGTCGCCACGCGTAACAATTGCGGCAAACCGATATCGCCCACCACCGCTAACCCGGCGAACTCCGGCTCAACCGACAAGCGACTGAGTTGCGCTTCATCAATCACGGCATAGGTCGCTTGCTGGCTGAGCAACAATTGCAACGCCTGACGCTCCAGCGGCACGCCTTGCAAATTGAGTCCTGGGTAGCTGCTGCGTAAAAACTCCGCCGTCGCACTGGGCATGCGCACCGCCACGCGAGTCTGGCTGTCGAGCCGCTCCAGATCGACCGCTCCGTTGCCGTTGCGCTCGCCTACCACCAACTGCGGCACCCGCATATACGGGTCGGAAAACAGCCACAGGCGCAACCCTGCCGGTGTTTGGGTCAGGCCCGGCACCAGATCAATCTCCCCGGCGCGGGCCGCTGCTTCAAGGTGCGCCAGATCCGGATAATTGCGCCAGCGCAACTCAACGTTCAACGCCTGCGCCAGCCACTTCATCAGCTCCACATTGGCCCCGGAGAGCTGTTGCAAACGCTGATCAAATTTGGCGTAGGGCGCTTGCAGCACCAGGCCGACCCGCAACTCCGGGTGCTGCGCCAGCCATTGTTGTTGCTCAACGCTCAACTGCGCCGCAGGCACGGGCGCTGCATGGCTCATCAAGGGCAGCCAGAACCAGCCGATAACCAACAGATAGCAAAAACGTGTCATCTGAACGCTCACACCCTGACAAATACTGATCAACCCTTTAGGCTGCCGGGATTACTTCTGGCCTGGAAAAACTGATGTCTTCTTACCGTCTGGCGCTGCCAGCCCTGTGCCTGTCGTTACTACTGCCCTTGGCATTACCGGTCTACGCTGCTGAGCCGCAGCCCGCTGCCGAGCCTGCACAACCTCAACCTGTTGAGCGTCAGCCCTTACTCGAACGCAGCCAGGAAGACGCGACTGCGCTTGAACGACAGCTCCCGCAGCACGAACAGCAACAGCTGCAAGCGGGTGACGACACCTTCCTTGCGCTGTGGAAACCCGCTAACAGCAACGACCCCAGCGGTGCAGTGATTATCGTGCCCGGTGCAGGCGAAACCGCTGACTGGCCGCTGGCTATCAGCCCGCTGCGCAACAAACTGCCGGACGCCAACTGGGCCAGCCTGAGCCTGAGCTTGCCAGACCTGCAAAGCGAAGCCAGTCAGGCGCGCACCGTCGAACCCGAGAAATTACCTACGCCACAAGCGCCAGACAGTAGCAGCAAAGACGCCAGCACCACAGCCAAACCTATCGAACAGGCAGCCAGCGTCGGCACTGAAAACCCGGCGCCGGACGTCACGCCCCTCGCCACGCGTGAAGAGATGAACACCGCCGATGCCGAGCGCATCTTCGCCCGTATCGAGGCAAGCATTGCCTTCGCACAGCAGCAGAATGTGCGCAGCATCGTATTGTTGGGGCACGGCACGGGGGCGTATTGGGCGGCACGCTATGTGGCCGAAAAACAACCCGCAAACGTGTCAAAACTGGTGATGGTGGCCGCGCAGACACCGGCTCAGGCCCAGGCGGGCTTGAGCCAAATGACCCCGACGCTCAAAGTCGCCTTGCTGGACGTGTTCTATAAAGACAACGCTTTGGCGCGCAAAGCGGCCCTGCAACGGCTGCAAGCCAGCAAGCGGGTGAATGGCGGAGAGTTTAAACAGGTGGCGTTAGCGGCTATTCCAGGCAACCGCGAAGCCGAGCAAGAACAGTTGTTTCGCCGAATTCGCGGCTGGCTCAGCCCGCAGCCTGTGGATAAGTAACGCTCAAAACCCGCGACGCTGGCGGATCAACGTGTAAGCGTGATGCAGCTCGCGGGTCGTCTCGGTCGCCTCAAGCACTTGAGAGGGGCTTGCACCCGAGCCTGCCACCTTGTCCGGGTGATGACGGCTGAGCAAACGTCGATAGGCGCGCTTGATCTGCGCCGGATCACTCTGGTCGGTGACGCCCAACAGCTTGAGCGACTCTTGATACGTGCCGCCACGCGTTGCCAGCGGGCTTTTTGGGGCCTCGTAATCAGCGCCCAACGCTTGAATCTGTTGCGGGGTCCAACCCAGCCAACGCCCCCAGCGCACAATCAACTCACGCTCCCGGGTGTCGACCCGGCCATCGGCAATGATCATCCGCCAGCACGCGCGCAAAACACCTTCTGCAGCATGGGGCTGTGACTTGAGGCGCCGCAAATAACCGCGCAATGACTCATTGCCGGACTTGCCACGATTGAAGGCGCCAATCGCCCGTTTCTGCGCAGGCGCGCTCATGTCGAGCAAACGCATCTCTTGGCGCGCCTGCTCAATGTGTTTATCCACCACTCGCCCACCGCTTTTGGCCAGACGACCGAGCAACACAAACAGCAGTTCGTCATTGCGCAGCACTGCACGTCCGCCCAGGCGTTCGCGCAGATGCGCCCAGCTGTGCAGTTGCAGACGCCGGTCCAGCGCCTGCCCCAGCAATGCACCGAGCATGGCCCCCGGAATACTGGCTATCAAAAAGCCAGCTCCGGCTCCGATCAGAGTCCCTGGCCACAGCATATTAGTGAGCGCCCTTGATCAAGGTCTCAACCTCAGCCAAACGCTCATGCGTACCTACATCTACCCAATGCCCTAGCAAACGCTCTCCTGATACACGGCCGGCGGCCATGGCTGTACGTAATAACGGCGCCAACTTGAACGCGCCGCCCGTGCAGCCGCTGAACAACTGGGGGCTGAGTACGGCGATGCCGCTGTAGGTCAGCGTGGGCGCGTTCGGTTGTGCATCTTTGATCTGCGAGTCCATCAGGCAAAAATCACCTGTGGGGTGGTGCGCCGGGTTATCCACCAGCACCAAATGCGCAAGCCCGGCAAGCGGCTGGCGCAGGGCGCTAAAGTCATAGTCGGTCCAGATATCACCGTTCACCACCACAAACGGGTTATCGCCCAACAACGGCAATGCTTTAAAAATCCCGCCGCCGGTTTCCAAGGGTTCGCCTTCAGCGGAGTACTGAATGCTGACCCCCAACTGTGAACCATCACCCAAGTGATCTTCTATCTGCTGACCGAGCCAGGCGTGATTGATCACGATCTCGGTAAAACCTGCGGCGGCCAGCGCACGCAGGTGGTACTCGATCAGAGGCACACCGCCCGCACAAATCAGCGGTTTTGGCGTGTGCAGGGTCAAGGGGCGTAAACGCTCGCCTTTGCCCGCAGCCAGAATCATCGCCTTCATAGGGGCGCCTCGGCGGGCTGACGCAGGCTTACAAACAGCTCACCCAATTGCGCCAGTTCAGGACGGCGCGCCAGTACCGCTTCTATATAAGAGAAGAAGCGCGGCACATCCGCCAGGTAACGCGGCTTGCCGTCGCGGTGGCAAATACGCGCGAAGATACCGATCACCTTCAAATGGCGTTGCACGCCCATCAGGTCGCTGGCACGCAAAAAGTCCTGCAAGACCGGCTGCACGGGAATCGCCAAATGACGCGCGCTCTCCCAATAGTTGCTCAGCCACTGCAATACCCGCTCCTCTGGCCAACTGAGGAATGCATCCTTGAACAAGCAGGTGATGTCATAGGTCACCGGGCCATATACCGCGTCCTGGAAATCCAGCACGCCGGGGTTGGGGATGCTCAACATCAGATTGCGCGGCATAAAGTCGCGGTGCACCAGCACTTTGGGCTGTGCCAGGGCGCTGTCGATCAACAGATCGCTGACCTGCTGCCACAGCGCCTGCTGTTGCTCATCCAGCTCAATGCCCAAGTGACGGCGCACGTACCATTCAGGGAACAACTCCAGCTCGCGGCGCAGCAAGGCCACGTCATAGCTGGGCAATGGCTCGGTCATTGGCAACTGCTGAAAGGCCAGCAGCGCTTCAATGGCATCGTCGAACAGCTCATCGGCGTTATCTTCACTAATAACGTCAAGAAAGGTTTTATTGCCCAGGTCATTGAGCAAAAGAAACCCGCGTTCGAGGTCCTGAGCAAAAATTTTCGGCACATTTATTTCGCTTGTGCGCAGTAATTCGGCGATATCGACGAAAGGTTTGCAGTTTTCCTGGGGGGGCGGAGCGTCCATGACGATAAAACTGCGACCCTCGGCCTCCCAGCGAAAATACCGCCGAAAGCTCGCATCGCTGCTGGCCGCAGTCAACGTGGCCGGGGGGACGAGGCCCCAGCCTTGATTTAAAAACAGGGCAGATAATTGCTCATCGAGCCAAACTTTCAGGTGTTGCAGGCGTACATCTTGGTCAGGCATTGCGTGGGTCTCCGACGGCCCTAGCCGTCAAGC
>JAKJHY010000077.1 GCA_021648845.1 Mycobacterium sp. MBM | reverse complement strand
CGCCGAGCCAGGTATGGCCGTTCCAGAGCAGGTACAACAACGCCAGCCCTGTGCCACCCAACGTTAAGGTGTTGGCGATCTGGCGCTGATACAGGTCTTGAATGGCACACGCCGCTAACCACATGAACAGAACGATTAAATGCGTCACGTATTCGGCGTCCCTTTTTGGCGAATGATTCTATGCTGATATGACGTGTGGTTGTCAGGGTAGACGCAGTCATGAAAACAGGCCTTCGCACAAAACAAAAAGGCGCGGCTGCCATCGAGTTTGCGCTGGTGTTTGTGGTGTTTTTTGCAGTGTTTTACGGGGTTGTCAGCTACAGCTTGCCGCTGTTGCTGATGCAATCATTCCATCACTCGACGGCTGAGGCGGTGCGCCGCAGTGTGGCGCTGGACCCCACCGTGTCACCCAGTACCTACACCGCGGATGTGCAGGCGCGCGCGCTGACCGTGCTGGGCGAACAACTGTCGTGGGTGCCCACGGGCCTGAAGGGCAGCGTGCAGAAAACGGCGGTTTACAGCGCGGGTGTTTTGACGGTCACGGTCAGCCTGCCGTCGTCGGCGCTGAGTACGGTCCTGCCAGTGCTGGTGCTGCCGGGTAACATCAGGGTGCCCAATCTGCCGACGACGTTGACGGCCCAGTCGAGCCTGCAATTTTGATTACCAGCGAGCGTTTGTTCGGGCGCCTGCTGGGCCGCACTCATGCGGGTTCACCTGTGCCCGCCCGTTCGGCGCCGCGCCTGGAGGCGGGGATTGAAGTGCGGCTCGACCCGCAGGGCCATGTTCTGGAAATACACGGCGCGCAGCATCACGGTGTGGTCATGGGCAATGGCCCTGCGCGCTTGCTGATTGATTATCTGGTGCCCGGCAGCACGCTGGCACTCGAAGGCACGCCAGTGGACTGGCAGGGCCAAAGTCTGGACCTCACGTTTCAAGGGGCAGGCAGCCACGTTGTGCACACCCGGGGCTGGGTGCAACCGCACGCTGACGGCTGGCTGCTGCAACTGTTGGACATCAGCGACCTCTTGCTGGGCAACCAACAGGCCCACAGTCGCGAACGTTGCCAACTGCTCACCACGCACATGAGCGAGCAAGTGCGCCAATGCAGCCCTTCACGTTTACAGGCGGTGGTGAGCGACATGCTGCAACAGGTGGCGCAGCTCTGGCATGTGCCGTGCGTCGCCTTGGCCTTAGCGGATAACGCGCAAGCGGGATGGACGATCTACAGCGCGTTTCATCGCCATGACGCCCCGGCGCTCTGGGAGGTCGATCAACCCGCCGGCAGCGCACTCGACAGCCTTTACGGCCAGGCCCCCCAGCGCTTTGAACCCCTTCACGGCAACCGCGAACATTCAAGGCTCAACGGGTTGTTCGCCAATGCCGACGGTTTTTTGGTGCCTTACAGCGATCATCAGGGCGTGTGCGCGTGGTTGTTGTTGGGGATGTACCCGGCCTCTGCGCATCCGCCCGCGATGGGCGATAACGATTGGTTGCAAGTCTGCGCGGCGTTGGCAGGGCCGTTGTTGGGGCGCTTGCGTGAGGTTCAACATGCCCGGCAGATGGAGCGCATGGAGGCGTTGCAAGGGTTACTGGGCAGCGGCTGGTGGGAGTGGTCGCCAGCCCTTGAGCAACTCCAGCTGGCGCCGGCATTGGCGGCCAGTGTGGTGCCGGGGCAGAGCGCTTATTTGTCTCGCGAGCAATGGCTGGGGCTGTTTCACCCGGCTGATCGCGATGAAGTGGCCAGCCGTTTCAATGAGCTGCTGGTGCATGACAAGGCTTGCTTGCTGTGCGCCCGGTTGCATCAGGCTGACAGCACACAACCTGCGATGTGGTATCGCCTTCAGGGGCAAGTGCTGGGGGCAGGCGACGCGCGACGCATCGTGGGTTATATGCTCGATGTCAGCGACATTAAAAACCAGCAGCAACAGGCGGCTGCGGCGCATGCCCGGCTCGACAGCGTGATCGCCAGTTCGCCCGCAGTGATTTATGTACAACGTTATGCCGAGGGCGCGTTACTGCCCGTCTTCTTCAGCGCCAGTTTGCAGCCCTTGCTGGGCTGGACGCTGGAAGAATGCACGGCAGGCGAATTAATTGAATGGGTACACCCCGACGACCGCGAACAGTACTTCGCACGCACACGCCAATTGCTGCGTGAAGGCAGCGTGAGCAGCCGCTATCGACTGCGTGATCGAGGCGGCGCTTATCACTGGCTGCTCGATGAGGCCAAACTGCTGCGCGACGATTTGGGCTTGCCCGTCGAAGCGGTGGGCTTGTGGCTGGACATCACCGAAGCGAGCGAGGCCGCTGAGCGGGTCAGGCACAGCGAAGAGCGCTACCGCATGCTGGTCGAAGACTCACCGGCGATGATTTGTCGCTACAGCCCCGACCTGACCCTCAGCTTTGGCAACCGCCCCTTGGCAACTTATCTGGAGTGCGCGCCGCACCAACTGCCGGGGATCAATTTGAGCCGTTGGTTATCGGCGCAGCAGCATCAGGCGTTTGTGCAGCGCCTGGCCACGTTGACCCCCGAGTTCCCGGTCAGCACCGCCGAAATCAGCCTGCAACTGCCGGGGCGTGAACACGCGTGGTGGGTGTGGTCGGACCGTGGCGTATTTGATGCGCAGGGGCAGTTGATCGAAGTGCAGGCCGTGGGGCGCGACAACACCGAGGTGCGGCGTGCGCAACAGCAACTCACCCAAAGCGCGAAAATGGCCACCCTGGGCGAGATGGCGACCGGGCTGGCGCACGAGATCAATCAGCCGTTGAACGTGATGCGCATGGCCATCGTCAACGTGCTCAAGCGCCTGAGCAACGGCGACGTGCAAATTGATTACCTGCAAGACAAGCTCAACCGCATCGACGCCCAAGTGCAACGCGCTGCGCGGGTGGTGGATCACATGCGGGTATTTGGGCGGCGTTCGGAAATAGAGCAACACCTGTTCAACCCTGCGGTTGCCGTCGAAGGCAAAGGGGTTGAGGTGCGTTGTGAAGGGCTGCAAAGCCTGACGCAAGTGCGCGGTCACGTCGATCAACTGGAGCAAGTGCTGATCAACCTGGTGGTCAATGCCCGTGATGCGCTGCTGAGCAAACGTGAGACTGATCGCGACTTCCAGCCCTGGATCGCCCTTGGCCTGCAACCTGATCACGACGCTGTACAGCTATGGGTCCAAGACAACGCGGGCGGGATTGATCCGCGGTTGCTGGAGCGCATTTTTGAGCCTTTCTTCACCACCAAACCGATTGGCGTTGGCACCGGGCTGGGGTTGTCGGTGAGCTACGGGATCATCGACAACATGGGCGGGCGTCTGAGCGTCAGCAACACCGAACACGGCGCACGGTTTTGCGTGACGTTGCCGGGCGTGGTTGCAACCGCTTAAAGCACCAATTGAGCACGCCCGCCTTGCCCGCAGGTGAGGTTCGCGCCGATTTGTACATCGACCAGGCTGATGCCGAGGGTCTTTAGCAGACTGTTAACAATGGGGTCCAGCAGAGAACCCAGCAAACTGGTCAGCGAAGGTAAAAGCAGCGTCACAACTCCACTGATGGCGTTTGTCGCAGTTTGGACAACGGTGCTTAACGGATTATTGTTCGACGGGGTATACGCCTGAATTTTCACACCCGCCAGGGTCGTACCCAGACTGTTGATAACGTCCTGGGTGGCCGGTGTGCTTTGAATGGTCGGTGGCAGCTTGAGATTTGTAGGGGTGTAATCCGGGACGCTGTTTTTGGAGAAGATCAGCGTCTGCGAAGAGGGCGACGGAGCAACCTGTGCGTTCACCGTCAGGCCGATTCCGCCCCCTGCGAATGGGGTGCGATCGCCGCAGGTGCCGATCAGGCCCAGAATGCGGTGACACGTTTTTATCCCCACATCCACAATTGGCACCGCCAGAGGCGTAGGCGGGGCGCTGGAAGCGAATGCCGTGACAGGATCAATTTTACCTACCCGGATGGTTGCCAACGACTTGGTTGTTGCAACCGTCAAACTCTTGGTGCCGCTGCTGCCTGTCGGGCAGGTATACCCTGTGACCTGCGCAGTGGCAGAGGCGGCATCAACACTGATATCAATTTGCGGGGTGGGTAGCAGAAGAACGTCGAGCTGTTGGCAACCAGCACCCAGCAGGCAAAGCGCATTACCCAATGTGGCGACCAGATTGAGGCTCAGCAGACTGTTGAGGACCGGCGTCAGACCGCCGACGAGGTCGGTGATGGCATTGGTTAAACCGGCGATGTTGCTCAATAACGGAACGTTCAACGAAATCAGTGCCCGAACTTGCGCTGTACGTACGAAGAGGTTTTGCTTGCTTGGGTCGCCCACCACTGAAAACTGCGGTGGTTCTATCACTTTCAAACGCACGGTGACGCTCAGAACGCCCGGGATGTTGACCGGCAACGTCAGGGCTACGGCGTTGTTGGCATTAGCCACCTGAAGGAATGCTTGAAGCAACTGCATCAGTTGTAGATTGGCGTCTAGCCCGGCGGTGGAACTTGCAGTTTGCAGCTTGAGCAAATCGCCCAGCGTGACCACAGCGGGGTTTAGTTTCACGGCGGTCTCTAAGCCCAGTAAGGCGGCTTTCACATCGGCGGTTGCACCGTTGGCATTCATTACGGTGGCGGCGGTTTGGATAAGTTGCGTCAGGTTGGTTTTGGCTGCAAGCAGACTGGTGTAATCCCCCGCGGTCAATTTCAGGTCAATGGCTAACTGGTTCATATAGCTGAGCAGGTTGATATCACTCTTGATCAGCCCATCCCAGC
>JAKJHY010000076.1 GCA_021648845.1 Mycobacterium sp. MBM | reverse complement strand
CGGGTTATGAGCCCGACGAGCTACCAGACTGCTCCATCCCGCGACAAAGCTGGAGCGGAAGTATACGGTCGATCCTTTTCAGGGTCAATCCAACCTTCCACATACAAGAAAGCCCGCTATTGCGGGCATTCCTGATAATTGGTACCGAGAAGGGGACTCGAACCCCTACACCCTATGGGCACAACCACCTCAAGGTTGCGTGTCTACCAATTCCACCACCTCGGCAATACTACGTTACATCATGAAACCCGTTTTACTTGCTCTTGAGCTGGAGGCACGTCAGTCGCTGGAGTAGCCGACTTTTGCTCTTGAAGCACCGGCACATCATCTGAAGCCGGTTTTTGCACTGGAACTTCCAACACCGCTGGATCTGGTAAACCTACTTGAGTCAGCTCTTGAGCCTTCTCTTTAGCAAAGTAACCTAACCCCAAGCTGGTTATGAAAAAACCTGCGGCAAGTATAGCAGTAAACTTACTAAGAAAGGTAGAGGAACCTTGGCTTCCGAACACAGTATTTGAAGCACCTGCTCCGAAAGATGCTCCAGCATCCGCACCTTTACCCTGTTGCAGCAATACCAGAGCAATTACGCCCAATGCACCCAACAGATGAAAAACGACTACGACTGTTTCCAGCATTTTCTCAGTTTCCCGCGGCGCGACAGATCGCACCGAACTCATCTGCATTCAGGGAAGCCCCACCAATGAGCCCCCCATCGATATCCGGCATGCTGAACAGTTCGACCGCATTGGCCGCCTTCACGCTGCCGCCGTATAGAAGCCGCACACCTTGTGCCACTTCAGAATTCTGCTGCGCCAGCTGTGCGCGAATGGCCGCATGCACATCTTGCGCTTGCTGCGGAGAAGCTGTAAGCCCAGTTCCGATTGCCCAGACTGGCTCATATGCAATCACCGCCTTTGCAAAAGCATCAATACCAAATGCATTAATGACCGCATCCAACTGAGCCTTTACAACTTCTAGCGTTTGCCCCGCCTCGCGCTGCTCCAGGGTCTCCCCTATGCACAACACTGGCATCAGACCCGCAGCCTGAGCCGCCGCAAACTTGCGATTGAGCGTTTCGTCCTGCTCACCCAAAATCAGGCGACGCTCGGAATGCCCAACCAACACCAATTTGCAGCCTGCATCTACCAACTGATAAGGCGAAACCTCACCTGTCAGAGCACCCTGCACCGACTCCACTGCAGCATCCTGAGCACCGACCGAAATCGCCGCACCTTCAAGGCCATTGATCACGCGATCAATGAACAAATCCGGCGGAAATACTGCAACATCAACATCGCTTGGCAAGACCAGACCACGCAGACCGTCGATCAGCTTAGCGACGCTGGCGCGGGTACCGTGCATCTTCCAGTTACCAGCTACCATCATGCGACGCATGCTTTACCTCGTCGGTCAAAGTGGGCGCAGATGTTACCCAACCACATCCGCGCTGGCAAGCCGAATTCAGGCACAAACTTCACTTACCAGTTTTGCCAGTTCTTGTGCATAGCCACGAACCATGACTTCGTCATCACCTTCGACCATGACACGCACGAGCGGCTCAGTCCCTGACTTGCGCAAAAGCACGCGACCACGGCCCTGCATAGCTTCGGTCACACGCGCACAAGCCTCTTTAATGGCCGGATGCTCAACAGGGTTAACACCCCCTGAAAAACGCACATTGAGCAGGACTTGAGGACACTTGCGCAGCGCCTGACGCGACTGAGCCAGGCTCTCTTCACGTCGACGCAACGAAAGCAGCACTTGAAGTGCCGCAATGATGGCATCGCCTGTGGTGGTGTGCTGGAAACACACAATATGACCGGAGTTTTCGCCGCCAACTTGCCAGTCACGCTCTTGCAAGGCTGCGATGACGTAACGGTCGCCTACATTGGCGCGCACGAACGCAATACCCAAGTCGGCCAACGCCAACTCAAGCCCGAGATTGCTCATTAGTGTACCGACCACACCGCCTTGCAATTTGCCGCGCTCGTGCAGGTCGCGCGCGATGATGAACAGCAACTCATCACCATCAACAATCGCGCCAGTGTGATCGACCATCAGCACCCGATCACCATCGCCATCAAAGGCAATACCCAGGTCCGCATGTTCCGCCAATACCGCAGCCTGCAACTGCCCCATATGGGTCGAGCCGCAGTTCTCGTTGATGTTCAACCCATTAGGCTGAGCTGAAAGCACTGTAACTTCGGCGCCCAGCTCCTTGAACACACTCGGCGCAACCTTGTAAGTGGCGCCGTGTGCGCAGTCGATAACGATCTTGAGACCATTGAAGTTGGTGCTCGTAGGAACGCTGCTTTTGCAAAATTCGATATAGCGGCCGGAAGCATCGTTGATGCGCGACACCTTACCCAACTTGCCGGAATCGACCACCGTCATCGGCGCCTCCAGCAACTCCTCAATCATCAGCTCAACTTCATCAGGGAGTTTGGTGCCCTCCCCCGAAAAAAACTTGATCCCATTATCGTCATGAGGATTGTGCGAAGCACTGATCACAATGCCAGCCTCGGCGTGGAACGTACGCGTGAGGTACGCAATAGCTGGCGTCGGCATAGGCCCCAGCAACATCACATCTGCGCCCGCCGCAGATAACCCGGCCTCAAGTGCAGATTCAAACATGTAGCCAGAGATGCGCGTGTCCTTACCCACCAATATCCGGCAAGCACCCATGCTGCGAAACGCCATTCCCGCAGCCCAGCCCAACTTGAGCATAAAGTCAGGGGTGATTGGGTAAACGCCGACCCGACCGCGAATACCGTCGGTGCCAAAATACTTCTTCGTCATAAGTGCTCCATCATGCTTAGTCGGCGGACTCTACCGCGGCAATCATCCGTACTACATCAACTGTCTCGGCAACATCGTGAACACGCAAGATATGCGCACCCTTGGTCACAGCCAGTGCCGCCAGAGCCAGACTGCCAGGCAATCGCTCAGTCACAGGCCGGTTCAAAGCCTGCCCGATCATGCTTTTTCGCGAAACACCCACGAGCAATGGCCGCCCTAACAGATGCAAGGCGTCCATATGCTTAAACAAACTCAAATTATGCTGCAAGGTTTTAGCAAAGCCAAAACCGGGGTCGAGAATAATGCGCTCAGGCGCTATGCCTTGCGCTGCACACATCCGCATTCGATCCACGAGAAACGCACGCACCTCAGCCAACACATCCTGATACTGCGGGTCATCCTGCATATCGCCAGGCTCGCCCGACATATGCATCAGACAAACGGGCAAACCCGTCGCCGCAGCAGCCTGCAAGGCACCTTCACGGCGAAGTGAACGCACATCGTTGATCAGGCCAGCGCCTAAACGGGCCGACTCCGTCATAACAATGGGGGTTGAGGTATCGACCGAAATGATGACATCAAGTTCACGATTGATACGCTCGACTATCGGCGCAACTCGCTCCAATTCTTCTTGCGCACTCACGTGGCGCGCGCCGGGCCGGGTTGACTCACCACCGACATCAATCAACGTAGCTCCCGCCTCGACCATCGCCTGCGCATGGCGCAACGCTTCATCGAGGCGCGCAAAGCGACCGCCATCAGAGAACGAGTCAGGGGTTACATTGAGAATACCCATCACATGCGTGCGGGAAAAATCAAGAACCCGGTTGCCGCAACGCAACCGGGTTGAGGACTGAACAGAAGTCATTTCCAGCCTTAGTGATCAGCTGCCGGGCCGCCGATAGGTGTTTCCGGGCGATCGGTCTTGTCCAGACTCGGCGCTGTCGGCGTTCCCGAACCATCACCCCAATCACGCGGTTCGCGCGGAGGGCGACCCGCCATGATGTCGTCGATCTGATCAGCATCGATCGTTTCGTACTTCATCAGGGCATCCGCCATAGCTTCAAGCTTGTCACGGTTGTCGGTCAGTATCTGCTTAGCCGTGCCGTAGCACTGGTCAATGATGCTGCGCACCTCAGAGTCGATCAGCTTGGCCGTCTCACCTGAAACATTTGCCCCCTGACCACCGCCACGCCCAAGATAAGACTCTTCGTCTTCGGCATACATCAGCGGGCCGAGCTTCTCGGACAAGCCCCACTTGGTCACCATGTTGCGGGCAATCTGGCTCGCTCGCATGATGTCGTTGGACGCACCCGTGGTAACGCCGTCAAAGCCCAAGGTCATTTCTTCAGCAATACGGCCGCCATACAGCGAACAGATCTGACTGATCAACGCACGTTTGGACAGGCTGTAACGATCCTCCTCAGGCAAGAACATAGTCACGCCCAAGGCTCGGCCGCGAGGAATGATCGACACCTTGTAGACCGGATCGTGCTCAGGCACTACGCGACCAACAATTGCGTGACCCGCTTCGTGATAAGCCGTGTTGCGTTTTTCTTTATCCGACATGACCATCGATTTGCGCTCGGCGCCCATCATGATCTTGTCCTTGGCCAGCTCGAACTCTTTCATTTCAACAACACGCTTACCGGTACGTGCTGCGAACAGGGAAGCTTCGTTTACCAGGTTAGCCAGGTCGGCACCGGAGAAGCCCGGAGTACCGCGTGCAATAACGCCCGGCTGGACGTCATCACCCATGGGCACTTTACGCATGTGTACCTTGAGGATTTGCTCGCGACCACGAATGTCCGGCAAGCCAACCACGACCTGACGGTCAAAACGACCCGGACGCAGCAGCGCAGGGTCAAGTACGTCAGGACGGTTGGTGGCGGCAATCACAATGATGCCGTCGTTCATCTCAAAGCCATCCATCTCAACCAACAACTGGTTAAGGGTCTG
>JAKJHY010000075.1 GCA_021648845.1 Mycobacterium sp. MBM | reverse complement strand
TTAACGTTCATAGCTACCTGATTGCGAATGATTTTTCGTCTGCCTTACGCAGTGGGAAGGGAGTGCCAATATGAACAATCGTCGCAGTCTGGTACTGGCCGCCGTCCTTTTTTTAGGTGCCATTGCATCCGGTTTTTGGGGGTTGATGTTGACCCGCAATCAGCCTGTTGCCCCCGTGCCTGTGGCCCAAGTGGTGGAGCAGGGCGCCGCTAATCTTGAGGATCAGACCAAGCAATCGGTGGTGGTGTTGAGCCGTGATGTAGCCCCGCATGTGGCCCTGACTGCCGAAGATTTGACGCTGGAAAAATTGCGCACAGCGCCCGTTGGCAGCTTGACCTCTATCGAACAGGCGGTGGGGCGAACGCCGTGGCGCGCGCTCAATGCAGGCACTTGGCTGACCGAACAAAGCTTCGAAGTGGGCGGGCCGCTGGCGCGCATGATTCGCCCGGACGAGCGTGCGCTGGCCGTGGCAATTGACGAGGTGAGCGGTGCTGCCGGGCAGTTTGGCCCCGGTGATTACGTTGATATTTTGTTGTTCCTGCGCCAGGACACGGCCAACCCCGAACCCTCGGCGCAACTGGTGCTGCCGGCGGTGCGGGTGTTGAGTCTGGGCGATGAACTGGGGCTGACCAGTGACGGCCAGCCCGCCAGCCCGGCACCCACGCCCGAGCAGGCGCAACAGCAAGCGGCACGCCGGGTCAGTGCGCGCACGGTGGTGCTCGCCATTCCCGAACCATTGGTCAATCAATTAATGCTCGCGACGCAGGCCGGGACGTTGCGACTGGCGGTGCGCAGCGCGCAAGAACAGCGTTTGAGCAAGTACTGGTCTGGGGATGAAGACGCCTCCAGCAACGTGCAAGCGGCCAGGCGCGGGCTTTATCAGTTCAATCAATTAGCCATGGCAAGGCCGGTCGAAGCCCCGGCCACTCGCCCTGCTGGCGCCCCTCGGGTGCGCGGTATCGAGATTATTCGGGGCGCTCAAACCGCCCAACAGCCTGCCCAATAAAATTCCTGATCTGCAAGGAAGCCCAGCATGAGTCAACGTTGTGTGCCGCTGTTAAAACGCGCTGTCTGGACGCTGGTGTTAAGTGGTGTGTGTGTGCAAATGGCCGCGGCGGCCTCGGCCAGTTGCGCGTCATTGGGGGCATTGCCCTCCGTATTGGAAGTGGCGCAAGGCACCCAGCAAGCACTGGATTCGCCGGTCAGCATTACCCGCATTGCAGTGGGCGACCCGAGCATTGCCGATGTGCAGGCCAATGGTGACAGTGCCTTTCTGCTCACGGGCGTCGCCCCCGGCACCACCAGCTTGATGGTCTGGACCGCGTGCTCCAAATCGCCACGCCAGAGCATGGTGTTCGTCAAAGGCAAGGCCAGCACCGGCTTCACCACGGCGTCCCTTGCGCCCTCTGAAGACCCGACCTTGCCCAGTCAGGTACAGACCGACATTCGTTTTGTCGAAGTCAGCCGCACCAAGCTTCAGGAAGCCAGCACTTCGATTTTTGGCATGGGCAGCAACTTTCTGCTCGGCTCGCCTGGGGCGCTGATTACCACGGCCGAAAACATCATCACGGGCGGCCCTCCCGCCAATAACAAGTACTTCAACATCGGCTTTGGCGGCGGGCGGGTCAGGGCGATGATCAATGCCCTGGAAGGCAGCGGTTTTGCCTACACCCTGGCGCGTCCAAGCCTGGTCGCGTTGAGCGGTCAAAGTGCGACGTTTCTGGCGGGAGGCGAGGTGCCGATCCCGGTGCCCAGCAGCGGCAGCGATAACGTGTCGATTGAGTACAAGGAGTTCGGTATCCGCCTGACCTTGACCCCGACAGTGGTGAGCCGTGATCGCATCCTGCTCAAAGTCGCCCCCGAAGTCAGCGAGCTGGATTACACCAATGCGGTGAACATCGCCGGTACGCTGGTGCCCGGCCTGACGGTGCGCCGCACCGACACCAGCATCTCGCTGGCCGACGGCGAGAGTTTTGTCATCAGTGGGTTGATCAGCTCGCGCAACAGCTCCCAGGTGGATAAATTCCCCGGCCTGGGCGATATCCCGATTCTGGGGGCGTTTTTCCGCTCCTCCAACATCAGCCGCGAAGAGCGCGAGTTGCTGATGATTGTCACCCCGCATTTGATTCAACCCTTGGCGGCCAACGCGCAACTGCCGTCGTTGCCTGGCGAAAAACTGCGCAACTACGACCCCAATTGGTATCGCCTGTATTTCCTTGAAAACGGCAATTTCAATCGCCGTAGCGGGTTATCCAAATGAGCGAAAGCCTGAGCCAGACGTTTCTCGCACTGACGCGCAACAACACCGATCTTGAATGGTTGCAGGGGGCGCTGGCCCCACTGGGGCAAGTGGTGGGGGCGGGCACCAGCAGCCTGGACGAGCTGCTGGCACTGGTGGATGTGACCTTCGCCGGGTTGGTGTTTGTGGGGCTGGACCGCGAAAAAGTCGTGGCCCAGTGCGCGTTGATTGAAGGCGCGCTGGAAGCCAAGCCGATGCTGGCGATTGTTGCGTTGGGCGATGGCATGGATAACCAACTGGTGCTCAACGCCATGCGCGCCGGAGCGCGTGACTTTGTCGCCTATGGTTCGCGTTCCAGCGAGGTCGCAGGGCTGGTGCGGCGCCTGAGCAAGCGTCTGCCAGCGGTCACGCCGAACGCGCAATTGGGTGGCTTGACCGTGATGTACAGCGCGCAGTGCAATGCGGACGGCGCGTTGCTGGCCAGTCATCTGGGGCTGGTGGTGCAAAAGAGCGGTCAACACACCCTGTTGCTGGATTTGGGTTTGCCGCGTGGCGACAGCATTGCGATGTTGGGCCTTGAAAGCACGTTCTACTTTGGCGACGCCTTGCGGCATTTGCGCCGCCTGGACAGCACGCTGATTGACAGTGCCTTTACCACCGCCCCCGGCGGGATGCGGATTTTGGCCTACAGTGACAGCGACGAACCGCTGGAGCACACCAGCGCCGCCGAGTTGTACATGTTGCTCAGCGCCTTGCGTCAGCACTTCCAGCACATTGTGGTGAACCTCACGGGCCAGCCTGACAGTGAAGCCTTGCGCACCTTTGTCAGCCATTGCGACAAGTTGCTGTGGTACACCGATCAAAACGTACTCGATTGCCGCCGCAACCTGGCCATTCTCAACCTGTGGCGCGCCAAGGGCATGAAGCTCGAACATGCGCGACTGTTGGTGGACCGTTACCTGCGCGGCGTCGCGCCGGACGCCGATGCACTGGCCAAAAGTTTTGGCCTTGAAGTGCTGGCCACCTTGCCCCCCAGCGACGAACTGCGCATGAACGCCAAAAACCAGGCCACCACCCTGTTCGAGTTGGCCCCGCGCGAAGCGCTGAGTCAGGGCCTCAAAACCTTGGGCGAGCGCTTTGCCAAACGTTCCGAGGGGCTGGAAAAACCGTCTGCCAACTGGTTGAACCGCCTGTGGGGGGTTAAATGAGCGGCGAAAAATTATTCGGTGCGGGCCTGCATACCAAGAATGGGCATGCCGATCACGACAGCCTGAAACTGGTGCTGCATCGCTACATCATCGATGCGATCGAAGAGTCCGGCAAAAACCTGCTTGAAGACTCCCGTCAGGCGTTGTCGCAATTTGTGACGGACAAAGTTGCCGAGTACGTATCCCGCCTGCACCTGGCGATCTCGCGCTATGAAATGGAGCGTTTGGCCGAAGAAATCGTCGACGAACTGACCGGTTTCGGCCCGCTGGAAGTGCTGCTGCGCGACCCGGGCGTTACCGAGATTCTGGTCAACGGGCCGCACCGGGTGTTTGTTGAACGCGACGGCATCCTGCACCAGAGCGAGCTGCGCTTTATTGACGATCACCACGTTGAACGGGTGATGCAGCGTATTTTGGCGCCGCTGGGGCGCAGGCTCGATGAGTCCTCGCCGATGGTGGATGCGCGCATGCCGGATGGCAGCCGGGTGAACGCGATCATCCCGCCGATTGCGCTGGACGGCCCGTGCCTGTCGATTCGAAAGTTTCGTAAAGACATGCTTAAAAGCACTGACCTGATGGCGATGCAAACCATCGACCAGGCGATTTACGAGTTTATTCAAGAGGCGGTGGGCAAGCGCTGCAACATTTTGATCAGCGGCGGTACGGGCACCGGCAAGACCACGCTACTCAACATCCTCAGCCAGTTGATCAACCCGTACGAGCGCCTGGTGACCATTGAAGACGTCGCCGAATTGCAGTTGGGGCACCCGCACGTCGTGCGTCTGGAAACCCGCCCGCCGAATGCCGAAGGCCACGGCGAAGTCAAAGCCAGCGACTTGATTCGCAACGCCCTGCGCATGCGCCCCGACCGCATCATTCTGGGGGAGATTCGCGGCGTCGAAGTGCTCGATGTGCTGACGGCGATGAACACCGGCCACGACGGCTCGATGAGCACCGTGCACGCCAACACTGCGCAGGATGCACTGCTGCGCCTGGAAACCCTGGTGGGCCTGACCGGGCGCACGGTGGCAGAGAAAACCTTGCGCCAAATGATCTGCGCCGCCCTGGATGTGATTATTCAACTGACGCGCATGCCCGATGGACGCCGCTGTGTCAGCGAGGTGCTGGAAGTGGTCGGCGTGCGCGATGACGTTTACGTGACCAACACCCTGTTTCGACTGGACCGGCGCACCGGTTTTGGCTTTATGCGCGAAGCACTCAACCCGGCGGGCGACAAATTGCGTCGTGAACCGATTGTGAATCTCCACGGTTGAGGCGCTGCCCATGATCCCGGCCCTGATATTGCTCTTGCTCGCGGTGCTGATGTTCGGCTTGGGGCTGTTTATTGTTTTTCATGTGATGCGCGATCCTGCCACCAGCCGGGTGCTTGATCGCCTGGCCCAAGGGCAGCCTCAATCGGGCGCCAAGGCGGTGGG
>JAKJHY010000074.1 GCA_021648845.1 Mycobacterium sp. MBM | reverse complement strand
GTCCTGAGTTTGTCTCGGGAGGTCCTGAGTTTGTCTCGGGATTTCCCGTGGCGTATGGGCGAAAAGGTCGTTTGCTTCTCACTCTGTTACTACGCGCTCTTGATCTGGCTCTTGCAGTGGCTTTTGCCCTTCTTAAAAAAGCTCAAAGAGCCAGGTTGTTCACTAGATCAAGGTGGCTCCCAGTGCAGTGACCGAAGGGCGCTGCGCTGGGGGACGCCCAACAAGCGAAGCGCGTTAGGACGGTGGGTCAGGCACCGCAATCTTGGCTTAGATCCAGCGGCCTTCCAGTCCCTGTGCGCCGTCCAAATCCGCGCAAGGGGGATAGGTCGTAGTGCGGCTGCTTCGCTCCTTCACGCCGCGCCTTCGGCATGCGCACTTCGTGCGCCCGTAAAAATGATAGAGGTCGGTTTCATTGCTCGCCAAACGCCACTGCTGTGCTGCGTTTTCGAGTAGTTGTATTTTGGTTAATATGCCATAGACTAGGAAGTTACGATGTTCGTGGTTGCCATCAATAAAATTGAGAATGACGCTGCGTATAAATTATATTTAAAATTAGTCACGGATATATTAAGGCTATTCCCCTAGGGGTTTGTGGCTCTTTAGTTAAACTTTTTTGGCGGATATTATGGATAATGTTTTTGGAAATAAAGTTAAAGACCACGGTCAGCAGAAGAAAACTCAAGACGAAATAGAGTTTGAGCTGCTTGTGGCAGAAGTCACCCCTCTTGGGTTTGTTACTTCAAAAGAACTATCATCATACATTGTTAAAAACAAACTATATGAGAAATACGGAAATATATCAGGTATTTTAAGAATGGAGAAATCTGGAATTAATTGGGACTTCAAAGGTGGCTTTTCCAAAAAAATCTATGCCAGACTATGCTCAAGACTAGGCTTAAACGACGAGGGAACCTCAGCAAAAGCTACTGATTTCAAGTCATTTAAAGAATTAAAGAATTAACTAATAGATGTTATCTATTATATTAAATATGAGTGTAATAAATGCAGATTAGAAAAATAATTATTAAACCCTTATCCTTGTTTTCGATATTATTTATTGGAACGTTAGCTGAGGCGAATGATTATGTCATTGGCAAAGGATATTTAATTCCACCTGGAGTTGTTTATTGCGACGCAAACGCAATTGAAAATCAAGTTGAATTTTTGGCTGCTGGAATTAAAAAGCGTGTCGGTGGCTGCTATGTAACAGCAATTAGTAATAACGCAAAAATGTTGAAGGATTATCCTGATCGAGGATTTAGTGTGTGGGTTTTTTTAGACGGTGATAGTTACTACAAAGCTTATCTTCCTAATGCGTTACTTAAATAGCTACTCAGGGTTCGATAGAGCAGGTATTACCACTCTTTAGCCCTAATCCACCAAATCATTCAGATTTTCCCACCAGTCGTTTGAATGCTTCTGAGCCTTGCCCATCTTCTCCCAGCACTGCCAATCGCTCAGCCGGGCGCGTCAGGAATCCATCCAGCAACGTCAACAGGGCCGCGCGCTTGTCAGTGGATTGGGTTTGTTGGTGTAGCACCGCAGCACCTACCAAAATCTTGACCCGATCTTCGGCCTTTTTGGCTGTGGCTCGTTGTCGTGCTTCTGCCTGCTGAATCTTGGCGGTGAGTTGGTCACGCTTGCGTTTCAGATCATCTAAATCAGCCATTCGTTTACTGTCTCTTGAGGTGTCTGTTTCGGCCATTCTACGCTAGAGTATCGGCGTGCACAGTCAAACCCTGAAAGAAGAGAAGGGCGCACTTAGGCAAACTGCGTTTGCGTGCGGATCAAAACCAAAAACCAAGCAGGATCAAAAGCCGTGGCACTCGCATCTGCATCGTGTAAGACAGTCAGTCGTGGTAGTGGGCGTTCCGCCACTGCTGCCGCTGCCTATCGAACGGCGGAGAAGATCACCGATATGCGTACTGGCGAAGTTCATGACTACCGCCGGAGAGGCGGCGTAGATCATGTGTCGATGCACTTACCTATGGGTGCGCCGTCAATGACCACTGACCAGCTTTGGAACAAGGTCGAGGCCAGCGAAAAGCGGAAAAACTCGACCGTCGCTCGCGAGCTTGTCGTAGCGCTTCCGAACGAACTTAACCAGGAGCAACGCCGGGAGCTGGCCGAGCGGATTGCTGGTCAACTGGTCGAGCGATACCAAGTTGCCGCGCAGGTTGCTGTGCATCTGCCCGACGCGGAAGGCGATCAGCGCAACCACCACGCCCACATCCTGTTCAGCACCCGGCAGATGGACGCCAACGGCGACTTTGGCGGGAAGACTCGTCAGCTAGACGACCTCAAGACGGGGCCGCAAGAAGTGCTGTGGATGCGTGGGATGGTCGAGACCGAGGCTAATTTCGGGCTTGAGCAGGCCGGTTCTGCGGAGCGCATCGACATGCGCAGCCTTGCCGATCAGCGCGCCGCAGCCCTCGATGTTGGCGATGTGGATCGAGCCGCGGAGTTGGATCGACCGGCGACCCTCCACGAAGGCCCGCGGGTCACGCAGATCCGGCGCGAAGCGGCTCGGGCTGGGCGTGCGCCGCTGGGGGCTTTGCATCGAGCGGCAGCCAACGACCAGAACCGGCAACTTGGCCGCGACCGTGCCGAACTGCGGCAGGTGTCGGCGCAAATTATCGACTTCCAAGCCGCGCGGGAGCGCCGTCTGCAAGCGGCTCAACCGGGCATGGATGCCTTCATGGCGGGATTCCGGGCTCATCAGGACAAGCAAGCGAAGGTGGACGCCGAGCGGGCGCGTTTGCTGGCAGAGCTAGAGAAACAGCGTGCAGAGGCCCGGGCGGCGAAAGAGCGAGAGCGCCCAGCGTCGCGGCCTCCAGTGCGAAACGGGCCGAAGCGAGACGGCCCAGATTTTGGAATGTGATCGAGGTTTAGCGTGAGCGAAGAACAAGCCATCTACGGGCTGATTGTCACCGCCCAGGAACAGCAGAAGATTGCCGGCGATCAACTCGCCACCTTGGGCGAGCTGAAAACGACCATCCGCCAAGCGAGCGATGCCGTGCAGGCCATGCGGCAGGCGGGTGATGCCTCGGCGGCGGTTATCGAGAAGGCCACGCGAATTGCGGTCGATAAGGCCCTGCAGGACGTGTTGGAGCGTGTTTCGGATAAAGCGCGCTCATCCATCGTTGATGCGATAAAGCCCGCTGTAAGCGCATTACAGGCGGCATCAGGCGATGCCGTGGGGGCAGGGCAAGAGCTTCGCGATTCGATCAGTTGGGTGGGCTGGAAGTGGTTTGCGGTTTGCGTGGCGGCTGCGTTCGGCCTGTTCACGGCCATGATGCTGGGTGTGGTGCTGCTGGTTCCGTCTGCGCGTGATCTGGCTGCCCTGCGGGCGGAGAAAGCAGACCTAGAAGCGAGCGTGGCAGCCCTCGAACGTCGAGGGGCGCGCGTACAGCTGACCAATTGCGGCGATAAAAAACGCCTTTGCGCGCTCATCGACCCCGAGCAGTTCAACAGTAATGGCACGGTCAAACAGTTCGGCGAAAAAGATGAGCACTGGATGATCCTCAAAGGCTACTAGCGCCTGTCGGCATTGTCCGATGCCTGGCGGCTGTGCCACAAAAAATGCGCCTAGGGATATTCCTGTCGAGCGTGTAGCACCCGCAGCACGTCGATGGCGTCAGTGCCTACCAGGTAGATCACCACGTAGTTCGGGTGCACGACGCATTCACGAGTGCCGATCACGCGGCCTGCTCGGAACAGGTAGGGGGCGGATGGGAGACCCTCAACGGTTCTCAGTATGACGGCGTGCAGTGCCTCGGCCGCGAGCGGGTTGCGTTGTTCGATGTAGTCGATGATCTCCACCAGGTCGGTGGTGGCCTCGTCAGTCCAGCGAACGGCTTGCACGAAGCTTCCTGCGCTCTTCTAGGGCTGCCTGGACCTTCGACATGGCCTCATCGTGGGCCAGTCGTGGCTTGGTGCTGTTCATGGCTTCCAGCACCTTGGCACGGAACCAGCGGTCATAGCTGGCCGCTTGTTCGTCGGTCTCGAACTCAGAAACGATAGGGGACAGTTGGGCGCTCATGGCGGGCCTCCGGTGTTCATGAGGGTCAGTCTAACGCATGGACCAGATGCCTAAAGCCATTTGTTTGAGTCGTGCGTGTGCCGCTTCGATCATGCTTCAGCTCCGGCGTCAGAAGTTCCGCTCACCCAGTCGAGGGTGTTGGGATCGCGGGCTGGCGGCTTGTCAGCCCCTTTCCTGCGGTATTCGGTGATGAACTTGACGCGATCCCCCTTGAAGAACAGAGCTGGATTGACCCAGAAGGTGGATGGAGAGCGAGGGGCGAGAAACTGCTTGGCTAGAAGCTCCTTGAGGCCGCGTTGGAACGTTTTTTCGCTCATATCCACGGCCCGCCCAGACAGGCCATCGTTGAACCATGCTAACTCGATGCTCTCGGCGAAGCCCTGACGCATAGGGGCCCGCTCGTACTCCTGCAGGACCAACTGGAACACTCGCGATGCAGTGCGGCCAAGGTCGAATGCAGCGGCCACACCAGCGGCAAAGACCTTCACGAAAGAGGCGTCGTCCCGCTCATCCACGGTGTAAATCGCAGCGGTCTGGCGGATCTCGCCGGTGCGTGTGCTCACTAGCTCCTCTGATGTGCCCGTCTTCACGTACCGCTTCTTCACAGTCACCTCAGTGGGCTCTAGCAAGGGGTTGGCTAGGGGGCTGTACTCAAGCTTGCGGAGGTTGATCGTTACAGACATATCGGAGGCCATTTTTGTCCTTTGGTGAGACACACACTATGCCTTCAAAAGACAAAAAACAACATATTTATGTCCCATAATGTCCTGAGTTTGTCTCGGGAGGTCCTGAGTTTGTCTCGGGATTTCCCGTGGCGTATGGGCGAAAAGGTCGTTTGCTT
>JAKJHY010000073.1 GCA_021648845.1 Mycobacterium sp. MBM | reverse complement strand
TGTGCGTCCACAGCGGGTCTTGGTCTATATCGTAGGCGCCTTCGTAGTTCGGCTGCGCCAACAGGCGGATCGGTTGATGCCGCATGGCCTGCGCCACGGGGACGAAGGTGCCGGGTTCGTAGAGGTAGTGGACTGTTTTACCCGCCGCGCCATCGGCCTGGGCCGGGCTGCTTTCCCAGGCCAGGGTGTCGCCGTCCCAACCGAAGAGGGTGAAGCCGCAACCCAGTTCGCGTTGTTTACGCGCCCGTTCGTTTTGGTTCCAGTGCGAGCCGGCTTCCGGGCGATGCTTGTGGTGGGCGTTGGAGTATTTATGGATGCGCCGCCCCAGCGGGTCGTAGGCGTAGTCGACGCTGAGGGTGCTGTCTTCAAAGCGCACCAGACGGTCGAACAAGTCCCAGCGCATTTGGCTTTGTTGGCTGTTGTGCCAGCGGCGGATCTGGTTACCGCGCTCGTCGTATTCGTAGTGCGTGCCCGCGTATTCGCGCAGCAGGTTGTCCATCAGTGTGTTGCGTTTCGGGTCTTGGTCCAGCGGGCGGCGAATTTCGGCCACGCTGTTGTCCAGCAGATTGCTGGCCGGGTCGAAGGCGAAGGTTTCGACGCCCAGGCGGCTGGTGGCGCTGAGCAGGCGGCCCACCGGGTCGTAGCGGTAGGACAGCGGCCCGCGGCGGCTGTCGTTGATGTCGGTCAGTTGGCCTGCGGCGTCGTATTTGTACTCACGCTTGAGCAGGGTCGATTGGTCGTCGCTACGGCTCAGCAGTTGGGCTTGCAGGCGGCCGACCGGGTCCCATTGTTGGGTTTGCAGCAGGCGGTTGCCTTGGTGGCGGGCGA
The DNA here is from genome assembly GCA_021648845.1 of Mycobacterium sp. MBM. GTDB lineage: Bacteria > Actinomycetota > Actinomycetes > Mycobacteriales > Mycobacteriaceae > Mycobacterium. Next base: position 4,081 of record JAKJHY010000073.1, on the reverse strand, counting down.
CTTCTCGGTGCAGGTCGTCGCGCTCGTAGCCGATGAGTTCGTGTTCGTCGAGGCGCATGCCCAGCAGGTGGCCGCTGCCGTAGGTCAGCCAGCTGACTTTGTGGCCGTCCGGGCGGGTGGTGGCGATGCGTTGGTTGAGCACGTCGTACTCGTGCTGCCACACGGCGACTACCGGTTTTTGCAGGCTCAAGTAGTGCTGGTGTTCGCGCAGCAGGTTGCCCGCCGGGTCGTGGAACCATTGCAGGCGGCTGTCGGCGTTGGTGGCCATGACCAGGTTGCCGTTGCCGTCGTAGGCGAAGGTTTCGGTTTGCGCGGTGTCACCCTGGCGTGCGGTGCGCTCGATCAGGCGCCCTGTCGGGTCGAACTCGACGTGGGTAGTGCGCTGCCCGTCGACGGTGCTCGCGAGGCGGCCAGTGCTTGCGTCGTACTCGTAGAGGGTGCTGCGCCCGTCGAAACCGGTCTCTTTGAGCAGACGACCAATCGGGTCGTAATGGAATTTGGCCTGTTGCTGGTTTTCGTTTTCCAGCGCGAGCAGTTGCCCGAGACGGTCCCAGCGGTAGCGCAAGGTGTGTTCGGCGGCGTCGACACGTTCGTCGATCAAGCCCGCCGCGGTGTAGGTCCAGGTGGTGCAGCGATCCAAGCCGTCGGTGTGGGCCAGCAGCCGACCTTCGGCGTCGCGGTTGAAACGCTCTTCAGTGTTGTCGGGGTGCTTGATCAGGATCAGTTGCCCGGACCTGTACTCGTACTCGGTTTTGTTGCCCGCCGCATCGGTGAAGCAAACCATTTGCCCGAGGTTGTTGTAGGCCCAGGCGCTGGTTTTGCCGGAGCAGTCGACGTACTCGACCAGTTGGCCTGCGTCGTTGTAGGCGAGGGTTTTTTCGTTGCCGTTGGCGTCTTTGATCGCGGTCGGCAACCCGGCGTCGTTGTAGGCGTACTCGGTCTTGTTGTCCAGCGGGTCGATGGCTTCAATCAGGTTGCCGTGGTCGTCGTAGTCGCGCAGCCACAGGCCGCCTTCGGCGTCGCGGATTTTGATCAACTGGTCCTGATCGTTGTACGCGTAGTGCATGACGCTGTGGTCGGCGCGGATGTGTTCGAGCACATTGCTGCGCTCGTCGTAGCTGTAGCGGTCGGTGCTGCCGTCAGGGTGAACGTGGCGCAGGATGTTTTTCGCGTCGTCACGGAACAGCCATTCCGAACGCCCGTCGGCGTGGCGGATGCGGTAGGTGTAGCCAAGAATGTCGTAGTAGTGCCAGGTCTCGTTGCCGTGGGCGTCGGTGACGTAGGTCAGGCGGATGTTTTCATCCCATTCCAGGCGGGTGTCGAAGCTGCCGTCGTCGGCCCATTCGCGCACGGCCTTGGCGTCGGGCCCGGTGCCCTGCCATTGCAGGTTCATGCCACGGGCGGTGCGGTCGGTGTAGCGGGTGATCAGGTGATGCTGGTATTCGTAGCTCCACGCGGCGCCGTTTTCGTCCTGCGCGTTGATCAGGTCGCCGTGGGCGTCGTAGTAGTAGGCCGCCAGTTGACGCACCGGCGCGCCGTCGCGGATGTCCCACAGGCCTTTGAGGTAGCCGTGGTCGTCGATCATGGTGCCCAGATGCAAGTGGACGTTGGTGATGTCACCCTGATAGGTGATCAGGTCAGACAGCACCGGTTGGTCGGCGTGGCGGTATTCGTGATGCAGCATCACGCCCGCGCCGTTGCGCAGTTCGATGTGGGCCAGCAGGAAGCGATCGCCGTGGCGAACGTAGGTTTCCCTGCGTTCGAAGCCTCGGCAGAGGAGTAAGGAGTTGTCAGTGACGCGGACCAGCGTCAGGTTTTCGATGGCGTCGTAATGCGCTTCGCCGACGGGCTTCAGGGTGTACTTGTGGTCGCGCCCATCCGCGTCGTGGAACACCAGACCCTTGTCGTGCAGATCAAAACGGGTGGTGAATTCGTTGATCCAGCGGGCACCCAGGACGCCTTTGTCGTAGGCACTCAGGCGTGAACAGTAGGTGCGTGTCCAGTCAATCGCGAAGGCACCCGGCAAGTTGAAGTCGGTATGTCTGAGGGATTCGGCGCCCAGCGCGAAATTGATGCTGTGAAGTGTTTGGACGCAAGCACAGTTCTTTTGTGGGTTAGCTGCCTGGGTCGCAGACACTTGTTTTTGGCTGGCTTCAACCTCACCCTCAGCGGCCGTTTTCTTAGCCTGGTTGGTCTCCTTGGGTTTAACACTTGTGCCTTGCCCGGAGGGATTGCGTTTACGCCACAAAGCACTCGCGCTGGACAATATAAGCAGCAGCCAGCCAATCGAGTATTCAACGTCTTCAGCGGTGAGTTTGTTCAGTTGCGTGCGCAGCTCTGGCCCCATGGCCCGCAGTTGAGCGGTGTGGGTCAGGACCGACTGTTTGATGTCGTCGGGCAGCAGGTGCTGCGTGGCGCTGTTGGCCATGCCTTTGCCAGCGGCTTTGTAGGCGCTGAACAAGCCCCCGAAGATGTTGCTGATCGCCGCTTTTGGGTCATGCAGCAGTTGATCACCGGCCGCGCTGATTTGCGTACCGGCCGCCTCCAGATCACCACCGGCATCGAGGGTGCCGTTGACCGCCGCTTCCAGCCCCTTGGCGATTTCATTGAGTACGTCTTCGCCGAGCTTGCCCGCATCCGCGAGGATGTCGGGCAACTTGGCTTTGGCCTGCGTGACAAAGTCATCCAGGCTGCCGACGATGGACGCGTTGAGGTGGCCGACCAGAATTTCGACGACCGAAGCACTGAGCATCAGCTTGGTGGTGGAGCGCATCTCCTGGCGCACCAAGTGCAGGGTCGGGCGCAGGGTCATGCGCGCCGCCGCCATGGTCGGTGGCAGCGGCAACACGCCAATCAGGTTGATCGCCAGACTGGCCCACAGCAGCAGGTCGCGCTTTTCGGTCTTGGTCAGCGTGACCACATCGCCCAGCGCATCCACCAGCGCCATGATGTTGCCGACCACGGGCAAGGCCCCGGCAACGCCCTGAATCCGTTCCAGCGTGACCATGCCGCCGCTGACTTCCTGCAACCAGGCGTCGAACACCGCCGCGCCGCTGGCCACGTCTTTAATGTCGATGGCACTGATCGGCACGATGGCCACTTGTGGGCCACGTTTTTCTGCAACAGCATTTTCAGTCGTCATGACAGCATCTCACCCGCCAGCAGGCCGGGGGTCTTGAAGGAAAGCTTGGGAGGGGTGAAGCTCGGCAGCGCAGGCAGGCTCGGCAGTGCGCCGCTGCTGTTGGCCAGACTTAGCAAACTTGAGGCGCTCGGCAACGCGGCGCTGGCCCGTTGCGCAATGCCCGCTACACCTGCTTGCAGCGCGGTTTTGACGTTTTGCGCTGATTGCATCGCGCCTTGGGCGGTCTGGATTACGCTCATACCGCTTTGCACCGTGGCCAGGCCAGTCTTGGCCATGTCCAGGCCGCTTTTCGCCAGGCCCTTGCCTTGCTCCAGCAACTCGGCACTTTTACCTTGGCGTGGCAACAGGTCGGCGATCATGCTCTGGATCGGGCCGGGGATGCTGTCCGAACCTGCATCGCCAGGTTTTTCACGCGGCCATTGCGGTTCGCCGATGTAGCTGCCCACGCTCCAGGTGTCGGACGGGTCGGGTCCAAACTTGACCCGTGCCGGTCCCGGTGCAGCACCTGCCACGGCGGCGAAACCTTTGGGGTCGAGCGCGCCCTTGATACTTTTGCCCAGTGCGTCGATCACTTCAAAATCACCGCCCTTGATGCCTTGGCGGTTGGCGTACTGGTTGAACAGTTCCAGGTTGCCTTTGCCCGGTTTCAGCGGCTCGGGGAACACCCCGGCCAGACTCTTGGCACCGGTATAAGCAAAGTTGGCCGCGTGCGCCGTGTACGGGCCAGTGGTGACGTGGGTGATGCCGCCTGCGTTATAGGTCGTGGCGCTGCCGCCGCCTTGAATCACCAGCTCGGTTTTAGCGGTGAGGGTGATGCGGTCTGCGTTGGCGGTGATATTGAGTTTGGCCAACAGGTTGATGCTGTCTTTCAGCGCCCGCACGTCGATGTCGCCCGATGCGGCCACCAGTCGCCAGCCCAGATTTTGCACAAACAGGCGC
>JAKJHY010000072.1 GCA_021648845.1 Mycobacterium sp. MBM | reverse complement strand
ATGTGATCGCACTGGAAATAACCCCGCTGTCGGCCCCCGAAGCCGCGAGCGATGAAGTGTTGCAGGATGCTTCGCCTTTATTCAATTTACTCAGCGAGTTGCACCTGAGTGAATTCGAGGCCCAGCACCTGCTGCGCCAGATCAGCGAGCGCGACCGTACGATCTCCAGCTACCTCAAAACCCTGAACAAACGCATCGACCTGCTCAGCCAGGTCGTTGCGCAAACCGTGCTGGGCAAAATCGGCGAACTGCAACCGGTCAAGCTGTCCGAAGGCGGCATCGAATTTCGCCACGCCAAAGCCTGCCCGGCGGGCAGCCATCTTTCGATCAAGATGGTGCTCATGCCTCAAGCGCTAGGGTTGCTGCTACGGGCTAAAGTCACTCACTGCGATGCGCGCGACGGCCATTACGAAATCGGCACGGAATTCGAAGCCATCACCGATGCGCAACGCCAGCTATTGGCGCGCTACATTTTGCAAAAACAAGCGCAGGCACGCCGCCTGGCCCTCGAACAAAACGAAACCGGCGAAGAAGAGTAAACACCTCTCAACGCTGCGACTTGTAGGAAGGAGCAATTGTGACCCTGATTTATGGCCATCGCGGCGCCAAAGGCGAAGCACCCGAAAACACCCTTGCCAGCTTTGAGCAATGCCTCAAGCACGGCGTTCGTCGCTGCGAACTCGACCTGCACTTGTCCAAAGATGGCGAGTTGATGGTCATCCACGACCCGACCCTCAAGCGCACCACCGACCGACGCGGCAAGGTGATCGAACATACGGCCGCCGACCTCGTGACCTACGACGCACGCAAAGGCGGCCCGGGCTGGGTGCATCCATGCCCGATTCCACGGCTTGAAGAGCTGTTCGAAAAATGCAACTTCGAGCATTGGCAGCTTGAAGTTAAAAGCGCCTCGCGTACCCGCGCAGCCACTACGGTGCTGGCGATTCGCGAAATGGCCCAGCGCCATGGCCTGATGGACAAAGTCACCGTGACCTCAAGCTCGCGCGAAGTGCTCAAGGCGGCCATCGAGTTGACGCCGGATTTATCCCGTGGGCTGGTTGCCGAATACGCCTGGCTCGACCCGCTGAAGGTCGCGCAAAGCTATGGCTGCGACATGCTGGCGCTGAACTGGACGCTGTGCACCCCCGAGCGTCTGGAAAAAGCCCAGCGCCAGGGCTTGCATGTGTCGGTATGGACAGTCAACGAGCCTGCGCTGATGCGCAGACTCGCTGATTTCGGCGTAGACAGCCTGATTACAGACTTTCCCGGTTTGGCCACTGCCACCCTTGGGAATGGCTGAAATCGGTCTCCCCGGCCGGCTCAGGCCACCGGCCGGAGCCGCTCAAAAAAGCCGGTTAAGGCCGTCGTAAGCGGCTACCCGATAGGCTTCAGCCATGGTCGGGTAGTTGAACGTGGTGTTGACGAAATACTTGAGGGTATTGAGCTCGCCCGGCTGATTCATGATCGCCTGACCGATGTGCACGATCTCCGATGCCTGATAGCCGAAGCAATGCACGCCCAGCACTTGCAGGGTTTCGCGGTGGAACAGGATTTTCAGCATGCCTTGCGGCTCACCGGCAATCTGCGCACGCGCCATGCCTTTGAAAAACGCCTTGCCCACTTCGTACGGCACTTTGGCCTGGGTCAGCTCTTGCTCGTTCTTGCCGATCGAGCTGATCTCCGGAATGGTGTAAATGCCGGTTGGCACATCATTCACAAAGCGCCAGCTGCCGTTGTCGACGATGCTGCCCGCTGCCGAGCGACCCTGGTCGTGCGCGGCACTGGCCAGGCTTGGCCAGCCGATTACGTCACCGGCGGCGAAGATGTTGGGCACCGTGGTGCGGTAGTTTTCATCGACGCTGATCTGGCCACGGCCATTGGCCTTGATGCCGATGTTTTCCAGGCCCAACTGATCGGTGTTGCCGGTACGGCCGTTGCACCAGAGCAAGGCATCGGCCTTGATCTTCTTGCCCGACTTAAGGTGCAGGATCACACCGTTTTCAACCCCTTCAACCCGCTCGTACTCTTCGTTGTGACGCACGGTGATGTTGTTGTTGCTGAAGTGATAGCTCAGCGCCTGCGAAATCTCGGAGTCGAGGAAGCTGAGCAGTTGTTCACGGTTATCCACCAGCTCAACCAGCACCCCCAGACCGCTGAAGATCGAGGCGTACTCACAACCAATCACGCCAGCACCATAAACGATCAGCTTGCGCGGGGTGTGACCCAGGCTGAGGATGGTGTCGCTATCGTAGATACGCGAGTGGGTGAAATCGATATCGGCCGGGCGATAAGGGCGCGAACCGGTGGCGATGATGACCTGCTTGGCCATCAGCGTTTCGACCACACCGTTGGCGCACACCACTTCAATGGTTTGCTCATCGGTGAAGCTGCCGGTGCCAAAGAACAGGTCAACGCGGTTGCGGGCATAGTAGCCAGTGCGCGACGTCACCTGTTTGGAGATCACTTTTTCAGCGCTTTTCAGCACGTCCGGGAACGAAAACCAGCGCGGTTCACCAATGGCCCGAAACATCGGGTTGGTGTTGAACTGCATGATCTGCCGAACCGAGTGACGCAAGGCTTTGGACGGGATAGTGCCCAAGTGCGTGCAGTTGCCGCCAACCTGGCGCCGGCTGTCAACCATTGCCACCTTGCGCCCTGCTTTTGCGGCGTTCATTGCCGCACCTTCTCCTGCCGGGCCAGAACCCAGTACCACTACGTCGTAGTTGTAGACAGCCATGCGTACTCCTCAGAACGGGCCGCGGCGCATTTTTAGGCGCCTGCGGCTAAATCATGACGCGGCCAGCGCCATGAAGGATCAAAACGTGGGGCACAGTCTATAGAAGCCTGAACGCTGCGAACATTAACCCTTGGTCTGGTCGTTGGCTATTTTTGCATTCACTACATCGGCGATTGAGCTTCACTCTTCGATGTAGTCGCTGCCGTAGGCTGCGAAGGGTTGCGCAGCAACCCGTATTCCTGGAAACGCCACTGAACCCCTCGCAGCCTTCGGCGGCGACTACAGCCCGGCGATCAAACCCATCGATCAGAGCACATCCATCATGCGCAAGTTATTGATCGTATTGTTGCTGCTCCATAGCGCCGCCAGCCCGGCAGACGAGGCTGCACGATTTAAGGAAGCCAACTTCCCCGCCCTGGCACAAGCCGACACAACACCAATGGTACGCAAAGGCCAGATCGTACTGACCTATCTCTGGGCCGACATCTATGCCGCCGCCCTGTTCACCCCTCCCGGCATCAGCCCTGAGCAGGCGTTTAACGAACAACGCGACTTGCGTCTCGAGTTGTTCTATCTGCGGGATCTGGATCACAGCGACATCACCCAGGCGTCAGCCGCCATCCTCAAACGCCAACAATCAGCGGCCACCCTGAGCGCCATCGACAGCCCGCTGAAAAAGCTGCAAGCGAGCTTTTCAGACATCAAGCGCGGTGATCGGTATGCACTGGACTACGACCCGGCGCGCGGTCTGAATCTGGAACGCAACGGCAAGGTCCTCTTCAACAGCCCCGACCCCGAACTGGCACAGGCCTATCTCGGTATTTGGCTCGCGCCCGACGGCTTACCTGAAAAGCTGCGCCAGACGCTGATGGCACAAACGCCCTGAGCATTGGGTAGTTACAACAATTGTTGCCTACATTTTCAGTTACACATATGGTTACAAAACTGTTTGCGGTAGGCCCGAAGGTCTCTAGCTGGCAGTGCGGACGAGTAAAAACATGGATTACGCATAAGAATAGATAACAGCGGGTGATTTCTGATGGCCTCGAGTGCAGGTAACGGCAAGGCGATTTTTCGCGTTGTCAGCGGTAACTTCCTAGAGATGTTCGACTTCATGGTCTTTGGCTTTTACGCCACGGCCATTGCCAAAACCTTCTTTCCAAGCGATAGCGCCTTTGCCTCTCTGATGCTCGCCCTGGCGACCTTCGGTGCCGGCTTCCTCATGCGCCCACTGGGTGCGATTTTCCTCGGCGCCTACATCGACCGTCATGGCCGCCGCAAAGGGTTGATCATTACCCTGGCCCTGATGGCGATGGGCACGGTGCTGATTGCCTGCGTGCCGGGCTACGCCACCCTGGGTGTGGCGGCTCCTCTGCTGGTATTGCTCGGTCGCTTGCTGCAAGGCTTTTCGGCGGGCGTGGAACTGGGCGGGGTGTCGGTGTACCTGGCTGAAATCGCCACTCCAGGGCGCAAAGGCTTCTTTGTCAGTTGGCAATCTGCAAGCCAGCAGGCTGCGGTGGTATTTGCCGGCTTGCTCGGGGTTGGCCTCAACCACTGGCTGAGCCCCGAAGAAATGGGTGAATGGGGCTGGCGCATCCCGTTCCTGCTGGGGTGCATGATCGTCCCGGTGATCTTTGTCATTCGACGCTCAATGGAAGAAACCCCCGAGTTCGAAGCCCGCAAACATCACCCTACCCTGGGGGAAATCATGCGCTCTATCAGGCTGAATTTTGGCCTGGTACTGGGTGGCATGGCACTGGTGGTCATGACGACCGTGTCGTTCTATCTGATCACCGCCTACACCCCGACATTCGGCAAGGCAGAGCTGCACCTCACTGACCTTGAAGCCTTGCTGGTGACGGTGTGCATTGGCCTGTCCAACTTCTTCTGGCTACCGGTCATGGGCGCGCTGTCAGACAAGATTGGGCGCAGGCCGCTGCTGCTGGGCGCAACCCTTCTTGCGATCCTGACGGCCTATCCGGCGCTGTCATGGCTGGTGGCCAACCCGAGCTTCAGCCACCTGCTGATTGTCGAGCTGTGGTTGTCCTTCCTGTATGGCTCGTACAACGGTGCAATGGTGGTTGCCCTGACCGAAATCATGCCGATTGAAGTGCGCACCACCGGGTTTTCACTGGCTTACAGCCTGGCGACTGCGACCTTCGGCGGCTTTACCCCGGCGGCCTGCACCTACCT
>JAKJHY010000071.1 GCA_021648845.1 Mycobacterium sp. MBM | reverse complement strand
GGCCGTCATGCAGCGACAAGCTGCGCTGGGCTTCGTCACACAAGGCTTGCAGTGCCTCATCGCTTTGCACCTGTGCGGTCCACAGCAAATCGGTGGCGGCCGCGCTGTCGAGCGGCATATAACGCGCCGTCCATTGCCCCTCGATTTCACGAAACTGCAAGCGCAGCGCATCGTGCTGGGCCAGCACCTGCTGCACAGCGGTTTGCAGGCGTAACAAGTCCAGCGGTTCGCGCACATCAAGCAACACCGACTGGTTCCAGTGCTGCGGCTGCACCCGCTGGTGTTCAAAGAACCAGTGCTGCACCGGGGTCAGGGGTTGCACGCCGAGCACCGGGCCTTGGGCAATGTGCGGCGCGGCCTGCTGGCTCACCACAGCAGCCAGCGCGTGCAAGGTCGGCTGTTGAAACAGATCCCGTGGTTTCAACCCCAAACCTGCACGGCGGGCGCGGCTGACCACTTGAATCGAGATGATCGAATCACCGCCCAGCTCAAAGAAATTATCGTGTCGACCGATCTGCTCGACGCCCAGCACTTCTTGCCAGATCGCCGCCAATTGGCGTTCGTGCTCGCTGCGGGGTGCTTCAAACACGCGCTGGCTGACACTGACGTGCGGCGCTGGCAGCAACTTGCGTTCCAGTTTGCCGTTAGGGCTGAGCGGCATGCGCTCGATCAGCATCAGGTGCGTGGGCACCATGTAGTCCGGCAGGTTGTGCAACAGGTGCGCCTTGAGCGCTTCGCGCCACGGCGCTTGCGCCTCTGGGCGACTGAGCACCGCGGCATCGTCGGGCACCAGATACGCCACCAACTGGTTATCCAGCGCCAGTACCACGGCGTCCTGCACCTGCGGGTGTTCTTGCAGGCGCGCTTCGATTTCGCCCAGCTCGATGCGCAACCCGCGAATTTTCACCTGATGGTCGATGCGCCCGCAGTATTCAATGGCGCCATCGGCGCGGTAGCGGGCCAGATCGCCGGTGCGATATAGGCGCTCACCGGTGCCAAACGGGTCGACCACAAAGCGCTCGGCGGTCAACCCCGGACGTGCGTGATAACCCCGGGCCAAACCGCTGCCCGCCAGGTACAACTCCCCAATCGCGCCGTTCGGCAACGCCAGCAGTTCAGGGCTGAGGATGTACGTACGCAGGTTGGCAATCGGGCGCCCGATGGGCACGCTATCGCGGCCCTCTTCTACGCACGTCCAGTGGGTGACGTCGATGGCCGCTTCGGTCGGGCCGTACAGGTTGTATAACGACGCTTGCGGCAGGCTGCGCAACGTCTGGCGCTGCAACTCGACCGCCAGCGCCTCGCCACTGCACACGATGCGTTGTAACGAGGTGCACTGCGCGGCTTCCTCGGCGCCGATAAAGGCCTGAAGCATCGAGGGCACGAAGTGCAGCGTGGTGATCGCCTGCTCGACGATCAACGCCGCCAGCTGTTGCGGGTCGCGGTGCGCACCCGGTGCCGCCACCACCAGGGTGGCGCCGTGCATCAGCGGCCAGAAAAACTCCCACACCGACACGTCAAAACTGAAAGGGGTTTTTTGCAGCACCCGATCGGTCGCGCTCAGCCCATAGGCCTGTTGCATCCACGCCAGACGGTTGTACAACGCGCCATGACTGTTGCCCGCACCTTTAGGACGGCCCGTGGAACCCGAGGTGTAAATCACGTATGCCAGGTTCTGCGCGCTGGCCAGGTTAGGCACATCCTCGTTGGCATACTCGGCCAGCCAGTCGGCGCTGGCTTGCAGGCAGAGCACGGGCAAGCCTTCAGGCAACGGCAAGTCAGCCTGCACATGAGCCTGGGTCAGCAACAGGCTGATACCGCTGTCTTCAAACAGGTAGGCCAGACGCTCGGCCGGGTATTCGGGGTCCAACGGCACATAAGCGCCACCGGCCTTGAGAATCGCCAACAGCCCGATGACCAATTCCAGCGAGCGTTCGCACGCCACGCCCACGCGAACTTCCGGGCCGACACCCTGTTCGCGCAAGCAGCGGGCCAGACGGTTGGCCCGCTGATTCAACTCGGCATAACTCAGGCGTTGCCCGGCAAACACCAGCGCACAGGCCTGGGGCGTTGCCGCCGCTTGCGCCTCGATGTGCAGGTGCACGCATTCCGGGCCCGGATAGGGATGTGCGGTGGCATTGAGCTGGTAAAGCGTGGCTTGAACCTCGGAGGCCGACAGCATCGGCAATGCGCCAATTGCGCAGTCCGGGTCGGCCACAATGGCCGCCAGCAGGTTGCGCCAATGCGCTGCCATCTGCTCGATGCGCGCGGCGTCAAACAGGTCGGTGGCGTAGGTCAGGCTGGCCATCAGGCGCTCGCCTTCCTCATGGGTGTCCAGTTGCAGGTCAAACTGGGTGGTGCGCCCTTGCCACTGCACACTGTCGATCTGCAAACCGGCCAACATTGCACTCAGCGCGCCGGGACGGCTTTGCTGGTGATTGAACATGACCTGGAACAACGGGCTGTGACTCAGGCTGCGCTCGCCTTGCAGCGCCTGTACCAGCCGTTCGAAGGGCAGGTCCTGATAGCCTTGCGCGTCCAGCGCACGGTCGCGGGTTTGTTCCAGCAGGCGGGTAAACGGCAGGTGCCCGTCAAGCTCGGCGCGCAGCACTTGCGTGTTCACGAAAAAGCCGATCAGGCCACGGCTCTCAGCCCGATTGCGGTTGGCCACAGGGACGCCGATACGCAGATCGTGCTGACCGCTGTAGCGGTGCAACAAGGTCTGAAAACTGGCCAGCAACAGCATGAACGGAGTCACGCCGCGCTGTCGGGCCAGCGCCATCAGGTTTTTGGCCAGTACCGGCTCAAGGGTGAAGTCCAGCCGCGCACCCTGCTGCGTGGGTTGCGCAGGGCGCGGGCGATCACTCGGCAGTTCCAGCACCGGCTGCTCGTCACCCAGTTGCCCGCGCCACCAGTCCAGTTGGCGCTCCAGCTCACCGGCTTCCATCCAGCGCCGCTGCCACCGTGCGTAGTCGGCGTATTGAATGGGCAGCTCGGGCAGCGTCAGGCTTTTACCGTGCACATGGGCCGCATACAGCTGCGAGAATTCGTCGACCAACACCCCCATCGACCAACCATCGGCCACGATGTGGTGCAGGGTCAGCACCAGCACGTGGTCGTCGGTGTCCAGTTGCAGCAGGCTGACCCGCAGCAGCGGGCCGCTTTGCAGGTCGAACGGCTGGGCGATGTCGTGTTCAAGCAAAGCCAATGCACGCGGCATGCGTTCGGCCGTGGCCAGATCACGCAGGTCATGACGCGTCAACTGCATGCCTGTAGGCGCGAGCGGACTACTGCATTGAACCTGGCCATCGTGCTCGACAAAAACGCTGCGCAAACTGTGATGGCGCCTGAGCAACGCGTCGAAGCTGTGTTGCAAGGCGTCGACATTCAAACCGCCCCGCAGGCGCAGGGCCGCCGGGATGTGGTACGCGGCGCCTTCAGGGTCTAACTGCCAAAGGAACCATTGGCGTTGCTGCGCATACGACAGTTCGCACAGACCATCGGCAGGGGCCGTGGCCGGGATCGGCAACTGGCCGAAGCTGACGCCCTGCGCCTGCATTTTTTGCAGGAACTCACGGCGCTGTTCAGGCGCCAGGCTGGCAAAACGGTTGGCAATGCGCCACGCGGTCGAGTTTTCCATCAGTTGATCTCCATCTCGTCGAGCAGCGATTCGAGCGCGCTCAGACGACCATCGTTATCCGCAGGCGTTTGTGCCTGTGCCAGCGCGGCATAGGCTTGCAGGTCGGCGGCCTCGAACAGCGCGCGCAGCGCCAGCTCGATGCCCAATTCAAGTTCAACCCGGGCGCTGGCCTGGGCCGCGAGCAGCGAGTGCCCGCCCAATTCAAAGAAGTTGTCGTGGCGCCCGACGCGCTCCACGTTCAGCACGCTGGCCCAGATTGCCGCGAGCTGTTGCTCCAGTTCGCCGACCGGCGCGCTGTAGGGACGCTGCCAGTCTTCGACGTCGGGCGGTGGCAAGGCCTTGCGATCGAGCTTGCCGTTGCCGGTCAATGGCAGGGCGTCCAGCAGCAGCCAATGGGTCGGCACCATGTAGTCCGGCAAGTCGACCTTGAGCGCTTCACGCAAATGTTCACGCCACGCCAGTGGGTCGGCGGGCGCTTGATCGGCCACCACATAGGCACACAACTGCGGCCCGTGAGGGCCTGAATGCACGGTCAGTACCGCTTGCGCCACGCCAATCTGCTGTTTGAGGCAGGCTTCGATCTCACCCAGCTCGATACGGAAACCGCGGATTTTCACCTGCTGGTCGATACGGCCCAGATAGTCGATATTGCCGTCCGCCCGCTGGCGTGCCAGGTCGCCGCTGCGATACAGGCGTTCGCCCGGCGCAAACGGGCTGGGTACAAAACGCTCCGCTGTCAGCCCCGTGCGGCCGTGATAACCCCGCGCCAACCCCGCCCCGGCGATATACAGCTCGCCCGCGCAGCCCGCTGCAACCGGCTGCAACTGGCTGTCGAGCAAATACCAGCTCAGGTCGCTGAGCGGGCGGCCAATCGGGCTTTGCACCTTGGCGTCCAGGTCCGCTGGGCTCAGCGCACGGAACGTCACGTGAACCGTGGTTTCGGTGATGCCGTACATGTTCACCAGCGTGCTGCCTTGATCACCGAAGCGCTCGTACCACGGGCGCAGGCTCGACACGTCCAGCGCCTCACCACCGAAGATCACCCACCGCAGTGCCAGTGGTTGTGTGCTCTGGCAGGCAATGGGCAGTAATTGACGGAACGCCGTCGGCGTCTGGTTGAGCACCGTGACGCCTTCGTCACACAACAATTGATGGAACGCCTGCGGCTCGCGGCTGATGAAATACGGCACGATCACCAGGCGCCCGCCAGTGCACAGGGCACCAAACAGTTCCCAGACCGAGAAGTCGAACGCGTAGGAATGGAACAGCGTCCACACGTCCTGCGCGCAGAAGCCAAACGCCGGCTGCGTGGCACTCAGCAAGCGGGTGACGTTGGCATGGCTGAGCAGCGCGCCCTTGGGTCGCCCGGTGGAGCCGGAGGTGTAGATCACGTACGCCAGAGTGTCCGGCTGGGTCTGGTTGGCCAGGTTGTCAGCACTGAACGCGTCCAGCGCCAGATGCTCCAGGCACAGCGTCTGCACCCCAACGCGGGGCGGCAGGTGCTCCAGCAGGTGCTCCTGGGTCAGCAGCAAGGCAATGCCGCT
>JAKJHY010000070.1 GCA_021648845.1 Mycobacterium sp. MBM | reverse complement strand
GGGCACGCCCTTTTCAACGTTTTCCGGCGAAGCCACGCCCAGCACCTGGTCAATCAAACGAATGGCCTGACGGCATTCGGCGGCGACCAACAGCTTGCCGGTTTTGAGTTTGTCGAGTTCTTCAAGCACCGTCATCGGGATTGCGACGTGGTGTTCCTCGAAGTTGAGCATGGCATTTGGATCGTGAATCAGAACATTGGTATCGAGTACATAAAGGATTGGCTGGTTGGAAGAAGGAGTGCGTCCGTGATCATCCATACTCGGTCACCTTTGTGGGAGCCATTCGACGCAATACCGCAACAGTGCTGCGCCTCGATGTGACTGCCGGCTCATCTGCCCATGTCAGATGAATCCCTGCCCGATGGGTCTTGGAAGACGCCACCTGTGTGGCAGGTTTCGGCGGTCTGTCTTCGTAATACTCCAAAACGTGTGACAAGAAAAAGTCTTTTTAGCGGTTTGGCACTATTTTTTTCTGAATGACGAACAGCCCTTGGCGCAATGCCAAACCGCTACTAGGCTGAGGGATCAACCTGTAACAAAAAAGTATCAAAACCGATTAAACACACACACCGCAAGCTTGCAGTCCCCCCCAAAACAAAGCGTTGAATTCTCGCTACCAAAGACCGGCCCGCGCCGACAGCAAGCAAAGATCCGACCTACACCCCCGTCCTTTTGCCCGCACTAAGCTTCACCTCGCACCTGCCAAGAGTGCGCAATGCGCCACGCCGTGGTGGTTGTGCCGACACAGGCCCGTGCAACAACTTTCATTTATGACCGTATTCGTGTCGTGACATGCCCTGCAAAAACACAGGGTACGCGCCAATACGCCGACCGCGCTCATACAAAAGGACGACGCTATGACCCCTATTTCCAAAACGCTCGAACAGATGCTGCTGGAGATCTATAAAGACGACAGAGTTTCATTTACCGAGTTCAGGCAACTGCGCGACAGTGCCGACGAACGTATGGACAGGGTTATCGAACACTTTGGTCAACACAACAATATGACGGCCTTTCAAAAGTCGATGGACGTGACCATGCAACTGCTGCAACTGTCGGTCATTGACGCTAAAAACGGCAAACTGTCTGACACCGGCGAAGCCATCGTCAAAGACGCCATCACCGCCCAGGTCGAATACCTGCGTGCAGGCAGCGAACTGGCACTGCGGCTTTTGTAAGACTCTTCACTGCCCGCCCTGATCCAGTGCGGGCTATCGACGCTACGGCTGAGCCAGCGCCGAACACTCCTGCCACCCCAGCCCGCTTTGCGCAGTGGCTTTCATCAGCCAGGGCAATGCGCTACGCACCTTGCTTTGAGTGTCGTGAAAGCTGATCACGCCGTGGCGCCATAACAGCATCAGGCTCAATACGCGTTGCGCAGACTGTTCAGCACTCAGGCTGCCGGCCAAGTCCTGGGAGTCAATGTTCCACAGCGCCACCTGCATGCCCTGGGCCTCAAAAAAAGCCCCGCTGTCGGCGCGGCGATGCCCGTAGGGCGGCCGGAATAAAGGCACGTAATTGTCGGGCAATACTTTTTTGACCAGCGCCGAGCTGCGCACAATCGAATCTTGCCAGTCGGTCCAATGGCTATGCGAGCGGTACTCCCAGCCTTGCACTCCTACGCATTGCCCTTTGTAGAGCGCTTGCAGTGCCTGCACGGACTGTTTGTCCAACCGCGCCTGAACGCTGTTACCCAAGACAAAAAACGTCGCACTCACCGATTGCTTGCGCAGATAGTCAGTCAACCAATCGGTGGTGCCTGGCAGCTGAGTAGGACCACTGTCGAAGGTGAGCATAAACAGTCGGTCATTCATACCGCCGCCATTGAACTCACGGTCGCTGAACAGCTCGATTTCGCTGCCGATTTGCGGGAACAGCGCAGCAAGGCGCAACTGCTCAACCAGGTAGGTGCGGTGAAACTCGGCACTCGGTTCAGCCCAATCGACGTAGAACGAGTCAGGGGCGATTTCAAACTTGCCTGCTTGCTCACGCAAGCTGTCCATGCCGTCCACGTAATAACAGAACGAGGCATCCTGATCGCAGCTTTGCTGGGCGAAGTTGTAATTGGCCAGCAGACGCTGCCACATACGCTGACGGACCGTATCAACCGCGTCCATGTTGATGATTTTCAAGCCCAGCCGCTGGCTGAGCGCACGCTCGTCCAGCGCTTCACTGCTCAACAGGGCATGGGCGAAGGTCAGAATTTCTGCCCGTGACGCCACATCAAACAGCACCGGGCTGATCAATTGCTCGGGCCATGTGCTGCGATCCAGCGTCGCTGGCTCAGTGGGCGCAGCCACCGCGCTCAGGCACACCAGCCAGGCCGACAAAAAAAGAGCAATACGCACGGGTCAATCTCCCTGTAAAAACTGTGCGCACTATAACCTGCAACCCGGAAAATACCTGTAGTCGCTGCCGCAGGCTGCGATAGCGCAGCAAAACCTGCTGCCATCCATCGCAGCCCCGCCCCTCGACGGCGACGACTCAATCGCGCGGCATACGTGCTATCAGCGTGATAGGTGGAGTCAAACCGCCCAACCCCCTAGAATCCCTCCCACGCTAAAAGGAGACGATACCCATGCTGATGGTGATTTCACCCGCTAAAACCCTCGACTATGAGACGCCGCCGGCCACCCAGCGCTTCACTCAGCCGCAATACCTGGATCATTCCCAAGAGCTGATCGGGCAACTGCGCGAATTAAGCCCGCAACAGATTGGCGAGCTGATGCACCTGTCCGACAAGCTGTCCGGCCTTAACGCCGCACGCTTTGGCTGCTGGACCCCGGCCTTCACGCCCGACAACGCCAAGCAAGCATTGCTGGCCTTCAAGGGCGATGTGTACACCGGATTGAATGCCGTGGATTTCAGCGAAGCGGACTTTGACTACGCGCAAACCCATCTGCGCATGCTCTCCGGGCTATATGGCCTGCTGCGCCCGCTGGACCTGATGATGCCTTATCGCCTGGAAATGGGCACCAAGCTGCAAAACCCGCGCGGCAAAGACCTCTATGCCTTTTGGGGCACGCGCATCAGCGACTGGCTCAATGAAGCACTGGCCGAGCAAGGCGATGACGTGCTGCTCAACCTGGCCTCCAACGAGTACTTCTCGGCGGTCAAAAAGTCAGCCTTGAACGCGCGCATCATTAACACCGAATTCCGGGACTTTAAAAACGGCCAGCACAAAATCATCAGCTTTTACGCCAAAAAAGCGCGCGGCATGATGAGTCGTTTCGTGATCAAGGAACGCATCAACGACCCTGAGCAGCTCAAGCAATTTGACGCCCAGGGTTACTACTACAGCGCCGAACACTCCAAACCGGACCTGTTGGTCTTCTTACGCGATCACACCCCCGAATAAACCCCCGCCTTTTTGACGCCCTCGGCCTGATCGAGGGCGCGTCGCGCTGTGAACCCCTTCACACTCTCGCCCGAACAGCCAAATAATTGACGCCAAAAATACGACTTGAAATTTCTATGAACATAAATTCACTCGACAAATGTGACTTTTTTTCATAGTGGCACCTAATTTTTTTATCAGTAGTGGCACTTAACTATCTACGCCGACGAACGCCCTTAAATTAAAGGACGAAACCTTAAGTGCTATCAATATGGAACCAGTGCCATCTTTTTCCATTTTGTTAATTTTCGTCGAAAACGGGATAAACGGCCCGGAACTATGTTTGGTACGACCGCTCATACAACCCGTAACGATTCTTACAGAGTTTGTGAGACATCACTTACAACGATAAACCTAACTTTCAGGTTTTATCCGCTGCACTCAGGCCCAGGCAAAGGTGATCGAAATCCAGCTATAACCCTTTGTTTATAAAGGCTAAAAAATAAGAAATATCGCGGCGCACAGCGCCCGCCCAAGGCCGTCCCCATCATCTGACATGCCTTAGTAATAGTGATGAGCTGCACTTTAACTGTGCAACTTTCAACAACTTGAAACTTAACGATGCCTGCACTGGGCATTGCGGCTTATATGCGCCGTAGTTCCCTGTGCGCCCACACTTTAAGTCCGGTCATTAATTGGCCTATACACGACAGAGGTAATTGCGATGCGCATCAGCATATTTGGTTTGGGTTACGTCGGTGCAGTGTGCGCCGGTTGTCTTTCCGCTCGCGGCCATGAAGTCATCGGCGTTGACATCTCACAAGACAAGATCGACCTGATCAACCTCGGCAAGTCGCCCATCGTTGAACCGGGGCTTGGCGAACTGCTGGCCCAAGGCATCCAGAACGGCCGTCTGCGAGGCACCACCAACTTTGCATCGGCCATTCGCGAAAGCGACCTGTCGATGATTTGCGTCGGTACGCCGAGCAAGAAAAACGGCGACCTGGAGTTGAACTACATCGAAGCCGTGTGCCGCGAAATCGGCGCCGTACTGCGCGATAAAACCTCGCGCCACACCATTGTGGTACGCAGCACCGTGTTGCCGGGGACCGTGAAAAATGTGGTGATCCCGATCCTCGAAGAGTGCTCGGGCAAAAAAGCCGGCGTCGACTTCGGCGTCGCGGTCAACCCTGAATTCCTGCGTGAAAGCACGGCCATTGCCGACTACGACCAGCCGCCGATGACCGTGATCGGTGAACTCGACACAGCCTCGGGCGATGTCCTGCAATCGCTGTACGAAGAACTCGACGCGCCGATCATCCGCAAGGACATCGAAGTGGCCGAGATGATCAAGTACACCTGCAATGTGTGGCACGCCACCAAAGTTACGTTCGCCAACGAGATTGGCAACATTGCCAAGGCCGTCGGCGTTGATGGTCGCGAAGTCATGGAGGTGGTGTGCCAGGACAAAACCTTGAACCTGTCGCAGTACTACATGCGCCCCGGCTTTGCCTTTGGCGGCTCCTGCCTGCCCAAAGACGTGCGTGCCCTGACTTACCGTGCCAGCTCGCTGGACGTGGACGCCCCGTTGCTCAACTCGCTCATGCGCAGCAACGTGTCGCAAGTGCAAAACGCGTTCGACATCGTCGCCAGCCATGACAAACGCAAAGTTGCCCTGCTCGGTTTGAGCTTCAAGGCCGGGACTGACGACCTGCGCGAAAGCCCGCTGGTGGAACTGGCCGAAATGCTGATCGGCAAGGGTTTTGACCTGAGCATCTACGACACCAACGTCGAGTACGCCCGCGTTCATGGTTCGAACAAAGACTACATCGAATCAAAAATCCCCCACGTCTCCTCCCTGCTCAATTCGGATTTCGACGCGGTGATCAACAACAGCGACGTGATCATTTTGGGTAACCGCGACGAGAAGTTCCGCGCATTGGCCCAAAAC
>JAKJHY010000069.1 GCA_021648845.1 Mycobacterium sp. MBM | reverse complement strand
GCCACCAAGTTTGACCTCAACCTGGAAGTCACTGACCTTGACCATCGTCGGGGTTGCTGCCTGACGTACAGTACCGATCTGTTTGACGAACCGCGCATCGCCAAAATGGCCGGGCACTGGGGCAACCTGCTGGAGGCGCTGCTGGGCGATCCGCAACAGCGCCTGAGCGAGTTGCCGCTGATGCTGGCCCCAGAGCAACAGCAACTGGTGCAGCACATGGCCGCGCCGGTTGCCGAACATGCGCTGGACCTGTGCATTCATAGCCTGTTTGCTGAACAAGCACGGCTTCGCCCCGACGCCATCGCGTTGACCTTCGCCGGCCAGCACCTGAGCTACGCCGAACTGGACAGCCGTGCTAACCGGTTGGCGTGGTTGCTGCGCGAGCGCGGTGTCGGGCCGCAGGTGCGTGTGGGCTTGGCCCTTGAGCGATCTCTGGAGATGGTGATCGGCCTGCTGGCGATCCTCAAAGCGGGGGGCGCCTACGTACCGCTGGACCCGGAATATCCGCTGGAACGCCTGCACTACATGATTGACGACAGCGGCATTGGCCTGCTGTTGAGTCACCGTGCGTTGTTTGACGCCTTGGGCGAGTTGCCGCAGCACGTCGCGCTCGGGTGCCTGGAAGACATCGCGCAGGAACTGGGCAATTACCCGTCTGCTGAGCTGCCGTTTATCAGCCTGGCGGGTCATCAGGCGTACCTGATTTACACCTCTGGCTCCACAGGGCAGCCCAAAGGCGTGGTGGTGTCCCACGGCGAAATTGCCATGCACTGTCGTGCGGTGATCGAACGCTTCGGCATGCGCCCTGACGACTGTGAGCTGCACTTCTACTCAATCAACTTTGATGCGGCGACGGAACGTCTGCTGGTGCCCTTGCTGTGTGGTGCGCGGGTGGTATTGCGCGCGCAGGGGCAGTGGGATGCGCAGCAGATCTGCCAACTGATCCGCGAGCAACAGGTCAATATTCTGGGCTTCACCCCCAGCTACGGCAGCCAGTTGGCACAGTGGTTGGCGACGCAGCAGCAAACCTTGCCGGTGCGCATGTGCATCACCGGTGGCGAGGCGCTGACCGGCGAGCACTTGCAACGGATTCGCACGGCGTTCGCGCCAAAGGTGTTTTTCAATGCCTATGGTCCCACCGAAACCGTGGTCATGCCGTTGGCCAGCCTGGCGCCGCAACAATTGGAAGAGGGCGCGAGCAGTGTGCCCATCGGCCAGGTCATCGGCGCGCGGGTGGCGTATATCCTCGACGCCGGATTGGCCCTGGTGCCGCAAGGCGCCACGGGTGAGTTGTATGTCGGCGGTGCAGGATTGGCGCAGGGCTACCATCAACGCCCCGGCATGACCGCCGAGCGGTTTGTGGCTGATCCTTTTTCCGATAATGGCGGGCGTCTGTACCGCACCGGCGATGTGGCCAACGCGCCGATGGTTTGGTTGAGTACGTAGGCCGGGTTGACCACCAAGTAAAAATCCGCGGTTTCCGTATTGAGTTGGGGGAAATAGAAAACCGCCTGCTGGATCACCACGACGTGCGTGAAGCGGTGGTGCTGGCGCTCGACATGGCCGGAGGCAAACAACTGGCGGCGTATCTGGTGTGCGACGCTGCACAACACAGCGAGGTTGAACAGGCTGCGCTACGGGATGAACTCAAAGCGCAGCTCAAGGTGCAGTTGCCCGACTACATGGTCCCCACCCACCTGATGCTGCTGGCCAGCATGCCGCTGACGGCCAATGGCAAGCTGGATCGGCGCGCCTTGCCAACCCCGGACCCGCAGCTGAACCGTCAACAGTATGTGGCCCCCAGCAACCCGCTGGAGCAAAGCCTGGCCGGTGTGTGGTGCGATGTGTTGAACCTCAAACAGATCGGTCTCAACGATAACTTCTTTGAACTGGGCGGCGACTCGATTCTGTCGATTCAAGTGGTCAGCCGTGCGCGGCAACTGGGCATTCATTTCAGCCCGCGTGACCTGTTTCAGCACCAAACGGTGCAGGCATTGGCAGCAGTTGCGACGCACACCGCGCAGCACCACGCCGAGCAAGGACGACTCAGTGGTGAGTCGGCGCTGACGCCCATCCAGCATTGGTTCTTCGACACCGACATGCCACACCGTGAGCACTGGAACCAGTCGTTGCTGCTGGAGCCGAGTCTGGCGCTTGAGCCTCATACGCTGGAACAGGCACTGAGTGCGCTGCTGGAGCACCATGATGCGCTGCGCCTGCGCTTCCAGAAAACAGCGGGGCAATGGCGTGCGCAATATCGCACCGAGGCCGATGACGCACTTTTGTGGCAGGCATCCGCGTCTGACATGCAGCAATGTGAGGCGCTGTACGCCGATGCCCAACGCAGCCTTGACCTGCAAAACGGTCCTTTGCTGCGTGCGTTGCTGGTCGATGGGCCGCAAGGCCAGCAGCGCTTGTTGCTGGTTATCCATCACTTGGCGGTGGACGGCGTGTCATGGCGCGTACTGCTTGAAGATTTGCAAACGCTGTACCGCCAATTGGCGGCGCAACAGCCTGCGCGATTGCCTGAAAAAACCAGCGCTTCACGGGCGTGGGCAGAGCGCTTGCAAGCCTATGCCGGCAGCGAGTCGTTGCGTGAAGAGTTAAGCCTGTGGCGCCAGCAATTGAACGGGCCACGGGTCGAGTTGCCCTGCGACAGGCCACAGGGTGGCGGGCAAAATCAGCATGCACAGACGGTCAGCGTGCACCTGGACGCCGAGCGAACGCGGCAACTCTTGCAACAGGCGCCCAGTGCTTACCGCACGCAGGTCAATGACCTGCTGCTGAGCGCACTGGCACGGGTGCTGTGCCGTTGGACCGGGCAGCCGTCGGCGCTGGTGCAACTGGAAGGGCATGGCCGCGAAACGCTGTTTGATGACATCGACCTGAGCCGCACTGTGGGCTGGTTCACCAGTGCCTATCCAGTGCGTTTGACCCCGTTGCCGGACCAAGAACAGGGCGCTTCGATCAAGGCAATCAAAGAGCAACTGCGCAACGTGCCGCACAAAGGGCTGGGCTATGGGGTGCTGCGTTACCTGACCGATAACGCCACGCGTCAGGCGCTGGCGGCGTTGCCGCAAGCGGCGGTGACGTTCAACTACCTGGGGCAGTTCGATCAGAGCTTTGCCAGTGATGCGCTGTTCCACCCGTTGGACGAACCTGTGGGCGCGGCCCATGACCCGTTGGCGCCGTTACCCAACGAACTGAGCATCGACAGTCAGGTGTATGGCGGCGAGCTACTGCTGCGCTGGACATTCAGCGCCCAGCGTTACGGTGCAGCGATCATCGAGCAGTTGGCGCAAGCCTATGTCAGTGAACTGCACGCGCTGATAGCCCATTGCGTGAGTGACGGTGCTGGCGGCCTGACGCCTTCTGACTTCCCGCTGGCCAGGCTTAGTCAGGCACAACTGGACGCCTTGCCGGTGGCGGCCGAGCTGATTGAAGACGTGTACCCGATGACCCCGATGCAAGAGGGGATGCTGCTGCACACCTTGCTGGAGCCGGGTACCGGGTTGTATTACATGCAGGACCGTTACCGCATCAACAGCGCGCTTGACCCGCAACGGTTCGCGCAAGCCTGGCAGGAAGTGGTCGGGCGGCATGAAGCGCTGCGCGCCTCGTTCTGCTGGAACGTGGGCGAAGACATGCTGCAAATCATTCATCGCCCCGGCAGCACTGACATTGATTATCTGGATTGGAGTGCCGAGCCGCAGGAGGGGCATGAAGCGCGCTTGCAAGCCCTGCTCAAGCAGGAGCGTGAGGCCGGGTTTGATTTGCTCAATAAAGCGCCATTCCACCTGCGCCTGATCCGTCTGGGGGCTGAGCGTTACTGGTTCATGATGAGCAACCACCACATCCTGATTGACGCCTGGTGCCGTTCATTGCTGATGAGCGACTTCTTCGACATTTACAGCGCGTTGGGTGAAGGCCGTGTTGCACAACTGGCCACTCCGCCGCGCTACCGCGATTACATCGGCTGGTTGCAGCAACAAAACCTGCAACAGGCCAACGACTGGTGGCAGCGCAACCTGCAAGGTTTCGAGCAAACCACTTACATCCCGAGTGACCGGCCGTTCTTGCGTGAACACGCGGGCGACAGCGGCGGCATGCTGGTGGGCGATTGCTACACGCGGCTTGAGGTGCAAGACGGTGTGCGCTTGCGTGAGCTGGCGCAGCAACATCAATTGACCATCAATACCTTCGCTCAAGCCGCGTGGGCCTTAGTGCTGCAACGCTTTAGCGGCGAGCGCGACGTACTGTTTGGCGTGACCGTGGCCGGTCGCCCGGTGGAATTGCCGCAGATGCAGCACACGGTCGGTCTGTTCATCAACAGCGTGGCCCTGCGCGTGCAAATGCCGGCTGAGGGCCAGGCGCTGGGAGTGCGTCAGTGGCTGAGCAACCTGCTCGAACACAACATGGAGCTGCGTGAGTATGAATACCTGCCGCTGGTCACGATTCAGGAGCGCAGCGAGCTGCCAAAAGGCCAGCCGCTGTTCGACAGCCTGTTTGTGTTCGAGAACGCGCCGGTCGACATGACGGTCATGGATCGGGCGCACAGCCTTAAGGCGACGTCGGACTCGGGGCGCACCCACACCAACTTCCCGCTGACGGCCGTGTGCTATCCCGGTGATGACTTGGGCCTGCACCTGTCGTATGACCAGCGCTACTTCGAACGCAGCAGCGTTGAGCGTTTGCTGGCCGAATTCAAGCGTCTGTTGCTGGCGCTGATGGACGGGCTGGAAGGCGATATGGCGCAGTTGCCCTTGCTGGGTGACTGCGAGCGCGAATTTCTGCTTGCGGGGTGCAACCAGAGCCAGCGTGCATACCCGCTGGATCAGAGCTATGCCCAGCTGTTTGAAGCGCAAGTGGCTGCCCATCCAGAACGCATCGCTGCCAGTTGCCTTGATCAGCAGTGGCGATACCGCGAGTTGAATGCGCGCAGTAACCGTCTGGGGCATGCCTTGATCAACGCCTTGGTGCAGCCGGACCAACCGGTGGCGCTGTTGGCCGAGCGCGGGCTGGACCTGCTCGGCATGATCATCGGCAGCTTTAAAGCCGGGGCCGGTTATTTGCCCCTGGACCCGGCGCTGCCGAGTTCACGCTTGAGCCGCATTATTGATATGAGCCGCACGCCGTTGCTGGTGTGCACCCAAGCCTGCCTCGAACAGGCCGAGGCGCTGCTCGACGAGGCGGGTTGCCCGATTCGCCCGCGTTTACTGGTATGGGAGCAGGTACAAGCCGCCGCGCTGGCCGACCATAACCCGCAGGTTTACAGCCAGCCGGACAATCTGGCGTACGTGATTTACACCTCGGGTTCGACCGGGCTGCCAAAAGGGGTGATGGTCGAACAGCGCGGGATGTTGAACAACCAGTT
>JAKJHY010000068.1 GCA_021648845.1 Mycobacterium sp. MBM | reverse complement strand
CACAAATGCCCGAGCCCCCCAAATTGTGTGTTTGGGGGGCTCGGGTTTTAATGTGTGTTCGGCGGTGTCCTACTTTTCCACCCTGTTGGGTAGTATCATTGGCGCTGGTAGGCTTAGCTTCCGGGTTCGGGATGGGACCGGGCGTTTCCCTGCCGCTATGGCCGCCGTAACTTTATTCACCCTTTTTTGGGCGCCCCCACGCGTGGGTGGGGGGAGTGTGTTTTGGTGGTGGAGTGTGTTCACGCCGTTGCTGGTGTGAGTGTGTCCGGGGTGTGTGGTGTGGTTGCGAGCGCGTTGGTGCGTCAATTTTGTTTCTTACACGGTGTTATCTGTTACCCCACTTGGGTGGGGTGTGTGTAAGTTTTCGGCCGGTTAGTGCCAGTTCCCTAAGCCTATTGCTAGGTGTACAGGTCTGGTCTATCGATCCCGTGGTCTGCGGGGGGCCTTATCCCACTGAATGGGTGAGAAGCCTGGTCTTGGAGAAGGTTTCCCGCTTAGATGCTTTCAGCGGTTATCCTGTCCGAACGTGGCTATCCAGCCGTGCCCCTGGTGGGACAACTGGTGGACCAGAGGTTCGTCCGTCCCGGTCCTCTCGTACTAGGGACAGGTTTCCTCAAGCTTCTGACGCGCGCGGCGGATAGAGACCGAACTGTCTCACGACGTTCTAAACCCAGCTCGCGTGCCGCTTTAATGGGCGAACAGCCCAACCCTTGGGACCTGCTCCAGCCCCAGGATGCGACGAGCCGACATCGAGGTGCCAAACCATCCCGTCGATATGGACTCTTGGGGAAGATCAGCCTGTTATCCCCGGGGTACCTTTTATCCGTTGAGCGACACCCCTTCCACTCAGAGGTGCCGGATCACTAGTCCCGACTTTCGTCCCTGCTCGACATGTACGTCTCGCAGTCAAGCTCCCTTGTGCACTTACACTCAACACCTGATTGCCGTCCAGGTTGAGGGAACCTTTGGGCGCCTCCGTTACATTTTAGGAGGCAACCGCCCCAGTTAAACTACCCACCAGGCACTGTCCCTGAACCGGATATACGGTTCGAAGTTAGAGGCCCAATACGATCAGAGTGGTATTTCAACAATGACTCCACACACACTGGCGTGCATGCTTCA
Organism: Mycobacterium sp. MBM; assembly: GCA_021648845.1. Lineage (GTDB taxonomy): Bacteria > Actinomycetota > Actinomycetes > Mycobacteriales > Mycobacteriaceae > Mycobacterium. The sequence goes on along the minus strand of JAKJHY010000068.1, from coordinate 4,462 downwards.
CAGTCTCCCACCTATCCTACACAAACCGTATCGAGCACCAATACCAAGTTGTAGTGAAGGTCCCGGGGTCTTTTCGTCCTGCCGCGCGTAACGAGCATCTTTACTCGTAGTGCAATTTCGCCGAGTCTATGGTTGAGACAGTTGAGAAGTCGTTACGCCATTCGTGCAGGTCGGAACTTACCCGACAAGGAATTTCGCTACCTTAGGATGGTTATAGTTACCACCGCCGTTTACTGGGGCTTAAATTCTCCGCTTCACCTTACGATTAACGGGTCCTCTTAACCTTCCAGCACCGGGCAGGCGTCAGTCCGTATACATCGTCTTGCGACTTCGCACGGACCTGTGTTTTTAGTAAACAGTCGCTTCTCACTGGTTTGTGCCACCCCCCACCGCTGCCGGCCGCAAGAGCCATGACAGTAGGAGGTCCCCCTTCTCCCGAAGTTACGGGGGCATTTTGCCGAGTTCCTTAACCATAGTTAACTCGTACGCCTTAGTATTCTCTACCTGACCACCTGTGTTGGTTTGGGGTACGGGCCGTGTGTGAACTCGCTAGAGGCTTTTCTCGGCAGCATAGGATCACCGAATTCGCCTCAATCGGCTATGCATCACCTCTCAGGATATATGAGACCCGGATTTACCTAGATCTCTCCCTACAGGCTTGCCCCAGTATTACCACTGACTGGTACGGCTACCTTCCTGCGTCACCCCATCGCTTGACTACTACCAGAGAAGGTCCCGCGCAGCGCGTGCAATCCTCACACCCGAAGGTGATCGGTAACGCACGGTTTGGGCGGTTAGTACCCCTGATTCATCATGGACGCGCACACACGGGTACGGGAATATCAACCCGTTGTCCATCGACTACGCCTGTCGGCCTCGCCTTAGGTCCCGACTCACCCTGGGCGGACTGGCCTGCCCCAGGAACCCTTGGTCTTTCGGCGGGCAAGGTTCTCACTTGCCTTATCGCTACTCATGCCTGCATTCTCACTCCCACACCCTCCACAACTGGATCACTCCGCTGCTTCACTGGATGCAGGACGCTCCCCTACCCATCAACAAAGTTGATGCCGCGGCTTCGGCGGTGTGCTTGAGCCCCGCTACATTATCGGCGCACAATCACTTGACCAGTGAGCTATTACGCACTCTTTCAAGGGTGGCTGCTTCTAAGCCAACCTCCTGGTTGTCTTCGCGACTGCACATCCTTTTCCACTTAGCACACGCTTAGGGGCCTTAGCCGGCGATCTGGGCTGTTTCCCTCTCGACGCACGGAGCTTATCCCCCGCCGTCTCACTGCCACGCTTTCACTTACCAGCATTCGGAGTTTGGCTGACGTCAGTAACCTTGTGAGGCCCATCGGCCATCCAGTAGCTCTACCTCCGGTAAGAAACACGCAACGCTGCACCTAAATGCATTTCGGGGAGAACCAGCTATCACGGAGTTTGATTGGCCTTTCACCCCTACCCACAACTCATCCCCTCAGTCTTCAACCTAAGTGGGTTCGGTCCTCCACAACATCTTACTGCTGCTTCAACCTGGCCATGGGTAGATCACTCCGCTTCGGGTCCAGAACACACCACTACACCAACCCCAACGGATTGGATACGCCCTATTCAGACTCGCTTTCGCTGCGGCTACCCCACACGGGTTAACCTCGCGACATGTCCCTGACTCGCAGGCTCATTCTTCAAAAGGCACGCCATCACCCCACCAAAGGAGGGCTCTGACGGATTGTAGGCACACGGTTTCAGGTACTATTTCACTCCCCTCCCGGGGTACTTTTCACCATTCCCTCACGGTACTAATCCGCTATCGGTCATTGGGAAGTATTCAGGCTTACCGGGTGGTCCCGGCAGATTCACAGCAGATTTCACGGGCCCGCTGCTACTCGGGGACAGTTCCACAACAGAGCACATGTTTTCACCTACGGGGCTCTCACCCGCTACGGCCGGTCATCCCAAACCAGTTCAGCTAACACACACTTTTCTCACTGCTGCCCTCATCGGCGGATGAGAGAAGAAACGCCCCACAACCCCGCACACACAACCCCCGCCGGGTATCACATGCATACGGTTTAGCCATCCTCCGCTTTCGCTCGCCACTACTCACGGAATCACTATTGTTTTCTCTTCCTACGGGTACTGAGATGTTTCACTTCCCCGCGTTCCCCCCTGCACCCTATATATTCAGATGCAGGTAACACGACATCACTCGTGCTGGGTTTCCCCATTCGGACATCCTCGGATCCACGCTCGGTTGGCAGCTCCCCGAGGCATATCGCAGCCTCCCACGTCCTTCATCGGCTCCCAATGCCAAGGCATCCACCATGCGCCCTTAAACACTTACAACACAGATAAAACCAAATAGAAGAAAAAAATTGCACATCAAACACACACAACAACACCCCGGCCCCTCACGAGACCGGAATCTTCTTGCGTGCTAGATGCTCGCAACCACTATCCACAAATCAAACACCACACCCCACCACCAAAGATGGAGCAACAACAGCAACCGCCTGACCCCCAACGGGGCACGCACGGCCGGCAAGAGAATCCCGCAGAACTCTCTCCCGCTGGGCCTGTTGTCTCAAAGCCCAATAGTGTGCCCGGCAGCCAGATCCGAAGACCCAAAAGATTGTTTGTTGTTGTGCACCAGACCCCCACCCACTACAGGTGCGAGGCCATCCAACGAATCGCTCGACAATCGGCTGATCCCGCAATCTACGGGGCCGGTCAAGTCTCGTGGTGCTCCTTAGAAAGGAGGTGATCCAGCCGCACCTTCCGGTACGGCTACCTTGTTACGACTTCGTCCCAATCGCCGATCCCACCTTCGACGGCTCCCTCCACAAGGGTTAGGCCACCGGCTTCGGGTGTTACCGACTTTCATGACGTGACGGGCGGTGTGTACAAGGCCCGGGAACGTATTCACCGCAGCGTTGCTGATCTGCGATTACTAGCGACTCCGACTTCACGGGGTCGAGTTGCAGACCCCGATCCGAACTGAGACCGGCTTTGAAAGGATTCGCTCCACCTCACGGCATCGCAGCCCTTTGTACCGGCCATTGTAGCATGTGTGAAGCCCTGGACATAAGGGGCATGATGACTTGACGTCATCCCCACCTTCCTCCGAGTTGACCCCGGCAGTCTCCTACGAGTCCCCGGCATAACCCGCTGGCAACATAGGACAAGGGTTGCGCTCGTTGCGGGACTTAACCCAACATCTCACGACACGAGCTGACGACAGCCATGCACCACCTGCACACAGGCCACAAGGGAACCGACATCTCTGCCGACGTCCTGTGCATGTCAAACCCAGGTAAGGTTCTTCGCGTTGCATCGAATTAATCCACATGCTCCGCCGCTTGTGCGGGCCCCCGTCAATTCCTTTGAGTTTTAGCCTTGCGGCCGTACTCCCCAGGCGGGGTACTTAATGCGTTAGCTACGGCACGGATCCCAAGGAAGGAAACCCACACCTAGTACCCACCGTTTACGGCGTGGACTACCAGGGTATCTAATCCTGTTCGCTCCCCACGCTTTCGCTCCTCAGCGTCAGTTACTGCCCAGAGACCCGCCTTCGCCACCGGTGTTCCTCCTGATATCTGCGCATTCCACCGCTACACCAGGAATTCCAGTCTCCCCTGCAGTACTCCAGTCTGCCCGTATCGCCCGCACGCCCACAGTTAAGCTGTGAGTTTTCACGAACAACGCGACAAACCACCTACGAGCTCTTTACGCCCAGTAATTCCGGACAACGCTCGGACCCTACGTATTACCGCGGCTGCTGGCACGTAGTTGGCCGGTCCTTCTTCTGCACATACCGTCACTTGCGCTTCGTCTGTGCTGAAAGAGGTTTACAACCCGAAGGCCGTCATCCCTCACGCGGCGTCGCTGCATCAGGCTTGCGCCCATTGTGCAATATTCCCCACTGCTGCCTCCCGTAGGAGTCTGGGCCGTATCTCAGTCCCAGTGTGGCCGGTCACCCTCTCAGGCCGGCTACCCGTCGTCGCCTTGGTAGGCCATTACCCCACCAACAAGCTGATAGGCCGCGGGCCCATCCCACACCGCAAAAGCTTTCCACCACAGACCATGAAGCCCGTGATCATATTCGGTATTAGACCCAGTTTCCCAGGCTTATCCCAAAGTGCAGGGCAGATCACCCACGTGTTACTCACCCGTTCGCCACTCGAGCACCCCGAAGGGCCTTTCCGTTCGACTTGCATGTGTTAAGCACGCCGCCAGCGTTCGTCCTGAGCCAGGATCAAACTCTCCAAACAAAAACCCCCAGCACAAAAAGCCAGGCAGAATTCGAATCAGAAAAACCTGATCACAAACAAAAGACACCAAAAACTGGCATCAAAAAACAAACCATCCCACGTGGCAGGAAGACGGGGAGTCCCCCACCAAGATGGCCAAAAAACAACAAACAAAAACCACCAAACACACTATTGAGTTCTCAAACAACAGAC
>JAKJHY010000067.1 GCA_021648845.1 Mycobacterium sp. MBM | reverse complement strand
CCAAGGGATTGGTGCGGTGTGGCGCACCGGGGAGCTGTCCCATGCGCCACGGGTGACGGCCGCTCTGGGACTGCAAGCGGGTGAAGAGATTATTGCGTTCCTGTACTTGGGCACACCGCTCAAAGAAATGCGGGATGCGCCCAAAGTCGACAGCGCAGAGTTTGTACAGGTGTGGTCCGCCTGAGCCACGGCAGTCGGTCTCTGTGGGCGGTCAGGCATCGTGCAGGTAAATCCTCTTACGCAGTGCTCGGTGCTTTGCCCGCGTTAAAGATTGCCATCCGGGGTGAGAGGGAGTTCAAGCGCGGCAATAAAGCCACCGTCGGGATGGTTGGCCAGTGTCAATCGTCCGCCATGACGCTCTGCCGCGCGCCGCGCAATGGCCAGCCCCAGACCGTGGCCCGCAGCCGTCTGGCCGGGCGCCCGGAAAAACGGTTCGCCTAACTGCGCCAAATGCTCCTCGGCCACACCCGGCCCGTGATCGCGCACGCTGAGGGTGATGTGCTCGCCTTCACGCTGTGCTGTGAGTTCAATCGGTTGACCCGGCGGGTTGAACCGTTGCGCGTTACGCAGCAGGTTGTCGACGGCGCGCTCAATCATGGTGGGCCAGCCACTGAGGGCCAGGCCCGGTTCTGCATCCAGCTGTACCGGCTGCTCGGGCGCGCTGAGTGAGGCATCTTTTTGCAGGTTATTGAGCAGCGCATTGAGTTCAACGTGCTCGGCGCTCGCCTGGTCGGCATCGACCCGCGCCAGCGTCAGGATTTCACTGATCAAAGACTCCAGGCGGTCACATTCGCGGGTCAGGCGCGGCCAGAGCTTTTCACGCTCCTCGGGGCTGGCGCGTTCGGCCAGTGCCAGAGCGATGCGCAGACGAGCCAGGGGAGAACGCAGTTCGTGGGAGACATCGCGCAGCAACTGGCGTTGGCTGCTGATCAAGCTTTGCAAACGCGCGCCCATGCGGTTGAAGTCAGTGGCCAGTACGCCAAATTCATCCCGTCGGGAGGCCAGTCGCGCCAGGCTGTTTTGTTGATAGGTGGTTTGCCCCAGATCATGCACGGCCACGCGCAAGCGGCTTAGCGGGCGGGTGATCGACAGCGTCACCAGCAAACTGAACAGCGTCAACACCACCAGCGCAATGCCCAGCGCACTCAGGGGCCAGATCAGGCTTTGTCGGTGCCAGGCGTCCAGCTCGGGGTGCGGGATGCGGTAAATCAGCAGGTAGGTGTCGGCCGTCTTGGGGCTGGTGTACTCCACGGTCAGGCGTCGCCACGGCAGCGTGTCTTGTCCTGGATGCTGGCGCGCCTCCCAGGCGGCAGCCCGGCGCGGAAAGGTGCCGCGCACCACCGGGTCGCCACTTTCGTTAAGCACTTGCACGTCAATGTGGTAACGGCGTTTGCGCCGCTCCAGAAAATCTTGGGCAGCGTCCGCGCCCTGGGTTTCATAGCGTTCGGTCCATTGCTGGGCCAGGTTTGAAATACCCGGATGACGGCTCAGGATCCAGGCGTCCTGATTAAGCATGTGTCCGAGCAGTATCGACAGCCCTGCGACCAAGGCTATCGCCAGCCAAAAGCTGGCCAGAATGCGCCAAAACAGTGATCGCACGGCAATTCCTCACGCTAAATGGGTTCAAACGAGCAAAGCCCAACGGCTGGGGGGCCGTTGGGCTGGGTGAATGTGCAGATTATTGCGCTTTTGGCGCCTGCTGTGCTTTCCAGTCTTTGAACTCTTTCCATTCAGCTTTACGTTCGGCGCGTTGTTTTTGCATCTCGTCGAAGCGTTTTTGCTGTTCTGGCTTGAGCAGCGCACGAATGTCTTTCTGGGTTTTTTCGTGCTTGGCGGCGATTTCGTCTTTCAACGCTTTTTGATCAGCCGCGGGCAGTTTTTGCAGGTACTTGTCGACCAGCTGCTTGCGCTCGTGCATTTGTTCGCCCATCAGCTTGCCGATTTGTTGGCGCTGCTCGCGGGTCAAGTCCAATTGGCTGTAAGGCGCGTCGCCGCGACCATGGTGCTCACCGCCGTGACGTGGACCCATTGGGCCATCGCCACCGGGCATGGCCATTGCGACGGTTGGCAGAGCAGCAGCAAACATCAAAGCAATAAGAGTCTTACGCATGGTGTGTCTCCTTGTAGTACGTTCCGGTGAATCCGGATGCGCCCAGTTTAGGGAGATCAAGGTCAAGCGCTGTCAATCAAGCGTAAAGCTTAGGTAAAGAGGGGAGTGGCGTGCCTTTACACAGGCGGCGTCCCCTCAGGCGCTGTAGAAGTAGCCACGGCTGCGCAGTGCAACGATGCGCGGACGGCCATCGGGGTGCGGGCCGATCTTTTTGCGCAGGTTGCTGACGTGCATGTCCAGGCTGCGGTCGTACAACGTCAACTTGCGGCCCAGCGCCAGTTGCGCCAGCGCCTGTTTGTCCAGTGGCTCGCCGGGTTGACGCAGCAAGGCTTCGAGGATGCGGCTTTCGGACACGGTCAGGGTGATGTCGTGCTCATTGATGGTGGCCACACCGCGCATCGGGCTGAAACACAGGTCGCCCAATTCGATCTGGCTGGAGGTGGCGGGCGGATGGCTGCGGCGCAGCACAGCGCGCAGGCGGGCGGTCAACTCGCGGGGGTCGCAGGGCTTGGCCAGGTAATCGTCGGCGCCCAGTTCCAGCCCCAGAATGCGGTCCAGCGGCTCACCCCTGGCCGAGAGCATCAGCACCGGCAAGTCGGGGTGATCGCTGCGCAACTGCTTGAGCAGTTCCAGGCCGCTGCCATCGGGCAGCATCACGTCCAGCACTACAGCGTCAGGGCTGGACTCGGCCAGCGCGTTGCGGGCGCTCACGCCGTCGTAGCACGCACGCACCTGGAAACCTTCCTGGCTCAGCCAACTGCTCAGGAGTTCACACAACTCCTGGTCATCATCTATCAGTAACAGGTCGCTCATGACTCACTCTATTTATAGCCATTGCCGACGCTGTTTACGTCCGCCGCTGGCGAAGATACCGCAGAGTAGGGCCAATAGGGCAACTGCGCCACCAATCACAAACCACTGTTGTGAGTCGGTCAGCAGGTGAAAGCCGGGGTTGGACTGCGCTTTGTCGAGCTGTTGCTTGAGGCGCAGGTTCTCTTGACGCAGTTGGCTCAACTGGCTGCTTTCGCGGGTGGCGTCGGCGTCTTTCAGGGCTTGGCTCAGTTCGCCGCGCAGGCGTTCACTCTCGCCAAGGCGTTGTTGCAAGTCCGTAATGCGCGCACCGGCGCTCAGTGACAATGGCACTGAGTTATCAGAGGAAGGAGCGTCTTCAGCGTGGGCGAGAGTGCCCAGCGATAACATGATTAACAGCAGACACAACAAACCTTGGCGCATCGCAACTCCTCATTCCTGATGGGATTCGCAGAGGTTGTCGGCCGCTAAACCAGAATAATGAGCCATACAGCGTCGCGACGAACCCGATGAGCGGTTCCGTCGCGCAGCGAGGGTTTAAGGCAGGACTTGCTTGAACGGTTTGACAATCACATTTGCGTACACGCCAGCAGCGACGTACGGGTCCTTATCGGCCCAGCGTTGAGCGTCGGCCAGCGAGTCAAACTCGGCCACGATCAGGCTGCCGCTGAAACCGGCCGCGCCCGGATCATTACTGTCGATGGCCGGGTGCGGGCCGGCCAGCACCACGCGGCCTTCCTGTTTGAGTTGCTGCAAGCGCTCAAGGTGGGCCGGGCGAGCAGCCAGGCGGGCTTCAAGCGAGTGGGCGACGTCAGTGGCAATGATTGCGTAGAGCATGTCAGTCCTCGGTTTTGGAGGTTGGAGTGTCGGAATCATGCAAGTGGCGCGACAGGTAAATGCCTTGGCCTACCAGAAACAGCACGGTCAGGCCCAGGCTGCCGAATACTTTGAAGTCGACCCAGATGCTTTGAAAGGTGAACGCAACAAACAGGTTGGCCGCCCCACAGAACAAAAAGAAGGCGATCCAGGCCAGGTTCAGGCGCGTCCAGACTGCGTCAGGCAGGGTCAGTGCGTGGCCCATGACACGTTTGATCAGCAGCTTGTCACCGATAAAGTGGCTACCGGCAAACACCAGCGCAAATAGCCAGTTCACCACCGGCGCTTTCCACTTGAGGAAGGTTTCGCTGTGGAACGCCAGGGTCAGGCTGCCGAACACAATGCAGGCAATCAGGGTCAGCCATTGGCTCTTTTCAAGTTTGCGTTGCTTGAAAAACAGAATGCCGTAGACCACCACAGAACTGAGGATCAGCATCGCCGTAGCGCTGAAAATCCCGCCGAAGGTCAGGCTAGGGCCTGCGATTTCGACGATGCGGGGTTCGATTTTGTAGACGATGAAAAACAGTAACAGCGGGATGAAGTCGATGAATTGTTTCACAGTGGCAGCCAGAAGCAGGATGTGGCGGCATAATAACAAACATCAATGACAGCGAAAGCGTCAGCTAGAGGTTATTAAATCCCCGTGGAAATTGACTTGCATTGCCATAGCACCGCTTCCGATGGCGCTTTGGCGCCAGCGGTACTGGTAGCGCGTGCGTTCGAGAAAGGTGTGCGAGTCCTGGCCCTGACCGATCACGACACAATTGAAGGCCTGGAAGAAGCCCGCACGGCGGCGCAGTCGCTGAACATGCAACTGGTCAACGGCATCGAACTCTCCTGCACTTGGGGTGGCGCGACCATTCATGTGCTCGGTTACGGTTTCGACACCCAAGCCCCTGCACTGGTCGCTGCCATCGCCGCACTGCACGATGGCCGCTGGCTGCGTGCCGAAGAAATCAGCCGCAAGCTGGCGCTCAAGGGCATGCCGGGCGCGCTTGAAGGTGCGCGGGCAATTCAGCAAGCGCTGGGTGACAGTGGCAATGCGCCAGCGCGTCCGCATTTTGCGGATTTTTTAGTCGGTGCCGGTTACGTCAAGGATCGCGCCGAAGCGTTCCGCAAGTGGCTGGGCGCGGGCAAGTTGGGCGATGTCAAACAGCATTGGCCCACCCTGGAAGACACCGTCGCCACGTTGCGTGCAGCAGGTGCCTGGGTCAGCCTGGCGCATCCATCGCATTACGATTTCACCCGCAGCAAGCGCCGACGCCTGATTGGCGACTATATTCAAGCGGGGGGGCACGCGATTGAGGTAGTCAATGGCTATCAGCCTGCAGAACAAGTAGGCGGCCTGGCGATTCTGGCGCGTGAGTTTGGTTTGCTGGTGACTGCCGGCAGTGACTTTCATGGCCCTGGCGGCTGGTCCGAGATTGGCGAGTACCGCGCGATCCCGGACGATCTGCCGCCATTGTGGCGTCGGTTCAAATTAGATCCGCCCATCGCCAACGTCTGAACAGGTAAATAACGTGAGTCAATTTTTCCAGATTCATCCGCAAAACCCGCAACCGCGTCTGATCAAGCAGGCGGTTGAGATCATCAAAAAAGGCGGGGTGGTGATCTACCCCACCGACTCGTCTTACGCCGTCGGTTGCCAGATGGGCGATAAGGGCGCGATCGACAAGATCAAGCGCTTGCGCAATCTGGACGACAAGCACAACTTCACCCTGATGTGCAGCGACCTGTCGCAGTTAGGGCTGTTCGCCAAGGTCGACACCGGCACCTTTCGCTTGCTCAAAGCGCATACGCCGGGGCCGTACACCTTTATTCTCAATGCCACTCGCGAAGTACCGCGCCTGCTGCTGCACCCCAAGCGCCGCACCATCGGCATGCGTGTGCCCCAACATCCTCTGGCGCTCGCATTGTTGGCCGAACTCGGTGAGCCGCTGATGAGCGTGACCCTGATCCTGCCGGGCGAAAGCGAACCGCTTGAAGACCCGTACGCGATTCGCGATGCGCTGGAAAAACAGGTCGATCTGATCATTGATGGCGGTGATGGTGGGCGCAAGGCCAGCACCGTGATCAACCTGACGGGTGATGAGCCTGAAGTCGTACGTGTGGGCTGTGGTGATCCGACGCCTTTTATGGTCGAGGCCTGATGTCTGACGTAGAAGTGA
>JAKJHY010000066.1 GCA_021648845.1 Mycobacterium sp. MBM | reverse complement strand
AAACCGTGCGCCTGCGCGAAGAACACGCGGGCCCGCTGGATGACCAGGAAGCCAATCGTCGCGCCCGCAGCAGCGGCGGCGACCTGACCCAACGCCTTGAGCATCGGGCCTTGTGGCTGGCTGAACGCGATGGTTTGCTCAGCGCCCTGCACCATTGGCTACAAGGCGCACGGCTGGCGGTGCTGGTGCTGGCGGTGTTGGCCGTGATCAGTGGCGCAGGGCTGGCCTTTGCCGCGCTGGGCAACGGGCAAACCCCGGTTAATGTGTTCTGGGCGCTGGGCAGCCTGCTGGGCCTCAACTCGATTTTATTGCTCAGTTGGGTGCTTGGCCTGCTGTTGGCCGGTGAGCACGGCGCCAGCCTTGGCCGCGTATGGCTGTGGCTCAGCGACAAGCTCGCCCGCGATGCCAAGGCCGCCCAACTGGCCCCCGCCCTCCTGTTGTTGCTGCAACGGCGCAAGCTCAATCGCTGGGCGCTCGGCGCATTGGTCAACGGGCTGTGGCTGCTGGCAATGCTCAGCGCATTGGTGATGATGCTGCTGCTCATGGCCACCCGCCGCTACGGGTTTATCTGGGAAACCACCATTCTGGGGGCCGATGCGTTTGTCGCCGCCACACGGGCGCTGGGCGCTCTGCCGAACTGGCTGGGGTTCAGCGTGCCCACGGTGGAAATGATCCTCGTCAGCACTGACAGCAGCCTCTACAACAACGAACTGGTACGTCAGTCGTGGGCGATCTGGCTTGTCGGCGCGGTCCTTATTTATGGCGTGATCCCGCGCTTGCTGCTTTACCTTTTCTGCCGCTGGCGCTGGAAGAGCGGGCGCAATGCGCTGCAACTGGACCTCAACTTGCCCGGCTACAGTCAACTGCGCGAAACCTTGATGCCGAGCAGCGAACGCCTTGGCGTGAACGACATCGCGCCCGAGCAACTGCACACGGTACAGGCTGGGAACACAGATCTGCACACCGATGGCGCACTGATCGTGGCCATCGAACTCGACGACCAACACCCGTGGCCGCCCACATTGCCCGCAACGGTGAAAGACGCAGGCATCCTCGACAGCCGCGAATCACGCCAAACCCTGCTGGAGCAAATGACCCGCTTCCCGCCTGCGCGGCTGGCGATTGCCTGTGACCCCAGGCGCTCACCGGATCGCGGCAGCCTGGCGTTAATCGGCGAACTGGCCCGCAGCGCTGCTCAAACACGGGTCTGGCTGCTGCAAGCCCCGCCCGGCCAGGCGCTGGACGCCGACCGCCTGAGCGACTGGCACACCGCGCTCAAGCAACTGGGCCTGCCGTTCGCCACCAGCGCCCCCTTGAACTGGCTGGAGACAGGTCATGACTAAGCCTCTGACGCTGGCCGTGGTCGGCCACACCAATGTCGGCAAAACCTCGCTATTGCGCACCCTCACGCGGGATGTGGGTTTCGGTGAAGTGTCCCATCGCCCCAGCACCACTCGGCATGTCGAAGGGGCGCGGCTGTCGGTGGACGGCGAGCCGTTACTGGAGTTGTACGACACACCGGGGCTGGAAGATGCCATTGCGCTGCTCGACTACCTTGAGCGCCTCGACCGCCCCGGCGAACGTCTGGACGGCCCGGCGCGCGTCGCGCGCTTTCTTGAAGGCAGCGAGGCCCGCCAGCGCTTTGAGCAAGAAGCCAAAGTGTTGCGCCAATTGCTGGCCTCGGATGCGGGGCTGTACGTGATTGATGCCCGCGAACCGGTGCTGGCCAAGTACCGCGACGAACTCAGTGTGCTGGCCAGTTGCGGCAAACCGTTGCTGCCAGTATTGAATTTCGTCAGCAACCCGCAGCAACGCGAACCCGAATGGCGCGACGCACTGGCGCGTCTGGGCTTGCATGCGTTGGTGCGCTTCGACAGCGTGGCCCCGCCCGAAGACGGCGAGCGCCGTTTGTATGAAAGCCTGGCGCTGCTGCTGGAACACTCACGGGACGCGTTGCAGCGCCTGATCACTGACCAGCAGGCTCAACGCGTGGCGCGCAAGCACAGCGCATTGCGCCTGATCGCCGAATTGCTGATTGATTGCGCCGCGTGTCGGCGCAGCGTAATCAGCGAAAAAAGTGCCGAGCAAGACGCCATCAACCAACTGCGACAGGCCATTCGCCAACGTGAACAACGTTGCGTCGAAGCCTTGCTCAAGCTCTATGGCTTTCGCGCCAGCGACGCAGCGGCCAGCGATTTGCCGCTGCTGGACGGGCGCTGGGGCGATGACCTGTTCAACCCTGAAACCCTCAAGCAACTGGGCGTGCGGGTGGGCGGTGGTATTGCCGCGGGCGCCGCGGCGGGGGCGGGTGTGGACTTGATGGTCGGCGGCCTGACCTTGGGCGCGGCGGCGTTGGCCGGTGCCATTGCCGGTGGCGCCCTGCAAACCGCGCGCAGTTACGGCAGCCGCCTGCTGGGCAAAATCAAAGGTCAACGCGAACTGACCGTGGACGACAGCGTGTTGCGCTTGCTGGCCTTGCGCCAACGCCAACTGCTGCATGCGCTGAATGCGCGGGGGCACGCGGCGGTGGACAGTATCAAGGTGGCAACACCGCAAGAGAAAACCTGGCGCGAAGGCAAACTGCCAGAGGCGCTGAGCAAAGCGCGGGCACACCCGCAATGGTCGTCCCTCAACCCGCACCCGAAACTGAGCCAGGCCGAACGCCAAGCGCAAATCGAAGCGCTGGCCGAGCAGATTTGATGCCGGACGCTGTCGCAAAGAGGCACGAGGCTGCGATGGGTTGCGCAGCGGCCCACTTATGTTGAAGGGCCTGCGGCCCTTATCGCAGCCTGCGCCAGCGACTACACAGCTCAGGCCAGCAGCTTTAACGCTTTGCCCTTGAGCAGGTTCAAGTCGATCAGCGGTACGTTCATGGCCTTGGCCTGTTCATCCCACACCCGCATGCGCAAGCTCAGGGCGCACAGCGGGTCTTGCTCGAACGCGTCAGCCTCGGCGTCACTCATGACCCCGCCCTGATAACCCAAGGTTCGCAGGCTGGCCTCACTCAACAGGGCGTAATAGCCCGGCTGACGCAGTGTGAGGTAGCGTTTGGCCTGTACGTGGTACTCCACCAGTTTGGCGATGCGCTCACTGAAGCCTTGATCGCGCAGATACCTGGCGCCCAGCAACTCGTGGCTGATCACACCGTAACCGCCCATGTTGTTCGCGGTTTTGGCGCAAATGTGCCCGATATCGTGAAAGAACGCCGCCAGCACCACTTCATCGTCATACCCTTGCGCCAACGCCAGCTGTGCGGCCTGGGACATGTGCTCGATCTGCGACACCGGTTCACCGATGTAATCGTCAGCACCATATTGCTGGTACAGGCCAAATACCTCTTCAACCACCTGCTGCGCGTTCCTCATCACAGCTCCTCCAGCATCCGGGCGATGTTGGCCTCGGCCATGGCGGGGCCAACGCTCATCCCCACGCCTGTATGCATCAGTGCTGCATTCAGGCCAGGCGCGACGCTTAACCACGTAAACGGTTTGGCGCCTTTAGCGCCATAGACACCTTGCCAGCGCTCGACCACCTGCACGCGACAACCCAGTGTGTCTTCGCACAGTTGCAGCATCCAGTTGTCGACCTGTTCGCCGTTAAAGGGGGATGGATCGTCAGCGTAATCATGAGAATCGCCAACGATCAAATCCCCGTGCGGCGTAGGGCTGATCAGCAGGTGAATGCCGTGTTCATCCAGGTGCGGGCTGTCACGCAGGATGTTCGCCCGCACCGCTGCGGCTTCGGGCAGGTCGGCGAACGCACCGTAATGCACGCAGCTCAAACCCGTGAGCAAGGCATGTTGCAGGTTTAAATCCACCGCAGGGCGTACGCGCAGCATTTGCAGGCGACAGATTTTCGGGTCAAGCCGCGCCATCGGTTGCGCTAATAGCGTCTGGTAGTCATGGCCCGAACAGACAATGACGTGAGCGCCGCTGAAAGTGCCAGCCGTGGTGTGTACCACGCCCGGTTCAACCTCGCGCACCAGCGTCGAGAAATGAAATTCGACACCCAGCTCGCGGTGCAGAAACTCGATCAATGCCGGGATGGCTTCGCGTGAGTAGACCTGTTGATCGTCCAGCCCGTGCAATGCGGCGCGGTGGTGTTTGAACTGGCCGCCGTACAGATCGCGCAGATCCCCTGCGCGCAGTAACTCGGCGCGATAGCCATAGGCCGGGGCACGATTTTGGCAGAAGGCATCGAGCAGGTGCTCTTCGGCTTCGGTGCGGGCGAACAGGTAAGAGCCGTTGCGCTTGAGTTCGAAGCCTGCCTGTTGTGACCATTGGGCCCAGATGTCGCGGCTGGCGCGGGCCAGGTCCAGCATCACACCGGGTGGCTGGCCGGTGACCAGCGCCTGGCCAAAGTTGCGCACCGAGGCACCCAGTGGCGTGGCGGTGCGTTCGAAAACCCGGACCTTAAGCCCGCGCCTGGCAGCGGCGTAGGCATGGGACAGGCCCAAAATACCGGCGCCGACGATGAGAACTGGAGGGGATGGGGGCATTGCGGATTCCTTGTCTGACTTAACCCTTAGGGACTTTACGGCGCCGCTTTCTCAGACTTGCCGTCATAGCGCTTACGCCATTCGGTCAAAATTTGATCGCGGTTCTGCGAAGCCCACACAAAGTCGTTTTTAATCAGCCGCTGCTCGTAATCAGCGGGCAACTCCGTCTGCGGCTTGGCAATCCCCGGCTGGGCCAACACCGCAAAATTTTCTTTATAAAGCTCCATCGCCTGCGGACTCGCCGAAAAATCCGCCAGCTTTTGCGCCGCTTCCGCATGCGGTGTGCCTTTGATCAGCGCCGTGGCTTCGATCTCCCAGCCCAACCCCTCTTTGGGCAAGATGATGTCCAGGGGCGCGCCCTGACGCTTGAGCTGCACCGCCGGGTATTCAAACGAGATCCCTATCGGAAACTCACCCGCCGCCGCCAATTTGCACGGCTTGGAACCGGAGTGAACGTATTGACCAATGTTCTGGTGCAAGTCGTCCATGAACTGCCAGCCCTGCTTTTCGCCAAAGGTTTGCAGCCACGCGCTCACGTCCAGAAACCCCGTGCCGGACGACGCCGGGTTGGGCATTACGATCTTGCCTTTGTACTCAGGCTTGGTCAGGTCTTGCCAGCTCACAGGCTTGGTCAGCCCCTGTTTTTCAGCCTCGATGGTGTTGAAACACAGGGTCGCGGCCCACACGTCCATGCCCACCCACGCCGGGGGGTTGGCGGCATCGCGGTAGTTCGGGCCGATTTTGCTCAAGTCTTTGGGTGCATAAGGCTGCAACATGCCTTGTTGATCAAGGATCGCCAGGCTTGACGCCGCCAGTCCCCACACGGCATCCGCTTGTGGACGGGCTTTTTCGGCCAGCAGTTTGGCGGTGATGATGCCCGTGGAGTCACGCACCCATCTGATTTCGACGTCCGGGTTGGCTTTCTCGAAGGCTTGTTTGTAGGTCTTGAGCTGCTCGGCTTCGAGGGCGGTGTACACCGTCAACTCGGTTTTGGCCGCAAACGCATTGACGCTAAACGCAGTGAGGACAGCAGCAACAAGAGCAAGAGGCTTGAACATGGTGCGTTTCCTTTTGGTTTTAGGGGCACGAATCATTGCGCAGGTACGTCCTGACGCCAGGCTTGGGAGCGACGCAGCACGCCGCGCGACGCCCAGGCCAACAACAGGGAGACACCCGCCGAGGTGAACAGAATCAAGGTCGACATCGCGGCCGCGCCGCCTACGTTGCCTGCGTCATCCATGTTCAACACCGCCACCGCCGCAAGGATGGTGTCGGGGCTGTAGAGGAAGATCGCAGCCGACACCGTGGTCATGGCCGAGACGAACAGGTAGCGCACGATGTCCAGCAACGCCGGCAGGCAAATCGGCACCGTGACCCGCAAGTAGTGGCGGTACAGCGGCGCCTTGAGCGACAGCGCGGCGGCTTCGAACTCGCTATCGAGCTGGCGCAGGGCCGTGGTGGCGGTCATGTGTGCGGTGGTCAAATAATGAGCAATGGTGCACACCAC
>JAKJHY010000065.1 GCA_021648845.1 Mycobacterium sp. MBM | reverse complement strand
GGGTCCAGCGCGGCCACGCCCTTTTTCACCAGCCGGTCGGCCAGCGGCACATCGCTGCAAATCACCAACTCGCCGGGCACCGCGTACTCGACCAGATAATCATCTGCCGCATCCGGGCCACTGGGCACCACGATCAACTTGACCAACGCATACGTGGGTTTGATCTGACTCTGCCCAGCCACCAGCACCACTTCAAACTGACGCTTCAAGGCGAATTTTATGACTTGATCCTTCGCGGCCTTGGGGCACGCGTCGGCATCGATCCAGACACGCATGGTGCGCTCCTGTAAAAAGTAGGGCCTCGCCCTGTGATCAAACAGCCAAGGCCTTTAGGCCCTCACTGCCGCCTATGCCAGCGACTACAGAATGTACATCCCCACGGCGTAGTCGCTGTCGAAGCGCTCGTAACCCATGGTGATCTACGAAGCCTGCACCCGACGTTTTTCAGCCCATTTACTGCGGCTGTACAGCACGATGATGGCCAAAAGGGCGACGGCCTGTGCTCCGAGGGAATAAGCATCGGCATGAATGCCCAGCCAGTCGAACTCGAAGAACGGCACCGGCCGCGTGCCGAAAATACCGGCCTCTTGCAGCGCTTTCACACCGTGGCCTGCGAACACTACCGACAGCGCGCACAACAAGGCGGCGTTAATGCCGAAGAACATCGCCAGCGGCAATTTGGCCGAACCGCGAAGAATGACCCATGCCAGGCCGATCAACAGCACCAGCGCTGTAGCACCGCCTGCCAAGACAGCGTTGTGACCGGCCGGCCCCGCTTGCAGCCACAGGGTTTCGTAAAACAGGATCACTTCAAACAGTTCGCGGTACACCGAGAAGAACGCCAGAATCGCAAAGCCAAATCGCCCGCCACCGCTGACCAAGCTACTTTTGATGTAGTCCTGCCACGCCGCAGCATGTCGGCGGTCGTGCATCCACACGCCTAGCCACAACACCATGACGCTGGCGAACAGTGCAGTGCAACCTTCCAGCAATTCGCGTTGTGCGCCGCTAACGTCGATCACATAAGCCGCCAGCGCCCACGTGGCCAGCCCGGCGACCAATGCCAGCGCCCAGCCCACGTTCACACTGCGCACGGCCGATTGCTGGCCGGTGTTGCGCAAAAAGGCCAGGATCGCGGCCAACACCAGAATGGCTTCCAGGCCCTCACGCAACAAAATCAGCAAACCCGAAATGTAGCTCAACGACCAGCTCAGGCCATCGCTGCCCAGCAAGCCTGCCGACGCCTTGAGTAGCGCTTTGGCTGCCTCCAGACGCTGCTCGACCTGCTCAATCGGCAAGCCGTCCTGCAACGACTGACGATAGGCCATCAGGGCTTTCTCCGTGCTTTTACGCACGTTGCTGTCGACGTTATCCAGTGAGCTTTCAACCAGCTCAAAGCCTTCCAGATAGGCGGCCACAGACAAGTCGTAGGCCTGTTCGCGATCCCCCGCGCGGTAAGCCGCCAGGCTTTTGTCGAGGGTGGCGCTGGTGTAATCGAGCAGTTGCGCAGGGCCGCGCACTACCTGCGGCGGTTGCGCGCGTTGTGCACGGAAGGTGGCAGCGGCTTGCGGGCCCTCGGCGGCCAACACTTCATTGGGCGTTTGGCGCGCAAGGTCAGCCAGGTTGTAGGTTTTGTCTGCCTTTGCCGCGTTTGGATCAGCGCTCAGGCCCGCGATATAAGTGGCCAGGTCCCAGCGCTGACGCTCATCCAGCTGGTCGGCAAAGGACGGCATGTCGGTGCCTTCAACGCCCAGCCCCAACGTGTTGTAGATCGCGTACAGGCTCAAGCGGTCGAGGCGCCCTGCGTCGCGCAAATTGGCAGGTGGCGGGGTCATGCCTACGCCAGCCGGGCCATCGCCAGCTCCGGCTTCGCCGTGACACACCGAACAATGCTGGGCGTACAGCGGCGCGCCACGCGTGGGGTCTGGCGTGATGACCGGCGCCTGGCTGACCTCGTAGGCCACGGCCAACTTGGCCCCCAACTGCCGCGCTTCACGGGCCACGGCGGCGCCGTCTTCGCGTTGCTCGATGGCGGTTTGCAGCGCGTTCACGCCCTGCACCAGTTCAGCCCGCTGCGCACGCTCGGGCAAATCGGCGATCAGCCCTTTGAGGACGGCCAAAAACTCCAGTTGCTCGTGATACTCGGTTTCGTCGATGACTTTGCCGTCTTCAACCGTAGGCGGGTAATCGGCACCAATGTAGTCAATGAGGTGAAGTGCCTGTGAGGCACCTTCCGGGGAGTTGGCAGACACAGCAAGGCTGCACAACGCGAGCACGGGCAGCATCAGCCATGCCAAAAAACGCGAGCGGGCGGTCATCGAAAAATCCGGCTGGAAATGAGAAGTAACACATTGTTCACTTCCCTTCCCAATGACTCAAGGTCTTTACGTCGTTGCGCGGTGCAGCGTGGCCAGAAACCCCGCCGCGCCCACAAACAAACCGGCAAACGTGCGATTCATGCGCCGCTGTTGTTTGGGCGTGCGCAGCAAACGCAGCACCTTGGACGCCAACCCGGTGTAGCCGGCCATGACAATCAGGTCGACGCAGATCATGGTCGTGCCGAGGATCAAGTACTGAGACAACAGCGGCGCGTGCGGGTCTACAAACTGCGGTAACACCGCGAGCATAAACACCAGCGCCTTGGGATTGCTGACATTGACCAGGAAGCCGCGAAACACCAGCGCCAGCGGTTTGCCAATAGGACGCACGGCAGCGTCATCGCTGAGGTCGGCGGGCAAGGCGCGCCATTGTTTGATCGCGAGGTAGATCAGGTAGGCCACGCCAAACCATTTGATGGCGTAAAACGCGGTGGAGGACGCGGCGAGAATGGCGCCTACCCCGGCGGCAACGATGGCGA
Source organism: Mycobacterium sp. MBM (assembly GCA_021648845.1). Lineage (GTDB taxonomy): Bacteria > Actinomycetota > Actinomycetes > Mycobacteriales > Mycobacteriaceae > Mycobacterium. The sequence continues at coordinate 3,391 of JAKJHY010000065.1, read as the reverse complement.
TTTGCAAGGCCAGGCCCAGTTGCAGGCCGAGGGCATTCCAATAGCCGCGCCAAAAACCGTATTGCAGCCCGCATGACATCGACGCAATTGCACCGGCACCCGGCGACAGGCTGATCACCCAGGACGCCGCAAAAAAGGCCAACCATGTTTCCAGCGACATCGCACACCTCTCGGACAAAATCAGTAACACGTCCTTAAAACTAATGCGCTGGCTGAAAATTAACCACTGGTTTTTTTGCGCCACACCTTGCAGGAGCGTTTAAACGTCACCTTCGCGCCAGCGGCGAACAGAACGCTGGAAGAACAGGCTATTGGGCACTTGCACCATGCTGCTGCCACTGCCCGCTTCTGCGGGTTCGATCAGTGTGGTGTAGAGCAAATTGATCGCCACCACCCGGCCTTTGACGCCCGGCTTGTCCAGCGTGTCGAGCAACTCAACCACGTCGCCGATCCGAAACGGGCCGACGGTGAAGATCAGTACCGCGCACAGCAGGTTGGAGAGCACGCTCCACATCGCAAAGAAGGCGATAGCCGCCACCGCGACAAACCCCGAAAGCGCCGTCCACAGCACCGTGGCTGACACCCCGAGGCGCTCCAGCACGATAATCACCGCGCTGCCCATGATGAACCAGCGCAAACCACCGCGCAGCGGCATCAACAACTGCGGCGGCAGCGGGTAACGCTGACCCAGACGGTTAAGAAAACGGGCAATGCCGCGCTGCAAAAAATAACCCGCCAACAGAATCAGCAAGATCTGCACGCCAATCCACAGCGGCGCGATCAGCTCGGCGGGCACGGGCAGGTGCAGAGCTTCCATCAGGACAAGGCTTCCAGTTCTGCTTGCAAGGTTTCAAGCACTTCGAGGGCTTCCATCCAGCGCTCTTCCAACTGGCCTTCGAGCACTTTGAGCTTGGCTTGCTCAGCCAGCAGCTCACGCAGTTCGTCCTTGCGGGCGGCTTCGTAAACAGCGCTGTCGCCGAGGCTGACTTCAATTTTGGCCAGCTTCTCGTTGACCTTGCCCAACTCGCTTTCAAGCTTGTCGGCTTCGCGCTTGTGGGGCGCCAACTGCTGACGCAGCGCGGCGGCGGCCTGACGCTGAGCCTTTTTGTCAGTCTTGTCCGGGTTGATCGGCGTGGTACTGGCCGGCGCGTTGCGCAGGCGGTAATCGGCTAACCAACGCGCATAGTCTTCGAGGTCACCGTCGAATTCCTGCACTTTGCCATCAGCGACCAACAAGAACTCATCCGTGGTGCTTTTGAGCAAATGCCGATCGTGAGACACCACCAGTACCGCACCGCTGAACTCTTGCAAGGCCATGGTCAGCGCCAGACGCATTTCGAGGTCAAGGTGGTTGGTCGGTTCGTCGAGCAGCAACAGGTTGGGGCGGCCCCAGGCGATCAAGGCCAAGGCCAGGCGAGCTTTCTCGCCGCCGGAGAAGTTCAGTACCGGCTCATCACAACGCGGGCCACGGAAGTCGAAACCGCCGAGAAAATCACGCAGGGTTTGTTCACGCTCGGTCGGTGCCAGGCGCTGCATGTGCAGCAACGGGCTGGCCTTGGAGTCCAGCGAGTCGAGCTGATGCTGGGCAAAATACCCGACGACCAGGTTTTCACCGCGGGCCAAACGCCCTGACAGTGGCTCCAGCTCACCTGCAAGGTTTTTGATCAGGGTCGATTTGCCCGCACCGTTAGGGCCGAGCAGACCGATACGCGCACCCGGCACCAGTTGCAGCTTGACCTTCTCAAGGATGGTTTTTTCGCCATACCCCAAGCGTGCATCAGACAAGTCCAGCAACGGGCTGGACAGCTTCACGGCTTCACGAAACACAAAGTCGAACGGTGAGTCGACATGCGCCGCACTCAGCTCTTCCATGCGCTCAAGGGCTTTGATCCGGCTCTGGGCCTGACGGGCCTTGGTGGCCTGAGCCTTGAAGCGCGCAATGTAGCTTTCCATGTGCGCACGTTGCGCCTGCTGCTTCTCGTAGGCTTGCTGTTGCTGCGCCAGACGCTCGGCACGGGCACGCTCAAAGGCGCTGTAACCGCCACGATAGAGCGTGATTTTGCGCTGATCGACATGCGCGATGTTATCCACCACGGCATCCAGGAAGTCCCGGTCGTGAGAGATCAGCAGCAAGGTGCCGGGATAGTTCTTGAGAAAGTCTTCGAGCCACAGGATGGCGTCGAGGTCCAAGTGGTTGGTCGGTTCATCGAGCAACAACAGGTCGGAGGGGCACATCAAGGCTTGCGCCAGGTTCAGACGCATGCGCCAGCCGCCGGAAAAGTCGGCGACCGGGCGATCCATTTGCTCGTTCGTGAAGCCCAGACCGGCAAGCATTTTGCGCGCGCGGGCATCGGCGGTGTAGCCGTCGGCGCTGTCCAGTTCGGCGTGCAGACGCGCCTGGGCAGGGCCGTCTTCGTCGGCCTCGGCTTTGGCCAGATCGTTTTGCACTTGGCGCAAACGCTGGTCGCCATCGAGCACGTAATCAATCGCGATGCGATCGAGGGTGTCGATTTCTTGCCGCATGTGGGCGATCCGCCAGTCGGCCGGGAGCAGACAGTCCCCGGAATCAGGCGTCAACTCACCCAGCAGCAAGGCGAACAAAGTGGATTTACCGGCGCCATTGGCGCCGACCAGACCGGCTTTGTGGCCGGCGTGCAGGGTCAGCTCGGCGTCTTCTAGCAGACGTTGCGGACCACGCTGTAAAGTCAGGTTCTGAAGTCGGATCATAATGGCCGCGGAGTCTACCAGCTTCCCTCTCAACTGGCGCTAATTGCACTATGCACACTGATCTGTGGAACACCTGTTTACACCTCTACGCCCGACCCGGTGTCGAGCGCGCGTGCCTGAACCTGCAAAGCCAAGGCCTGGACGTGTGCTTGCTGCTGTGCGCGGCCTGGCTTGAGCAACGCGGCGTGAGGTGCGATGACGCTCGTCTTAAGCAATTAAGCGACTGTGCCGAGCCATGGCAGCGCGAAGTCGTACAACCTTTGCGTCATTTACGAACGCAATGGCGCGAAGCGTCTGCGCACGATGAGGCGCTGGGTGCATTGCGAGGGCAGATCAAGGCATTGGAACTGGAGGCTGAGCGAACAGTGCTGCGACGATTGGAGTCGCTGACGCAGTCGTGGCCCTCAGACCAATCGCAAGGGGATTGCGACTGGCTGCAAAGGATGGCGAGCTTGGCTGGCCAACCTGATTGCGGCGCGCTGCAAACGCTGCGCGCCGCAATCAACCGCGCTTAAGAGGCGCTGTTTGGCGTCGTTGCGGAGGTGGTTGCAGGCGCCTGAGCTGGCGTAGACGCTGGAGTGGAAGCTGTCGCTGCAACCGGGGCGGCGGCAGGCTTGGCCGCAGGAGTGGCCGGCTTGGCAGCCACCGGTTTTCTCACTACACG
>JAKJHY010000064.1:0-2500 GCA_021648845.1 Mycobacterium sp. MBM | reverse complement strand
CCGAATAGGGGAGGCGTAGCGAAAGCGAGTCTTAATAGGGCGTCTAGTCGCTGGGAATAGACCCGAAACCGGGCGATCTATCCATGGGCAGGTTGAAGGTTGGGTAACACTAACTGGAGGACCGAACCGACTACCGTTGAAAAGTTAGCGGATGACCTGTGGATCGGAGTGAAAGGCTAATCAAGCTCGGAGATAGCTGGTTCTCCTCGAAAGCTATTTAGGTAGCGCCTCATGTATCACTGTAGGGGGTAGAGCACTGTTTCGGCTAGGGGGTCATCCCGACTTACCAAACCGATGCAAACTCCGAATACCTACAAGTGCCGAGCATGGGAGACACACGGCGGGTGCTAACGTCCGTCGTGAAAAGGGAAACAACCCAGACCGTCAGCTAAGGTCCCAAAGTTATGGTTAAGTGGGAAACGATGTGGGAAGGCTTAGACAGCTAGGAGGTTGGCTTAGAAGCAGCCACCCTTTAAAGAAAGCGTAATAGCTCACTAGTCGAGTCGGCCTGCGCGGAAGATTTAACGGGGCTCAAACCATACACCGAAGCTACGGGTATCACTTAGGTGATGCGGTAGAGGAGCGTTCTGTAAGCCTGTGAAGGTGAGTTGAGAAGCTTGCTGGAGGTATCAGAAGTGCGAATGCTGACATGAGTAACGATAATGGGTGTGAAAAACACCCACGCCGAAAGACCAAGGTTTCCTGCGCAACGTTAATCGACGCAGGGTTAGTCGGTCCCTAAGGCGAGGCTGAAAAGCGTAGTCGATGGAAAACAGGTTAATATTCCTGTACTTCTGGTTATTGCGATGGAGGGACGGAGAAGGCTAGGCCAGCTTGGCGTTGGTTGTCCAAGTTTAAGGTGGTAGGCTGGAATCTTAGGTAAATCCGGGATTCTAAGGCCGAGAGCTGATGACGAGTGTTCTTTTAGAACACGAAGTGGTTGATGCCATGCTTCCAAGAAAAGCTTCTAAGCTTCAGGTAACCAGGAACCGTACCCCAAACCGACACAGGTGGTTGGGTAGAGAATACCAAGGCGCTTGAGAGAACTCGGGTGAAGGAACTAGGCAAAATGGCACCGTAACTTCGGGAGAAGGTGCGCCGGTGAGGGTGAAGCATTTACTGCGTAAGCCCACGCCGGTCGAAGATACCAGGCCGCTGCGACTGTTTATTAAAAACACAGCACTCTGCAAACACGAAAGTGGACGTATAGGGTGTGACGCCTGCCCGGTGCCGGAAGGTTAATTGATGGGGTTAGCTAACGCGAAGCTCTTGATCGAAGCCCCGGTAAACGGCGGCCGTAACTATAACGGTCCTAAGGTAGCGAAATTCCTTGTCGGGTAAGTTCCGACCTGCACGAATGGCGTAACGATGGCGGCGCTGTCTCCACCCGAGACTCAGTGAAATTGAAATCGCTGTGAAGATGCAGTGTATCCGCGGCTAGACGGAAAGACCCCGTGAACCTTTACTATAGCTTTGCACTGGACTTTGAATTTGCTTGTGTAGGATAGGTGGGAGGCTTTGAAGCGTGGACGCCAGTCTGCGTGGAGCCAACCTTGAAATACCACCCTGGCAACTTTGAGGTTCTAACTCAGGTCCGTTATCCGGATCGAGGACAGTGTATGGTGGGTAGTTTGACTGGGGCGGTCTCCTCCTAAAGAGTAACGGAGGAGTACGAAGGTGCGCTCAGACCGGTCGGAAATCGGTCGTAGAGTATAAAGGCAAAAGCGCGCTTGACTGCGAGACAGACACGTCGAGCAGGTACGAAAGTAGGTCTTAGTGATCCGGTGGTTCTGTATGGAAGGGCCATCGCTCAACGGATAAAAGGTACTCCGGGGATAACAGGCTGATACCGCCCAAGAGTTCATATCGACGGCGGTGTTTGGCACCTCGATGTCGGCTCATCACATCCTGGGGCTGAAGCCGGTCCCAAGGGTATGGCTGTTCGCCATTTAAAGTGGTACGCGAGCTGGGTTTAGAACGTCGTGAGACAGTTCGGTCCCTATCTGCCGTGGACGTTTGAGATTTGAGAGGGGCTGCTCCTAGTACGAGAGGACCGGAGTGGACGAACCTCTGGTGTTCCGGTTGTCACGCCAGTGGCATTGCCGGGTAGCTATGTTCGGGAAAGATAACCGCTGAAAGCATCTAAGCGGGAAACTTGCCTCAAGATGAGATCTCACTGGAACCTTGAGTTCCCTAAAGGGCCGTCGAAGACTACGACGTTGATAGGTTGGGTGTGTAAGCGCTGTGAGGCGTTGAGCTAACCAATACTAATTGCCCGTGAGGCTTGACCATATAACACCCAAGCAATTTGACTACTCGAAAGAGCATCAGATTGCGGTGTGTGAAGACGAAACGAACCGAAAGTTCGAGATACTCACAAAACACCGAAAACTATCACATACCCAATTTGCTGAAGCGAAGCCAACTGGCTACGACTCAGTACCCGAATTTCTTGACGACCATAGAGCATTGGAACCACCTGATCCCATCCCGAACTCAG
>JAKJHY010000063.1 GCA_021648845.1 Mycobacterium sp. MBM | reverse complement strand
TCAGAATTCGGATTCCTTGCAGATCATCTTCCGGGAAGGCACGCCCGCCCGGGATCCACAGGTTCTGATCATTGCTCGCGGCGTGATCTGCACGACCAACAGCATCGAAAGCCTGAACTCGCGCATCCGCAGGGCCGTCAACGCCCGAGGGCACTTCCCGACCGAGCAGGCCCGCCCTGAAGTGCGTCTACCTGGCGATCATGAGCCTCGACCCGACCGGCAAAGGCCGACAACGCTGGATCAACCGCTGGAAGGCACCCCTCAACGCGTTCGAGATCGCCTTCCCCGGACGTTTAACCCCAGAACGAAAGTAACACTACAACAACGAGTTACACCGTTAACTTGACAGTCTCGGGCGCGCTGCCGGTATACCTCGATGGCAGACCGGTTGTTGATGTGTGGATCGGGTGGGGCCGATCGTCATGGCAGCGTACCGTCGGCGGCCAACACCGGCGCGATGGCGTTTTCAGCGACAGAGGGATTGGCTTCCACGGTCATCCGTCGGCTTGTCGACCGGGGATTGCTTCCTACGACGTGCCGGTCGCCGAATACTGGCCCGAGTTCGGCGCGAACGGCAAGTCAGCCATCACAATTCGCGACATGATGCGCCACCGCGCCGGGCTGTCTAACCTACACCGCCCAAGCCGTCCATCTCCTCGATGACGAGCCCAGTCAATAAAGATCATTGTTGTCTGCATCAACCCTGCCAAGCCAGGGACGCGACGCGGGCTGCGTGTTGGGCATGCATCGGTGGATGGCTTCGCTGCCTGATGCCCCGTAAGCGCGTTGTGAAAACGGTGACGAGCGAGGGGGTCGGCGTCACTGGAGCCAACGCTCTCGGGGGAGCAGCGGCTCGTCGAGGCGGCCGTTTGTGTCGAGCATTCGCTCGAACTGGTTCAGGTGACGTTGCATTGCGCTCGACGCGCGGTCGGCGTCGCCGGCAGCCACCGCACGCGCGATGCTCTGGTGCGCCCGGCGGGTATCCTCCATGTCTAGCTCGGTGAGCGACTCACCTGGGACGTGCCACGACAACTCTTGCTCGAACATCGATATGACGAGCCGCAAGACCTCGTTGTTGCTGCAAACCGCGAGAGCCTCGTGGAACTCCACCGATGGTTCCCATGAGCCGTTTCGAGATGTGGCGTCAGCGATCGCGAGTAGCCAGCCGCGCTGCTCGTCGGTGGCCGACCGGGCTGCCATAGCGGCAATAGCGGGTTCGAGGAGTTTGCGGAACTCGTAGAACTTTCTGGTTGAGGTTTCAGCGAGGGTCAGTAGGAGCGCAACGGATCTGCTGATCTGCCGCAGGTCGGGACGAGTTACCCGAATGCCACCGCGTGGGCCTCGGCGGATTTCGATCAAACCATCGGATTCGAGCAGGCGCAGCGCCTCTCGCACGGTGCCTCTGCTAAAGCCCTCTCCGGAGATCAACTCCGCTTCCGAAGCCAGTTGGTCGCCGGGCCGCATCGCGCGGCCGAGGATTTTTGCGCGGAGCCGGTCGGCCAGAATATCTGACGCCTTGGGTACTCTTGTATAGCGGCGCGCTGCATGCGGTATCTCAGATGTGTTTGCCGCCTGGTCGATATCGCTGTCCACTCCCGCTCCTATGCCCTGCTTGGCGTGACGTGGGGCGGAGCTTCAGCTCCAGCCTGCAGCCCTCTGATATAAATCATACTGAATTGCACGAGAATTCGCTGACGTGACTCGCAAGTCATTGCCTCGCGTAGTCTCGTGGTCAACTCAAGGGAGTGTGGGGCGGCGTCACGGATAGCCCGGCGTTGTCGGTTCTGTGGTCATTCGCGCGATCGGCTATGGTCAGTCACCGGCGGACGAGGGACGTAAGCCAACTCTATAGCAGGTCAATGGGTATCCCGCTCGGCGGGATCTTGGCATGGCGGGCCCGCGGTCAACCTCTGCACCTGTTAGCGATGTCGACAAGCAACGGGACCGAGTCACGGTTCAGGATCCCGTGTAGCGGCAACCCGGGTCGGCCGTGGAGGCGATGTGATCGCGACGCCCGAAAAGTGTGGAGATCATCCCAAGCGCCAGACGGGGTGGCCGGTCGTGGCCGACGCCCGGGAATTCTTGCGAGTCACCGTTGGATATCGGGCTATGCCCAAGTTGCTCGTGGGGCCGTGGCGATATTTGGCGTGCAAATACCTCACTGATTCGGAAGCCCGGTTCCGCATGGACCGAGCGCGAAGTTTCGCGAAGTTGTCCGAACGCACCCGTCGACTTGTGGCGCTGCGAATCGATGCGGTAGGCGATGCATCGAGCAGTACGTTTGCGGTATGGCAGCTAACCACGACATCGAGGAGTTTGGTATGCTCGACGGCCTTGAGGGCCAAGCCCGCGAAGAGCGTGCCGACCTCGTCACATGGCTGATCGGAAAAGGCTACCCCCTCGACGAGATACGTAGATCGCTCGCTACGCCTCTACTGCTGCCCGCGAACACGATCTTCGGCGACGACGGGACCTATGTGTCCGCGCGTGAGATCAGCGAATCCACAGGGATCGAATTGGACCTCCTGCAGCGCCTCTACGGCGCGGTCGGAAGGCCGAGGATCGACGACCCCGACGCAGCCGTACTGCTGCGCGCCGACGGAAAAGCGATCGCGCACGCGAAATTCTTCCTCGACATGGGCGTCGAGCCGGACGAAACGGTTGCCGTGATGCGCATGCTGATCGCGGGACTGGGGTGCCGCCGCGACGATGCGCGATGCGGCCCTCAACACCCTCCTGCGGCCGGGGACAAGTGAAATCGAGCTGGCGCAGGCGGTCGAGCAGCTGGCGCGTCGATCCGCGCCTCACCTCGGACCGCTGATCGAAGACCTATTGTTTATGCAACTTCGCACTTCGTTCCAGGTTGAGGCCGTGAGCGCCGCTGAGCGGGCTGCCGGAAGATTACCCGGGGCCCACCAGGTAACGGTGGCGTTCGCTGATGTTGCCGGCTTCACCAAATTGGGGGAGGTGCTGCCACCTCTGGAGCTTGAACGCGTTGCCAGTCGGCTCGCCGAATCGGCCCAGCACGTAGCGGTCACCCCGGTGCGGCTGGTGAAGTCGGTGGGTGACGCCGTGATGCTCATGTGCTTCGATCCGGCGCCATTGCTGCGGGCAATCCTCGACTTGGCTGACGACGCGGCAGCAAATGGCTTGCCGCGCTTGCGGATCGGCGTGGCTTCCGGACTGGCGATCACACGCGGGGGCGACTGGTTCGGCAGTCCTGTCAACGTGGCCAGTCGAGTAACGGCAGCGGCGCGGCCGGGGACGGTGGCGGTCGCCGACTCCACGCGCGAGGCCGTCGGCAACGCTGCGGACTTCACCTGGTCGTCGATGGGCGCACGCCGGCTCAAAGGCGTGAGCGGCAAAGTAAAGCTCTTCAGGGTCCAGCGCGCCCGGCAGGCTGAGTAATCGCCTTCACCGACTTGCGTATGGCCTTGCGTTGCGGTCGCAGACTCCTGGTTCGGGAAGACAAACGGTCCAGGCTCCGGATAGCGACGAGGTGTCGGTGCCGTGGCACGCCGATCTGGCTGTAGCATTCACCAACGCCGCTGGTTGATTCGGCATGATTAGATGGTGTCGCGCGAGGGGACATCGAAAACCGTGCTAGCCGCGATTGTTGACCGCCTCACCGCGACCGCTTATCTGTAATGAGATGAACAATTGGCGTGTTCTTGCTGGTAGCAACGTAGATTACATGTGTAGAACGTCTGCTCTTTCAGCGACACGTGCGACACATGTTGCCGACGACTTCTCGAACTAGTTGAGCCGTAGTGCCCGGCCTTAGTCGGACTGGCGGTAGCCGTCGCGGATGATCGGGCGTTGTGTCCGGCGGCGCCACAGGAAAAGTGGGTGCTGGGTGGATTCGTTGACGAGCGTGTACTTGATGTAGCCCAGGTCGAGGAGCTCATCGTGGCGGTAGCCGCGCTCGCGGTGGTAGCCGACGAGACTGGCGCCCGGGCGCACCGTTTCACAGGGTCGGCGACTTGGGGCGCCGCAACGTGGGCATTGGACGCTGGCCCGGCCGTCGTCTATGTCACCGATGATCAGGTCGCCTTTTCACGGTTGCGGGTGCAGTCAGCGTGCATGGTGTGCACTGTGACGACGGGCGTTGCGCTGGGCCGACCGCGGCGATCGGTGCGGTGGAGGGGGCGAAGGGAGCCTGGTGGAGGAAATGTGGAAAACGGTCCACCTGTTCGTCCCTTCGGATCGGACAGCAAGCGAGGTTCTAAATTACCTCCGGGAGCAGATCAATGTGATCGCCCACGAAGCAGGCGAGTTCGTCTGTCGGATCAGAATCGGTGATGGCGTCGACCAGGCCAACGGTTGGCATAAGTGGTCGGCGTCGTACCTGCCTGGACCTCCCGGGGGCGTCGGAGGAAGAGATGACTGAGCACCGCGATCGCCGGGTTCGGCGTCGCGAGTTTGTTCTTCTGCGAGGTGGCTGTTGTTCATAGCCCGGGGGTACACAGGGTTGATCGAGATGATTCCGGCGCGGAAAGGGTGGACGAGGTGAGCCAGTTGGGCCGGGGTGCGGACCCGTCGTCACGCCGAGTGATCGATGTAGCGATCGGCGTTTTGATCGGATGGCGTGGGTGTTCTGAGCGGGACGCGTTCGACGAGATCGCCTGTGCGGTCCGAGAATCCGGGGTGGGAATCGGGAGCATCGCGCGGTGGCGCTGCGTCTGTGGGGCGATGTCATGCCGGCGCGGTTGGCGTTGGTGAACGCGTCGACGAGCTGAACGCCGCAGTTCCTGGCCCGCGGTGCAACGGGTGGCGGTGGAGCTTTTTGGCTCGTTGTTGCCCGCGCGCATGGTCTGGTGCTCGGTTACGGTGTGCCAGATGAGCACGTCCACCGTCTCAGACCACGACATCGCAGCCGCGCGAGCCGCGGATGTTCGCCAGGCCGACTACTACCGGGGTGAGCTTTCGCGCCAGCGTGAGCTGCTCATTGACCGGATGGCGGCCCACGAGGCCGCGCTGGCCAAGTATCAACTGCGCGGCGAGATGAACCAGGTCCACCGCATCAGACGGGAGATCCGGCATCGCGAGCAGGAACAGTACGCGCTGCAACGCCTGCTTGATGCGATCGAGGAGCGATTCCCCGCTGCGGCAGGGCCCGGGCCGGCACACCTCTGACCGCTACCCAACCACGGAGCTGATCGGTTTGGGTGGTCGCGATCTCGATCTGGTGCCGCTGAGCGGTGCAAAGCGGGGCGGGCCTGCGCTGACGCCTAGGACGACCAGGTAAGCAGACCGGCGCTGCGGGACAACTCGGCGCGGGCATGCCGCTCGACGAGCAGCGGCACGAACTCCCGTATCGGGCTCTGCTCGAACCGGGCGTGCGCGCTGCGCACGGCGCCGGCCACATGGTCCGGCGGCAGGTCGGCGTAGCTGGCGGTGAGCCGCGCCACGACCTGGTCGATCAACAGCGTTTCGCTGATCTGGGCCACGTCGACAGCTTGGGGCATACACGCTGACCGCGTCAACGGGATCAATCTCACGGCTGCCGCAGCGAGGTTGGGTGCAGCTGCTGGCCACCAGATACCTCAGCCCGCGTAGCTGCTGTATCAGCATGATGTTACGGGTGTAACATCTCATTGTGGCTAGGGGCGACGAACTCGATTGGCTGGTGATCAGCGTGTCGACTGCTGGCGCGGCGGGCACGCTGCGGGTGCAGGTGTGGCGCAAACTGCGCTCGCTCGGTGCCTTATATCTGCAGCAATCGGTGTGTCTGCTGCCCGCCCACGCACATGTGGTCCGCGAAGTGCGGCGGCTGGCCGATCGGATCCATCACCACGGCGGCACCGCCCGCGTCCTACCGATGAGCTTCGTCGATCCCGCCGACGAACAGGCCGTGATCGACGAGCTTAACGCCGCCCGCGACGGCGAGTACGCCGAAGTCCTGGAGCGGCTCCCGGCGCTGCGCCAGGAGCTGGCCGATGAACGCGCTCGCGGACGGCTCACCTACGCCGAGGTCGAGGAGTCCGAAGCCGACCTGGACCGGTTCCGCAGCTGGCTGGCCAAGATCGCCGCCCGTGACTACTTCACGGCCCCCGGTGGGCACGCTGCCCGCGCAGCCGTCGACGCCGCGGCTGCTGAGCTGGCAGCGTTTGAGGACGCTGCCCTGCAGGCCGAAACATCCGCGCAAACCGATGCGCGCACCTCGCAGCGGCTGCACGTGGCGCACGAATCGTGACGGGCTCATTCGGGTGGGATCTCCTCATCGGCGTTGGCGGCGCACTCCTATTCGCCTGGCTGGCATTGCTGGTCGCACTGGCAATTCTCCGGCCGCGGGGAGGGCTACTGCGCGAGGCGGTGCGCATCCTGCCCGACGTGCTGCGGCTGGTGCGTCGCCTCGCCGGCGACAGCACCCTGCCGCGCGGGATCCGCGTCCGCCTCGGGTTGCTGCTGGCCTACCTCGCGATCCCGATCGACCTGATCCCCGACTTCATCCCGGTGCTCGGATACGCCGACGACGCCATCATCGTCGCCGCCGTCCTGCGCAGCGTCGTCCGCCGCGCCGGCCTCGACACCGTTCGCGCACACTGGCCCGGAACCGACGACGGATTCACCGCACTGACCCGACTCACCGGGCTGGCCAAGCCCTCCAGCCGACAACACAGAGACGTACCACCCCAACGTGGGTGACACCGTTACAGATAACACTGTCACCTACGACGTCAAACCGCGCTGAGAACCACGTGGGGAACAGTCCTACACACCCCTCAACCGTTACAGATAAGACTCTTGCCCTTCATCACGAAGGTTGGCGCCGGGGTAGAGGCCGCTAGATGTAACTCCCAGACAGGTTGTGAACGGCGTGGTGAGCGGAAGTAGGTGAGGACCTCCGGTATCGGTGTGGTTACCAA
>JAKJHY010000062.1 GCA_021648845.1 Mycobacterium sp. MBM | reverse complement strand
AATCACTGCATTTTCATCCGATGAATCACGCAGCAATCGTGTGACTCTCGCCTACCGACCCGGTACCCATGGATGAAACAGCCTGGACACCAGGGGTTTTCGGTGGATGCGAACGAGTATGCATGACCCCCTCTCCGGCTGGCCGCCGCGACACGCATCGGCGAACGTTCGTTTTGCGATGGACCTACCTGCGGCGATGTGGTAATGATTCATTAGATGATTCAATGATGCATCAGATGAGACGTCCTGGGAGGCTGAATTGCCCGTCGACAAGAGCGGTCGCGTGGTTCTGGTCGGGTCAGTTCCGCTGCTGCATCCGGAGGCCCAAACCGTCGAGGACATGCTCGACGGCTGGCGCAACCAGCAACTGTGCCGCAACCTCGACCACGAGACCATCAGCAAGCGCATCGCCCTGGTGCGCCGCTTCATCGACCACTGCAACGAGTACCCCTGGGCCTGGACACCGGCGATGGTTGAAGAGTTCTTCGCCGATCTGCGCGGCATCAAAGGCCGGGCGCAATCGACCGTGCGCGGCTACCAGAACGGCCTACGGTTGTTCTGCTCGTACATCGCTGATCCGGACTACGGCTGGGATCGGGTATGCGAGCAGCGCTTCGGCACTCACCCTGCGCAAGTGTTCTTCGAGTGGAACACCGCTGCCCACGTCCAAGACAACGAGCAGAATCCGCTCAAGCGGCCCTTCACCAAAAAGGAGCTGCAGGACTTCTTCGATCATGCCGACGAGCAAGTGTCCCTGATTGCCAATGCCCGTAAGAAGGGCTGGCTGCCGGCTTACCGCGACTCGGTGATGTTCAAGGTGGCCTACTCCTACGGGCTGCGCTTCAATGAACTGCGACACCTGCAGACCGTCGACTTCTCGCGCAATCCGCACGCCGCCGAATTCGGGCGCTATGGCGCGGTTCTGATCCGGTACGGCAAGGCCAAAAAAGGCTCACCGCCGAAGCGGCGCACCGTGTTCACGGTGTTCGACTGGACACCCGAAGTCATCGCCGACTGGCTCACCCACGGCCAACCGTATATCGACGACAGCATTGACCTGTTCCCCAGCGAGCGCGGCAGCCTGATCGCTGAGACCACCCTGCTGCGCCGCTTCCGGCGCTACTGCGACGAACTGGATCTGCCGGCCGGACTGGATCTGCATTCGTTTCGCCGCTCGCACATCACCCACCTCATAGAGGACGGCTGGGACGCCAAATTCGTCCAAGACCAGGCCGGCCACGATGTCGCCAGCACCACATCCCTCTACACCGGTGTATCCAGCGACTACCGCACCCGCACACTGCGCCGCATGCTCGATCAGACCGTCAAAGATGCGCTCTCCTTCGGGGAAGAATCATCATGAAACGCGAAGTCGACTACACCTGGCGCCTCGCCGAGCTCATGGCCGCGCATGGCATGCACAACAGCACTGACCTGATCCCCCGCCTGGCCGAACGTGGCATTCAGCTCTCCCGACCCCAGGTCTACCGTGTTGTCCACCAACGGCCCGAACGTGTTTCGCTGCAACTGATGGCCGCGCTATGCGACATCCTCGGCTGTGGCGTGGAGGACCTGGTGACCGTCACTGCCACCGACGTCCGACGCCGGAAGACCGCATCCGGGGCAGCCGCTACCCCGCCGCCGAACGTGGTCGAACTCAACAAGTCGGTCCGGCCACGGCGGGCGCGGGTCATCACCGATGGCCCCGATTAATCCCAAGCCACGATCCAGGCGCCGCGGACGCCCACCCGTCACCACCGGTCACTACGAATGCAGCCGCTGCCATCGCAAGGCCAACACACTGCGCGTCTACTGGCCCGGCGATCAGCTGTGCCACAGCTGCTTCTACACTGCGATGCGCACCCACGGCATCTGCCCCAACTGCGGGCACGACGGCGTCCTTCCCGGCCGCCTCAACCGCACCGACCCACGGCCGGTCTGCCTGACCTGCGCCGCCATCCCCGGCGATTACGCCTGCCGCACCTGCGGCCACGAAGGCGAAATCCACCGCCGCGGCGAATGCGCACGATGCGCTCTACGCGACGACCTGTGCAAAATCCTGCTGCACCATCCCGCCGACCCGGCCGCCATGGAAACCCTCCTCGAAGTGCTCTGCGGCGTCGACCGGCCCGAAAGCATCCTCACCTGGAAGCGCAACATCCAGGTACTGCAGCTCCTCGGCGGAATCACCTCCGGCGCAATACCCCTCACCCACGACGGCCTCGACACCGCCGGCCCGGGCCGACACATCGAACACCTACGCAGCATGCTGGTGCACCACCACCTCCTCCCACCACGCGACGAACACCTCGCACGATTCGAACGCTGGCTCGCCACCAAACTCGACGCCATCGACTCCCCGACAGTGCGAGGACCCGTGGAGCAGTTCGCCACCTGGCACCACCTGCGCCGCCTGCGCAGCGAGTCCAAGCCCGGCCAAGGAACCGACGGACCCAAACGCGCAGCACAACAAGAGATCACCGAAACCATCAAATTCCTGACCTGGCTCGAGCAGACCCACGACCGCACCGCTTCAACCTGCAGCCAGCAGGACGTCGATGAATACCTGGCCTCAGGTCCGACCACCCGCCATTCGATCCGGACGTTCTTCGTCTGGGCCAAACGCAGCAAGATCAACACCTCAATCACCATCGAGCACCGACAAGCCAGAACATCCCCGACCATCACCCAAGACCAGCGCCTCGCGTGGCTCAAAGAACTCCTCACCGGCGACTCCGAGAGTCTTCCCTACCGGATCGCTGGAATCCTGCTGCTGCTCTACGCGCAGCCGTTGACGAAGATCGCCGGCCTGCAGACCACCGCTGTCATCCGGGTAGGCGCCGAGACCCGTATCGCGCTGGGCAAAGAACCCACCCCGGTGCCCGAGCCGTTCGCCTCCCAGCTGCACCATCACCTCTACAACCGGCCCAATCAACGCACCACCGGCGGAGCCATCGCCACGCCCTGGCTGTTTCCCAGCAGCCGGGCTGGCCGTCACCTCGACCCGCAATCAATCATGCATCGGCTTCGATGGCTCGGCATCGAGTTGCTGGGCTCACGCAACAGAGCCCTTCGCGAACTCGTATCGCAAATACCGCCACCGGTCGTCGCCGAAATGCTCGGCTACAGCGACCAAGTCACCCAAAAACACGCCGCCGAAGCCGGCAACACCTGGGCGCAGTACGCATCCGCCACCGATCGGAAGCACACTCCGACAACACCACCTGGACGAACCATGACGACCGACTCTCCGCAGGTTTGCCCCACCGACGACAAAGACGAACCGGACACGGATACCTCCGAGCCCACGTTGTTCGACCTCGATCCCCCGGTTCGGCCCTACGACGTCCACATTGAGTCACTAGGAGCCGCGGCGGCCGCATTCGACGACGCCCGCGGCGCGGTCCAGGTGGCCACGAACGCCCTCGGTCAGGCGCGCGCGACAGCTAAAGCAGCCAAAACGCAGCTCACCGACGTAGTGCTCCAGGCGCATCTGGCCGGCGTATCTTGGGCGAAAATAGGTGAGGCCCTGGGTATCTCGCAGCAATCGGCCTATCAACGCTGGGCTCGACGTTTACGCGAGGACGATAACGCGACAATTCACGATGTCGAGGACGGCGATGAATCCGAAATCCCGATCTCCTAGCTGACACCGTAAACGACCTCAAGCCGCACCCAAGCCGCCGATACCCATCGATGACTCCACGAGCCTTCCACGACCCCATCTCTGAGCGCCGATCCAGCAGACAGACCGATCGCACCGAATACAGCGGAATCACCCCACCGAGGCGCGACTTGCATTGGTGTGAGACGTATTCCACCTAGCTGCCGTGTCTTCGAAGCGCTGATGACGCGGCAATGGCCGCTGCGACCGCGAAACCAGCGACAGCGGTAGCGAGCGTGAATTGCTCACCGAAGGCGCCGATGCACAAGCCGCCCAGGACCGCTCCCAAAGCGCCCATCGTCTGATTAATGGAGCGCCTCGTGGCGTTCACGCGCCCGAGCAGCCGGTCCGGTGTAAGCGTCTGCCAGTAGCCCATCTCGTTGGCATTCTCGATGCCGGCTGCGATCCCTTGGAATCCCAACGCAACGAAAATCACTGCATCGCCCAAACTGGATTCAGGGGCGCAGGCCACGAGCAGCCACGTGATCGGGTATGCGGTGCGCGCCAGAATGATCACCCGTCCCACCCCTATTCGGTCACCGGTCGACGGTGCCAACGAGGCCCCGATCAGACTCGCGACACCGAAGACCGTCAATAGCATTCCGAATGCGTAGGGGGTGAACCCCATGGAGCGCAGGGCCAGCAGGGAAAGCGCTGTCATCGCTGCCCCGTTGGCGAGGAACCATATGTGTGTCGACACTGCCAGCGGACCGAGAGTCCGGTGGCGGTAAGTCCATTTCAGGCCTTCGCCGATCTCGTGACGGAGGTGGCGCGAGCGTGGTTCTGGTTGGGGTTCGGGGGCATGGACGCTCGCAATCAGCACAGCCTCGACGAGGTAACTGATCGCGTCGACGACGATGGCCGCGGGAGCGCCCAAGAGGCCCACGAGTCCACCGCCCATCGCCGGGCCGAGGGTTTGGGCGGCAGCGTCGGCCTGATCGAGACGCGCGTTCGCCGCAACCAATTGTCCCGTCGGTACCAGTCGGGGAAGCAATGATTGCGTGGCGGCGAACCCGAATACCGAGAACGCCCCGAACGCCAGCAACGCGACGACCAGCATCCACATCTGCAGACTGCCGGCCAACCACAGAACTGGAACCAGCCCCAGGCTCAGAGCACGCCCCACGCTGGCCCACACCAGCACAGGTTTGCGGCGCCAGTGGTCGACATACACCCCGGCGACAAGTCCAAGGGCCGCGTACGGAACAAACTGTGCGGCGTTGACCACGCCAACCTCGAATGGGCTGGCACCGAGCAACTGGACGACCAAGACGGGCATCGCGACCGCAGAGATCGCCGACCCGATGGAACTGAGTGCCGCAGCCACCCAAAAACGAACAAAAGCCGAGCGAGTACCTTCACCCGCACTATCCCCCACGACACCACTGTCTCACGGCGAACAGGCAGCTCGAGACCAGTCTAAAATACCTTTCGATCGGTAGGACTCGATATCTGGTCGAGAGCCGACACTGCTAACACCTTGCCCGTTCTGTGGACAAGCCACTGGGCCCCGATCACCTCTGAAGGCAGCGGGGGGTGCGCGTGCTCGCAGTTCGTTTGGTTACCCGCGGAGTACTACTGGCGATTCGTGGTTGCTGTTTGCGATCAGGATCGTCGCTCGATCCTGAGGCTTGCATTCTCGGAAGTAGCGGCGCTGCGCTTCAACATAGCGCCGCATGGTGGGATGGTCCGGGTCTGGGTTACTTCCATCTCGCAAGGCCATCCTTCGTGCGGTTTCGATGAAGGGAACATCGAGGAACACGGATAGGTCCCAGCTAGTGGCAAGCTCGTTGCGGTGCAGGAAGATTCCGTCCACCACGAGCACTGTGCCCGGGGCGGCCAGCTGCGGCTCCGGCATGAGAATCGTGTCAGTGGTGACGTCATGGCAGGCGGTGCGGTATCGCCGAGATCCGCCGGGCCGAAACGGGACAAGGACATCGGTATAGAACTGGCGATAGTTGTAGGAGTCTGACCAGAACCCCTCAGGCGAACTACGGCCCAGCCGGTACCGAACCTCGCGGGTGTTGTGAAAGTCGTCGAGTGATACTCGGACGACTGGTCGTTGTCGGTCTCGTAGAAGTTCGGCTAGTGCGTCCGCGAAATGGGTCTTGCCGGCACCGTCGGGCCCGTCGATCGCGATCCTCGGGCAACGCTGACCGTCGAAGACAGGAATCCGCGCCGCGACGAAGTCCAACGCATCCACTCGACCGAAAGCAGCGCTCATCACCGGCGGTCCTGCGTATCACCGGCCAGAAGCGCATGCACGTGCATGTCGTGCCAGCCGTCAGCGTGCAACGCAGCACTCCGCCGGATGCCCTCCACGCGAAACCCGGCCTTCTCCGCAACCCGACAAGAGGCGAGGTTGGCGACCGAATGCTCCAACCCAATCCGCTGGAAACCGACTTCACGGAATGCCCACTGACACAAAGTAGTAAGGGCTTGAGAACAGAGTCCTCGTCCACGCCACGCTGGCGCCATCCAGTACGCCGCTTCAGCTGAACCATCGTGCAAATCCACGCATTTGAGCGAAATACGGCCGGTCAATGAATCGCTGGTGCGGTCAACCAGCGCCCAATTCAACTGAGCCTCTGCAGTCCACCCGTCACGCCACTCGCTAATCCACTGGCGCGCTTCGTCCTCAGAATCGGCGCGCCGCACATGCCAGCGTTGGATCTCGGGGTCATTGAAGGCGTCCACGACCGCGCGAGCGTCAGACAGTCGCCACGGTCGGAGCAACGCAATAGAGCCCACCGACAACGACGGATGAGGAGACAGCGGATATCGCCGGCGGGATCAAAGTCGGCACACATGGCATCATCGCGCAAAATCCGAACCTAGACCAACGAGAACGCGGCATCCACGCGTAGGCCCTTCATCGCAAATCTTTGATCATAGCGATGCCGAGGGGTCCATTGCCTTGGCCCACCACGCGAAATCCCTTGCGCTCGTACAGATGTTTGGCCGGATTGCGAACATGGACATTAGTGCACATTGCTTCTGCATGTGGCGAAAGCTCGGCGAACAGTGCATCCAGAAGCAAGCCGCCGATGCCGGCTCCCCGCGAGCCTGGTGCGACAGCGATGCAGAGTTCCGGCAATGGCGACCCGGCCGCATCAGTGCGCAATGGCGGATTGCTATGGTACGTCCACACCGCACCGATAGCGATCGCGCTGTGATCCTCGGCAAGGATCGGCACGATGCCAACAGGTGGGAGCAATTCGAGCACTTCGCCGTCACCGGGGTCAGGAAGTGGCCAGTCTTCGATAATGCAGGCATGGCGGGCCATCTCGACGACGAAAGCGTGATCGTCAGCGGTCGCCGAGCGGAGTCGCACTCTGGACTGTGCCATCGGCAGATTGTGGCAGAAGTTCCCTGCTGCACGCATATCGATTTTTGACGAGATGGGATGTACGGGCGCGGCGCGAAACAGTCGCCAGCAAACATTCCGTGGACGGTTAACCAAGAGCCCAAAGGGCTTGCCAAGTGTGAGTCCATCACAGCTGCTGCCAGCCGCCCATCCCGAAACTGCCGACCCTATCGATATCAACAATCACCGGATTACGGCTGAATCGAATACTGAGGGTTACCAGTAA
>JAKJHY010000061.1 GCA_021648845.1 Mycobacterium sp. MBM | reverse complement strand
TCGCAGAGGCGTGAAAATTAACGAATATTATTATCCAGAAATTCTCGAATGACCGGGATTATTTTCTTGCCGTGCGTTTCGAGAGCGAAATGTCCTGTGTCATACAGATGGATGTCCGCGTTAGGAATATCGCGCTTCCAGGCTTCAGCCCCGGCCGGGAGAAAAAACGGATCGTTCTTACCCCATACTGCGAGTAGCGGCGGTTGATACTTACGGAAATATGCTTGAAATGCTGGGTACATTGCCACATTCGACGCGTAATCCAATACCAGGTCGCGACACCTGCAGCCCTTCCAGCGTATAACCATCCGGCGCGACGGAGCTTTTGTCAGCAACCCCTTCTAGTGTGCCGTCTCAGAAAAAACGTTTTCTTTAGAATGTGATGTCATCGCCTCTCGTGCACGCTGGATCTTGTGCAAGATGTCTTTACATTTTGCACTCCAGACGTATCGGCTTGGCTGAGCATTGTGTAACGCTAAAAACGTGGTAACGGAGCTGACCAATTCACATGTCGAACTGAAGCTGCCGTCACGCAAGAAAACGGTGATATCTCGGAAGAAGCGTTCAACCATGTTCATCCATGAACTGGAGGTCGGGGTGAAGTGCATGTGAAATCGCGGAAGTCGCTTGAGCCATTCCTTGACCACTGGATGCTTGTGCGTGGCGTAATTGTCCACGATTTAGTGCAGTTGCAGGCCCTTGGGCGTTTCCCGGTTGATCTTTTTCAGGAAGGCCAACCACTCCTGATGTCGGTGTTGAGTTTCAATGCTGCTGATCAGTCGACCTTGTAGATAATCCATCGCCGCAAACAGTGTGAGCGTGCCGTGACGAACATAGTCATGGGTTTGTGTACGGATATGACCGATACCCAACGGCAATCCGGGTTGCGTGCGCTGCAAGGCTTGAACCTGGCTCTTCTCATCGCAACAGAGCACCAGGGCTTTATCGGGAGGCGCCAGATACAGCCCGATGACGTCCCAGAATTTCTCTTCGAAGTTCGGGTCGTTGGACAGCTTGAAGGTGCGTGTCAGGTGCGGTTTTATGTCGTTGGCGGCCCATATCCGCTGGACGCTGGCCGGTGAAATGCCGGCGACTCGAGCCATGCTTCGACAGCTCCAACGGGCTGACCGATACGCGGCTGAGTGACTTGTTCAAGGGTTCGCTTCAACGCTTCGGCCGGCAAGGATGGCTTGCGACCTCGTCCGGGCAGATCCACCAGGCCTTGCAGACGCAGCTCTTGAAAACGCTTGCACCAGCGCGTGACTGACACAACGGAGAGGCCGGTTAACTGGGCAATCTCGTTGCGCGAACGGCCTTGAGCCGCCAGTAAAATCACCCGCGCCCGACGACCGTCGCGCTGACTGATAGTGGCCGACCTTATGCGTCGACTCAGTTCAATTTATCCGTATTCACTGAGCACGATGTCCTGAGAGTTCATGTGATCACTCCAAGCACTGACTAACCACAGAAGCATAGCTCAGGCTAGAAATTTATTTCTGAGACAGCACACTAGAAATCTTTTGCCCTCAGATTTCATTGCAGGACTTGCATTATCTAAATAAACCTCCGAACGCCTGCGGCGCCCAATTCATAACAATGAGTTCACCCGTCACCTCAGCCTTCCCCTGCCGCTGATTCGTGGTCGTATACCGGATATCAGTCGTCTCAAAATGAAATCCTTCAAACACCCGCCGAATGTCAGGGTGGTCGTTGATGCTGACCATCACCTTGCCTTTGCAGCGCCGCATAAAATCAGCCATGCGCTCATAGTTTTCAAACGGGAAGTCCACGCCGTAGCCAGCGGTCTGCCAGTAAGGTGGATCCATGTAGTGGAAGGTGTGCGGCCGGTCGTAGCGCTCGGCGCACTCAAGCCAGGGCAGGTTTTCGACGTAGGTGCCGGACAGGCGCTGCCAAGCCGCAGACAGGTTTTCTTCAATGCGCAGCAGGTTGATTGCAGGGGCGGTGGTTGCGGTACCGAAACTCTGACCTGAGACCTTGCCACCGAAAGCATGGTGCTGCAGGTAAAAGAAACGAGCGGCGCGCTGGATGTCGGTCAGGGTCTCCGGGCGGGTCATTTTTTGCCACTCGAATATCTGCCGTGAGCTGAGTGCCCATTTGAATTGACGCACGAATTCTTCCAGGTGGTTCTGCACAACGCGGTACAGGGTGACCAGGTCGCCGTTGATGTCGTTTAGCACTTCGACTGGAGCAGGCTGCGGGCGCAGGAAGTAGAGCGCCCCGCCGCCGGCGAAGACTTCGACGTAGCATTCGTGGGGTGGGAACAGGGGAATAAGGCGGTCGGCCAGGCGGCGTTTGCCGCCCATCCAAGGGATGATGGGTGAGGACATTGTTTGCAAGACCTTTACTGTATGGATAGACAGGTGCTAGGCTCGCTCCGCTTTGTGCACGGAGCAGGAGCCTTGACTGGGCTTGCAGGGATGATCTGCGGGTTTGGTGGCCGGGCTGGATGTTGACGCATCCAGCTTCGGTCGCTCCTTTCATTTCGTGCGTGAGACTTCTTTGGCGTAGGCCTGACAGGCCTGCAGCGCGATCAGTCCTTGGTCGCCGTCGCCGGTGATTCTGATAATTCGTTGAGCATGCGCTCGGTCAAGTTGGGCTCTCGCGGTTCCATGAACCACGCCGCTGGGGACGGTGGAGGCTTGCATTCCGTCACCACCATTTGTGGCGGCGGTGTCGAGTAGGACTGACAGCCGCAGATCTGCAGTAGCAAGGTGATCACGCAGGCGGGTTTGAGTGGTTTTGGCATCAGTCAGGGCTCGGTAGTGGGCTTGGTCACTGGCAGCCAGCCATTGCTCCAGGGCGAGGCGCTTGCCCTGCTCCGCGATGATTAGCGCTGAGTTGGCATTGGCCAGATGGGTCAGGATTGTTTGGTAGGCAGCTTCTTGCTTGGCGAGTTTCTTTTCGTAGGCGTTGGCTTGCCACGTCCATGCCGCCCATGCACTGCCAACCGTAAGGCCGAGCAATAGCAGCAGCACCCCGCCGCACTTCAACGCATCGAGCTTCACGCCAACACCTTGAGCGCGCGGGCGTACAGCGCCTGACGATCTGCTGCGCCGTTTTGGCCGCCGTTGATCCGGCGGGTGATGGTGTCGAACTGGCCCGCATCGGCCAAGGTGTTGAGTCCCCTGCTCGCCCAAAACCATGCTGCTGACATGCACGCGTGCTGCGGCTTTTCAAGCAGCTCGGGATGGTTGACCAGATCAAGGGCCAGCGCTTCGCCACATGTGATGTAGTTGGCGCGGCCGGTGATCTGGATCAGTCCACGGCCGCGATACTTCTGGCCGTCCCCGTCCGCCTCGGGCGTGTTGCCCAAGCGCTTGGCGAGTGAGCCGGTGTCGTATTTGCTCAGGTACTGATCGCTGCCCAATTCGCGCACGTAGCGAAACTGGCCGGACTCGTGACCGATCTGGGCGATGAAGGCGGCGACGCGCTTCGTCCCGATGATCTGAAAGCGAACCATCGCGGTGTTCAGGACAGGAACAAAAACGCCGGCTGATTGGCCGGCGCTAGGGAGGATCTGCTGAAGTTGTTGCTGGGTGATCGACATAGGCTTGCCCTAACGTTAACGCCCGCTCATGGCCGGCTGGGAGTGGGTTTATTCTGCTTTTAGCGATACGATTTTTAACGGAGCCTTGGGCTTCTTGCCTTTGGCCTTGGCTTTGCCTTTCTTGCCGCCATTGCATTCGACGGTGGTGCTCCACCCGCTTTGGGTAAAAACCTGCTCCACCGAGTCCACCAGGTACTCGCCATCGAGCCCGACCTTGAAGCCTTGGGCATTGATGGTGCGTTCGGCAAACAGGTCAGTACGACCGGGCATTTCCAACCGCACAGCAGCGGTCGAGCGATTGAACGCGGCCAGCCTCGCTTTGGCAGCCTGTTCCGCGGCGGATTTGTTGGGATAAATGTGGCGGTCTGTGTGAACGGGCGGTAGACCGTCCGGGGCTTCGTCGTTGTCCAAGGTGACGATGGCCAACTTTCCGGTTTTCTTGTCCTGATGCTTGGTGCTGACCGCCTTATGGGCGCTTCGATCACCCAACCGGAACTGCCAACGGCTGACGTCGCTACGTGTCAGGGTGATGGTGCCCAGCGCTGTACCACTCGCGCTTTGTCCACCTTGGCGCTGCATCACCAGCAACTTGCCGTCTGCCACTTTGGCGGTGCAGTCGAACTGCTTGGAGAGTCGGGTGATGAAGTTGAAGTCGGATTCGCTGAGCTGGTCAGCACGCGGCACTACCGTGTCGACCGGGCACACCGGCGACCAGCCGTTGCGTGCCGCCACGTCCTTGACGATGCTGGCCAGACTCACCCTTTCCCAACTGCCGCTGCGCGTGGTCTTGCCGCTGCCACGCATGTCGCTGGCTTTGCCCCGGATAACCAGCGTATCGGGCGGGCCGGACAACTCGACCTCGTCCACGGTGTAGTGCCCGAGGCGGGTTAATGCGGTGCCGCTGTAGCCGAGGAATACTTCGATACTCGCTCCACGACTTGGCAATGACACGGCGCTATCACGGTCATCGATGCGAAGTTCAAAGTCGTCGGACTCCATGCCGGGCTTGTCCGTGGTGCGAAGCAACAGAAGACGATCATTAATCAATGCGGTGATGTCAGCACCGTCAGCAACAAGACGAAAAGTCGGGGTCATGAGGTGAATTCCAGACAAAAGAAAGCCCGCGCGATGGCGGGCTGAGTGGTTGAGCGTTACGCGTAACGAAACGCGGTTAATTCCAGAGCATCACCACCTCATCACTCGGCGCGGGCAAATCCGGCAGGTGAATCAATAGCCCGGCCTTGAACGGCTGCACCTCATCGGCCAGCCCTTGGTTGGCATCGAGCACGGCCTCGACCGTGCCGTTGAGGTGGCCGTAGTAGTTTTGGCAGATCGTGTCGAGCACGTCGCCGCTAGCTGTTCTGCAGGTCGTCGCCATAGCGCACAAACTCCAAGGTAAAGCCCTGTTTACGCGGGATGCCGCCTTGCAGCAGGGCGCTTTGTTCTTCTTCGATGTTTTTCAAACACCAGTTGCCCAGCACGTCGCCATAGCCGGTGGTCAGGCCCAGCGGTTGAAGCTGGGCGGCTATGCTGCGCAGGGTGTCGAGTTGTTTGATGCCGCCTTTGAACCCGCCAAAAATCGCGCCCGTGAGGGTGATGCGTTCTTCGCCCATGCCCACCGCTTGTTGCGCCGGGCGGCGGCTCAGGCGCTCTTGCGAGGCCCAGCGGTATTCGCTGGAGCGCTTGAGTTCGTCGAACGCGGCGGTGTCCAGGTTGAAGTAGAACGGTGTCGATCCGGGCTTGAGCGGTTGCATGATCAGCAGGTGAGGGAATGGCTTCACCGCTTCGGCGGCCGGGGTCACGTCTGCGCCCAGCGCGCCGGTGGGCACGATGTTGGCCAGTGACGGGCTGACCTTGCCTGCGATTTTGTTGATCGCGGTCGCGGCCTTGCCCGCCTGTTCTTTGAGCACGCCGAGGCGCTCCTCGATCTGCGAGGCTGCGCGGGTGGCTTTGTTGTAGGTGGCCACCACCGCGCCGACCTTGGCCTGTGCCGCGTTAACGCCGCGCATAAGCCGTTGCACCTTGGCCCCTACCGCAGGACCAATAAACGGCAAGTCGCTCAGCTCAGACGCGGCGCCGCTGATTTCACCAATGGCGCCGTTCACTGGCCCGAGCATGCCGTCCAAACTGCGGCGCCCGGTTTCCCCGGCCGCAGTCAGGTACTTCAACCCCGACTGCAATTGTTCCATGTAGGCCATGCGTGCCCTCCTTACAGATGCGGTTGGTCGTACAGGTTACGGCTCGACATCTGCTGGTTGATTTGCTCGATCTGACGTTGCAGGTGCGGCTGTAGCTCGCGGGCCAGTGCGGCCGGGTCTTTTACGTCGCCTTGCACGTTGATGACCAGGTCAGCCTTAACATCAATCTTCTGATCGATCTTCGGCGGTTCGACCTTGAGCACCGGCTCCACCTTCGGCGGCATGGCCAGCGGCCCCGCAGGCGCGGTGCTGGCAAACGAACGCACCACGTCGCCCATGTTTACTGCACCGGGCAGCTCGCGTGATGCACTGGCACCGGTTGAGCCTTCAGGCGGTAGCGATTTGGGCCGCACCAGGTCCGCGCCCGGGAAGCGCGGTTTGTTGGCGAAGTGCGGTAACAGAAACGGATTAGCCGAGTCAGGATCAGCCGGGTCATAGGACACCGGTTTAACCACAGGCGCCGGTGATTGTGTTTGTGCCGGCAACGCACTCGGAGGCACCAAGTCCGCACCGGGAAAGCGCGGTTTGTTGGCAAAGTGCGGCAACAGGAGCGGGTCTTTCGAGTCTGGATCGTTCGGGTCATACGACACGGGCTTAACCACTGGCGTCGGTGGCTCGCCCGCAGGCTTGGCCTCGGGCTTATCAGGTTCGGCCGGTTTTTCATCGTCCGAGCCGAACCACGATTTGCCCACAAAAGCACCGACCGACTCGCCGCCCATGCTGCCCAAAATGCCGCCGATCAAGCCACCGACCGCCGTACCCAAAATCGGCACCACGGAACCGATGGCCGCACCGGCAGCGGCCCCTGCCAGCGCACCGGCCATGTTGCCCGCTGCGGCGCCGTAGCCTTCAGCTTTTTCCTCCTTGGTTTCGGCGTTCTGGTAGGTGTCAATTGCGCGCATGCCGCCCTCAAGCAGCGAGCCGCCCGGGATCAATTTACCGACCTTGCCCGCCTTGCTGGCAAAGCCCATCACCCGACCAAGGCGACCCGGTGGTACGGGCGGAACCGGTGGAACAGGCGGCACGGGCGGACGCGGCGGCCGAGGCCCACCACCACCACCACCACCACCACCACCACCACCCCGGCGACGTCCGTTGCGATTGCCACCGCCGCGACGGCGCCGACCTCGATCACCGCCGCCTCCACCGCCCCCGCCGCCCATTGCTGCGGCGTTGACCACAAACACCTTTTGCGGCCCTGAGTCTTCGCCGCCGTCATCATCATTTTTGGCTTCACGGAACACGTCCAGCAGCTTTAGCCCCGTATCAATAGGGTCAAAGCCTTTGCTGTCGCCGCCTTCCTCGTTGTCGTCATCACCGTCCTTTTTACCGCCGAACGCTTTCAACCCGATCTCAGCGAGGGCCAGCACCTTGGAGCCTTTACTATCGTCCTTGTCGTCGCCGTCACCGGCGTTGGTCACAAAGACCTTTTGCACGCCCTTGGCATCGCGGCCACCCATTGCGCCGCGCGCGAGGTTGAACAAGCCCTTGCCGATTTTGAACGACCCCAGCAGCCCTTGCAGGGTTAGCGCTCCACCGGCCAGCACCGTAAGCCCCATTGCCAACCCGGGGGTGCGATCACTGAGTGAGGTGATGCCCTTGGCCACCGTGGTCAGCCCTTCGGCCACGCCGTCCGTGATCGGGCGGATCGCATCGCCCACCGAGCGCATGGCGTCGTCCATCGACTGCGCCATTTCGGCCCATTTTTGCGAGGAAGACTCGCGGCGCTCGCTGAGGTTTTTGTCGAGGATGCCGGTGGCGTCCCGCGATTCACGTTTCAGTTGGCCGTACAGTTCCTTGTTTTGCATGTAGGCAGTGAGCGCGGCCTTGACCTGCATGTCGGCGAACAGGTCGCCAGTGCGCAACGCCTGCTCCAGCGAGGCCATCATGGCCTTGGCTTTTTCCGGGTTGGACTCCTTGCTGATTTTCGCCGTCGCTTCGGCCATCTTGGCCGCGCGTTTCGGGTCGGTGGTCTCGATGTATTTTTTGGCCAACGCCATGCTCGACTCTAGGGTCGACATGTTCTGTTGCAGGCCGGTGCGCATCGAGCCTTCGTAATCGATCCCGGCCTTGTTGTACGCGTCGACGGTCTGCGACGAACCGATTTTATCCATCCAGTTCTTGATGTTGTTGGCCGCTTCGTCGGCGCCGCCCGCTGTTTTCATCTGCACCTGGAGCATGGCGCCCAGTTGCGTGACGGCGTCCATACCGGTGATGCCCAGCTTGCCCATATTGGCCAACAACTCGGGGAACCAGCGCGCCATGTCACTGGCTTCAAAACTGCCCGCTTGCCCTTGAAACGCGATGGCTTCGAGGGCTTGCTGCATT
The DNA here is from genome assembly GCA_021648845.1 of Mycobacterium sp. MBM. GTDB lineage: Bacteria > Actinomycetota > Actinomycetes > Mycobacteriales > Mycobacteriaceae > Mycobacterium. The sequence goes on along the minus strand of JAKJHY010000061.1, from coordinate 467 downwards.
TCCTTGGCGTCGGTGATCTTGGCGTTTTGCCCGAGGGCGTTGATCATCTTCGCCGTTTCGGCGCTGCCTGAGCCTTGGCCCACTACAAACTTGGCTGCCACTGGCGCGTATTCCAGCGCCTTGGCCAAGTCCATACCGGCACCGACCAGCTCGTTGACTACATTGGCCACTTCGTTGCGGGCCAACCCGGTATCGCGTGAGGTGTCGATGATGGTGCGCGACATCTGCTTTTCTTCGGGGGCATTGGCAATACCGGCCTTGATTGCGATGTCACGAATGATGGCGTTGTAATCGGCGCTGACTTTGGTCGGTACCGCCAGTGCGGCCACCCCTACCGCCGCCCGGCCGACCGTGCTTTTGACACTGGCCCGGCCTTCGTTGATTTGCTTGTGCCCTTGGGCTTTGAGGTCAGCTTGGCGCGCGGTGCGGCCCAGCGCCTGATAGGCCCGGTCGAGCCGTCCGACCTC
>JAKJHY010000060.1 GCA_021648845.1 Mycobacterium sp. MBM | reverse complement strand
TCGGCATACAAACGGTAATACGCCCCGTTGTTGCCCACGATCTTGCGCCCCACCAGGTCCAGCGCCTGAATACCGTTGGTGCCTTCGTAGATCTGCGTTATACGCACATCACGTACTAACTGCTCCTGCCCCCATTCACGAATATAACCGTGACCGCCAAACACCTGCTGACCGTGCACGGTGGTTTCAAGCCCCAAATCGGTCAAGAACGCTTTGGCGACTGGCGTCAGCAAAGCCACCAGGCCATCGGCCCGCTCCTGACTGAACTTGGCAATGTCCAACTGGTTGGCGACATAGGTGGAGAACGCACGCCCGCCTTCGTTGCACGCTTTCATGGTCAGCAACATACGGCGCACATCGGCGTGCACAATGATCGGATCAGCGGCTTTGTCTTTGGCTTGAGCACCGGTCGCAGCGCGGCCTTGCAAGCGATCACGGGCATATTCCACTGCGTTCTGGTACGAACGCTCACCCGAAGCCAGCCCCTGGATACCGACGCCCAAACGCTCGTAGTTCATCATGGTGAACATCGCCGCCAGACCACGGTTAGGTTCGCCGACCAGATAACCCACCGCCTCGTCGAAGTTCATCACGCACGTTGCCGACGCTTGAATACCCATTTTGTGTTCAATGGAACCGCAGGTGACCGGGTTACGCTCGCCCAGGCTGCCATCGGCATTGACCCTGAATTTGGGTACCAGAAACAGCGAAATACCTTTGGGGCCAGCCGGCGCGTCCGGCAACTTGGCCAGTACCAAATGGATGATATTTTCCGTCAGGTCGTGCTCACCACCGGTGATGAAAATCTTCGTACCGCTGAGGGTGTAGGAGCCATCGGCTTGAGGTTCGGCCTTGGTGCGGATGATCCCCAAGTCAGTGCCCGCATGGGGTTCGGTCAGGCACATGGAGCCAGCCCACACGCCCGAATACATATTGGGCAGGTACATCGCCTTCAGTTCTTCGCTGGCATGCGCATTGATCGACACGCACGCACCCGCTGTCAGCATCGGGTACAAGCCGAACGCGAGGCTGGAGGAGTTGATCATTTCTTCGACTTGCGCCGAGACCGCTTTGGGCATGCCCATGCCGCCGAACTCAGGATCGCCACCGACGCCCACCCATCCGCCTTCGGCGTAGGTTTTATAAGCATCAACGAAACCTGCGGGGGTGGTTACGACGGTATCGTGCCAGTGGCATCCTTCTTCATCGCCGCTACGGCTGAGCGGGGCGATACTTTTAGCGGTGACTTTGCCCGCTTCTTCAAGAATTGCTTCTACCGTCTGCGCATCCACCGTGTCTGCCAAAGCAGGCAATGTCCCCCAAAGCGCTGCAACATCGAACACTTCATTAAGGACGAAGCGCATATCGCGCAGGGGCGCTTTGTAATCAGCCATGACAAACCTCGCAATTACTACCAGTTAAGCCCGAGCCGGGCCACGTTTTGCTGTGGCCAGTCTAACTTAACAACGATTGCGATACATAGGGTCCGGTAGTGACTCAAATTTAATACACGGTCACGCTACGCAGGAATTTCTGTCGTGCGCACCGCCCCCCGTCGGGTTTGCCCGTAGGCAACGACGCAGTTACGCCCGGCACTTTTCGCGCTGTAGAGCGCCTTGTCCGCCGCTTTTAGCACCTCCTCGGCCGTGCGCTGTTCTGGCATGCGTTCGGCCACACCAATACTGACCGTCACCGACACGCTGGTAGCCCGCGTACCGGCTCGGCGCTGACGACCTTGCTGGTCGTCCTGCGGGCGGTTTTCCTGGTTGCGTAAATGGATGTTGTAAACCGCAATGGCTTCACGCAACTCATCCAGATGCGGCATGCACTCATCCAGCGTTTTACCTGCAAACACCAGGGCGAATTCTTCACCGCCATAGCGATAGGCCCGACCGCCACCGCCGACTTTGGACAGTTTGCTGGCGACCAGTCGCAGCACCTGATCGCCCACATCGTGACCGTGGGTGTCGTTGAATTTTTTGAAATGGTCGACGTCACTCATCGCCAGCACGTAATTGCGCCCCAAACGCTGCAAGCGTTCATTCAGTGCGCGACGCCCCGGCAGGCCGGTCAGCTCATCGCGAAAGGCCATTTGATACGCCTCATGCGCTACCGCTGCGGCAATCATCAACATCACCTGGCTGCACATGATGTTAAGGGTGAACGGCAAGATAAACGTCTGCGGCAGCATCCAGAACAGCCCTACCAGCCCTACCAGCTGGGCGGCATGCAGGGGCCGCGGGTTGCGCCAGTATTGCCAGCCCAGCAGCACAAAACCGATGAAAAACACCGGATACGACAACTGAATCAAGCTCATCCAGCGGCCATGCAGTGCGGGCCAACGGATCTCGGCCAGCCAATTGAGCAGCGCCTGTGGGTAACTTTGCTCCAGCCCCAGCGCGACACTGCCGATGGCCAACAGCACCGCAAAACGCGCCACCAGATCCTGAAACAGATGTGTGCGCTCCTCCCAGGCCGCGTACACGCTGTACAGCAACGGCAATAACAGGGAGCACACATGAAAGATCACCGCCGCGTCCGGGCGCACAACGCCGTTATCGCGGTAGTAATCGGTCTGGGTATCGAGCAGGAAATAGGCGATATACACCGTAAGCATCAAGAACAATTCACGCTGGCGGCGGTAAACCGCGCAGTAAGCGCCTCCCAACAACAGCACCAGGGTGGGCAGCACGTTGAAGAGTGAGGTGAAGAACACATTGAGGTCTTTGACGTAGGCAGCCGCAAGCCCTGCGATAAGCAGCAGCAGAGACGGCAAAAAGTGACTGACACATGCAGCAGAAGAACGCGACAAAAGTAAAGCTCCAACCCGAACAACCAAGTAATGGCATTGTGCCTGCTTTTACCGCAATTAAGCACACTTGGAAACGTCCCGGTCGCCTCAGCCATAGGTTTTAACGGCTGGAAAGGCAAAAGGCTTAACGCATTTGTCGGATTAAAAAAGACTCACGGAGGCGTTCTGCATTTTGTCGCTGTGGCCCAATGTGACAGGCGATTACGCCACAATCGTGCACCTTTGACCGGGCGTGATCTCAGGTTGTACGACAGCCTTGCGGCCGAACGTGGTGTTGGCTAACTGCTACGCAGAATCCGCGCATAAAAAAACCGCTTCACCCAGAGGTGAAACGGTTTTTGGGAAGGTGACGCGCTTAGGCTTAGTAGCCCAGGTCGAAGTCTTCTTCTTTCATGTCCATCAGGTTGGCAGCGCCTGACAACATGGTTGCAACGTGTGTACGGGTACGCGGCAGGATGCGCTGGAAGTAGAAACGCGCCGTCTGCAATTTAGCTTTGTAGAAGGCTTCTTCCGACGTGCCAGCAGCCAGTTTCTCTGCGGCCAAACGCGCCATGTCAGCCCAGAAGTACGCCAGGCAGGCATAACCGGAATACATCAGGTAGTCGACCGAGGCCGCGCCCACTTCTTCACGGTCTTTCATGGCCGCCATACCGACCTTCATGGTCAGCTCGCCCCATTCTTTGTTCAGTGCAGCCAGCGGTGCGACGAACTCTTGAACGCCTTCGTTGCCTTCGTTGGTCTGGCAGAACTTGTGCACGATCTTGGTGAAGCCTTTGAGCGCTTCGCCTTGAGTCATCAGCACTTTACGGCCCAGCAGGTCGAGTGCCTGGATGCCGGTGGTGCCTTCGTACAGCATCGAAATACGGCTGTCGCGAACGTTCTGCTCCATGCCCCACTCAGAGATGAAACCGTGGCCGCCGTAGATTTGAACGCCGTGGTTGGCGGATTCAAAACCCACTTCGGTCATGAAGGCTTTGGCAATCGGCGTCATGAACGCCAGCAGTGCGTCGGCTTTCTTCTTCTCTTCTTCATCAACGCCGTATTTCACGATGTCGACTTGCTTGGCTGTGAAGTAAACCATCGCACGGTTGCCTTCGGCGAATGCCTTCATGGTCAACAGCATGCGACGTACGTCCGGGTGAACGATGATCGGGTCGGCGGCTTTTTCCGGGAATTTAGGGCCGGTCAGCGAGCGCATTTGCAGGCGGTCACGGGCGTATTTCAAGCCGCCCTGGAAACCGATTTCGGCGTGGGACAGGCCTTGCAGCGCGGTGCCCAGACGTGCGGTGTTCATAAAGGTGAACATGCAGTTCAGGCCTTTGTTCGGCGGGCCGATCAGGAAACCTGTCGCGCCGTCGAAGTTCATCACACAGGTGGCGTTACCGTGGATGCCCATTTTGTGCTCAAGGGAGCCACACGATACGGCGTTACGCTCACCGAGCGAGCCGTCAGCATTGGCCATGAACTTGGGCACGATAAACAGCGAAATGCCTTTGGTGCCAGCCGGTGCATCCGGCAGGCGGGCCAGAACAATGTGGACGATGTTGTCGGCCATGTCGTGTTCACCGGCCGAGATGAAGATCTTGGTGCCGGAAACTTTGTAGGAGCCATCAGCTTGAGGTTCGGCCTTGGTGCGCAGCATGCCCAAGTCAGTACCGCAGTGCGATTCGGTCAAGCACATGGTGCCGGTCCATTCACCGGTAACCAGCTTGCTCAGGTAGGTCTCTTGCTGCTCGGGAGTGCCGTGCTCGGAGATGGTGTTCATCGCGCCATGCGACAGGCCCGGGTACATGCCCCACGACCAGTTGGCTTCACCCACCATTTCGCTGACCGCCAGGCCCAGCGACTCAGGCAGGCCCTGACCGCCGTGGGCAACGTCATGCGCCAGGCTCGGCCAGCCACCTTCAACGAATTGCTTGTAGGCTTCTTTAAAACCGGTAGGGGTTTTAACCCCGGACTCACTCCAGGTGCAGCCTTCGGTGTCACCCACACGGTTCAGAGGTGCCAGCACCTGCTCACAAAACTTGGCGCCTTCTTCAAGAATGGCGTCAACCATGTCTGGAGTAGCGTCCTGGCAAGCCGGCAGGCTCTGATAATGCGCTTCGTAACCGAGCAGTTCGTCACGAACGAAGCGAATATCACGCAAGGGGGCCTTGTAATCAGGCATAGCGATAAACCTCTGCTGATGAATCCGGGAATGAACAACCGCGTAGAATTTGTTATTGCGGTCAAACAGGTGTTTGAAACATACGTTTACGCCCATTTATTGTCAAGCAGGCGCAAGGAGCCGTTCGTCCCGAAGGGCAAACAACTGCGAATTCTCAAAAGACTGTTGAATGTCACGCCACCAGCATCGCTGCAGGCGAAAGCGAAGTGCGGCGGCGCAGCAGGCGTTAGGCAGTAACGCTGACGCTACGAGGGCACGCCAGGATCAGGCGTAGGTATCGATCAGCGTACCGACCATTTCGTCAGCGGTGCGTACCACTTTGGCGCCGAGTTCGACTTGCGCTTTGCCTACGCTTAAATCAGCCACATCACTGGCAATATCTGAGAGCTGACTACGGTCGACGGCGCGCATGCGGTTGACCTGTGTGTCGGAGGATTGGCTCGCGACCGAGCGTTCAACCGTGGCATTGGCGATGTGCCCGCCCGCTTGATCGACACGGTTCTGCCCCGCCTGAATGGAACTTAGACCTGCGTAGAACGCGGTGCTTCCCGAGATTTCCATGAGCGACATCTTCCCTTTCAAGGTCATCAGGCTTCATTGAAGCAGACATACTGGCAAAAGGCCCGTCAAAAAACCTGATGGTTGCGCGCCCTTCAATAGCCCTGAGCAATAGCGCCGCACTCAGTCCAGCAGGTCCAGTTGCACATGCTCGGCCACCGCCTGCGCCGTGGGTGACGTGAGCGCGGGCACCCGGCCAAGGCAGGGTGCGGGCAAGCGTTCGGCCAGGGTTGCCAGGTTTTCTTCAAGCCGTGCGGTGTGCGGGTCGATGATATTGGCCACCCAGCCCGCCAGTTGCAGACCATCTTGAGCAATCGCCTCAGCGGTCAGCAAAGCGTGGCTGATACAGCCCAACCTCACGCCTACCACCAAAATCACCGGCAGTCCCAGCCCTTGGGCCACGTCAGACAGGCTATCCTGCCCCGACAAAGGCACGCGCCAGCCACCCGCCCCCTCTATCAGGGTGAAATCGGCGTGTTGCGCCAAAATATGGCGCATCGGTGCCAGCAATGATTCAACCGTCAGCGCCACACCCGCCTCGCGCGCAGCAATATGCGGGGCGATGGCAGGTTCGAACGCCAGCGGGTTCACCTCGTCATACTTCAAGCCAATCGTGCATTGAGCCATCAACGCCAGCGCGTCAGCGTTGCGCAGCCCTTGGGCGGTTTTTTCGCACCCAGAGGCCACAGGCTTGCCCGCTGCCGTGCTTAAACCCGCCGTGCGGGCGGCGTACAACAAACCTGCTGCAACCGTGGTTTTGCCCACGTCCGTGTCCGTGCCGGTAATGAAATAGGCAAGGCTCATCGCGTTTTCTCCAAGATGCCGTAGACCACTTGATACGTCGCTGGCAGCCCCAGTGGCTGACGAAATTGTTCATAGGCCGCGATTAACCCTTGAACCCGCGCCCTGCCGGTCAAGCCTTCAGGTCGCCCCGGATTAAGGTTGTGCGCGCCCAGTGCTTTTAGCTCATGGGTCAACTGGCGCACCTGCGGGTAATGCAGCACATGGGGCTGCGTGTGCAAGCTTTTGACCTGCAAACCGCTTCCTGCACACAGCTGTTGATAAGCCGAAAACTCGCGAAACCGGTTGACGTGAACCTGCCCGTCAACCGCCTTCCAACTGTCACGCAGCTCACTCAACGTGCCCACGCACAAACTGGCGAAAGCCAGTACACCGCCCGGTTTGAGCACCCGCTGTGCCTCGCTGAGCACTGCGTCAAAGTGCGCGCACCATTGCAACGCCAGGCTGGAAAACACCACGTCGCAACTGTTGTCTTGCAGCGGCAGGCACTCGGCATCACCCGCGATGAAGTGCTGGGCCCCCCCCAATGGCCGGGCGTAAGCCAGCATGCCTTGTGCGATATCCAGCGCCAGCCCTTCGCTGTGAGGAAAGTGCTGACCCAACACGCGACTGAAGTACCCCGTGCCACAGCCCACATCCAACCAACGTTGTGGGTTCAAGCCCACAGGTAAACGGTTCATCAGTTCATGACCGACGTCGCGTTGCAGTTCAGCCACGCTGTCATAACTGGCCGCCGCGCGGGAAAACGAAACCGCCACCAGACGTTTGTCCGGCAGGCTTGCCACACTCAAATCAGTCATCACCCAACCCGGTTAAAAAGCTCTGAATCGCCGCCGCCAATTCGTGGGGTGCTTGCAGAAGAAACGCATGACAGGCCTGCTCCATCAGGCCCACTTCAACATCAGGCAATAACGCCAGCACATCACTGGCGACTGACGCCGGCACCAGCTCATCCTGCCCGGCAAACACGTGAAACTGCGGGCCATTAAAGTGTTGCAGAGCGGGTCGCGTGTCCATCTTGGCGAGCAGCTCCAGCCCTGCAAGCAGGGTGTCTGGCTCAGCCTTCGGCGCACCATTGAGGAGTAAGCTCGCCATACCCCGACCTTCACTGCACAACAAAGAAAAGCGCTTAAGCGTCGTATTGGGTGCCTTACGAAAACCGTCGATAAAATCCTCGAAGGTGGCACACGGCATTGCGTTGGGCCAATCGTCGCGGCTGACAAAACACGGGTTACTGGCCAGCGTCACCAACCCGCAACACCGCTCGCCGCGCCGCGCGGCCAATTCGCTGGCCAACATGCCACCCAGTGACCACCCCCCCAGCCAGACGTCATCCGGCAACGCCGCGTCCAACTCATCCAGCCAGTCATCCAACTGCGCCGAAGCGAGCACCGGCAAGGGTTCTATTTCCACCCGCAGGCGCGCGTCCAGGCCACGCAGTGCAACCGCCAAAGGCTCCAGCGGTGAGATACCCAACCCCCAGCCGGGGAGCAAAATCAAACGATCACGCATGCTCGGACTCCGGTTTTCGCCAACAGTCGTATAATGCATTTAACAGTAGCTGCACCTGCGCCTCTGTGTGGGCGGCAGACAACGTCACACGTAACCGCGCGCTACCGACAGGCACCGTGGGTGGGCGGATAGCGGTGACCAGCACGCCGCGCTCGCGCAATTGCTGCGACAAGCGCATCGCCTCTGCGCTGTCGCCAATCATGATCGGCTGGATCGGCGTAAAGCTGTCCATCAGTTGCAAGCCGATCTGCTGAGCACCGGCACGGAACTGGCGGATCAAGGTATTCAAATGCTCACGGCGCCAGTGCTCGCTGCGTAACAACTCAAGGCTTTTGAGCGTGGCGCACGCCAACGCGGGCGGCTGGCTGGTGGTGTAGATATAAGGACGGGCGAACTGGATCAGGCTTTCAATCAACGCTTCGCTGCCGGCCACAAAGGCGCCGCTGGTGCCAAAGGCTTTGCCCAGGGTGCCGACCAGCACGGGAACGTCGTGCTGGCTCAAGCCGAAATGCTCGACAATTCCACCCCCGGTGGCACCCAGCGGACCAAAACCGTGGGCATCGTCGACCATCAACCACGCGCCCTTAGCGCGAGCTTCATGGGCCAATGCGGGCAAATTGGCTACATCGCCGTCCATGCTGAACACGCCATCGGTCACCACCAGCGTATGGCCGACAGCTTTCTCCAGACGGCTGGCCAAACTCGCGGCGTCGTTGTGCAAATAACGGCTGAACCGTGCCCCGCTCAACAAGCCCGCATCCAGCAAAGAGGCGTGGTTGAGACGGTCTTCCAGCACCGTGTCGCCCTGACCTGCCAGCGCTGTGACAGCGCCCATGTTCGCCATGTAACCGTTGCTGAACAGTAGCGCGCGCGGGCGAGCGGTGAACTCGGCGAGCGCTTCTTCGAGGGCGTGATGCGGGCGACTGTGGCCAATGACCAAGTGCGACGCCCCGCCGCCCACGCCCCAGCGCGACGCACCGGCTTGCCACGCTTCGATCACCTGCGGGTGATTGGCCAGGCCCAGGTAGTCGTTGCTACAAAAGGCCAATAAAGGCTGACCGTCCACCACCACCTGCGGGCCTTGCGGGCTTTCAAGCAAAGGGCGCTGGCGATACAAATTGTCGGCACGACGCGCGGCCAGACGAGCCGTTAAATCAAAAGACATGAGAAAAAGGTCCCCTGTAATCTTTATCGCAGCCTGCGGCAGCGACTACAAAAATGCAGCGCTGTTAAACCGCAGCGTTATAAAACTGCTCGCTGGATTTTTGGTCCATCAAAGCGTGCTCAATGGCCGCCTGATGCACTTCGTCGGCATGGTCTTCGTGTGCTTCAGGGAGGATGCCCAGGCGGCTGAACAGCAACATGTCCTTGTCCGCTTGCGGGTTGGCGGTGGTGAGCAATTTATCGCCGTAAAAGATCGAGTT
>JAKJHY010000059.1 GCA_021648845.1 Mycobacterium sp. MBM | reverse complement strand
CCAGACACATCCACTCCGTCAGGAGGTCCTCCCCATTTCAAGCAGGCGCGCCGTCAACAACCTCTCAGGTCACGACAACTAGCCGGAGGTGGTACGTGATGGGCCGGAGGTCCGGCGGAGTCGGGTCAGTCGTAGAGGTTGGCGCGGCGATCGGCGCAGTCGCCGCAGTAGCCGTCGTAGCCTTCGCCGTCGTTGAGGGGATTGGTGCAGTCCTCGGTGTCGCAGTGGTCGCAGTTGGGGCACAGGCGGCCTGGGCCGGTCAAGGGGAGGTCGCACAGGTCGCAGAATTCGGTGTCGGGCCAGGCGCGGTGGCGGGCGGCGGGGGCCTCGGGGTGGTCGAGGTCGGTGAGCACGGTGGCGATGGTGCGCAGTTCCTCGGGGGTCAGTGTGCGGTTGCGGGGGTCGTTGGTGGTGCCGAGGTACCAGGCGGTGCGGTCCGACCAGATCCGGACGTAGGGGCCGGCGGCAGCGGCGTGTTCGGCAGCGCTGCGGGTGGGGTGGGTGTCGATGGTGTCTCCGGCGGTGTTGATCACCGCCCAGCGACGGGAGTCGATTTTGCGGATGGTCCAGTCAGCAGGGGGGTGGGCGAAGTGATAGCGGACGCTGTCGGCGAATCGGTCGATGCTGGTGGTCATGGCGGGGTCGGTTCCTTCCCTTGGCGGTGATGGGGCGTGTGCGGGGGCGAGATCAGGTGCGTCTGATGTGCCAGCCGCAAGCGGTGGGCACGATCTGGGTCAGTGGGTAGGTGATCGGCGGCAGGTTCGTGTACTGCCAGTGGACGATGGCTGCGTGGTCGGTGACGGCGTGGACGGTGCCGGTGATGCGTCCGGTGCCGGGGTGGATCGCGGCGATGAGGTCGCCGGCGCGGGGTTGCGATGGGCCGGTGTAGGCCAGCGTGGCGGGGTCTTCGCCGGTCAGGGCGCAGCGAGCAGCGGTGTCGGGCACGAATCGGGCGACCAGTTCGTCGGCCAGGTCGATGACGGCTTGTCGGCTGGTGGTGCACATCGACTCGGGGTGGGCGGCTCTGACCTCGGCGTCGGCCTCGGTCTCGTAGAGGTCGTCGCGGGCGAAGAAGTAGGCGCAGAGCAGTTCGCGCAGGGTGTCGTCGGGGATGGTCGGCAGGGGGAGGGTGGGGGTGGTCATGGCTGGGTTCCTCTGGGCGTCAGGCGGCGTTGATGTAGGCGTGGTCGGTGAACAGTGCGGCTGGGCTGGTGGCCACGGCGCGGCCGGTGGCGGCCAGGTAGAACTCGGGACGTTCATGCGGGCGGTAGACCAGGCGGGCGGGGTGGTCGAGGGTGATGTCGGCCAGGCGGCCGGTCACCCAGGCGTGGACCTCGCGGGCCGCACCGGCGGCGATGCGGGCCTGAGCGGCTCGCCCGACGTGCATTGCACAGTCGAGCAGTCCGACGCGGTCGGCGTGGGCGACGATCTTGCCCTTGTGGGGGCCGTCGAGGGCTTTGATCGACCAGGCGCCCTTGTGCAGGTTCTTGTACACCGCCACGCGGCGGCTGGCGTAGGGATCGCGGCCCTGCACGGGGTGAATGGTGTTGGTGCTCATGGTCGGCTCCTGACTGGTGGCGGTGCTCATGACCCGATGGGGTGCAGTTCGGCAAGGTCGAGGAAGGCTCCCTGTTCACCGGCGGCGGCCTCGGCGATGATGTCGGCCATGGACAGGTCGGCGCGGAAGCGGTGCCCGGTCTGGGTTTCGACTGCGGCGTAGCGGCGGGCCAGTTCGGGGTTCAGCCGGGCTGAGCACACCAGGTCCGCGCGGCTGGCCAGCACGCAAAATCGGCAGGACAGTCGGGACATGCCTTCCAGGTAGGCGGGGTGCGGGCGGGTGCCGGCAGAGCGGACCCGCTGCCAGACCTGGGTGGTCGACAGTTCGTGGATGGGGTACCAGTCATCGACGCGGCGGCGGCCGTTGGAGGCTGAGGGATTCGGGGCGTAGGGCTGGCGGCGGGCGCGGGCGCTGCTCTCCTCGGCGCGCAGCCCCATGACGTTGAGCAGATGCACCGGCCGGCCCACCACCTGGTCGCTGTCGCGCAGTTCTGCGACGAGTTTGGTCATCACTTTGCGGATCGGTCCGCGCTTGAAATCTGAAGTGCACCAACGTTGTTGGCTGCTCGGCCACATGCCGCGCTGCTGGACGTGATCGAGGATGGTGTACAGGGCTCCGTCGCGTTCACGGCGGGCCAGCTCAAAGCGCAGTCCGTAGTGGGCGGCGTGTTCGGCGGCCAGTTCCGGCACGCCGTCCCACTCCGCTTCCCCGAGGTCGGCGTGCACCACCACGACCCGGTCGAGGGCGCCAGCCTGTGAGGCTGCCTCGGCTACGACGTCGAGGGCAGCTTGCGAGTCCTTCCCGGCGCTGGAGGACACCAAAATCCAGTCATAGGAACGCAAGTCGGGGCTGTCGCCTGCGGTGACGGTTCCTCGGTCAGTGGTCGCGCTGGTGGCCATCGCCCCTCCTAAGTGGTTGTTTTTAGTCTACCACTAATGGTGGTGTTTAGACAACCACTTCGGGGCGGGGGTGGGACGCGGGTCTCAGCCCGCGTGTCATATTCTCAGCGGGTTTGTCATGCGGCTGTCGTTTGTCTCAGCGGTTTGTCGTCTGGATTCGTCGCGACGAGGAGCAGAAGCCGTCACCGGGCCTTCAACGCAGACCTGGGCGCTGGCACTCCGGGCGTAGTTCGTTCCCGAAGGGGCGTCGGCAGCACCAGCGCGGGGCGGGGGCGACGCCAGCGGGCGCCTACGTGCATCCTCGCCCCCACCAGGTGGGCGCAACGGTTGCTTGCGCGACTGGGTGCGCCCGGCGGCAGCGCACGTCGAGGCGCGGGGCGCTGCGGGCCGGGCGCGGCTGCTAGCAGTCGTGCGGCTGGTCCTGGTCGGGGTTCTGCGCAGCCAGGTCAACGAGGTGGTGCTGGCCTGTTGTGGTGTCGGTGACAGTGAAGACAGTGGCCGTGGTCTGGGGCCGGGTTTGGGCGTCGCGGGCGAACTGGGCGGCCTCGACCGGGGTTGTCGCATCGAGTGCGTCGATCTGCCAGGTGACGGTATAGCGGCATTCCGGGGTGGCGAATTGGCCCCGCTGGGGGCGTTCTTCGATCTGGTGGAATGTCCATCCCAGTGCGACAAGATGGTAGAGGCCGTCGGCGTCTGGAACCAGCGTGACGGCGTCGGTGTGGCGTCCGGCGGGGTCGCGGTCGGCGACGGTGGCGATGGTTCCGTCGAACTCCAGGGTCAGGCGTTGCCCGAGGGGATCTTCGTTGGCGATCAGGGCGCACAGGGTGGCGCGGCTGACGATGGGTGTGGCCCATCCGTTCCAGGGGATGTCGAATCCCGCCGCGGGGTAGGTGTGCAGCCCGGCGTCGAGAGCAAAGGTGCCGGCAGTGGTCATGGGTGGTCTCCTTATCGGTGGTGATGTGAGGCTCTGGCGGGGGTCGCTGGGCTAGCCGTCGCTGCGGCGGCCGTTGTGGTGAATGGCCAGCAGTCCGGCCTCGGTGGGCCAGTAGCTGCCTTCCTCCGGCGTGGCCGCTGCGGGGCGGCCGTCGTGGATGCAGGTGTCGTTGAGGTTGACTCGGACGGGTCCGACGTTGGCGTCGGTGTCGATCTGGATGACCGTGACACCGTCGGCGGCGACGTACTCAGTGGCGCGAGCCGGGCGGGCCCGGCCGTTGAGGGTCGCCAACACGTCCACGGTGTCGGCCAGCGCTTCGCCGAGGGCGTGCAGGTCAGCGCTGAGGGTTTCGACCGCCCGGCTCAGGACGCGGACATCTAGGACGCCGAGGTCGGCGCGAAGGTCATGGGCCAGAACGAGGGTGGCCCTGGCTTCGTTGAGCTTCTCGCTGGCAGTGGCTACGGCTGCGCGTGCACTGTCGAAGGTGTAGTTGCGGCGCAGTGCGCTCAGGTAGGCCGCTCGGGGGTTGCCGCTGTCGTCGCCATAAGTCATTGGGTCGACCTTCTTCCTCGTGCTCGCCGGGCACCGCCTCACCTCGAGGCCGGTTGTCTTTAGCCTACCAGTTTGGTAGTCTAGAGACAACAGCATCTGATCGATGGGGGGGACAGCATGAGCCGCACGGCCACAACGGAATTGGAGATCCCAGGCATCGTCTCCGGTGAGCACCGCCCGAAAGTTGTGGTCAGTTACGGCCTTGGGCTTGACTCCACTTGCTTGCTGCTGCGGTGGCTGACCGAACCGGAGACTCGGGATTTCGACCTGGCCGACATGGTGGTGCTGACGGCCATGACGGGTGACGAATTCCGTTCCACCTCTAGGGATGTCGAGACGTACATCCTCCCATTGTTCAGGCGGTTCGGTGTTCGCTACATCCAATGTGCCCGCTCTGAGCGCACTCCGACCGCGAACGGCAACGGGGTTGTGGTGCTTGACGATTCGACCTGTCCGCAGAAGTTGTACAGCGACGGCGCGTATCGCCTTTCTACCGAAATGCTTTCTGCTGGAACGGTTCCGCAGCTCGGCGGCAAGCGTGCCTGCTCGATCCACGCCAAGGGCTGGGCACTGGATCCGGTCATCAAGAAAATCACCGATGGTCAACCCTACCGGCACGTGATCGGGTTCGAAGCCGGCGAGCAACGCCGCGCCGCCAAGGACCAACTATTCAATACCGAGCGGCGGCGAGGCTGGTACCCGCTGATCGAGGCCGGGATGGATCGTCAGGCGTGCGCGGACTACGTGTTCACCAAGCTGGGCGTGTCCTGGTCGAAATCCTGCTGCTCATACTGTGTTTTCGCGTTGAGCACCTCCTCGGGACGGGCCAACATGGTCGAGCGCTACCGCCAGGAGCCACAGGCCGGAGCGCAGGCCATGCTCATCGAAGCGACATCGCGGCGGCTCAATGAACGCCAAACCCTGATCGCCGGTGGGAGCGTGGCGCAGATGATCACCGAAGCCGGTCTGGTGGAGGTCGAGGTCGCCTTTCGAGAGATGTTCGATGCCGCGGAGTTCGCTGTCTACGAGGTTCGCCGGGTGACACCTCCGGGGCGGGAGGGCCGGCGGGGGATCACCGCGCGGTCGGTGCGGCGGCTGGCGCGCGGGACGCGAGCCGAGATGGATGCCCACCTGAGCGGACTGCCCGGCCGCCGTGAGGTCGGCGCGGATCACATCGTGCGGCACCACCTTGCGGTGGCCGACAACTGCGAACATTTCTTCGTCGTGGCTCCCGCTGTCGTCGACGACAAGCAACGTCCGGCGTTTGAGACTCACTGGGCTCAGGCCAATGGAGCCGCACTGTTCTAGCCCGGCCCGGCCCGCCCGGCCAGTCCCTGTCCGTGCGTCGTTGTACGGCAGGCAAGCACCACTGTGACTGAGCACAACTGGCGAACCCGCGGGCCGGGCCTGCGTGCAATCAGACCCCTTCACGCACGACCCGATCTGCGGGGGCGGTCGGACCGGCCACGGGCGCGTCGCGCTACCTGTTCCGACACCGCCCGGTCTGGGGAACCCGCACCGTGGCCCACTGCGGGGTGGAGCGGGATGTGACGGGTGACCTGCACCGCGGCGAGCCGGGCACCGCAACGACTGCCGGTGCCGGTGTCACGACATCGTGACGTGGCGGGCAGCTAATATGCTGCCATGCCGGTGGGGGTGGGAGAGCACTTTGCTGGGTACCGCATTGTGCGGCCGCTCGGGTCCGGTGGGATGGGGGAGGTCTACCTCGCCGAGCACCCTCGGTTGCCACGGTATGACGCGCTCAAGTTGCTGCGAGCCGACATCTCGATGGACTCCAGCTACCAGGTCCGGTTCGCGCGCGAAGCGGATCTTGCGGCCAGCTTGTGGCATCCGCATATCGTCAGTGTCCTCGATCGCGGGGAAGCCGACGGCCGGCTGTGGATCGCGATGTGCTACGTCGATGGGCTCAACGCCGGCGAACTGCTGGCACAACGGTATCCCGGTGGGATGCCGACCGACCTGGCGCTGCGGATCATCGGTGCCGTGGGGGAGGCCCTTGATTATGCGCACAGCAAGGGGCTGCTGCACCGCGACGTCAAGCCGGCCAACATCATGGTGTCGCACCCGGATTCGCGGGGCGAATCGCAGGTCATGCTGGCCGACTTCGGCATTGCCCGCAGCCTCGACGACGTCAGCGGCTTGACCACAACGAACATGACCGTCGGCACCGTCGCCTACGCGGCACCCGAGCAACTGCTGGGCCAGGACGCCGACGGCCGCGCCGACCAGTACGCACTCGCTGCCACCGCCTACCACCTACTGACCGGGACTCAGCTGTTCCCGTTCGCCAATCCCGCTGTCGTGATCAGCAGCCACCTCTCCAGTGCGCCTCCCCGCCTGGCTGACACGCGTCCCGACCTGGCTTCGCTGGACTGGCCCCTAGCTGTGGCGCTGGCGAAGAAGCCCGCAGACCGCTTCGCCAGCTGTCGCGACTTCACCCAGGCACTGATCCAGCACGCCGGCCCCCAGATCTCACCGGCCGCACCCACCCAGTCGGCCTCGCTCCCACCGCCGAGCACCTTCGCCCCTGCGCCTTCCGCGCGGCGCGGGCGCCGCATGGCCAGGGTGGCAGGGTTGGCGGCCGCGGCCACCCTGGCTGTGGCCGGGGTGACGGTACTGGCCATCGAGCAACCCTGGGAATCGAGTTCCCCACCCTCCAGCGAGAGTGTCAGCCCTGACGTATCCGTCGCGGAGACTGCACCCGCGCCCAATACCGGTCCGCTGACCGGAACCTACGCGGCGGACTTCGGCCCAGAGACACACATCACCACAGGTGAGGTCTTCGATCCCAAGCGTCGGCAGGGCACACTGGAGATCCGTTCAGCGTGCTCCCCGTCGGGGTGCACCGCGATTGCCGAAGCCGTCGCCGGCCCCACCCTCAATTCCAGTCTTGTTTTCGATGATGTTGGCGGGCAGTGGATTGCGGTGGGGACCGTGCCGACGAGTTCGGCGGCGATCACGCCCGCGCTGCGCGATGATTGTCGTGACCGCGAGTTCGCCCCGGAAACCTGGGAAGTCATCACACTGACACCTCACGACGATGGCACCCTGGCCGGTGAGTACCGGGTGATCAACGGCAGCAACTGCAGCACGTCCTCGACGGTGGCGCTGACCCGTGTCGCTGATACCGACGTCGCGGCCATCGCTGATCCCGCCGCGTTGCCCGCCCGCCAGCCTGTTCCAGCAGAGGGGTTTCGTGGCCGCTACACCATGACGCAGACGCTCTTGAACGGTGCCGGTGGCTCCGTCGAAGTGGACTTCCGAACGTATTGTCTTCGGGCACAGGCGCGGTGCGTAAGTTTGGGGGTGCTTCAGCCGCTCGACGGAAGGGGCGGGGTCTATACCTTCGCCGACGGCCGGTGGACGAGCCGGTTTGAGGGGAACCCGCCGTGCATCGTCGACGACGTTCCAGCACCGCTGAAGCGCAGCGAGGAATTCGACTTGCCTCGGCCGGCGCCGAATCCGATCCCGGTCATTGAGGGCCGCGGCCAGGAGGAGGTCTTGGACGGAAGCTGCGTCAAGCCGCTCACTCCGTACCGGCTCAAGATGGAGCGCACCGGCGACTAGCGTGCTGAGCCCGCGGCGTTCATCCGGTGCGTAGAAGGTCGGTGACGCGCCACTGCACCGCGGCCCAGTCTTCGTCACTGAGGGCGTCGATCGCGGGGGACCAGCCGGTGTCGGCGTCGAGGTGGTAGCGCAGCTCGGTGAAACAGGCAACGGGGCTGACGGCGCCGTCTGCGACCAGGGTGCTGATCTGGGAGACAATCTCGCGCGCATAGCCGTCGATGCGCATCCAGTGCTCCACGGGCTGGCCGGTCTCGCGGTGGACGTCGATGTGCCGCACGGTGTCGCGGCCGACGAAGGTCTTGCCGTTGGTGTAGCGGACCCGCGCCAGCGGTTGGTGGTCGGAGGGCGACACGGCATCGAAGGGTTTGACCGTCGCGATGTACAGCTGGCCGCTGGCGGGTGCATCAGGGGGGTGGTTGTAGTCGAACGGATTCATTGCCCTGCGCCTTCCCGTCGAGGTGTGCGGGTCTGCGGCGATCTATACCAGCTGGGTCCGACAAGCACGGCCACGGTGATGGTCGCGGGCAGCCCGAGCGCAGCCATGCTGTTAGGTCCCTTTGGTCAGCGCCTCGACGGTGGTGTCGAGGGCTTCTGCGATCTTGGCCAGGACGATCACAGTGGGGGCTCGGGTGCCTTGTTCGACTTGGCGGATCCAGATGCGGTCGACGTCGGCATTTTCTGCCAGTGCCCGCTGCGACAGCCGCAGGTCTTCCCGGCGTGCGACGATGTTGGCTCCGATGATCGGGAGAATGCGTTCACCGACGGCGGCGTTGCGACGTTCAAGTTCAAGTTTCCTGGCGGACTTGGCGTCCGTCGTGGTGTCGGACTTGGCGGCCGGCATGGTTCGGTCCCTTCGTTGCCCGGTAGACCTGTAGTGCATAGTCTACCTGAAAGTGGATGGCTAAAAACATCCGAATGACGTGCGAAACGGTGGGACCCGCGCGTATGCTCGAACGTAAGCCATCGGGGGCGTCGTGATGAGACATAAGCGTATTGTGCTGCTGGCAGCGACAATTCTGGTCGCAGGTTGTGGTGGTGACGGTCCAAGCGGATCACTGCCCGGCTTTCCTAGCGCGGCGGAGGTGGTTGAATCCGCTATCGCAGGGACAGGATGTGTCGATTCGGCCGGATCCAATTCCACCCCAGAGCAAATCGCGGACGCCTGGCTGTCGATTCGGCTGCCAAGTCCGTACACCGGTGATCTGCGAACCCAAGATGAAGACCACCTCGCCATGAGCGGACCGGAAGAATTCTTGCCGTCGAAGAACCGCGACTACTTAATCTCTACATTCTACGACCGCGTGCCGAACGGCGGGGACTCTGCATTTGCCTCCGCCGTGTGTGACCTCGAAAAGGGGTGGGCGGATGCCTACATATGGGACCACGGGATCACTACTGATGCGGCAGCCGAAATCATGGCCAAGACACCACACTTCATCCGAGGCCTAGGCCGCCACGTTTGTTGGGCGATGCCCGGCGGCGGCGCTAACAACACAATAGCGCCAATCACACTAAGCGCTCGGGCTAGGAGCATCGAGGACATCAGATCAAATCCCAAGAAATGGAAAAGTCAAGTAATTGCCACAGCCGATTCCGTATACGATGGCATCGCGATAGAAAGTCCTGCGTCAAGGCAAGCGTTCGAATCTCATCAGGCAACGCGGCGAAACGAGATGAATAATACCCCTCCTGAAGCGTTTGTCACCGCCGCAGAGCAATACTACAAACTGCTAGTTGCAGCCCACACGCATCAATGCCCGGAATTGAATGCGGAATAGAACAGAGACAGTAACCGCTCAGCCGGAGGGCATGGCTCGCCGCGGTTGGAGTCCAGGATGAGATAGTCAGAGAATGACCAACGGAGGTGGCGAGGCCTGGAGCGCCCAGCCTCCCGAGACAATCGCCAATGCCGAGCGTGTCCCCTTGCAGCGCAACCACCTGAGTTAGGACATCGATCGGGGATCTGAGGGGTCTTATCGCTGTGACCTGGGGTTTCGTGTGGTGATTTGGGGCACTAGGGGCACTAACGGGGTAGGTTCGGGCGGTGGCGTACGTGCGGAAGGTGCGCACTTCCTCCGGTGCGGTGGCGGTGCAGGTGGCCCGCAAGAACCAGGGCAAACACGAGATCCTGGCTCATCTGGGGTCCGCCCATACCGACGTTGAGCTGGGGGTTCTGCTGGAGCAGGCCCGCCGGATCGCCGATGGTGATCAACAGGGTCTGGATCTGGAGGTAGCCCGCAAGGTCGCCCGTGTCGGCGAGGTCGCCGACTGGCGGCCCGCCGATGAGACCGTGGCGCCGGCGTCGGCCGGCCCGGGTCACATCACGGGCACCTCCTCGCGGTTACTGCGTGAGGTCCTCGGGCACGTGTATGACTGGCTCGGATTCGATGTGGTCGATGACGCGGTGTTCCGGGATCTGGTGAGCGCCCGGATCGTGGAGCCGACCAGCAAGCTCGACTCGATCCGGGTGCTCGAAGACTTGGGCGCTACGACGGTGTCGTATCGGACCATCCAGCGCCATCTGGACGTGATCGGCCCGGGTGGGTATCGGGATGCGATCGCCGCGAAAAGTGCAGTTGAGTCCCGCATAGTGGTGTAGCGCGGTTGCTGGGTTCGTCATCGTGTTGGTGATGGACGTGAAGCGGCCACCGCGTGATCCTTCGAGTCAACCTTCCACAGAATCCTCGAGGAGCATCACGATGACCGCACCCCACATTGTCGACCCTGCCGGCCTTCTTGGCGAGGCCCTGTCAGAAGCGTCACCGGATCTGATGCGCTCGCTGTTGCAGACCGTGATCAACGCCCTGCTGTCGGCGGATGCTGATGCCGTGGTGGGCGCTGAATGGGGCCAGCCCACACCGGGACGCCGTGCCCAGCGCAACGGGTACCGCCACCGCGGACTGGACACCCGGGTCGGGACCATCGATGTCGCGGTTCCCAAGCTGCGCAAGGGAACCTACTTTCCCGACTGGCTGCTGGAGCGACGCAAGCGGGCCGAATCCGCCTTGATCACCGTGGTCGCCGACTGCTACCTGGCCGGGGTGAGCACGCGGCGGATGGACAAACTGGTCAAGACGCTGGGCATCGATTCGCTGAGCAAATCGCAGGTCAGCCGCATGGCCACCGACCTCGACGACCACGTCGAACAGTTCCGCCACCGACCACTCGATTCTGCCGGCCCGTTCACCTTCGTCGCCGCTGATGCGTTGACGATGAAGGTCCGCGAAGGCGGCCGGGTCGTCAACGCGGTGGTGCTTTTGGCCACCGGCGTCAACGGTGACGGACACCGCGAAGTCCTGGGCATGCGCGTGGTCACCAGCGAGACCGGCCCCGCCTGGAACGAGTTCTTCGCCGACCTGGTCGCCCGCGGACTGGCCGGCGCACGACTGGTCACCAGCGACGCCCACGCCGGCCTACGCGAGGCCATCGCGGCCAACCTGCCCGGCGCAGCCTGGCAGCGGTGTCGCACCCACTACGCGGCCAACCTGATGAGCATCTGCCCCAAGAGCATGTGGGAGCAATGATCAGAACCTGTGGATGAGCCTCGGGATGGGGGCGTGAAAGT
>JAKJHY010000058.1 GCA_021648845.1 Mycobacterium sp. MBM | reverse complement strand
CTGGTCGTCGTGGTGTCGGTGACCCTGCTGGTCTCACTGGCCATCTACGGCTCCAACGGCAACTTCAACCTGTCCGGATAGCGGGAACCTCACCGATAGTCGAGCGTGACCGGCAGCGCGTCATAGGTGTGCACGAGAGCCGACGGCCGGAGTACGGCTTCGCCGGTGACACGCAATCCCTTGGTCCTGCTGACGAGTTCGTCCAACACCACACGTGCCTCTCGGCGAGCCAGCGCGGCTCCCATGCAGAAATGTTCTCCGACACCGAACCCCAGATGACCACCGGCATCGGCGCGGTGCACGTCGAACGTCTCGGCCGTCGGTCCCCAGTGGTCGACGTCGCGATTGGCGGAGGCGTAGGCGAGCAGCACCCCATCACCCTCGCGGAGGGTCTTGCCGCGCAGGTCGATGTCCTGCGCCGACTGGCGGGCCATGCTCATCACGGGCGTCCACCAGCGCATCACCTCTTCGACCGCGTTGCTGCCGACCTCTGGATCGGCGAAGGCCTGCTCCGCTTGATCGCGATGCATGTCGAAGCACGCCGCGATTCCCGCGATCAGGCTCTGCGTCGTCTCGCTACCCGCCGCCAGCAGCGTGAGCGCGTAGGTCATCACTTCGATCTCGTTGAAGGGCTGCCCGTCGATCCGCACGTGGGACAGCATCGACAACAGGTCATCGGTGGGGTCTTTCGCCCGCTCTGCGACCAGTCCCATCAGATATGGGGCTATCTCACCGAAGATTGTCTCCATGTCGCCGTCGTCAGCGACGCCACTGCCGACCTTGGCAATGGTCGTGGCCCAGCCGGCTACCTTGGCCCAATCCTCCTGTGGCACACCAAGCATGTGCGCGAAGACATACACCGGGAACGGCTCGGCGACGCTCTCGACCCAGTCGAACTCGCCGTCGGGCAGATTGTCGAAGATCGATGCCGCCACTTCACGAACGCGGGCCTCGATCTTGGCGACCGCCGAGGGAGTGAAACGCACGCCGAGCGCCTTGCGGTGTGCACGGTGCTCCGGCGGGTCCATGAACATGATCCCCCGCCCGCCGTAACCCTGGGGGTCCCTTCCCTCCCGGTTCGCGATGAGATCCATCATGATCGCGATACGTTCGGATTTGAACTTCTCCGGTCGCGCCGAAATCATCTTGATGTCGTCATATTTGGTGATGACCCAGAATTTGCCCTGCTCGTACCAGTGCACGGGATCGTTTTCCCGCAGCTCACGGAACGTCGCGTTAGGGTCACCGAGGTAGAACGAGGCGTCGTCGAAGCGAGCCTCGGAGAGCGCAGTCATGATCGCCATAGGTGAACAATAGGACACATAGTGTGATGTTGTGAAGCTAGACTTGCGCTTCGGGCGACCACGATGGACAACAACAGAACGAATATTGTTCAATTGTCATGTTTATGTCGCTGTCCCACGATTACAGGAGATGACGCCACGGTGACCGACGTCGCGCCGCACTCCGGCTTCCTGGCAGGTGTGCGCGTCCTGGACGTCGGCAACGGCGTGGCCGGCTCGTCCGCGGCGGCACTGCTGGCCTCGCTCGGCGCGGACGTCATGCGGGCACCGAGGACCGCACAGCACCGTTGCGGCCCGGTCATCGAGTCGACTGCGGGGCCGCAGCCGGCCGTCGACCTCGTGCTGGACCGGCAGAAGCACGTCGCAACCGCACAGACCCTGCCGAATCTCGACGACATCGACATCGTCATCGCCGACGGCACTGAATCGACACCAGAGCCGACCAAGAGCGTCGTGCTCGTCGTCATCTCCCCGTTCGGCGCCGACGGGCCCCACAGCCACCGTCCTGGCGGCGAAATCGTCGCCCAGGCCAGCGGCGGACTCATGGCCACCATCGAGGATCCGGACGGCGCGCCGCTGCCGGCGCCCGGCTACGTCGCGTCGAAGGCGGTGGGCGCGGTGGCCGCCCTCGCCGCGTTGCACGGGTTGGAACGGCGCAACCAGATCGGCGGGCCGGTCACCGTCGATGTGTCCGCCCAAGAGGCGGTCGTCTTCACCGCCGCACTGCCCGAGTGCGCACACGTGATGTACCGCTGTCCTGGTCGCGCGGGCAGCGGTCGATATCTGGCTCCCTCTGGCGTGTTCCCCTGCCTCGATGGGCTGGTCCGGATCACCGCTGTGGAGAACCATCAGTGGCGGGGGCTGCGTGCGGCGCTGGGCGAACCAGATTGGGCGTCGGATCTCGACGAGCGTCCGGCGCGCATCGAGCACGCCGAACTCATCAACACCCGAGTCACCGAGTGGACCGCCGTCCGGCACAAAGCCGACTGTGCAGCGCTGCTTCAGGCCAACGGCGTACCGTCCACGCCGGTCAACCACCCCTCCGAACTGCTGGAGTCCCCTCAGCTGGCCCATCGTGGCTCGTTGGTGCCCACCCAGCTCGGCGGCCGCGACGCGACCGTGCTGGGCCCACCGTGGACCGTGCGCCGGGGAGCCGCAGGCCCCCCGGCCCAGCCGGGTCTGAGCGGGCTGCGAATTGCCGAGCTGACCCACGTGCTCGCGGGACCCATCGTCGGCGCGCTACTCGGCGCAATGGGTGCCACCGTGCTGCGTCTGGAGGACCCCGACCGACTCGATATCTACCGGCGCAGCGGACCTTTCGCCGACGGCATCGCCGGACCCGAACGCGGGGCCTATTTTGCGGTGGCCAATCATTCTAAGCACAGTGTGCTGCTCGATCCCGCGCACGCCGCCGAAGAGGTTGCCACTATCCTCTCCGCCTCGGACGTGTTGATCGAGAACGTCGGGTCCTCGCGCCTGCACAGGCTCGCCGTCGATCCGGCCACACTGGCCGGAGAAGGGCGGCTGACGCTACGCGTCTCAGGCTTCGGCTGTGACGGTCCATTGGCCGGATACCGGGTATACGCCAACAATGTCCAGGCATACGGCGGGCTCGCAGGCCTGTGCGCCACGCAGGACGGAGCACCTGCCCGCCTCGGCACAGTGCTGGCCGATCCGCTGTCATCTGTCATCGGTGCTGTCGTGATCGCCGCATGGGCGTTGGGGCCGTGCAGATCGACCGGCGCCGTCGTCGATCTGTCCATGGCCGAGGTCGTCGCATCGACGGTGTCGGAGTTCGTGGCCGCCGCATCCGCCGATGACGTCACGACGAACGCCACGGTGGCCCGCGTGGTACACCTCGCCAGCGACGGCCGTTGGGTCGCAGTCGAATTGCGCGGTGACCAGCGCGAGCAGGCGCAGGCGGAGTTCGTCGCCGCGTTGGTCAGCACCAACCGCGCCGACGACGCCGCGTTCAAGCTGCAGGGGGCCGGTATCGAAGCAGCAGTGGTGCGCCGCGCCGACGAACTGCTCGACGATCCCCACCTGTGCGCGCGAGGGTTCTTCCCGGCGGTCGACCATCCCGACCCCGACATCGGTAGCGGGCTATTGGTCGGCTTACCGTGGCGCTTCGCCGCCCAAGGGCCTGTTCCACTCAAACCCCCGCCCGCTCTGGGTAGTTCCCATCCCGACCTCACGAGGACGAGACATGCCGATATCACCACCTGACCGCCCCGCAACGGTGTGGGCATCGACGTCAGTACCCTCGAAGTCACCGTACTCGCAGTACGGCGCCGACGGGTACAGCGTGGCCTGGGTGGACACCGACGAGGGGCGTCTACAGGTGCTCGTAGACGGCGCCCGGCCGGCCCCTGGCACCCACGGCCGGTTGGTGGTGCACATGCTCGACGACGAGGCTGTCGAGCTGTTCTCGGCGGACGACCAGTGACCGGAACCTACCTCAGCGGCATCGGAGTCACCCAGTTCGGTAGGCACGGCGACACTGCGCTGGCCGATCTGGGCGTCGCTGCGGCCCAAAAAGCGCTCGCTGACGCCGATATCGACTACGACGAGGTCGGCGAGGTGTTCACCGCGTCCGCCCTCGCGCCGCCACAAACCGGTCTGCGGGTAGCACTGGAGTTGGGCCGCACCGGAATTCCGGTCACCGCCACCGAGAGCGCTTCGGCCGGCGGCCTGGTTGCGCTGCGTCATGCGGTGTGGGCGGTGGCGTCCGGACGATGCCGGACCGCATTGGCGATCGGGTACGAGAAGACCACCGCGCTGGAGGCCGGCGGCGTGGTGCCCGCAGCAGTGGGATTCTGGGATCGCTTTCCGCCGCAGACGCATTACGCGATCGAGGCCGCGCGATGGCTGCACGACGCGAGCTGCGGCCCGGAGGTGATCGCCGCGGTCGCCGCGAAGTCGCACAACCAGGCCCGGTTGAATCCGTTGGCGGCCCGCAGGAGCGACCACGCGGTGACGGCCGAGGATGTCCTCGCCGCCCGCATGGTGGCCGAACCGTTGACCAAGATGATGTGCCACGCCTCGGTGGACGGGGGCGCGGCGGTCGTCGTCACCGCGGACGCACGACCGCGGTCGGTATCGGTGCTCTCGGTGGAACAGACCAGCTGGCCCAGCGATCCGCAGTGGCCCTTGGTCGGGCCCGTCGTAGGTCCGCCGTCACAGTTGACGAGAACCGCGAGACAGGCCTATTCGAGCGCCGGAATCGACGTGTCCGACATCGACGTGGTCTCGCTGCACGACATGTGCGCCAGCGAGGAGATCACGGCGCTGATCGCGATGGGGCTGGCGAGTTCGCCCGACGTGGTCAGGCTTGCCGAGTCGGGTGGGCTGGCCAGCGACGGCACGCTACCGACGAATACCGACGGCGGTTGTATCGCACGCGGGCACCCGATCGGCGCTACCGGGCTGGCTCAAACCGCTGAGATCGTCGCACAACTGCGTGGTGAGGCCGGCGAACGTCAGGTTCACGAGCCGCGACTGGGACTGGTGCAGGCCGTCGGCGGCGGCGGATCGTGTGCTGCCGCCGTGCTCGGGGTCTGATCAGGCGATCGCACCGCTCTCCTTGAGCGCCAGGATACGATCCCAGTCGCCGCCGAGCTCCAGGATCAGTTCTTCTGTGTGGGCGGCAAATTCGGGCATCGGCGCCAACGTCAGCGGGGTTTCGTCGTACAGCACCGGACTGGCTACCAGATCGTAGGTGTCTCCGTCGTGCTGCACCGCGACGATGTTGCCGTTCGCGCGCACCTGTGGGTCGGCGGCAACCTCCGCGGTGTTCTGCACCGGCGCCCACTGCCCGTCGAATCCCTCGAGCACTTTGCGCCAATGCTCCAGGGGATGTGCGGCGATCGTGGCCCGCAACACCTCGATGGCCGCGGGCGCGTTGGCGGTGAGCGACGCGTGGCTGGCGAAGCGTTCGTCGGCGGCGAGGTCGGCAGCACCCACCCGACGGCAGAATTCCGCGAAGTACCGGAAGCCCTGCAGCATCGACAACCCGAGAAAGCGTCCGTCGGCAGTTCGGTAGAAGCCGACCAGGGGATTGTTCGGGGTGACATTGGCGCCGGCCGGGTTCGTCTGCCACGGCTCGCCGCTGACGATTGCCGCGTTGATCGCCACCCCGGACGCCCAGACCCCCACACCCAGCAGCGAGATGTCCACGACCCGGGCATTGCCCGTCCGCTCGCGTTCGAACAGGGCCGCCGATATCCCGCCGGCGATCGTCATTCCACCGATCGAATCACCGTATGCCGGACCGGGCTGTGGCACCACGCCGTCCATGTCACACGGGGTGGACCCGAGCGCTCCCCCGGCCCGGCTCCAAAATCCGGTCATGTCATACCCACCGGTGCCCGCATCGTCGCCGAGTGGTCCATACGCGCTTCCGCGCGCGTAGATGATGTCGGGATTGACGGCACGCAGATCGTCGACGTCGATGCCCAGTTTCTTGCGGGCGTCCGGCAGGAAGTTGGTCAGGAACACATCACTCGTGCGCGCGATGTCCATCAGCAGCTCGTGTCCGTCCGGGGTCGACATGTCCAGCGCCACCGAACGTTTGCCACGGTTAGCGTGCTCCATGACCGGATTTCGGTCACCATCGACGGTGATGTGGCCGAGCTGGCGCAGTCCGCGCTGGGAATCACCGGTCTGAGGATGCTCGATCTTGATGACGTCGGCGCCCCAGTCCGCCAGAACGGCGCCCGCAGCCGGCACGAACGTCCACTGGGCCACCTCGAGCACGCGCACTCCGGACATCGGTCCGCTCATCGGTTTGATTCTCCTTCTCTCGGCTCGGAAGCGCCGGGCAAACAATGCACCGCCGGCGACGAGACCACCTGCGATCCGGTCGCCGTGATGGGTTCAGCACAGGGGCCGGCGAGATCAGGAACCGTTGCCACCTTTGTACAGTAGAACAGAAAATGTTTATCTGCGATATGGTTACAGCGTGACGGGTGCGTTGTCCCACCTCCGGGTGTGCGATCTCAGCGGGCAGCTCGCGGGCGCCGGAGCGACCAAGATTTTGGCTGCGTTCGGTGCGCAGATCATCCGAGTCGAAGACCCGGTCACTCGTGGTCTCTGGGATGCACTGCGCGGCGTGGGCCCGTACGTCGACGAGCGCCGCGGCGTCGACCTCGGCGCCGGATTCAACAACCACAATGCCGGCAAGTACGGCGTGACCATCAATCTGCGCACCGACGATGGCAAGCAACTGCTGCGCGAACTCGTCGCCATCAGCGACGTCGTCTGCGAGAACTTCGCCGCAGGCGTGATGGAGAACCGCGGCTTCGGATACGTTGACCTCAAGCGCATCAAACCCGACATCGTCTATGTCTCCAACTGCGGGTTCGGCCACAGCGGGCCTTACCGCGATTTCAAGACGTGGGGGCCGATCGTGCAGGCCGTCAGCGGACTGACCTACACCTCCGGGCTGCCCGACACCGAACCTGCGGGCTGGGGCTTTTCCTACATGGACCACGGTTCGGCCTTCTACATGACGGTGGCCATCATGGCCGCACTGCACCACCGCCAACGCACCGGCGAGGGCCAGCATGTCGATCTGGCGACGGTACCCGCCGGGATCGCGATGCTGCCCACCGAGATCCTCGATTGGACCGTGAACCACAGCACGACCGAGCGCGCCGGCAACCGCGCCGACTTCGACGAGTATGCACCACACGGCATCTACCCGTGTGCGGGCGAGGACCGGTGGATCGCGATCGCCTGTCGGAACGATCGAGAGGTGGCTCTGCTGGCCAAGATGCTGGATGAGCCGGCACTGACCACCGACCGCTTTGCAACACTCACGGACCGCTTGACGTCGGTCGCAGAATTGGATGCGCTCGTCGGCGCCGCCACCACATCACGTGACGCGGCCGCTCTCGCCGACGACCTCGTGGCCGCCGGCGTGCCCGCCAGTGTGGTGAAGAGTCCGGCCGAACGCATCGACGGCGATCCCGATCTCGACCGGATCGGCTTGTTTCCCAGCGTCACCCACCCCGATATCGGCAGGGTGCGGGTGGAGGGGGTACCGATGACTTTCTCCGCGACCCCGTGGCAGCTCGACACCGGCGCACCAAAGTTGGGCCAGCACAACGACGAGATACTGGGCACGCTGTTGGGCCACGACGCCCAGTCGCTGGCCGACTGGGCAGAGCGAGGTGTGATCTGAGCGCGTTGTCGGACCTGCGGGTCATCGAGATCAGTGATCAGTACACCCCGGTTGCGGGCCGGGTGCTGGCCGAACTGGGCGCCGACGTCATCGTCATCGAGCCGCCGAGCGGCTCGCCGCACCGACGCCGCCCGCCCTTCGTCGATGGCGAACCCGGCCTCGATCGCAGCCTCCGCTGGTGGGGCGGGAACGCGGGAAAGCGCAGCGTGACCGTCGACTTCGACGACTCGGCGGCGCTCGAGTTGCTGTACCGGGTGATCGCAAGGGCTGACGTCGTGCTCGCGGGCAGCGACCGGGTGCCCGGTGGCGGGCTCAGTTATCCCGATCTGTCCGCCGAGCACGCCGGTCTGATCTGGGTGTCGATCTCACCCTTCGGGGTCGCGAGCGCGCGCGCCGACCATCCCGTCACCGATCTCACCGTGCTTGCCGGCGGCGGGCCGATATGGAACTGCGGCTACGACGACCACTCGATCCCGCCGATGCGGGGTTCCGGGGATCAGTCGGCCAACATCGGTGGAATGTACGGCGCCATCGGCGCGCTCATTGCCCTCGCCCACCGCGACCACACTCAAGTGGGCCAATTCGTGGACGTCAACGTCACCGCGGCCTGCAACGTGACGTGTGAGCAGACGACCTATCACTGGCTTGTGAACCAAGCCGTCTGCCTCAGGCAGACCGGACGGCATGCGTACCCGACACGAAGCTCTCCGGTACAAGTACGTTGCGCAGACGGGCATTACGCAACAACCGGGGTACTGCCCCGCAAGCCCGACGAATTCGCACGACTGCTCCAGTGGCTGTCCGACCTGGGACTCACGGAGGAGCTTCCCGAGGCGTTCTTCCTGGAGCTGGCCGCTGGACGCGACCAACCCGTAGACCTGGCCGCCATCGGTGAAGACGAGGAGACCACCGCGATCCTGAGTGCGGCCCGCGATGCCATGACACTGATCGCGTCCCACCTACCGGCCAAGGAGTTTTTCCTGGCAAGCCAACGGCGCGGATTCCCCGCCGGTGCAATCCTGCCTCCCCACGAGGCGTTCGAGGACAAGCACTCGGTCGCGCGCGGAATGCACGTGCCCGTTGAGCACCCCGAGTTGGACCGCACGGTCATCTACCCTGGGGCGCCTTACGTGTTCAGTGGCAGTCCGATCACACCACCGGCCCGCGCTCCCCTGCTGGGTGAGCACAACCATCTGTTGCACAGCCTCGCCGACGACGTCGCACGATGAGTCCCGGGCACCGCCTTACCCATGTCGGCCTCTGCGTTCACGATATCGAAAGGTCGACCGAGTTTTACTGCGCGGCACTGGGATTTCGGCGGATCGGGGACATGCGCGTAGCCGACGACGCCAGCGCCCGACTCCTCGACGTCGACGGACTGGTGCTGGACCTGGTGTACCTCGAGCGTGACGGTTTCCGGCTGGAACTGCTCGGCTTCACCGAACCCGGCAGTACCGGCGATCCCGAGCCCCGGGCGATGAACACCATCGGTTTCACCCACTTGTCCTTCCGGGTGGACGATGTCGAAGCGCTGAGCGCCGCAATCATCGAGCACGGCGGGCGCCTCTTGGCCGAGCGCAGCGTCGTTTTCGACGGGGGCAACCGCGGGCTGATACTCACCGACCCCGACGGCACCCTGCTCGAGCTGATCGAACGCACACCGAGGAGCGACTAATCAAATAGTCATCATTCGTTCAATTGTTCAGTCGGATGCTAGACTGCCCCCGTGCCCGCGACCAGCGAGTTGACCTACTCACCCTTCTCCAAGGCGATCTTCGACGATCCCTACCCGGTGTACCGCCGGTTGCGCACCGAGGCCCCCGTCTACCGCGATCCGGACGAGCGATGGTGGGTGCTGTCTCGCTTCGCCGATGTCGCCGGTGCGCTGCGCGACTGGGAGACCTACTCGTCGAGACTGGGTCCCGCGCCCGAGAACCCCGATGACGACGGACGCAAATACTCGGTCATCTCGATGGACCCGCCTCGCCATGACCGAATCCGCGGAGTTCTGAAGGGCTTCTTCACACCGCGTGCGGTGGCAGCCATGGAGGGTGCACTGCAGCAGGTGGTCGACCATCACATCGACCGGCTGAAGCCGGGCACCACAGTTGATGCCATGGAGGCGTTCGCCTTCTCCGTGCCCACCGATGTCATCGGCGACCTTCTCGGCGTCCCGCACGCCGACCGCGAACAGCTTCGTGTCTGGTGGGAAGCTTTTCTCACCCGCCACGAGGGCGAGGTTTCGATGCCGCCGAGCGCCATCGAGGCGAACCGCAAGATCAGTTCCTACATCGGCGATCTCATCGAGGCCAGGCGCACCGACCCTGGAAACGATCTGATCAGCATCGTCTTGCAGGCCACGTTCCACGATCCCGAGATCGGCGATGAGCGAGCCCTGACGCCGCACGAAGTCCTGATGTTCTGCAACCTGCTGTCGGCCGCCGGGTCCGAAACCACCCAGAAGCTGATCTCCAACGGCTTGGTCGCCATGCACGATCATCCCGACCAGTGGCAGCGAATCGTCCACGACCACAGTCTCATTCCGGCCGCCGTCAACGAAGCCCTACGCTACGACACGCCCAGTCACTGGGTGGCGCGCACGCTGACGCGGCGCGTCGAACTGCACGGGGTGACGATGGAGGCAGGCGACTGGGTGCTACTGCTGCTCGGAAGCGCCAACCGTGACGAGCGCCGCTACGACGACCCCGATCGCTTCATCCTCGACCGGCCGCGCGGCACCGACGTCTACTTCGGCTGGGGCATCCACATCTGCTTGGGCCAATGGCTGGCGCGGCGCGAAGCGCAGATGGTGTTCGAGGCCGTGGCCAAGAAGTTCCCCAACTACGCGATCGGCGCGCACGAACGCGTCCTCACCGCCACGGTCCGTGGCTACACCAGCGTCGAGATGATGCTGCGCTGATCGTCGCTGTCGGGCGGTGCTCGCCGGCGACACCGGGACATGGTCGTCAGAAGGCCCTGTGCGATGACGGGGTGTCGCGGAACTCGGCGCGAGGATCAACGGCACGCAACCGCGGCGGGATGTTCGATTACGAGAACACGCCGGGCGACTTCGAGTAATCGACGGTGGACAATTCGGTCATCCCGCCGTCGATGTGCAGCACGGTCCCCGTCACGAATGCGGCATCGTCGCTGGCCAGAAACGCCACCGCCGGGGCGATCTCGGCGTCGGGATCGGCGCCCCGCTTCATCGGAGAGGCGTCGGCGGTCCGCGTGTAGTTGTCCCATTCGGTCCCGATCATGTCCCGCTGCACGTCGGTCAACGCGAAGGGGCAGACCGCGTTGACCCGGATGCCATGAGCCGCCCACTCGTTTGCGGCCACCTTGGTCAACGCGCCGATCGCGCCTTTTGCCGCCGAATACGGTCCGGTGTAGGCGATTCCGCCCAGCGCAGAGCCGGACACGAAGTTGATGACCGAGGCCTTTCCCGCCGCCTTCAGGAACGGATGCGCCAGTTGCATGAAACGAAAGGTTGCCTTCGGGCCGGTGGCCTCGGACAATTCCCAATCCTTGTCGGACACGAGTTCCAGAGCTTTCGGCATCGCGAAGTACTGCGCCGCGTTCACCAGCACATGCAACGCACCACCTGCCGCGGCGGCGTCCACCGCCGCGGCGATGTCGTCGCGCTTGGCCACGTTGGCCTTCACGAACGAGGCGGTGCCGCCGTCGCGCTCGATGAGCCCGACGCATTCGGCGGCTTTGTCCTCGTTCAGGTCGACGACCGTGACTCTCGCTCCTTCGCCGGCAAGCCGGCGCGAGATCGCCCGGCCGAGGCCTTGCGCCCCACCGGTGACCAAAGCGTTTCGATCGTCGAGGCGGCCCATGGTTCCTCCTGGATGTAACAGTTGAACATTATTCGTTCTATCATTCAGTATCATGGCAGACTGCCACGGCTCGACACCAGGAAGGGGTACGGGATGCGAGTAGAGGTGGATCGCGATCTCTGCGAGTCGAATGCGGTCTGCGTCGGGATTGCTCCGGATGTCTTCGACCTCGATGACGAGGACCTGGCTGTGGTCACTGTCGACGAGGTTCCCCCGGCTCGCGAAGAGGATGTGCGTTCGGCCGTGCAACTGTGCCCGAAGATCGCTCTGACACTGCACCAAGACGACTAGGTGTCGTGACCTGAGAGGTTGTTGACGGCGCGCCTGCTTGAAATGGGGAGGACCTCCTGACGGAGTGGATGTG
>JAKJHY010000057.1 GCA_021648845.1 Mycobacterium sp. MBM | reverse complement strand
GCCACTCCGCCCTCGGCGGACACCCACCCATCAGCCGACTCGCCGCCTGACAACAACGTGTCAGGTCACAACAGCTAGTCCCGCTCCGAGCACCCGCCGGCCTTCCCGACTACGAGCCGCTGCCCGGCAGGTATACGCCGGTCTCGCGCCCGACGTAAACCCCCACGGTCACCTCCACCCGCTGCACGCACAACAGAGGGCGGCGACGCTGCACTCAGGCATTGCCTGCGATCCCCACCGCACACCAGCAACGCAGCGGATGGTCCTGTCTTCGGGTGGGAAAAAGACGCCTGGACACGGCGAAACCACCTCTGACCCAGGAACTCTCACCGGGCCCTCTGCCACCTCTGCCACCGCCTCGGCCTCTCGGACGAACGGCACGCAGCCGCAAGCGAACTCAACAAACGAACACCCCAACTGGGAGCCTATACACTACCGATATGTGGTAGTGTATAGACATCACCCCTCGAGAGGAGCGCCCCGTGTCGAATCTTCAATTCACCAACGCCCCAACGGTTTTCGCCTACCGCCACCGTGAAGCGATTCTCTGCCCGTCGTGTACGCAGCACGCGGTTCTGCCGATCACCGAACCGGGTGCCGAGTACGACGACACCGAACACGTCCTCGACGTGGTGGCCCGTGAGGGCGGCCACGACCGCGCGGCGATCACCAGCGACATTCTCCCCGCGCCGATTCCCAGCGTTGAGATCCTCAACCAGGTCTGCTCCGAATGTGCTCAGACGCTGCTGCCCGGCAAGTACTGGGATCACTACCACGCGGTCCTGGCCGCCATCGCCGCCCAGGCCGACACCGTCGAAACGTTGATCGAGCTGCTCAACGGCCACTACCGACCCCAGTCCGGGGTGGCATTTCACCCCGGCGGCGCTGACCGCGATCTGTGGCACGTCCTGCGCTGGGAGCGCAACGACTGGACCACGGTGTGGTCCAAGGCCAACTACTGGTACGCGATGCGCGACAGCCAGGGCAACACCTTCACCTACACCGAAGGCGACCTCGAACGGGGCCCGCGGCCATGAACGCCGCAGTCCTGCAATCCTCCGGCACTGGAAGGAATGAACCGATGTGGATCTGCACCATCAAGACCGAGTACGGCCTCAAGTCCGAGCAGCATCCAAACCCGGAGTCCGCGATCGCGGCCGCCGAATTCTACGCCCGCAACACCGGCGGACTGCCGCTGGAATGGCGCCACGATCGCGGCCTGGACCGCTATGACGCGTGCCTGGTCTCGCTCAACCGCTCCGTGGCCGTGTTCACCGTCGAGCCAGAGACCCCCGACGCTGCCCGCGGTGACGCCGAGCCGGCGATCACCCTCTACACCAAGCCCGGCTGCGTGCAGTGCCGGGCCACCGCCCGCCAGTTCGCCAACGCTGGCGTGCCAGTGAAGACCATCGACGTCAGCGTTGACACCGCCGCAGCCGCGCTGCTCACCGACCTCGGCTACCGCAGCGTGCCCGTGGTGATCGCCGGAAGCCAGCACTGGACGGGCAACCGCCCCGACCGTGCCGATGCCGTCATCCGCCAGGTAGCCAAGCAGGTGCCCTCATGCGGCCGACTCTGAGCCCCGACCAGCGCCACCTGCTGGCGCTGGTCGGCTGCTCCTCGGGAAGCATGTTGCTCGCGGCGATGATCGACGACAGCGCGATGGCGGCCCTGCTGGCTCGCAGCGGCGGCGCCTCGATGCAGACAGCCCTGGACGGCGCCCCGGAGTGGATGACCAGCTACTGGACCTCCGGCCAGAAGTTCACCAGCCCCGGCCTCGGCACCGATCAGGTCCGCTGCGCCGTGACCGCCAC
Source organism: Mycobacterium sp. MBM (assembly GCA_021648845.1). Classification (GTDB taxonomy): domain Bacteria; phylum Actinomycetota; class Actinomycetes; order Mycobacteriales; family Mycobacteriaceae; genus Mycobacterium. The sequence goes on along the minus strand of JAKJHY010000057.1, from coordinate 10,604 downwards.
GCAGGTACGCAATTTCGGACGCAACCTACCGCTGGCAATGCAGACAGAGATTCGCGAGCTTGAGGCCGCCCAACAAGCCGAGGCCGCGCGCACCTGGCAGTGGTGCTACTGCCCCTACGCCGACACCCCGCGAAACTCTCACGCCGGCCCCTGCACTCGCTACCACCCCAGCGCTGCTGAACACGACGAGCACTACCGGCGTGACCGCCAGCTGCGCACCTGGTCGCAGACGCTGCTGAATCGAGCGCTCGGACTTGCCGAGGCCGGAGCCCAACTCGACCTGTTCGCACCACTGGACTAACCACACCCGCCCTCACCAGAGCCCACCCCCACCCGGCCCGAGGACGACACGCACCGCAGCGACGGTGTCGTCGCCCCGGGCTAAAGGTGGTTGTCTATGCACTACCAAAGTGGTAGACTAAAGACAACCACAACGGAGGGGGATCACCCGAAATGCACACCTGCACTTGCCATTCGATTCGCGAAAGCTCCGGCGGAATCAGCTACTCGCTGTTCATGCTCGGCGTCCTGTGCGGCTACTGCGAAGGCGCCATCGCCGACGCCGAGGCCCAGGCCGAATGGGAGGCCCTGACCCCGGCCGAGCGCATCGCCGCCCGCTGGAGCTACGCCTGCACCGTCGCGATGCCCCGCCGCCGTCCCGGCACCCCCAACGCCGCCGACGCTCCCCCGTTCAGACTCCGACCACACCACCCCCGCAACCCTCAGCACGAAAGGCTCGAGCCATGACCTTCACCCTCACCGACCTGTTCTGCGGAGCCGGAGGAAGCTCCACCGGCGCAGTAAGTTTCGGCAACGTCGCCGTCCGTGTCGGTGCCAACCACTGGGACAAGGCCATCGAGACACACAGCCTGAACCACCCCGACGCCGACCACATCCAGGCCGACCTGTCGCAGATCGACCCGCGCTACTTCCCCAACACTGATCTGCTGTGGGCCAGCCCCAGCTGCACCAAGCACAGCGTCGCTCAGGGCAAGAAGCGTCAGTGTAGGTTCTCACTTTTCGCTGCATGCGCTTGACGCTCTGAACTGCGGCTATCCAGATCGTCTCACTGTCGACGCCTTGCCGTTTGTCTCACGAACCGCTTCATTACCTACAACGCGGTCCAAGTGGCACGGCGCATCGTTCGATTGGTGCTGTCTCTTTTCTAGAAATTCGAGTCGAATCATTACTTGTCTCAGATCTCGTGGTTTGACGCGTCGTCGTGAGCTTCCGCCGGCGATGTCACCCTGGGTCCGTTCAAACGACTTCGCGTACGTCTGCGGGGGTGGCGGCTCTGCGGTGGGTTGCGAGGAAGTTGTCGATGAGGGTTGTGCAGTCGTCGCGCGTGATGGTGCGCAGGCCGGTCATGCGTGCGAATGCGAGGGGTCCGACGAGTTGGCAAATTGCGAGGTCGCGGTCGATGTTGCCGAGTTCGGTGTGGGCTTTCGAGCTGGTGAGGATGGCGTCGAACGGTTGGCGGTACTGGTCGACGACGCGGGCCCGCAGTGCCCCGGATGCGTGACTGTTGTCGGTCTCTTCTTTGGCGCCGGTGGGGCCGAGTGAGAGCCATGCCAGGGTGGTGACGTGCAGCGGGGCGTCGTTGAACAGGGCGGCTTGGCGGCTGAGCAGCTCGATCAGTTGTTCGCGTAAGGAACCGCTGGTCGGTGCTGGTGTGCTTACCTGCGGTAGTAGCCGCTCGAAGGTGGCGGCAAGCAGATGCGACGAGCTCTGAAAATGCCGATAAAGGGTGGTGCGGGCCACCTTGGATGCTTTGGTGACGGCATCGATAGTGACGGCCTCGACGCCTCCGGTGCTCAACAGTGTTGCCGCAGCATCCAATAGTCGATTCCGTGACCGGATCCGCCGCGGATCGATGTCGTCATCATCGGGCAGGGAGGGCTGATTGCTGTCGCTCACGGGTCACCTCGGCGGTCGATTTCGGCGATGTCGCACCGGGAAGTCTAGCAGTTGTGGTACTACCAGTAGCGCAGCGAAACTTGAAGTAGCGGGAGCGTTTCTGTGTCAGATCGTGCGGTGCCGTCGGAACGGCTGCCTTCTCATACCCCGACCTGTATGGGGTGTGGTCCGGACAATCCGCACGGCCTGCATGTGGAGGTCTACCGCAGTGCGGATTCGGTGTATGCCGATGTCACATTCGACGAGCGCCACATCGGAGCCCCCGGCCTGGCGCACGGTGGGGCCGTCGCCGCGGCCTGCGATGACGTGCTGGGCTTCACGCTGTGGATCGCCGGCACGCCTGCGGTGACGCGCAGTCTGACGGTGGAGTATCTGCAACCAGTACCGCTGCACCGGCCCCACCGGATCACCGCGCACATCAGCGCCCGCGAGGGTCGGGCGTTGCACGTCGCGGCGACCGGCACCTGCGAAGGGGCCACCCGGTTCACCGCGACGGCCGTATTCATCGTGGTTGATACCGCACATTTCGCCGCCCACGGCGATATCAGCGGTTTTGGGGAGATCCTCGAGCAGTTCTCGCGCCGCGGCGGCGATCACACACCATGACCGTCGCCAGCGCCCGAGCGAGCGACACGCCCACCGGGCTCGACGAGGAGTATTCGGTTGCCGATCAGGTTCACGCAGCCGGGGTGCCGCGTTCGCGCGTCTCGGCCCGTCGTCGCGAGGCCATCATGGATGCCGCCCTGGCTATAGCTACCACCGGCGGTTACGACGCGGTGCACATGCGGACGGTCGCCGAGCACGTCGGCATGGCCGTGGGCACGCTGTACCGCTATTTCCCGGCCAAAACCCATCTGCTGGTCGCGGCGCTGAGTCGAGAATTTCAGCGTCTCGACGTCGCCGGGACCTGGACAACCGGTGCCGGCACACCGCGGCAGCGATTGGAGCGACTGACCAGCCACCTGCACGGCCGGTGGCAGCGCGAGCCGCTGCTGACCGACGCCATGACCCGGGCTTTCGCCGCGGCCGACACCCGCGCCGCCGCGGAACTTGATTCTGCCGCCGCAACGATCCACACGCTGCTGGCCCGCACCCTCAGCGCGGGCGAGCCGACACCGACACATCTGGTTGTCGCCGGCCTCATCTCCGACATCTGGCTGGCCAACCTGCTCGCCTTCATCAGCGGGCGGGTGTCCGCCGAGGAGACCCGTGACCGCATCGACCGGGCCGTTCATCGGCTACTCGACAGCGCCGCCGCGCACTCCGAGGAACCGTAACGATACTCCTAGTATCGCAGCGATACCTGCCGTACCCTTAGGGGTGCGACTCGATGATGCGTCGAAGGAGAACGCCATGTACACCCAGTGGATCGAAGATTGTGTCGTGCAACGGGTTTCGGTGCGCGACGGCTTGGTACTCGACCTGGACGACTACAACGAAGTCGTCATCTCGCGCCCCCTGCTGCTCACTCTGCCCGCAGCAGATCGCTTTCCCGCCGAGGCAGTCCTCATCAATCCCTTGCAGATCTCGGTCTACGAGCGCCCGCTGCTGAACCTGGCCGGCGCAGTGTGCACCCAGGCCTGGTCCGGTGACGACGGGGGGTTGCACCTGGGCTTCTCCCGTGGTCACCGCATCGACGTCGACCCCGACGAGCAGTTCACCGCGTGGGAGCTGTACGGCAAGCGGCACGGCTACATGGCCTGTCTGCCGCACGGGCGTGTCCGCGTGGTCCGACACGACATCCCCGAAAGCGACGACGCCAACATCGTGAACCGATAAGCCACCGCTGGCTGCAGACCCCATCGACTATCCGATATTCGCTACATAATGTAGCGTAGCGATACCAATAGTATCGTTGATCGTTTAGGGGGTTCGGTGGCCGACCGCACGGCAGGCTCTTCGGTAACACCGGCCCGCGCTGCCCGGCGCGAGACTCCCGTCGATCCCGCGTCCAGCCGTGAATACAGCGCTCGGCTCGCAGCGTTGGGACGATTCACTGTGCGGCACAAAGCCTTGACCATCGGGGTGTGGATCGGCGCCGCGATCGTCTTGGCGCTGCTGTTCCCGCAGCTGGAAACGGTGGTGCGCCAGCAGTCGGTGGATTTGATTCCGCGCGACGCCCCGTCGCTGCAAACGGTGGAGCGGCTGAGTACCGCCTTCAACGAGCAGGGGTCGAAAACCATGCTGTTCGTGGCCATGGAAGACCCCGCCGGTCTGACCCCGGCGACCCAACAGCGCTACGACCGCCTTCTGGAACGACTGCGCGCAGACAGCGAGCACGTGTTACTGGTGCAGGATCTGCTGGCCGATCCGGTCACCCGAGCCCAGGCTGTCAGCGCCGACGGCACATCGTGGTATCTGCCGGTGGGAGTGAGCGGCACGCTGGGTGACCCGACCGCTGCGGAGTCCGTCCAGGCGGTGCGGGACATCACCGCAGAAGTGTTCGCCGGTTCGTCCACCACCGCGCAGGTGACCGGGCCGCCGGCGACGTTCAGTGACATGATCGCCGCCGCCGAGCATGATCTGCTGTTGATCTCGATCGCCACCGCCGCCATGATCGCGCTGATCCTGCTGATCGTCTACCGGTCGGTGTTCACCGCGCTGCTGCCGCTGCTGGTGATCGGGCTGAGCTTGGCCGTCGGGCGCGGCGTCCTGTCCGCGCTGGGCGAGATGGGCATGCCGGTCTCACAATTCACCGTCGCGTTCATGACCGCGATCCTGCTCGGCGCCGGCACCGACTACACCGTGTTCCTGATCAGCCGCTACCACGAGCAGCGCCGCGCCCAGGTACCGGCCGAGCAGGCCATCATCCACGCCACCGCCAGCATCGGCCGCGTCATCCTGGCCTCCGCCGCCACCGTGGCCCTGGCCTTCCTGGCCATGGTGTTCGCCCGCTTGAGCGTGTTCGCCGCCCTAGGCCCCGCATGCGCCATCGCGGTCCTGTTCGGTTTCCTGGCCACCGTCACCCTGCTACCGCCCGTGCTGGCACTGGCAGCTAAACGGGGCATCGGTGAACCCAAATCCGATCGCACCCGCCGCTATTGGAACAGTGTCGCCGTCGCGGTGGTGCGCCGTCCGGTGCCACTGCTGATCGTCAGCCTCGTCATCCTGCTCGCGCTGTCAGCGGTAGCCGCGACCATCAAAATCAGCTACGACGACCGCAAAGGCCAACCCGCCACCACCGCCAGCAACCAGGGCTACCAACTGTTGGACCGCCACTTCCGCAAAGACGTCGTCATCACCGAATTCCTCGTCGTCGAGAACCCCACCGACATGCGCACCGGCAAAGGACTGGCCGACCTCGACGAAATGGCCTCCCGCGTCTCCCAGGTTCCCGGTGTCACCAAAGTCTCCGGCGTCACCCGCCCCACCGGGGAACGCCTCGATCAAGCGCAACTGGCCTGGCAAAACGGTCAAATAGGAGACAAGATGGCCGGCGCGGTCGCCGACGGTAACGCTCGCCGCGACGACCTCACCAAACTCACCGACGGCGCCGATCAACTCGCCGGCGGACTGGCCCAACTCGACACCACCGTGCGCACCGCACTGACCCCCCTGGCGGGCATCCTCACGCAAGCCCAATCCGCCGGCGCTCAGGTCAACCAGTTCCGACCACTACTGCAACAACTCTCAGCGACCGCCCCTGCGGTCGATCAGGCCATCCAAGCCGGCCCCGGCCTACGCCCCCTGGCCGACCAAGCACAACACGCCATCACCACCTTGGACCCGCTCGTCGGTGCCCTCAACACCTCGCCGTGGTGTGCCACCACACCCCAATGCGCCCAGATCCGCGACCAAGTACAGATCCTGACCACCCTGCGCAACAACGGATTCTTCACCCAAATCGCCGACCTCGGCGACCGCTACAACCCCGCCAGCAATGCCACCGTCGCCGGCACCCTCACCACCGTCCAAAACGCCGTCACCTCGCTGGACAACGCTTTCGGGGCGCTGGGAAACCCCGCTGACCTGGCCAGCAACCTGCGCCGCCTCCAAGACGGGATCGGCCAACTCGCCTCCGGAGCCCAAGCGTTGGCCACCGGTGTGCGCACCCTAGCCGACAGCAACATCGAAATGCTCTCCGGGATGAGCCAGATCGCCACCCAACTCCAGAACTCTGCACGCGCCGCCCAGGACTCCGACTCAGCAAGCGGTTTCTATCTGCCGGCCAACGCCTTCGAGAACCGCCAATTCACCGACGTCGCGAAACAATTCCTCTCACCAGACGGCAAAACAGCACGGTTCATGATCGAAACCAGCTACGACCCCTACAGCGTCGAGGCCATGAACCTCGCCCACCAGATCACCGACGTCGCCAACGCCGCGCGCCCCAACACCTCCCTGGCTGAGGCCACCGTCTCGGTCGCCGGCTTCCCCGCCGTCAACTCCGACATCCAACGATTCCTCTGGGCAGACTTCTTCCAACTTGCGCTGGCCACCACCGTCATTGTCGGCCTCATCCTGGTGCTGCTGCTACGCGCACTACTGGCACCGATCTACCTGCTCGGCACCGTCCTGCTCAACTACCTCGCCTCGATCGGATTCGGCGTCCTGGTATTTCAGTGGATCCTCGGTCACGAAATCGCTTGGCCGGTACCTCTATTGGCGTTCATCATCCTCGTCGCCGTCGGCGCCGACTACAACATGCTGCTGGTCTCCCGACTACGCGAAGAATCCGGAAGCAACATCCGCGTCGGAGTGCTGCGCACCGTCGCCAACACCGGCGCCGTCATCACCTCCGCCGGCCTGATCTTCGCCGTCAGCATGTTCGGCCTCATGGTCGGCTCGGTAGCCATCATGATCCAAGCCGGCCTCATCATCGGCTTCGGACTACTGCTCGACACCTTCCTCGTACGCACCCTCACCGTGCCCGCCATCGCCACACTCCTCCGCGAAGCAAGCTGGTGGCCACAACGTGCGCCAACAAACCAACCCCCAACGGCAGTCACCTCCCCCAGATAAACAGACCTGCCAAACCCCGCCATGCTCGCCTCGCCGCCGCCCGTCTCAAATCTAGAGAAACGAGACGATGCCAGGAACCGCCTACCGGTCCGGCATCGCTCCAGGTTGCGCTGTCTCGTTTCTTGTCTCACGAACCTGGCGGATCCGCCATCATTCCGCCAACAACGGTGAGATTCCGCCACGTTCCGTGAGAACCTACATCAGTCAGGACGCCCAGCCCGACCTGTTCGGCGAGACCCTCCCCGAGGAGGCGGCCGAACGTTCGCGCGCAACCATGTGGGATGTGGTTCGCTTCGCCGAATACCACCAGTACCGCGCAGTTTTCGTGGAGAACGTCGTCGACGTGGTGTTCTGGCCGCCGTTCCAGGCGTGGCTCATGGCGATGGAGTCCATCGGCTACACCGGGCAGATCGTCTACCTAAATAGTATGCACGCTCAGCTCTACGGCCCTGGCGCCCCGCAATCTCGTGACCGCTTCTATGCGATCTTCACTCGCACCGGCGACGCGCGTCCCGACGTCACTCGGCTGGTCTCGCCCTACGCCGAATGCTCGGAGTGCGGCCCCGTGCAAGCGATGCAGACCTTCAAGCGACTCGACCGCGCCCCGTGGGGAAAGTACCGCTCCCAGTATGTCTATCGCTGCCGTAACACCGCCTGCCGCAACCAGATCGTTGAGCCGCTGTTCCGGCCTGCCGCCGACATCATCGACTGGTCGCTGACCGGCACCCGCATCGGTGAGCGCAAGCGCCCGCTGGCCGACAAGACGATGGCCCGCATCACTGCCGGGATCGAACGCTACTGGGCACCGCTGCTGGTCCCCGTCGAAGGCCGCGACGGCAAGACCGCCGCCCCCGTCGATCAACCCGCACGGACGATGACCACCCGCAACGAGACCGGCTTGCTGATCCCCACCGGCGGCACCTGGCGCACCGAGGCAGTGCCGACCAGCGAGCCGATCCCCACCCGCACCACCCGCGAAAACGACGGCATCGCGTTCCCCGCCTTCGTGGCCGAACTGCGCGGCGGCTCCTGCGACGCCCGACCGGTCGCCGAACCACTGGCCACCGTCACCGCCAGCGGCAACCACCACGCGCTGATCACCAGCTACTACGGCAACGGAGGCACCACGCCCGCCGCCGAGGCCCTTCCCACGGTCACCACCCTGGAACGCCACGGCCTGCTGACCCGCCGCCCCGCACCGGCCCCACCGCCGGCCATCGACATCAACGACGTGTTCTTCCGGATGCTGGAACCGCGCGAGATCACCGCCGCAATGGATTTCCCCGGCGATTACCAGATGGTCGGCACACGGCGCGAACAGGTGCGCCTTGCGGGCAACGCCGTCACCCCGCCCGCCGCCCGCGACCTCGTCGGCCTGGTCGTGGAAACCCTCACCGGCGAACCACTCCCGACGACCCACTAAGCCACCCGGTGGGGGTGCTCCCCCCACCCCCACCGGGTCCACCAACCCCACCTCACCCACACCGCCGAAAGGACCGCCGCCGTGAGACGCTTCTACCTCGGGACCAGCGAGGTGCGTTGGCTCGGTCAAGCCAACGTCCCGCTGTTCATCTCTCATCGCCGCCTGGCCCCGCGCAAGAGCTTCCCGCGCGCACTGACCGGGTGGGCGTTGGACTCCGGTGGCTTCACCGAACTGTCGATGTTCGGCGAATGGCGCACCAGTGCCCGCGACTACACCGCCGCCGTCTGGCGCTACGACCAGGAAATCGGCAACTTGGAGTGGGCCAGTCCTCAGGATCTGATGACGGAGCCCGAGCAACTGGCCCGCACCGGGCTGAGCGTGCGTGAACACCAACGCCGCACCATCGCCAACTTCCAGGAACTGCAAGACCTTTGGCCCGGCCCGGCGTACGACGTTCCATGGGTCCCAGTTCTGCAAGGCTGGACGCCCGACGATTATCGTCGCTGCATCGACATGTACTACGACGCCGGCGTCGACCTGTCGCAGTGCTTCCTCGTCGGCGTCGGCTCCATCTGTCGCCGTCAGGGCACCGCCGAGATCGACGTCATCCTCTCCACCATCCAACGCCACGACCCGGAGATCCCGTTGCATGCCTACGGCTGCAAGGTCACCGGCCTGAAACGCTACGGCCATCGGATCACAAGCGCAGACAGTCTTTCCTGGAGCTACCAGGCCAGGCGCAGCGCTCCGCTGCCCGGCCACCGCCACGCCGCCTGCAACAACTGCCTCACCTACGCCCTGGCCTGGCGCGAGCGCGTCCTGGCCGTGCGACCGTCCGGACAGATGAGCCTGTTCGACGCCGCCTGAGGTCATCCACACGCGCACAAGCGGTTCCCGGCCCGTCCCCAGAGGACAGGCCGGGCTCCGCTGACGGCTCGCAACCGTCCACCTTCGCCCTCGGGTCACCACAGCCGCGGCTGCTCCCCGAGCATCGCCGCCTCGACCGCAGCTGAATCCCACCCCGACTGGACCGCCTCCCGCAGGGCCAGCGCCCGCTCACGTCGAGCACGAAGCCCAGCACCGCGGGCAATCACCGACGGCCGGCCACCACCGCGGCCCCGCGTGACCATCTGTTCCATGTTTTCCTGCTGAGTGCCCGCCATCACGTGCGGCCGCACACCGGCACCGATCTCCTCGGCGGTCACCACCCGCACGCACAATGTCACGTCGCACTCATGCAACGCCCGCACGTCACCCTGTAGCGGTTGCCCCGCCTGTGCGGCCGCCAGCGCATAACGCGGCGGCCGCACCATCACCACCTGCCGCCAGCCGTTGCGCCGCAAAGCGAAGCGCCCGTACCCATCTGATCCTATGGCTCCGGTCCACAACCAACAATCCTGTCGACCCGGCCCACGCACCACGTGCGCGAAGAACCGCGCGATCTCATTGGCGTGCCGGACCGGGTCAACAATCAAGTCACGACCCTGCCGCATCCGAGGATGGGTACTCATCGGTCGCACGTCAGGCGCTCAACGCCTCGGCGGCCGGCTCCACCGCACCAGCATCGTCGCCCACCGGCTCGTCACCAGCCGTCGCGGCCACATCGACCGAACCGGCACCCTCAGGGTGATCCCCACCAGGCGTGCGGTCGCGGGCAGTGCTGTGTTCACTGTCGGCCAGGCGCAACAGTTCTCGCACCCGCGCCTGGCTCTGCCCGCTTTGGGCTGCGATGCTCGCGATCGTTTCGCCGTTGGCCCGCATCGCCCGCGCTGCCTCGCCGGCGGCCTGGCCGATCCGCACCGTCTTCTCCTCGGCGCTCAGACGAATCCGCTCGATCCGTTCACTCAACGCCGACTCGATCTTGGCGATCTGCTCAGCCGCTTTCGCCCGCGCCGACTCCTGTTCCTTGATCGCCGCTGCTTCGGCATGCGCCAGCTTGTCCAGCTCATCCAGAAACTCGCTCAGTGAGTGCAGGATCGCCTTCTCGCGTGCTTCGCGCTCGGCAGTGGCCACCCGCCGCGCCTCCAAAGCCCGTTGCAAATTGCCTGATTTCGTTCTTCCTTTGCCCATGTTTTCGGATGCTAACTACCCCTGCTGACGTAATCACCCTTCCAACTCCCCCACATCTGACCCCTGCACCACTTCTCCCACCACTCCCAGCCCACACCCCCTCCCACCAGCACCATCACCTTCCAGCCCCTCCTTGTCCCACACACCTCTTGCACTTAGGTCACGAAGGTCGCGAATCAACCTGAAGTTGACGCGTATATCTGGCGCATGGGACCAGCGCCGGATGCGCTTC
>JAKJHY010000056.1 GCA_021648845.1 Mycobacterium sp. MBM | reverse complement strand
ACTTCAACGCTCACCGCCCGCAGAAGCGGTAACCATGTCCCGGCAACGTTTTGTCAGCTATGTCCTGGGACCACACACGTCAACGCCACGGCCTCGCCGGCACACCGCTGGTGGTGGCTGCTGATGCCGGGATGCTCTCCGCGGCGAACCTCACAGCCCTCGATGAGCTGGGGCTGTTGTTCATCGTCGGCTCCCGAGTGACCAAGGCGCCCAAAGACTTAGAGTCCCACTTCCAGAGCAATGATCAGAACCTGTGGATGAGCCTCGGGATGGGGGCGTGAAAGTGGGCGCACCTTCCCGAGGACGGTATGAAGGCCTCTGGGAAAAACTCCACGCCACGCTGCCGAAACTTCCTCCGTCGAGATTCAGATCGTCAAATCTTGGCGGAGGATCGACGAGAGTGCCTCGAGAGGGATATGGGTTTGAACGGCCCCGCCGTCCATCGACCACACCAACTGGTTGTGTGGCATCGGGTTCTCGCGCGACATCGGTCGATCAGGCATGAAAAGAATCAGTTCACTCGATGTCAACGCAAATGCTCGGTAATTCTCTGAGTAGCCTGAGCCATCAACCTGCGGTTCGAACCGGTCGACGATGAAAGGGTATGCGCCGACAACGTGTGGCGGCCGTGCCGTGGCGAGCGATTCTTCGAGAAACGGCCGGGCCAGGGGCGGTAAGGCCGTGAGCGGGTCGATTCCGGGCTTGAACAGGTCGGCAAGCGATAGTTGATTGCCGGTGCCGAGGTCAAAAACGAAACTCCTGACAGCATTGTTTGCGTTGTTGCCTACGGTCTGCTGAGTCTCGCGAAATACGACGGACCTCAGAGCTCGATGGGAGTGCGCGCTGTAGTCTATTGAGACATCGCTAGCACGAACCATGCTCGAACCCGCTGTGCGCCAGGACAAGACGCGATCACGCAAATACTCTACGATTGGTGGCCCCATGTGCGGATGGCCGACCAGGTCTTGTGGAACCACAACTTTCAGAGCGAGGACAGCTTCCCGTTGCGAACGAATGAAGGTCGTACAGTTGTCGTCCTGCGCTTCCCATTGGCCTCCGAACACCGCGTTGCACAGGGTGTCGGCGTGAGCTGATGATGCGCCGGCAACCGCAGTGACGCATGCAATAGCGAGCGCGATCCGTAAGCCAGTTGTACCCATTGCGCTACTTGATATCCACTTTACTTGCGAGCCAGCGGTTATCGATGCGTTCGAGAACGATCGTAACCCGGCTACGGTCGATCCGCGGCTCTGGGTTGACTGCATTGCTTATTGATTGATCTATGAAGAGGAGCACTTCCACCTTGTCAGGGGTGACTGACTTGACCGCTGAATCCACGACCACGCCGTGGCTTACAGCTTTGTTGTCGATAAGCAACTGCCGAAGTTGGGCAGCCGACTGGGTGTAAAGATCCTTGAACTCGCCAGTTGCACCCTGGAGTACCTTCGCGTAGTTCTCATCGACCTTGGCGCTGTCGATACTCGTCAGGGTAACCCCATAATCATTGGCAACTGCGAGTGCTTCACGACCCGTCGCGACTAGATCGTGTTGGCGTTTGACCTGCCACCCAAAGAAAGCCGCCGTGCCCACTGCGAGGAGCAGCGCCACTAGCAACACGGCGCCGATGAGGGTCGTCCGGGAACCCCGACCAAGCCGACTCTCGGTAGCAGGGTCGTCTAGGTCGACAGATTGGTGTTGATCATCGGGATCGTCCGTGGGATCAACGCCTGTCACCTCACCTGCATCGTGGTTCTCGGGTGATTGATCGACGTCCTTGTCGCCGGAACTATGCTCATTCTCGTCACAGTCGTTGCTCCCGTTGATCTGATCGAACACATCCTTGGTTCTGGTCCGGCTGAACATCGTGCCTCCTATGCGTTTTACTTCGGCGGTGGCGCCAGGTTCTTGGGCGGCCCCCCATAGGGTGTCGGGATAGTGTTGGGCCCCACGGGTGCTGGGTCGGTGGTTGCGAGGGGATCGTGGCCTGGCGGTGGCCGATCAGTGTCGTCGCCGGGAGGCCGCGGCGCATTGCGCGCGCCCCGAATAAGTACCGCGGGATCAGGATTATTGCAGTACGTATACCTGTACGGCTCGGGAAAGTCCGCCTGTGATGGGGGACGTCGCGGCAGGTTGTAGTCGCAGGAATAGCGTGGGTAGGGGTCGACGATCTCCCAGACTCCTCCATCGCGGAAAGTCGACGCTACCGCATCGATCACCGAACCCCGTTGCTCCAGTGGCGGGAACAGAGCTTTGAGCGCAGGTACCCTCACATAGGACAACTGCGCGATGGTGGTCAGGTTGCCGAGCAACTGGACCATGGTTTCGGAGTTGTCCGCAATGACAGCGTCCAGAGCGGTGAGTGGCCGACTTCCCGTACCGACCAATTGACGGTAGCCCCCCTCCATCCGGTTGGCTCCCGCTACGATTTCACGGACGTCCGTCGCCGTTTCGAGCAGCTCGGAATTGGCGTCGGACACCATCGTGAAAATCGTACGGCTATTGCGAATGACCCGAACGGTTTCTGGGAGGACAGAATCCAGTGTCGAAATGAGGAAAATTCCGCCATCGAAGATGGCCGAAAGCTTCTCCGGTCCTGCCGCCCCTACGCCCATCTCCTTCGTCATTGCTGAGAGCTTCGCTGGATCAAGCTGTGCAAGAAGGCCTTCAGCGTCTGTCACCAGACGATGAAACTGCACGGGGATGTCAGTCTGAGTTGCGCTGACCGTGTCGCCGTCACGAAGGAACGGCCCGGTACCGTTTGCGGGCCGGATGTCTAGGTACTGCTCGCCGGCGGGAGAAAGGCCGGAGACCCGGAACGCCGCGTCCTTGGGAATCTGGAGGTCTGGGTCGATCTCGATCTCGGCTACCACTCCATCGCCATCGACTTGTACAGCAAGGACTTTGCCAATCTGGACGCCTCGCAGTGTCACATCTTGACTGGCGAGGAGCCCGCCTGACTCTGACAGCTGAATGCGCAGACCAACTGTCGCGCGGACCGGATTGTATCCGAACGTACCCAACGATATGTAGCCGAATGCAGCAGTGAGAGTGAGGAACAGGCCCGCAAGAGCGACCGCTGTACGACGGGCGCGTATGGCTTGCACTGAGTCGACGGCGGCACCGGCGCATCGCTGGAAGATATTCGGCACGCTCATCGCTGAGGCCCGTAAATTCTATTCAGCAAGAGATTCCATTGATACCGCAAACTACCGATCATCGCATGCCAGTCGGTGCCGTCCGGACCGTGCGTCATCGGATCACCTGGATAGTTCATATCTGGTAGAGCGCCAAGTGCGATCTGTTCTACGTCCCCTGCGGCATGGAGGTTGGCGCCGGAGGTCAACTTGAGAAGCCTTGGGACGATTCGATTGATGGTCGTCAGCGACGTGTTGGGGTCGATGCTTGCGTCGTTGAATGCGTCACTCAGCCTATTCAAGTCGGCAATGAGGCTGCGGGAATCAGTGCCTTGTAACGACGGAAATCGCGATAGTTGCCGCGTAGTGCGGGCAACAGAACCGATCAAAGTCACGATCTGATCGCGGTTATCGGAGATCACTGCGATCGCTGGATCTGCAGCTGCGAGCGCAGCATTGATCGTGTGCTGACGTGCGGACAAGCTAGACGCCAGTTCGGATGTGCGGTGCAGGGCCTCTGTGATCTCATCTGAGCGTGCGTTGAGTTGTGCAATCAATCTGTTCGACTGATGGAGCAGGTCGGCGATCTTCGTTCCACTGTCCCCGACGGCCGAGCCGGCGCCGTTGAGGATGTGGGTTAAGCTGCGGATCACCCCGCCATTGACAAGCACAGCAGCTGAACTGAGCAACTCCTCGACGGTGGCACCAGCCGATGTTGCAGCCAAGGGAATGACGTCTCCGTCGGCCAACGGTGTGCTAGCCGACTGTTGGTCCGGATGAGGCTGGACTGCGACGAAGAGATCGCCGAGGGGCGTGGCCGACCTAAGCTCAACGGTTGCGCCGTCGTAGATCGAGACGTCCTCACGTATGCGCATAGTTATCTGTGCGGTGAACTCCTTGGCTTGAATCTTCTCAACCACGCCGATGTCAGCGCCACCGACCTTCACCTTCGCATGAGCCGGCAAGTTTAGTGCATTAGTGAAAACCGCAGTCAACGTGTAGGTCTCGCCACCTACTGAAGGAGAACTCAGCGGGAGGCTTTCTAGTCCGGACGAACAACCGGACAAGACCGCGATCAGCCCGATAGACAGTACGTTGCGATAGCGGCGAGTTACGTGGGTGCCCAGCAGAGACGTCATTTCTCCACTCCCGCCATGAGTTCCAGCATTCCGGTGAGGCCGAAATCGGGTCCGTAGTCGCGGAGTGTGCCTGTGGCGCAGCCGAGCTGTTTGAGGCCGATGAGATTACACATTTCTTTGCTGAGCTGGCTGTCGAAGAGAATCTTGTCGGCGAGGGCGTGCAGTCGGACGGCGCCATTGTCGACGTCGATGGCATTCCAGACGTTGTCGAGTGTCATTGGCGCGAGGTTGAAGAACTCTGCGACCTCACGTTGGTAGTCGACCAGTGCTTGGGTGATGGCCCTTGAGTCGGCGGCAGTCGTCTTCAGTCCGTCACGTCTGGATTCCAGCACCGATGCAACTTGCATCAGAATTTGGTTGATCTTGGAGCCCGTCGTGCCAGTGCCTAGGCTTTCGTCGGCCAGGATGTCGCTGAGCTGGTGCACGTTTGATCCGAACTCTCGGATCGTCTGCTCGTTCTCTGCGGCGGATTGCGTGAGTATGTCGAGGCTGGTGGCAATCGTATTAATGTTCTCTTTGGTGCGGGCCCCGTGATCGGTCTCGAGCCGTAGGGCTGATGACAGTTCGCTCAGCGTGCTCTTGAGATCCTCACCGTTGTCCGTCGCGATCTGCGCGCCGACATTCACCAGATCGGCCAACGGCCCAGAGCCCTCGCCGTTTCCGCGGAGGGCGACTGCTAGCCGGTCGATCATGGCAAGTGTCCTGTCGAATTCCACGGGAGTACGGGTACGCCCGAGGCCGATGACGTCTCCGTCGCCTAGCTTCGGACCTCCGCGATAGGGGGGCGTAAGTTCAACATGTCGGTCTGTGAGAATCGACGTGGACACAGTGACTGCCTGAACATCAGCGGGTATGTCGACCCCGTCGTCGAGCACGAGCGTGACTTCGACGGAATCACCCTTCGTCGTGATGCGGTCAACATGTCCGACCTGCATACCTAGCACAGCAACGGTGTTGCCTTCGTAAAGCCCGATCGCGTCCTCGAAATGAGCAGTCACCGTGATTGGTTGGGTGCCAGCGCGGTTGGTTATCAAAGTCGTGGCAACGGCGAGGGCGGCGGCAATCACGGCAGTGAGCCAGACCAATGTCCTTCTACTCATGCGCAATCCTCGAAATACTCGACCAATCCGAATTGTTCGGCACGGCCGCTGATTGCGCACATCCATGAGTCGATGAGTGGGCCGGATGAAAATGTTCCATCGATTCCGGTGCCACTCCCCGTAGCGTTGGCGATGTTACGCATGGCGATCGGGAGGGCCTGCAGTGTATTGCGGAACAGCGCGTCATGCTCGGCGATCATTCGCGTGAAGTCGCGCACACTGTCTAGCATTTCGTTGAGAGCGTGCTCGTCCGTCAGGATTCGGGATAACGTGTGCGCCAAGGCAGTCGTGCCTTCGAACAGTCGTTCAATGGCCGCGCGACGAGTCGTGATCTCGCCGATCAGGTCTCGACCTTGCAGGACGAGCATCCCCAGGTTGGCTTTCTGGTCCCTGATTGTTGCGGCGAGCTTGTCGGTGCTGGAGAGTAGTGTGCCAATCTGACCCCGCCGATCGGAGATGATGCGGGACAGCGACTTCAGATTCCGCAGTGCGTCAGGCAACGCTTGAGGAAGACCGTCAAGGCTGCGCGACACAGTGGTCAATGAGTTGGCGATTTGATCGGCATCAACCTGATCGAACGTCGTTGTGGCATCGGCTAAGGCAGTCTGTAGGTCATAAGGCGCCGACGTATTGGAGAGAGGGATCGTGTGGCCTTGGAGGCTGCCCGAACGGCCGGGAGTCAACTCGATGTAGCGGGACCCCAGTAGGGTAGTGAGTTTGATAGCCGCCTTCGTATCGCTGCCCAGGTAGACGCCCTTGTCGATCGACAATCTCATCTCAACCCGATCGCCGGCCAACGTGAGGGCATCGACATGGCCGACGGAGATACCGGCGATGGTTACCGGGTCGTCCTCGCGTACAGAGGCTGCTTGAGCGAATTCGGCACGATATATCGTCTTGCCGAGATTCAATGCGCCCGTTAAGGCAACTGCGCCCACTACCGCAACCATGACGACCAGTGCGACCGTGCCGATGGCAATCTTGTTGTAGTCCTCAATGGGGCGCGTGAGGCTTAGGCGCCCGAGTGCTCGTCTGATGATCATTCTGGACCTACCTGCAGATCGGGGTGTTCTTGATGGTGTTGCCGGGGGTCGCAGCTCGCACGATTCGAGGGACGAGCCGACCGAGGAAATCGAAGATCGTTATATTCATGTCGCACGCATACACGTCGACGTAGGCACCGGATTGCATAGAGCGAGCGACACCTTTAAGCATGGCTGGCAAATTTGCGCCGAAGTATGAGAACCGCTCACGAGCGTCGGCGGTGAGGTGTGCGGAGAGGCCGGGCTCTCGTGTCATCATTGCGCTGAGGTCTGGCTGTATGCTGGCCGATATCGCCCCAAGTCTGTTCACAGTTGTGGCGATAGAACCGACCGCTGCAGCCAAATCTGCGCGCCGGTTCCCCAGCCCTACCATCAACTCGCGGGTATGGGTGATGATCGATTGAAGATTGGCGTTTTGGTTCGCCAGCATGGTCATCGTGTTATTCAGATTGGCGATGACCTCGCCCAGGAGCTGATCGGGGCCAGCGAACAGCTCAGCCAGAGCGGATGTCTGCGTGATCAATGCAAGGACCGAGCCACTATCCCCTTGCAAAGCTTGAATAATTCCGTTGGTGAGATTTTCTACTTGACTCGGATCGAGCAGTGCGAAGAGCGGTTCAAATCCACGCAATAGGTGAGTAATGTCAAATGATGGCTCGGTTTGCTCGACGGGTATCTGACCGTGATCACCGAGGATGCGCCGACTAATGTCCTGGCCAGGAGACAGGCCCATATAACGCTGTCCGACGATATTTTGGTAGGTGACGGATGCAACGGTGTCGGTGTAAAGGGTTTGCTCCCGCTGGACGCGGAACGTTACTTTTGCCAGGGCATCTTTCTCCAGTGAGATTTCATCTACACGGCCGACGCGTACACCCGCGACTCGAACGTCATCTCCAGGATGTAGGCCGGCGACATTCGTGAATATCGCCGAATAGGTAGCGACTGGCCCGCTGACCTGGCGCAGCAACGTCACAGATACGAGCCACGTGGCCGATATGCACAAAACCAGAAAGATGACAAGACCGATCGATGACTTTCGGATGCTCAATCTTCTACCTTCCTGTGTCCGGAGTGATGTGTACCGCCGCGCCCCGCAACACCGGTCCGAGTAGAAGTTGAACTGCCGAATCGGCCTCGCGGCCTACTACTTGGCTCAACTGGGAGTTCTCGGCGACGCTGCCGACCGGGCCGACACTCCCTCCGTACTCCTGTTCGTAATTCTGTGGCAGCCCGAACGTTTCGGACGAGGCCTCCTCGGGCTTATCAGAAGGAGTCGTAATCACTGTTTCTGGGGCCGATGCTTCCGTGGGCGCGAGCGAACTGCCGGGATCTGAGATTGGCGGGCCAGGGGTGGGGTGAGCGCTCGGAGGAATCCCGCCAGGTACGTCGCCGGCGTGCCGAACCGAATCACGCGGTGGAGCAAGATTCGGTCGATTCTCCGTGATCCCATTCGGTGGTGGGATTCCCATTGATCCTAATGCCGGCAACAGATCGGGCGCAGTCGGTACCTCTGGCGCTGTTTGACAACTTGGCCCCTCGAGTTCTCCGTAACGGGGGCAATCAGCGCGGACGTATTGTCGGAAAGGCGCCAGACTGACGATTGCCTTGATGACGTAGTTGTGTCTTTCGGTGTCGTAATTGGCCTCGACGCGTTCGGCCATTCTCGTCATCCTGGTTGCGATCGGTGTGAATTCATCGGAGTTGTCGGCGAGCGTGCCGATAACAGGGGTCAACTGGGTGGTAATGGCAATAAGACGGTCGGTGTGGTTATCGAACGCCTCACCAAGTGTTGTAGTCGTATTGGTGCCTGCCGAGATCAAGTTAGTCAACTGAGATCGCGTTTCGGTCAGTGCACGCATGGGTGCGATCGCCTCGTCGAGAGCGTCGCTCAGAACTGGCTCAGCTTGTCGTAGCGCATTGGCCGCAGTCGCGAGTGCCGATATGGTGGTGGGGTCATTGTTATCGCCGACAACATTATTCAGCTGCGTAACAATGTGGTGGAGGTCGCTGCCCGCCGCACGGATGCTACTGCCGCGGCTTTCGGCCGCGCCGCTGAGAGCTGCGAGCACACCGATGGTGTTGTCGTTGTCATCTCGGCTCACTGACTTGAGTAATTCGCGAACTTTGGTTAACAAAGACTGGAACAAAACCGTGGGTAGGGTGTGATCCTCGCGTATCACTGAGCCAGAGCGCAGCGGAGACAGGTCCAGCCCGTTCGAGACCAATTGCACCGACGAAACCGCGAAGACGTTGGACGGAACAACTCGCGCCGTGACCGTGTCGGGGATGCTGGATGCATGATTGGGTTTGAGGTTGATTCGAACAATGTACGGTCGTCCTACGCCGGAAAGCTCGACGTCGCTAACTTCGCCTACAAGTACGCCTCGAAACTTGACATCTGACTTCGCAGGAAGACCGTCGCCCACGTTCATCAGCTCAGCGGTCACACGAACTATGTTGTCGAGCCTTCCTTGAGACTTCATGAGACACAACGCGATGACGCTACCGATGACGGTGAGAAAGCAAACTCCCGCGACGAACAGACGCCGATTGGATGGGCCGCGGGAGTCAGTGTCGAAGGAATTTGTCACGCTACCCTCCGAACCTGGCGCCAGAGTCGACGCTCCAAAGCGCCATAGTGAGAAGCATGTTCACGATGATCACGACAGTGATGCTGGCGCGCATCGCCCTCCCGGCGGCGACACCGACGCCGGCTGGGCCACCGCTCGCGTAGTAGCCGTAGTAGCACTGCATTGTGGATGCTGCGAAGACAAACACCACGGCCTTGACCACGGCAAAGAAGACGTCACGTCCGCTTGCAGCCAGATTGAAGTAGTGCATATAGGTACCGACAGAGTGGTCGCTTACCGCCGCCGCAACCATTTCAGCCGAAAGGTACGCCGCCGCAAGACATACGAGAAACAGCGGAACGGCGGCTGTGACAGCCGCGGCCACTCGGGTTGTTACCAGGTATGCAACTGAGTTGATGCCAAGGGTGTCAAGGGCATCGATCTCCTCGTTGATGCGCATTGCGCCTAATTGTGCGGTAAATCGACAGCCTGCCTGGGTCGCGAATGCCAACCCAATCATCACAGGCGCCAGCTCACGGGTACCGACAAACGAGGAAATCAGCCCGGTGGCTGGGCCCAGCCCAAGCAGATTCAAGGCGTTGAATCCCTCCACGCTGATCAGCGCGCCCGCTGTGGCGCCCAACACGATCGCAACGCCTATGGTCCCGCCACCAACCACAATCGAGCCGTTGCCCCAGCTGATATCGACCAGTACCCGCGTGAACTCTTTTCGATAGCGGCGCACGACAAGGGGGATCGATAACAGGATGTTGCGGAAGAAGTAGCTGATGTGGCCGGCTTTTGCCACGACCAGTCCTGCGACGAGCGCGGAGCTTGCCACCATCTGCGTCACTGGCGGGCGGAACCGGGTGGGTGCCGTCATGGGCTAGAAACTCGCTTTGGGGAAAACGATGATATACAGCTGGGTCATGACCACGTTGACAGTCATCAGTAGCAGTATCGACTCGACGACTGCTGCGTTCACCGAGTTGGCGACTCCGGCGGGCCCACCGCGAGTGCTCAAGCCTTTGTGGCAACTCACGATCGCCACAATGGCGCCGAAGACCACTGCCTTGGCGAGCGCCAACAGCAAGTCGCCGATCGTTGCGAACGAGGAGAACGTCGCGACAAAAGATCCCGGCGTGCCGTTTTGCATGTAGACGTTGAATGTGTAGCCGGCGAGGAAGCCTACAAAGCTGGTTAAGCCAGTCAGTGCTATTCCCACAATGATCACAGCCGCAAAACGCGGAACTACCAGGCGGTGGATCGGCGAAACTCCCATCACCGTCATCGCGTCGATCTCTTCACGCATCGTTCGGGATCCCAGGTCTGCGCAGACTGCCGAACCTACCGCGGCTGCCAACAAGACAGCTGCAACGAGTGGCGCACCTTGGCGGATGACTGCGAGCCCTGTGGCAGCTCCCGCCAGCGACGTTGCGCCCACTTGTCCTGCCAACAAGCTGAACTGGATCGCCAGTGTTACACCGATCGGAATCGTCACGAATATTGTTGGGACAAAGGCTGTTGAGGCCATGAATGCGGCCTGCTGTATGAACTCTCGGAACTGGAAGCGGCGAGCGAGTGCATCGGTGAACAAGCACTGAACAGTGCGCACCGCTAGTACGGCCTGTCCGCCCAATGTCCCCAACGACATCAACGGGTGGGACGCAATGTACCTGCGCGCCCCATCCGCAACCTCGCCTATGGCATCGCGGGTTCCCGTTGTCGCGGAGCCGGATTCGGAGAATGTCATAGGAAGCCGCAGCGTAGACCAAACGGGGTGGAAGTGAACATTGTTGGATCCTCCTGATTGCTACGCGGGGCATCAATGCCTGCGCGTCGGGGACGTCCGCGAGACCAATTGCCCGAGTACCGACCGTGCGTACGGTTAGTATGCACAGGTGCTGTTGGGCATGCAAGCGTTACGGCAAATATCTACATGCTGGAACCGCCGCGACTTTGATCCGCCTCGGCGGGGGTGAATGCTGTCGACCTCGGAGTGGCGCCGACATTCGGGCTATGCCAAGGAAGGTCTAGAGTTTGGCTTCAGCGGTGACAATTACATTCGAAACGTAGTGTCCCGGGCTCTGTTGCAAAAATCGTGAAGCTTGAGCATGCTTGGCGGAGATTGGACGGACGGAACGATGACGGATTTCAAGTGGCGCCATTTCCAGGGTGATGTGATCCTGTGGGCGGTGCGCTGGTATTGTCGCTATCCGATCAGCTATCGCGACCTTGAGGAAATGCTGGCGGAACGCGGCATTTCGGTCGACCATACGACGATCTATCGCTGGGTCCAGTGCTACGCCCCGGAGATGGAGAAGCGGCTGCGCTGGTTCTGGCGGCGTGGCTTTGATCCGAGCTGGCGCCTGGATGAAACCTACGTCAAGGTGCGGGGCAAGTGGACCTACCTGTACCGGGCAGTCGACAAGCGGGGCGACACGATCGATTTCTACCTGTCGCCGACCCGCAGCGCCAAGGCAGCGAAGCGGTTCCTGGGCAAGGCCCTGCGAGGCCTGAAGCACTGGGAAAAGCCTGCCACGCTCAATACCGACAAAGCGCCGAGCTATGGTGCAGCGATCACCGAATTGAAGCGCGAAGGAAAGCTGGACCGGGAGACGGCCCACCGGCAGGTGAAGTATCTCAATAACGTGATCGAGGCCGATCACGGAAAGCTCAAGATACTGATCAAGCCGGTGCGCGGTTTCAAATCGATCCCCACGGCCTATGCCACGATCAAGGGATTCGAAGTCATGCGAGCCCTGCGCAAAGGACAGGCTCGCCCCTGGTGCCTGCAGCCCGGCATCAGGGGCGAGGTGCGCCTTGTGGAGAGAGCTTTTGGCATTGGGCCCTCGGCGCTGACGGAGGCCATGGGCATGCTCAACCACCATTTCGCAGCAGCCGCCTGATCGGCGCAGAGCGACAGCCTACCTCTGACTGCCGCCAATCTTTGCAACAGAGCCCGCTACGCCGCCAAGCCGACCTTGGCGAAGCTCACGCAGCGCGCAGTGAGATTCCCGCTAGGGAAAGCCCGCCGCCGTCAGCAATCGGCGCGCCTGTTCTCGTGCAGCGGCGGTCTTGTGAGCTTTCTCGGCGAAAGCAATTGGCAACCACCCAGGACCTTTGGGGGCACTCTTGGTTGTCAGAAAATTCTCAAGTACGCCGACTCAGACAGTGACAATGCCCATGATATCCAAAGCATCCAAAAGCCGGGCCGCCGCCGCCTTGTCTGCCTTGAATGAATCGCCCTGGAAATGGTGGAGGCCTCCGGGAAACCCAGGGCGATTCACTCTTCCTCTGAGCGCATCGCAATGTCCTCATGCCGTCAACCAGCACCACAGCCGAATCAAAGTCGCGTGTTTCGACGTACGCGACCGTCACCTGCTAACCGATGTAGGGTCGCGGATGCCAATGCGGTTCGCACTTCGGCACGAGTTGCATACAAAACCTCCAACTCCGCGCAGAGTCCCCATAACTCCTCGACGCGCTGAACTATGCGGTGCTGTTCCTGCAGGGGAGGAATTGGGATCAACCAGCCGCGCATGTTCGTACTGTTGATATTCGGCTGCGCTGAGCCGGTCGTGATACTCCTTACCTGAGTCCAGTAGAACTCTGACCCCACTAGAATCGGCCACCATTTCGAGAGCCATGCTTCAACGGGAACGATTCGGATTAGATACGAAGCAAACACAGCCGCTCGCGGCAGTTCCCGGACTACGGCTGAGACTCCGACCGTCGCTCCGGAGCGCGCGACTAGAACGTCGCCTGCGGCGAGCCTGAATCTCCCAACATCGCCTTCCGAGTCGACACACCCAGGCACGCTCTCCCACTTGATCTGGCTGCTCTTGATGTCGGTAATTCTTACGAACGCCGGTTCGAGAACCTCGGCCGAAGCCTTGGCTGTCAATCCGTACTGGATATCAGCTGCTACGTCGCCCAGCCTGGCCCACTGCCACTCAGCTGGAAGGGCAAAAGGCCGGTCAGCCACCTCAGCAGCCGACTTCTGCTTAGGCCTGCGGCTCCTCGACTCCAGCGCTCGGCGCCGGTGTTCGAGTCGCTCCAGCAAGTCAATGACCGGTTCATCCGAATCATTGCTTTCTGAAAGAAGACCTCGTACAGCTAAATCACCGATAAGACGCCGAAGACGCTGGATGCCGCCCGGGGCTTCCGCGATGTGGACAAATGAGTCAGTGAACGTCTCGGCGTCCAACTCGGGGTGGGTTCTCGCACTTGCGGACACCAGCGCATCGCGAAGACATTTCTGCGTAGCTGCTATCTCGTCTGAGACGGCCTCGTTTTCTCGAAAAATCTCGACAGGGTCCCGATGCTCGGCGTCAACCCTGTTCGGGTTGACAATGTCCAGGTTCCAGTCGTCCCTCACATCATCGATCGAGACCTTCCATGCGACTTCGGACTCAACGCGGTTGTCCCACCAGGCCTTTTCGGCGTCGAATTCTTCGATCCGTATCGGTTTGGTCTTTGAGTAGTTCTTGGATCCGGCCGGATATCGGTGCTCGTAATACCAAATCTCCTTGGTTGGTTCGCCTTTCGTGAAGAACAGTAGGTTCGTTGCGACAGTGGTATATGGGGTGAAGACACTTCAGAGGAATTGTCAATACCTGTGGATCGGCGTGTTTCAGGCGACCTCCGTTCCGGCTTGCTGATCGCCGTCTGAGGGCGGTGTCGGTGGGGTGATTTCGGTGGGGCGTTCGAGCAGTTTGCCCTTGTGGAAGACCGCGCCGGCGCGGACCAGGGCGACCAGGTGTGGTGCGTTGACGGCACGCCAGCGGGCCGCGGCGGCGTCGATGAGCTTGTAGGCCATGGCCAGACCAGCCGCACGTGATCCCGGCCCCTTGGTGACCTTGGTTCTCAAACGTACTGTGGCAAAGGTGCTTTCGATCGGATTTGTCGTGCGTAGGTGGATCCAGTGCTCGGCGGGATAGTGGTAGAACTCCAGTAGGGTGTCCAGATCGTCGGTGATCTTGGCGACCGCCTTGGGGTACTTGGCCCCGAAGTCGACCTCGAAGGCTTTGACCGCGAGCTGGGCCTTGTCGATATCCTCGGCGTTGTAGATCTC
>JAKJHY010000055.1 GCA_021648845.1 Mycobacterium sp. MBM | reverse complement strand
ATCCCGGTCGGACAACTACCCGCCCGACTCGACGAACTCGACCCCGCCCGCCCCACCGTCGTCTACTGCGCCGGCGGCTACCGCTCCTCGGTCGCGGCCAGCCTACTACGCGCCCACCACTTCACCGACGTCAGCGACATCCTCGGCGGCTACAACGCCTGGGAAGAAACACACCAAAACGCCTGAACCGACAACACACATAACGAGAAAGGAATACCGCAATGTCCACCAAGACCATCACAACCGCCGATTTCGAGACCACGATCGCCGAGAATTCGATCGTGCTCGTCGACTTCTGGGCTTCGTGGTGTGGCCCGTGCCGCGCCTTCGCCCCGATCTACGAGCGCTCATCGCAGGCCCACCCCGAGGTGGTGCACGCCAAGGTCGACACCGAAGCGCACCAGCAACTTGCTGCGGCGCTGGAAATCCAGGCGATCCCCACGATCATGGCCTTCCGCGACGGCATCCTGGTCTACCGCCAACCCGGCGCCATGCCGGCCGCCGCGCTGGAGGATCTCATCACCAGGGTCAAGGATCTCGATATGGATGCCGTCCGCGCCAAGATCGCGGCCGCTACCGCCTGACCGAATCTCGAAACACCCCAAGGAGAAACCATGTGCTACCCAGAGAAGTGTCCCCGGTGCGGCAAGACGGGCTGGGCCGGTTGCGGCCAGCACGTCGAGGAGGTGATGCGGTCGGTGCCGGCAGCGCAGCAATGCACGTGTCGGACGAAGCCCGCACCGCAACCGAACGCCCGGCCCGGGCGGTCGTGGTGGCGCCGTTGACGGACCGCCGGATTGCACTGCGTCGCTGATTGATTCGTGCGAGGGCCGCCGGTGAGTCGCACCGCCGCTGCGCGATCGTCACGTCACGCTCCGGTGATGGAGGCGCGGTCAGCCATCGTCACCTGCACCGGCAGTCCGGTGTTCAGCGATTCGACGCCGGCCTCGCAGACCGCCGCGGCGGCATAGCCGTCCCACGCCGAGGGCCCGTCGATGTAGTTCCCGGTGGCGGCACCGGCCGACACGGCGTCCACCCAGCGCTGGAACTCGCTGTCATAGGCCTGCGCGAATCGCTCGCGGAATCCGGGGGTGATCTGGCGGCCACGGATGCCGCCGCGGTGCGACCGGATCAGTCCGGTATCCAGACCGATCATGGCGCTGCCGTTCTCGGCCACCACCTCGGTGCGCACCTCGTAGGCGACGTCGGTGGTGACGAACAGCTCGACGTCCACGTGCCGGCCCGATGCGGTACGCATGACGGCGATCTGCGGGTCGGCCAGCCCCTCGGGTGCGCCGGGATTGGCCGACGGCCTGATGATCTGAATCGAGCTGATCTCTTCGTCGAAGAGGAACCTGGTCACGTCGACCTCGTGCACCAGCGAGTCGCGCACCACCATCTCGCTGTTGAATCCGGCCGCTACCGCCGGGTTGCGGTGCGCGCAGTGCAACACCAGCGCCCGACCGAGGTCGCCGGAGTCCAGTAGCGCCTTCAGCTCCATGTACTCGCGGTCGAAGCGACGCATGAAACCGACCTGGATGAGGCGCTTGCCCGCAGCGGCCTCACGCCTGACGATCTCCAGGGAGGTGGCCACATCGGTGGTCAGCGGCTTCTCGCACATCACCGGCTTGCCCTGCTCCAGGCAGGCCAGCAGCTGCTTCTCGTGGGTGGGCCCCGGAGTGGCCAGCACCACCGCGTCGACCGCAGGATCGGCGATGGCGTCGAGCGGGTCGCCGATCGCTCGGCAGCCGTCGATGCCTGCCGCAATCCGTTCGGCCTTCTCGGTGACGTAGTCGTTCACGGCGACCACCCGAGCACCGGAGATTCGGCGGTCGAGCCGCGCGACGTGATCGGCGCCCATGATGCCGACACCCAAGACGGCCACCCGGAGGTCAGACACGTGCGTTCTCCTCGGTGAAACGAACGGATGGGACGCCGCACGAGCGCAGGTAGGCCCGGGTGCGTTTGGCGATGGGCAGCGGCGCGTCGACGTCGCAGGGGTACATGTCCTGCTCGACGATGGCGAACACGTCGATGCCGAGCTTGTCGATCTCGGCGAGCAGCGGTGGCATCTCCGGGATGCCAAGGGGCGGTTCGGTCATTGCGCCCAGTTTCACGGCCTCGCCGAAGGGCAGATCCTCCGCCTCGACCTTGGCGCGTACCTCGGGGTCGACCTGTTTGAGATGCAGGTAGCCGATACGGTCCGGGGCGCGGCGGATGATGGCGATGTTGTCGCCGCCGCAGTAGCTGATGTGCCCGGTGTCCAGGCACAGGTTCACGAACTCGCCGTCGGTGCCGTCGAGGAAACGGTAGACATTGTCTTCGGTGTCGACGTGACTGTCGGCATGTGGGTGGTATTGCGCACGGACCCCGTACTTCTCGAACATGGCCTTGCCCAGTTCGTTCATGCCCCGGGTCTTCTTGCGCCACTGCTCGGGGGACAGGCTGCGATCCTCCAGTACCGCTCCGGTCACCGGGTCGCGCCACATCTCGGGGATGACCACCACGTGTTTACCGCCCACGGCGGCCGTCAGCTTTGCGACATCCTCGATCTGGTTCCACACGGCGGACCAGGAATCGTCTCGGTGCAGGTGCTCGAACACCGTGCCGGCCGACAGCTTCAAACTGCGGGCCGCCAGCTCATCGCGGAGTTGCTCGGGGTCGGTCGGTAGATAGCCGTACGGGCCCAGTTCGATCCACCGGTAGCCGGCTTCGGCGACCTCGTCGAGGAAGCGGCGGTACGGGGTCTGCTGGGGGTCGCCGGGGAACCACACACCCCAGGAGTCGGGCGCGGAACCTACCAGGATTGCCGGCATCGTAGATTTCCTTCAGCGGTCGGAGGGTCGGATCAACGGGCGTTGCACCTTCTTCCAGTCCGAATACCGTTGGTAGGCATCCTGTGTGGAGGCCAACGTCGATTCCTGGCTGACCGGGACGTCCCACCAGGAGTGGCTGTCCGGTGCGTACGTCCGCGGATCGGTTTCCACGTGAATCACGGTGACGGTATCCGCCGACTTGGCGGCCTTGACGGCGTCGGTGAACTCCGCGGCGGTGGCCACCTTGATGACATCGGCGCCGAGGCTGGCGGCGTTGGCCGCCAGATCCACCGGCAGCGTGTCCCCGTCGAGGCGTCCGCCGGGACCGCGGTAGCGGTACTCGGTGCCGAAGCGCTGCGAGCCCAACGACTCGGACAGACCGCCGATGGAGGCGAATCCGTGGTTCTGCACGATCACGGGGATCACCTTGACGCCTTCCTGCACCGCCGTCGCGATCTCGGAGGCCATCATGAGATAGGAGCCATCGCCCACCATGATGAACACGTCCCGGTCCGGTGCGGCCATCCGCACACCGATACCGCCGGCGATCTCATAGCCCATGCAGGAGAAGCCATACTCGACGTGGTAGCCCTTGCGGTCCCGGGTGCGCCACAGCTTGTGCAGGTCACCGGGCATCGATCCGGCCGCGCACACGACCACATCACGCGGGTCCGAAAGGGTGTTGACCAATCCGATGACCTGGTTCTGGTTCAGCTGCATACCGTCCTCGGTGGTGTCGGACCGATAGGCCGCCGTGACGGTGTCGTCCCATTCGCGTGCCAGTTCGGTGATCCGGGAGCGGTATTCGTCGTCGACGGTGTAGTCGGCCAACGTCGGGGCGAGGGCGTGCAGGGCTTCGCGGGCGTCCGACACCACGCTGATACCACCTTGTTTGACCGAATCCAGCGAG
This sequence comes from Mycobacterium sp. MBM, assembly GCA_021648845.1. Taxonomy (GTDB): domain Bacteria; phylum Actinomycetota; class Actinomycetes; order Mycobacteriales; family Mycobacteriaceae; genus Mycobacterium. Next base: position 10,351 of record JAKJHY010000055.1, on the reverse strand, counting down.
GCCACATTGATGTTCACGAACCGCACATCGGGGTTGTTGAACGCGGTGCGCGAAGCAGAGGTGAAATCGCTGTAGCGGGTGCCGATCCCGATGACGACATCGGCCTCGGCGGCCAGCGTATTGGCCGCGGTGCTGCCTGTGGAGCCGACGGCCCCGACGCTCTGCGGGTGGTCGTAGCACAGCGACCCCTTGCCGGCCTGGGTCTCCGCGACCGGGATACCGGTCTGGGCGGCCAGCGCGGCAAGAGCTTCTTCGGCGAACGAATAGTGCAGCCCGCCGCCGGCCACGATCAGCGGCCTGCTGGCCGAGGCGATGGCCTCGGCGGCGCGCGCGATGGCGGATCGTTCGGGTAGCGGTCGGCCGATGTGCCAGGTGCGTTCGGCGAACAGTGATTCCGGCCAGTCGTGCGCCTCGGCCTGGACGTCTTGCGGGATGGATACCGTCGCCGCGCCGGTCTCGACCGGATCGGTGAGCACCCGCATGGCTCCCAGCAGTGCCGCGGGCAGCTGCTCGGGCCGCCACACCCTGTCGAAGTAACGCGACAGCGGTTTGAACGCGTCGTTGACGGTGACGTCGCCCGAGGAGGGCAGCTCGAGTTCCTGCAGCACCGGCGAGCTGACCCGGGTGGCGAAGGTGTCGGCGGGCAGTAGCAGCACCGGCAGCCGGTTGATGGTGGCCAGCGCCGCGCCGGTGAGCATATTGGTCGAGCCGGGGCCGACACTCGCGGTGACGGCCCAGGTCTGCAGCCGGTCGTTCTGCCGCGCGTAGGCCACGGCGCTGTGCACCATGGCCTGCTCGTTGCGTCCCAGCACGTACTTCAGGGCGGGTGCGCGGCCGGCCTCAGCGGATTCGATCTCGTCCTGCAGCAGCGCCTGACCCAGCCCGGCCACGTTGCCGTGACCGAAGATGCCGAAGCAGCCGGCGAAAAATTTGGTGCGCTCACCATCGTGCTCGACGTACTGGTTGGCGAGGAACCGAATGGTGGCCTGGGCCACGGTGAGTCGCACGCGTGCCTCGGTGTCGGCGAGCTTTTCAGTCGACTTCGGCGCGGTCGAAACCATGGTCACTGTCCTTCGGTCGTGCGCATCGGCAGGCGGGGATCGATTTCCTGGTGTTCCCAGCTGTCACGCAGCCAGGTGTGGTCGGGGTTGTCGCAGATGAGCCAGGCACGGTTTGGACCGGAGCCGGCCATCACGTTGAGGTAATACATGTGATGGCCGGGCGCGGCAATGGACGGGCCGTGGTAGCCGTGGGGCACCAGGACGACGTCACCGGAGCGCACCTCTTCGAGCACCTCGATCGGGCGCTGCGGGGTGCCGAATACCCTGTGATAGCCGAAACCCGGTGTACCGGCCGGACTGTCGTCGATCTCGAAATAGTAGATCTCTTCCAACTGGGTCTCGAACTCGGTGTTCTCGTCGTGTTTGTGTGCCGGGTAGCTGGACCAGTTGCCGCCGGGCGTGATGACCTCGCAGGCGATCAGCGAGTCGGCCTCGAAGGTGGTCGCCGTGCCGAAGTTGTGCACCTGCCTGCTGCAGTTCCCGGCGCCGCGTAACTCGACGGGCACCTCGGTGGCGGCGCGCCGGCGGTTCGGGAAGGACCGGGTGGCCCGCGCGCCGCAGATGGCCACGCGTCCGTGCCCGGCAAGGGTGTAGGTCTGGTCGATGCCGAGGTAGACCATGTCGGCCGGTCCCTCGAAAACCGTGGCACGGGGCGATAGTTCGAACATCTGGTCGCCGCAGGTGACGGTTCCGCCGCCGGCCAGCGGCAGGATCATCACCTCGTCGGCACCGGTGTCGCGGGTGACGGTCCCGGCAGCATCCAGGTCGACGATGTGCAGACTGCACTCGGCCCAGCCGGCGGACTCCGGCGTGACCTCGACGGTGTAGGGGGCGGTCGCGGAGCGAGCCGGTATGTACCACGTGCTGTTCACGGTCAGCGCACCAACTTCACCGCGGTCGCGACGGCGCCGGCGACATCGTCATCGGGAGGATAGAGCAGGGTTCGTCCGACGATCAGCCCCCGCACCGCCGGTAGGGCAAGCGCCTGCTCCCAGCTGGCGAACGCCTCGTCGGGATCCGTCGGGTCGCCGCCCAGCAGCAGGGTCGGCAGCGTCGTCGACTCCATGACGCGGTCCATCTCGTCCACGACCGGCAGCTTCATCCAGGTGTAGGCGGAGGTGGAGCCGAGCCCCTGGCCGATGTGGATGGACTTGATGACGGCGTCGGGGGACAGGTCGTTGCGCACCTTGCCGTTGACCCGCGATGACATGAAGGGTTCCAGCATCGCGATCAGTCCGTGGGCGGCCAGCTCGTCGACGGCCTGTGCGCAGGCGGCCATGGTGGCGACGGTGCCGGCGTCGTCGAGATCGATGCGGCACAGCATCTTTCCGCCGTTCATCTTTGCGGCGGCGGTGGAGGCTGCGGTGGCGCCGGTCATCCGGTCGTCGAGTTCGAAGCTCGCGCCGGCCAGTCCGCCGCGGTTGAGCGAGGAGAACACCACCTTGTCCTCCAGCGCGCCCAGCAGGACGAGGTCGTCGAGGATGTCGGCGGTGGCGAGTACGCCATCCACGCCGGGGTCGGCGAGGGCGGCGCGCAGCCGGTCCAGCAGGTCGACCCGGCTGTTCATGGCGGTGGGCCGGGCACCGACGGCGAGTGCGCCGCGGGCCGGGTGGTCGGCGGCCACGATCATCAGTCGACCGTCCCCGCGCACCGCGGCGCGGGTCGAGCGGTCCTGCCAGGCCTGCGCGACGGCACCGGGGTTGGTGGTCCGGATCTCGGTCACGTCGGCGTAGGACCGTGCGGGTGTCTCAGACATTGACGGCCTCCACGGCGGTCTGCTCGGCCAGGTCGGCCACCTCGGCGGCGGTCGGCATGGCGGTCGAGCATTCGAGCCGGGAGGCGACGATGGCCCCCGCGGCGTTGGCGTAGCGCAGCGTCTTCTCCAGCGGCCATCCGCGCAGCAGTCCGTGGATCAGGCTGCCGCCGAAGGCATCGCCGGCGCCCAGACCGTTGACGACATCGACCTCGTTGGGCGGCACCGTCACCGAGCTGTGTTTGGTCTTGCCGAGTACCCCGCGGGGCCCCTGCTTGACGATGGCCAGGTCGACACCGAGGTCGAGCAGGGCGTCGGCGGCCTTGTGCGGGCTGGCCTCGCCGACGGCGATCTGGCATTCTTCGCGGTTGCCGACGGCCACCGTGACGTGACCGAGCGCGCGTTGCACCTGCTCGGAGGCGGCCGACGGGGAGTCCCAGAACATCGGGCGGTAGTCGAGGTCCAGGACCGTCAGAGGCTTGCGTGTCGTGTCACTCCCCGTCGCTGCGCTCGCCCCGCGCGCCGCCCAGGCGGCGAAATGGGCACTGCGGCTTGGCTCTTCGGACAGCCCGGTCACCGTGGACCAGAACAGCCGGGCGTCCCGGACGGCGTCGGCGTCGATCTCGTCGGCGGTGATCTGCAGATCGGGGGCCGAGGGCTTGCGGTAGAAGTAGAGCGGGAAATCGTCGGGCGGGAAGATCTCGCAGAACGTCACCGGGGTGGGGTATTCGGCGTTCGTGCTCACGTACCGATTGTCGACCCCCAGCCGGGCGAGTTCATGGCGGACGAATCGTCCGAACGGGTCGTCGCCGGCACCGGAGATCAGCGCGGTCCGGTTACCGAGTCGGGCGGCCGCCACGGCGACATTGGCGGCGCTGCCGCCGAGGAACTTGCCGAAGGTTTGGACGTCTTCGAGGCCGACGCCGGTCTGCAGGGGATAGACGTCCACGCCGCTGCGCCCGATGGCGATCGCGTCGAACGGTTCCGTGCTGGACGGCCTTTCACAAGACACTGCGGCTCCCGAAGATGGTGGGCGGGCTCTTCTGCTACAGACTGTGCCTCGCGTCACTCACTCATGTCAATAGTTTGTCCTGACATTCGAACTTTCGATCATGGTGCTATGGTTGGCGAATCTTTCTGATCGATGAACCGAGATCGGAGTGGACGTGCCGTTAGCTGTCGAGCTGGACAGGTCCAGCCCTGTTCCCCTCTACTACCAACTCGCGCAAGCGATCGAAGCCTCGATCCGCAACGGTGATCTCGCCCCGGGTGACCGGTTCGAGAACGAGCTGGCGCTGGCGAGCAGGCTCGCGCTGTCCCGGCCGACCACCAGGCGTGCGATCCAGGAACTCGTGGACAAGGGACTGCTGGTGCGTAAGCGCGGCGTCGGCACCCAGGTCGTGCAGAACCCGGTGCACCGCAGGGTCGAGCTCACCAGCCTGTTCGATGACCTCGCGAAGTCCGGCCAGGAACCGACGACTCAGCTGCTGCACTATCACTGCGGCATCGCCGACGAGGAGATAGCCGCCGAGCTCAACCTCGGCGCCGATCATGAGATCGTCACCATCGAGCGGCTGCGCTGCGCCAACGGTGAGCCGCTCGCGGTGATGACGAACCACCTGCCGGTCGAGTTGGCCCCCGATGCCGACGAGCTGGAGGCCAGCGGCCTCTACCAGGCGTTGCGCGGGCGCGGGGTGCACATCCGACTGGCCCGGCAGCGTATCGGCGCCAAGCCGGCCAACCGCCACGAGGCGCGGCTACTAGACGAGAAGGCCGGCGCACCGCTGCTCACCATGAGCCGCACGGCGTTCGACGACTCCGGTCGGGCCGTCGAGTTCGGCAGTCACTGCTACCGCGCCTCGCGGTACTACTTCGAGACGACGCTCGTCGACCGCTAGCCTGCTGCGATTTCGGCGTGATCGGACGCGCTCAGCGCAGCAGATCACGCCGAAATCGCTCGATCTAGGTATCGGCGATCATGATGAGGTCGAATCGTGAGTCCTTACCAGGGCACGTTGCCATCGCGGTTGATGAACGTGCCCGAGGTGAAAAGGCCAGTGGCTGCACGCACGATCGGTTCGGCGCCCTGTGCGGCGCTCAGTGGGGCCTGTTGACGATTGACCGGTGAAAAGTCCGTCTGGACGAAGCCGGGGTCGACTGACACCGTTCGGATGCCGTCTCCTACGAGCGCTCTGGCCAACGTGATGGTGATGCTGTTGAGGGCCGCCTTGGAGGCTTGGTAGGCCGGGACAACGAGATCGTCCGGTGCGGCGGCAGACTGCAGGGTGAGCGATCCCATGAAGGACGACACGTTGACGATGCGGCCGTCGGCGCTCGCGCGAAGCAGCGGCAGAAACGCCTCTACCATGTGCAATACACCGAGAACGTTGGTGGCCAGAGTGGTGTGCGCGGCGCGAGGATGGACGTAGCCGTTCGGGGCGGGAGAGGCCCATTCACCGGCGATGCCGGCATTGTTGATCAGTACGTCGAGGCGGTCATGGCGGCGCTGAACTCGACTGAGCAGCTGCTGCACGCTCTCAAGCGAGGTGACGTCGAGGATTTCCGATTCGACAGTCACCCCACGAGCCGCGAGTGCCTCGGCGCCGGCGGCGACGGTGTCGGGGGAGCGGCCTGTGATGACGACGGTCGCACCGAGAATTCCTAGTGCGGAGGCGGTTTCGAAGCCGATGCCGCGAGAACCTCCGGTGATCAGGACGATGTCGGTCATGGAGTCCTTTCTGGAGACTTTGCGATCTCGACGCTCCCAGGGCCGGCCGCGAGATGCTGGCGGGTTTGCGACATCACAGTGCGTACGCGAGACGCGTGCGGTGGATTTGCGCGTCACATGGGGCGGTACACGGTCGTGGCGAGGCACCCGGCGCAACCGCTGCGGAAATGCCGGTGATCGCCATCATCTCGAACGCGAGTCGTCGAGAAGCGCGGAGAGTTCCGGGTGTTCAGTACCTTCCGAAGGCACCGACCTCTCGCGGTTGTGCGCGCAAGATCGCGAAGCAGTCGTTCCCGCCGATCCGGCTAGGTGAACGCCGCGCGGAACGCTTCCAGGGCCACCGTGCTGTCACCCGCGGCGAAGGCCTCCATTCCGACCGTGCCCCGGTAGCCCGTCTCGCGCAGCGCGCGTGCGATGGCCGGGTAGTGGATCTCGCCGGTTCCTGGTTGGCAGCGACCCGGGACATCTGCGACCTGGATCTCGCCGATCGCGTCGCCGCAGCGGCGCACCAGTTCGACCAGATTGCCCTCACCGATCTGCGCGTGGTAGAGGTCGAGCATCATCTTCACGTGCGGGTGCCCGACACCCTCGACGAGGGCGAGGGTGTCCTTGGCGCGGGCCAGTGGCACGCCGGGGTGATCGACGATGGTGTTGAGGTTCTCGACGCAGAATGTCACGCCTGCCGCCGCCCCGAGGTCGCCGATGCGCGCCAGCGCGCGGGCCGCCGTCAGCCACATCTGCCCGGTGGCGCGTTGGCGCGGTCGAGCGGCCCGTCCGTCCACGAGTTCCGCGGTGTGCAGGTTCAGCCGCGGGACCCCGAGAGTTTCAGCGGCTTTGATGCTCAGCTCGGCGGTGCGCACCACCTCGTCGGCGCTGTCCGGGTCGACGAGATCCCCGCGCAGGTAGCCGGTCATCGAGGAGAACCGCGCGCCCGTGGCCGCCAGCGCGTGGAGGTCCTTGTCGTGCCAACTCCAGATCTCCACATCGAAGCCGAGTTCGTCGATCCGGCGCACCCGGTCCGCGAAGGGCAGGTCGGTGAACACCATTTCGGCGCATACTGCCAACCTGAAATTCTTTGCGGCCATGGGGACTCCGATCGACGAAAAGGTTCCAGGAACGGTAGGGCCATCGACGGTGGCCGTCAACGATGCGCCGGCAACGCTCTAGAATTCGCGCTGTGCAACGACGCCCCGTGCTCGGTCTCCATGGCATCGCGCCAGGGGTGTGGATCGACCGCCCCGCCGGAGCGGAGCCCCACGGACACCCGGCGAACAAATGATATGCAGTCCTAATGTCAGGACAAAGTCTTGACTTTCCGGTGTGAGCCGTATTACATCGACTCTGCAGGCGTAGCGTCCGGCATGCGGCCCGCGGGGCCGACGCGGACGCGACGGCGATCTCGAAACGAGGAGAAACAATGGCGTTGAAGCGGCTTGCAGTGTTCGCCGGAGCGGGCGTGCTGGCGTTGGGCATGGTGGCGTGTTCGTCCAGCGGCGGTAAGCAAGACGGTGCCGGCGGCGGTACCGTCGACACCCCGCGCATGACGATCGCGATGATCACCCATGAGGTGCCCGGTGACTCGTTCTGGGATCTGATCCGCAAGGGCGCCGAGGCGGCAGCCAAGAAGGACAACATCGAACTGCGCTATTCCAACGACCCGGAGGCGCCCAATCAGGCCAACCTGGTGCAAAGCGCGGTCGACAGCGATGTGGACGGTATCGCCGTCACCCTGGCGAAGCCCGATGCCATGCAAGCGGCCGTGAAAGCCGCCGGCGCCAAGAACATTCCGGTGGTTGCCTTCAACGCCGGCATGGATGCGTGGAAGCCCATGGGCGTCAAGGAATTTTTCGGCCAGGACGGCCGTATCGCCGGCCAGGGGGTCGGGGAGCGCCTGACCCAGGAGGGTGCCACGAAGGCGATCTGCGTGATCCAGGAGCAGGGCCACGTCGACCTCGAGGCGCGCTGCGCCGGCGTCAAGGAGACCTTTCCCGCGACCGAAATCCTGAATGTCAACGGCAAGGACATGCCTTCGGTGGAGTCCACCATCACCGCCAAACTGCAGCAAGACCCCGCGATCGACTACGTGGTGACGCTCGGCGCGCCGTTTGCGTTGACCGCCGTGCAGTCGGCCAAGAACGCGGGCAGCGACGCCAAGATCGGCACCTTCGACACCAATGCGGCTCTGGTCGAGGCGATTCAGGGCGGTGACGTCCAGTGGGCCGTCGACCAGCAGCCCTACCTACAGGGTTACCTCGCCGTCGATTCGCTGTGGCTGTACCTGAGCAACGGCAACGTCCTCGGCGGCGGACAGCCGACCCTGACCGGCCCGGCGTTCATCGACACGTCCAACATCGACGCGGTGGCCGAGTACGCCAAGCGCGGCACGCGCTGATGATCGCGCACGCGACGGAAGGAATCCGATGACCACACAAGAGGCGCTCGAGGTCGCCAACCACACCGTGGTGCGCGACGAGCGTGTCAAGGAGCGAAATCGCCTACAGCGTTTCCTGATCCGGCCCGAGATGGGTGCCGGCATCGGTGCCATCGGGATATTCGTCGCCTTCTTCATCGTGGCGGCGCCGTTCCGGGAGGCGTCATCGCTGGCCACGGTGCTCTATGCCAGCAGCACCATCGGCATCATGGCGTGTGGTGTCGCGGTGCTGATGATCGGCGGTGAGTTCGATCTTTCGGCCGGCGTGGCGGTGACGTTCAGCTCGCTGGCGGCCTCGATGCTGGCGTTCAACCTGCACCTCAATCTGTGGGTCGGGGCGGCACTGGCGCTGGTGCTCGCCCTGGCGGTCGGTTTCCTCAACGGCTTCCTGGTCATGAAGACCAAGATCCCCAGCTTCCTGATCACGCTGAGCTCGTTCTTCATGCTCGCGGGCATCAACCTCGCCGTGACGAAACTCGTTGCGGGACAGGTTGCCACACAGAGCGTCAGTGATATGGACGGCTGGGACTCGGCGCAGAGGGTATTCTCCTCGACCTTCACCGTGGCCGGCGTCGGAATCCGTGTCACCGTGCTGTGGTGGATCCTGTTCACCGTCGCCGCCACCTGGGTGCTGTTCAAGACCAAGATCGGCAACTGGATCTTTGCCGTCGGCGGGGACGCCGAAAGTGCCAGGGCCATCGGTATTCCGGTGACGAAGGTCAAGATCGGGCTGTTCATGTTCGTCGGGTTCTGTGCCTGGTTCGTGGGTATGCACCTGCTGTTCGCGTTCAACACCGTGCAGTCCGGTCAGGGCATCGGCAACGAGTTCTTCTACATCATCGCCGCTGTCATCGGTGGCTGTCTGCTGACCGGCGGCTACGGCACCGCGATCGGTGCAGCCATCGGAGCGTTCATCTTCGGGATGACCAACCAGGGCATCGTCTATGCCGGTTGGGATCCGGACTGGTTCAAGTTTTTCCTGGGCGCCATGCTGCTCTTCGCGGTGATCGCCAACAACGCCTTCCGTAACTATGCAGCGAAGAAGTGATCCGATGACCGCAACAGTGGAATCCGCCAGCAACGAGGCCGCCGCCGACCGCAAGGTACCCCTGGTCGAACTGCGCAATGTCGGCAAGTCCTACGGCCACATCACCGCGCTCAAGGACATCAGCCTGCGGGTATACGCCGGCCAGGTGACCGGCATCCTCGGTGACAACGGCGCAGGCAAGTCGACGTTGATCAAGATCATCGCCGGGCTGCACCAGCAGACCGAGGGCGAACTGCTTGTCGACGGTGCGGCCACGAAGTTTTCGTCGCCCGCCGATGCGCTGGGCAAGGGCATCGCGACGGTCTACCAGAACCTTGCTGTGGTCCCGCTGATGCCGGTGTGGCGCAATTTCTTCCTCGGCCAAGAACTTCGCAAGAAATCGTTCCCCTGGTCGTTGGACGCCAACGCGATGCGGGCCACCACGCTGACCGAGCTGGCGAAGATGGGCATCGAGCTGCCCGATGTCGACGTGCCGATCGGGTCGCTGTCCGGCGGTCAGCGCCAATGCGTCGCGATCGCGCGGGCCGTGTTCTTCGGGGCCCGGGTGCTGATCCTCGACGAGCCGACCGCGGCGTTGGGCGTCAAACAGTCCGGCGTGGTGCTGAAATACATCACCGCGGCCAAGGAGGCCGGCTTCGGGGTCGTGTTCATCACCCACAACCCGCACCACGCCCACATGGTGGGCGATCATTTCGTGCTGCTCAACCGCGGGCGGCAGAAGCTGGACTGCACCTATGACGAGATCTCACTGGAGCATCTGACCCAGCAGATGGCCGGTGGCGACGAGCTGCAGGCCTTGTCGCATGAACTCGGACGCACCTGACCCCGGTGTGAACGAGGCCGTCCCCGGGTACAGAACCGTCATGGACCCCTCGACGACCCCTACGACCCTGAAGACCGAAGACACCGGACCCAAGCGGGTGAGCCGCAGCGTGCAGGTGGCCGCACCGGTGGCGGCCCTGTTCGAGCAGATCGCCGATCCGCATCGGCACCACCAGCTGGACGGCTCCGGCACCGTGCGCGATGCGGAGGTCAAGGGGCCGCACCGGCTGGCCGTGGGGGACTCGTTCACCGTGGCGATGAGCCAGTACGGCGTGCCGTACAAGATCACCTCCAAGGTGACCGCCGTCGAGGAGAACCAGCTTGTCGAGTGGAAACACCCGCTCGGTCATCGCTGGCGATGGGAACTGGCCGAGGTCAGTCCCGGCACTACCAAGGTGACCGAGACCTTCGACTACTCCACAGCCAAGCTGCCTAATCGTTTGTAGGGATGGGTTCCGGCCGGTGGCCGGTCCTGTTTCTTGGAGGGGTGGCCGTCAGGTGATGCCTG
>JAKJHY010000054.1 GCA_021648845.1 Mycobacterium sp. MBM | reverse complement strand
ACACATCCACTCCGTCAGGAGGTCCTCCCCATTTCAAGCAGGCGCGCCGTCAACAACCTCTCAGGTCACGACAGCTAGGCGGCGACGACGGGGCCGCTCGGCGCGCCGACGCCATCGGCGGCCGTGACCAGGGGTACGCACGCCGCGCACGGCTGCGGGCCCATCACCGGGTAACCGCATCCCGGGCAGACACCAACCGTGCGTCCGCTCACCGCGGTGGCACCAGCCATATGAGAGTCCTTTCGCCGTCGGCACCCATGTACCCGGTGCGAGGGCGAATCATGCCATGCGGCACCGCTTTTTTTGGAATCCCGGTGAGCGTGCTCACAGCGACCGGGTGACGGTCGGCTTTGGCTCGCCTCGGCGTGATGACTCCGGTCCGGGCGCGGGGCTGATCGCCTGCATGTTCGATGCCATCTGGAGTGCAGTTCTCGGGTTGATGCACGCCTACGTGTGGAAGCGGTTGATCAAGGACACCACAGCCCCCGGCCGGACCCGATGGAACCTCACCGCCGTCTTGCTCGCCTGGCCGGCTTGGCGACCCCATCGGGACACCCAGCTGTACGTGTCCCGGGGCCGGCGGGTTCCGGGGTCCGCCGGTCGGGGTCGGTGTGCCGCCGGATATCTCTGTGCTCACGCTGAACGCCGGGACCTAGCGGTACTAACGTGGGGCAGATGGACAAGCACGAGTTCGAGCAGATGAATAACGCCGTCATCACCGAGTTCCGGGAGTCCGGCGGCAAGGCCGGTGGCATGTTCGAGGGCAAGCCGCTGGTCTTGGTGCATCACATCGGCGCCAAGTCCGGCATCGAACGCATCGCACCGTTGGTGCCGTTGCTGGACGAGGGCCGGATCTACATTTTCGCCAGCAAGGGCGGAGCCGATACCCATCCCGACTGGTACCGCAATCTTGTCGCGCATCCAGAGGTCACCGTCGAACTCGGCACGGACACGTTGGCGGTCAGCGCCCGCGTCCTCGAGGGCGACGAGCGCGACACCATCTACGCCAAACAGGTTGCGGCCGAACCGCAGTTCGGCGAATACCAGCGCAAGACGGAACGTGTCATCCCGGTGGTCGAGCTGGTCAGAGCCTCCTGACGGGGATCAGCGCCGGATGCGAATCGTCGTGTTACCGCCGTCGCGTTTGGCGTCGAACATGGCCCTGTCCGCGTGCTCGATGATCGTGTCGAGCACTGACGCGAGGTCCTTTTCGTGTGTGCCAAAGTCGGCGATGGCGACGCTGGTGACACCGACACTGGCAGTGATCGGGGGATCCGCCGGAGCGGCGATCGCGTCCCGGACACGGTCGGAGTCACGCTCGTCCTGGTCAACGTCGGCCAGATCGATGACGACGAATTCCTCACCGCCGACGCGAGCCACCAGCGCGCTGCCGCGGACCGCGGCCTTGATTCGTCGCGCACATCGGACGAGGACTTTGTCACCGATCGGGTGACCGAACGCGTCGTTGATGTCCTTGAATCGGTCCAGATCGATGACCATCACGTCCACCTCGGTGTCGGTGGCGACGTTGTCGCGCAACAGATCGCCGAGGTGCAACTGCAGCCCGCGACGATTCAGCAGCCCGGTCAGCGGGTCGGTCACCGACTCGTAAGCATCGTTACGCAAGGCCCAGATGCCGCATTGGATGCCCAGTGGCGCCGCGACCATCGGCACCACCCACACCAGGGTCATCAGGAGGAGATGTGGCCTTTCGAACTGCGCCGCCGAGCCTGCGGCCATCACAAACAGACAAGCCGTGAGCACGACCCAGACTGCGTGTCCGGCAGCAACTTTGGGTCCGTCGAAGAACATCATGTACACCGACATCAGCGTGAAGAAGTACCAGCCGAACAGCGCGAACAGCCAGCTGCCGTCGAGCAGCACCACCGCGGCGATCGCGATATCGGCGGATGCCACGAAGGCCAGCGACAACCATCGCGACGGCCATGGCAACAGACACCACGCCAGCCCCCATCCGATCTGCAGAGCAGCGAACGCCGCCATCGCGGCACCTGACGCGGGAGTGTTGGCGGCCGGCTGCAACAACACCAGCGAGACGACACCGTCGAGGCCGGTCCCGATGCCGATCGCCACCTGGATCGTCTTGGACATGGTGCGCTTGGTGAAGTACTGCACCTGTGTGGCGTAGGCGACGGGTTCGCTCCACCAGGCCCGGATGAGTCGCCCGAATACCGCGAAACTGATCGAGTATTTGGTCAACCGGTTCCCCCATCGGCGCTTCTGCGTTGCGGCCCGCGGCCGGGCCGCACCCTTGATGAGATCTCACCGTGCGGCGCAACCGCCTCCGGGCAGGATATCGGCCTTGGCGTTCGGCCAAGATCCTCCGAGCGAGAATCCGGATCTCTCGCGATCGGCCCAAATGATCGGCACATTGGCGGGTGCCCATGCGCACCGAGAGTCGCTAGCCTCGTCATGTGCCTGCCGCTATGTCACCCGGCCGGTGTCATTCACCTCGGACGGGTCGAAAATCGCCCGGTAGCGGGACGGCACCCTGGAAGGCATACGGTGCCCGGCACTGATGACAGTCGCGCGTGACGAGGCCGCAAACTCCGCGCAGCGTGCGTGACAGCGTCAACGACCACTGATCGGTGCGCCCGCCTCCATTCATGCGGTCTCATGAATGGCAGTGATGGCACAGGGGTTTCGCGGGGGTTACAGCACACCCATGCGCGCAGCGCTCGGCAGATTCGTCATGACGCAGTCGAGCAAGGCGGCGTACGCGGACCCGTCATCGTGCAGTTTTCGGTAGCTGTGGCGCAGGAGGAAGGCGTCAAGCCGGCGATCGATCGGCCATTGCGCGTAGGTGTCTCCGGTGAGCTCCGACCTCAGGAACTGCCAAGCCACATCCTCGAGCTGCGCCTTGCTCATCACCAGCTTGTCGGCCGCCGCCATCTTCACTCCTCCTGAAGGTGAGATGGATCCATCTTTTCCCCTGACCGGGAGGCTGCGATAGTGACGAAAGTCACCAGTGTGCGGGCTCATGCCTTTAGTCCCGTGAATCGAGTCCACTCGACCCTGCACACCCGCCGGGACTGTCGGCGAGCATGGGGACATGCCGAACGCCTCCGCCACTACCCGCAGTGCGGTACGCAGGTTCAACAAGCACATTCTCAATCCCCTGATGCTTCGGCTCGCCGGTCGTCGGCATTGGTACGCCGCAGTCATCCACCACACCGGCCGCACCACCGGCACGCGGTATGCGACACCGGTCGTCGCCGTACGCGTTCCCGATGGCGGTTTCATCACACCGCTGCCGTACGGCGACCGCGTGGACTGGCTCCAGAATGCGATGGCCGCTGGGGCCGCATCTGTCACCGCGGACGGCCGATCCTTCGATGTGGTCGACCCGCGGGTGTTGGACCTGGCTCAGGTCGCAGGTCAATTGCCGGATCGGCGACGGCGTGTGTTCGACCTTTTCGGGATCCATCAGTTCGCGAAGTTCGATATCCGCAAAGACGCCCCCGACAACTCGCCGGGAACCTAGTGCCCGAGACCGCGGGAACGGGTGGGGCCGCGCGCCAATATCGATGCAGGGCAGCGCAAATGGTCGGAGGTACGAATGTGAGGAGACACCATGACGACAGCGCGGGACATCATGCACACACCCGTGACGTGTATCCGAGCGGATCAGACGTTGGCCTCGGCTGCACGGCACATGGCGGAGTTCGGGGTGGGGGCACTGCCCATTTGTGGCCTTGACGATCGCCTGCAGGGCATGCTGACCGACCGCGATATCGTCGTGAAATGTGTAGCTACGGGCCGTAATCCCCTCGGCATGATCGCAGCCGAGGTTGCCCAGGGCATCACCTACCACGTCAACGCCGACGCCTCCGTCGAGGAGATGCTCACCATCATGCAGACGCACCAGATCCGCCGGCTGCCGGTGATCGACAAACACCGCCTGGTCGGCATCGTCAGCGAGTCCGCTATTGCTCGACACCTCCCCGAACACGCCAGCGTCCAGTTCGTGAAGGCGATCGGCGGGCAACAAAACATCCCGAGTCGATGACGTCGATCGATACGACTGCAGTGACGCTGCGGCAGCGGGTGCGATTCACGGCGGCGGGGGTTGACCTGCACGGCGATCTTGCGATCCCGGAGACGCCCCGCGCGATGATCGTTTTCGTCCACGGCAGCGGCAGCGGTGCAGAGAGCCTGCGCAATCGCTGCGTCGAGACGATGATGAACGACGCAGGCCTCGCGACGTTCGTGTTCGACCTACTCACGCCCGCCGAGCAGGCCGACCGCTCCAACATGTTCGCCATCGACGCCATGGCGGCTCGGCTCAGCGACGTCACCCGATGGCTCGGGAGCCGACCGGATACCGCGGCGCTTCCGATCGGCTATTTCGGCGCCGGCACAGGCGCGGCTGCGGCGCTGGTAGCGGCCGCCGACCCGCGAACCAGCGTGGCGGCGGTGGTCTCCCGTGGTGGTCGGCCGGATCTGGCCGGAGCCCGGCTTGCCGAGGTCACTGCGGCGACGCTGTTGATCGTGGGTGAGCGCGACGCGATGACGCTGCGGTTCAACCACCGTGCCCGAGCGGCGATCGCCGCCGAATGCAGACTAGAGGTCATCGCCGGCGCCACCCATCTGTTCGAGGAGGCCGTCGCCCTCGAGCAACTGGCCGACTTTGCGTGTGACTGGTTAACCCGCCACCTGGACACGCGCGCTGTCACCCGAGGCTGCGCCTCCGATCTACCCCACCTGGAAGGGACCAAAGCACATCGCGTCACCGCGTTTCGACCATAGCGCCCTACCGCTGCCGGGTACCGATGGAGCTTCTGCGGCACCATTATTCGGTCGCGGCAGCGCCGATGTCCTGGCAGCGGACGTCAGTGAGGCGGCCTGATCGTCTCGACCCGCCCGATCAGCGGGGTATCGGCGCGTAGCGCAACAGGACCGCACCCCCGGCGAAGGTTCGGTTCTCCACCAGCCGCAGCGATATCGGAGACGGCAGTGCCGGCAAGAACGGTGTGCCGCCACCCACGGCGGTGGGCGCGATGACGAGGCGGAACTCGTCGACCAGTCCGGCCTGCACGATCGGCGCGGCCAGTGTTGCCCCTGCCACCTCCAGGTTGCCGTCGATTTCGCGCTTCATCCGGGTCACGACCTCGACCGGGTCACCGCGTTCCAGACGGGAGTTCCAGTCGACAGACTTCAGCGTGCGCGAGAACACGACCTTGGGCATACTGCGCCAGATCTGGGCGAAGTCGACGATCAGTGGCGTGGCATCCACGGCCGTGTCGGCGGTCGGCCAATACGCAGCCATCAGGTCATAGATCCGCCGACCGTAAAACGCCATGGCGGTGTCCCGTTCGAAGTCGTTCCAGTACTGGTGTAGTTCTTCGCACGGATCGGACCAGTCGATATTGCCGGCGGCGTCGGCGATGTACCCGTCGATCGACACGTTGAAGCCATAGATGAGTTTGCCCATGCTGATCAGACTGCACCGGCGATCCAAACTCGTCGCCGCATCGGATCAGATGACTGTTCCCTGAATGTCGGCCCGCCGGTGCGATTCCACGCGCCGTTTGATACCGATCAGCATTCCCCTGGTGACGAAGGCCCGCACCGGTCCGAGCAGTTCGGCCAGAATGACCTCACCGGGGTGTCGCAGCGCCAACCGTGACCTGATGAGCAGCCGGCAACGGTCGTTCCGGCGCGGGATCAGATGAAACGACCAGACCAGTGTCCACGGTGTCCGGGGCGCGGCGGTGGTGAGCACGATCGATTCACCCGTCACGACCTCGGCAACGGTGAACTCGATGCCCTCGGCCAGGCCGAGCCACCCCTTGGGCACCAACCTCACGACATCACCGACGGCAAGGTGCTGCCAATCCGGATGCACGGTATCGGCGCTGTGCTGGTGCAGGCCCAGGGCGCCCTCCAGCCGTCCGAAGGCGTACAGACCGCCTCGACCCTGTCCCATCTGGACAAGCCAGGGCCACACCGCCTCGACCGGGGCATCGATCCACACCCCCTCGGTGGCCTGCAGCACCGGCGCTGCGACCAGCGCGTCGCCGAGCAGCCGGCTCTCGGCCTCGTCCTTGGTGGTGCCCCAATCCCGGAAGTAGCGTCTGGCCGCGTACAACACCGCGCCCGCCGCGAGGATCTTCGCCATCCCGATTGCCATGCCGTCAGTGTGACTGCGAGGAAAACGGGCGCGCTAGGGTCGCTGGTCACTTCCTCGCCCGGCTCGACGTCCGAGCGTGGCCCGGCACTCATAGCCTCGACCGGCGCCCGAACACTTGCGATATATTGCATTTTGCGATGGCAGGCATCGCGAGTTCGCAAGGAGACCCCGCATGGCCATCGAAGATTTCCCGCGCCACCCGCTGACGTTCGGCGCGAGCCCCGTCCATCCGCTTCACCGCCTGAGCAAATTCCTCGGCGGTGCGGAGATCTGGGCCAAACGAGAGGACGTCAATTCCGGGCTGGCCTACGGCGGCAACAAGACCCGGAAACTGGAGTACCTGATCCCCGAGGCGCTCCAACAGGGGGCCGACACCCTGGTGTCCATCGGCGGCGTCCAGTCCAATCACACCCGACAGGTCGCGGCCGTCGCGGCCAGCCTTGGCTTGAAGGCCGTTCTGGTACAGGAGAAATGGGTCGACTGGCCCGACGCCGTCAACGACAAGGTGGGCAATATCCTGCTGTCTCGGATCATGGGCGCCGACGTGCGGCTCGATCCCTCCGGTTTCGGCATCGAGTTCAAGGACAGCTGGCAGCGCGCCATCGAGGACGTGAAGCGCGCCGGCGGCACTCCCTATGCCATCCCCGCCGGCGCCTCCGATCACCGGCTTGGCGGACTGGGCTTCGCCAACTGGGCCTACGAAGTGCAACAGCAGGAGACCGAACTAGGAATCTTCTTCGACACCATCGTGGTCTGTACGGTCACCGGCTCAACCCATGCCGGGATGATTGCCGGCTTCGCCGGCCAGGACCGGCCGCGCCGTGTCATCGGCATCGATGCATCGGCCACCGTGGCGAAGACCCGAGCACAGGTCGAGCGCATCGCACGCAACACCGCCGAGCTCATCGGCCTCGGCCGCGATCTTCGCGATGAGGAGATCACGGTGCTCGAGGGGTGGGCCGGCGACCGCTACGGCATTCCGGTGCAGTCCACGATCGACGCCATCACGCTGACCGGCCGGCTCGAAGGTGTCGTCCTCGACCCGGTATACGAAGGCAAGTCCATGGCCGGCTTGATCGACCTGGTGCGGTCCGGGCGTATCGACTCCACTTCGAAAGTGCTCTATGCCCACCTCGGCGGTCAACCGGCTCTGAACGCCTACAGCGGTGTCTTCTGACCTGCACCACAGGTAGCGGGTTGCGTCGCGGCTGGAATAACTCCGGGAGTAGCGAGGTAGTTTGTGCCATGAGCACAACCTTCCCCCTGGGTCCGTTCACGGTGAGTCGCGTCGGGTTCGGCGCCATGCAGTTGCCCGGCCCCGGTGTGATGGGACCGCCGCGCGACCGCGAGCAGGCCATCGCCGTGTTGAAACGCGCAGTCGAATTGGGTGTGGACCACATCGACACCGCGCAGTTCTACGGACCGATGGTCGCCAACGAACTCATCCGCGAAGCGCTGCACCCCTACCCGGAGGGGCTCGCCCTGGTGAGCAAGGTCGGCGCCCGTCGCAACGAGCAGGGTGACTGGCTCTATGCGCAACAACCCGACGAATTGCGTGCCGATATCGAAGCGAACCTGCGGACCCTCGGTACCGATCGGCTCGCCGCCGTCAATCTCCGTATCCACTCCGGTGACCCGAGCGCCGTCGGGCCCGTCGACCGGGAATTGTTCGACAGGCAGCTCACGGCGATGATCGCCGCCCGCGACGAGGGGCTCATCGCGGGGATCGGACTGTCCAGCGTCTCGGTCGATCATCTGCGAATCGCGTTGGATCGCACCGAGATCGTCACCGTTCAGAACGCCTACAACCTGCTGGACAGGTCGTCGCAGCCGGTGCTCGACATGTGTACCGAACACGGCATCTCGTTCGTGCCGTTCTTTCCCCTCGGCTCCGGGTTCAATCCCGAGAACCCGGTGCTCGGCAACGCCGCGGTCAAGCGCACCGCCGCCGACCTGGGTCGCACACCGGCCCAGATCGTGCTGGCGTGGACGCTATCGGTTGCTCCCAACGTCCTCCTGATTCCGGGCACGTCCTCGGTTGCCCATCTCGAAGAGAACATGGCGGTGGCCGATATCGAGCTGCCCGCCGACTTCACGCCCTAGGCCGGGCCTTCGCGAATGTGCGCCCGGCTCCGGATAGGTGCCGAGTGCAAACCGTCAGTGAAATCAGTACTTCATACGCCGCGGTCGACGGCGATTTGGGAACCCGACAGTGTCGCCGAGCCTGGACCCGCCAACCACGCGACGACATCGGATACCTCACCGGGGAGAAGCACATCGGAGCTTGTCGGCTCACCCGTTGCATCGAGAGGGCGGAACGGCATCGGCGCGAAACTATGCAGGTAGTGCGGCCAGCTCGCGAAAAGGTCTGTCATCGCCGCTACTTGCACCATCGGGGTGTCTACGGAATAGGGGTGTATCGAATTGACGCGAATCCCATACTCGCCGGTTTCGATTGCCAGGGCGTTCGTCAAACCCACAAGGCCATGCTTGGATGCGGAATAATGCCCGTTTCCGGGGGTAGCCTTCAGACCGGTTGCGGAGCTGACAATGACAATGCTGCCGCCATTTCCGGCAGCAATCATGGCAGGGACGACGGCACGGATCGTGCGCCAGGTACCCGACAAGTTTACGTCGACGACAGTATCCCACTGCTCCTCCGACAGCTCCCACAACCGTCCCCAACTCAGCACGCCAGCGTTGGCAATCAAAATGTCCAGCCGACCGAACATATCGGTGGCCTCGTTGACCAGCAGCTCGGTGGCAGCCAAATCGCGAATGTCGACAGCGCGCGCGAGAATTCGTGACCCCTGCGCTTCAACGAGTTCGACCGTCTCGGCCAGGTCGTCGTCCGTAGCAGACGGGTAGTCAACAGTGTCCGACACAGGCGAGCAGATATCAAGCGCGACAATGTCCGCGCCATCCTTGGCCAGGCGGACCGCGTGCGACCGTCCCTGACCGCGCGCCGCGCCGGTCACAAACGCTACTTGTCCATCCAGCGGTCCAACATTCATCGCGGTCTCCACCTTCTCTCGTTTCCAGCCGAACTCGTGCGCGCTCTCGCATGATCACCCAGCTTCCGCGCGCGAGGCGGAAGGCCTACGGCGGTATCGGCCACGCCGCTCGATCAGATGGTCTGACAACGGCCGGACTCAGCGCCAGCGGAGCACCGTAGGAAGATCGCCACCCTCAATGGGGCCGTGGTCACCCACATCCCACTGACCGATCCTAGACGACATCCATCCGAAGGAGTGGTGGCACGATGCGATTGCTCATCCAAATCGCGACTGATCATCCTCCCTAGCAACACTTCTCACAGGAGCGCCCCAATGCCAGAGCTTCAGCTACCCAACTATGACCCAAGCACACTGGTCAAGTCGATCACCGTCGAGATCAATGCGCCGTCGAAAGTCGTCTGGGACGTACTGGTGGATCTGGACCGCTACCCGTTGTGGAATCCATTCTGCGTCCAGGCCGTATCGACACTCGAGCTCGGCGACCCAGTAGACATGGTGCTGACAGACTACGAGCACGGCGCGGGCACCTTCGCCAACACCGAGTTCGTTTGCGCGGTGGTACCTGAACGGTTGCTGTCCTGGGAGCTGGTCGCCAGCGAAACGTCGCCATACGCCGCGCGCAGGGACCAGGTGATCGAGCGCGTCGACGCCAACCGGTGCCGCTACTACTCTACGGATGCCTTCCTGGGCGACCACGCCCACGACATCATGGTCGCGACGGGACACTGGGTGAAACGCGCCTTCGACGACACCGCAATAGCTTTGAAGCGGCGCAGCGAGCTTGTCCACGTCGTTCGCAGCCATGCGCCATGAGAATTCGCCCACCAACACGACCGCTGGGGGAAATCTTGGTTAAATGAACCAACATCACCTGAAAAATGTTCCGCTGAGTGGGCGCGCCCGGGTGGCACCAACCTCGCGGTGACTAGCGTCCCGAACATGAACTCAGACCTGTTAGCCGACGCAATGAGCGAAGCAGAACGATTGGTCAGGGCTGCGCCACACATCGACGACGACCACGACTTGGCCGAAGGCTTGCAGTATCTCGCCGAGGGCATTGCCGCGTGCACCCACCAAGCCTTCCACCAATACCCGGATCATCCCTTTCTCCTCACCGGCACAGGCCCTTTCACCAAGATGGGTCTCGACAACCCGGACACCCTGTACCTTGGCGCGAAGACGCAGGCCGGCTACGAGTACGTCGTCACCGGAGTTCGCGGGACCACCACCGATCTGAGCTTCCAGTACCTTGCCGGCGACTACACCGACGACACGGTTCCCGAGAGCGAAGTAGCCTTCGACGACCGTGACCTCAGTATCTCGGAAGACGGCCACTTCGAGTGGCGATTCGTCCCACAGCGCTCGGGTCAATTGGTCATCCGTGAGGTATACGGCGACTGGTCACAACGGCGGGGCGCCCTGACAATCCATCGCACCGACACCGTCGGCACAGCTCCGCCGCCCGTCACCACCGAGCTTGTCGAGCAGCAATTCAGGCTTGCTGCAGCACAACTGATCAACCGGGTCAAAACGTGGCTCCAGTTTCCCCAGTGGTTCTATCTGAACCTCCCGGTCAATACCGTGGTGGCCCCGCGTTCTACCCCCGGTGGTCTCACTACCCAGTACTCGTCAGCGGGGCATTTCGCGCTGGACCCGGATCAGGCGCTGATCATCACAGTGCCCATGAGCGATGCGCCGTACCTCGGGTTTCAACTGGGCAACATGTGGTACACCTCCCTGGATTACATCAACCACCAAACTTCCCTCAATGGCGCTCAAATGCAGGTCGACCCCGACGGGTTGGTGCGTATCGTCGTCAGCGAACAGAACCCTGGTGTCACCAACTGGGCTGAGACCGTGGGCCACCGTCGCGGCTACCTGCAGTTCCGTTGGCAACGGTTGTCGCGCAAACTGACCGAGGATGACGGCCCCACTGTCCAACTCGTCAACTTCACCGAGGTCGCCGACGCGCTCCCCTACTTTGCCCAGAACAGCATCTCCGGAGTTGACTGGAAAACCCGAATAGCGCTGCGCCAGTCGCAGATCGGTCAGAGAATGCTGGGCTGAACCGTGCCAGGACTGCTTTACGACAAGGTCGTCGTCATCACGGGTGTCGGACCCGGTTTGGGCACCACGTTGGCCCTGCGGTGCGCCCAGGAAGGTGCAGATCTGGTGTTGGCGGCTCGGTCGGCGCCAAGGCTCGACGACATCGCCGAGAGCATAGCCAAGTTTGGTCGGCGCGCGGTCTCCGTACCCACGGATATCACCGTCGACAACGACGTGGAGGTCCTCGTCCAGGAAGCGCTGTCCGCCTACGGCAAGGTCGACGGACTGGTCAACAACGCTTTCATGTATCCATCCATGAAACCCTTCGCCGGCACCAGTTTCAGTCATATTCGCGAATCCTTGGAACTGACGGTCCTCGGCGGACTGCGCACCATCCAGGCATTCACCCCTGCTCTCGCCGAAGCGCGGGGATCTATCGTGAACCTGAGTTCGATGGTCATTCGGCATTCCGATCCGCTGTACGGCCCATATAAGCTGGCCAAGTCAGCACTGTTGGCGATGTCTCAGTCTCTTGCAAGCGAGCTGGGATCCAGCGGTATTCGCGTAAATTCTGTTGCACCCGGCTATATTTGGGGACAGGTACTCAGGGACTACTTCCAGCAACAGGCGGACGCCTCAGGGGTGTCCGTCGATGACGTCTATGCCGCAGCAGCAGCATCTTCGGATCTGAAACGGCTGGTGACCGAGGACGATGTCGCGTCGACAATCCTCTTTCTGATCAGCGAACTGGCAAACGGAATTACCGGCCAGACAATTGATGTCAACTGTGGGGAGTACAAAGCATGACCGTCACGTCCGAGGTTGGAACCGCAGAGGAGCTGTGCAATCAGGCAGTCGAGATTGCCGGTCACAGCGACTTCGGCGACCCCACCGACAACTACGCTGAAGCATTGCACGTTCTTCTCGACAGCTACTCCCGCGAAGCGGATTTCACACCGCTGGGCGCAAGCATGACACGGCACTACCTGCGCTCAGGTTTGGTGGCACGCCTGCTGAGCGAGGCAGCCTGTAAACGCAACCCCGACCACGCGGATGTCGAAATCACCCAACCCATTTTCGTGACCGGGCTGCCCCGCACCGGCACGACGGCGCTGCACCGCCTATTCGGGGCCGACCCCAAGCATCAGGGGCTGGAACTCTGGTTGGCGGAGCACCCTCAACCACGACCGCCGCGCGACCAGTGGCATGCCATTCCCGAATATCGGGAGCTCAAAGCGTATTACGCCAAGGCACATCAAGAAAATCCCGAGTTTCTGGGCTTGCACTATATCGCCGAAGACGTCCTGGAAGAATGCTGGCAGCTCCTGCGTCAGTCACTGCACTCGGTGTCTTACGAGTCACTGGCACACGTGCCCAGCTACACACGCTGGTTGTCTGCCCAAGATTGGACGCCATCCTTTCGGCGGCACCGCAAGAACCTACAGTTGATCGGGCTGAATGAGCCGCACAAACGCTGGGTGCTCAAGAATCCCAGCCACCTGTTCAGTCTCGACGCGATCATGTCGGTGTACCCCGATGCGTTGATCGTTCAATGCCACCGCCCCGCCGAAACATTGCTGGCATCGATGTGTTCATTGGCCGAGCACAGCACGAAAGGCTGGTCGAACACCTTCGTGGGAGCCCAGATTGGCCGCGACGTCCTGGACACCTGGGCGCGCGGCATCGAGCGCTTCGACAAGTCACGCGCCGACTACAACCCCGAACAGTTCTGCGACGTTGACTACTTTGACTTTGTCGCCGATCCGATCGGTGTGGCCTCCGGGGTGTACCGCCACTTCGGTCTGGAATTGACCGATGACGCGGTATCAGCGATGCAGCTCGCACACCGCGAGGGCAACGAAAGTCACCGTGCGCCAAAGCACCGGTACACACTGGGTGACTACGGGTTGACAACCGAACAAATAGAGCAAAAGTTCGGCAGGTAAGGCCCACTCGGGCTGGGCACTACGGGCACTATGCCACGTCAGTTCTCAGCGGCCGCAAGAGGTATTCCGGATCCGCTGAACCCCGCTCTCGCTCGGGTCCTTGGTGTTCACGTCACTAGACGGTCGTCAGGTCCTTCCCACGGGTCTCGTTGAGAAGCAACACCGCCACGACCGTGACGACCCCGCAACCGGCTGCCAGCAGAACGAGCGGAGTACGCGCGACATCGTGTGCATGCAAGCTGCTGGCAACCAATGGAGTGAACCCTGCGCCGATCAGAGCAGCCAGCTGATACCCCATGGACGCACCGGTGTAGCGAACCTCGGTACCGAACATCTCCGAGAACAGGGCACCCAGCGGTGCATACATCATCGACTGGATCACCTGTGCGACCACCATTGCCGCTGTCAGATAGGCTTGTTCCCGCAGGTCCACCAGCGCATAGAACGGCCAGGCGTACACCACGATTCCGATCGCACCGGCCAGGATCATCGGCCGCCGGCCGACGCGGTCTGATAGTGCCGAGAAGAACGGTATGGCAACCAATCCAGTGAGCGAAGTGAAAATCAGGGCGGTCATGACATCGGTGCGGTCGTAGCCGATCGCCGTGGCATAGCTGATCATGTACGTTGCGATCAGGGCAGTCAGCGCGAACGGACCGATACCGACAGCGCTCGCCATCAACAGTGGTCTCGGCCTCCTGAGGATTTCCAGTAACGGCACGCGGGGTTTGTGGATTGATGATGCGTTTCTCGCTGCCTCGAAGACAGGGCTTTCCGCGATCGACATGCGCACGTAAATTCCGATACCGAGCAATAGCAAGCTGAAGAGAAACGGTACCCGCCAGCCCCAAGAGAGAAGGTCCTCATCCGGCAGCAGGGTAATGGCAGTGACGACGGCGACGGACAACAGCGAACCAATCGGTGATCCCATCTGCATCAAGCCGTTCCAGAATCCTCGACGTTCAGGGTCGGCGTGTTCGGTAACCATCAAGGTAGCCCCACCCCATTCGCCCCCGATGGCAACGCCCTGGACGACCCGCAAGACGACCAACAAAACCGGTGCCGCCACACCGATGGACGCGAACGTCGGCAGCAATCCGATGAGAAAGCTTGCGGTACCCATCAGGACCATCGTCAGCACCAGCATCGACTTCCGACCTAGGCGATCACCGAAGTGCCCGAATAGGATTCCTCCGAACGGGCGTGCAACATATCCGGCCGCCAACGTTCCAAACGCCGCAATGGTAGCCACCGCGGGATTCGATTCGGGAAAAAAGATCAGTCCAAAGACGAGCGCGCTCATCGTGCCGTAGACCAAGAAGTCGTAGTACTCGATTGCCGTACCCAACAGACTGGAGAATGCAATCCTCGGCAGTAGCCTCGGGTCGGTGGGCTTCGTCTCGTTCACGTGTCTCCTCATGGCCGGATAGACAACAAGTGACATCTTTCTGCCTGCGTGACCGGCGGCTACAGTTCTGTCTCGCCGTCCGGGACGGCAGCTCTGCACCGCAGCTTGGGGACGCTATGCCCAACGATTCCGGCGCCGTCGAATGCACCGGAATCACTGTTCCATTGACTGAGCAGTCGCCGAATGACACCCAGCAGATCGGTTCTATCATCGAGCCTCCGACCCTCGACTGACGGCGATGCGCGGTCCGTTCGGTTCCGCGTTGCTTCGCAGTGAAGCCATCAACAGGCGCAGAGACGACAGAGCCCCTAAGGAGAGATGTTGCTCCGAACGCCAATGGACACCTGCAGCTCGTCTTCGACCAACGTCAGGCGACCATCGCCAGCGCACCGGCTCCTCGCTGCCGCGCTCGGTATGACAGCTCAGGGATACGACACTTTTCAGATCAGGGCGGTGGCCCATGCCGCACACGTTTCGCCCGGCACGCTATACCGGCACTTCCCCTCGAAGGACGTGCTTCTCATAGCGTGCCTCGAGAATTGGCTCTCCGATCTGTTCCCTGTCGTCTATGCCGAGGTGGTCGGCATCAGAGGTCCCGTCTCCCGCGTGCTGCACGTGTCTGCACGTATCGCCCTTGGCCTCATCGAACGCCCACTTCTCGCGGATGCTTTCGTGCGGTCGTACCTTCTGACAAACTCGGCGACAACGGAATCAGATGTTGTACGTGCGAGGCTTAGTGCGCTGTTCGCGTTGGCCGTCGGCGACAGCCACGGCGGCCGCAGCGAGTTGTGCGAACTCGTCACTGACATATGGACGGTGAACCTGCCGGCCCTCGTGCAACGCAGGATTGGGCTCACCGATCTTCAGGAACGTTTGGAGCGCAGTGTGTCCGCGACGTGCGGGACTTGACGGCGTGGGTCAGGGCGGGCACCGCCCGTTGCGGGCGTGCCCCGACCCGCCCGCCGGGCTGACTGGCTGGCTGGCTACCCGGTGGCGGCGACTTCTTGTTCGCGTTGGATCTCCAGGGCGATGTCGATGAGTTGGTCTTCCTGGCCGCCGATGAGTTTGCGTTGCCCGGCGCGGTG
>JAKJHY010000053.1 GCA_021648845.1 Mycobacterium sp. MBM | reverse complement strand
CTTCAACGCTCACCGCCCGCAGAAGCGGTAACCATGTCCCGGCAACGTTTTGTCAGCTATGTCCTGGGACCACACAGGTCACGACCCCTGCTTTCGAACTCGTGGGCTCCGAGGATGGGTCCCGCAAGCGCATCGGTATGCGACGGCGGGATGGCCCAGCCACCTCGGCGGGTGGCGGATGAACCAGCTGCAGCTCCCGGGTCAACCATCCGTGGAAGACGCCATTATCTGCCGCATGCTCAATCCTGCAACGTTGATACGGTTTCGAAACGAGGTGTCGCCGATACGGATTTCGTCCTCGCCTTCGATCGGCAGCTCATCGCCTGACCGCTTCGTTGCAAGACTGCAGTCAGGGGTGTGGCTATGAACCTCCAAGGAGATCCACCACGTCGAACCCCATCTCTTTATCGGACGCCATGGAGATGGCTACGTCCGCACGAGTCGCAAGTTGGAGCGGTTCGATGCCAAGAACGAGATGTGCGTGTGTCAGTCGGTCAAGTGTCGCTCCAACGAGAGGCGCGACCACCCGTAGCGTCGAAACCAGCACGTCACCTCGAGTGGTGCCGCCGTGCACAATGACGTTGCGGCAGCGATACATTCGGCGCAAAGAGGCTTCGACGTACCCGCTCACCTGCATGAGGGTCCTGGCCGGATCAGTTAGGAGGTCGTTCATCCGGGCTACGGCTGCGATGTCACTCTGGAACCTCCAGGATCGACGGAGAGGCAGACCGTTGTCTCGGCGCAGCTGTCTTGCAACGATATCGGAGCGGTCGCGATTAGTAGCTACTCGTCCCAGACGATTCGCAAGTTCCTTGCCGCTCGCGTTGCGTTCATCAACCTGGTACGAAAGTGCGGTCAACTCAGCTCGCGGCCATGAGCACGCTGCGAGTTTGGCCGCTCGTACTGCTGCGGCGACCTTGCCTTCTTCTTCATCACTGTCTTGGGCATCAGTGAGCAGCGCCTCGAGCGCCGCCCAGGATCCCGAGATTCCTGGCGCTAAGGCACCTGTGTTGAGTGGAGCTGCCAGTTCAAGCGCGTCATCGATCGCATGGCGCTGTGCTGCATAGGTTTCGGCAGGATTGACGGCGAACAATTGGCGCTCACTTACAAGCGACATGATCAGAGCACCACGGTCCGGAGTGCGCAGTTCAATCAAGCGATTCTCGGTCGCTACATACGCCGCCCTTGCAACAACCACCTGTCCGGCGACGCCGGCGAATCGGGCACGAGCCCGCATCCGTTCCACGACCTCAATGACTATCTCTACAGCCCGTTCAGCATCGCGCGCATCGATGTCATAGCTGAATGCTCCGAGAAGCGGCCTGGTGCTGCTTTGTTGGAGTTGGTCTGCCGTTTCCGGATCGAGGTCGCACTGTCGTACAAAATTGGGGAGAGGGTCGGCCAGACGCTCGGGTTTCGGAAGGCTGATCACCGGAACCCAGATCCGAAACGTCTTCGGGGTCATGGCAGCAAGAGAAGCTGCCTCCGTTAGTAGGTCGACAGCTGACAGGGTTGCGCGCCCAGCCAACCATCGATGGAGTCCGGTCAGGCTGTGACCCGAGTCAAGCAGGTGCGCTGTCACCGCTCGGGCGACTCGTTCGGGCCGAGGCGGCTCCGTCCGGGCGGCTTCGGCGGCCCACCGGTCGAGATACCTTGGCCGGGCGAGATCGATGATGTGGCGTAGTCGGCGCCGCCCGTCTGATCGGATGGTCAGGTCGGATTTGACGCAAAGGGTCAGTTGCCGGCGCAGCTCAGGCGTTCCAAAAGCGATGTCTTGGCCGAGCTGCTTCTGAAGATCATGCTGCAGCCACTTAACCGCGCCTGGGCTGAGCACCTGCCGGTCTAGCCATACGCCCACGTCGTGGAGTTCTTCGAGGGCCAAGAAGGAACCCAAGTCCCACAGTCTGCGCGCCCAAGGGGTCTTGGGGCTGGTGAAGTCGAGGAATCGAGCGGCCAGATGTCGACTGTAAGAGGAAGCCGGATCAAGACCAGGCGCCGACACCAAATGCCTTTCAACGTATGAAAAGGGGCGTGACCCGAAGGTCACGCCCCTTAGGGGGCAATCCGCCCCTGGTTAGTTCATGCGCTGGGCTTTCGCCCGCACGTACACTCTAGCACACACTGGTTGCTGACCATGACATTCCTCGTGCCTCGCCGCGCAGTCCTCCGTGCCCTGCTGGGACGCGGGCGGCAGCACTTTGAGCCCGCCGGTCCTGACTCATGAACAACTGCCGAGCGTCTACCGACTCGACGAAGTCGAAGCGATGCATTTCGAGCTGTCGCCTCATCCCAGTTGGTTGACTGCGCTCCGCTGCGGATGCGCTGGCCCATTCAGCTTCGCCATCTTCTTTTCCCGAATGAGCGGTCCGGCACCAGGTCCGCGTACCTCGTTGACCAGACGGGTGCGGTTCAACGTATAGGCACAGTCGGGTCCCTGGGGAGCTCAGGCGCATCAGCCCACGGCCGCCAGCGTCGCACGGAGTGCGGCCCGTCATCCGACACCTTCTTAACCCCCCTCTGCCGTTCGAGGCGTTGCCGGTCGGGATAGTGACGCAGCGGTGGATCGCGGTATAGACGCTCGCCGAGCCGATGAACCCGCGCGAACATCAAGCAGCGCGCCATACGTCCGTCGGAGCGCATCTCGAATTTCGCATTCGCGTCGTACCCAGCTGAAACAATCAAAACCCACGTTTTCGCTCCACGACAGGACCTCTGTATGCGGCTGCACGCAACTTATGCCCGGTTCTTCCGGTCGCTGAACTACGACTACATCCGCGCTTCATCGGACACCTACAACCCTGACCCATGGGATGAAACACCGTCAGGCGCTGACTACCCGTTCGTGCGTCTGCGTTTGCGACCAGACATCACCACCGTGGTCGGCGGCAACGAATCCGGTAAAAGTCAAATGCTGCGCGCCATCGCCGCCGCACTGACCGGTGAAGGCTTCGACCGCAGCGACTTCTGCCGGTACTCCACGTTCTTCGGGGTAGACAAGGCCCTGCTCCTGCCCGAATTCGGAGCGGAATTCAGTGATGTCACCTCCGGCGACGTCGCCACCATCGAGCAAATGATCGGGCAAGAGAACCTGGGACCGGTCCAACGGGTGGCCATCTTCCGGATGAACACCACCCCAAAGTTCCGCATCTACCTCCGCCAGAACGGCAGCTGGAGCGGCCCGACACATATCAAGACACCCAAACCCCTGCGCACCATCGGTGTTCCGGCGCCCTTCTTCATCGATACCGACGTTCCACTTCCCGACAGTGTGCCACTGGAGTACCTAGTCACCGGTTCGGCGACCACTGCACTGGGCCGCAACTTCCTGCGCCGAGTCTGGGACCGATTCCTCGACAACCACAGCTGGTTCGATACCCACACCACCGTCAGCGAACGATCCAGCGAGATCGCCGACGCGTTCGCCGACACCCGCCGCGTCGATGACGACGAACTTCGCAAGTTCGCCCTGGCTGCCGACTTGCTACTGAAGGTCGCAGATCTCGACACTTCCCTGTTTGCCGAACTGCAGAAGGCGGTGCGTACCCAAAACGGATACGCCAACAGCATCGTGGACACCATCAACGGCGAACTGGCTAAAGCCCTGAATTTCCCACACTGGTGGTCACAGGACAGCCGCTTCGAACTGTTCGTGGCCCTGCACGAATACCACCTCATATTCATGATCCGCGATCGGACCGGACGCTCTTACGGCTTCGATGAGCGCAGCGACGGCCTGAAGTACTTCCTGAGCTACTTTGTGCAGTACCTGGCCCATACACCACCCGACGACGGTGCCCCCGAAATTTTGCTCATGGACGAGCCCGACCGATTCCTGTCCTCCTCCGGGCAGCAGGACCTGCTTCGGGTCTTCGAGGATTTTGCTCATCCACGCGACCCCGCCCGACCACCAGTCCAGGTCGTCTACGTCACGCACTCACCGTTTCTCATCGACAAAAACGACGCCGGCCGCATCCGGGTGGTCGAGAAAGGCGAATTCGACGAGGGCACCCGCGTCGTGGCCAGCGTCGCGGCCAACCACTACGAACCGCTTCGGTCGGCGTTCGGCGGGTTCGTCGCCGAAACCACCTTCATCGGCACCTGCAACCTCATGCTGGAAGGACCGTCAGACCAAGTGCTACTGGCGGGCGTGGCACGCTGGCTGACCACCCGTGGCGTGGCCAGCCGCGACCGCCTCGACCTCAACACGATCACCCTGGTACCGACCGGCGGAACCCGACATGTCCCCTACATGGTCTACCTTGCTCGCGGACGTGACGTCGAGAAGCCACCCGTTATCGTGCTGCTCGACGGCGACAAAGCCGGTAATGAGGCCCGCCAGCAACTGCAAGCCGGGGGCGCCTACGGGATCCCGTTGATCGACGACCGTCTCGTCCTGCAACTTACCGATCCGGAGCTGGCCAGCATCGACGGCGACAACCCCGCGGGCGTCACCGCGATCGAAGACCTCATCCCCTTCTCCATCGCCGTCGATGCCGTCAAGTTCTACTGCGAGGAATTTGTGCCCGACATCGACATCGACGCGCTGCACCTACGCCGCGAAGACCTCACCAGCGACACCACCAAGACAGGCCTGCTGGCGCAACTCGAAACACACGTACGCTCCCGCTCGGGCGCAGACCGTTTCCACCTCGACAAGGTCGCGTTCGCCCGCGCGGTCATCGCGACCCTCACCGCCCGCAGCCGCTCCGCCAGCGAGCACCCCACCCCAGATGCCGACCTTGACCGCGCCCAACACAACTTCACGCTGCTGTTGTCAGCGCTAGCACACCGACAACGACAAGCCGTGCGCGCCGAAGCGGTCGACAAAATCTCCAGCCGCATCAACCGAGCCAAACGACAGTTCCTGCGGACCCAACGCGGAAACGCGCGCCGCGAGGACGTACTCGCGCTCATCGAAGAAATCTCCGATCAACTCGACAACTCCGCCGACGCCGAGGATGTGCGGGCAACGACACGCCAGTGGCGCGAGCGGTTCCAACTCGACGACGACCCTCGCGCACCGATCGAGGACTATCCCTCCCTCGTAAAAGCGATCGAGTCGCTGGCCTACCAAGCCGTACGCGCCTCGGCGGACGACACCACCAGCTGAAGCTGGCACCCCAGATGACGGAGCCGGCGCCTATTCCGGGCGAAGAGCAAGGACGCGCCGCCGAGACCCTACTGCGGGCCGCGGCGGAAACGTACTCCGACGACGCAGTGGCCCGCGCCCTAGAACTGCTCGCCGCCGCCCTCGCCGCCCTCGACAACGTCCCGGCGCCCCCACACGCCGACATGGAGTGGCTGGCACGTGTGCGAGCGCTGCGGCTCAACAACCGCGCCGCGGCCTACGGAATGCGCCACCGCCACCACGGAGCACCCAGCGACCTCGACGACGCCATCGCCGCCCAGCGCGCCTCACTGCAGGCAACCCCGCCCAGCGATCCACCAACAGCGCTCGGCCGGGCCCGGCTGGCCGCGCTCCTGCGGACCCGCTTTACCGCCCGCCACGTCGATGCCGACCTCACCGAATCGCTGGTCCTGTCCCGCGTCGCACTGAAGGCGGCCCGCACCGATACCGCACGGGCACGCGCCCAATCCGAACTTTCCCTGTCGTTGCGCATCCACTACGAACACAACGGCGACCTCGCCGCCCTCGACGAATCCATCGATATGGCGCGGGCCGCCGCCGCAACGACACCGGGAACCGCGCTCTGGGGTGGCTACCAGTCCAACCTGTCGATCTGTCTGCGCGACCGATTCCTCGCACGCCGCCACACCGCTGACCTCGACGGCGCCATACGAGCCGCCCGCGCAAGCCTGACGGCCCCCGCCACCACCAACACCCGCAGCGCCCGAATGGCGAACTTGGCCGCAGCACTGCGATCCCGCTACATCGCTGCAACACGCGGTTTCACCCACCATGTCGACACCACCGACATCGACGAGGCCATCGACCTACTCCGCGCCGCACTGCCCGATGCCGCGCCGACCCGCCGCGGCTGGCGCAGCGCCGACCTCGCCGCGGCACTGTTGACCCGCTACGACAGCCTCCAACACACAGCCGACCTCGACGACGCAATCGCCTGGGCGCGCGCGGCAGTCGCCGATACCGGCGTCAACCGCTACGACCTGGCGTTGCGCACCAACGACCTCGGCTACGCACTGGCCAACTCCGCGGCAGCAACCGGTGACCCTGACACCGCCGCCGAAGCCGTCGCAACGGCCGCCGCGGCGGTCGCACTGCTCACACCCGGCTCGGCTAACCATGCGATGTTCCACGAGAACCTCGGTCTGGCGCACCGAGTGCACTTCGATACCACCGGGGCCCCCGATGCGTGGAACGCCGCAGTCACGACCTGGCGGCGCGCCGCCACCTCACCCACCGGCGCCACGATGGACCGTTTGCGGGCAGCCCGCCGCTGGGCCGACTTCGCCGAGAGGACCGCCCCTCACAGCGCCACCGCGCTGCACGCGCACGTCACCGCCCTCAACCTGCTGCCAAGGCTGGCCTGGCACGGCATCGACCGCACCAGTCAGGAAGCGGTGCTCACCGAAGTGAACACCTTGGCCCGCGCCGCCGTGGCCAGCGCCATCCAGCACACCCACCCTGAGCTCGCGCTGCAAGCCCATGAACAGAGCAGAGCCGTGCTCTGGTCGCAACTGCTCCACTTCCGAAGCGACCTGCACGACCTGACCGTCGGCCATCCGACCACCGCGCACCGCCTACGCGCGCTAACCGCCGCACTAGACCCCCACTCCGTGTCGACGCCTCCCACACCCGCACAACATCGCACAACCACCTCTGAGAAGGAGCCGACCAACATGGCACCGGACCGCAACGCCGGCCACGACGAACGCATGGCCTGGGCCCGCGAATGGGACGACCTCATCGAACACGTCCGCACCAATCTCGACGGCTTTGAGAATTTCCTGCGCCCACTACCCGTCGAACAACTGCTGGCGGTCACCGCAGTCGGGCCCGTCGCCGTCATCAATATTGCTCAGACACGCTGCGACGCACTGCTTCTCACTCCCGACGGTGTACAAACCTGCCCGCTGCCCGCTCTCACCCACGACGACGCCACGGCATGGCTGGCCCGCTACCTCCACACGCTCGCCGCTTTGGACCAGGCGGTGCAGGCCCACGCCGGTGCCCGCGTCGCCGCCGACAATGACGACAGTCGCGCCGCCGCGCTGCGGGTGTACCGGGCGGCCACCGCTGCCGATGCCGCGCATGTCGACGCCAACTCCATGTTGACCGAACTTCTGGCGTGGCTGTGGGACACGATCGCCGACCCGGTGCTCGCACACCTGGGTCTCACTTCCGCCGGAACCGGCCGACTGTGGTGGTGTCCTACGGGGCCGCTGACCTTGCTGCCGCTGCATGCCGCCGGCTTCTTCGACGACACGGGCCGCACTGTGATGGATCGTTGCGTCTCGTCGTACACACCCACCGTCGAGGCGCTGGTGCGCGCTCGCGCATCGGCACCGCCGACATCCACTCAACGTCGGGTCCTGGTGGTTTCGCCGACCGTCTCCGGCGCGCAGAGCGCCCTGGCTGAGGACACGGCGTTGCGCGCGGCAACCTCACCGGAACTGCTCTCGACGCTGACCGGGGCTGACGCCACCCGCGACGCGGTGCTTGCGGCGCTGGCCACTCACCCCATCGTGCACTTCGACTGCCACGGCGATCAGGACCTCGACGACCCCTCCCACGGTGGTCTGCTCCTCAGTGACACCACGCTCAGTGTTCTCGACATCGCCGCACGCCCCTGGCATGGTGACTTCGTCGGGCTGGCGGCCTGCAAAACGGCCGTGGGAGGAAAGGAGTTGCTCGATGAAGCCATCACCTTGGCTGCCGCATTGCACTACACCGGCTTCCGGCACGTCGTCGGGACCCTGTGGTCAGTTCGCGACGCCGACGCCCGCGACGTCTTCACTGATCTCTACCAAACTTTGACCAGTACAGGAGATTTCGATGATCGCAATGCCGCCGCAGCCCTTCACTACGCTGTGCGCACCCTGCGTGACGCCGCTCCGTCGCTTCCCCTGCATTGGGCCGGCTTCGTCCACGTCGGCCCGTGAGGTGACGGCGCTGAGGACCGACGGCTCATGACCTCACCGCATGCTGCGAGGCGATTCGAGATAGAGACCACCGACGCCTACTCCGCCACCGCGGCCACCACGTTCGTCGCTCAGCCCACGACCGGCGGCATCGTCCTGGTCGGGCCCTGTCCGCGGTGCGCCGATCCGATGCAATACCCGTGGGTGGATGACTCCTACCGAGGGATCTTGCCGCCCACCGGCCTCTCCGCTCTACCGGCCAATCGCCGCACCGCCAAGATGATCTGCACCTGCTCGGCCCCGCACGAGGGGCGCCCCGACGGCGAGATCGGTTGCGGTGCCTACTGGAATCTCTCGCTGGAGGAGTGACGGTGAGACTCGCACCAAGCCCCGGGGCCACTGCCGCCGATCGCCAAGACGCATCCGCTGCCTACCAGGTGGTAGCCAATGAACTTCCGGCCGTCCGGGCGATGGCTGATAGCTGGCGAAAAGGCCTAGCGGGCTTGTTGGCCGCGGTCATCGGGTTCAGCCTTATTCAAGGCCGCTCCAATCTGGACCAACTGTCGCCTGGATGGGCCATTTTCGTCGGCATCCTGCTGGCCGCGGTCTTGGTCGTCGGAGCCGTCGGGGCCTGGCTGATCCTCGGTGCCGCCCATGGCACACCACGGCCCGTCCCGGTGATCAGCGGGCAGCGCTCCGATGGCACCACAGCCGTCGCCGCCACCACCCACGATCTGGCCATGTCGGCGCTGCGCCGACTGCGATTCGGTCTGCTACTGACCGGGTTAGCCGTCGTCCTCTTGGTCGCGGCGATCGGATCGACCTGGTACGGGCCGGCCAAGAGTGGATCGAAGATCGCCGTCACCGACGGCGGCGGCACGCTCTGGTGCGGCACATCCAAACAAGCCCACAACGGGTCATTGACCCTCGACACGGCAGCGGGAACCGTGGTTGTCGACCTCACCGAGGTTCAGACGCTCAACCCGGTGGAGTCCTGCCCGAAGTCGTGAAAATGGTCCGACGGGTATGGCTCGACCTGCGCGCCCGACAGCTACTGCGACGCATCGACACCTGCGCCAGCGCCTGTGTGGCACTGGAAGACCTGCTGCAGCGGCACATCGCTGACTGCACCGACCACGTCGTTGCCGCCGCAGCCGCCCACCTCTGCCGCACCCACCCCCGCCGACAACTCGCCACAGCGCACGCGGTGGTCGAGGTCTACGACTACACCGGCCGCACCCACCTACTCGC
Organism: Mycobacterium sp. MBM; assembly: GCA_021648845.1. Classification (GTDB taxonomy): domain Bacteria; phylum Actinomycetota; class Actinomycetes; order Mycobacteriales; family Mycobacteriaceae; genus Mycobacterium. Next base: position 7,111 of record JAKJHY010000053.1, on the reverse strand, counting down.
GCTGGCCGCGTCCCGGTTGCGCACCGCAATACCCGGTCTCACCACTGAGTCCGCGCTCGCCGGCCAAGCGCACATGCTGATCGGCAACGTATACCGCGAAACCGCAACGGCTTTGGGTATGCCGGAGCTCCTCGAGCAGGCACTGCGACATACAGAGCAGGCTACGACCCTTCTACCCGACGACCCGCTGAGCTGGTCCAGCCACGCCACGACACTTCGAGCCCGCAACGACGTCCAGCCCACGCAGAGCCTCATGTCGTCGGCAGTAGCTGCGGCCCGCACCGCCGCCACCCTGATCGATTCCGCCGACCGCGCCGCCGCACACTACTGGTGCGACTTGGCCACTCTGCAGCTCAGCCACCGAGCGGCCGACGCCAATGGCCTGGCCGACGGAGCCGCCGCAGCTCGCCGCGCAGTTCAGCTCGCGCACCCCAGCGACCCCGAACGTGGAATTTACCTGTCCAATCTGTGCCTTGCGCTGCGTGAACTCGGCCAGTCACGCCGCGACGACACCATGATCACCGAAGCGATCACCCATGGGCTCGCTGCCACCACCACCGCAGACAGCTCCGCCAACCAATGGATTATCGTGGCCGGCGCCTACCTGGCCCGATACGAACTGCGCGGCAACCCGGCCGACCTCGATGACGCCATCCGCCTCGGACAGCAAGCTGTGCGCACCGATCCTGAACACGCGCCGGCAGCCACATTCACCAGCTCGGCGTTGCACCGCCGCTTCGAGCACACCACCGACTTCGCAGACATCGACCGCGCCGTTGCTTTGGCCCGCATCGCCAGCACCCTGCAGCCGAGCCCAGAAACCTTCGATGCGCTCGCCATCGCGCTCGCCAGCAGACGGCAACCCGGCGACGCCGAGGGATCCGTGGTTGCCGCCAGACGCGCGGTTCCCGACCCATCAACAGCAGACTTGGCATACGTCATCACTCTCGCCAACACCCTGGCACTCACCCACGATGTCCACGGCAACGACGCCGCCCTCGACGAAGCCATCACACTGCTGCAGGTACACGCCGACACCCCAGGTCGCCTGCAAAGCGTCGTACTCTCCAACCTCGCTGCCGACCTGATCACCCGCTTCGATCACCGCCACCACCTCGACGATCTCGACGCCGCCATCGCCGCACTGCACACCGCGATCACCCAAGCCGCCAGCGACACCGCACAGCGCGCCGTTATCCAGGCCAATCTGGCCAACGCCTATCTCGCGCGTAGCGAAACCACCGGGCGGGCAGCCGATTTGGACGTCGCGGTGGATGCAGCCATCGATGCCTCGGAACACCTTCCCGCGAATTCCGGGGACCGGCTGACAGCGCTCGCGACTCTTGCTTTGGCGCTGCGCACCCGCTACGACCTGTTCGACCACCTCCCAGACCTCCACACCGCGATCGCCGCGACCAACGTTGCGCTGGCGCGCGCACATCCCGACCCCCCACGGTGTGCACATCTGTTGGACCTGCTCGCCGGAGCGCGCCGCGCGCTTTTCGAGCGCACCGCCAACGTCGACGACCTCACCTGGGCCTGCCACGCCGCCGACATCGCCCTCGCCGAAACGCCTGCCGACCACCCGTCACGGCCCACACGGCACACGACCCTGGCTACGTGCCTTCTCACGCGCTACGAAACCACCGGACATAGCGCCAGCCTCGACGAGGCTGTGCGCCACGGCAAGCTGGCCCTGCGAACGGCTAACCACAGTCAAGTAGCCGTGGCGGCCACCAACCTGGGGAACGCACTGCTCACCCGCTACGAATTGCGCCATGCCGCAGCAGATATCGCTGACGCCGTGCACGCAGCACAACGCGGTGTCGACACCACCCCGGCCCTGAGCCTGTTTCGGCGCGCCCGGCAATCCAACCTGGGAAACGCGCTGCGCGCCTACTCCAACGCCCACAGTGACCGAGACGCCTTGCGGGCCGCCGTGATCGCGGGACGGCGTTCGGTCGCGATCGACCAGAGCGCAATTCCCGCGATCGCCGCGTACTGGTCCAATCTCGCACTGTCCTACAGCGACCGTTTCGACCTCGACGCCGATCCGGATGACCTCGACGCCGCCATCCAAGCCGCCACACGTGCACAGTCACTGAGCCCACCCCAACACCCCTCGACAGCGCTCTACAACACCAATCTCGCAATGCTGCTGCGCACGCGTTACCGGGCCCGGCGCGTCCGACACGACATCGACACCGCCATCGCACTGCTGATCGCTGCCGCCGAGAGCACCGCTGAAACCCATCCCCATTACGGAGCACTGCATCTCGCCCTGGGCAACGCTCATCACAGCCGATACGAAGCACTCGGCCACCACGCTGATTACGCAGCGGCACAACAGCACTGGACCCAGGCCTGCTCATCTACCACGCCGCCAAGCACCCGTCTCATCGCTGCTGAGTCCGCCGCGGTCGCCGCTCACAACGTAGGCGACACGACTGCCGCGACGCGCGCCTACACCCAGGCCGTCGCCTGCGTGCCGATCATTGCCTGGCACGGCCTGGACCGACCTGGTCGCGAGCAAGCTCTGCGCGATATCGGTTCCTTGGCCGGCGCCTCCTGCGCCGCGGCCTTAGACGCGCAGCAACCGACAACGGCCCTGGCGAACCTGGAAACCGGACGCACCGTGCTGTGGCGACAGCTGACAGACCTGCGGGCCGATTACCGGTCGCTGGAGAAACAGGACCCCTATGCGGCGCAGCGGCTGGAAGAACTAGGGCGTCTTCTCGACCGTCCGCACACGCGCGACTAACGCTGGCTCCTCATTAGCGTGACTCCGTGCGAGTGTGGCGACACCGCGCCTAACCCAAAGCTACCGAGTCCTCGCGCCTGCCTTCTCGACGACGTCTACTCATGTTCCGCCCGACGCCGACAATTATGCGGGCATCAGCGATGTCGAACAGCCGCTCCGAGGGAAGACCAGGCCTACGGCTGCCGTTGCTGACGCCGACGACTTTCTTCTGTTGCATACCCCGTCGGCTCCGCGCGGCAGTGATCTGACCAGTACGTTTGAGGCGTTCTTTCGACCGTCGGCTTCACGGCATGTGCGGTGTCGCAGAGACGCATAGAGGAGCCTCGACGACCATGCTCGACATTGATGAGTACATGATGCGTAACACCTGCTCGAAGCGCGAAGACAACTTGCGCGTCTGCTGGGTCGAAGCACCCCTACGGATAGATCCTTGCGACCTTGGTCGCGGCCTCGCCCTGCGGTCATTGCGCAGGTGCGATCGCAATGGCTCCACCTATCTCCTTCTCAACGACGAACGCCAGTAGTTTTGCTACGGCGTCCTGCGCGGCCTTCAACTGATGTATCCGCGGCGTCTTCGAGTCGCTAAAAGCATTGAGGCGATTGAGCTCTGCGGATATCTGGGTTTCTAGTGATACCAACTGTGGCCAAAGTTCCGCCTCAGTGGGAGCATTCAGACGTTTCAGCGCGTACTCCGCCGAGACGCGCAGCGTCAGCTGCGTAACGTTAAATGCGAAGATCTCGGCGCTTGATCCGTTTAGCGCTGCTCCGGTTACGACACCGGCACCGCTGGCAGCCAAGGCGCCAACAGTGGCGATCCCTCCCATCATTCCACCAGGGCCAAGTGCTGCCAGGCCGCCAGTTATAGCGGCGCCGCCGAATGCCGTTGCAGGAGCGGCCATTGCAAGGCCAATCGGTCCGGATGCGACCCCAGGGAATCCCTCCGGTGCGCTTCAGGAGATCGTCCACCTCAGTGAGCGCCTCCGCGATATGGGTGGCTACACCGGGCTGAAAGCCGAGGTTGATCACCATCGCTTGGGTCTGCTGCACGAATAGGTGACAGTTTTGGTCACGCGGCCTGACTGGCCGGTGTGGTCATGATGGCTTCGAATTCGATCGGGGTCAACCGCCCGAGTCCGGCTTGGCGCCGGCGGCGATGGTAGGTCCGTTCGATCCAGGTGACGATCGCGATCCGCAGCTCTTCTCGGGTGCGCCAGCGGCGGCGATCGAGCACGTTCTTCTGGAGCTGGCTGAAGAAGCTCTCCATGGCCGCGTTGTCGCCGGCTGCCCCGACGCGGCCCATCGAGCCGACCATGTCGTAGCGACCCAAGGCGTGCACGAACTTCCGGCTTCGAAATTGACTGCCGCGGTCGCTGTGCAGAATGCAACCGGCGACATCCCCGCGGCGTGCCACCGCACTACTGAGCGCTGTGGTGGCCAGCCGGGACTTCATCCGGGAGTCGATCGAGTATCCGACGATGCGGTTGGAGAACACGTCCTTGACGGCACAGAGGTAGAGCTTGCCTTCATCGGTGCGATGTTCGGTGATATCGCTGAGCCACAGCTAATTTGGGGCATCGGCGGCGAAGTCGCGTTCGACCAGATCATCGTGGACCGGCGGGCCAACCTTGCCGTTCTTGCCGCGCTTCTTGCCGAACACGCTCCACAACCGGTTCTGTGAGCAGATCCGCCAGGCGGTGCGCTCGGCCATCGTCTCGCCGGCGTCGCGGGCCTCTTCAACCAGGTAACGGTAGCCGAACTCCGGATCGTCGCGGTGAGCGTCGAACAGGGCGTTGGCACGGTAGGCCTCGATGACCTCGGCGTCGGTGATGGGATTGGCTCGCCAGCGGTAGTAGGGCTGGCGGGCGAGCTTGAGAACCCGGCACGTCACCGCGACGGGGATCCCGTCTGCGGCGAGCTCACTTACGAGCGGGTAGAACCTTTTCCCGGCAGATTTGCCTGCGACAGATACGCCGTGGCCCGGCGCAGGACTTCGTTCTCCTGCTCCAACAACTTGATCCGCCGCCGCGCCTCACGCAGCTCAGCGGACTCCCCGGTGCTCTTACCTGGCTTGGTTCCCTCGTCGATGTCGGCCTGGCGCATCCACTTGTGCAAGGTCATCGGGTGGACACCGAAATCGGTGGCGATCTGCTCGATCGTCACCCCGTCATCGCGGTTGCGGGCCACGCGCACGACGTCGTCGCGGAACTCACGGGGGTAGGGCCTTGCCATGGGGACATCCTTCCAGCCGGCCCATGCTGGGCAAGCCAACTCAGATGTCACCTATTCGTGCAGCAGACCCAAGGTTTGCCCCACCACAGAAGCCGGGCAGTGGTGTCCTGGCTCGCTGCAAGCCCGAGATCAACGTCCGCTACGCCAGCGTTTGAGACACACCACGACCATGGTGTCCAGTTTCTCGCCCTCGAATGTGGTTCAATAAGTGGACACTGGCCAAGGAGGGCTACGCATGGCTGTACCTCTAAACAATCCAGAACGTGGCACCGATCAACGACTAGCCGAGTTTGATCTGACGATCGCAGACGTTCACGACAAGATCATCTTTGCGGCCACACAGGCAGCGGATGCCGTAAGCCCACTAGCCCCGAAGGGCGCGCCGGGCCGCCATGCCCACGATTACTGCGTAGCGGCGCTTCGCTCGGTACTTCTCTTGAAAGAGGGCTGGGAAATCGACGAAGACGACTTTGTCGCCCGGACTGTCAACCGCGAAAAGCGGATCGCGATCGTCGTAGCGGGCGGCAACGAGTTCACCGGCATACCCGGAACCGACGCCGACTTCACAACCAAGTGGCACAAGGGCGCCCGTGCCTTCGCCGGTGCTCCGACCAACTTACAGATGGGACTCGACGACATCGACGGCAGCGGGTTCGATTGGGGCCTGCGTGAAAAAGATCCTTCGATGAAGTGGCGGCTCTGGTATCTCGTCCACCACCGCGTTAACAAGAACTTGGTGCGGTTGGAGCTCAGCGCTCCTGGCCATCTCGATGACGCTGAGTTCCCGCGCAGTTGGGTCGAACGGATATTTCTACCGCCCTATCAGGTTGGACAGAGCAACGTTGTCAGGCCGAAGGACGACGGCGGCGACGATGGCACCGCAGCGGTCAATGTCCCAGTCCAGAAGAAATGACAACGCGCGAATTCGTCCCCTCGCGGTTGGAATTCGCTAGAAAACGCAAGGGGATTCCTCGAACCAAGTTGGCCGCGCTTGTCGGTTTAACTCCAAAGACACTGCAGCGTTGGGAAACTGGAGCAACCGCACCCACCGACGAGCAGGTTGAAGATCTCGCAGAACACCTTGGTGTCCTAACCGATTTCTTCTACTCGCCTGAGATTGAGGTCGTCCCAGACGATGCCGTCTCGTTCCGCGCAGCGTCGAAGATGACAGCGGCAGAGCGGGATGGAGCGACAGCTTCGGGCCGCCTCGGCGTGGAGTTCATGCGGTGGATCGAAACCAAATTCGACCTTCCCTCGAACAACGTTCCAACCCTTACCGGCTGGGGCCCTGAACTAGCAGCAGATGCAGTTCGAGAGAGATGGAATCTCGGATCTGGCCCGATACGACAGCTACTACCCGTCTGCGAGTTGCACGGCATCCGTGTTCTGAGTCTTGCGCCCGACTACCGCAACGTCGACGCATTCAGCTTCTACGACAGAGGAACACCGTTTGTTTTCCTGAATACAACGAAGACGGCGGAGAGACTGAGGTTCGACCTCGCGCACGAAGTTGGGCACTTGGTGATGCACGGTGAATACGAGGTATGCCAAGGCCGGGATGCGGAGACACAGGCAAATGAGTTCGCCAGTGCTCTGTTGATGCCCCGAGATAGCGTTCTGTCTGCTGGGTTGTTCGGCTCAAACACCGACCAAGTGATTCACGCCAAGAGCAAGTGGGATGTCGCAGCGATGGCGCTTGCGCATCGACTGAAAACACTGGGGCTTGTAACAGATTGGGGTCACCGCTCCCTCTGTGTCGAACTCAGTAAGCGCGGGTTCCGACGGAGTGAACCAGGGTCGCAACTTAGGCATGAGTCGTCCCAAGTCTTAGTTAAGGTGATGGCAGCCCTTCGTGCCGATGGTCTAACACCACGACGCATAGCTGCCGAAATCGGCCTTCCTTCATCGGAGTTTGCGGCTTATCTGTTTGGTCTCGCCGCTACCTATCAAGAAGGCGCTGGAGACACGTCGGCGCCCGGCGGCAAGCCGAGGCTTGAGGTCATCGGAGGTGCCACGCGTGCCTTTCACCCGTAGATGCGCGCGATGAACCACCCCGGGTTTGATGCACACCTTCTTTCGAGGGAAGGTTGTTTGCATCATGCCGAAGAAGTACGACGACGA
>JAKJHY010000052.1 GCA_021648845.1 Mycobacterium sp. MBM | reverse complement strand
ATCCCGAAACTGCCGACCCTATCGATATCAACAATCACCGGATTACGGCTGAATCGAATACTGAGGGTTACCAGTAACAGTTGGCAGGTCTGATAACTCATAGTTGACTCGGGCTGGCGGTCCGCGCGACACTTGGTGGCATGGCAACTTCGCGTCTTGGCGCGCTGATCGACCGATACCGCGCTGCTCACGGGGCTAGCGAGTCTGAGCTCGCCCGCCGCATCGGGGTCACGCGGGAGAACTTACGCAAGTGGCGGACGCATGGGACACGGCGACTGCCAGATCATGCCAATCTTGTTGCGACAGCACGGGTTATCGGCCGCCCGTACCGTGAAGTCCTGTCGGCCGCACTGTTTGACACCGGATACCTCGACGGGTCGGCTGACGCGCCCCGTCCCTACAACGAGGTCCTCGCTGACGCCATCGCCGTATTGACCGAAGCGACCCGGCTGACCAACCAGCTCTCGCGGCGTAACGACACCGGTCAATGGGAGACCGATCCAGACCCGAGCGCGTCAGTGCCCATCGACTGGGCTGAATTCGTGACGCTCGCCGTCGCGGGCGCGGCGGCCAACGTGGGCAGCGCCGAAGAAGCGCTCGCCGGCAGACCAGGATCGTGGGAGGCCGACCGAGTTCGGCAAATGCTGCAGGCCACAGCATTCGACGACAAAGACCTGCTGAGGCACCGCACCGAACCGGTGGCCATCGATTTGTGGGTAGAGAGCATTCTGATCTATCTCAACGACAGCAGCGACGACGACTACAGCGACGCGATCACGGAAGTGGATAGCCGAACCAACCAGGTGCCCCTACCGACCGACCTACCACCTGGTCCCTTCTCTCCCGACGACCCACGTATCGCCTCCGTGAAGTGGATCAACGTGGACGACAACGGTTACCTGGCCATCGACTACCGTGGCTGGACCGGCGACCCCACCGACGAGGCTCTGCTGACTGAGCTCGCCGCAGAGGCCAACCGCCGCGACCTCACCAGCGGCGAAATCGCATATGAGCAAGCAATGCAAGACATCTCAGCGATGATCGACGCGCTCGAAGAACAGCAACGCCGCGAGTACGCCGAGTATGCCGGGCGACTGACCGAAGCTATTGAAGTGCAGCTAGCTGCCTTAGAGCTCGCGGTACCCGTCAAAATCACCATCAACCGCGCCCCCAGGGAAGCTGTGTCAGGTGATCTCGACAAGCACGCCCCGCCGCAAGACCCTCGAACGCCTATCGAAGGAGCGATCGAAAAAGCACTTACCACCACGCCTACCCCGGCAAGTCTGCCGGGCACCCCCCTCGATCGCCTCACCTGGGCGCAGCACCAGGGGAAACTGGGCTCCTGAGGGAACTCGCGTACGTCATACGATTGAGTCCCAGGAGCTACGAATTATGAGAGGCATCTTGGACTCCACTTTGCTCATTACTGAGCATCGCGTGCAATCCGCACAGTCGGTGGTATATCTCGTCGAAGGTGAGTACATCTACGCCAAGAAGCCGTGTGCGATACCGGGCGAAGGACTCTCGTTGTTCTTCTTCGGCGAGGGAATCGAGTTTGCCGATTATGACTGCTCCACGAACGTTTGTGGTATCAACCGACTCTAAATCGGGCGAATGCTTGACTATTTCTGGAAAATCTGTGATGACGGACTCTAGTTGCGCTTGAATTTGCGCAACAGCACCTGAAAGCTCTTTATGCGGAAGATATACTTCACCGCCGCCCGTACCACGATATATGGGCCCGATGAGTTTAGTGCCAGGGGTTTTGATCTCGACCGCAACGACACTCCTCGCAACCGTGTTGACGAGGACGAAATCTGCGATTCGACCTCCTCCGCCACCCGCGTTCGTTACTCGTACATGAGCTTGGTCCTTATACAGGGCAACCGGTGCGGCGAACAGCTGTTGTAGAGCAAAGGTGTTGGTTTTGAAGAACTTTTGCCACCACGACTCGCTACCTGCCGCCTTGCCTTCCAGCCCACCACGGAACTGTTCGATCAGGACTTCGAGGGTCACTAGATCAATGTCTTGACGCAGCCTCCCGAAGGCCGGCGGATCCTCCCGAGCCACTGTCCGCGACTCCGCTGACATGCGCCCGACGAGAGCCGCCCGGTCGTCAGTATCGAGTGGGACATCGTCGGTGAGCGCACGGGTAATCGCTTGAATTGTCGGATGCCTGCCGAGTGTGGGTGCCACGCGGGCTTTACCCAGCGTACCGGCTATCGAGTTGAAAGACTCCGTCTCGATTATGCGGGTGGCGACAACTCGCGCTCGGCGGATAGTGAGGTCCACGGTGTGCTTATATTCAGCGAATCGATCAAGTCCAAGGCAAAAAACGTTGCCATTCGACCCCTCGCAATCGGACGCACCGAATCGGACAACATCACACTCTGTGTGGTCCTCGATTGCATAAATGATGCCGCGATATTGTCGGGGGAAACCTAGCCCGTACTGGAAAATCTTCCCAAAGCCATCCGGTAGGCCAACGAGTTCCGCTTCCCCTCGGTACACGTTTTCGCTGACCGGATCATAGGGCTCCCAGGCCCACACCCCGGTGTCGATCTGGACCTCGCTGACTTGCTGGAATTGCTGACCCTCGTTACCCAAGAAGAACGTCTTTGGGAAGATGCGCAGCATCTCAGCAGTGGGATCGAACCTCACCATCTCAATGCCGCCCTTGGACTTTGAGGTGTGATTTGCCGGCCACCACGTCAGCACCAAGACCTCGTCTTCATGGTGTGCGACAACCCGTCCCGCCCCATCGTCGTGTTCCCACTCGGCCCGCATGACCCCATTCTGTGCCCTGTCCTGCGATTCTCCGGGGACTTGCCATACGCGAGTCTGTAGCCCATCCGCATTCGGTTGTTCGGTTTGATGGATTTGAATTGTTGGCCATTCCCGCCGGAGCCAAATCGCGACGTAGCACTTGTGCTACCCTTGTGTGGTGAACACCGTAGGCCTGCGTGAACTACGCCAGGACGCATCCGACCTCGTGCGCCGCGTGGAAGAGGGCGAGGAAATCACCATCACCGTGGCGGGCAGACCAGCGGCCCGGCTGGTAACGGCCAGGCCACGAGCCTGGCGCCAATGGGCCGATATCACGGATCTGTTTGCTGGGCCGGCGGACTCTACGTGGGAGTCCGACCGTGACCGCATCGCTCAGGACGTGCGTGACCCTTGGGCGTCCGCGTGAGGGCGGTGCTCGATACGAGCGTGGTGATCGCCACCGACGTCGGCCCGATCGACGGCGAGCTCGCAATCAGCTGCGTGACCCTGGCTGAGCTGCATTTCGGGGTTCTCGTGGCCAAGAACCTCGATGACCGGGCCGAGCGCCTCCGCCGACTCCTGCTGCTGCAACGCACATTTGACGCACTCCCGCTCGATGAAGCGGTAGCCGCCAGCTACGGCCAGATCGCGGCTGCCGTAGTCGACGCGGGACGCCGACCCCGTGCCCGGTCGATGGATTTACTCATCGCGGCCACCGCACACGCGCACTCGGCCACGCTCTACACGCGCAATATCGACGACTTCGCAGGACTCGGAAACCTGATCGAGGTCCGTGAAGTGTGACCGCCGCCCGCATCGCCGTCACCATCAGGGAGGACGCCCCGTGAGCACTGTGTATTACAACGAAGAAGCCTTTTTCGACGCTTGGCGCAAAGGCGTACGGATCGCCGGGCCGCTCTATTTCGGCGACGGCCACGCGGCGAACGTCGAGACAGCCAAGAGCAAGTACGACCTGGCGCCGGACTACGACGCCGTCGTGAGCGCCCTAGGTGTAACTCCCAGACAGGTTGTGAACGGCGTGGTGAGCGGAAGTAGGTGAGGACCTCCGGTATCGGTGTGGTTACCAAACACGCACATCCGATTACCGAGAGGTCCTCATGGTCCACGCTAATGCTTCGTTGACTCCTCGTGGGCGGTTGCGGCTTGCGCAGGCGGTTGTTGATCAGGGCTGGAGTTTGCGGCGCGCGGCTGAGCGGTTCCAATGTTCGGTGGCCACAGCCAAGAAATGGGCCGACCGTTATCGCGACGGTGGCGAAGCAGCGATGGTAGACCGGCCCAGCCGGCCGCATCGCAGTCCGTTGCGGTTGCCGAAACGACGTGAGCGGCGCATCGTCAACCTGCGCTTCACCCGGCGCTGGGGCCCACATGGGGTCCCGGTAGTAATGGCGCAAAAAACAACGAGGTTCGCGTAGCGCCTGGTCGGCGGTGATTTCTCGGTTCGGGCTGCGGGCCGGGGTGGTTGGTGCTTGGCTTGGCTGCCGATGAGGTTGGTCGGCGTTTTGGAGGCTGGGGTTCGTGGCGACGCGGGTATTCGCGGACGAGGAGTTGCAGCGCCTGCGGGAGTTCCCGGAGATCAGTCGTGAGGAGTTGTTCCGGTACTTCACGCTGACCCCGGCGGATCTGGCGTTCGTTGCTCCGCAGGGCAGGGGCCCTGCGGTCCGTCTGGGCCTGGCGGTGGCGTTGTGCACCTTGCCGTGGCTGGGGTTCGTGCCGGACAAGGTGTCGTCGGCGCCGCCGGTGGCGGTGGCCCGGTTGGCGGATCAGCTGAATGTCGATGCGGTGCAGCTTCGTTCGTATGGCAAGCGGGCGCAGACGCGGACCGAGCATGTGCGGCTGGTGGCCCAGTATCTGGGGTGGCGGCCTGCCGGGTCGATGGAGTTGAAGGAGCTGGATGAGTTCCTTCTGGCGCGGGCGATGGAGCACGATTCGCCGACGCTGTTGTTCCGGCTGGCGTGTGAGTACCTGATCTCGGCGCGGGTGATCCGGCCGGGCCCGGACACGGTGGTCCGCCGGGTCGCGCATGCTCGCACGCAGGCGCAGCGGGAGACCTATGACCGGTTGGCGCGCGAGTTCACGCCGCAGCGGTGTAAGGAACTGGATGCGTTGCTGGTCGCCGACCCGTCTATCGGGATGTCGCGGTTGCGGTGGTTGTCGACCGGCCCGGTGGAGGCGTCGGCGACCGCGGTGAAGGCCGAGGTCGAGAAGCTGGTGTTCCTGCGCAACCTGGGCGCGGATGAGCTGGATATGTCGGTGCTGCCGGCGGAGCGGCGGCGGTTCCTGGCGACTGTGGGCCGACGCTTGACGGGCCAAGCCTTGGAACGCCGGGATCCGCAACGCCGCTACCCGATCCTGCTCACGGTGTTGGCTCAGTCGGCCACCGATGTGCTCGACGAGGTGGTGCAGCTGTTCGATCAGGCGATCTCGGCCAGGTTGAGCAAAGCCGAACGCCGGATGCGCGACGAGCTCGCCGAGCGCGGTAAGGCCGGAGAGGATCGGCAGGGGTTGCTCGACGACTTGCTGGCCATCATCACCGACACGCAGATCCCTGACGAGGAGATCGGCGGCCTGATCCGGGGCGATCGGATCGGATGGGAGCGGTTGCGGGCCGCGGTCGCGCAGGCCAAACCTCGGCTGCCGCGCGATCACGGGCACCTGGCCGCTCTGGACAGCTCGTACTCCTATCTGCGGCAGTTCACCCCGCAGGTGCTGTCGACAGTCCGGTTCGCCGGCGGCACCGCGGCGATCGAGCTGCTGATCGGGGTGCACATGCTGCGGGAGCTGAATGCGACCGGTACCCGCAAGGTGCCCGACGACGCGCCGACGGGGTTCGTGCCGACGAAGTGGCGCGGCTACCTCGACGAGGCCCGCAAAGCCGGCAACACCACCGCCTATCGGCACTACTGGGAGCTGTGCGTGCTGCTGGGGCTGCGGGACGGGTTGCGCAGCGGCGACGTGTTCGTGCCGGGGTCGCGCCGCTACGCCGACCCGGCCGCTTACCTGCTGACCCCGCAGGCGTGGGAGCCGCAGCGTGACGAGTTCTGCCGCCTGGTCGGCAAGTCCGCTGATCCGGCCCGCGCCCTGGCGACCGCCACCGACGAGCTGCACGACGCTATGAGCGAGTTGGAGAAGGTGCTCGCCGACGGCGACGGCCCGGTCCGTCTCGATGAGGCCGGTGACCTGGTGGTCTCGCCGCTGTCGGCAGAAGACGTTCCGGCCGAAGCGGTGGCGTTGAAGCAGGAGTTGACGGAGATGCTGCCGTTCGCGCCGATCGTGTCGCTGTTGATCGAGCTGGACAAACGCACCGGCTACCTGGACTGCTTCACCCACGCCGGCGGTAAGCAGTCCCGCACCCCGGAGTTGAAGCGCAACCTCATCGCGGTGCTGCTGGCCTACTCCACCAACCTGGGTCTCACCCGTATGGCGGAGGCCTCCGGCATCTCCTACGACATCCTGGCCTGGACTTCGGAGTGGTATGTGCGGGAGGAGACGCTGCGGGCGGCGAACCTGACGATCATCGACTACCACCAACGCCTGCCGCTGACCCCGATCTTCGGGGCCGGCACCCTGTCCTCCAGTGATGGGCAGCGGTTCCCGACCCGTGGCAAATCGGTCACTGCCAGAGCGTTGAGCCGCTATTTCGCGAACGAAGGACTGAGCACGTATACCCATGTCACCGATCAGCACGCCACCTACGGCACGAAGGTCATCGTCGCGACGAGACGTGAAGCTCACTACGTGCTGGACGAAATCCTCGGCAATGCAACGGATCTGCCGATCACCGAGCATGCGACCGACACGCACGGCGTCACCCTGGTGAACTTCGGGCTGTTCGACCTGCTCGGGTTGCAGCTCTCGCCCCGCATCCGGGACCTGGGCCGGATCACCCTGTACCGGGCGGCGCCGCGAGCCCAGGTCGAGTCCGCGTTCCCGCACGCGGGCCCGCTTTTGACCCGGCGGTGCAATCTCGATCTGATCGCCGAGCACTACGACGACCTGCTCCGGCTGGCCGGGTCGCTGAAGTTCGGGCACGCCACCGCGTCGCTGCTGGTCGGCAAGCTGTCGGCGTCGGGCCGGCAGAACGCCCTCGCGGCGGCGCTCAAGGAGTACGGGGCGCTGCGGCGCACGATCTACGCCGCCCGGTATCTGTCCGACCCGGGCTATCGACGCAAGATCTCCCGCCAGCTCAACAAGGGCGAATCCCTGCACGCGCTCCGCCGCGACCTGCTCTACGCGCATGAAGGAACCGTGCGCGCGAGGCACCTGGAGGGACAGACCGAACAGGCATGGTGCCTCACGTTGGCGACCAACGCCGTCATCGCCTGGACCACGGAGTATTACGGTCTGGCGACCGAACAGATGCGGCGGGCCGGGCGGCGCATCGATGACGAGGTGCTGGCGCACATTTCTCCGGCGCACAGCGAGAACATCAACTTCTTCGGCGCCATCGAGGTCGACATCGACGCCGAACTGGCCCAGCTCGGCCCCACCGGGTACCGGCCGCTGCGGGTCCGCGACACCCTCTTCTGACCGCCGGCTACCACCTTCCGGGAGAGGGTGCTGGGGCGTAGCTGGGCACATCGGTGGCCTGGGTTGGGTCAGCGACAGCGTGGTGGTTCGGTGGCGGTGAGGACGCGGTCGCTGATCGGGCGCAGCTGGGCGTAGGCGTCGGCGACGGGCAGCACGAGCCCGGTGGGGTGCCGGCTCTGCCAGTCGGCGGCCGCCACGGCGGTGGCGAAGTAGCGGCCGGGGTTGCAGGTGGTGGCGCGGACCCGGGTCGGGTCGAGTTCGTCGGGGCCGGGTACAGAGATGACCGCGGTGGCCGGGTCGAGGCCGCTGACCCCGGAGGCCGGGTCAACGGACAGTCGGATGGTGGTTCCGGTTGCGGCGCAGGTGGATTCGACGGTGGCGGGGCGACCGATGATGGCGGGGAACAGCAGGGTGTCGGCGGCGCACCAGGTGTAGAGCTGGTGGCCGTCGACGGTGAACCGGTGCGGGGTGGGATTGAGGGTCAGGCCCCAGCCGAGGATGCGGTGCCGGTCGTCGTATTCGATGTCCGCGGCGGCGGGCGCGTTCTCGACGTCGGCGACGCTGGCGCCGGCGGCGGTAGCGAGCTGTTCGATGGTGATCGGTTCACCGGCCGCGAGCAGCCGCATCGCGGTGCCCATCAGGTTCGTTCCCGTATTGGCGGTGGAGTCGAACAGTGTGTCGACGATGGTGGTGGCGAACGGGTTGGTCGTCATCGCTGGTGTCCCCTCGGAGCGTGTAGTCACGGGTGTGGGATCGAGTGTCGGGCTTGCCACCGCAGGGAAGGTCAAGCGCCGCAGCCGCATGTCCTCGGATCCGGCACCCACGGCGGGGCGGCGGCTCGGTCGTGGCTGGTCGCCCGGGTCAACGCGTCGTGGTGGTGGTGTTCGAACTCGTCGATGCGGCGGCGCTGCTCGTCGAGGTCGCGGATGCGGTCCTCGATCCGGGTCCGGGAGCGGGCCAGTAGTTCGGCCAGCTGCGGTCCGACCGGCCGGGCGCTGTCGTCGCAGGTGGCGGCGAGCTGACGGATTTCGGCCTCCGTGAGGCCGAGGCCGCGCAGGGTGGCGATGACCTCGACGCACCACAGCGCGTGTTCGTCGAAGAGCCGGTATCCGGCCCGGCTGCGGCCGAGGCTGTAGATCAGGCCCAGGTCGTGGTGGCGGCGTAGTACTTTCGCCGGCACTCCGGTGCGGCGGGCCAGGTCTCCGATGGTCATCACCGGTGTGTTCATGACGGCTCGATCCGGTCCTCAGCCCGCGCAGCAGGACAGCTTGGCGACATCGGCGGTGAAGGTTTGGGCGGTGAGTTTCAGCGCTTCGGCCATGGTCAGATACGGCGCCCAGGTGCGGGCGAGCTGGTCGACGGTCATGCCCGCGGTGATCGCGTACCCGGCGGCGGTGATCAGATCCCCGGCACCCTCGGCGACGGCGTGCACGCCTAGCACCCGCCCGGTCCCGGCCTCGGCGACGAGTTTGACCACACCACGGGTGTCCCGGTTGACCAGGGCACGCGGCACGTTCGCACCGGTGAGCAGCCGCGACTCGGTCCGTAATCCGGCTGCGGCGGCTTGGCTGTCGGTGTGGCCGACCGCGGCGATGGCCGGGCTGGTGAATGTCACCCGCGGCAGCGCCGTGTAGTCCAGGGTGCGGCCGGCGTGCCCGAGGGCGTTGCCGGCGGCGAGTGTGCCCTGCGCCGCCGCGACGTACACGAATTGGGGGCCGCCGGCCACGTCGCCCGCGGCCCAGATCCGCGGGTTGCTGCTGCGCTGGTGGGCGTCGACGACGACGGCGCCGCGGTCGTCGGTGCGTACCCCGACCGCCGCCAGATTCAATCCGGGGGTGTCGGGGCGGCGGCCGGTGGCGATGAGCAGCTGGGCGGCCCGCAGTTCGGTGGTGGCCCCGTCGGCGGTGCGGACGGTGACGAGTTTCTCGCCGCCCTCGGCCAGTGCCTTGTCGAGGGTGGCGCCGGTGAGCACGGTGATGGCTTCGTCGGCGAACACCTGCGCGATGGCCCGGGAGATCTCGGGTTCCTCGAACGGCGCCAGCCGATCCAGGGCCTCGATCACCGTGACCCGGGTGCCGAGCCGGGCGAACAACTGTGCCTGTTCGAGACCGATGGCGTTGCCGCCCACCACGATCAGCGACCCCGGCAGGACGTCGAGCTCCATCGCGGTGGTCGAGGTCAGATACCCCGCCTCGGCGAGCCCGTCGGTCGGCGGCGCCCACGGCGCGGCGCCGGTCGCGATCAGGTACTGATCGGCGTCGATCACCCGCGGGCCATCGGCCCCCTGCTCGACCCGCAGCACCGGTGCGTCGGTGGTACCGGTGAAGACGGCGGTTCCCGAGACGATCTCCCAGCCGTAGTCGGCGGCCAGGTCGAGGTACTTCTCGCCGCGAAGCCGGTCGACCAGCGCGTTCTTGCCCGCGATCAGCTCGGCGAAGTCCACCGGTGCCCCGGTCGCCGCCAGCCCCGGGAACCGGTCGGCGCTCGCCGCGGTGTGCCGGGCCTCCGCGGCGGCCAGCAGCGCCTTCGACGGCACGCAGCCCACGTTCACGCAGGTGCCGCCGATCGCGGCGCGCTCGACCATCACCACCCGTTTGCCGAGGTTGACCGCGGCGATGGCGGCGGCGAACGCCGCCGAACCGGAACCGATGATCGCCAGATCGGCGCGCGGGGATGTCGTGGTCACGGCGGGTTCTCCTTGCTGGGGGACTCCGGTCACGGAACAGGTTGCTATTCGCGTTGACGAATATCTCCGGACATCATACTATGCGCTTATCCGAATAGTTCAACTTTCTTCTTGTGGAGGCGATCCCCTTGCCCCGGTCCACGACCGCCGCCGTCACCGCGCCCGGTGGCGAGACGGCCTGCACGCACCTGGATGCGACGGCGAAGTTCTTTCGCGCGCTGTCGGATCCGACGCGGTTGAAGCTGCTGGAGTTCATCTTGGCCGCCGAGCGCACCTCCGCGGAGTGTGTCGAGCATGCCGGGATCTCCCAGCCGCGGGTGTCGGTGCACCTGTCCTGCCTGGCCGACTGCGGTTATGTGACCGCGCGCCGTGACGGCAAGAAGCTGCGCTACTCCGTCGGCGACCCACGCGTCGCGGACCTGGTGATGCTGGCCCGCTCCCTCGCCGCCGACAACGCCGCCGCGCTGACCTGCTGCACCCGCATCGACACCGCTCGTGTGAACGGAGCAGGACATTGATGAACGTACGCAACAACTCCACGGGGATCGGCGGCCCGCTCGCGGTGGTGGGTGCCGCCGTGGCCATGATCGTGTGCTGCGCCGGACCGGCCTTGATCGCGGCCGGTGCGCTCACCGCCCTCGGCGGTGCGCTGCGCAGTTGGGGACCGATCGTGGCCGCCGCGGTGATGGTCCTCGCCGCCGTCGGCTACACCGCGCGCCGTCGTAAGCCGCCGCAGCGAGGGACAGTCCGCGGACTGCTGGGCACCCGCCGATCGCATCAGCCCAACGCGTCGACCGATCGGAGTTCCCAGCCGTGACCACGCCGATCACCCGACGCACGGTGAGCGCGGCGCTCGCCGCCCTGGCGGTCACGGTGCTGGCTGCCTGCGGCACCGACACCGCCTCGCCCCGCGCCGCCACCGACCCCGTCACGGTCACCGCGCTGTCCGGGGCGCCGGTGACCGTGCCCAGCGGCAAGCCGACGGCGATGTTCTTCTTTTCGGTCGGCTGCGGTGAATGCGTGGGCGGCGCGAAGTCGCTGTCGCAGGCTGCGCGACAACTCGGTGACACCGCCGCTTTCGTCCTGGTCGACATGGATCCGGCCGAACCTGCCCAGGTCGTCACCGACTTCCAGCAGCAAACCGGGACCGACACCGTGCCCGCGGTCATCGACACCGATGCGACCCTGACCAAGCGGTACTCCGTGGCCGCCCTGTCGACCCTGCTCGTCGTCGACCCCGGCGGTGCGGTCGCCTACCGGGCCGCCGACCCGTCCGCCGATCAGATCACCGCCGCGCTGGCGAAGGCCGGGGACCGGTGAACGGGCTGCTGGCCTTGGCGTTCACCGCGGGCATGCTCGCCCCGGTCAATCCGTGCGGTTTCGCGCTGCTGCCGGCCTGGATCACCCACACCCTCGGCGACACCGCCACCGAACCGCTCGGGGTACGCACGGCGCGGGCGCTGCGAACCGGCGTCGCTTTTACCCTCGGGTTCGCGGGCACCCTGGCCGTGGCGGGGCTGGCCATCAGCGCCGGTGCCCGCGCGCTGATCAGCGCCGCGCCGTGGCTCGGTCTGGTCGTCGGTGTCGCCCTGGTATTGCTCGGTGTCGTCATGTTCACCGGCCGCGTGCTCGGTCTGCGACTGCCCACCCGAGCGCTGCGCCCGGCCACCGGGCCGGGCGGCACAACCGGGATCGTCCTCGCCGGGATCGGCTACGCCGCGGCGTCGCTGTCGTGCACGTTCGGGGTGCTGCTGGCCGTCATCGCCCAGGCCCAGGCCACCGCGGGCTGGGGTGCGCTGCTCGCGGTGTTCGTCGCCTACACCCTCGGCGCCGCGACGATCCTGCTGCTGGTCAGCCTCGCCGCCGCGGCCGCCGGTACCGCGCTCACCCACCATCTCGCCGCCCTCGCCCGGCACGGCACCCGCATCACCGCGACCGTGCTCATCCTCACCGGCGCCTACCTGGCCTGGTACTGGCTGCCCGCCGTCACCGGCGACACCACCGGCACCAACGGATTCGCGGCCCTGTCCACCACCGCCAGCACCTGGCTGCAGAACCACACACCACTGATGGCGACGATCGCGGCACTGACCGTGCTCACCGCCGCCGTCACCGTCCTCGCTCACCGCATGATCCGGCGCCGCGTTACCGATGCCGCACCCGTCGACTGCTGCACCCCGACGACCGTCATCGAGGAAGGGCGCCCGCAATGACCGAACGCTACGACACCCTCGTGCTCGGCGGCGGAATGTCCGGGCTGCCACTGGCGCTGCGCGCCGCCCGCCACGGCCGGGTCGCCTTCGTCGAGAAGGAACTGCTCGGCGGGACCTGCCTGAACCGGGGCTGCATCCCCACCAAGACGATGATCGCCTCCGCCGCCGTCGCCCATCAGGCCCGCCGCGCCGCCGAGTTCGGCGTCCGCGTCGGCGGTCCGGTCACCGTCGACCTGGCCGCCGTGGTGGAGCGTAAGAACACCCTCGTCGATTCCATCCGGGCCGGATCGTATCGGGCCGTCGAAAAATCCGCCGACCTCGACTTCTACCACGCCGCAGGACAATTCACCGGTAACCGGCGCCTCACCGTCGACGGCACCACCCTGACCGCGGACCGGATCATCCTCGCGACCGGCACCCGCACCACCCTCCCGGCCATCGACGGCTTGGATGCCGTGCCCTACTACACCTCCCGCACGCTGCTCGACCTCACCGAACTACCCGCCCACCTGCTCGTCGTCGGCGGCGGCTACGTCGGCTGCGAATTCGCGCAGATGTTCCGGCGATTCGGCGCCGAGGTCACCATCGTCCAGCGCGCCGACCGGCTGCTGCCCGGGGAAGACCCCGACATCAGCGCCGCCGTCGCCGACGGCATGACTGCCGACGGCATCACTGTCGCGACCGCCACCACCTGTACTCACGCCGCCGGGACGGCCGGCAACATCCGGATCGGCTGCACCGGCACCGAGACCGCCGAGATCACCGGCAGCCACCTGCTGCTCGCCACCGGGCGCACCCCCAACACCGACGCCCTGGGCCTGGAACACCTCGACCTGCAACCCGACCCGCACGGCTTCCTCACCGTCGGCGACACCCTGAACACCTCCGCCGACAACGTGTGGGCGATCGGCGACCTGCGGGGCGGGCCGATGTTCACCCACACCGCCCGCGACGACGCCGACATCGTCTACCGCACCGTCTACCGCGACCAGGACCGCACCACCACCGGACGTGTCGTGCCGCACGCGGTGTTCACCGACCCCGAAGTCGGAGCCGTCGGCCTGACCGAACCCGCCGCCCGCGCAGCCGGCTACGACGTGATCATCGGCCGCCAGAACTTCACCGGCGTTGCCAAAGCACGCGCCATCGGCAACACCCGCGGCCTGGTCAAATTCGTCGCCGACGCCGCCACCGACCGGATCCTCGGCTGCCACATCGCCGGACCCGACGGCGGCGACCTCGTCCACGAAGCCGTCATCGCCATGACCTGCGGCGCCACCTACGGCCAACTCGCCGCCGCCATCCACATCCACCCCACCCTCGCCGAAGCCGTCAACGCCGCCGCCGGCGGCGTCCACCGACCCGCCGCCGACTGATCCCACAGATAACACCCTGTTATCTGTGGCACCATGAAACCCGGCCTGCGACGACTCCGCTCCGGCGGTGCGCGAAGCGGCCCTGTTATCTGTGGCAAGCAGGCCAGGGAGGTCACAATGTTGTCGTCCGGGATCACCGTCCGCGCCGCCGGCGACGGCTTCCTCGACTCGATCCGCTCCCCGAACACCCGCCGCTCCTACGCCATCGCCGTCGATAAGACCACCGCCAGGCTCGGCGAGGCCCGGCCGCTGGCCAATGTCGCCGACGACGAGATCGGCGAAACCCTGGAAACTTTGTGGGGCGAGGCGGCGGTCAACACCTGGAACGCCCGCCGCGCCGCGGTCGCGTCTTGGCTGGCGTGGTGCCGCGAGCACGGACACCTCGCCCCGGCGGTCCCCGCGTGGGTGAAACGCTCCACCCCGCCGGACTCGGCCACCCCGGTGCGCTCGCGCACCGCGATCGACCGGCTCATCACCCGCCGCGACATCGACCTGCGGGATAAGACGCTGTGGCGGATGCTCTACGAAACATGCGCCCGCACCGAGGAACTGCTCCAGGTCAACATCGAAGACCTCGACCTGGCCGGGCGGTGCTGCCCGGTGAAGTCCAAGGGCGCCAAGCCCCGCACCCGCCGCCGCGGCGCCGCCCATCACGAGTACGCGCACGAGCTCGTGTACTGGGACGCGGGTACCGCCCGGCTCCTGCCACGCCTCACCAAGGGCCGCACCCGCGGACCGCTGTTCGTCACCCACCGCCGACCCGGACCCCGCAAAGCCGTCGCCGACCGCGACATCTGCCCCGACACCGGCCTGGCCAGGTTGTCCTACGGCCAGGCCCGCGCCCTGCTCGATGCCGCCACCGCCACCAACGGACCCGGCACCGGCTGGGACCTGCACGAACTCCGGCATTCTGGCCTGACGCATCTCGGCGAGGCCGGAGCCAGCCTGCTCGAGCTAATGGCCAAGTCCCGCCACCGCAAACCCGACAACCTGCGCCGCTACTTCAAACCCTCACCGGCGGCCATGCGCGGCATCACCAGCCTCCTCGGTCCCGACCGCGGCCACCGATAGCGGCCACCAACAACGACTCGTCCGTCTACCCGGACCAGGCGCTACGCGAACCTCGTTGTTTTTTGCGCCATTACTGCCGGGACCCCGGCGTCACCGGGCAGATCATCGTGCGCGGTGACAGCGCCTATGGATCGCGGGCGGTGATCCGGGTATGCCGCCGCTACGGGGCGGTGTTCTCGCTGGTGCTGACCCGCAACGCCGCGGTGCAACGCGCCATCGACAGCATTCCCGAGAACGCCTGGACCCCGGTGAAATACCCGGGTGCGGTGCTCGATCGCGAGACCGGGGCCTGGATCTCTGATGCCGAAGTCGCTGAAGCCGTCTACACCATGGCCAAAACCGGCACCTATGAGGCGGTCACCGCCCGGCTGATCGTGCGCCGGGTCAAAGACGCCAACCAACCCCAAGACGGGCTGTTCCCGATCTGGCGGTATCACCCGTTTTTCACCAACACCACCGAGTCGGCCACCGACGCCGACATCACCCACCGCCGCCACGCCATCATCGAAACCACCTTCGCCGACCTCATCGACGGCCCCTTGGCCCACATTCCCTCCGGGCGCTTCGGCGCCAACAGTGCCTGGGCCGTCTGCGCCGCGATCGCCCACAATCTGCTGCGCGCCACCGCGACCCTGGCCGGGACCCGTCACCGCACCGCGCGCGGGGCGACCCTGCGCCGTCACCTGGTCAATATCCCGGCTCGTCTGGCCCGACCCCAACGACGACCGATCCTGCACCTACCCCGGCACTGGCCCGCCGAACCAGCATGGATGACCCTGTGGCACAACACCATCGGCCACCGATCCAGCGCCTGAACCACCGACCACCCGACCCGACAACCAGGAACCCGACAGGAAAAGCTGGACAGACCAGCGGCCTCGTCATGCCCACCACCAGCCCGGATCAAGACCATCAGCTCAACCGGCCACCACACCGTCGGTCGGTGGAATCAGGCTTAGTGAGAGGAATGATCAGAACCTGTGGATGAGCCTCGGCGTGGGGGCGTGAAAATGAGCGCACCTTCCCGAGGATGATCATCACGGAATCAGGTATTCGATCAAGACCGGCGTTGGCGCGCTGGTTGGGAAGGTACGCCCATGCTCACCGTAGTTCACGACGGCGCGGAGGCCAACGACAACACCGACAGTGGTGCTGGTCGGTCGTTGTTGGATGAGATTGTCCGTGATGGCGCTCGGCAGATGCTGGCCGCGGCGTTGCAGGCCGAGGTCGCCGCCTACGTGGCGCAGTTCGCTGACCAGCGCGATGACAACGGCCACCGATTGGTGGTCCGCAACGGCTACCACCAGCCGCGCGAGGTGCTGACCGCAGCCGGTGCGGTGCAGGTGAGGGCCCCGCGGGTCAACGACAAACGTGTCGATCCCGACACTGGTGAACGCAAGCGGTTCTCCTCGGCGATCCTGCCGGCCTGGGCGCGCAAGTCCCCGCAGATGTCCGAGGTGTTGCCGCTGTTGTACCTGCACGGGTTGTCGAGCAGCGATTTCACCCCGGCCCTGGAGCAGTTCCTCGGCTCCGGTGCCGGGTTGTCGGCATCGACGATCACCCGGCTCACGTCGCAGTGGCAAGATGAGGCCGCCGCGTTCGGTCGTCGCGATCTGTCGGGCAGCGACTATGTCTACCTGTGGGTCGACGGCATCCCCCTCAAGGTCCGCCTGGACCAGGAAAAGCTGTGTCTGCTGGTGATGCTCGGTGTGCGCGCTGACGGCCGCAAGGAGCTGGTGGCGATCAGCGACGGCTACCGTGAATCGGCCGAGTCGTGGGCCGATCTGCTGCGCGACTGCAAACGGCGCGGCATGACCGCCCCGTGCTCGCCGTCGGTGACGGTGCACTCGGGTTCTGGAAAGCGGTCCGTGAGGTGTTCCCGGCCACCAAAGAGCAGCGCTGCTGGTTCCACAAGCAAGCCAATGTTCTTGCCGCACTGCCGAAATCAGCACACCCGTCGGCCCTGGCGGCACTCAAGGAGATCTACAACGCCGAGGATATCGACAAGGCCCAGCTCGCGGTCAAGGCCTTCGAGGTCGATTTCGGCGCCAAGTACCCCAAGGCGGTCGCCAAGATCACCGACGACCTCGATGTGCTGCTGGAGTTCTTCAAGTACCCGGCCGAACATTGGATCCACCTGCGCACGACGAACCCGATCGAAAGCACCTTCGCCACAGTGCGACTTCGGACCAAGGTGACAAAAGGCCCGGGATCGCGAACGGCCGGACTAGCGATGGCCTACAAGCTGATCGACGCCGCCTCGGCCCGCTGGCGCGCCGTCAACGCCCCGCACCTGGTCGCCCTGGTCCGCGCCGGCGCGGTCTTCCACAAAGGCAAACTGCTCGAACGCCCCACCGACATCACCCCACCAACACCGCCCTCAGACGACGATCAGGACGCCGGAACGGAGGTCGCCTGAAACACCCCGATCCACAGGTATTGACAATTCCTCATGAGCATCTGCCCCAAGAGCATGTGGGAGCAATGATCAGAACCTGTGGATGAGCCTCGGGATGGGGGCGTGAAAGT
>JAKJHY010000051.1 GCA_021648845.1 Mycobacterium sp. MBM | reverse complement strand
ACGAAGACGAGACGATTTGGACGGGCGCACAACAGCTCCTCACAGGGACCTGTTGCAACCACCCCTTGAAACCGCCCGTGGTTTGCGTGACATAACTGGCCACTCGGCGGGAGGTCGGGATTGGTGGGGGCTGGTCGGCGACGTAACAGATGGCCTAGATTCTGTTACGTGGCTGACTCCTCTTCCTATGATGTGGCGCTCCTGCTCCTGCGCGTTGTTCTCGGCTTGACCATGGCCGCCCACGGTTACAACAAGTTCTTCGGCGGCGGACGTATCCCGGGGACCGCCGGCTGGTTCGACAGCATCGGCATGAAGCCGGGCCTGTTCCACGCGCGCGTGGCGGCCAGTACCGAGATCGCGGCGGGGTTGGGCCTGGCGCTGGGCTTGCTGACGCCGATCCCGGCGGCCGGTTTCGTCGCGCTCATGCTGGTCGCGGCATGGACCGTGCATCGGCACAACGGCTTCTTCATCGTCAAGGAGGGCTGGGAGTACAACCTGGTGCTCGCGGTGGCGGCGGTCGCCATCGCCGGTACCGGGGCCGGCCGCTACAGCCTGGATCACCTGCTGTTCTCCGGCACGGATCTGGCGTCCTGGCTGTCGGGCTGGTGTGGTCTGGCCATCGCCGCGGGTCTCGGCCTGCTCGGCGGTATCGGGCAGCTGGTCATCTTCTACCGCCCGCCGGCCAAGACGTCGTCGTGATCTCGGCGCGTTTTCGTACGCCGACCGTACGAGAACGCGCCGAAACCGGGAGCAGGCAGTCCGTATGCGTCTGAGCGAACCGTTTCCCTCAGACTAGAACACGTTCTAGTCTGACCGGCATGGGATTTCTCAAGCAGAACACCCCGGTGATCGACTTCGAGGAGTGGAGCAAGGGGACCCGCGCCGAGCGGATCGTCCCGATGGCGCGGCACTGGGCCGAGGTCGGCTTCGGCACCCCGGTGGCGCTGCACCTGTTCTATGTCCTCAAGATCCTCGCCTACATCGTGGTGGCCTGGGTGCTGGTGCTCGCCACCACCGACGGTCTCGGCGGCTTCACCGACGTCACGTCCTGGTACAACGAACCGATCCTCTACCAGAAGGTCGTGTTCTACACGATGCTGTTCGAGGTGGTGGGCCTTGGCTGCGGGTTCGGCCCGCTCAACAACCGGTTCTTCCCGCCGATGGGTTCCATTCTGTACTGGCTGCGGCCCAAGACGATTCGGCTGCCGCCGTGGCCGAACCGGATCCCGCTCACCAAGGGGGACAGCCGCGGCCCGGTGGACGTGGCGCTCTACGGCGCGCTGCTGGTGATGCTGGTCGTCGCCCTGTTCTCCCAGGGCACCGGCCCCATCCCGGCACTCGGCACCGAGGTCGGGGTGCTGCCGGTGTGGCAGACCGCGACCATTCTCGGGTTACTGGCGCTGGCCGGTCTGCGGGACAAGGTGATCTTCCTGGCCGCCCGCGGTGAGGTCTACGGGTCGCTGGCGGTGTGCTTCCTGTTCAGCGGCGCCGACATCATCCTCGCCGCGAAGTTCGTCTGCCTGGTCATCTGGTTGGGCGCGGCGACCTCCAAGCTGAACAAACACTTCCCGTTCGTCATCTCCACGATGATGAGCAACAATCCGGTGTTCCGCTCACCGGCCATCAAACGAAGGTTCTTCGAGCATTTCCCCGACGACCTGCGCCCGGGCCGGGCCTCCCGGTTCATCGGGCACTTCTCCACCGCCATCGAGGGACTGGTGCCGCTGGTGCTGTTCTTCAGTCACGGCGGGTGGGCGACGGCGATCGCGGCGTTCGTCATGCTGGTCTTCCACTTCGGCATCCTGAGCTCGATTCCGATGGGAGTCCCGCTGGAATGGAATGTCTTCATGATGTTCAGCGTGCTGGCGCTGTTCGTCGGGCACTCCGATATCGGGCTCGGCGACCTTTCCAGCCCCTGGCCGGTCGTGCTGCTGGTGGTGGTCGCGGGCACCGTGGTGTTGGGAAACCTGTTCCCGCGCAAGGTGTCCTTCCTGCCGGGTATGCGTTACTACGCCGGCAACTGGGACACCTCGCTGTGGTGCATCAAGCCCTCGGCGGACGCCAAGATCGCCGCGGGCATCGTCGCGATCGCGAGCATGCCCGCCGCCCAGCTGGAGAAGTTCTACGGCAGCAAGGAGGCCGCCCAGATCCCGATGTACATGGGCTATGCGTTCCGTTCCTTCAACACCCACGGCCGGGCGCTGTTCACCCTGGCGCACCGGGCGATGGCCGGGTACGACGAGGACGAGTACACCCTCACCGACGGTGAGCGCATCGTCTCCACCGCCATCGGGTGGAACTTCGGCGACGGCCACATGAGCAACGAGCAGTTGGTGGCCGCATTGCAGTCGCGGTGTCATTTCGAACCGGGCGAGGTGCGGATCGTCATGCTCGACGCGCAGCCCATCCACCGGCAGACCCAGCAGTATCGCCTGGTCGACGCGGCCACCGGTGAGTTCGAACGCGGCTACGTCAAGGTCGCGGATATGGTGGTCCGCCAGCCGTGGGATGACACCGTGCCGGTCTATGACGTGCAGACGCCGGGGCGGACGTCCTCCTGAGCGGCGTCAGAGCATCACATCGCGCACCTTGACGGACTCCATGCCCTTGAGCAGGAGTTCGCGCGCGGTGTCCAGGTGCTTACGCCAGTGCGCCTCGGCGGCCTCGCCGTCACCGGAACGCATGAGTGTCATCAGCCGTTTGTAGGACCGCATCAACAGTTCGTAGTCCGATTTGGACAGCGGCCGGTTCTCTTTCATGGCCAGCGCGGTGTGGCGCACCGTGATCTCGTGCAGCATCCCGGCCATGATGGTCAGCGTCGCGTTGCCCGACAGCTCGACCACGCGCTGATGGAAGTCGCCGGTCGTTTCGGCCATCTGGCCGGTCTCGCGCCCGGACGGGACATGCTCGGCGATCATCGCGTCCAGCTCGTCGAATGCCTCGGTGTTGCCGGACTCGGTGAGCAACCGGACGGCCATCGGCTCGATACCGGCGCGGGCGGTCATCACATCGGCGATGGTCGCCCCCGACAGCTCAAGCAGTAGCCCGGCCGGACGTGCCACGATCTCTGGGCCCGGCACCCGCACCCGGGCCCCGGTGCGCGAGCCGCGACGCACTTCGACGAGACGTTCGGATTCCAACACCCGGACCGCCTCGCGCAGCGTCGGGCGGCTCACCCCGAAATGGGCCATCAGCTCGGCCTCGTTGGGCAGGTAGTCACCCTCCTTCAGCTGGCCGTCGACGACCATCCGGCGCAGCGTGCCGGCCACCAGTTCGGCGGTCTTCGGCGACCGGATGGGCGCGCCGGCCACCGCCGGGACGGCGCTGCGGCCGATCATCGGCGAGAGCGGGGTGCTGCCGGCCACGGTCTGACTCCTCACGAATATGCTGATACCAGGTGTTCAACTCAGTAAACCATGTCGGCAAACTCCGTGCGTGGACCCGCGGTCATCCGCCTCTACCAACCAGTAGGTTGACCTAGTAAACCTTCTGCTCTAGGTTCGATTTAAGTCCATCCATCCCACAGCGCCAACCACCTTCGAAGGAGAAGTTCATGGCCGAAGCCGTCATCGTCGAGGCAGTTCGCTCACCAGTCGGCAAACGCAACGGGGCATTGTCCGGTGTGCACCCGTCCGAACTGTCGGCCCAGGTCCTCAACGGCCTGGTGCAGCGCGCCGGCATCGACCCGGCGCTCGTCGACGACGTGATATGGGGTTGTGTGATGCAGGCCGGGGAGCAGGCGCTCGACATCGCGCGCACCGCGGTGTTGACCGCCGGGTGGCCCGAGACCGTCCCGGGTGTCACCGTGGACCGCCAGTGCGGCTCCAGTCAGCAGTCGCTGCACTTCGCCGTCGCCGGTGTGGTGGCCGGCCACTACGATGTCGTCGTCGCCGGCGGTGTCGAATCGATGTCGCGTACCCCGATGGGTTCCTCGCTGGCCAACGGCGGACACCCCTACCCCGAGGCCTTCCGCGCCCGCTACGACCAGACCCCCAACCAGGGTGTGGGCGCCGAGATGATCGCCGAGCAGTGGGGCTTCTCGCGCACCCAGCTCGACGAGTTCTCCCTGCGCTCGCACGAAAAAGCAGCCGCCGCACAGGATTCCGGTGCCTTCAAGGATCAGATCGTCGGCATCAAGACCAAGGACGCCGACGGTAACGACACCGTCGTGCTCGAAGACGGCGGCATCCGCCGCGGCGGCACCGTGGAGTCCATGGCCAAGATCAAGCCCGCCTTCAAGGAGGACGGCGTGATCCACGCCGGTAACTCCAGCCAGATCTCCGACGGTTCGGCCGCGCTGCTGATCACCTCGGCAGAGAAGGCAAAAGACCTGGGCCTCAAGCCGATTGCCAAGGTGCATACCGCCGTGCTGGCCGGCGCCGACCCGGTCATCATGCTGACCGCGCCGATCCCGGCCACTCAGAAGGCACTGGCCAAGTCGGGTCTGAGCGTGGACCAGATCGGCGCCTTCGAGGTCAACGAGGCCTTCGCTCCGGTGCCGTTAGCTTGGCTGAAGGATATCGGTGCCGACGAGAGCCGGTTGAACGCCAACGGCGGTGCCATCGCGCTGGGCCACCCGCTCGGCGGCTCCGGTGCGCGCATCCTGACCACGCTGCTGTACCACATGCGGGACAACAACATCCAGTACGGCCTGCAGACCATGTGCGAGGGTGGCGGCCAGGCCAACGCGACCATCCTGGAACTGCTGTGAGTGACGAGCAGCCGGGGGCGCTGACAGAACGCCGGGGTAACGTCCTGATCATCACGATCAACCGGCCCGACGCCCGCAACGCGGTCAACGCGTCGGTGTCCACCGCGGTCGGCGATGCCCTGCAGGCGGCCCAGGACGACCCGGACGTGCGGGTCATCGTGCTGACCGGCTCGGGGGACAAGTCCTTCTGTGCCGGAGCGGATCTGAAGGCGATCTCGCGCGGGGAGAACCTGTTCCATCCGGAGCATCCGGAGTGGGGCTTCGCCGGGTACGTGCGGCACTTCGTCGACAAGCCGACGATCGCCGCGGTCAACGGCACCGCCCTCGGTGGCGGCACCGAGCTGGCCCTGGCCAGTGACCTGGTGGTTGCCGAGGAGCGCGCGAAATTCGGTCTGCCCGAAGTGAAGCGGGGGCTCATCGCCGGCGCGGGCGGGGTGTTCCGCATCGTGCAGCAGCTGCCGCAGAAGCTGGCACTTGAGCTGGTGTTCACCGGCGAGCCGCTGTCCTCGGCCGACGCGCTGAAGTGGGGCCTGATCAACAAGGTCGTCCCCGACGGCACGGTCGTCGACGCGGCACTGGAGCTGGCCGAACGCATCGCGGTCAACGCGCCGTTGGCGGTTCGGGCCAGCAAGAGGGTGTCCTACGGGGCCGTCGACGGTGTCGTCGCGGCCGACGAGCCGTTCTGGAAGCAGACGTTCGGCGAGTTCGCGACGCTGCTCAAGACCGAGGACGCCATGGAGGGGCCGTTGGCATTCGCGCAGAAGCGCGAGCCCGTCTGGAAGGCGAAGTAAGCAGTGAAGAGACTGGTTTTCGAAACCGAGCACGAGCAGCTCCGGGAGACTGCCAAGCAGTTCCTGGAGAAGGAGTGTCTGCCCAACGTCGAGAAGTGGGAGGCCAATCGCCTCGTCGACCGCGAAGCCTATGTGGCCGCCGGTAACTACGGGCTGATCGGGTTCAACATGCCCGAGGAGTACGGCGGCGGCGGCGTCGACGACTTCCGTTTCAACGCCGTGATCGTGGAGGAGTTCTCCAAGTTCGGGTTGGCCTGCCCGGGCGTGAGCCTGCAGAACGATATCGTCGGCCCGTACTTCAAGAACCTGGCGACCACCGAGCAGCTGGAGCGCTGGATGCCCGGCTTCGCCAGCGGCGAGCTGATCGGTGCCATCGCCATGAGTGAGCCGGGCGCGGGCAGTGATCTCGCGGGCATCAAGACCACCGCGGTGCGCGACGGCGATGACTACATCATCAACGGCTCCAAGACCTTCATCTCGGCCGGTATCAACTCCGACCTGGTGGTCGTGGTGGCGCGTACCGATCCCGAGGCCGGCCACAAGGGCTTCTCGCTGCTGGTGGTGGAGCGCGATATGCCGGGCTTCACCCGCGGCCGCAAGCTGGACAAGATGGGCCAGCACGCCGCGGACACCTCGGAGCTGAACTTCGAGGATGTCCGGGTCCCCGCGGCCAACCTGCTCGGCACCGAGGGCAAGGGTTTCTACCATCTGATGGAGAACCTGCCCTCGGAGCGGCTGTCGATCGCCATCGCCGGTGTCGCCGGGGCGCGCGCGACGTTCAACGAGACGCTGCAGTACGTCAAGGACCGTAAGGCCTTCGGGCAGCCCATCGGCAGCTTCCAGAACAGCCGCTTCGTGATGGCCGAACTGGACACCGAGCTCGACATCGCCGAGCAGTACATCGACCGCTGCCTGCAGGCCGTCGTGGACGGTGAGCTCACCGCGGTGCAGGCCTCCAAAGCCAAGTGGTGGTGCACCGAGCTGGGCAAGAAGGTCATCGATGCCTGCCTGCAGATGCACGGCGGCTACGGCTACATGAACGAATACCGAGTGGCCAAGGACTACGTCGACGTCCGCATCCAGACGATCTACGGTGGCACCACCGAGATCATGAAGGAGATCATCGGCCGCGATCTGGGCCTGTAGACAGCACACGAAAACGGCGCCCACTCATCCACGAGTGGGCGCCGTTCTTCGTGGCGGGTCAGCCCGCCGGTGCGGTCTCGGTGACGGTCACGGTGGTCGGTGCCTCGGCGGCCGGGCTGGTCTCGGAGGTCGGCGTCTCGGTGGGCTCCGTGGTCTCCGTGGTGGAGGTGGTCGTGGGCACCGAGGTGGCGGTGGTGACCGGGGTGGGCGCCTGCTCCGGGTCCAGCACGGTGTCGATGATGTAGACGCGCATGTGGTCGGCGCCGATACCGCCGCATTCGACCTTGGCATCGTTGACGGTGATATCGCCGCCGGAGCCCTTGACGATCACCGGCTTACCCTGCTGGGTGTAGACGGTGCCCTCGATATCGTCGGGACCCAGGATGCCGAGCGCCATGTGGTAGTACACCAGCGCGGTCAGCGCGACCGGATCGGTCTTGAGCTGCTCCAGCTTCTCCGGCGGCAGCTTCGCGAACGCCTCGTTGCTCGGCGCGAACACGATGTACGGGCCGTTGTCGAGCACGGCGGCCACGTTGACCTCCGGGTTCAGCTGGCCCGAGATCGCCTCACTGAAGGTGGAGATCGCCGGAATGCTGGCCAGCGCGGTCGAGGACTGCGCCTTGGCCAGCCCGACGAGCGAACCGGGACCGGTGGGCACCGCCTTCACGGTGGCATCACACGTGGGGCCCTTCGGTTCTGCGATCACCATCCCGGGGGCGGGATCGTCGGCGTGAGCCGTGACGGTGGTCCCTGCGAAAACGATGGCCGACGAGGCGACCACCACGCCGAAGAGTTTGCCGGTGCGAGCGTGCACGTGTTTTTCCTCCCGCTCATGACTGGGTCGGCGCGTCACAAGCGGGGACGCGGCTGACCGGTGTTATTTGAAGCCTCGGTGTCAACTGTTCTGGCGTCCCCGCGGCGCCGGTTGAATCGTATGCGCCGGTGTGAGTGCAGCCAAATGCTAGCCAACCGCCACCGCCGGTCGGCGGACACCGGCGCACAGCGCGGTGGCCACCAGGCACAACCCCGCGGCCAGGTAGAAGGCCAGGTCATAGGCGCCCTGCAGGTCCCGGATCCAGCCGGCGCCGGCCGCTGCGACAGCGGCACCCAATTGGTGTGACGCGAACACCCACCCGAAGACGACCGGCGTCGCGGCGCCGAAGAACTCCCGGCACAACACGATGGTCGGCGGCACGGTGGCCACCCAGTCCAGCCCGTAGAAGATGACGAAGATCCAGGTGCCTGGTTCGGCGTTCGGGGAGAGCAGCGAGGGCAGCAGCACCAGCGATAGGCCCCGCAGGGCGTAATACACGCACAGCAGCACCCGCGGGTCCACCCGGTCGGTGAGCCAGCCGGAGAAGATCGTGCCTGCCACGTCGAGAATGCCGATCGTGGCCAGCAGCCCGGCCGCGAGCGTGGTCGGCATGCCGTGATCGTTGGCCGCCGGGATGAAATGTGTGCCGATGAGCCCGTTGGTGGTCATCCCGCAGATCGCGAAGCTGGCGGCGAGCAGCCAGAACGCCCGGGAGCGCAACCCGATGCGCAACCCGTCGAAGGCGGCGCTGAACGTGCCGGTGGGCAGCACCACGGGCGCGGCGGAGGCGCCGCCGTAGGCGTGCAGCCCGATGTCCTGGGGGCGGTTGCGCATGAGCAACGCGACCAGCGGGACCACGGCCAAGGCGGCGGCCGCGACGACCAGCGACGCCCACCGCCAACCGTGTCGGGTGGTCACTTCCGCTACCACCGGTAGGAAGATCAGCTGCCCGGTCGCGCTGGCCGCCGTCAGCACACCGGTGACCAGCCCGCGGTGCGCCTCGAACCACCGGGTGGCCACGGTCGCGACGAACCCCATCGAGATGGCGCCGGTCCCGACGCCGACCAGCACACCCCACAGCACCACCAGCTGCCAGCGGGCGGTCATCACGACGCTCAGCGCCGAACCGGCGGCGATCAGCACCAGCGCCCCGGACAGCACCGGCCGGATTCCGAAGCGGTCCATCAGGGCGGCGGCGAACGGGGCGGTGACGCCGTAGAGCGTCATATTGACGGCCATCGCCACGCCGACGGTGCCGTGCGACCAACCGAACTCGTGGTGCAGCGGGTTCATCAGCACGCCGGGTACCGACCGGAAGGCGGCGGCACCGAGGATCGCGACGAAGCTGACGCCGGCCACCACCCAGGCCCAGTGCAGGCGACCGGGGGCACGCAGAAGGGTCATGCGTCGATGGTGCGGGTCGGCGATCCCGGCGCCTAGTGGCATGAATGACAGCACTCGTCAAAAATATGCCAAACTGTGCGGTATGCATCGCGTCGCCGTCCTGCTGTTGGCGCCGGTGGTCGGATTCGACGCCACCATCGCGCCGACCCTGTTCGGCTGCGCCACCGATGCCACGGGCTCACCGCTGTACGAGGTGGTGACCTGTGCGGTCGGCGCGGCGGCGGTGCCGGCCACCGGTGGGTTCGCCATGCTGCCCGGCGCCGGACCGGACGTGTTGGCCACCGCAGACACCGTCGTCATTCCCGGCACCCGGTATCCGCCGGCACGGCGCGGCGGGACTCTCGGCCCCGAGGTGTGGTCCGCGCTGGGTGCGGTCCGTCCGGGCACCCGGCTGGTGTCGATCTGCACCGGCGCCTTCGTGCTGGCCGCCGCCGGGCTGCTGGACGGCCGCCCGGCCACCACGCACTGGCAGTTCGCCGACGCCTTTCGGGCGTTGTTTCCCGATGTGCACCTCGATGAGAACGTGCTCTTCGTCGACGACGGCGATGTGCTCACCTCGGCCGGCTTGGCCGCAGGTATCGACTTGTGCCTGCACATCATCCGGTCCGATCACGGTGCGCAGGTGGCCAACGAGGTGGCCCGGCACTGCGTGGTGCCGCCGTGGCGCGAGGGCGGCCAGGCCCAGTTCATCGACCGCCAGGTGCCTGCGCCCGATCAGGCCTCCACCGCTGCCACCCGGCAGTGGGCGCTGGCCCACCTCGATGAGCCGCTGACGGTGCAGGTGCTGGCCCGCCATGCACACATGAGTACCCGCACGTTCAACCGTCGCTTCCGCGCGGAAACCGGTGAGGCGCCGGGAAACTGGATACGCCACCGTCGACTGGACCGCGCGCGCGAGCTGTTGGAGTCCGAGCAGCTTTCCGTCGATGAGGTGGCGCGGCGCTCCGGCCTGGGCACCGGCGGCAACCTGCGCCACCACCTACGACGCGGCATCGGTATGTCCCCGACCGGCTATCGCAAGGTGTATCAGGGCGGCTGATTACCATGACGGCCATGCCTGAACCGCTGATCATCCCCATCCAGGGCCGCGCCCCGCAGCTGCACGCCGAATCGTGGGTGGCGCCCAACGCCAGTGTGATCGGTCCGGTGACGCTGGCGGCCAAGGTCAGCATTTGGTACAACGCGACGCTTCGCGCCGAATTCGAGCCCATCGAGATCGGGTTCGGTTCGAACCTGCAGGACGGTGTCACTGCTCACGTCGACCCGGGTTTCCCGCTACGCGTCGGCTCCGGTGTGAGCGTCGGGCACAACGCTGTGCTGCACGGCTGCACCGTCGAGGACGATTGCTTGATCGGGATGGGGGCCATCGTGCTCAACGGTGCGGTCATCGGAGCGGGTTCGCTGGTGGGAGCGGGTGCGGTGGTGCCGCAGGGGGCCGTCATCCCGCCCGGTTCGCTGGTGGCCGGGGTGCCGGGCAAGGTGCGCCGTGAACTCACCGAACAGGAGCGCGCAGGCAACCAACTGAACGCGCAGGTGTATCAGGGGCTCATCGAACTGCACCGCTGAGCCGGTTTCAGCGGCCCGGCCGTGGGTAGTTTGGGGTCATGCGGATTCTGCTCACCGGCGCGACCGGCTATATCGGCTCGCGCCTGGTCACCGACCTGCTGGCCGCCGGCCACGAGGTCGTGGTGACCAGCCGCGACCCGGCCCGCGTCGGGGCCTTCGGTTGGGTCGACGAGGTCACGGTCGTCGCCATGGATGCCCGCGAATCCGACTCCGCCGCAGCAGCGTTCACCTCGGCCGGGCAGATCGACGTGGTGTACTACCTGCTGCACGGCATCGGTGATCCCGGTTTTCGGGAGTCCGACAACCAGGCCGCGGCCCACGTCGCCGAGGCGGCCCGCGCGGCGGGCGTGCGCCGCATCGTCTACCTGGGCGGATTCGTTCCCGGCGGCCAGACGCTGTCCGATCACCTGGCCGGACGCGCCGAGGTCGCCGAGGCCCTGCACGTCGACGGCGGCGCCGAGGTGGTCTGGCTGGGCGCGGCACTGATCATCGGCGCCGGGTCGACGTCATTCGAGATCCTGCGCTATGTCGGCGACCGGTTCCCGGTGCTACCGCTGCCCAGCTGGATGTCCAACCCGATCGACCCAATCTCGATCAAGGATGTGCTGTATTACCTTATCGCTGCCGCGGATTCGGATCGCGTTCCGGCCGGCTCCTACGACATCAGCGGTCCGGACACCACCACCTATCGCGAGTTGCTGGCCGCCTATGCGCGGCTCAGTGGTAACCGGCAGCTCGAGGTGCCGGTCGGTGGGGTGCCCACCGGGCTGGTCTCCATGGTGTCGGCCGCGGTGCTGCCGGTGCCGGGCGGGCTGACCGCTGACCTCACTGCCTCCCTCGACTTTCCGATGACCGCCAGCGGTGACGGTTTGCGTGCGCTGGTGCCCGATCCGGACGGCGGCCTGCTCGGCGTGGACGAGGCGATGACCAGGTCGCTCACCGCGCATCCACGCCGCCCGGTCAACCGGCTGGCCGACTGCCATCACCTCGCCGATTCCGACCCGAACTGGGCCGGCGGTGACACCGCCAGGATTCGGCAGTTGACCCCGTGGATCGCGCGTCCCGCGCTGTCCGTGCTGGCGCCGCTGCCCGGGCCGGCCAGGGCAGCGGTGCGCACCGGGATGGACGTGTTGGCCGATATCGCGGCGAAGGTGGACCCGAGGTGATCGCGGCGTGACCCCGACGACCCGTTGGACCGGTGAGCTGCGCAGGATCGCGGCCCGAAAAGCGCCTCCTTCCAACGAGACGGCCGCGGTGGTCGGCCGGCGCAAGCTGGTGGTAGCGGTCGTGCTGCTGGTCGGCGCGGTACTGCTGGGCTACTCGTTGAGCCGGCCTCCCGGTGATGACACGTTCGTCTGGCTCACCCTCGCGCTGGCCGGCGTATGGGCGACGGGAGCCTTTCTGTCCGGACCGCTGCACATAGGCCGTGTCGACTTTCGGGGACGCAGCAAGCGGCCCGTCATCACGGGGACGGCGACCGGGCTGGGGCTCGGTGCGATCTTCGTGCTCGGTGGTTTGGTGGCGCGTGAGATCCCCGGGATCGACGATTACATCCGTGACGTTCTGCAGTATTCGAAGGCCGGTCCGCTGTATCTGATCGTGTTCATCACGGTGATCAACGGACTCGCCGAGGAGATGTTCTTCCGGGGCTCGGTGTACACGGCGCTGCTCAAGTACCGTCCGGTGCTCACCTCCACCGTGTTGTACGTGATCGCCACGGCGGCCACCACCGGCAATCCGATGCTCGGGTTCGCCGCGATCATCCTGGGTTCGGTCTGCGCGCTGTTGCGCCGCGCGACCGGCGGGGTACTGGCGCCGATGTTGGTGCATTTCTTCTGGGGTTTGGTGATGGTGCTCGCGTTGCCGCCCATCTTCGGTGTCTGAGACGGTCAGCGGTCCAGCGGATGGGCGATCTCGTCGCGATGCATGCGGGCCAGCAGGTGGGCGGCGGCGGCCACCACCACGGGGGTGACGCCGGCGACCAGGAAGATGGTCTCCATCGAGATCACCTTCGACAGCGGCCCGGCGATCGCCATCGACACCGGCATGAATGCCAGTGACACGAAGAAGTCCAGACTCGACACCCGGCCCAGCATCGCCGACGGCACCCGGCGCTGCAGCAGGGTTCCCCAGATGACCATGCCCGCCCCGTCGGTGATCCCGACCAGGAAGCTGGCCACCATCATCCACACGAACGAATGCGTCCACCCGATGACGACCAGGGGCAGCGAACCGGCACCCCACATGACCATCATGACGGTCAGGTAGCGACGGGGCAGTTGCCAGGACGACACCCCGAGCGCGCCGAGCGCACTGCCGATGCCGAAGGCGGCCAGCACGAAACCGAACATCTGGGCGCCGTGCTCGAACCGCGCACCGGTGATGAACGGCAACAACACCTCGATCGGGCCGATCACCACCAAGACGAACACGCTGGCGAACAGCAATGTCGCCAATAGCCACGGTGTGCGAACCATGAACCGGAAGCCTTCGCGGAGATCGGTCAGCGGGTTCGTCGTGACGGGGGTATCCGCGCGGGCGCTGACCCCGCGGGTGCAGACCAGCAGCACCAGGCTGGTGGCGAACAGGGCGGCCACCACCACCGTGCCGACCGCGGGGAAGGTCGCGCCGATGAGCAGACCGGCGAGTGCGGGCCCGGCGGCGCGTTGCAGAACCGGGCGCATCACCCCTTCGACCCCGTTGGCTGCCAGTAGTTGTTCCGGCGGCAGGATGCGCGGTAGGTAGGCGCTGTAGGCGGGGAAGAAGAAGGCGGCGGCGATGCCCAGCAGTGCCGCCGCGACCGCCATGTGCCACACGCGCAGCGCGTCCAACAAGGACAGTGTCGCCACCGCCGCCACGGCGGCCAGGTTCACCGATTCGACGGCAATGATGATGGTGCGCTGCGGGATTCGGTCGGCGGCGATCCCGCCGACCAGAACGAAGGCGACCAGACCGCCGCCGAGACACGCCGCTACCAGGGACAGCGTCGCCGGATCGTTGTCGAGGGCGATCACCTGCAGGGCCATCACCACGGCCCACATGCCTTCGGCCAGGATCGTGAGCGAGACCGCCGCGATCAGTAGACGGTACTCACGGGACCGAAATGGTGCGAGTACCCGCCAGCCGGCGTCGAATTGTGTACTCACCTATCGATGGTCGCGCAGCGCCGGCGCTGCGTCCACTGAATTATGTGTCGCCGAAGCTGGGCTTGCGACCCTCCTGGAATGCCCGGGTGCCTTCGGCGAAATCCTTGGACGTCAACAGGATCAGCTGGCCCGCGCGTTCACGGGCGATCGCGGCCTCCAGCTCGGTGAGCGTCGCATCGTTGATGGCCTGTTTGGTCTTGCGCAGGGCGACGGCCGGCCCACCGGACAGCGTGCCGAGCACCTTGTCGACCGCCGCGTCGAGCTCCTCGGGCGCGTGTACCGAGGTCACCAGCCCCCAGTCGTAGGCCTCGGCCGCGGTGATGCGCTCGGCCAGCAGCGCCATCCGCTGCGCGCGGATGCGCCCCACCGCCGCCGCCACCAGAGCCGAGGCACCCCCGTCGGGCATCAACCCGATCTTGGTGAAGGCCAGCATGAAAAATGCCTTCTCCGAGGCGAGTACCACGTCACTCGCGATGGCCAGCGAGACACCGACGCCGGCGGCGGGGCCCTGCACCACCGAGACGACGGGCTTGGGCAACGCGACGATGGAACGCACCGCACGGTTGGCGGCGTCGAGGACCGCCTCGGGCCCGTTGACCGACTTCGCGGACACATCCTCGGCGCTGATACCCGCGCCCGAGCTGAAACCGCGGCCCGCGCCGGACAACTTCACGACGCGGACCGCGGGATCTGTGGCGGCCTGCTCGAGGGCGTCGGCAATACCGGTCAGCATGGCCTCCGACAGTGAGTTCAGGCTGTCGGGCCGGTTCAGCGTCACCGCCAGCACGCCGTCGGCGAGCTCCACGGTCAGCTGATCGATGCTGCGATACGTCATCTGTACGCCCTCAAGTTTGGCGGGTGGGTGACCCGCGGCCGGTCGACTTGGTTATACAAGTAAGCTATGTCGGCGGTCAACTACTCAGTACTCAACGGCGAAGGACGGTAGCCATGGCGGGACCACTGCAGGGATTGCGAGTCGTGGAATTGGCCGGTATCGGCCCCGGCCCGCACGCGGCGATGATTCTGGGCGATCTCGGCGCCGATGTGGTCCGCGTCGATCGCCCGACCGCCACCAACGGCGCCGTCAAGGACGCGATGCTGCGCAACCGGCGCTCGGTCACCGCCGACCTGAAGTCCGATGAGGGACGTCAGTTCGTGCTGGATCTGGTCGCCAAGGCCGATGTGTTGATCGAGGGATTCCGCCCCGGTGTCACCGAGCGCCTCGGGCTGGGGCCCGAGGACTGCGCGAAGGTCAACGAGAAACTCGTCTACGCCCGGATGACGGGGTGGGGTCAGGACGGTCCGCGCGCGCTGCAGGCCGGACACGACATCAACTACATCTCGCTCAACGGTGTGCTGCACGCGATCGGACGCAAGGGCGAGCGACCGGTGCCGCCGCTGAACCTGGCCGGTGATTTCGGCGGCGGGTCGATGTTCCTGCTGCTGGGCATCCTCTCGGCGCTGTGGGAGCGGCAGACCTCGGGCAAGGGCCAGGTGGTGGACGCCGCCATGATCGACGGCTCCTCGGTGCTGATCCAGATGATGTGGGCGTTCCGGGCCCAGGGTCTGTGGTCCGACGAGCGCGGCACCAACATGCTCGATACAGGCGCCCCCTATTACGACACCTACGAGACCGCGGACGGAAAGTACTTCGCCATCGGCGCCATCGAGCCGCAGTTCTATGCCGAACTGTTGGCAAGGCTGGGCCTGGACCCGGCGACGCTGCCGGGGCAGAACGATATGACCCGCTGGGAAGAGCTGCGGGCCACCTTCACCGAGGTGTTCAAGACCAAGAGCCGCGACGAGTGGACGGCCATCTTCGCCGGGTCCGACGCCTGCGCAACCCCCGTGCTGGCATTCGGTGAGGTGCTCGAGGAAGCCCATATCACCGAACGGTCCACCTTCTACGAAACCCAGCACGGCCTGCAGCCGATGCCGGCCCCGCGGTTCTCCCGCAGCGAGCCGGCCGTGCCGACACCGCCGCCGCTGATCGGCGCCGACAACGAGACCGTGCTCAAGGACTGGGCCTGAACCAACCCCCCAACGAAAGGAAATCCTGCACGTGGAGATCAAGGATTCGGTAGCTGTTGTCACCGGTGGCGCCTCGGGCCTCGGATTGGCGACCACCAAGCGTCTGCTCGACGCCGGCGCCTCCGTCGTCGTCATCGACCTCAAGGGCGAGGAGGCGGTTGCCGAGCTGGGCGAGCGGGCCAAGTTCGTTGCCGCCAACGTCACCGACGAGGACGCCGTGGCCAAGGCGCTGGATGTGGCCGAGTCGATGGGCCCGGTGCGCATCAACGTCAACTGCGCCGGTATCGGCAACGCCATCAAGACCCTGGGCAAGGAGGGGCCGTTCCCGCTGGACGGGTTCCGAAAGGTCGTGGAGGTCAACCTGATCGGCACGTTCAATGTGTTGCGACTGGCCGCTGAGCGGATCGCCAAAACGGAGCCGTTGAAGGGCGAGGAGCGCGGTGTCATCATCAACACCGCCTCGGTCGCCGCGTTCGACGGTCAGATCGGCCAGGCGGCGTACTCGGCATCCAAGGGTGGCGTTGTCGGTCTGACCCTGCCGGTTGCACGGGACCTGTCGCGCAGCCTGATCCGCGTATGCACCATCGCGCCGGGACTTTTCAAGACTCCGCTGCTGGGCTCGTTGCCCGAGGAGGCCCAGAAGTCCCTCGGCCAGCAGGTGCCGCATCCGGCGCGGTTGGGTGATCCCGATGAGTACGGTGCGCTGGCCGTGCATATCGTGGAGAACCCGATGCTCAACGGCGAGGTCATCCGCCTCGACGGTGCGATCCGCATGGCCCCGCGATGAGCGCTTGCGCGAAGAGCCGACAGACCCAGTTGGGGAGGACGACATGTCTTTAGTCACCAAGTTCACCGAGGCGTTCGGTGTGCAGCACCCGATCGCCCAGGGCGGTATGCAGTGGGTGGGGCGCGCCGAACTCGTCGCCGCTGTCGCCAATGCGGGCGGTCTGGGTTTCATCACCGCGCTTACCCAGCCGACGCCGGCCGATCTGGCCAATGAGATCGCCAAGACCCGCGATCTGACCGATCAGCCGTTCGGGGTCAACCTGACGATCCTGCCGGCGATCAACCCGCCACCGTATGACGAGTACCGCAAGGTGATCGTCGACGCCGGGGTCAAGATCGTGGAGACCGCGGGGTCCAATCCGGCGCCGCATCTGCCGATGTTCCACGACAACGGCATCAAGGTGCTGCACAAGTGCACGTCGGTGCGTCATGCCGTGAAGGCGCAGAGCCTGGGCGTGGACGGCATCAGCATCGACGGTTTCGAGTGCGCGGGTCATCCTGGTGAGGACGATGTGCCCGGTCTGGTGCTGATCCCGGCCGCGGCCCGCGAGATCGAGATCCCGATGATCGCCTCGGGTGGTTTCGGTGACGCGCGGGGTCTGGTGGCGGCGCTGGCCCTGGGTGCCGACGGTGTCAACATGGGCACCCGGTTCATGGCGACCGTCGAGTCGTGTATCCACCAGAACGTCAAGGATGCGATCGTGGCGACCGATGAGCGGGGCACGGAGCTGATCTTCCGCAGCCTGCACAACACGGCACGGGTGGCTTCCAATGCGGTCTCGCGTGAGGTCGTCGAGATCCTCAGGGGCGGTGGCCAGTTCGAGGATGTCAAGGATCTGGTGGCCGGTGTGCGGGGGCGCAAGGTGTTCGACGACGGCGATATCGATGCCGGTATCTGGACCGCGGGCACCGTCATGGGCCTCATCCATGACATCCCGACCGTCGAGGAATTGATCACCCGGATGGTCACCGAGGCCGAGGACATCATCACCGGTCGGCTGGCCGGCATGGTGAAGATCGACGAGCCGGAGCAGGCCACCGCCTGATCCGCAGGTCCTGACCGCGAGAGCAACCGCCGCCCGGTCGAGCCCGTGAGGAAACTCGCGGTGTTCGATCGGGCGGTTCGCGTTGCGCCCGTTGTCAAAACGGTGGTGGGTCGCTGTCGCTTTCGGCGTGTTCGAGGGCGCGGGCGGTGGCGTTGTGGTGGCGTTCGGTTGTGATGCGT
>JAKJHY010000050.1 GCA_021648845.1 Mycobacterium sp. MBM | reverse complement strand
CTCTACGACGAACATGTTGCGTTCCCACCCCCTCTCCAGCTCGCGGCTTGACTTTTAACTTCGTGAGATGTCTTTCGCGTCTCTTCGAGGGTGTGGTCGTTGCGGCAGGGAACTTCTGTATGACCCGGTTCGGGTTGCCATAGTGGCATGTGTGTGCGGGCGATGTGCGCGGCGAAGCGCAGGTTTGCTGTCATGTCGCCCGTTCGGGTGACAATCCCGGTCAGAACAGTGGTTCGGTGACGTGGATGTGCAGGGGGCGGACCACGAGCTCGATGGCGCGTGGCGCAAACCGGAAGTAGGAGAAATCGACTCCGCTGCCGGCGTTCGGGCCGACCACCC
The DNA here is from genome assembly GCA_021648845.1 of Mycobacterium sp. MBM. Taxonomy (GTDB): domain Bacteria; phylum Actinomycetota; class Actinomycetes; order Mycobacteriales; family Mycobacteriaceae; genus Mycobacterium. The sequence continues at coordinate 22,530 of JAKJHY010000050.1, read as the reverse complement.
TGCGGATCACCAACATGCTTTCCGACCAGGGGAGTTCGGCGGCCGACGCCCGCTGTCTTTCCAGTTCGCCGACGAAGGATACCCAGGTGATCGGTAGGTGTTCGTCGGTCCACCCACCGGCGACCGGAAAAAAGATGGTGCCGATCGCATAACCGAGGAACACGTCACCGTCGCTGGCGGTCGGGCCGTCGGCGGCAGCCATCGTGAGCCGGTACCAGCTGGTGGAATCGGCGACCACGTCGCCGTGCACCATCCGGCTCAACTCCATGACGACGCCGAGTTCGGCGTCAGCCTCCTCGGGGGTGTCGTACAGCGCGGGGACCTCGACGCACCTGGGTGCGTTCATGATGCTGTCGGGGACGCCCAACAGGTAGTGGATCAGCGGTTCCGGGCGGTTCATGTGCCGAGGCTACGTGCAGAAACGGTCGCCGCGCGTCGGGCAAGCGGCCGATAGCGCAGCGGGTCAGATCGATATCTGAGCGTAGCGTTGGTTGAACGTATCGGCAGGGGACGGCCAACACTCGCCGCTCACATTGCGGACCAGCCAATCGCCTGGCCGGCCCGCCGCCTCCCCTTCCAGGGTGCTTACGACGAAGGCTTCGTGCATCGGGATCGCGTTCACGGGTGCGGACTTTCGATACTTGCCGTCCCCAATCGGCTCATAGGTCACCTCGAAGATGTGGGCCGCGACCGACCAGCGGTCGTTGCCGTCCACCACCCACCAATCGCCGGCGTGCGTCCGCAGAACATTTCCGGAGGTGGTGGTCCACTCGCCGTCCTCCTCGACGGGGAAGGCCTCCACGACCACCCTCGACCGGTAGGACGGGGCGTTGTCGAGTAGTCGTTCGATGTCGTAAGCGCTCAACGTGTTTGGCATCGGATCAGCGGGGTAACTGGGCCGGATCCAGGATTACCTTGCGAATGCCGGTGACGACGTCGACGTAGGCCCCGTCCTCGTCGCTCCACAGGATGATCGCTCTACCGCGGCTCGGCAGTCGTTGAAGTGCGTTGAAGCGACTGCCCTCCGGATCGTCCGCACAAGAACGGACAGGATCACGATGTCTCCGCGGTGCAGGCGTTCCGATACCAGCGCGGAGCCGTCGCCCCAGGCGATCGCCCTCCACGCGCCGCCGCCCATGGTCAGCATTTGGTCGACGCAACTCACGCGGACTTCAGAGGTCGACTCCAGAATGTCGTCGAACTCAAGTCCGAGGGTCGACGCCCCGAACTCATAGACGCGCTCGCTGAACACTGGCTGATAGTAGCGAGTGCTTCGCGAGCGTGGCTTCGGTGAAGGGTGGCCATGTCGGTTGATCGAGCGAACGGGCGTTGTCGTCGGGCGCACGTCTCGAACTGTTGGTAGTTTTCTGTCGGCGGATGCAGGTCCGCCTTGGTAGGCGTGGCTGCCGAAGAGTTCAGATCGGGGTCTCATGGGATTGACGGCATTCCCGCTGAGTCGTGAGCCGTGAATATCCTCGGTCCCGACGATACCGGCGCCTTCGGTGAGGTTTTCGTCATTCTTGCGATCTTGGCCGTGCCTTTGGCGGCTGTATTCACTGCCGTTACCGGCGCGCTTCGCGATATCGGAACGGTGGAGCGCTTCTTCGCGCGGCGTGACGGGATACGGCAGCTGCCGGCAGGGGCGATCGTGGACCTGACATCTGCAGTGCGAACAGCGCGGTACGCCGCGTGGCTGCGCGGTTCCGTTCAGGTGATGATCACAGTCGCTGTCGCGTTGGGTGCGCTCTGGATCAGTATGCGGAGCCGCCAGCCGCTGTTGGTCGAACTCCTGTATCTACCGGCCATTGTGTTGCTCGTTCAGGCTGTCTACATGCTCATCTTATCGCGCCGCCGCGATGCGCGACCGTGGAGTCGTCTGAACCTGTTACCCGCATTGTGGGCTTATCTTCGGTCCTTCGGCCTGTTATACAGTGCGATCATTCTATCCGGCTTTGTCGCAACGTATTTCGTCATCCTAATTCTGGCTGTGTTTGGTGCCGAAACAGGATGGGTCATGCCCATCCTGTTGTTGATCCCGGTGATCGTCGTTGTGCGAGCCGTCGGTCCGCGCCTCAAGCGCATTCTCGGACGAATGTCAGATCAGGTGAGGAGTGCCAAGCGGCATTCGCTGCGAAACATCAAAGACGCTCTAGCCCGCGACGGCCGGCCTGAGGTCCTCTTGCTGCGCTCCTTTCAGGACGATCGCATTCACATGCGCATGCGCCGTTCGGCTATGCACAGCCCGCTTGAATTAGCGACGATGAACCCGTTCGAGCGGTTCGAAGAACTCTTGTCCTGGGTGCTGTGGTCACTGGGGCCGGTATGTGCCATTGGCGAACCGGGAACGAAGTTCCGGCTTCCGCCGATCGGAGCGGCAAGAGAGTTTCACAGCGATTCGGAGTGGCAGGCGGCGGCCGAGGCGCGCATGCGGTCCAGTGTTGCTGTCGTCATGATCGCCGGTCGTACTCCCGGCATCGGATGGGAGGTGAAGCGGGCCATGAACCTCGGGGTGCTGCACAAGTGCATTTTCGTAATTCCGCCGCTGCCGATCGTCGAGACGGAGAGGCGACTGGCTGTTGTCGCAGCCCAGGTGGGGATCCGGCCACAGTGCCTGCCCTCCCGGGTGGGTAAGGGGCGCAGGGTGATCGGATTCCGTTTCGACGCAGGGGGAGTTCCGGTGGTGTATGGCGTCGATGGTCGGACCGACATCGCGTATCGGGTGTTGTTGAAAAAGTTCGCCGCTGAATTGCAGGAAGCACCCGGAACACCTCTGTTTGCGCCCTCGCCCGGTTCTCTGGCGATTACGCCTGTAGATGTGCGACGACTCCTGCTCCCGCCGGGTGGCAAGGGGGCGACTTATCCTCCATTGCGGGTGTCCACCGGGCTCCGAATGATCGCCCGCCAGTTGTTCCAGAGGTTCACATCGATGGACGCCGAGGCTCACTCCCAGACAAGCACATTTGGCAGCGAGTCATCGACGAGACGCAGACAGGTATAGCCGACACCGGCGAGGCCCCGGAACAACCCGGCATTGAATCGCGACGATCCGCCGCTCCATCGGTACTCGCCGCGTAATTCCTTGGTGCGCACGACACTCGACAGCCGCCGCAGCGCAGCATCGTGGTGGCCGGCTGCGCTCAGCATCTCGACGTTGCCGAGCGTGCCGCAACACAGAGTGTCGACACGATCGGGCCACTCCTGCTCGGCGGCGTGCAGCGCGTCATCAATATCCGACTGTGCCACCACCTGCCGTGCCGAGCCGGCGATCTTTATGAGCGCCAGTCCCGTACCGGCCGCGCCGTGGCACCACTGCGGCTGCCGCTCGCGGGCGACTCGACGATGCTGCTGCTCGACGCTGAGCCAACGTTGTGCCTCGTCAGCGAAGCGCCCGCATCCTGTCGCGTCGGCCAGCGCTTGAAGCGCATAGGCGAATCCCGCTGCCCCGTGAGATATTCCGGCGATAGCACCGTCCGCGGCGGGGCGTCCTGTGAGCAGGTGCTCACCACAGCTGATGGCACGTTGAAGTGCATGGGGCGCGGTGCTGTCACGGTGCAGGCGCAGCAGCCCCAGCACCGCTCCAGCCGCGCCGCCCACGACGTCGAACCGTGAATCCTCCGAGATCAGATCATCGCCGATCAGGTCGGCTGCACGCTGCGACTCGGCGGACAATGCTGGCTCGTCAAGCAGCGTTGCGATGACGCACAATCCGTAAACAATCGAACCGAGCCCTGCAGCACCACCGATCCCCAGCGACCGGGCCACCCGGGCGGCGTTACCGCCGTTGATGTCTGCGCGGATTGCCGTCAGCGCCGCGAGGGCGAGCGACGCCGACTCGGCGCAGTTCCGTATCCGAGAGTGTGCCGCCAAGAACAGCGCAATTCCACAGTTTCCGCTGTACAGGTCCGGACCGAGGACTGCGGGTTGGGCGATCTCCGAGTCGGGGCGCCAGTTCAGTCCCAGCCAGGCCGCTCCTGAGTCCCGCCGGATCGCGTATTCGCTTACGAGATTGGCGATCCGGTCGACTTCGTCCAGCAGGTCGGAGCGCGATAGAGCAGGAGCCTCCGAACCGTAGAAGACGTCGGCCCTGGGGCCGGGGGAACCGGAGGTTTGGCGGATCAATTCCACCTGCCAGTGCACCTGGTCCTCGTCGAGGCCATCAATGCGTTGTTGTGCCTTTCTTAGACCGTGTGTTGTCGCGGTGTCGAAGTGGGGGACGTCGAGTGCGTAAAGTGCCGACCGTTCGTGCCTCTGGATGGGCCATAGCGTGTCGGTGTGGTCATCCCAGTCGGCCAGGCGGGCGATGAAGTCCGCCTGAACCGACCATGTCACGCCGTCGCTCATGCTGTGATCGTTCTGCAGGCGATCGAGCAGTAGATGGTAGAACTGCGTCGGTCGATGGACCTTCCGGACCACACCGTCGGTGAACCACGGAAAAGCTCTTGTCCAGTCGCGTGATCGGACGAAGGCCGAGTAGTCCCGGAATCCGCGGAGGAAGACATCAAAGTGCGCGTCGAGTGTCTGATACTCGCCACCGATGTGCGGAAGATTCGTCGTCGGCGCGCGATGCTGCTCCACGACCGGCCGCATGGCAGCTGAATTGACGTTACGCCAGCGGATTCGGCGCGTCGTCGACCACCCGCCGGCCAGACCTCCGACCGGTGCGTCGCCGTCCGCCGATCGCGCGTACCCGGGCAGCAAGCCGACCGAAAGCACTGATTCAGCGATGACGTCGCGGGCGGCGTGCTGGGCAGCATTGGGCGACTGATCGTCGGCGTGACCGACTCGCCCCTGCAGCAAAGCCTCCATATCGACCGGGACCGGGTACCCGCCGTGCGCAATGATGTTCTCGTGGTGCATATCTGCTGCGGCCAGACAGTGCAGCAGAGCCAATAGGGCGCCGGCCCGGCGGAAGTAGGCCGCGACCGAGGGTACGGACGTACAACCGGTGTGTTCGATGAACTCCGACCACCCGTAACCGGGCCGGCTCAGGGCTGTCGCGGCACGCAGATCGACCGGCGGGTCTTGGGAATTCAGCCACTCGACCACCGAGCACCAGGCGGCATCCACGCGCAGATCCTTGGGTTTGTAGAGCACCTTACGGTCGTCGTCGAAGATCAAGGTCAGCACGGTCTGCCCGCCGCGGTGGCGGTCGGATAACCCGGCGCGGATGCCGGTCACCGCGGTCGCGGGCGATGTTCCTGCCAGGACACGGACATCTGCCTCGTCGGCGTGCAGTCGCCGGCACAGCTTGGCCGAGGATTCGATCCATTGCCGGGTGAGGACGGCGATGAGTCGGAGCAGAACGGGTTTCTCCTCGAACACCGCGTCCATGTCGAGGGCGAGAATGAATTCCGGATAGTCCAGTGCCGAGGCCTGGAAGCGATCGAACAATGCGGGTGCGCAGAGTCTTGTGAGCTCGTCAAGGAGATGCTGTCGACGGTCGTCGCGTGCGGTCGCGGTGACCATCATCGGGAAGGGCACCAGGGCCTCCGCGTCATCGATCAGCTGCAGGAAGACGTCTCCGAACGGTGCCGACTCTGCCGTCTGCACGAACGGTCGTCGGCGCAGTGACCCGCGAATCCAGCGTGCGTCGGTAGCCCACGGTGGATTCGGCCCGGTTGCGGGAGCGGCGAAAGCGGCGGTGACCGAGTCGATGCTCCAACCATCTCGGGCCAGTCTGCGTTCGAACATTTGCCGATCACCGTGCGCACTCGCCCGGCGCCATGCGGCTACGCGCGCCTCGACGGTCTCGCCGGCGCGCGATTCAGATTCAGCAGTGGGTGGCGCGGTGGCAAATGCGCCGAGCAACTCGTCGAACGTGGCAGCCCGATGCGCGAACTCGGACTCGGCGGTCACCGTCTAGTTGCAGCACCTGCTCGATGAAGATGTCTGAAACGTATAGGACATCGCCATTTCCGCAGCGGCAGACTCGAGTTCGGCATCCGGCAGTTGGGGCCGCAGAATTGCGTCGAAGTGTGTCTCGCTCATGCTTGTGACTTCTCCTCGATTTCTCACGGACCGGTGCTCGTGCCTGCCTATTGCTGACCGGGCTGCCGCTGCGAGCCCGCAGGCTGGCCCCCCTGCTGGCCGTTGCGCGGTGGAGAGGCCGGTGCCACGGCACCGGGCCCGGCGTTGCTCCACGGCACAGAGCCCGACAGTGACGGCGGCTTGGCAGTCGGTTGCGGCTTCGGTTGCTGTGCGGCACCTAGATCGCATGCGGGCGGACGTGGCTGCAGCTGGCAGTACTCACCTGGCCCAGCGGTGGCGGTTCCCGTGCTGCCGAGGCCGATCAGCAATGCGCTTGCGGATGCAGCGGCAGCGCGACAAAGTCCCATGCCTATCTCACCTCCCCCGCCGGTTTCAAAAGGCATTATTGCGCATAGGACACGGATTCGCCACGTAACGGTCACTTCTGTCTTTCACCCGGTAGACAGCGGGTGATCAGCCGGGCGCCGTTTCCTGCGGGCAGAGGTCGCCATAGGGCAGCGCCAAACGGTCCGTAGTCTTTCCGGCTGCAACGAATTTGTCCCACTGATCCTTGCTCATCGACGCCCCGATCCGGTTACAGATCGCGGTGGTGACGTCCTGGATGACCGGCCAGAGTCGGACCTTGCCGTCGGCCCCACCTGAGACTATCCGGTCGTCCTGTGGGCTGAATGCGACGTCGTGAACCCAGCCGCGATGAGCCGAGATCGGTATGCCTACCAGTGCGCGGGTAGCCGTATCCCATAGTCGAACCTTGCCGTCGGCGGACCCGGACGCGAGTAGCGTTCCGCGGTGTGCGGAATCGAGCGCCATCACGACATTCTGGTCACCGCTGAGGGGCTGGCCGATCGGCGCGCTGGTGGCGACATCCCACAACTGAATCGTGCCGTCGGCACTGCCGGACGCGATGACATCGCCGGTGCCGTTGAAGCTCAGGCTGTAAATGATCGAGTCGGACTGCTCCGTCAACGGCGAGCGATCAGCGGCCATGTTCGAGGCGGTCCACAGGCGGATCTCGTGTGGATCGTCGCTGTTGCTGTCGATCGCTGCGCCGGACCCGGAGGCGACCAGATTCCCGGCCGGGCTGAACGCCACACTCCACACCTGGTACGGAAGTACCTCATCCTGTTGCTGAGCCGCGAGAGTCTCGGCGTCCCAGAGCTGGACACTTCCGTCCCATTGGCCGGTGGCGATTGTCATGCCGTCGGGACTGAAGGCAACCGAAGAGATGCGGGCGCCACCCTTGGTTCGCGCGCGGACAGCGGGTTCCGCGGCAACCGACCCGTCGGCCGGCAGCGCTTCCAGATCCCAGATCTCCAGGTGGCCCAGCCTGCTACCGGTCACGAGGCGCTTGCCGTCGGGGCGATAGGCAAGAGCATTGATCGAGTCCTGAAGATCCTCGGTGGGATAACCAAGCTGTCCCATCGGGGCGCCGGTGACCGGGTGCCACAGCTTCACGGTGCTGTCGGTGCCCCCGGTGGCGATCTGTCCATCGTCCGGTGAGTCAGCCGCTGGCACCGCCGGGCGGAAGGCGACGGAGCGAACCTCGGCGCCTTGGTCTGCGGGAATCGGCAGCGCCGTGATGGCATCCCAGATGCGTACCGACCCGTCCTGGGCGCCGGAGATAATCCGGGTCCCCTCGGGGTCGAAAGCGACAGACGATACGGCGCCATGATGCCCGAGCAACGGATCACCGATCGATTGGTGCGTTGCCGCGTTCCAGACTCGCACCGAATTATCCGAGCCTCCTGAGACGATCCGCGTTCCACCCGGACTGAACGCGAGCTTTTGGACGAATCCTGGGTGTGCTGCGAAGGCGGGGCCATCATGGGCGAAGGTCGTACCGTCCAGCACGTGGATTCGGCCGTCGAGCATGCCGGCCGCCAGACGGTACTTTTCGCCGTCCTCGTTGACGCTCACGCCGAACGCCACACTGGACACGCTGGATGTCTCGTCGACGGTGATCGGACTACTTTCCGGGAGCGCAGTCAGACCGTCCCACAGCTGCACCCTGCCCAGATCGTCACCGGTCAGCACGATGTCGCGGACCTCGTTCGTCCCATCAGCACCGGGTTCGGACCGGACGAGCTTCGGATCCGGATTGAAGGCCACACTGCGGACAGCCTTCTTCTCTGCCACCACTTCGGGCTCAGCCCGCAGATCCCCAGTATGCGCATCCCAGAGCCGCAGCACACCGTCGGCCGTACCGGCCGCAACCGTGTTCCCGGTCGGACTGAACGCCACCGACGTGATCATCTGACTGGGGATGTCTGAGAATGGTTGTGGGGAACCATCTTTAGTCCGCCATACTCGAAGCTTGCCGTCATCGCCTCCGGCGGCGATGAGGTCACCGGTCGCACTGAACGCGACAGCACGTACCGTGCCATTGCTGTCGACATCGAGTGTTGTCGTCTGGCGCCCAGTCTGGGAGTCCCACAGCACCACCTGCCGGCCAGCCGTTGCGGCAGCGATCAGGGTTCCATCCGGGCTCACCGCAATGTCGTTGATCCCGACAACATTCCCCTTGCTATCAGGAGGGATCTCCATGATCTTGACCAGGTCGTTGCGTTGCGCTGCTACGCCCTCCACGTCCTTGACGCCGAGATTGTTCGCGGCCAGCAGCAGCTGCATTGCGAGTACGTCGCCGCCTGGGACGCTGCCGTCCAGCATCTGTTCTGCCTGGGTGACGAGTTCCAAGGCCCGGGCGATCCGTGCTGACTCCCGCCACTGGACGAATGTCAATGTCCCGAACACCAAGGCGACGACTACGACGATGGCACCTGTGCGAATAAGGGTGCGATTCTTGGCGGCTTTGCTACGTTTCTCCGCCGCCTGTCGCTGTGATTCCTCCACGAATGGGCGAGCAGATGAAACCCATTCGGCAAAAGGCCCTTTGAGAGTAGCGTTGGCGACTTCAAGTCGCCGGCCCTCCAGAAGCAGTTCCTTATCCTGGCCGGCTCGGGCCCAGCCTTGTGCCTGACGACTCAAGGTCTCGGCTTCGACGAGCGGCGGACGAAGATCGCCGAGCCACTTGTGCAGATCCTGCCAACCGGTGAGCATGCCGGATGCAGCCAGCTCGATCGATCCATCGGGTCGTTGAACCAGCAGCCGCCTGTCGACGAACGCCTGGATCAGTGGCCGTGATGCTTCCGGTAGGTCTTGCGCCGAGGCCCGGCGTGCGACGGCTTCGCCGGTGTCGGGGTCGATTGTGGCGAGGTGGGGGATGAACGCCTCGCGGAGCAGCTCGAGTTGGTGGGTGCGGTCACCCGCAGATTCATCGAGCAGTTCGGCGATCTCGCGGGAGACCGTCTCACCTAGGCCTCCCATCCTCTCGTACTCGTCACAGCGCAAATCGTCATCGCTTCCGTACTCCTGCCATAGGCGGGCCAGGGTGAGGGAAAGCAGCGGCAGCGGATCCGCGCCCGCGGAGAAATCGCTCAGAAGTTCCGTCACTAGTACGGGATCGATGTCCAGCCTCCTGTGCTCACTGTTGCGGCGACTCGCCGGTCCGGTGATCACCTCGCGAAAGTGTTGTGGTGAAATGGGTTTCAGGTCGAGCATTGCCTCCGCGACTGCGCCCACCCCGTTCCCTGCTGGGCTCGCTGCGTCGTCGCTGACTGCCAGAAGCGGGATCACCTGGATACCGTCGACGGTGCCCTCGCGCGCATATCGGGTGACGATCTGGGCAACGACGCGATGCTCGCTACCGGCGTCCGTCGCGAATATTGCGTCGGCTTGATCGACGGCGAGTACCAGTGCAGGCGGATTTGCCCCATGCGGGACGGACAGCAACCTTCGGGTGGCCTCGGCGTGAATCAGCGCGAGGTGCCTATCCGCGCTTGCTGGATCCTGAAGCAACTCATCGATCAGTTCTGCCCGGTTGGGTATCCGCAACAGACCGAACGCTGCTGCGGCACCTCGGATGATCTCGGCAAGGCCATCATCACCGCTTATCGGGTTGCGGCCAGCTGTGACAATGCCGACTACTACGAAGTCCCTGTCCTTGCGGCGCAGCCTGGGTATCAGTCCAGCGTGAAGAAATGACGTCTTTCCGCATCCGGACTGACCCCTGATGACATGGCCACCCCGGCCCTTGGTACGTATCCGGCCTAGGGCGGTCAGCGACTGATGTATTTCGCCATTGCGACCGAAGAACACGCCGGCATCGTCCTCGCCGAACGGACACAGACCGCGGTACGGGTTGCGACGTGTTTCCTTGGGCCGCGGCCAGTCGAAGGTATCGGCACCGCTACCCGGCCGCCTGAGACCGTTCGAGAGCTTTGAAAGTCCAGTGCTGGCCAAGGCCACGATCTCGCGGCGCCCGTCATACTCGACTTCGATGGAGGTCAGGGGCGCTTGCGGGTGCTCTCCGTACAGCGCGACCCGCTGCCATTCTGTTTCACTCGACCGAACTTCTTCCTCACTCGACTTGATGCCGGGATAGTCCGACAAGGGAGCGAGAATAACTCGCTTGGTGTTGTTCTCCGCTGCCTCCAGCTCGCGCTGACATTCACGTGAGTCCTGCCAGGCCGGTGAGCAGAGGCACAGCACGAATTCGCAACGCGAGCTTGCCTGACGCAGCTTGTTTCGCCACTTCGTTCCGGCTTCGATCCCGGTATCCGGATCGAGATCCATGAAGATCTCGTCGCGAAGGTCTGGGTCTTGCTCGACCAACCATCGTTTGAGCGCGAGCGCCGCGAAGATGTCCTTCCGGGAATAGCTCAGGAAGATCCGCGCCACGTTGCTCTCCGGTTCGTGAGGATTCAAGTTGAGGACGATCGAACTCGGATCGTATCCGCGATGATGCGTCAACTTCTCGTCAACCGGTGGAGGCGGACATCCCGTTTCTTGTGTTCGGAAGGAATTTCGGTTGGTGATTGCCAATCGTCACAGGGTGCTCGCCCAACCAAGAATTGACGGCCCTGACTGTTTTTCAGTGGGGGAGCACCTAGACGTTGGAGCCGGCGCCCGCCAATAGCCGGGAACTGTGCGGCATCCCGCCGGACACGAAAGTTCCGTCACCTCGCGCGATCACCACATGGCCGTCGCGGTTGCCAGAGGAACTCTGAAGAAAACACCTCGCCCCTCGGCGCCGCTGAGGCCGGTTGTGAACAGTCCGATGCAACAAGTTCAGCGCCCCGTCTCGGATGTCCGCATCAGCCACTAAGCTGATCTTCGGTCTACCAAGCGGTCCGTCTGCTGTTATCTGGACTGGCGTCGAGAGTGACAAGACTGTTGAAGTTAGCCCGTTCGGCCGACACTGCGCGCACGGGCGGTGGCCAGTCGCCGACCGATATGCACAGGTTGTGGGTTGCACGGCGGATACCCGCGGTGCCAGTTGGTCGGCATCATGAGCTCACCAACCAGAAAGGGACTGTGATGATTCGGACGATTCGTTTGTTGAGGGTTACCTGCCCGCGCTGCAATGGAACGGGTGGCCACAGCGACTTCGGCAACTGGGTGAACTGTTCGGCATGTCGAGGAACTGGGCAGAAGTAGCAATCGGAACGCCGTCAGCGGTGCGCACCGGGGGGTGCGAACCGCTGACGGCATTCCGGGCCTGGTCGTGGTGAACGAGAAGTCACTTCAGTGCGAAGCCGTTTGTCGCTGCCCCGTCCAACGAGAATTCCAGCCGGCGGCCACTTTCGGTCTCGAGATCGATGTTGGTGCCGACAGGATTCATTGCGATACGCCGACCTGTCTCGCGGTTGGACGAGTAAACCGTGGTGCCGCCGTCGCTCTCAAGAGGTTCGTCCCACCCCACGTGGTTGATGACGATATGTCCGGTGAACGTGTCTCCATCTGGCAAGTTGTATGCGCCGACGAGCTGCCATCCGCGATAGACATTCACCCTGTTGCATCCATCGACGTCGCTCCCTTTGAGCCGACCGAGGTGGACCTGCCAGAGTTCTGGCTGCCGGGCGCCGTTCTCGGCGTGGATATACCAACTCTCACAGTTGAAGTACCGCTCGTCGAAGGGAAAGGCCGTCTCGCGGAGCTTGGCGACAGTCTTGCTTTCGGCTTCCTGCCACTGAGCCTGCGCTGTCGGCAACAGCACGATCAACGATCCGGCGATCGCCACGCAACCGCCGACCATGGATAGCCGTCGCCCGTCCCACGGCCGCCGAGCCACCAGAAACACGCCCAGCAGAAGGATGATGGGTACCAGACCGGCCAGATAGGTCGCGAGGAAGTGATCCCCGATACCGCGGACTTCCGGTGCGTACACACCCGGATCCGGCTCGAGGACAAAGGTCTTGGTGAGCAGGAAGTGCCCGATGAGGAATGGCACCAACACTGTCACCGTGAGAAAGACAGCCACCATCACGGCCTGGCGATCGACGTCCTTGAGATGACTTGCCCTCGCGGCAACCTCGCGGCGCCGCTGCTCGGCGCGGCTGTCCCGGACGCGTTGGCCTTGCTCGCGCGCATCCTCGGCGGTTGCATCCACCAGCAGAGCCAGCGCGAGCGAATCGTTGGACCGAGTCACGGCTGCTGCCGATTCCGCCTGATGCGCCAGGCAGACAACAGGTAGGCCTCCACCCCGAAAACTCCCGTCAGCCAGAACAACGAAAGATCGACTTTGTCGAGGAAGATCATGTAGACGAGGTGAATTGCGAAGCCGACTGTGGTGCCGATTACCAACCACTTCCCGCTGCCGCGGCCTAGGGCCAGTTCAACGGCGAGACAACCCCCGACGATCAGCGCGAATGTCAAGGTGGTCATCACATAGCCGCCGCCGGTCACTGGGTTGTCGAAGAAGTTGTTGACGAACACCAAGAAACACAGAAAGAGCCACACCGGTGCCAGCTTCTTGGCCCGCCCCGCCGCGGACGAATAGGCCATCCGAATCTGCAGTGCGCGAGCCTCCTCAGCCTGTTTGATTGCGCGGTCGCGCGCCGCTGTGGCCTGTCGAGCTTTTCTGCGTTCGGATTCTGCTCGACGATCCCGAGCAGCTTGGCCGTCTGCGCGAGCCGTCTCGGCTGTGGCGTCGACGAGCAGCGTCAACGCGAGAGTTTCGCCTGATCCTGCCATTTACAGCCCGGCGTCTCGACGCAGCCTGGTGAACCACTCCACATCACCGGCGGCTGCCATCTGTGGCGCGCAAACGCGGTTGCGGACGTCCTCGCAGTACTTGTCGGCTATCGCCTCGTCGGAGGCCGCCAAGAGTAATGCTCGCATTCTGATGTGGCGCGTCGCCTCGTCCGGCAGGGAGATTTCCCGCTGCCTGGCAGCCTCGACAGTCCGATCGACGAGATCACGCCAGTTGGCCTGAATCATCCGGTAGCCCGACCGTGGGCCGCTGCTGGCGATGGCGCCGAGCAACTCGGCCTCGTATAGCGAGTCAACAACCTCTGTGTCGCCATCTTGGACCAATCGACGTAGATCAGCCGGAGTGCCGATCGGCCTGGACCGGAACGTGACCGCAGCGTCCGGGGCCAGGCGCCCGATGAAATAGGCGACCTTGGCATCGGGATCCCAGCTGTGCTGCCGCAATTCGGAATAGTCATCGCCGGTGCGTGCATCGTCACGCAACCACGCCAGCAAGCGGTCAGTGCCCTTGCCGCCCAGCAGCCGTGCGGCATCACGTGGCCGCTCGGCCATCGCCCTGCCGAGGGACTGCGCGGAATCGAATTCGCCCACGCCGGCAAACGGAAAAGGCTCACTTGCGAGCCGCGGGTCGTCGGGGTGAGGGTCAGGCGTGTCGGGAGGATCGATCTGTCGGTACAGCTCCGGGCTTCCCCCCTCCAGCCAGGACTCCACCTGGGTTGCGCGCCAGCGCTTGTCAGGATCGCGAGTGAGCAACCCGGCGAGCAGCACCTTCCATCGATTTCGACGGATGGCCGGCATCTCCAGCTCGTCGATCGCGGACAACGAGATGTCACGGGAGATCAAGTCTGCCTCGATTGTGCGCTGATTAGCCCATGCGTCTTCGCCGACCTGGTAGTAGCCCCGACCGACAAGTACGGTGTACATCACCATTCCCAGGCTCCACCAGTCCGCGGGCGCGCCCTTGACCCGCATGATCTCAGGCGCGTTGTATGCGGTCGTGCCTTGCCCGAAGTTGCTCAGATTGGATCTCTCGCCCAGGTCGACCGTCAGCCCGAAGTCGGTGAGGACCAGTTCTGTGCTTTCCGCGTTGCGTACCAGAATATTCCGGGGCTTGATATCGCCATGGACAACCTTGCCGCTCTCACCCTGCAGCGATTTGATGCACCACGCGAGTCTTCGGAGCACCGCGACGGCGACCTCGTCGGTGTGGCCCCGATTTGCGGTGAACTCATCAAGGGTGCCGTGTGCGCAGTATTCCATCACCTCGTAGTGCATCTCGGTGCCCGCAACGTGATCACATCCGCGAGATAGCACTCGGACTGACCATTCCGGTGAGAAGTGCCTGAGGTACTCGGCCGAGTCGAGAGCAAAGGCGTACTTGGGTGGTCGAAAGTACACCTTCACGGCGTAACCGAGACCGCTGCCTGCTGTGCAGAGCCACACCCTGGCTTCCGCGCCGGAGCCGAGTTCGCGGGTTACCCGATATCCTTGCTGGATCAGGGTCGGGGGCAGCGGCTGATAACCGCCGTATTGCGCTGCAGCAGTGTGATTCTCGATGAAGGTCTCGGCGCCGCCGCTAGGCCGTCCCGAGTTCTCGATGAAGGTCTCGTCAGCCATTATGTCCTTCCGGCTCGATGCGAGCTACCTGGAGAACCGACACATTGTCCCCACCGCCTCCCGCGAGCGCGAGATCGCGCAGGTCTGCCACCAGCAGTGGACCTGAGTTCAGTGCTCGTGCCTCGATGTCGGCAAACGTCGCGTAGTCGTCCAATCCGTCCGTGCACAAGATCAATCCCTGTTCGGCCGGCAAAGGGCAGCTGAAGAAATCGGGGTTGAGCACCATCCTGCGGCCGCCCAAAGCCTGGGTCAGCGAGCTGGACTCGGGAATGCGGTGGTCGGTGGACAACTGAGCCAGATACCGACCTTCGACGCGGTAGCAACGGGAATCACCGACATTGAACACCAGCGCATTGCCGTCGGGGTAGATGACCAGCCCGACGACGGTGGAGCCCATGCCACCCAGGTGGGGGTTGCGGTCTGCGATGTCGTTGATCGCATCCGCAGTGCTTTGTAGGAGTGTTCGCACTGAGTCTTCGGTGGGCGTCGAATCTGTGGCGGGCTGGGTCAGCATGCTGGCGGCCAGGCGGCTGGCAGTATCGCCACCGGCGTGACCGCCCATGCCGTCGCATACGACAAACACCAGGGGCTCCACCACGTCTATCTCGAGTGACATGGGTGTGGTGACGTCACCGTTGAATGCCCATCCGCCCCAACCCAGTGCGTCCTCGTTGTGGTCACGTTTGAGTCCGCGGTGCGTAGTCGCCGTCACTTGTATTCTCATTGCCGCTCCCAAAGGATGTCGATGGCGACATCGGAGGCCAAACGCAACGCTTGTCCCTGGCGAAGCTCGTATTCATGGTCGGAGGGAAGCCGCTGACCGTCGACATAGGTGCCGTTACTTGATCGGGTATCGGTAACGTGGAGCGCGCCGTCCTGGAGACGCAGGATCGCATGGACGCGTGAGACATTCGGCGCTGCGCGAAACATATCGGCGGTCTCGAACTCCTCGTGCCTACCCAACCGCAGGGTCTGGCCGTCGGAGATCCGCAGGCGGCGGCCACAGGCGATGATGTCGATTCCCGCGGCGGAGGGTCCGGCGCCTTCCAACACGGTGGTGTTCGCGGTCGCTATCGGAACCTCTGCGGGTGCGGCTTCGACCACCAGATTCGGATCCCACAGATTTGTGGGGCACTTAGGGCACTGTGCATAGATGTTGCGGTCGGACACCTCACCACACGTGCAGGTGACCAGGTCTGGTCCGAGCGGACCCTCCGCTGTCAGGTCAGCCATGATGCCCTATCCACCGAGATACCTCGCCCGCCGAGTGACCGTTCGACAACCTGCAGGTCGCCCGCCCGCGGAATACCCACCATCCATATCGATCGGTCGTCGACGTGAACCGCGATTTGATTTCGTTGAGCGGCGTAGTCGGACTCGAAAGAGTCTTCCGGATACCGCCTTTCTGCAATGAGTGACAGCCGATGGACGCGCTGATTCGACGATCCGCGCAGCGCAGAGTTGCCCGCGGTGGCTGCCCGGAAGGGCTCGGTGATCAACAGATCGACCCCGTGCCGAATCCAGGGGAGTCGGTGGTGCAGGTACTCGTTGGTCCTGCCGGTAAAGAGGAGGATGTCGATATCGTTCCGGCGCGGCGCCAGCGCATTCAGAAGTGCCTGCAGGGCCTCGGGCTGATCCGTGGGCTCGCCACCGGAGATCGTCACTCCATCGATCGGGCCGTCGATGGAGTCGAGCCAGTCCAGCACAGCTCCGGTGTCGGTGCGGTGAGCATCGTCGAAGGGCCAGGTATCGCGCGATACGCACCCACGGCATCGGACCGAGCAGCCCTGAAACCAAATGCCGGCGCGTACGCCGTAGCCAAGGTTTCTGATCGGATAATGCAGTCGCGACAGCAGCATCGTGGTCATCCCAATACCGCCGACCAACCGTCGTCCGAACGCACCAGCTGGCGCACGGTCACCGACCTGTTGTCGGAGTTTCGCTCGAACAGTGCCCGCGCCAGCGGGTTTGTGAACATCGACTCGACTGCGTTGCGCACGCCGCGCCCACCGAACTCGATCTCGGTCAGCGCTCCTGACACCAACGCGTCGTTGGCCTCATCGGCCACGCTCACCTCGTAGCCCAACTGTTCGCGAACTCGGTCGATGACGTTGCCGGTGAACATTGGGACGAGTTGCTCGATGACATCGGCACTGATGAAGTCGAATACCACGATGTTGTCGCCGATGCGATTGAGGATCTCCGGTCGGCCGATCTCGGTCTTGAAATGCTCTTCCACGGCAGCTCTAATCTCGCGTTCGACAACTTCGTAGGGTGCGTCGGGTTCGACGACCGGTATCCGTCGACCTGCTTCGTCTTGCTGGTAGACGCCGAGATTCGACGTGAAGACGATCAGGCTTTCGCTGAAGAACACCGTGTCTCCGGTGCCATCGGTAAGTCTGCCATCGTCGAGGATCTGGAGGAACTTGTCGAGAATTCGAGGGTGCGCCTTCTCGATCTCGTCGAAGAGGATCAGCCGAAATGGTTGTTGACGAATGGCATTCGTGAGCTCCCCGCCGCCTCCGAAACCCTCGTATCCCGGTGGCGCGCCGATTAGCCTGGCCTCGGTGTGATCGAACCGGAACTCGCTCATGTCGAAGCGTACAAATGAATCCTTTTGCCCGAATACGAGTTCGGCAATGGATTTGGCGAGCTCGGTCTTGCCTACGCCGGTGGGGCCGGCGAAGAAGAGCACGCCCTGCGGCCGCGTTCCAGAACTCCGTGATTCTGCTCCGGTCAGGCCCATGCAGGACCGGATGAGGATGTCCACCGCCTTTCGGATCGCAGCCGGTTGTCCCAATACCTTCTCTCCGAGTGTCGCCGCACCGGCGTTCACCCGCCGTCGCAGATCAGAGGACTGCCAGGGGTTATCGGGGATGCCGTGCCGGAATGTGCGGATCGCCTCGTCGATGCGCTGAGCCGGGATCTCGCGATCCTGGGCCAATCGGCCGATCTCCGACATCGAGCGGAGTGTCAGTCCATCGGTGCTGGCTGCGAATCGTTGGACAATCTCATCGTGATCGGTGCTGCCGCGAGTAGGTGGGTCCGGCATAGAAAGCACCAGACTCGCGGCCAGGGTCGAGCGATGCTCCATTGTCGGATTCGGAACAGAGATGACCCTCGCAAGTTCTGAGGAGGCCAACCAGGATGGCAGGTCGCTTTCCCGATCGACAAGCCAGACGACTGTGTTGTACAGCGCTGCCTTATGGCGGCCGGGCACCGGACGCACGGGTGCGGTCAGCATGAGCTTCTCGACAGTCGCGAGCAACCGGTGGACCGGCTCGGCCGACAGATTGCCGCCGGGCGCCAAGCGAGATGAATTGTTCAGGACGAGCACACAGGGTTTGGCGGACATCACCACGGCGCGCAGCAGCGTCGTCAATGCGGCCAGAGGCGTGCCCTCGGTGCTGTCGGCGCTGCACTGGTTGATCAGTGCAGCCGCGGTTCCCGACCCGTTGCGTGCGGGGACCGCACCGTCGACGGGATCGTAGACAATGGCGTCGGTATGTCCGGCGGATTCGAGTTCGAGCAGGATCGCCTCTACGACCGAGGCCTGCCGCGGCGCCGCCGATCCACGGGGTATCAGAACAGTGTCGCGAAGATTGCCGGTGATCAGCACCTGCGGATTGGCGGGCAGTGCAATGTCGAGTTCGCGCAGCCACGGCGGATGTTCGAGTGTCACGGATTGCTCCGGCGGCGGACTTTCGGACTCGCCTGCACCGACGTGGGGGACTGCGCGGTGTCTTTAGCGCCCACAGCGACCGTTTCAGGGGTATACAGACCCGGGAGTTTTGCCTCCCTGAGCTCAGTGGTGATCCCGCGGCTGTCCAACGCGCTGACGAGGCCGGGGAGCCTGCGGCAAAATTCGTCCTCGGCATCACGGTCGCTCGATCTGTCGATGCTGCCTGTTGCCCCGAGCCGGACCGCTGCGATGCCGATCTGTCCGTCGCGGATATCGGCGCGCACACCGTGTGAGTGGCTCTGCCGAACCACCAGGGTCCCGGGAGTGGCAACCGTGACGTCGGCGACGTCGTAGCCCAGTTCTCTCAGTGCCTCGGCGACCGCGTTGCGGACGTACTCTCGGTCTGCTGCAGCCGCTGCGGCATCCAGCTGCGCAGTGATCGCGGTGCATGCCTGCTGCACCATGTCGCCGGCGTCGAGGCCCCGAAGGACGGCGTCAGTGGCCTGATCGAGCAACGCATGCAGGGGTAGCGGATCGGTCAACCGGTCGAGTTGGGCACGCTGCTCGGCGATCTCCGTGAGTTGTTGCTCTTTGCGTGCTTCTGTTTTGTTGGCCTGGGCCACCCGGTGTTTCAGATCTGAATACAGGATCTGAGCACGTGCCGGATCAGCCTCGCGCAGGACCGCGGCGCCAGCCTGCTGCAGGGTTTCCGTCGGTGTCCGCAGCGTCGCCAATTGCCTGGTGACTCTGTCGGTGAAGTCTGGTCGAAATCCAGTGCCCGTCGCTCGCTCGTCGGGATGTGGCGTCGTACCGCAATCGTGTGAGGATGTTCGACCCTCCCGGCGATCGAGTTCAGCGAGCGCATCGGCCAAGCCTGTCACCACTTCGCGCGTCCGGTCGGAGAATTGTCGACTCAACAACTGCCGACCTGCAGCCTTCAGTGCCGCCGCCACCTCTTCACACCGACCGTCGATATCGGCCGACGATGTCGCACTGAGTCGCCCGACAGCGACGGCGCATTCCGGGTATCCGGAGTCGACGCACTGCCGGCGGAACGCCTCGGCCCGGCCGCAAAGTGCCGACCATCGGCGCTGCGCAGCCTCGACCCGCTGCCTTTCGGCGGCGACGTAGTCGACGATCTTGGGTCCGCTCATCGGCCATTGCGCTTCCCGCGGGAAGCGTGGCTGGCCCGTGGGTCCGGGGTGGAGTTCGTCAAGCGACGGGATCTACCGATGGCTGGCGCACGGCTTTCCGCCTTGACCGTGGCACTTCGTGCAGTCGCCGAACATCCCCCATACTTTGCCGGCACCCTTGCATGTCGAGCATTGGCCGTGCCGGCAGTTCTTGCAACGATCGTCGTAACCCATCGGGCGGTTCCCTCCGTCAATTCTCTACCCGTGTTTCGGTAGGGGAAAGTTAGCACTGCCAGCAACGATGGTGCAGTCGGACGGTCGGCCGACATGGGCGAGCCCCCCTTCTTCGAAGCGGTCGAAGATGCAATGATCACACGCGGTCTTCAGATTCGATTGGCGCTGAGCAATAGGGTGATCCGTGGTGTGCTGGGCGTTGCCGGAGTACATGCTCCCACGGCCCTGTTCGGCTGCCACCCAGCGGCAGTGATGCGACCGAGTGCTGCAGTGAACTTCGGGCATACGACCAGACGGAGGAGTGATGGCTGAAGCGACCGGCCTGGTCGGC
Organism: Mycobacterium sp. MBM; assembly: GCA_021648845.1. GTDB lineage: Bacteria > Actinomycetota > Actinomycetes > Mycobacteriales > Mycobacteriaceae > Mycobacterium. The sequence continues at coordinate 2,495 of JAKJHY010000050.1, read as the reverse complement.
GTACTCGGAATGCTGATGGTGGTCTACTACTTCATCCTGGGCCGGCGCAACGGGATGGGCCATGTCCTCGATGACCGCGGTGATCGAACCAACTCCGCGAATTTCGGGGGCAGCTTCGCCGCGTTTCTGGAGGGGCTCATCGCAGCTCTTGCGTTGTCAGAGCTGGCGGCGGTGGGCGGAGATCGCAGTGGATCCTTCACCTCTGGCGCTCTGATCGGTGTGATCGCTGTCGCCGCAGTCTTCGTGAGGCAGTGGTGGCCCGGGCGCCTCGGAGTGGAACTGCTCTACAGCGTGCTGGGACTGGCCGCCTCGGTGCCAGCAATCACCCGATTGCTTGGCGTCACCGGATGCGACGATGGCGTTGACCCTGCTCTGCGCATCGTGGCAGTGGTACTGCTTTCTGCGATTTGGGTCGGGACGCTCATTGCGGCACTGACCGTGAAGGCGATGAGTGGATTTCGCACCACGGCTTCGGGTTTGGCTCTTTTCGGGGCGATAGACGTCATGCTCTTCATGTCAGGGCCCATCGGTGAGGGTCTCGTCGGTCCTACCGGCGCCGTCGTTGTTCTGCTGGCGGTCGCGGTGATAGGGGGACTGTCCGCCTTTGCGGCGAACCTGGTCATGATGACGTGCGGGCTGATACTCGGGGCGATTCAGCTGCTGACTGTGTCGAGCACCTACAGCGCGGTTTGTTCCCCTCTGGCGCCGGACGTGCCGATGGTCCTGCTGGCCGGTTACGCCGTGGTGTTCTGGTTGGGTGCGTGGATCACGTCGAAAATGCGGCTGCGCCGCGCGGGTTTCAGCCGATAGCAGGTATTCCGAACGACGGAGTCAGGCAGGTCGACACCCGCGTCGGAATCTGTAAACGCAAGGTCCGTCGCGATCTTCCTCAGTCCCAGCAAGGGAAAGTGCGACAGGGGCGGTGCCGTGTTGCGAGTCAACGGCGCAGGCCATCCGGGCCGGGCGAGAGGGCCGTCTCAGTCGAGACGATGGAAGTCACCCCGCCTGCTCGATCGACAACCACTCCTGCTTGCTGATCCCGAACGCGTGCGCCTGACACAGTTCGGCATCACATTGCACCCCAATTCGCGGATCCACCCACTCGATGAACTCCCGCTCGGGATGGCTGGCATCGCGCATGTGGATGAAGTAGTCGAAATCCCCGTAGCCGGCGGGTCTGGCCCCGCGAAGTTCCCGCGGCAGCGGCAGCCGGAACAATGAGGTTCCACGCCTGCCGCTGTCGATCAGTTGAGCGCCAAACCTGCGCACCAGATCTTCGAATGACAAGTAGGACAGCGCGATCGACCGATGGTCGACATTCGGCAGCAGGCACAGCTCGGCCATGGACAACTGGCTTGCGACCACCTTGCGGTAGGTCGCGGTGTCGAAGTGAACACCGCGGAGGAAGTGGTACCCCGAGCCGTCCAGCCACTCGACTGCCAGTTTCCCGGTGTCCTCGTGCAGTACGTCGGCTGTACCCTCGTCCACCGACATCCGCGGCAGGGGCACCAGGATGAGGTCACGGTGCGCCGGTATCAGCCAACCGAGACCAGCATTGTGCGCGCTGCGCATCAGGGCCGAGACCCGCGCCCAGTGCGCTCCCGATGCCACGGTGTGGCTGTGCTGCCAGGCGCGCTGAAAGCCGGTAGCTTGACCGGCTTCTTCCAGCGCCACGTCGAATATCTGGCGCTCGGCGCTGGTGGTAATTGCCGGTGGCGATGGCGGAGGAATATCGGCCGCGTGACCGCGGCCGCCGATCTTCGACCATCGGCGATCCGGCCCCTTGAGGTCCATCAATCGAAGGGCGTCGCTGAGATTCGGAGCCACCGAGATTCGCGTTCGTGCGACAACCCCTCGACTGTCGCAGAACTTGTTCACCAGGCGAACGGCTGTGCCTTCGTCGAACTCGGCCATCGCTCAGTCTCGGACCATCCTGCGGTATTCAGGGACCACGGACGAGGGGTCGGCCTCAGGCACGATCCGCGGGTCCGGTTGTCGCAGTGGAAGCGACCGCACATCGAACTCCGTCTTCGTTACCACTTTCCACGCCCCCGCCGGCACCAGCAATTCGCGGTGCTGCTGGTGCGTCTTGTGATGGCGCAAGGGGGTCGGCGTGTCGAGGTCGACGAAAAGGTCGCCATTGGCGGCGACGATTTGGGCGAACAGGCGATCGCTCTCCAGCACATGGTGGTGTCCGGACTCGCTGTGTCCCACGATGCAGGTGTCGACGTCGGCGCGGTGTCCCGCGGGTACTTCTGCGACAGGAAGAAGCAACACCTCGCCGTGGCGTATCGGGGTGCGTGGGTTCAACGGACTGTCCTCTCTGGTTCCGGACACGACGAAAATCGCGCCGTATCGGCAGGTCACTTGATGGGTTTCGGGCCGGGCCGAGTGACGCGGCCGCGTTCATCGTACGTCTGTACTGCTTATCTGCTTAAATGGACCCATGCTGGTCAGCATGGGTATCGCAGATGGCGGTCCGGTCGGCGGGGTCG
>JAKJHY010000049.1 GCA_021648845.1 Mycobacterium sp. MBM | reverse complement strand
ATCAAAATTCCCTCTTGCGTGTACCCCTGGGGGTATGTCTATCATGGTGGTGACGATACCCCCCACGGTATAGATCGATAGGGTCCAACGTCACCCACCCCACCCCGAAAGGACACCCCCCATGACCACACCGGCCAGCATCGACTCCCACCGCGGTGTCGCAGCGGCCGGCCCAGCACCGCGGCGACCCGACGCCCCGTCCCACCTGGCGCCTGTCGCCCCGTCGAAAACGAAGCCGAGGAACCATCATGACCGCTGACAACACCACCGAAACCGAGGTACTGCACCGGTTACGGCGCGCCCAAGGACAACTGGCCGGTGTGATCGCCATGATCGAGCAGGGCCGCGACTGTAAGGACGTGGTCACTCAACTCGCCGCGGTCTCGAAAGCGCTCGATCGTGCCGGCTTCAAGATCGTCGCCACCGGCATGCGGGCGTGCGCCGCCGGCACCAGCACCACCAGCGACCATCCACCGATGACCGAAGCCGAGCTCGAAAAGCTCTTCCTCGCACTGTCCTAGCCCGTTGGCCGACCAGACCACCCCGGCCGCGAACGGTCCCTGCGTCGCACTCACCTGACCACCACCACCGAAGGAGACCTGAACCACCATGACAACCAGCGAGATTCCCACCTCGGCCGCGCCCACCATGCCGCGCATCGGCGACCCGGCGCCGGCATTTCACGCCGTGACCACCCAGGGTGACATCAACTTCCCCGCCGATTACGCGGGCAAGTGGGTCATCCTGTTCTCCCACCCCGCCGACTTCACCCCGGTCTGCACCAGCGAATTCATGACATTCGCATCGATGCAGCAGGAGTTCGCGGCCTACAACACCGAACTCGTCGGGCTGTCCGTCGACGGGCTCTACAGCCACATCGCCTGGTTGCGAACCATCAAGGAGAAGATCAGCTTCCGCGGCATGAAGGACGTCGAGGTGACATTCCCGCTCATCGAAGACGTCTCGATGAGGATCGCCGAGATGTACGGAATGATCATGCCCGGCGAGGATTCCACCAAAGCGGTGCGGGCGGTCTTCGTGATCGATCCTGCGGGAATGGTCCGGACCATCATCTACTACCCGCTGAGTCTCGGCCGCAATTTCGATGAGCTGTTGCGCGTCGTCAAGGCGCTGCAAGCCGCCGACCATTTCGCTGTCGCCACACCCGCCGACTGGCGTCCGGGCGACCCCGTCATCGTTCCGCCCGCCGGCTCCTGCGGTACCGCCAAGGAACGCATGGACGGCCACGACGAGGGCGTCACATGCGAGGACTGGTTCTTCTGCACCAAGGAGATCCCCGCCGACGAGGTCGAGGCCGCCATCCGGGTGGGAGGAAAGTCATGACCGCCGTGCAGGATGTCGATCCGGGCGGAGCACTGAAGCTGGTGGACGAATCCGGCGCCATCCTGCTCGACGTTCGCGAGGACGACGAGTGGGGAGCCGGACACGCTCCCGGCGCTGTTCACCTACGGCTCGGGCGACTCGACCCGGGCGCCTTCGCAGCCACCACACCCGTGGTGGCAGTCTGTCGCTCGGGCAACAGATCCGGTTCGGCGGCAAAGAGGCTCGCGGCCGCCGGGGTCACCGTCTACAACATGGTCGGCGGGATGAAGGCGTGGCGAGACGCCGGGCTGCCGGTGATTCGCGACGACGCTACCGCCGGCACCGTGCTCTGATCACAGGCGATCGGATCGCCCGCGAGCCCACGGGGCTCAGCCGAAGACGCGGTCGACGAAGGCTTGGGTGCCGTGTTTCCAGGCGACGACGAAATTGCCGACTTCGTCGCGGCTGATGGCCAGGCTGGGACAGAACCAGTCACTGCCGTCTTCGGCGAAGAAATGCGGTGAGCCGATCACCCCGCGGGTGCGGCCGTCCTCCCAATCGGCACGGACCGCGGCGGAGGTTGCCTCGGCGTCGAGGGGTTCGAGGCCGAAGCGGTCGGCGATCGGCGCGACGATCTCCGGCCGGCCGATGTCCAGCCCCTCCTCGAACACCGCATTGCGCAGTGCCATCCCCACGTCCTCGACCAACGCGGGATCGTCGGCACGGTCGGCCGCGGCGGTCAGCGCGTAGGCCACCATGGAGGTCTTCGGGAACGTGTCGACGGAGAAGCCGGCGAACAGATCGGGGCGCACCGACCCGCGCAGCGCGGAGATCTCGGCGGCGATGTGGTGCGGGTCGAGCGGCCCGTCGTTGATCAGCTCCAGCGGCCAGGCCCGGATGCGTAGACGCGGTTCGGTCAGCCCGTGCTGGTCGCGGCGATCGACCAGCGTGCGCAGCCCGACGTGGGTGAACGGACACAGAACGTCGGCGAAGACCTCGATGGTGCGCAGGCCGCTCACCGTCACGCCGGCTGTCCGATACCCGCGTCGGCGAACTCGCAGAAGGCGGCGTAGGCACGCGCACCGTAGATGGTGGCCGGTCCGCCATGCATCATGATGCCGACGCCGATGACCTCGGCCGCCTCCTGCTTGCTGGCTCCCGCGCGGACAGCGGCACGGGCATGCGAGGCAATGCACCCGTCACAACCCTGCACCACGCCGATCACCATCGCGATCAGTTCCTTGAACTTGGCATCGACCGCGCCGGTGCCCAATGCCGCTCGACTGAGTGCCCCGAACCCGTCATAGACCTCGGGAATCATCTGCCGCAGTGCACGATGCTGCGGCTTCAGTTCGGCAAGTACGGCGGTGTGGTGATCGTGATCCTCCATCTGCCCAACGTATGCCGCACCCGGCAGGCAGCAGCAGAGCCTTAAGTCCCTGATGCGGCTGATCGCCGGGCGCGGGGGCTGAGGTCACCAGAGGCCCCGGGCGGGCCTATCCCCCGCACCCGGCGATGTCTGATATCCGCCTACAGGATGTAGAGCATCTCCTGGTAGGTCGGCAGCGGCCACAGATCGTCGGCGACCACACCTTCCAGGGTGTCGGCGGCCGCACGGACCGCGTCCATGGCGGGCAGCAACACGTCCTTGGCGTGCCGAGCCTCGGCGGCGGCACCCTCCGCGTGCTGCGACAGGCCCTCCTTGAGCGTAGCCAGCGCCGCGGTCAGCGCGCCGATCGGCTCGGAAACGGCCTGCAACAGAGTCAGATCCGGATCGACACCTGCCGCCTTGAGCGCGCCGACGTTCTGCGCCAGCTCGGTCTGGTAGCGCACCGCCGCGGGCAGGATGACGGTCGAGCCGATCTCCAGCGCCAGTTTCGCCTCGACGGCGATGGTCAGCGCGTACATCTCGTACCGGACCTCAACGCGGCTCTCCAGCTCGCGCTCACTGAACACGCCGTACTTCTCGAAGACCGCGACGGCTTCCGGCTTCACCAGTTCCGGGATGGCGTCCAGGGTGGTCTTGAGGTTCGGCAGACCACGCTCGGCGGCTTCGATTTGCCAGTTCTCCGAGTAGCCGTCGCCGTTGAACACCACCGCGCCGTGCTCGGTGATGATATCGGTCAGCAGCGTCTGGACCGCGGCATCGAAGTCGGTGCCGGCTGCCACCGCATTCTCCAACTCGGTGGCCATGTAGTCCAACGAATCGGCCATGATCGTGTTGAGGATGATCATCGGCACGTTGATGGTCTGACCCGATCCCGGTGCCCGGAACTCGAACCGGTTGCCGGTGAACGCGAACGGGCTGGTGCGGTTTCGGTCGCCCGGATCGGTCGGGAGAATCGGCAGCGTGTCGACGCCGATGTGCATGACACCCTTGCCCTTCGACGATGTCGCCGCACCCTTGGCGATCTGCTCGAACACATCGGCGAGCTGATCCCCGAGGAAGATCGAGATGATCGCCGGCGGCGCCTCGTTCGCGCCGAGGCGATGGTCGTTGGTGGCCGATGCCACCGAGACCCGCAGCAGACCGGCGAACTTGTGCACCGCGCGGATCACCGCGGCACAGAAGACCAGGAACTGCGCGTTCTCGTGCGGGGTGTCGCCGGGCACCAGCAGGCTGCCGAACTGGGCGTTGCCCAGCGAGAAGTTGACGTGCTTTCCGGACCCGTTGACCCCGGCGAACGGCTTCTCGTGGAACAGGCATTCCATGCCGTGCTTCTTGGCGACGTTGCGGAAGATGGTCATCAGCAACTGCTGGTGGTCGGCGGCGATATTGGCCCGCTCGAACATCGGCGCGATCTCGAACTGTCCGGGCGCGACCTCGTTGTGCCGGGTCTTGGCCGGGATGCCGAGCTTGAACAGCTCGCGCTCGGTGTCCATCATGAAGCCCAGCACCCGCTCGGGCACCGACCCGAAGTAGTGGTCGTCGAACTCCTGCCCCTTGGGCGGCTTGGCGCCGAACAGGGTACGGCCGGCGTTGATCAGATCGGGCCGGGCCAGGAAGAAGTGCCGATCGACGAGGAAGTACTCCTGCTCCGGACCGCAGAACGAGACAATATTGTCGAAGTCTTTGTGCCCGAACAGTTTCAAGATGCGCTCCGCCTGCGCACCCATGGCCTGCTGGCTGCGCAGCAGGGGTGTCTTGTAGTCCAGCGCCTCACCGGTCATCGACACGAAGACCGTCGGGATGCACAGTGTGTTGCCGTTCGGGTTCTCCAGGATGTAGGCCGGGCTGGTGACATCCCAGCCGGTGTACCCGCGTGCCTCGAAGGTGCTACGCAGCCCGCCCGACGGGAAGCTGGAGGCATCGGGTTCGCCCTGGATCAGCGTCTTACCCGCGAACTCGGCCAGCGTCTGGCCGTCGGAGACCGGCTCCAGGAAGCTGTCATGCTTCTCCGCGGTCAGTCCGGTCATCGGGTAGAACACGTGCGCGTAGTGGGTGGCGCCCTTGGACAGCGCCCAGTCCTTCATCACCGAGGCCACCGAGTCGGCGACGGCCGGGTCGAGCGTGGCACCCTTCTCGATGGTTGCGACCACGGACTTGTAGACCGATTTCGGCAACCGCAGCTGCATCTCGGCCTTGGTGAACACGTTCGACCCGAAGATCTCGCCGGGCGCCTCGGTGGGGTCGAAGCTGATGGCCGGCGGGACGTAGCCTTCGACATTGGTGATCGCCTGGAGGCGGACAGCATTTGCGCTCAATGGAATTCCTTTGCACTGCGGCCCGCCAGCTAAACGACGGACATGGACTCGACGGACGTTGACCGGCCCACACTAGGAACCATGGATGCCGATCTTGTTACGCACGCGTCAACACCGGAATGCAGTGCACATCGGTGCTCGACAACGTGTGCGCGTCGTGGCGGCGGTGAACCCTCTCGGCTTGCGACTTCGAGTCACTGACCGGGGACCTGCAGGCCAGCCGTGCTCGTTTGCGCCCATTTTCGTGGCGAAACTCGCGTACCGGTCGCTCTCAGCAGCCTTTGCTTCAAGGGGTGGGCAACTTCGGATTGCCGCTCTGACCTCGCCGCAGGTCATGGACGAATGCCAGATGCCGAGCTCGTCGGCTGCCTGCCCGGACGCAGCGACCGCCGGGGCAGTTGCCGTCCTGCACGACGACCCGCTACCCGGGTCGCTCGCCTGCGGTACCCCAGGCAGCGTCGATATGCGCCTCGAGATCTGCCTCCGCGGCCACCTCGACGAGGGCCGCCGCCACGATCGATGCGGGAGCGCGGTCGAGCACCACCAGCCCGATCGCCGGACGCGGCCCGTGCTGAACCATCGGCCGAGCGGCGAAACCCGGCGGCACCCCGAGCCGCGGCAACCAGGCCGTGGACGCGATGGTCGCCCTTCCCGAGTGCGACAGATGGGCGTACAGGGCATCGACCGACCCCGCCTCCACGACCGGTCGGTACTGCACGCCCTCGGCCGCCATGTTGGCATCCAGGATGCGTCGGTTGCGCATCGTGGTCATCAGCACGCACAACTCCAGTCCCGCCGCATCCGACCATGCCACTTCCGGCGCGCCCATCAAGCGGTGGTCTGCCGGGGCCACCAGAACGTACTGCTCGCGGTACAGCTGCACCGACCGCGTGCCGGGCGGCGCTTCGTCGTCGAGATAGGTCAAACCGGCATCGATCTCGAAATCGGCCAACTGGCGGGCGATCTCACGCGAGGATAGCGCTTCGATGCGCACCGACGCGGCCGGGTTGCGGCGCAAGAACTCGCCGGTGATGAAGGGGCTGGCGGGCACGGCGGTCGGGATGGCCCCCAGTCGCGCGGTCACCGTCAGCCTGCCGCGCATGCGTTCCAGATCGGCCAGCATCTCGTCGCGCTCGGCGATGATCCGCTGCGCCCACGTCACGACCCGCCGCCCCTCCTCGGTGAAGCCCTCGAAGCGGTGACCGCGCTGCACGATGACGATGCCCAGGTCCTTCTCCAGGCGCCGGATCGCGACGGACAGCGTCGGCTGGCTGACATGGCAGCGCGCCGCGGCCCGCCCGAAATGGCGCTCGGCGGCCAGCGCCAGCAGGTAGTCCAGGTGCTGCAGAAACATGTCACTTGCCATCAATAGATACCGTCTATCACTGCATGTGAAATGGCAAATATGTCTCGCCCCGCCGCGTCACCGGCGACGGTTAGCCTGGACGATATGACCCGAGACGTCGATGCAAGCTACGACGAGCGTGATATCGAGGTCAGCGGCGCAAAGCACGAAGCCGCCGGTGTCAAGGCGGTCCTGGTCAGCATGCAACGCGGACTCAGTGAAATGGGTCCGCTGCGCACAGCCGCCACGTTGGCCAGGCTGAACCAACGGCACGGCTTCGACTGCCCCGGCTGCGCCTGGCCCGAGGAGCACGGCGGCCGCAAACTGGCCGAATTCTGCGAGAACGGCGCCAAGGCCGTCGCGGAGGAAGCGACCAAACGCGTCGTCACCACCGACTTCTTCGCCCGCCACTCGGTCGCCGAGCTGTCCACCAAACCCGAGTATTGGCTGTCCCAGCAGGGCAGGCTCACCCACCCGATGGTGCTGCGTCCGGGCGCCACCCACTACGAGCCCGTCGAGTGGGATGACGCGTACCGGCTGATCGCCGACCACCTGCACGATCTGGCCTCCCCCGACGAAGCCGTGTTCTACACCTCGGGACGCACCAGTAACGAGGCCGCTTTCCTCTACCAACTGCTGGTGCGCAGTTTCGGCACCAACAACCTGCCGGACTGCTCGAACATGTGCCACGAATCATCGGGCACCGCACTCACCGACTCGATCGGCATCGGCAAGGGTTCGGTGACCGTCGACGACATGGCACACGCCGACGTGATCCTGATCGCCGGACAGAACCCGGGCACCAACCATCCGCGGATGCTGTCCACCCTGGAAAAGGCCAAAGCCAACGGCGCCACCGTTATCGCGGTCAACCCGTTGCCCGAGGCCGGGCTGATCAGGTTCAAGGATCCGCAGAAGGTGCACGGCGTGATCGGTGATGGCATCCCGATCGCCGACGAGTTCGTGCAGATCCGGATCGGCGGCGATATGGCGCTGTTCGCGGGGCTGGGCCGCTTGTTGTTCGAGGCCGAGGATCGCGCGCCCGGCACGGTGGTGGACCGTGACTTCGTGGATAGGCACTGCGCGGGCTTCGCCGAGTACGAACGCCAGACGCGCGCCGTCGATCTGGACACGGTGGTGGATGCCACCGGCGTCGACGAAGGCCAGTTGCGCCGGGTCGCCGATATCCTCAGCCGCTCCGAGCGGACGGTGATCTGCTGGGCGATGGGCCTCACCCAGCAGCGGCATGCGGTCGCCACCATCGGTGAGGCCACCAATCTGCTGTTGCTGCGCGGCATGATCGGCAAGCCGGGCGCGGGCGTATGCCCGGTACGCGGCCACTCGAATGTGCAGGGTGATCGCACCATGGGCATCTGGGAGAAGATGCCGGAGGGATTCCTGAGCGCCCTGGATGCGCGGTTCGGAATCACCAGCCCGCGTAAACACGGGCATGACACCGTCGATGCCATCCGTGCCATGCGCGACGGCCGCGCCAAGACCTTCATCGGGATGGGCGGCAACTTCGTCTCGGCCACCCCCGACACCGAGGTCACCGAGGCCGCACTGCGCAACTGCGCACTCACCGTGCAGATCTCGACGAAGCTCAATCGCAGCCACCTCGTGCACGGCAGGACCGCGCTCATCCTGCCGACGCTGGGCCGCACCGATCGCGATCTTCAGGCCTCGGGCAAACAGCTGGTCTCCGTGGAGGATTCGATGTCAATGGTGCACCTGTCCCGCGGCAGCCTGACACCGGCCAGCGATCAGCTGCGCAGTGAAGTCGCCATCGTCTGCCAACTGGCCCGCGCGCTGCTCGGCCCCGAGCACCCGGTCGAATGGGAGGCGTTCAACGCCGACTACGACCGGATCCGCGACGCCATCGCCGACGTGGTGCCCGGATGCACCGACTACAACATCCGGGTGCGCCAACCCGACGGCTTCCAGCTGCCGCATCCGCCCCGGGACTCCCGCGAATTCCACACCGCCACCGGCAAAGCCAACTTCTCGGTGCGCCCGCTGGAGTGGGTCCCGGTGCCGCAGGGCCGGCTGATCTTGCAGACGCTGCGCAGCCACGACCAGTACAACACCACCATCTACGGGCTCGACGACCGCTATCGCGGCGTCAAGGGTGGGCGTCGGGTGGTGTTCGTGAACCCGGCCGATATCGCCGCGTTCGGGCTGAGCGACGGTGACCGCGTCGACCTGGTATCGGAGTTCGACGGCCAAGAGCGTCGGGCGACGGACTTCCGGGTGGTGCCCTACGCGACGCCGGTCGGTAACGCGGCCGCCTACTATCCGGAGACCAACCCGCTGGTGGCGCTGGATCATGTTGCGGCGCGGTCGAACACGCCGGTCTCCAAGGCCGTGGTGATCCGGCTGGAGCCGAGCGAACGGACATCCGATGGGTAGGGTCACCGCGCGTCGGCGCGTGCAGCACGTGACCGCCGAGGATGCCGTCGCGCGCCCCGAGACGCTGGCCGTCGAAGAACCCTTGGAGATCCGCGTCAACGGCACCCCGCTGACCGTGACGATGCGCACCCCCGGATCCGATGTCGAGCTGGCCCAAGGACTTCTGCTCACCGAGGGACTGGTCTCCCGGCGTGCGGACATCGCGGCCGTGCAGTACTGCCGCGGCGCCGGCGAAGACGGCGTCAACAGTTACAACGTGCTGGACGTGACACTGGCGCATGGTGTCCCGACGCCTGACGTGGATGTCACCCGCAACTTCTACACCACGTCCTCGTGCGGGGTGTGCGGGAAGGCGTCACTGGACGCGGTGCGGCTGAGCAGTAAACACGCCCCCGGCGACGATCCCCTCGTCGTCGAGGCGGCCACCCTGTCCGCGCTGCCCGGCCGACTGCGCGACCGACAGAAGGTGTTCGCGGCCACCGGTGGCCTGCACGGCGCCGCGCTGTTCGACGCCCACGGCAACGCACTGGTGGTGCGCGAGGACATCGGCAGGCACAACGCCGTCGACAAGGTCATCGGGTGGGCACTGGAATCCGGTCGGGTGCCGCTTGCCGGCACCATACTGCTGGTCAGCGGCCGGGCGTCCTTCGAGCTGACCCAGAAGGCGGTGATGGCCGGGATCCCGCTGCTGGCAGCGGTGTCCGCACCGTCCTCGCTGGCGGTCGATTTGGCCGCCCAGTCCGGTGTGACCCTGGTGGCCTTTCTGCGCGGCGCCTCGATGAACGTCTACACCCGGCCTGACCGGGTGCTCTAGCTAGCCGATATCGACGAAACGGCTGTCCTTCCCGTGGAAGGACAGCCGTTTCGTCGATATGACGTGGGACCTAGGCGGTCTTTTCGCGGCGCTCGTTGCGCGCGGGCTTGCGCGGCACGATGGTCGGCAGCACGTTGTCCTGCACGGTCTCCTTGGTGACGACGACCTTGGCGACGTCATCGCGGCCGGGGATGTCATACATCGCCGGCTGCAGAACCTCTTCCATGATGGCGCGTAGGCCACGGGCACCGGTGCCGCGGTGAATGGCCTGGTCGGCGATCGCGTCGAGGGCTTCCGGCGTCATCTCCAGCTCGACACCGTCCATCTCGAACAACCGGGTGTACTGCTTGACCAGCGCGTTCTTCGGCTTGGACAAGATCTGGACCAGCGATTCCTTGTCCAGGTTGGTCACCGAGGCGACCACCGGCAGACGACCGATGAACTCGGGGATCAGCCCGAATTTGATCAGATCCTCGGGCATCACCTCGGCGAAGTGGTCCTGGGTGTCGATCTCGGCCTTGGACTTCACCTCGGCACCGAAACCGAGCCCGCGTTTGCCGACCCGATCCGACACGATCCGTTCCAGGCCGGCGAACGCACCCGCCACGATGAACAGCACGTTGGTGGTGTCGATCTGGATGAACTCCTGATGCGGATGCTTGCGTCCACCCTGCGGGGGCACCGACGCCTGGGTGCCTTCCAGGATCTTGAGCAACGCCTGCTGCACGCCTTCGCCGGAGACGTCCCGGGTGATCGACGGGTTCTCGCTCTTTCGGGCGATCTTGTCGACCTCGTCGATGTAGATGATGCCGGTCTCGGCGCGCTTGACGTCATAGTCGGCGGCCTGGATCAGCTTGAGCAGGATGTTCTCGACATCCTCGCCGACATAGCCGGCCTCGGTCAGCGCGGTGGCATCCGCGATGGCGAACGGCACGTTGAGCATCTTGGCCAGCGTCTGGGCCAGGTAGGTCTTGCCGCAGCCGGTCGGGCCGAGCATCAGGATGTTGGATTTAGCCAGCTCGACGGGCTCGGCCCGGGAATCGCGGCTCTTCTCCTGGGCCTGGATGCGCTTGTAGTGGTTGTAGACGGCGACCGCGAGGGTCTTCTTCGCGGTGTCCTGCCCGATCACATAGCCCTCGAGGAACTCGCGGATCTCGGCGGGTTTGGGGAGCTCGTCCAGCTTGACGTCGTCAGCGTCGGCCAGCTCCTCTTCGATGATCTCGTTGCACAGATCGATGCACTCGTCACAGATGTAGACGCCAGGCCCTGCGATGAGCTTCTTGACTTGCTTTTGGCTCTTCCCACAGAACGAGCACTTCAGCAGGTCACCGCCGTCTCCGATGCGCGCCATGTGGGGGGGTCCTACTTCCTGTTCGCTGTCACTCTATGTGGGTTGCCCCGGGTGTGAACCCGACGCTACCCGTTCGTTCCGTCACGGTGCGACCGAAGGGCCGAATCGCGTCGGTGGTATTTGTTCGCGTGCAGGAGAACATATATCCCCCGGTGGCCTACCACCCGTCGGCACGCGGTCCGTGTCCCTGGCGTGTCGTCGCCGTGATGGGATTGCGGTCTTTACCACCTGGTCGGATCCGTTGTACACCGGTTCCTACAGTACCCGGCGATCCCGGCGCGTGACGGCGGATTTTGCGGCCGTGGCCCCGCGGGGCGGCCCCGCGCATAATCGAGCGATGGCGTCGGCCGGTCCGGAAGCGCACGATGAGCCGATGAGCAACGCAACGAACAAGGCGGCGATCAGCCTGACCACCGGCCTGGAGGACGCCGAACGCGTCACCATTGCCTTCCTGATGGCGGTCGGCGCGGCCGAATCCGGCCGTCCGACAATGATGTTCCTGACAAAGGAGGCTGTGCGTCTGGTCGTCCCGGGCGTCGCGGTGGGCACCGCATGTGAGGGCTGCCCACCGTTGAGCGGGTTGATCGACCGCTACGCCAAGGCCGGTGGACGCTACCTGGTCTGCCCCATCTGCATCGACGCCAAGAAGCTGGACGCCGCCGGCTTCATCGACGGCGCGGAACCCGGCGGCACCGTCCAACTTTGGGAGTGGATCGGCGACGGCGCCACCACCTTCAGTTACTGATCGGTCAGCGCGGTCCCAGTCCCCCGGGTCCGACGGGTCCCGGACCAACCGGTCCGGGGCCGACCGGTCCCGGTCCCACGGGGCCGACGCCGACCGGACCGACGACACCGCCGACACCGACCGGGCCCGCGGGGCCGACCACCGGGTTCACCCCGACCGGCAGGCACTGCACCACCACCGGGTTCCAGTACATTCCGTACGGGCACACCGGGTCTTCGGCCAGGCTGATGGCGGGCGTGGCGAGTTGGCCGAGCAGCCCGGCAGAGAACATGAACGCGCCAAGCATCGCCCGGCTTCTGGGCAAGGTCATAGTCGTCTCCCTCGGAGTTTCCCGACGCAACAAGAATCGCATGCGTAGCGGGCACCCGCAGCATTTTGACGCCAACGACAAAACGCTCGGCCCCGGTTCGCGTGCGAACCGGGGCCGAGCGGATACGACGGGTGTGACTAGGCGTTCTGTGCCGAGAGCTTGCGGTAGGCCAGGACCGTGTCGATGATCCCGTACTCCTTGGCTTCCTCGGCGGTGAGGATCTTGTCGCGGTCGGTGTCCTTGCGGATGACCGCCGGATCCTTGCCGGTGTGCCGAGCCAACGTGGTGTCCATCAGGCTGCGCATGCGCTCGATCTCGGCGGCCTGGATCTCCAGATCCGAGACCTGGCCCTGGATGGCGCCACCCACCGCGGGCTGATGGATCAGCACCCGGGCGTTCGGCAGCGCGAGCCGCTTGCCCGGCGTGCCGGCGGCCAGCAGCACCGCGGCAGCCGACGCGGCCTGCCCGAGGCAGACGGTCTGGATATCGGCACGCACGTACTGCATGGTGTCGTAAATCGCCATCAGCGAGGTGAACGAACCGCCCGGCGAGTTGATGTACATGGTGATGTCACGGTCGGGATCCAGCGACTCCAGGACCAGCAGCTGGGCCATGATGTCGTTGGCCGACGCGTCGTCGACCTGCACGCCGAGGAAGATGATGCGTTCCTCGAACAGCTTGTTGTACGGGTTGGATTCCTTGACGCCGAAGCTGGAGTGCTCGATGAACGACGGCAAGATGTAGCGCGATTGCATCGGGTTCATTTGATTCCTGCTCCTGGTCCCTCACCGTTGACGCTGACGCTCGTGATGATGTGGTCGACAAAGCCGTACTCCAGCGCCTCCGGGGCGGTGAACCAGCGGTCGCGATCGGCGTCGGCTTCCACCCGCTCCAGGGTCTGCCCGGTGAACTCGGCGTTGAGCCGGTTCATTTCCTTCTTGGTCAGCGCGAACTGCTCGGCCTGGATGGCGATATCGGCGGCGCTGCCACCGATACCCGCCGACGGCTGGTGCATCATGATCCGCGCGTGCGGCAGCGCGTACCGCTTGCCCTTGGTGCCCGCGGCGAGCAGGAACTGTCCCATCGAGGCGGCCAGGCCCATCGCGTAGGTAGCCACATCGCACGGCGCCAACACCATGGTGTCGTAAATGGCCATGCCCGCGGTCACCGATCCACCCGGCGAGTTGATGTACAGGTGGATGTCCTTGGTGGGGTCCTCGGCGGCCAGCAGCAGAATCTGCGCGCACAGCCGGTTGGCGATGTCGTCATCGACCTGGGTTCCCAGGAAGATGATGCGCTCGGCGAGCAACCGCTCATACACCGAGTCGATGAGGTTGAGCCCCGACGCGCCCGATCGCATCTCAGTCACGACTGAATACCTGCTTTCTCGTCTACGTACACACGAACACTAACCAACCGGCGCGATCGTGCACTCCCTGAAACGCGCGCTTTCGCTCACAGCGTCACGCGCGCGGCGTCACTCCGCGCTGTCGGTGTCCGCGGCGTCGGCCTTCTTCTCGGCCTTCTTCTTGGCTTTCTTCTCCGCCTTCTTGGCCTTCTTCTCGGCGTCGTCGTCAGCGTCCTCGGCGTCGGCGGCTTCGACCTCGGCCGGGGCCTCGGCAGCCTCGTCGGCCGCGTCCGCCTGGTCGGTCTCGGCGCCGCCGGCCGGGCCGAAGAACTCGGCGGTGTCGATGACATTGCCGTCGGTATCGGTGACGGTCGCGCCGGAGACCACCGCGGCGATGGTCAGCCCGCGGCGCACATCGGCGAACATGGCCGGCAGCTGGTTATTCTGCTGCAGCACCTGCAGCAGCTGCTGCGGCTCGATGCCGTACTGGCGCGACATCAGCACCAGTCGCTCGGTCAGGTCACCCTGGCCCACCTGGATGTCGAGCTTGTCGGCGATGGCATCCATCAGCAGCTGGGTCTTGACGGCCTTCTCGGCGTTGCTCTGGTTGTCGGCGTCGAATTCTTCGCGGCTGCTGCCCTGCTCGGTCAGCTGCGCGTTGAACTTGTCCTCGTCGTGTTCGAGGCCGTGGATGGCGTTGTGCAGGGTGTCGTCGACCTGCGCCTTGACGATCGCCTCCGGCAGCGGCACCTCGATATCGGCGAGCAGCACCTCGAGCGCCTTGTCGCGGATCTGCTCGGCCTGCTGGATGCGCTTGGTCCGGCCGACCTGCTCGACGAGGCTTTCCTTCAGCTCGGCGATGGTGTCGAATTCGCTTGCCAGCTGCGCGAACTCATCATCGGCCTCGGGCAGCTCGCGCTCCTTGACCGACTTCACGGTGACGGTGACCTCGGCCTCCTTACCGGCGTGCTCGCCGGCGGCCAGGGTGGTGGTGAAGGTCTTGCTCTCGTCGACCTTGAGGCCGATGATCGCCTCGTCGAGGCCCTCGATGAGCTGGCCGGAGCCGATCTCATGGGACAGGCCCTCGGTGGCCGCCTCGGGCACATCGGCGCCGTCGACGGTGGCCGACAGGTCGATGGAGACGAAGTCACCCTCGGCGGCGGGACGCTCCACACCGGTCAGGGTGCCGAAGCGGGCGCGCAGGTTCTGCAGCTCGGCATCGACCTCGTCATCGCCGACCTCGATCGGATCGACGGTGATCTTCAGTGCACTCAGGTCGGGCAGATCGATCTCGGGACGGATGTCGACCTCGGCGGTGAAGACCAGTTCGTCGCCGTCCTCGAGCTTGGTGACGTCGATCTCGGGCTGGCCGAGGGGCTGCAGCTCGGCCGAGCTGACGGCCTCGCTGTAGCGGCTGGGCAGCGCATCGTTGACGACCTGCTCCAGGACCGCGCCGCGGCCGATGCGGGCTTCGAGCAGCTTGCGCGGCGCCTTACCGGGCCGGAAACCGGGGAGCCGAACCTGGGTGGCCAGCTGCTTGAACGCGCGGTCGAAGTCGGGCTCCAACTCGGTGAAGGGCACCTCCACGTTGATCCGAACCCGGGTCGGGCTCAACTTCTCGACGGTGCTCTTCACTGCGTTACTCCTTGTATGTGTGGTTCGTGATACTCGTGCGGTCGGGGTGACAGGATTTGAACCTGCGGCCTTCCGCTCCCAAAGCGGATGCGCTACCAAGCTGCGCTACACCCCGTGCCAGTTTTTCCGTGCCTGCCCGGTCGGCACGCACGCACGCCGACCACGCGAGATACTACGGGCACGTGTCGTGGAGCAATCAATTGGATTTGATTGCGCCTTCGCCGGTACAGTCTCCGATGCACCGCATGCGGGCGTAGCTCAATGGTAGAGCCCTAGTCTTCCAAACTAGCTACGCGGGTTCGATTCCCGTCGCCCGCTCCACGCAAGAACGGCCCTACCGGCGGAAACGCTGGTAGGGCCGTTTTCGGCGTCCGGGCCGCCCCACGTCAGACGGGTGCTGCTGGGGCGCCGCCAGGGTTGGCGGGTCAGGCCTGCACCACCGCTGGACGCCACTGACTACGCGGCCACCGCCGGATGCACGATCGGGATCTCCTTGTAGGTGAGCACAGCGCTCTCCGCCTTGTCCGCACTGTCGAAGTAGACGTCGGTCAGGTCCCAGGTGGTGTTGTACATCTTCACGATGAACCTGCCGTGGACACGGTCGACCGGGTCTGAGGAGAACACCCGCACCTCGGTGAAGGCCGGCACCTTGACCGTCGTGACGTCGATGAACGTCCGTTCCTCGCTCCACTGATGGCCGAACTCCGTCTGGAAACTGAGGTTCACGAGCCTCTTGACGAGGGCCCCGGTTTCCGCCTTGAAGGTGAGCTTCCAGCTGACCGTGTTGGTCACCTTGCGGCTGACGGTGATCGGCCCGCGGACCTGTTCGACGCTGGTGTCGTTGATCAACGATCCGGGGGCCGCAACGGGGTTGTTGTAGTAGACCTCGGCGCCGGTGCTCTCGAAGCTGCACGTGGCCAGGGAGCCGTCGTAGCACAGTTCGTTGAGGATCTGTGCCTGCTGCTGGCCGTCGGGGCCGTTGAGGGTGATCACCGTGCCGGGTGCATCCAGGAAGTAGACCTCCAGCCTGCTCGGATTCTTCTCACACTGCCGACCGCCCCCGCTGGCAGTGCAGTCCGTGTGCGTCCCGGTGAGGAATGCGTAGACCCACGTGTCGGCGCGGAACGTCGTCGCGCCGTCCGCGGTCTTCCAGTTCTCGATGGCGATGTTGTCGGAGAAGAAGTACTGCACGACCTCCAGGTCCATGTACGTCCCCGGGGCGATCTTGGCACCGATCGACGGCCCACCGTTCTCGAAGTCACCCTTCTTGAAACTCAGGGTCAGCTCTTTGCCGGTCACGTTGTAAATGTGGAAACCCTTGGTGGAACCCAACAGTGGCGTGGTCGCCGCGGGCGCGAGGGGCAACGGCGCCAGCGCGATCTGCGACACGGTGCCGTCGTTGAGGTTGGCGACGTAGGCGTGCTTGCCGTCTGCGCTCAGCGCAAGATCCTCGGGGCTGTCGCCGACAGCGACCCGGGTGACCACCTTGCGCGCGGCGATGTCGATGACGGCCACCCGGTCGGCGTAGGACTCGGTGACGTAGAGGTAGGCGCCGTCGGGGCTGAGCGCAACCGACGAGGGCGAGCCACCGACCAGGATGTTGGTGACCCCGCCGGTGGCGGCGTGGATCATCGACACGCTGTTGCTCTGGTGATTGGCGGTGTACACCCAACGGCCGTCGGAGCTGACCACCACGTCGACCGGGCGGCCACCCACCGCCCACGTGCCGACGACGGCCGCAGTGGCGGTATCGATCACCGAGATGCTGTTGTCGAGGACGTTCGTGACGTAGAGCCGGGTGCCATCGGCACTGACCGTCACCGCCGAGGGGCGCCGGCCCACCGCCACCGTGGCGACATGTTCATTCGATCCGGTGTCGATCACCCACACCGTGCCGTCCTCGCCGTTGGCCACGTAGGCGTGGGCGCCGTCGGGGCTGACTGCGATCGCCGTCGGGTCCGCACCGACGCCCACGGTGTCCAGCACGGTGTGCACGGTCGCACTCGCCGGGTCGGTGTCGACGACCTTCACCGTGCCCCTGGTGGCGTTGACGACGTAGAGGCGCTTGCCGTCCGGGCTGGTCGCGATCGCGGACAGGTCGTCGCCATCCTCGATGATCGCCACGGTGGAGGAGGATCCGCCGTCGTCCTCGACGGTCACGAAGATCGCCGACCCGACGTAGATGGTGTCCAGCACCGTGCTCACAGTGGGCGACTCGGTGTCGATATCGACGACCGACACCGTCTGGTCGGCACCGACGACGTAGGCACGGGTGCCGTCGGGGCTGAGCGCCAAGCGGATCGGGCCGTCGCCGAGGTCGATGGTCGGCCCGCCCGGCCCGGCCACTGTGACCGTGACCGGCACGGCGACACTACCGGTGGTCCCGACGATGGGCAGGTGCACACCATCATCGGTGACGTCGACGGTGAACGTGTCGCTGCCGCCGGTCGCCCGCAAGTCCGCGTTCGGGGTGTAGGTGTACCAACCGTCGGCATCGACGACCACAGTGCCGCGGGTGGGCGCGATGCCGAGATGATATGTCAGGGTGTCACCGTCGACATCGTCGGCGTTGACCGCGCCGGTGATCACCCCCTCTCCCGACTGCACGATCTGCACGGGCGACGCAGTCGGGTCCGAGTTGAAGAAGAAGGCTCCCACTTCGCGGCGGACGTATGCCGCCAACAACCACGTGATCGGCGGCTCCCCTTGCCCGTTCGGCCCCGGCAGCGCGGCCAGGGTCTGGAAGACTCCGAGCACGCCCGATACCACGCGTCCCAGCGCTGACCAGATCTGCACGGGCGGTGCCGGTTTCGCGGGCAGTAGCGCCGCCGACGGCGAGGGCAGGGCCACAGCCCCCGCCGCGGGTGACAGCGTCGCCGTCATCGACACCACCGTCGAGATCACCGCCGGCTGGGCGTCCGCCGCTGCGCGTGCTTCCGTATTGCGCTGCGCTGCATCGGAGGATCCGGTCGGTGTCACCAATTCGTTTTCAGCGCTTGGCACGTCGCGCGCGGACACGGAACGTCTGGAGGATCCGGTATCGGATGTGCCTGCGTCGGATGCCACGAGTGACGCGTCGCCAGCGAGAGCCTCCGCGACGACATTCGGTTCCCGAGCTGTTGACTGCCCGGCCGTGGACGGCCCTGACGGATCGGACTGCTCGGGCTCGTCGATCTCGGAGGGCACGTCGTCACCGCCGGGCGCCGACTGGTCCTCGTCATCGGAGGACCCCTGGGGATCGTGATCGGTCGACGACGGCGCCCGAGTGTTCGAGGTCGCAGACGTCCCGGGAGACGAATCGGGGGCATCGGAGGTGTCGGAATCCGCACGCTCCCCAGCGTCAGTGGCACCCGCCGACGCACGATCTGACGAGTCTGAAGACGACCGTGACCCCGGCTCAGACGAGTCCGCCGCCGCCGACCCGGCGCCGCCGAATACCGCACAAACCAAACCCACAGCAAACATCAGAGCGATCAACCGCGACGACACCACAATGAACTCCTGACGCGAAGAATAACGCTCCAAGCACAGATAACTGCCGAGCATCTCAACACTGAGCGAGCCAATTATGTTGAGGCTGGGCGGATTCAGCAATATTTGCGGCAGGGTCAAATCAGCATTTCACGTGCTGTTCAACTCACGTTTCGCAACACCGGCCGCCCACCGGAACAGGGAGCGACGCCGAACCTGTGATCAAGCACAGGAAGGCCCGTTTCCTGTCGGTACGCTGGGAACCATGAACGGCGTCTTGCTCATCCTCATCGTCCTGGTGATCGCGGCGATCGCGTTCGTCGTGTACACCTCGTCGCAAGCGAACGGCCGCAGGACCGCCGAGTCGCTGGCCGACGCCCAGGCCGACGCGCGGCGGGTGATCGAACGTCTCGGCGGGCAGGTGCTGAACCTCAACGGCACCGACGAGGCGTCCAAGCAGGCGATGGCCGACGCTTCCGAGCGCTACACCGCCGCCTCGTCACAGATCGAGCAGGCCACCACCGCCAAGCAGGCCGCGCTGGCCAAGGAGAGCGCGGTGGAGGGCCTTTACTACGTGCGTGCCGCGCGGGTAGCCATGGGCATGGATCCCGGTCCGGAACTGGAATCCCTTGCCGGACAACGCACCGCGGGCACCGTCACCGAGGATCGGCGTGTCGAGTTCGAGGGCCGCCAGATCGAGGCCTCCCCCACCCCCTCGGAGCGCACCCCGAACTATTACCCAGGTGGACGCGTCGCCGGGCGCCCGGTGCCGGCGGGCTGGTACTCCGAACCGTGGTGGAAGCCGGCGCTGGTCGCCGGCGCCTGGGGCCTCGGCTCTGCGCTGCTGTTCAGCACGATGTTCAGCGGAATGGCCGGCGTCGGCTATGACGCCCAGGCCTTCGAGAACGGCTACGGCGACGGCTTCCAGGACGGTTTCGACCAGGGCCAGCTCGGCGACGGCGGCGGCGTGGATCAGGCCGGCTGGGACGGCGGCGGCGACCAAGGCGGCTGGGATTCCGGTGGCTGGGGCGGCGGCGATTTCGGTGGCGGCGATTTCGGTGGGGATTTCGGCGGGTTCTGAGAGCTCGAAATCGACACTTTGGCGGCCACAACCATGCGTGGGACTGCCAAAACGTCGATAACGCGCCAGCTCAGAACCGGCTCTCCAGGCGCGCCGTGACGCCGGCCTCCTGCAGATCGAGACGCTCCAGCATCGCGCGCACCGCCTCGTCCTCGATGCGGCCCTCATCGCGTTCGGCGATCAGCGCGGCCCGCTGCGCGGCGAGCACCGAACGGTAGACCGTGGAGAACACCTCGGCGCGTTTGGTGTGCGCCTCGGGATCGGGCATCTCGTCGGCGTCCTGGGAGTGCCGGGCGATGGTGGCCCGGATCTCGGCGACCAGTTGCGGATTGATACCGGCCGGCGGGTTGGCCCGGAACTCGGCGAGCACCTCGTCGGCGGCGTCGTGCACCACCTGCTCGGCCTTGAGTTCCTCGGCCCGGTCGGCCTCGTGGTCATCGTTGAACCGGGACAGATGCAGCCGCTTGATCAACAGCGGCAGGGTCCACCCCTGGATCAGCAGGGTGCCGATCGCGACCACGAACGCCATGGCCTGGATGGTGGCGCGCTCCGGGAACGGCTCCCCACTGGCCGTCGTCACCGGGATGGCGGCCGCGGCGGCCAACGTCACCACGCCGCGCATCCCGGTCCACGACACCACCACGTTCTCCTGCCAGGTCAGCGAGCGGCGGTCGATCTTGGAGCGCCACTTGCCCGGCTCCCGGCGGGGCGCCACCCGGCCGCGCCCGTCACGCGCGTCCCCGGCGGGCAACGGCACACTCCACCTGGCCTCGACATGGCGGGCCAGCTTGCCGCGGCCGAACATCAACAACACCGACAGCGGCCGGATCACCAGCACGATCAGCAGCACCAGCACCGAGGCCACCAGCACCTCCACCACCGACTCGTGGGCCTCGTGCAGATCATCGAGCACGAACCTCAGGTGCAGCCCGATATAGGCGAACACGAACGCCTCCAGCAGCACGTCCACCGAGTTCCACACGTAGCGTTCCTGCAGCCGGGTCTGGTAGCCCGCCGACAGGGTGCCGTTGCCGACCACGAATCCGGCCACCACCACCGCCAGCACGCCCGAGGCATGCATTTCCTCGGCCAGGATGAACGCCGCGAACGGCACCACCAACCCCTGCACCGTCTCCAGGCCTGGATTGGCCAGCCGCTTGCGGATCCACAACGTGATGTAGCCCAGCACGCCGCCGACCACCGGCCCCAGCACGGCGCTATAGGTGAACAGCAGCACCGGGTTCTCGATGAAGGTGTGACTTCCGGCCACCTGTGCGACCGCGATGGTGAACAGGGTCAGCGCGGCGGCGTCGTTGATCAGGCTCTCCCCGGTCAGGATGGCCATCACCTTCTTGGGCAGCCCCAGCTTGCGACCGACGGCCACGGCGGTGACCGCATCCGGCGGTGCCACGATGGCGCCCAGCACCAACGCGGTCGCGAACGTCAGCGGCACCACCACCAGCCAGGACGACACCAGTGCCACGGTGAACGCGGTGACCACGACCAGGCCGACACCGAGACCGAGGATCGGCCGGATATTGCGCAGGAAGGTCGGGAACGAGAAGTTCAGCGCCGCCGAATACAGCAGCGGCGGCAGCACCACCGTGAGCAGGATGTGCGAATCCAGTTCCGGCGGTTCGAAATCCGGCATGAACGACACCGCGATACCGACCACCACGATGATCAGCGCGGGTTCGAGCCCGCGCCGATGGGCGATGGCGGTGACAACGATGGCTCCGACGACCACGAGGATGAGTTCCACGCCGAAGATTCTCCCCGGTCGCCGGTGTTGGCGCTGACCTCGCGTCAGGTCTGACAGGTGGGGCACCAGAACACGTTGCGTGCCTCCAGTTCCGCGGTGCGCACCGTGGTCCCACACACCCGGCAGGCGTCACCGGCGCGCCGGTAGACGTAGGTGCGCGGCCGGCCCGGGCGATACGACGGGGCGCCGCGATCGTGCTCCGGGCGGACCACCACGATCTTGCCGCGCCGCACACCGACCTTCATCAGGGCGACCAGGTCGGACCACATGGCGGCGAACTCGTCGGCGTCGATCGCGGTGCCGGGCCGGTACGGGTCGACGTGGTGGCGGAAGAGGAGCTCACTGCGGTAGACGTTGCCCACACCGGCCATCACCGCCTGATCCATCAGCAGTCCGCCGATGGTTCTGCGGGACTTATTGATTCGCTTCCAGGCGGGCTCGGGGTCGGCATCGGGGCGCAGCGGATCGGGTCCGA
Organism: Mycobacterium sp. MBM; assembly: GCA_021648845.1. Lineage (GTDB taxonomy): Bacteria > Actinomycetota > Actinomycetes > Mycobacteriales > Mycobacteriaceae > Mycobacterium. Next base: position 2,336 of record JAKJHY010000049.1, on the reverse strand, counting down.
GTCGGGCCACCACATCGTCGACCGCTCCGGCGTCGATCAGCTCGCACACGGTGGGCCCGCGCAGATCGGTGCCGTACTCGGTGCCGATCATCCGCATCCGCACCTGCCCTACGGGCTCGTCGAGCGGCAGCGGGGCTTCGGTGAAGGTGCCGTACAGGCCGAGGTGCACGTGCACCACCTGGCCACCGTCGTAGTGATGGAACAGGTGCTTACCCCAAGCGTCGGCGCGGCGCAGCACCCGACCGCTCACCGCGTCCGCGCCCTCGGCGAACCGCTGTTGCGGGCTGGTGACGAGGACGGGTCGACGACCGAACCGCTTCTGATGCAGCCGGGCGAGCCGGTGCAGGGTGTGCCCTTCCGGCATGTGTCAGGCCGCGGCTAGGCGGGCGCGCCGGGTACCGGCGGCGCGATGTGATCCACCTCGTAGGCGGCCAGGATGTCGATGCGACGCTGGTGCCGTTCGGCCTCCGACCACGGGGTGGACAGGAATGCGTCGACGATGGCGAGCGCCTCCTCCTCGGTGTGCATGCGACCGCCGAGACCCATCAGCTGCGCCTTGTTGTGCTGGCGAGCCAACTGCGCGGTCTCCACACTCCAGGCCAGCGCACATCGGGCGCCGGGCACCTTGTTCGCCGCGATCTGCTCACCGTTGCCGGAGCCGCCGAGCACGATGCCCAGGCTGTCAGGGTCGGCGACGGTCTTGATCGCAGCGTCGATGCAGAACGCCGGGTAGTCGTCCTCGGCGTCGTAGCTGTAGGCACCGCAGTCGATCGGCTCGTGGCCGTTGCTCTTGAGGTGCTCGATGATGGTCTTCTTGAATTCGAATCCGGCGTGGTCGGCACCGATGTAGACGCGCATGGCGGTAATTCTGGCAGACGCCCGCCGAGCGGATCAGTGAGCCGTCAGACCGTCGAGCAACACCTCCAGCAGGCGGGGGGTTCGTTCGGCCCACTCGTGGTCTTCGACGTGGGCGAGGAACCAGGACAGCAGGATCACATCGCGTGAGTCGACGTCAGCGCGCACGTCGCCGGCGTCGCGTCCGGCAGCCAGCAGCGCGTTGACCGCCTCGCCGAGCTTGCCCGGGGTCTGCGCCGCGATGTCCTGCCACACCGAGGCCTCGACCGCGGCGATCACCCCGAACTTGACCCGTGCGTAGGCGGCGAGCTGAGTGAACCACCGCCGCAACGCTTCCCGAGGCGGGTGCGCGCCGACCAGGGCGTGGGCGAGGCCCACGAGCTCGTCGATCTCCTCGTCATAGAGCGCGCGCACCAGTGCGTCGCGGGTCGCGAAGTGGCGGTAGAGCGTGCCCTGCCCCACGCCCGCGCGTTTGGCGACCGCACTGAGCTTCAGCTCGCCCGGTTCGGTGACGAGCGCCCGCGCGGCCTCGATGATCGCGGCGCGGCTGCGCACCGCATCCGTCCGCTCGGCCATGCCCCTCCACCCGTCGACTTGTAAACGGACAAATTGTCCGCTTATATGAAGTGGACATTTTGTCCGCTTCAACTCGGGAGGCTAGCGATGGTTTCGACACTCGACAAGGTGGTGGCCATCACCGGCGCCAGCAGCGGTATCGGCGCGGCCACCGCGCGCCGACTCGCCGCCCGCGGAGCCGCCGTCGTACTCGGTGCGCGCCGCACCGACCGCCTCGACGCACTGGCCGACCAGATCCGCGCGGACGGCGGCCGGGCCGGCACGGTCACCGTGGACGTCACCCGCGCCGTGGATGTGCAACGCCTCGTCGAGAGCGCCGTGGCCGAATATGGGCGGCTGGACGTATTGATCAGCAACGCCGGGATCGGCCCAATCTCCCCGATGACCGCGCGCCGCCGCGCCGACTGGGACGCGATGATCGACGTCAATCTGCGCGGCGTGCTGCACGGGATCGACGCCGCCCTACCGGTGTTCGAGAAGCAGGGACGCGGCCACTTCGTCACCATCGTCTCGACAGCGGGCCTCAAGATCGTGCCGACCATGGCCGTGTACGCCGCCACCAAAAACGCGGTGCGGACACTCTTGGAGGGGCTGCGCCAGGAGTCCACCGACGGAACGCTGAAGACCACCGCGATCTCACCGGGATACGTGCGCACCGAATTCGGCGAGTCCATAACCGATCCCGGCATCCGCGCCGAGATCGGCGCGGGAATGGCAGCGCTCGCACTCGAGCCCGATGCGATCGCCCGGGCGGTCGAGTTCGTCGTCGATCAGCCCTGGGAGGTGGAGATCGGCGAACTGTCGATCCGGCCGACGGCGCAGGGTTAGCTGTTGTGACCTGACACGTTGTTGTCAGGCGGCGAGTCGGCTGATGGGTGGGTGTCCGCCGAGGGCGGAGTGGCCTC
>JAKJHY010000048.1 GCA_021648845.1 Mycobacterium sp. MBM | reverse complement strand
AGCACCCGGACAGGCGAACCCGCAGGTCAAACAGTTAGACGATCGAAAACCCGCCGACCGTGTCCGAAGTCAGGCGCCGCCAGAGCGCTTTCGCGACGGCTAACCCGGTGCGGTCGCTTCAGCTGTGGCGACTGGCTGGGCCAGTAGCACGGCAATCGTGTTGGGTTCGACGCCGCCGGGCACCGGCGTGATGAGCCGGGCCGCTGCGCGGCAACTGAGTATTCAAGATCGCCGATGTTGCCGGGGTTGTAGCCGGCGTCGATCACCACCGCACCGGGTTTAATCCAGTCACCCCGGATCAGTTCAGGGCGCCCGACCGCAGCGACCGCGATGTCCGCATCGGCGACGATCTGCACCAGATTCCCGCTCTTCGAGTGGCAGAAGCTGACCGTCGCGTCGCGGGCCAGCAGCATCCCGACTGGCCGACCCTGGATCGGACTGCGGCCGACCACCATGGCGCGGTGTCCGGCCGGGTCGACGCCGTGCGCGTCCAATAGTCGCATGATGCCGCCAGGGGTGCAGGACTGAACCCCTCTGGCGCCTAGCGACATTGCAGCGAAGGAAGTCAGAGTGTCTCCGTCGACGTCTTTGGCTGGGTTGATCGCCTCGAATACGGCGCGTTCGTCGATCTGGGCCGGCACCCGGTGCTGCACCAGGATCGCATCCACGCGGTCACGTCGGCCATCGTGGCTACCAATCCGACAGCGTCTGGGGTGCTCGAATGCTGAGGGGGCAGATGTTGTTGGGAGTCGAGACCGGTGCTGCGGCAGCGGTTGGATTTCCTGCGGACGTAGGCGTGCGAGGCAGGATCAGCGCCACCAGGATGGTCGCCAGACAAGGTTTCGGCCATGTGCATGTGCGAATTGAGCTGCGCACTTTGCAGTTTCGGCAAGTATGCGGTGGGCGACGGCGGTACAGTCGATGGTTGTGGCGTTTCTGGCGGGTGCTCCTCATGAGTGAGGAGCACCCAGGCGGTCGATGCTTCCGAGTTCCGCTTTCCGGTGGTTGCCCACCTGCGCCAGTCGCTTCGGATCATGTTTACCAAGCGAGATGAATGCACGGCGTCGGGCGGCTTCCGCAGCGAGAGCTCGGAGCTGCCAGGATTGCCCCTAGGGCCACGTCGGGCAACCCCGGCAGCTGCGGCCGTCGGCCGACGGGCTACGCCTGAGTCGCCGCGCTGAAGTCAGCGGCGAGCTCCGACAGCGACTGGCTGGCCTTGGCGAGGATGTCCGCGGCGCACACGGCGCAGTAGGTAGTCTGGCTCTGCGGGCCATCGTGCACCACCAAACATGTTTCGCCCTTGAGGATTTCATGCTTCTTAGTGTGGTAGCACTTGCGTTTCCGCCCGGCGACCTCGGTGCTGAGGTGTTTTAGCACGTTCTTGACTGCGGCCACGGTTATTCTCCTATTGCCGATTTGATGATGTTGACCACCTGGTCACCGATCTGGTCCAGCGAGTCGTAGGCGGCTTGGAACTGGTGGAGAGTCCAGCGTTCTCGGCTGTCGTCCGGTTCTCCGACGAAGCTGTTGATCTCGCGGTTCAGCACGACGTACAAGGCCTCGACGTTGTTGCCGCGTGCGCCCTTGATGGCGCGGCTGATGTCGTATCCCGCGCGTGGGATTCCGAGATCGGTCAGGATCCGCTGGTGAACGGACTTCGATCGGGATGCGAGTCGTTCGCGCAGGGTCTGACGCTTGACCTGCGGCTGCACCGGCACGGCGTCCGCCGGCGCTTCCTGCTGGGCAGCGCGGTGGGCAAACTGCTCGCGCAGGGCCTCGGCGCTGATGCCTAGTTGGCGGAAGGTGAATCCACCGGGCCCTGGGGTGTCGAGCATCTGCTCGATGACCCGCTCGTCGCTGGGATCGAGGAATGAGCGACTCAGGAAGTGGCTGATCCGCTCGTCCTCGGCGACGGGGTCATCGAACCGTTGGGCACCCGGATCGTCCTCGCCGTTCTGCCGCGGGGAACCGGAGTCACCGGCGTCGCCGCGGGTCCATCCGGCGACCGTCTGCTGGTCCTGCCCGTCCAGCTCACGGAACTCATCCCATTGCTCTTCGTTGTTGAGACCGACGTGGGACACGACGAACCCCTGATTGTTCGGGCTGTTCGGATCGTTCTGGTCCACGGTCCGCATCACGCGGCCCACGAACTGGATGTAGGGCGACAGCGACCGGTAGGGACGGAAGATCGCCGCGACGCTCAGCGGTGGGTGGTCGAAGCCTTCTCCGAGCATGGCGACCTGCACGATGACGTCGATCTGGTTGTTGCGCAGCTTGGCGAAGACGGCGGCTTTGCGCTCATCGTTCATGCCGCTGTGCACGGTCTCGGCCTGCAGGCCCATCTCCTGGAAGATGGCCCGGACCTGATCGGCGTGGTCGATCGACATGGCCGACGCCGCGATCTGGTGGGGGAACCCGGTTGCTGCTTGGAGTGCGCGGAGCTTTTCGATGGCCTTTTCGGCGATGTGGCGGTTGCACTCGTCGGAGAGGGCAACGCCCCGGCGGAACCACGCTTCCTCGTTGAGCTCAAGAATCTGCTCCAACGTGTAGGTGGTCGTCTCGTCGCGGGCGGTGAAGGTAATCGCTGCGGGGTGTGCTGACGCCGACACGATGTGCTTGATGTACCCGTTGAGCATTGCGCGGGTAAATGGGTAGCGGTAGATCAGCTCACCGAGCAGGTCCTTGTTGTCGGCGCGGAACGGGGTCGCGGTCAGGCTCACAAACCGGGCCTGCGGAAAGGCCCGGACCACCTTCTGCCAGCTCTCGGCGGCGACATGGTGGCCTTCGTCGATGATGACCAGATCGAAGAAATCACTCGGGAACTGCGACAGCCAGCGGTCGGTGCTGCTGGCCAGCTGTTGGATGTTGGCCACCACGATATGGCTGTTGACGCAGTCATCGATGTTGGCCTTTGGCCCGTCGACCAGTGCGGTGAACGGGCCTGAGGTGAACGAGTTGAGCACCCCTGCCTTCTTCCAGAAGCAGGACGCGTTCGAGATGTTCAGGTCGGCATAGAGGCCCTCGCGGATGATCGTGTTGGGGGCGACGACCAGGGTGCGCTTGTGCGACAGGCCGAACGGCAGGATGGCCGCGACGCCTGTCTTGCCGCAGCCCACGGGCAATTGAATGATGGCCGGAGTCTGGTTGTGTGCGAAGTGCTCCACGGCTGCGTCGAACGCCTCTTTCTGCGGTTCACGCAGCTGCGGATTGCCGCCAACTTTCACCTGGGCGGCGTCGAAGAAGCCCGCCGTGGCGTCCTTGGCGTTGTCCGCTGCGCTGTATTCGAGGCGAAACGGCTCCAAGTCGGTGATCCGGTAGTAGCGGTACTTGCTGTTGGGCCGCCGCACAGCGGTCAATTTTCCCGCCGTGTCCCACCGCCGCAACGTTGCGGCCGAGACCCCCACGTAGGTCGCGGCCTGGGCAACGGTCAGATAATCAGAGACGGTTCCACTCATGATCACACAACATATCACATGCCGCGCAACCTTATGCAACATTGTCACATTCGGTCGACTAGGTGGCGTGATCGCGTCAACCGCCTGGCCTACTCCTCATTCGGTAACAAGGGACCGCAGCCTCGTGAGCGCATCCCGATGACGAAGGTTTCTGGGATCCGCCATTCTCGAATTCCTCGGTGGGGAACTGGTGATACACCACGGTGCGCAGTACAGCGTGATGACCAACTCGCCCACCTACGAACAGCAGCTCGCCTTGACCGCCTACTGGGATCAGATCGGCGGGAACAACATGCTGCCCGGCACGATCAGTGCCGCCGATCGTTTCGTGCGGTTGAGCTACAACCTCAAGAGCTCACCGAAGTACGCTGACCGAAACATGGCCGTCGCGTCGGTGTTCTCCCAGATGCGGGCCATCGGTGTACCGCTCGGCATGGAGGACCCGGTCCACCCGAATATCGCTGCCACGCTGTGGCGTTCGGTCAGCGATCAGGACGCCAGGCGCTACTACTTCGAAACGACGACCAAGCCGGCGATCTTCTGGGTGGACATGGACAAGGTCGACCTGAACCCGGGCGCGCCCGTCAAGGCCGTCGACGTCGACGCCCCCAAGGTGCTGGCCGGCGAAATCTCCGGAGAATTCGAGCCTGCGGAACCCCTCGTGTGGGGCCGGTGAGGTGCAAGTGCTGAGGTTCTCCGACCGGCCGTGGTTATCTGCACACGGGCGTCGGCGGCAGGGGAGTCAGAATGGCAGCGTTCGAATACGGGCAGTAGCGCCATCGTTGGCCCGAGATCGTGGTGCAACGGCGAAGCGACGAAGCCGTCGAACTGCTGATGCGCTACTACGCCCTCACCGCACCGTGCCGAGGGCACTCATATTGCTGCGGTCAGGGCCCTGGGTCTGTACCGGCGGGCGGCGAGCGGCGAACCGGGTTGCAGGAGCGCTAATTTGATGCTCAGGGAAATCAGCGGACCGAGCGCGCGTAATCCGTTGCGGACTTCGGATGGATGAGCGGTCACTCCCTGCAGCAGGCGCCGCGCCACCTGTACCAGTTGGCCCGGCCCTACGGCGCCGAGCGGTTTTATCTGCTTGTTCATCACTCTGCTGAGGCGGTCCGCAAATGTCGGCTGAGTTGCGGCGTGGCTGAAGAGCGCGTCGCCGAACGCTGTCGGAACTAGGGGTTCACCCATCACGCACGCTAACCAGTACATTTGCCAGCTGTCGCGGTCGCGCCACTGCCACCATGTCATCATCTCGATGTCTAGGTCGCCCGAATCGAATCCAGCTCGAATGTGCTCTGCCAAGGTCTCGGCCTGGCGCAATGCATCTGACATGCCCTGGCCCGGCGAAAAATCCTTGAAATGTCCTGCGTCGCCGACCAGCGCCCAACCCGGTCCTGCCGATTCGCGAAAGTAACTGTGCCACTTGGTCATCAGCCGAAGTGGACCGATTCGCGTGCCGCTGCTCACCACATCGTGCAATGCGGGCCACTTGCGAACTTCGGTGTCGAAGTTCGCGCTCGAGTCGGCCAGGAAGGAGTCGCGCTGAGCCATGGGGGTATTGACCGAGACGAGATAGCAGCCATCCGAAGGCATACCGAGATAACCGGTGGTGCCCTTCACTCCCAGAAAGGCTTCGGTGGAGCCCCCGTGGTCGGCGTAGTACGCCCAACTGCTGAGCCGGCCTGCCGGCAGTGTCAGGTACTCGCGGGATTGGACGGAGTCGGCCACCACCGAGCCGCGGCCGTCAGCACCCACGACAAGATCGGCGTAAATGGGTCCACGACGGGTCCGCACCCCCACGGCCCGGCCGTTTTCGATGATGACGCCGTCCACGGGAAGCGCCAGGCGTACATCCGCGCCGGAGTTGGCCGCGGCTTGGAGCAACAATGGGTCCAGGGTGGCGCGTCGCACACCGATGAGGGTGCCGTAGGCGTCGGGATCAGGCTGGAAACTGAACTGGTGTCGGGTGCTTCCCACGGTAACCCGCGTGATGACCGGAGCCCCGGACTCGATGAGAGTGTCGAGCACACCCAGACGGCGGAGCACGTCGACGCCGTTGGTTTGGAAAGCGTTGGTCGACGGCACTTCTTTCGATACGTCGGTCTTGTCGATGACGCACACGTTGAGTCCTTGTCGGGCCAACAACGCCGCCAACGGCGCCCCAGCACAGCGAGCGCCCACCACGACGACCTCGAACTTCTGCACTTCCCTGCACCCCCGAAGCCCTCAACGCGGCAATCCCATGAACGATCCACGCGACCAAGGGATCTGCCACGGGGCCAATCGCCCCTTGGTATCCGGTACCGGCGGTACTGGATACCAAGGGGACGCTAGCGCCACACGGGGCGACTGTCAATCAAGAGGGACGGTGCTCACCGCCGCACAGAGAACGGATTCGACGAGCTCAGAGAGTGGGCTTCCTCGATGCCGGCGCAGGGACGGGGGCCGTTACGTGGTGGCGGGGCGATCGACGGCCCGGACGAGGTATTCGACCCAGTGGGCTGAAATCTGCGCTGAGCCGATGCTCGGGGACCGATGGGGGACGCAGGTCGTGTCGCCTCGATCTCAGGCGACCGCGTCGCGAATGGTGTGCGGCATCGCCAGTGCGGTCCCCAGAATCCAGGCAAACAGGAACGCCGGCATCGCGGTGATCGCGACCCCCTCGAGGGACAGCGGGCCGTCGCGGATGATGAACGTCACGAGTAGCAGTGGATGGATGGCGGCGCCCGCCACGGCGAGATGCGCGGTGTAGCGCGGTAGGGCGTGATGGGCGTATACCGCAACTGCGAATGTCGCGAGCGCCACGACGGTGGGCATCCCCGACATCGCCAGTAGTCCGAAAGTGAGGTCGTACAGCAGCAGCGTGGCTTCGGGCCCGTGCTGTCGGTAGAGCAGGAGATTGAACGCGGTGAATCCGCTGAGCAGCAACGTCACACACCCCAGAAAGCTCCCGACAAAGCACGCCGGCAGCATCGATCTGCGGGGCAGGCGGTCGCGGAGGACCGCGTACACCGCGGCGGCGAACATGTACCAGAGCGTGACCCCGACAGTGTTGAGCAGCATTGTCACGACCAGCCGGCCGTGATTGGCCACCGCCCATTGCCCCACCTCGGCGCCCGGGGTCGAGGTGCTCGGGAACGACCAGATGGGATACGCGACGAGCGTGAGTGCGGGCAGCGCGAACCCGACCATGCCGGCCCAACGCGCCACGCGGGGTGGATCCCAGCGGCAAGCGCGGTTGCTATCCGATGGATCAACGACCACTGGGACCCCCGAGGTACGAATCTTACCGCTGGTTAGTTACAGCCGATGGGGTCGATGATGCCCGAACCGGCAGAACTTATCAATGGTCAGATGGCCAGTAAGGTAGGTGACCATGAGCAAGAGTGCCGCGCGCCCTTACCACCATGGGCAGCTTGAACGGGCGGCGATCGATGGGGCCGTCGAGGAAGTGCAGACGGTGGGGGTAGCCGCGGTGAGCATGCGCCGAATCGCACGCCGCGCGGGAGTGTCGCATGCCGCGCTGGCATATCAATTCGGCGACAAGACAGGAATTTTCACCGCCGTCGCGACCGAGGGATTTCGATTGCAGGCAGATATGATCCGCAAGGAAGCGAACGGACCCGATGGCTTTCTGCGCGGAGGCCAGGGCTACATCGCTTTCGCTCTCGCCCACAGGGGCCACTTCGAGGTGATGTTTCGCCCCTACCTGTATCGCAATGACGAACAGGCGCTGGTGGACGCCAAAAAGGCCGCGTTCGACATCCTGCACGACACCGCACGGACGAGCCTGGAGACCCAGCGTGGGGCACCTGTCAGCGACGAAGAGGTCTCGGCGCTGGCGCTCGCGGGGTGGTCGCTGTCGCACGGATTCGCCACGCTCGCACTGACATCCAATATCCTTCAACTGCGTGACGCGGACCCCGTCACGGTGGCAGCTCAGATCAACCAGGGCGTCATCGCGTTGCGGGAGTTGGCCAAAGGCGCCGAGTGAACCGACATGGAGCCGGCATCAGCGCGTGGGAGACCGTGTTGTCAGATCCAGACTGGAGCTGAATCCGCTCCGACTCAAATCTGCTCGACACAACACAATTCACCGATGGGCGCGGTGACGGTGTTCGTGCCGGGCTCCACCCACACCGCGTCGTCGTCGACGACCCGTGCATCCAGGATGCGCTGCCCGGCGATCGGCCACTGCACGAACTCATAGCCGGCCAATTGGTCCTGAACGTTCTGCGCCAACCACACCATCGCCTGCGCCGGCGTGGTATCGAGCAGGTAGCCCATACTGCTCTGGATACTGCCGACATCGGCCGCACCATCGGTGTCGAAGCCCAGCGCCACCCATTCCTCGGAGACCTCGATACTCCACAGCACATTGGTGAACGTGATGTGCCGTCCATGCCGGCGGCAGTCCAGATCGCGGGTCACCGCGCGGAAAGCGGTGGCCCACGCGGCGGGAAGGTCGGCGGGGGCATCGTCGCCGACGGCGAACCGCCAGCATCGATCTGGATCGTCCCACGGCATGGCTACCGCGTCACCTGTCGACCGGTTCGGTGCCGGCACCCAGTTCGGCCCGCCGCAAAATCTCGAAAGCCTGGGTGAGCAGGTCGACCTCGTCGAAGCGCGTGGCGGACTCCTGGCCCAGCTGCCAGTACCGGATTCCCGCACTGCGCAGCGCGGCGACCGCGCAGCGGCCCTGCACCTGGGCGGCGAACTCCTCGTCGGCCGCGGGCGCGCCGCCCGGGGCGATCCGGTCGATCAGCGCGTCGATGATCTCCTGCTCGAACTGCAGCAGCAGTCCGGGGGTCGACTTGGCCAGCTTGGGCCCCGGCGGCCCGTCGTGAAACAGCCACGACAGGTTGGGCCGGGTCCCGCGCAGCAGGTCGACGACGACGAGCAGCGACTTCTCGACGGCCTCCAGCGGTGTCTCGGCGGCGGGCCGCCGCCGGATCTCGGCGCCCAGCACCGGCAGCAGCTCTTCGATATCGCGGACCAGCAGCGCCTCCTTGCCGGAGAAGTACCGGAAGAAGGTCCGTTCGGTGACGCCGGCGGCGTCGGCGATGTCCTTGACCGTGGTCTGTGCGTAGCCCCGCGACTCGAACAGGGCGTCGGCCGCGGACTGGATGGCGTGCCGGGTCGCCATCTTGTGCGCCTCCCGCTTACCCAGGCCAGCAGTCATGGGAAGAACTATGACATCTTCACGCCCCTGCACGCGAAAGTTGTCAGGACTGACACTTCGTTCTAATGTGTCAGTCATGACAGATTTCAGCGGGCGCGCTCACACGGACATCACCGGGGAATTCGGGGGCACCATCGCCGAGGACATCCGCGACTCGCAACCGGATTGGACGCCCTACCGCGGCCAGCAGGCAGCACCCGGCGCGCCCAACGTCCTCTATCTGCTCTGGGATGACACCGGAATCGCCACCTGGGATTGCTTCGGCGGCCTGGTCGACATGCCCAATATGCGCCGCCTCGCCGACCGCGGCGTGCGGCTCAGCCAATTCCACACCACCGCGCTGTGCTCGCCGACGCGCGCCGCGCTGCTCACGGGGCGCAACGCCTCCACCGTCGGCGTGTCCTCGGTGGTCAACCTCGCCGAAGGCTTCCCCGGGCACAACGGCCGCATCCCGCCCCAGACAGCCCTGATCTCCGAGGTCCTGGCCGAGCGCGGCTGGTCGACCTACGCGGTGGGCAAGTGGCATCTGGCCCCACCCGAGGAATGCCACGCGGCCGGCTCGCGTCGGTACTGGCCGCTGAGCCGAGGCTTCGATCGCTACTACGGCTTCCTGGACGGCATGACCGACCAGTGGTACCCGAACCTGGTCAGCGACTCACGCCCGATCGACCCGCCGGCCACCCCGGAGCAGGGCTACCACCTCTCAAAAGACCTCGCCGACAACGCCATCGGATTCCTGCGCGACCACCAGTCCTCGGCCCCGGACAAGCCGTGGTTCATGTACCTGTGTCCCGGCGCCGGCCATTCGCCACATCAGGTCGCCACCGAGTGGGCCGACAGATATCGCGGCGCCTTCGACATGGGCTACGAACGCTACCGCGACATCGCGCTCGCCAACCAGAAGAAACTGGGACTGGTGCCCGACGACACCGAGCTCTCACCGATGAACCCCTACGCCGACTGCACCAGCGCCGACGGTCTGCCCTGGCCCGAACACGACACCGTCACCCCGTGGGAGTCGCTATCGGAGGACCAAAAGCGGGTGTCGTGCCGGATGGCCGAGGTGTTCGCCGGTTTCCTCAGCTACACCGACGCCCAGATCGGCCGCATTCTGGACCACCTGCAGGACACCGGCCAACTGGACAACACCATCGTCGTGGTGATGTCCGATAACGGCGCCAGCGGCGAGGGCGGGCCATCGGGAACCCTCGACGAATTCGCCCCGATGCGTGGGGGGACGTCCTCGGTGCCGTCGGTGAACCGCTTGGACGAATTCGGCGGCCCGGGCACCAAGATGAACTACGCCAACGGCTGGGCGATGGCCTTCAACACCCCCTACAAGCTGTTCAAACGCTATGCCTCGCACGAGGGCGGCATCGCCGACCCGTGCATCATCTCCTGGCCCGCCGGCCTGAGCCCACGCGCCGCGGTGCGTGACCACTACGTCCACGTCAGCGATATCACGCCGACAATCTATGACCTGCTCGGCATCGACGCCCCCGAACAGGTCAAGGGCATCGCGCAGGAACCCCTCGAAGGAGTGAGTTGCGCTGCGGTACTGCGTGATCCACAGGCCGACAGTGCCAAGCACACGCAGTTCTACACGATGATGGGCACCCGCGGCATCTGGCACGACGGCTGGTTCGCCGGCACCGTGCACCCACCGACATCGGCCACCCAGGGCCAGCCCGGCTGGTCGAAGTTCGGCCAGGACCGCTGGGAGCTGTTCCATATCGAGACCGACCGCAGCCAACTCCACGACCTCGCCCAGACGCATCCGGACCGGCTCGACGCGCTCAAGGCCCTATGGCATCGGGAAGCCCTGCGCTGCAACGCCTATCCACTCAGCGACCTGAGCATCTTCGAGCTCATCGCACGACGTGCCGGCGACGCGGCCGCGGCCGTGCAGCGCGTGCGGTACTACCCCGACGCCCCCGCGTCTCACACACCGCTCGGCGGTCTGCTGCGCGGACGGTCCTTCGTGTTGCGTGCACCGGTCTCGATCGACAGCCCCGACGCCCACGGTGTGCTCTTCTCCCAGGGCAGCCGCTCGAGCGGACATGCACTACACCTGGCCGGCGGCCGGCTGCACTATGTCTGCAGTCTCGCCGGACAGGAGCAGACCGTGACCTCGGCAGAGCCGATTGGTCTGGGGCGGTGGGTGTTCAGTGTCGAATTCACCCGGACCGGCACCGGGCCCGGGCCGCTGGACGTGGTCGGTGACGTGGTGCTGCGGGTGGACGACCACGAGGTGGGCTCGCTGGCCGGGATGCGGGTGGCCGGCTTCGACCCGATGCAGACCGTGTCGGCCGGGCGCAGTGTCGCCTACTCGGTGTCCGCGCAGTACGTCTCGCCCAACCCGTTGCGCGGCGGCGTGCTCGACCACGTCAGCATCGACTTCTCCGACGTGGGCGATCAGCACGCCGACGCGATCGTCGAGGCCGCCTTCGCCAGCGACTGAGCGCGCCGCCGCCCGCCACCCGGCTCTTGAAATAGATACCTAAGCAAGTTATCTTTCTGGGGAACGCTGGGAGGAGAACCGTGGCCGCAGACGATGACCGCAGCTATGCCCACAATGTGGTGGCCGCGTTGGCGCTCGCCCTCTCCGACCGGCTCACCGACAGCACCGCCGCCGTAACCGGCCACGGACCGTCGGCGCCCGCGGTGCTGTCCACCTTGCGCTTCACCCCGGGGCTGTCCGTCGAGCGCCTCGCCCAAACGGTCGGGATGACCGTGCCCGGGGCGGTCCAACTGCTCAACCGTCTGGAAGCCGACGGTCTGGTCGAGCGGGCACCCGGCAGCGACCGGCGCCGTCGCCACCCGCAACTGACGGCGGCCGGCAAACGCCTGGTGGCCAAGATGCTTTCCGCGCGGGAACGGGTCGTCGAACAGGCGATGGCCACCGTCACCGACCGGGAACGCGCGGCCCTGGTTGCGGTGACCGAGCGGATGCTCCTGCAACTCAGCGGAACCCGCGAACTCGCCGATCGGATCTGCCGGCTCTGCGATGAACGCGTATGCCCCGACCAACGCTGCCCGGCCGAAACCGCGCTGCCCCCGGAACTACGGGAACCCACGCTATGTCCCTGACCCGCGCAGCCACGCGCCCCTTCGACGTGCTCCTCGGCGTGCCCTCGGACTGTTCCGGGCGTTTCGCCGGCTGCCAGCTCATGCCCGCGGCGCTCCGCGCGGCCGGACTCGTCGAGGCGCTCGGCCTCACCGACGCCGGAAACCTTCAGGTCGTGATGGCCGACCCGGTGCGCGACCCGGAAACGGGCGTCATCGGCCTGCACGACCTGCTGAACCTGTCCGCCGTGGTGCGCGACGGCGCCCGCGACCTGTTGACCGCCGGGCACACACCCCTGCTCATCGGCGGCGACTGCACCGTGCTGATCGGCGTGGCGGCCGCGATGGCGCAGACTCACCCCGACGCGGGACTGCTGTTCATCGACGGGCATCTGGACTGCTACGACGGCCTGACCTCGCCGACCGGCGAGGGCGCAGACATGGAGCTCGCCGTCCTCCTCGGACAGGGCGCGCCGCCGCTGGTGCAGTTCGGGCCGCGGGTGCCGGCATTCGCCGACGACCGTGTCGTCGTGCTGGGACCGTCCGACGAAGCCGACGCCGCCGCGCACGGCGCCCCCGATCCCCGCCGATTCGCGCCCGGTACCCGGATCATCGGAGTCGACGAGCTGGTGTGCGATCCCGCCGCCCACGTGCAGTCGGCGCTGGCCGCCCTGGATGCGGCCGCCACCGGTTTCTGGCTGCATCTCGACCTCGACGTGCTGTCCGAGCACGAGATGCCGGCCGTCGACTACCCGAATCCACGTGGCCTCACCGTCGAGCAACTGCGCGCGGTACTGGTCCCGGCGTTCGCGTCACCGCGGCTCATCGGGGCGAGCGTGGTGATCCTCAACCCGACGCTGGACACGGCCGACGGCGCATCCGCACGCCGGGTGGTCACTCTCCTGGCCGACGCGGTCGCCCGGTAACGGGACCGGCCCCGATGGGAACCTGCCGCCCGCGTGCGCTACGGGCGGTCGACGCCGATCGGGTTCGGGATCGGCACCGCACCGCGGTCGACGATGCTGCGCGCCATCCGGGTGAGGATGTCCACGGTCCACTCGGCATCGCGCAGCGTGCGCAACGGCGTCAGGGCCAGCTCGTCGGTGATGCCTTCCACCCGATCACGCAACGTCACCCCGCGCTCGGTGAGAGCGCCGGTGGCGGAAAGGATTCCGCGCTCGACGAGCTCATCGCACGCGGCCATCCACTGCTCGTCGGTCCAGCCGCGACTGGGCTGCAGGACATCGCGGCCGACTCGCCCCGTCGCGGTGTGCGTGATCGACGCCTGCAGCCCGCTCAGCCCGCACGCGGTGGCGGCGATGACATGCCCGTCGCCACGGTGTTCGCGCAGAATGGTCGACGTCAGCCACAGCCGCCCGGCCGGGGTGGCCGGGCGCGGTACCGACAGCCAGGCGCCCGCCAGTGCCCGGCCGTCGAAACCGGTGGAGCCGATGGCACGTTCCAGGTTGTCGGTGACCCGACGCAGATCCGCCGCCGAACCCGCACCCAGATGTTCGGCCAAGACCATCTCGGCGGCCGTAAAGCGGGCCCGCACCGCGTCATCCGGGGTGATGCGCGTCCAGATCTTCGGGATCGCGTTGGCGACCATCGCCGGGGAAAATCCGAAGAACAACGCGGTCACCACGTGCGGCGGGGTCGCGCCCAGGGCGGCGGCGCGCCCGGCGAAGTATCCGTTCCACCAGCCGGTCAGTCCCGCTTCGGCCATCGTCGTGGCGAATTGCGGGTAGAAATAGGACACCGCATGGACGGGTTCGTAGGCGCGCCAGAAGCGGCGCACCGGAAGGTCATCTCGGATAAGAGCCGGCATGCTGTCGATTGTCGCCGGCCCACCGGGTCGGCGGATACGGCCGCCCAGGCACCGGTGGACCAGTCCAGTTCCGCCGAATTGGACGCTGACACCGCGGATTGGCATCCGCTTGAGTGGGTGTGTAGACGGACACCACGGTGAATGTGGTTGTGGGAGCGCTACGGACGCAAGGGACTCGGCACAGATGGCGGTTGCGGTGACGACGCAGCGCCCGCTGGCGCGGGCGCATATCGGGGCCAGGCAGCTCGTCGGACTGTTGGGACGGTGGGATACCGGGGCCGCCGCGTACACCGCGCTCGCCGCACGCATCGAGCTGCTGCTCGACGACGGCAGGATCGCGACCCACACCCGGCTGCCGGCAGAACGCGAACTCGCCGAGGCCCTCGGACGCAGCCGCACCACCATCGTCGCGGCCTACCGGTTGCTCCGCGAGAGCGGGCACCTGATCAGCGTGCGCGGGTCGGGCAGCGTCGCGGTCCTGCCACGGGCGGGCGCCGCCGGCAACACGGCCGGCGAGATCGACTTCGCCCGCGCGGCGCCGCCACCGGTGCCCGGGTTGGAGCGAATACTGCTCCGGGCCCGCCACGCGATACCAGAAGTGCTGGTGCACCACGGATTCGATCTGATGGGCGAGCACCGGTTGCGCGAACGCATTGCCGCGCACTACACCCGGCGCGGCGCCCCGACCACCCCCGATCAGGTGCTGGTCACCCTGGGCGCCCAACATGCCCTCGCGCTGCTGACCCGGACCCTGCTGCGACACGGTGATCGCGTCGTGGTCGAGGCGCCGACGTACCCCCACGCCTACGAGGCGGTCCTGAGCGTCGGCGGGCGGCTGGCGAGCACACCGGTAGCCAACTCCGGATGGGACATCGAGCACCTGACCACCCTGGTCGAGCGGATCCGACCGGAGCTGATCTACCTGATTCCCGACTTCCACAACCCCACCGGGGCCTGCATGCCGCCCGAGGAGCGGATGCGCGTCCTGGCGGCGGCGCGGCGCGCCGGGGCGCTGGTGATCGTCGACGAGACGACCGCCGAACTCGATATCGACGGTCCCGGGTGTCGGACCCCGTTCGCCTCCCTTGAGCCGCCACGGTCCTCACACACGGTGGTGAGCGTGGGCTCGTTGAGCAAGACCGTCTGGGGCGGGCTGCGGATCGGCTGGATCCGCGCCGATCCAGAACTGGTCAACCGGCTGGTCAGCAGCCGGCCCGCCGGCGACCTCGGTACCCCCGTCATCGAGCAGATGATCGCCACGGACGTTCTGGCCGAATATGATTCGCTGTGCAGGCAGCGCACCGAGCAGCTCCGCGAGCGGCGTGACGTCCTCGTCGACGAACTGCGCACCTCGCTGCCCGCATGGGACACACCGTGCGTGCACGGCGGGCTGTCGCTGTGGGTGGGTCTGCCGGCCCCGCTGAGTTCCGCGCTGGCCTCGGCCAGCCAACGCCGCGGGGTCCGCATCACGGCCGGGCCCAAATTCGGTGTCGACGGAACCCACGAACGGTTCATCCGGGTGCCCTTCACCGCCGAGCCCGAACGCATCGCACGCGGGGTCCAGATCCTGCGCGACACCTGGGAATCGCTGGAGCCGCTCACCGATTCCGCCCTGGACCGCCGCCCGCCGCACCGGCGGTAGCAGAACGCTGCGAGAGGAACCCCCCATGCACGAGCCCCGCGATATCAACGCCGAACTCACCCAGCACATCACCGACAGCTTCAACCGTCAGGGCCTGATGCGGCACCTGGGCGCCACCATCACCGCGCTCCGGGCCGGCTATTGCGAGATCCGGGCACCTTACCGGCCGGAACTGACCCAACAGCACGGGTACTTCCACGCCGGCGTCACCAGTGCACTGGTCGACACCGCTGGCGGATATGCCGGGATGTCCACCTACACACCGAACGATTCGGTACTGACCGTCGACTTCACCGTCAACCTGCTGGCCCCCGCCATCGGGGAGGTGTTGACGGCGCGGGCCTCGGTGATCAAGAGCGGCCGCACCCTGACGGTGTGTGAGCTGCAGGCCTACACCGAGCGTGACGGCGAGCAGATACACATCGCCACCGGGCGACAAACTCTCATCCGGCTGCTCGATACCGCCGACGTCGCGCGCTGACCCGATCACGATGCCCCGGTGCGACACCCTCGCCGCGGCGGGCCGGTAGGTGCGCAGATGTTCGGTCAATCGATCCTCGGGTTCAGCGCCGTAGCCGCCGTCGTGGTGCTCATGCCCGGTGCCGACACGCTCCTGGTGATGACCACCAGCCTGCGCGACGGCCCCCGCGCCGGGCTGGTGACCGCGCTGGGAGTGGTGTGTGGCCCGGTGCTGTGGGGGGCGTTCACCGGGCTCGGCGTCGCGCTGCTGCTCAGTCGCCACCCGGCCGCATCGGGGGCCATCGCAGCGGCAGGAGGTCTCTACGTGTGCTATCTGGGATGGCGCTCATGCTCGGGTGCACGGGTGACGTGGCGCTGCCCGGCTGGCTCCGCGCCGGTCGCGGACGGGCAGGCGACCAACCGCAACCACTTCACGACCGGACTGATGACCAACGTCTTGAACCCCAAGATCGGCATCTTCTACCTCTCGGTGCTGCCCGGTCTCTTCGTGGGCCAGCAGATCACGCTGTGGCTCGGCGTCCTGCTCGGGCTCATCCACGCGGCGCTCGGTGCGACCATGCTCACCGGGGTGGCGCTGCTGGCGGGCGCGGCCCAACGGCGCCTGGCGAGCACGACTACCAGGGCAGGCATCGAATTCATCGGCGGCTTAGGCCTTTTCGGCTTCGGCTTGTATGCGCTGACTCGTTCCATCGGGATGTACCTGACAACGTGAGAGCTGGCACCGAATTCTCCGCATCGAGGACCGTCGTGACCGAACTAGAATCGGGGGACGGCCAACGAAAGGTGATCGACATGAGCGGTGGTCCGACCCTGATCGTCGACCCGGCGGTGCTGTCGAGTGCCGCGACCGCTTTCGCGCAGGCGGGCGCCCAGTTGACGGGTTTGGGTGCCGACGCGCCGTTGGGTGAGGCGGGCGCCGCGGTACCGCAGCTGGCGACCGCGAGTGCCTGCCAGCAGGCCCAGTCCGCCGTCGCAGCCGGTACCGGCGCCGCCGCCGACGCCGCGACCACCTTCGGCGACAACCTGATCGATGCGGCCCAGCGGTACGAGGCGCAGGATCACGCCGCCGCCGACTCGATCGAGAAGTGCCGAGTCCCGGGCAGCTAGCCGGTGAGTTCGGTGCGGATGTCCTCGTTGTCACCGCTGTGCGCGGCGGCGTTGCGACACTCGCCGTAGATCTCGACGATGCCGCGATCGGGGTGGTCGGGGTTGGGTGACACGAGAGCCATCACGTCGCCCTGATGCATGGCGCGGCCGTACGGTTTCTTGCCGGCCGGGGGACCGTCGCGCCAGCCGTCGGCGCTCATCGCGGTGATGATCTCGTCGAGGTAGGCGTCCTTGTCGGCCCCGTCCGGGAAGGTGAATCCCATCTCGACCAGCCCCCGGAACGGGGCCACACCCTGGTCGGTGCACGCGGAGAATCGGAAGTCCGCACCGCGCAACTGCAGGCCGACCGCCTGGACCAGCCGCTTCGCCGGATCCACCACCTGGGCTCGGGTCTGCTCGTCGGTCATCTCCGGCCCATCCAGGTTGGGCTTGCTCTCGGAAAACATCCCGCATCCTCCTAGCAGTAGTGCGCCGGCGACGACGGCGGTGCTCAACGCCGCGCGGCGACGCGCTCGGTCAGTACTGGTGGTCATTGGTGATGGAGCCACGGTCGCCTTCCGGGTCGTTGAGGGCAGGGGTGCCCGGTATTCGAGTGTCCCAGTCCGGAAGGTCGACCTCACCGAGAAACGGTATGCCGACCTTGTCGGGCAGGCCGATATGGGGCTGCCGACGCCCCTCGGCGGTCAGGCCGTTATCGGCCAGGGTGGACCCGTCGCCGTTGGCGATATCGGTCATCGCCCGCAACGACTCACTGCCCACGTCGTAGTAGCGGGAATGGTCGCCGAAATCCGGCAGACCGCCGCGGCCGGGCACTTCGGCGTCGAAGCGCACCGAGCCGAAACCGTCGCCGGCCGGATCCCGGCCGAGCCCGGCCTCCAGCCCCAGTGGATATCCCAGCTCACGGTTGATGATGTCGGGCAGCGGCCCGGCCTGCCCCAGCCAGGACACCGGATCGCTGGAGGCCGCCCCGACGTAGACCTGGCCGCCCTCGGGCAGGTGGAAATCCGCGGCGCTGCCGGCCAGATCCGTTCCGGGGCTGCCGATCAGTACCGCGTTATCGGCCCGCATCCCGCTGTCGGCGAACGCATCGGCGACCGTGGTGGACCCGTAGGAGTGCCCGATCACGGTGACATTGCTGGGCCCGCCCTCATGGGTTGCGCCGAGGCCGTTGACGTCTGCGGCCAGCAGGTCGCCGCCGGCTCGGGCCAGCCCCGGCGTGGCGATCCGCGGATCGGTGGGGCTGTCGGGGGCGTCATAGCCCATCCAGGCGAGCACCGAGGCCGTCTCGTCGGGGTCACCCCTGCGCATCTGGTCGTACAGGTTGGTGGCGTTCTCGCTTTCCAGCCAGCCGTCCCTGACGCTGCTGCCGGTACCGGGCACCACCACCGCGGTGTTCTGCGCCTTGTCCGGGTTGCCGATCGCCACCGCGGCTTTACCCTGCCCGTGATAGGCCAGCGGATCGTAGGCCCACAGCATCACCGGGCGATCCTTGGTGCCCTCGGCGGCCATCTTCTCCAGACCCTTCTGGGTCTGCACCGCGTTGGTGTAGCGGGCGGCATCCGCGGACGTCAGCCCGTAGGCGCCCGGGTTGGCCAGCACCTCGTCGGCGGACACCCCGTACCGCTCGGCCACATCGTCCACCCTGGCCAGATCATCGTGCAGGACAGCCTGATTCACCTCGTCACGGACCTCGGCGGGAATTCCGTTGAGGTTGCCCAACCCGGGAGGATGATCGGCGATCAGCTGGCTCTGCTCGAACTGGCTGAGCGAATCCCACCACTTCTTGACATCCTCGGGCCCGGTGTCCGGTGGCGGCAGCTTGCGCGGATCGCCGAGGGTGCCTGGCGGTGTCTGCGGCACCGGCCCGCCGATCGCCGCCTGGATGCCGGCCGCGGTCTGGGCGTCGATCTGGGCGAACAACGCGAGCAGCTTCTGCAGGATGGCCGTCCATGCCGGGGCCATCAACCGCAGGATCGGCGGCAGCGGTGGCGCGGTGGCGGTGCCGTCCTCGGCGACCTGCCAGCCGACGGCGCGCAACATGGCGACGGTGGTGAGCAGCCCGTTGCGGGTGAACCCGAGCTGGATGCCCCCGGCGTGCAGCACCTGGCGCAGCGCCGACAGTCGGGCGCGCAGCTCCTCCTGCCGGTTGAGGTTCTGCTCCGCCTTGATGATCGCGGCCGCCGACGCCTGGCCCTGCCACCCCGCCCGCAGCTGCGCCAACGCGTGACGCTGCGCCGCCATGGTGGTGTCCAGCGCGGCGATCTTGGTGCCGAGTTCGGTGGCGGAGGCGACCAGCTGCTCGGGTCGCGACGCCTGCACCGTCGACACCGTCACCGACAACTTCTCGCCCCCTCGCCTCTGCATTTCATCGTCGCACGCCCGCGCCGGTGGGTCCGGCACGAATTTCGCGCCCCGGAGCGGATGACACAGACCCGGCGCTGATCTCATATCGGCATCAACTCATCGCCATTCATGACACAGCGCTTGGGATCCGTCGTTGCCGTCGCCCACCATCGTCGTGGGGGACAGGTCCAGCGATGCCGCTTTCGGCAAGGGGGAGAACTCTGATGAAGGTTGTGCGCGCCGCGGTGGCGGTGCTGTTCGGGATGAGCGCGGCGATGGTGGCCCCGGTGCCGGCGACGGCCGCACCCGGACCGGGCGGGGCGACGGTGCTGACGTTGGCACCGGCCTTCGGCCCGCTGGACTCGGACTGGTTGCGCGGGGAGCTCTTCGCCGCCCCCAACGAGGTGGTCAAGGTGCCCTACAACAATTTTCCGGGCTCCACCAACACCAACAGGGGCGCCGACAAGCTCGACGAGATGCTGCATTCGACCCCGGGACGCAAGATCGTGGCAGGGCACAGCCAGGGCGCGCAGGTCGCCGACGCGTGGTTGCGGCGATACGGCCCGACAAGCGATATCGACCCGGCGACAGTGACATTCGTGATGACCGGCGATCTGGAGAGCAAGTACAACGGCTGCGCCAACGTTGAGGGCAGCGGTTGTGTGGCCGCCTACGGGGGCAACGGTTTCCCCGATGACACGCCGTACACCGTCAAGGTCATCGCCCGCCAGTACGACTACTTCGCCGATTGCCCGAATGACCTGAGCAACGCCGATGCGAAGAAGAATCGCAGCGCGGCAACCCTGGTCGGTGGCAAGGGCGAACTCAAACCGGTGCACAACGACTACAGCCAGATCGGGCTCAACGACCCGGCCAACAAGACCTTCGTCGAGGGCAATGCCACCTACATCCTGGGCGCGCCCGCCACCTACTTTCTGCCGATGGTCA
This sequence comes from Mycobacterium sp. MBM, assembly GCA_021648845.1. Classification (GTDB taxonomy): domain Bacteria; phylum Actinomycetota; class Actinomycetes; order Mycobacteriales; family Mycobacteriaceae; genus Mycobacterium. Next base: position 5,969 of record JAKJHY010000048.1, on the reverse strand, counting down.
CCCAACAATGGACACCCAACAGCCAGAAGATCGTCGATGACGCGCGGCTGCGTCCCATCGTCGAATCCGCATACACACGGCCGATGGGGACGCTGCCGATTCCGGCATCCCCGTAGTCCGACATCGGCACCGGCGCGGCGGCTAGGCTTCCAAGATGCCGACCGAGATCACGGTGCGCGGGACGTTCTCCGCCTTTCAGCCGCCCGAGCGCGGCACCGTGCGGGCCTCGATCTCCTACGAGGGGGCCGAGATGGGGACGGTGTATGACCGGGTGGCACACGATCTCGCCGTGGTGAAGGATTCGATCACGCGGTTGCAGAGCGGCGAGCCGGCGCCGATCACGTGGTGGTCGGCCGAGCAGCTGCGCACCTGGTCACGCCGGCCCTGGCACAAGGACGGCAAGCAGCTGCCGATGGTTCACCACGCCAGCGTCGGCGTCGAGGTGAAGTTCCGTGATTTCGCGGCGTTGTCCCGATGGGTTGGCGAGCACGTCTCGGGAACCGCGGGATTTCGCGTAACCCAAGTGCTTTGGGCGCTCACCGCCGCTCGGCGCGAAATGCTGGTAGTGGATGCCCGCACGCGGGCCGTGCGCGACGCGGCGGCTCGGGCGCAGCAGTACGCCGACGCATTGCAGCTCGGCGCGGTACGGCCGGTGGCCATCGCCGATGCCGGGATGCTGGGGGTCCAGCCGCTGGCCGGGGCCGGTACCGGCGGCACCTTCCTGCGCGCCGCCGCCACCGGTGCAGGCGGCGGCGAGATCGAGCTGGCGCCAGAGGACATCGAGGTCTCGGCGACCATCGACGCCAGGTTCGTGGCCGGGGACTAACCGAAAGCGTTGCGCAGGAATGGTGTCGAATCGACCATCGACGCCAGCACGGTTCCGCTGTGGTCTTCCTCCGGGTAGATGCGCAGTTCGACGTTCTGGTTGGCGGCGTCCAACTGGTCGTAGAACGCCAGCGTCGAAGCCGGCGGGACGTCTCGGTCGAGCAGGCCGACGCCCAGGAAGATCGGCCGGTCGTACCCCGACACCGGTGTGCCCATGTAGTCGTTGAGTGCCTGCTCGATCCCTGGGATCGAGAGCAACGGTGCCGAGAACATCGCCGCCGGGCTGAGGTGCGCGAGCTCGTCGGTGAGCGGGTGTACGCACACCGTCTCGGCGCGCGCAGCCGCGTCCAGGCCGGCGGGGGAGAGCACGCGGTTGACGTCGAGGTCGGGGCGCGCTTCCCGCAGTGCCGCCAGGATGTAGGCCGTATAGGCGTTGGCGACCGCGCCCAGTTCGGGCAGCTGCAGATCGGGTCCCGCCTGGGCAACGAATTTCTGGATGTTCGCCGGGGTACCGGTGGCGACCACGCCGCGGTAGTCCAGTCCGCTGCCGGTGCTGAACTCGGTGGCCCACCGTGCGCTGGCGACCGCGGCGCCGCCACCCTGGGACTGGCCGACGATGGCCCACCGGGGTGACATCGGGATATCCATCTTGTGGGCCGCGATGACCGAGTCGATGACGCCGTGTGCGGTGGTGACGCTGTTGAGGTAACTCATCAGCCCCGGTGTGCCCATTCCGGCGTAGTCGCTGGCGACGATGACATAACCCTGCTCGAGCCAGTGCGACAGGTATTCGTTGTCGCGTGCGCTGCGGGGCAGCGAGGAGGGCGTGCAGTTGTCGCCGAGGCCGACGGTGCCATGTGCCCACGCGATGACGGGGTAGCCGCCCGGCGGCGCCGGGGTGCGCGGGACGAACACCGCCGCGGTGCTCACCGCCGGGGCGCCGTGCTGGTCGGTGGTGGAGTACAGGATCCGGTAGGCCGAGCCGGCGCCGGCCACCGACAACTGTGGGGCCAGCGGGACGGTGCGGATGAGACCACCGGCCGGCGGGATCGGCCCGGCGTAGGAGCGGGCGTCCAGGCCGGACCAGTCCGGTGTCGCGGCGGCGTGGGCGACCCCCGGCAGCGTGAGGGCGACGGCGAGCATCAGCATGAGCAGGGCGTGCAGAGTGCGTTGTAGACCGGCCACGCCCGACACCCTATGCGGGCGGCGGCGCCGCGCCCGGCCCCCGGGGTGGAAGGCCGATATCGGCCAACCGGCTGCGAGGGCGGTGCCCGGAAATCTAGGCTGCGTACGCGGACCCCGGCGGGTAACTCGGCGTAGGGCAGCGGGTCACCCAAACCCACCCGGAGCTTAATCTTGACTAATTCCAGAAAGCGGGACAGACTCGACTCGTGGACACGACGGCGGAGTTCCAGCGCATGCTGCGGGAAGCCTCGCTGCGCGTGACACGCCCGCGGGTTGCGGTGCTCGCCGCCGTTGCCCGCCATCCCCACGCCGATACGGACTCGTTGATCCGTGCGGTCCGTGCCGAATTGCCGGAGGTATCGCACCAGACGGTGTATGACTCGCTCAACGCGTTGACCGCCGCCGGCCTGGTGCGCCGCATCCAGCCGTCCGGATCGGTGGCTCGCTATGAGTCACGCGTCGGCGACAACCACCATCACGTCGTGTGCCGTTCGTGTGGGGTCATCGCCGACGTCGATTGTGCGGTCGGGGAAGCCCCGTGCTTGACCGCCGCCGACGATCACGGGTTCGCGATCGACGAAGCCGAGGTCATCTATTGGGGCCTGTGCCCCGAGTGCTCCACCCTGCAACAGCTTGAGCCGCAAGCGGTTCGAAATAAGTAACCAGTCCGACAGCCCCGGAGAGGATCCATAAAGTGCCTGAGACAAGCCCCCCGATCGGTGAGGCGCAGAGCGAGCCGACCGAGGCTCAGTGTCCGATGTTGATCAAGCCACCCGTCGAAGGTGGCAGCAACCGCGACTGGTGGCCCAACGCGGTCAACCTGAAAATCCTGCAGAAGGATCCGCCGGCCATCAACCCGCATCCCGGGTTCGATTACCGCGAGGCCGTGCAGAGCCTGGATGTGGATGCGCTCACCGCCGACGTCGACGCCGTGATGACCGATTCGCAGGACTGGTGGCCGGCGGACTTCGGGCACTACGGTCCGTTCTTCATCCGGATGACCTGGCATGCCGCGGGCACCTACCGGGTGGTCGATGGTCGCGGCGGCGGCGGTAAGGGCATGCAGCGCTTCGCCCCGCTGAACAGCTGGCCCGACAACGTCAGCCTGGACAAGGCCCGCCGACTGTTGTGGCCGGTGAAGAAGAAGTACGGCAAGCAGCTGTCCTGGTCGGATCTGCTGGTGTTCGCCGGCAACCGGGCACTGGAGAAGATGGGCTTCAAGACGGCCGGTTTCGCGTTCGGTCGCCCGGACTACTGGGAGCCCGAGGAGGACGTCTACTGGGGTGCCGAGCATGAATGGCTGGGCAGCCAGGAGCGTTACGCCGGTGCCAACGGTGACCGCACCAAGCTGGAGAACCCGCTGGGCGCCAGCCACATGGGCTTGATCTACGTCAATCCGGAAGGCCCCGAAGGCAATCCCGATCCGTTGGCCGCCGCCACCGATATCCGCGAGACCTTCGGCCGGATGGCCATGAACGACGTCGAGACCGCGGCGCTGATCGTCGGCGGTCACACCTTCGGCAAGACCCACGGGGCCACCACGGTGGAGAACGGTCCCGAGCCGGAGGCCGCTTCGCTGGAGATGCAGGGGCTGGGCTGGGCCAACTCGGGGGTCGGAAATGACACCGTCAGCTCCGGTCTCGAGGTCACCTGGACGCACACCCCCACCAAGTGGGACAACAGCTTCCTGGAGATCCTCTACGGCAACGAATGGGAACTGTTCCAGAGCCCGGCCGGCGCGCACCAGTGGCGGCCCAAGGATGGCGGCTGGGCCAACTCGGTGCCGATGGCACAGGGCAGCGGCCGCACCCATCCGGGCATGCTGACCACCGACCTGTCCATGCGGATGGACCCGGGGTTCGAGAAGATCACCCGGCGCTGGCTGGACCACCCGGAGGAGCTGGCCGAGGAGTTCGCCAAGGCCTGGTTCAAACTCCTGCACCGCGATATGGGACCGGTGGAGCGCTACCTGGGGCCGCTGGTGCCCAAGGAGACGTGGCTGTGGCAGGACATCGTGCCCGCCGGGACGCCGCTCAGCGAAGCCGATATCGCGACCTTGAAGACCGCCATCGCCGACTCCGGACTCTCGGTCTCGCAGCTGGTTTCCACCGCGTGGAAGGCCGCGTCGTCCTACCGCAACAGCGATATGCGCGGCGGTGCCAACGGCGGCCGGATCCGGCTCCAACCGCAGATCGGTTGGGAGGCCAACGAGACCGACGAGCTGACCCAGGTCATCGCCAAGCTGGAGGAGATCCAGGGCTCGGCAGGGGTCGCGGTCTCCTTCGCCGACCTCGTCGTCCTCGGTGGCGTGGTCGGCCTCGAAAAGGCGATCAAGGCAGCCGGATTCGACGTCGAGGTGCCGTTCACCTCGGGTCGAGGTGACGCCACCCAGGAGCAGACCGACGTCGAGTCGTTCGCCTACCTGGAGCCCCAGGCCGACGGTTTCCGCAACTATGTCGGCAAGGGCCTGTCGCTGCCCGCCGAGTACCAGCTGATCGACCGGGCCAATCTGCTGGGCCTGTCGGCCCCGGAGATGACCGCGCTCGTCGGCGGTCTGCGGGTGCTGGGCACCAACCACGGCGGCACCGAGTTGGGGGTGTTCACCGACAAGCCCGGCCAGCTGACCAACGATTTCTTCGTCAACCTGTTGGATATGGGTACCAAGTGGGCGCCGTCGCCGGCTGACGACGACACCTACGTCGGTACCGACCGTGCCAGCGGCACAACGAAGTACACCGCGAGCCGGGTCGACCTGCTGTTCGGGTCGAATTCCCAGCTGCGGGCGCTTGCCGAGGTGTACGCCGAGGATGACGCCCAGCAGAAGTTCGTCGAGGACTTCGTCGCCGCGTGGACCAAGGTGGCCAACGCGGATCTGTTCTAACTGCAGCCCTCATTCCAGGCCGGTCCCCGCGCGGGGCCGGCCTGGATGTGGTTAGTGGGTCTTGTTCCCGAACGGCAGCACGTGCACGATCGCCGCGACGAGGGCACCGATCACCAGCCCGGTGACCGCCGAGATACCGGTGTTCACCACCCACGCGATACCGCCCTCGGCCACGCCGACGGCGTGCGACACCCAGTGCTCGGCGTCGTGCACCAGGTCGTAGGGCGGCCGCAGCCCCGCCTCGTAGCTCTGCGCCAACAGGATGTGCCCGCCCACCCACAGCATCGCCACGGTGCCGATGATCGACAGCGCCGACAGCACCTTGGGCATCGCGGCGACCAGGCCGCGGCCGAGCTTCTGGGCCAACGCCGAGGACCGCTGCGCCAGCGCCAGTCCGACATCGTCCATCTTCACGATCAGGGCGACGACGCCGTAGACCGCCGCCGTGATGACGATGGCGACGACGACCAGGCTGGCCAACCGCAACCAGAACGTCTGATCGGCAACCTCGTTGAGCGCGATGACCATGATCTCGGCGGACAGGATGAAGTCGGTGCGGATCGCGCCCGCGGTCAGGGTCTTCTCGGCGTCCGCACCGATGACGGCGGCCGGTGCCGCGTGCGAATCACCCCCGGAGATCCAGCCCCACACCTTCTCGGCGCCCTCGAAGCAGAGGAATGTCGCACCCGCCATCAGCAGATACGGCAGCGCCCACGGCGCGAAGACACTGAGCAGCAGCGCCGCCGGCAGGATGAACACCAGCTTGTTGCGCAGCGACCCGATAGCGATGCGCTTGATCATCGGCAGCTCGCGGGACGCGGTGATGCCGTGCACATACTGCGGCGTGACGGCGGTGTCGTCGATGACGACACCGGCCGCCTTCACGGTGGCCTTGCCCGCCGCGGCGCCGATGTCATCGATCGATGCGGCGGCCAGGCGCGCCAGGACGGCGACATCGTCGAGGAGTGCGAACAGCCCTGCGCTCATGGTCCGAAGGTTAGCTGTCGTGACCTGAGAGGTTGTTGACGGCGCGCCTGCTTGAAATGGGGAGGACCTCCTGACGGAGTGGATGTGTCTG
>JAKJHY010000047.1 GCA_021648845.1 Mycobacterium sp. MBM | reverse complement strand
CGAGGCCACTCCGCCCTCGGCGGACACCCACCCATCAGCCGACTCGCCGCCTGACAACAACGTGTCAGGTCACAACACCTAGCGCACACCGGGCCCGCAGCCGTCTGAGTGGCCGCGTCACTGCGGATGGGCCGCCAGGTATTCGGCTACCGGCACCGGATCGGTCTGCGCGTACCCGATGGGCAGCAGCACGTCGCCGGCCGTGGTTCGGTAGTACACCTCCCATCCGTGGTAGCCGTGGAATGCCGCGGGATCGGCGGCCAGCACGGCCGCGTAGCTCTTGACCGCCTGCACGTAATGGTCGGAGTGGTTGTACCGGTAGAGAGCGTGATCAGGATCGGTGCCGAAGCCGTTGGCGGCCAGATACCGCCCGGCGGCCAGAATGCTGTCACGCGGCGCATGGATATCGCCGCCCCCGCCATAGGCCGCGAACGTCGACGGTAAGAACTGCATCGGCCCCTGGGCACCCGCGGTGCTGGTGCCGGCGATGCTGCCCAACCGGGTCTCGATCAGGTTGACCGCGGCCAGGTAATTCCAGCCGACCCCGGACGCGTCTTCGGCCTCGCGATAGTGGGCCAAGAGTTCCTCCGCCGGCGGCGGCGCCTGGATCCGCCATGCCGGCAGCGTGTCCTTGGCCGCACCAGTCAGCAGCGCATCGAGATGCCGCCGCGCCGCGACATTCAGGTCATAGGCCGCCAGCATCGGCGACGGGATTTTGGGGCGGGTCACGGCGTCCCACTCGGGGTGCCTGCCGATGACCCGGTAGGCGGCCTGCTGGCGACGCGCGGCTTCGCGCCGAGCCTCCGGTGGCGACGACGGATTCCGCAGCGTGTGCTCATCGGCAACAAGATCATCGGCCACCTGCGCCGGTTCGGGCGCCAACCGGGGCTGAGCGGGCGAGGAAGTCGGTGGTAGCAGTGGTGGCGTTGCGGCCGTGGTGATTTCAGCCGTGGATGGGGGAGTCGCGGAGGATTCGGCCGCACTCGGATCCGACGTGTCCGAGCACCCGCAGAGCGCGATGAGCATTACGAAGGCCGCGACGTGCCGGCCGGCGATACCGCCGATCGACACGTGGCCAACTCGTGCATTCGTGTCCATCGGGCGGCCACCAGCCGGTACTTTGCGGTACAGATTCGGCGAGCAGCGTGTGACGGCGATGTGGCGACCATAGCAACGCCGCGAATCGGATCGATCGCAACCGCGCCGACCCCGGTGCGCGGACGTCGGAAGGAAGTCCATGGGCTACGCCAGGCATATCGGTCGGGTCGGCGCTTTGGCGGTCACCCTGGGGGTGGGTGTCGCACTGGCATCCGCGCCGTCGGCGCTGGCAGAGACGGGCACAGCGTCGTCGAATACCAACGCTTCGTCATCGAACTCATCGGACAGCGCGAGCACCTCGGCGAGTTCCGGTACCACGAACCCTGCGCGCACCGGCACCAAGACCGCCAAATCCACCCGGTCCGCCGCCGGTGCCGACTCCGACGGTGAGACCGCCGGCATCCCGCTGGCCGACCGGATGTCGCCGGTGCGCGCGACGACCGCCCGCACCGCCAAGTCCGCCCCGATATCCGCGGGTTCGCCGCGCTCTTCCGCGCCGGCCGTCACACTCGTCACCATCGACGTAGACCCGGCCGGACCGCTGGTCGACCCCGGGCCCGGCACCCCGCCAGTCGACGCCCCGGCTGCGCTGGCGGCGCTGGGTGCGGTGCGAGAGGAGTTGGAGCGCAATGCGCTTCGCCGCAACGCGGCCAGCGGAGCGCAGGTCGGTGTCGCCTCGGTCGACACGCCCAATGTGCTGGTCATCGGGGTCGATGGCACAAACCTCAGCCGGGTGCTCGCCGACCCGGCGAACGTGAACTTCTTCGACCTGATCCAAGGCAGCTCGACCGCCCCGTCGAGCATCGTCGGGCACACCACGATCTCCAATCCGTCCTGGTCGACCATCCTTACCGGCAACTGGGGCGAGAAGACCGGAGTCATCAACAACATCTTCACGCCGTGGACCTACAGCCGGTGGCCGACGGTGTTCAACCAGCTCGAGGAGGACCACGACGACGGAATCCAGACGACGGCGGTCGCCAACTGGGATGTGATCGCCGCGATCGCCGCGGCGGGCGGTGACCTGGGCGCTGACCTGGTGCGCTACATCGGGAGGCGCGAGGACGATCCGAACTGGTTGAAGACCGATGACGCGGTCGGTGACACCACCGAACTGATCATCTCCGAGTCGGACCCGACCGTGGCGAACTTCGTGTTCAGCTATTTCGTCGGTGTCGACGAGAACGGCCACATGTACGGCGGCGCCTCCGAGCAGTACAAGCTGGCGCTGAACAACTTCGATCGCAACCTCGGCGAGATCATGGCCGCGGTCGAGGCCTGGGAGACCGCCAACAACGAAGAATGGACCATTGTCCTGGTCACCGACCACGGTCACCAGCCGCAGCGCGGTCTCGGCCACGGCTTCCAATCGCCGGATGAGACCGAGACGTTCGTCATCGTCAACGGCCCCGGGTTCACACCCGGTGCGATCAACCTGCAGTACGAGATCGTCGACGTCACACCCACGGTCGTGACCCTGTTCGGGGGGACCCCGCGCACCGGCGACGGCACATCGATGACCGAGCTGACCGACAACGTCATCCCGGTGAACAACGACGCGGCGTTGCGCGCGGCGCTGCAGGACCTGATCTCCAAGAACGGCTATCCGGACACCGTCACCAACCTCGCCCTCGGGGCACGCACCATCTTCGCCTCGATCCCGTATTTCCTGGTCGATATCGTCGACGGAATCGTCGGAGGCATCAAAACGGTTGCTGCGCAAAACATTCCGGTCGTCAGCCTGCTGGCGGGGCTGGCGGTCGGCCCGGTGCGGTTCGTCGGAGACCTCGGATATGTGGCGACGAACTTCGTGGCCCAGATCGTCGCGCGGATCACCGGTGTCACCGGGGCCAGCATCTATCCGTTCTGGCCGCCTGCCGCCCCGGACTTCCCGTCCTACACCCCGCCGGCGCCGCCGTCGATGCTGGTCGGGTTGCAGGTGTGCGCAGACCCCGCGCTCGGTGGCCGGTGCGTGGACCCGGCCATCGCGGTCTAGGGTTTCATCGAACCCAGGTAGTAGGTTTCGCGTCCGTTGGGATAGCCGCCCCCGTCGGTCGCGATGTGGATGTGGTCGAAGTGGTTCAGCGTCTCCGAGCCGTAGTCGGCCGTCCAACTCGGTGCGCCGATACCGGGATAGAAGCCCTGCCGCCAGATGACATGGATGACGCCCCAGCGCTCGGCGTTGGCCAGCGCGAGACCGGCGATCTGATTGCCGAGCTCGATACCTTCGTCGCTGTTGTGGTCCGGGATCATGACGTCGATGGCCAGCCCGTTGGGGTGCCACTTCAGCGGATCCTGGCGGTACCCGCCGATGGTGGTGATCTCCGGGTACATCATGCTGATGGCGCGGGCCACCCAGATGGTCTTGATCTGCAGACCGCCCTCGGGGGCGACCCCGGCGGCGAGCGGAAAATCGAGCACCCGGGTGTCCACCGGAGCGCTCGCGGCCAGCAGCTCGGCCTCGGTGGGAGCCTGGGCGGCCGGGGTGGCCGGCAGCAGCGGAGCGGCGGACGTCGCAGCGGGCTCGGCCCGCTGGACGGGGCGCGGCGACACATTCTGGGCGTACAACACACCGCCGGAGATGGCGACGGACGCGGCGATGGCCAACCACCGTCGCGCGGCTAACACGTTACTGCCCACGCCGTGCACTCTAAATGCTGATCGGGCACGCGTTGGCGTTGTCGGCGAACTCTCTGATGGTGTCGGTGGCTGCGGTAGGGCAGCTACCGGTCAAATGACCCGGTGCGGCAGGACCGTCGGGTACCTCAGCAAAGCGAATGTGGCGAGACGCCTGGATCATCGGCGTGCGTGTGCCCGGAAATGTTGCGGACAGTGGCCGATCTGGACCAGTCTCCGCAACACCTTCCGACGTTGTCGCAAACTGAGATGTTTCTAAGCGCCGGTCTGACATACTGCTGACGGCAAATTAGGTCACGGTAAGGAGACGCGGTGGGAAACGTGCCGAGCACAATCTTTTCGGCTTTGGCGGCGGGAGTCTTGGCAACGACGGGAGTCACCGTTGTCGCGGCCGACGGTGAGCGAGCGGAGAGCACCGGCGCACCGGCCTGGTCCGCCCCGGCGGTGAGCTACGCCCGGCCGGCGCTGGCGGCGGCGGTCCTGCCCGAACCCGCGTCCAACGCGCTGATCGGTGCGCAGCTGGACGGCGGCGCGCTGCGCTGGGCCGCCGTGCCCGGCGCCGGGGCTGTCGAACCCGGCGGCACCCTGATCACCTTCGTGCCCACCGACGCCCCGTCCGCGCCGGCGGCCCAGCGCAGCGCGCCCACCGGCGGGGGCGGTGCCGCTGACTTCACACCCGAAGTTCTCGCCGATGCCGTCGCCCGCACCGGTGGAGACTCCAACACCGAGGTCACCGTGATGGTGGCCGGCGCCAACGGCGCTCTGCAGGTGGCCCAGACGACGCTCGGCGACCTACCCGGCGCGATCGCCGGTCTGCTCGGCGACATCGGCGGCCGAATCCCCGTCGTCAGCTTCTTCGTACGTAACGGCACACAGTCCAATCCCGACGCGGGTCTGCTGATCGGCAACGGCTTCAGCTCGGTCACCGCCGGCGTGAACGGCGGCCGCGGCGGATTGCTCTTCGGAAACGGTGGGACCGGCGGCTTCGGTGCCGACGGCGGCCAGGGCGGCCTGCTCGGCAGCGGCGGTGACGGCGGTCTCGGTGGCGGAAATGGCGGCGCTGCAGGACTTCTCGGCAATGGCGGTCGCGGCGGCGACGGCTCCGGCCTGAACGCCGACGGCGGTAACGGCGGCCGTGGCGGCCTCATCTTCGGTGACGGCGGGCACGGCGGAAACGGCGACCTGGCGGGCGCAGACGAGACCGGCGGTGCCGGTGGTGACGGTGGCGCGGCCGGCCTGATCGGCGGCAACGGCGGGAACGGCGGTGCCGGCGGCAGCGCCGAAGGTGCCAATGCGGTCGGCGGCGACGGCGGCAACGGCGGCACCGCGGGCATCGTGGGCGGCGGCGGCAACGGCGGTGCCGGCGGCACGGCTGCCGGCGACGGTGCGGGCACCGCCACCGGCGGTGCGGGCGGCGATGGCGGACAGGGCCTCTACGACCCGGGACGCGGCGGCAACGGTGGTAGCGCCACCGCCGGCGACGGCGGCTCGGCGGTCGGCGGCGCCGGCGGAACGGGCGGCGTCGTCGAGGTCGGCATCGGCGGCTGGGGCGGCACCGGCGGTGACGCCACCGCGACGAACGGCATCGCCACCGGCGGTACCGGCGGCACCGGCGGCAGCAACGCCGTCGTCGGCAGCGGTGGCCGTGGCGGTAACGGCGGCAACGGCACCGCCGAGGACGGCCTCGGTCGCGGCGGCCTCGGCGGCGGCGGCGGTGACAGCGGCCTGGTCCTCGGCGGGGGTGGGCGCGGCGGTAACGGCGGCAACGGCACCGAGGACGGCGAGGGCGGTTTCGGCGGTGACGGCGGTCAGGGCGGCGACGGTCGGGGCATCCTGACCGGCGGCGGGCGGGGCGGCAACGGCGGAAACGGGGTCGGCGACGGCCCATCGAACACCGGGATCGGCGGGAACGGCGGCCAGGGCGGCGACGGTAGTTTCGGCGGCCGCGGCGGTAACGGCGGCAACGGCGGTGAGTCCAACGGCAACCCCGGCCAGGGCGGCAGCCCCGGCGGGCGCCCGGGCAACACCGGCGGAAACGTCGCCTAGTCCGAGACGCGAGTGCAGGGCCGGTCCTGGAACACAGGACCGGCCCTTTCGCGTTGGCCACCTGCGTGTTGCCCGGCGTTCATCCGGGCCGGTCAAGATCACTCGACTTCACCGCCAACTGAACAGGGGTCCCCATGACGTCGAACCTTGGTCGCGTGACGGCAGCCGCCGCGGCCACCGCACTGCTCGCAGCCGCCTGCTCACCGAGCACACCGGAGGACACGGCGGACGGGCCGGCCCCGCAGACGCAGCGCGCCACGTCGCCGATCGACTTCGACCTGCCCGATGCCGAGCGTTACCACCGGCTGGCCACCTACCCCGTCTACCTGAACCGGCCGGCCGGCGAGGATCCCGCGACCGAGACCGTCGCCGAGATCTCGACGGTCACCCCGGACGGCAACACCGTCATCTACACCGACGCCACCGCCAAGCGGATCGGATTCGTCGACATCGGCGACCCACTGAAACCGGTGGGACTCGGCACGCTTTCGCTGGCCGAACTCGGGCACGCCGACGATCAGCCGACCTCCGTCGCCGCGCTCGGTGAGTTCGTGCTCGTCGTCGTCGATACCACCGGTGGCGATTTCGCCAACCCGTCGGGTCGCGTCGATATCGTTCGCGTCGCCGACCGCACCCGGGTGCACAGCATCGACCTCGGCGGGCAGCCGGATTCGATCGCCATCAGCCCGGACGGCACCTTCGCCGCCATCGCCATGGAGAACCAGCGCGACGAGGAGTTCACGCCCGCCGGTGGTGACGAGGGCGATCTGCCCCAGCCGCCCACCGGGTTCCTGCAACTGCTCAGCCTGGCCGGGGCGCCGACGACGTGGACCGCCCGCAAGGTCGAGTTCGATGTCGAGCAGGCCCGCGCCGCAGGCCTGGACACACCCGAAGACCTCGAACCCGAATATGTCAGCATCAATTCGCGCGGCCAGGTCGCGCTGAGCTTGCAGGAGAACAACGGCATCGCGATCGTCGACGGCAAGACCGGTGCGGTATCCAACATCTTCACCGCAGGCACTCAGGCTGTCGAGGGCATCGATACCGCCGAGGACGGGGCCATCGACCAGAGCGGTTCCCTTCCGGCCACACCGCGCGAGCCCGACGCGATCGGCTGGATCGGCGACGACCATATCGCGACCGCCAACGAAGGCGACTGGAAGGGCGGCACCCGCGGTTGGTCGGTCTTCGATGCGGCCACCGGCGAGGTGGTGTGGGATGCCGGCAATTCGATCGAACAGCTCGCGGTGCGCACCGGATTGCACATCGAGGGTCGGGCCGAATCCAAGGGGCCCGAGCCCGAGGGGCTGGCGATCACCGAAGTCGACGGACGCCCAACGGCATTGGTTGCCGCCGAGCGAAGCAACTTCGTCGCCGCCTACGACGTGAGCAACCCCGCGGACCCGGTGTTCCGGCAGATCCTGCCCACCACACCCGGACCCGAGGGCATCTTGGCGGTTCCGGCACGCAACCTGCTGGTCGTCTCGTCGGAGGCCGACGACGCCGAGAACCGGGTGCGTGCCTCGGTCACCGTCTACGGCTACGGCGAGGCCTTTGCCGACGACGGTGGTAAGCCGGCATTCCCGTCGATCGTCTCCGGTGACCTCGACGGCGCACCGATCGGCTGGGGCGCTTTGGGCGCGCTGTCCGCTGATCCGGCCGCGCCGAACCGGCTGTTCACCGCCACCGACAACGCTTACGGGCCGGCCCGAATCCTGAGCGTGGACCTGTCCACCACACCTGCTCTCATCGACAGCGCGCTGCCCGTCACCGAAGGCGGCGAGCCCGTCACCCTCGATGTGGAGGGAATCGCGGCGCGGCCGGATGGATTCCTGCTCGCCGTCGAGGGGGAGGACGGTGCGGGCAACGAACTGATCAACGTCGCCGCCGACGGCGCCATCGAGGATCGCGTCACGTTGCCCGCCGACATCGCGGCCGAACTCGGTGGGCAGGGCATCGAAGGTGTTGCCGTCGACGGCGATCACGTCTGGGTGGCACTGCAACGCGAGCTCAAGAGCGACCCCAAGGGCGTCGTCCGGATCGGGCGCTACAACCCGGCCGAGAAGTCGTGGCAGTGGTTCGGCTACCAAGTCGAACCCACCGCGGCCGAGGGGGACTGGATCGGCTTGTCCGAGATCGCCGTCCACGACGGTGCTCTGCTGGTACTCGAACGCGACAAGCTCAACGGGCCGGATGCGCGCGTCAAGGCGATCTACCGGGTGCAGATCCCCACCGAGGACGGGGTGAGCGGCACCGCGGCGCCGAAGGTGCTGCCCAAGACCTTGGCCCGGGATCTGCTGCCGGACCTGCAGGCCACCAAGGGATTCGTCCAGGAGAAGGTCGAGGGGTTCGCCATCGCCGGCAACGGCAACCTCTACGTGGTCACCGACAATGACGGGCTCGAGGACGCCAACGGCGAAACCGTGTTCCTCGACCTCGGGCCCGCGGGCGAGGCGCTCAAGGGCTGACCACCAGCACCCGCACGCGAGATTGTCGTTATCGAGCGAAAGTTCGAGTAACGGCCCCGATAACGGCAATCTCGCGGCAGGGGTGCGGCTCGGAGCTAGTCCTCCTTGCGGATCAGCTTGCCCAGTGCCTTCCGATCGGAAGCCAGCAGCTCGTCGATGCGCGCCTGGTTCACGTCGGCGACGATGATCTCGCCGACCTCTTGGTACACGTTGCTGAATATGCCGTGCTTCTTCATCTTCTCGGTCTGATAGATGTTGTCCTCGGTGGGCGTCACGTAATACACGATCTCCGGCTTGAACCGATGGATCAGCCAGAGGTGGATGACGTCCATCAACCGCTTCTTGCGCAGTTTCTCGGCATAGGTGTTCTGATCGCGGACGGTCAGGATGTTGCGACCATGCCGATCCTTGATCGGGTCGACGACGACATCGGCGAGCTTGTCATCACCGTCGCCGTAGATACCGAGTTCGAGCACATCCGAGCCGGCCCGGCGCGGGCGCAGCTGCACCCGCAACGTCTCGCCGATCTGGTAGTGCTCACCCCACAGCGCCAACCATTCCTCGAGCAGCTTGCGGGGCACCTCGGTCTGCACCAGATGCTGATGCTGGGTGGAGCCCTTGCCCATCGACTTGGTGGTCGCGGTGCGCCCCGAAGAGGCCGCCAGCGCCGCATCGCTGCGCGGTCCACCGACCAGAGTCTGCGGTGTCCGGTAAGGGGATTCGACCAGGCGCATCTTGCGCTGCAGCCGAGCCAACGACAGCATGCCGTCCTGCAACAGCGCGGTCGCGAACTCCTCGGCCGCCACACCGTCGATCTGGTGCCCGCCGTAGGTCATGAAATTGAAGACGAACCCGAGCTTGCCGATTTCGGCGGGGAACGCCCGCATCTCGTCGTCACTCATTCCGGTGGTGTCCCAGTTGAACGAGGGTGACAGGTTGTAGGCCAGCATCTTGTCCGGATACACGGCGTGGATGGCGTCGGCGAACTCCCGGGCATCGGCCAGATCGGCGGTCTTGGTCTCCATCCACAGGATGTCGGCGAACGGCGCGGCGGCCAGCGACTTGGCGATCGCGTACGGGATACCGCCGCGGATCTGGTAGTAGCCCTCGGGGGTCTTCACCCGCTCGGGATCCCACGCCACATCGGCCCCGAGTTCCTTGGCCTTGGCCCGCGCCGCGTACAGCGACGCCGTCTTGGCGAAGGCGCGCCATTCGGCCGCGCTCATATCGCCCTTCTCGCCCTCACGCTCGCGGAACTCCAGCAGCTCGGCCACCGCGTCGCCGTAGGTTTCCAGGCCGGCATCGTTTTGCCAGGCCTCCACGAACTGTGACTCCACACCGTCGAACAGCGCGTCGACGGATTGGGTGGGCTCCTTTTTGTAGGATTCGGCGGCCGTGGCGATCGCCGCCAGAATGCCCTGGCTGTCCAACCACGCCTCGGCCGCTGCGTATTCGCCGTCGGGCAGCGCGTAGAGCAGGTGCCCGTTGAGTTCGGTGACGCCGAGGGTGTGGAAATGCCGCGTCATCGCCAGGAAGCAGGACTTGTACGGCGGGATCTTCAAATTGGTGGCGCCCAGCAGGAACGGTTGATCGCGCTCGTCGGCCCGGCTGTCGATCAGGTTGGCGGCTTCGGCGTCGGTGCGGGCCACGATGATGCCGGGCACCCGCATGATGTCGAGCTGGAAGCGCGCCGTGTTGAGGCGTTTGATCTGCTCGTCCGAGGGCACCAGCACCTTGCCGCCCTGGTGGCCGCACTTCTTGGTGCCCGGCCGCTGATCCTCGATGTGATAGCCGGGCACGCCCGCCTCGACGAACCGACGAATCAGGTTGCGCACGTGCGGATCACCGCCGTGCCCGGTGTCGGCGTCGGCGATGATGAACGGGCGGTAGTCCACCGCGGGGGTGCTCGCGCGCTGCTCGGGGGTCATCTTCAGCCGCAGGTACTGCTGGTTGCGGTCGGCAGTGAGTAGAGCGCGTACCAGACCGGCCGCCTCGTCGGGCACCTGGCTGAGCGGGTAGCTGGCCAGATCGGGGCCGGGATCCTCACTGATCGACCCCTTCGCCGAGGTCGCCCAGCCGCCCAGGTAGATCCCTTCGATACCCATCCGCTTCATCGTCACGGCCTGTCCGGGGGAGTACGGCCCGAAGGTGGTGATGCTCTTCTTCTGGGCGAACAGTTCCCGCAGGCGCGGGTAGAACGCGGTGGCCGCCTCCCGCGCCACCGGATAGTCCGACGGGATGGTGCCGCGCTGCTCAGCGACCTGACGGGCCGAGTACAGCCTGGTGATGCCCTCGAATCGCGGGCTGTCGAAATACTCCTGGGTGGCCGCGACCTCCTGTTCGAAGTCGTGTTCGTCCGATGCGGCGCCGGCTGCGCGTTTGGCCATCTGTCTGCTCCTCTTCGAGCTCGGGTCCGTTGATTATCGCGGGGTACGGTCAGCGTCGGAGGCGAGTTGGGCAATTGCGCCCGGCCGCCACGGGCCGGCCTCTAGGCTGCCCTTCATGTCTGTTGACCGGGCGGCACTGGCCGTCGGCGGTATCCGATTGGCCTCGGGCATATCGTTTCTCGTCGACCCGCTGCGGGCCAACAGGGTGTGGGGTTCTCCGACGACACCCGACCCTACCGCGCGGTTGCTGTTGCGCTCGATGGGTTACCGCGACGCGCTGATCGGCGCGTTGCTGCTCTCGGCGACGCTGCGCGGTAAGGACACCCGCGGCTGGTTTCTGGTTTCCGGAGGCGCCGACGCCGCAGATCTGCTCGGAGGCGCGGCCGTGCACCGCGAGATGCCGCGTGCCCAGCGGGTCATCGGGCTCGGCGGTGCGGTCGTCGGGATCGGCGTGGGACTGTGGGGCGCGACCCGGCGACCGGCACAGGTCGCTAACGCTCCTCGATGATGTCGCGGCGGTAGCGGCGCGTCGCCAGCGCGTAGCAGCCGATCGCGACCAGCTGCATCGTCGGCACCAGGATCAGCAGGGCGCGGCCCAGCGCCTGCGGTCCCAGCTCCGCGGTGAGTGCGTCGCTGATCACGCCGGTCAGGAACGGCCCGACGGCGCCCAGCGTGGCGTTGAAGAACAGGAAGATCGCCGATGCGGTCGCACGGTGCTCCGGCAGCACCAGGCGCTGGATGGCCGCGATCGAGGGCGCCAGATAGGCGATGCCGATCACGTAGCTGAACGCCAGCAGCCAGACGCACACCGTCCGATGCTCGACCACGAACGCCAAAGCCGAGGCCGGCAGCAGAACTGCGATGAGGATGACGACGATCCACAGCAGCCAGCGCGGGTCGCGGCTGGCGAGCCGGTCGGAGATCCGCCCGACGATCAGCAGCCCCAGAATGCCGAGCAGCCCGGTGGCCAGGCCGTAGGAGATGCCGACCTCACCCAGCGACATGCCATGACTACGCATCAGGAACGCGGGCGCGAACGCGGTCAGCGAGTAGCCCGCCGCCGAGACCAGCGCGGTGCCCCCCACCATGGCCAGGAAGCTGGGCTTACGCAGCAGATCCCACCAGTTCACGGTGGTGGCGTGCTCCCGCGACGGGGCGGCGGGCAGGCTCTGGCGACTGCCGACCACCCAGAGCACCAACGGCGCCAGCAGCACGCTGATCCCGCCCATCACCACGAAAGCCATTCGCCAGCCCAGGCTCTCGGCCAGCAGGCCACCGCCGAGCAGGCTGGCGGCGCTGGCCAGCGGGACGGACATGGTGATGACCGCCAGCGGGGCCGACCGTTTTGCCGGGAGGAAGTTGCGCGCCACATAGGCATGCGCGGCCGGCGTGCTGCCGGCCTCGCCGATGGCCACGCCGACACGGGTCAGCGCGAGCTGGAATCCGGACTGCACCGCCCCGCCGAGCATGGTCATCGAGCCCCACAGCGTCAGACATGCCGCGATGACCGCACCGAACATGCCACGGTCGGCGACGCGCGCGATCACAATGCCCAGCACGGCGTACACGATCAGGAAGCCGAACCCGTTGATGACGCCGATGGCGGTATCCGATAACGACAGTTCGGCCTTGATGGGTTCGGCCAGCACACCGGGCAGAAACCGGTCGACGTAGTTGAGTGTGCCCACCAGCGCGAGCACCGCGACCGCCGCCCAGGCTCGACGCGGGCTGTGCGTGGACTGGGGTTGAAGCTGAGCGGTCGACATCGTGTCCTCCGGGTCCGTGCTGGCCGACCCAGCTTTACAGAGCCATTTCAGACTGTCAGCTGCACCCCGGTCGGTGTCGACCGGCGGGCGAATTCGCTAACACCGGATTGACAAGTTGTTAACACGAACCGGCCTTGCCTTTGCAACGATGCAGAGCGGAAACGCCCGCTCAATAGCCGAAGGACGGAGCTGTCGCTGTGACCGAATTCCTGGACACCCTCAACAGTTACATCTGGAGCAACGCCCTTATCTATCTGTGCCTCGCCGCGGGTGTCTATTTCTCGGTGCGTTCGCGCTTCGTCCAAGTGCGGCAGTTCAAAGAGATGATCCGGCTGATGCTCAAGGGCGAGAAATCGCCGTCCGGGGTTTCGTCGTTTCAGGCGCTGACGATGTCGCTGGCCGGCCGGGTGGGCACCGGAAACATCGCCGGAGTCGCCACCGCGATCGCGTTCGGCGGGCCAGGCGCGCTGTTCTGGATGTGGACGGTCGCCTTCCTCGGCGCATCGACGAGCTTCGTCGAGTGCACCCTCGGGCAGATCTACAAGACCCGCGATCGGATCACCGGTGAGTACCGCGGCGGGCCGGCCTATTACCTGAGCCGGGCAATGGCGCACACCAAGGCCGCGCCGCTGTTCAAGGTGTACGGCCTGATCTTCGCGGCGGTCACGGTGCTGGCCTGCGGCTTGTTGCTGCCCAGCGTGCAGGCGAACTCGATGGCGTCGGCGATGAACCAGTCGTGGGGGGTGTCCAAGTGGATCGTCGGCGTGGTCACGGTGATCGTGCTGGCCTTCGTGATCATCGGTGGCGTCAAGCGGATCGCGGCGTTCGCCTCGGTGGTGGTGCCGTTCATGGCCGTGGTCTACATCGTATTGGCGATGGTCATCGTGTTCGCCAACGCCGCCGAGCTGCCGGGCGTACTCAAGCTCATCTTCGAGAGTGCCTTCGGGCTGGACGCCGGCTTCGGCGCCATCGTCGGCGCCGCGGTGATGTGGGGTGTCAAGCGTGGCATCTACTCCAACGAGGCGGGCCAAGGCACCGGCCCGCATGCCGCGGCGGCGGCCGAGGTGTCCCACCCCGCCAAACAAGGCTTGGTGCAGGCGTTCGCGGTGTACGTCGACACCCTGTTCATCTGTTCGGCGACCGGTTTCCTGATCCTGTCGACCGGCGCGTACCGGGTGTACGAGGGGGAGAGTTCGACCGGCGCGGTGCTGGCCGAGGGCGGCGCGCTGCCCGCCGATGTGGAGGTCGGCCCGACCTTCGCCCAGGTCGGATTCGACACGCTGTGGCAGGGCGCCGGGTCGAGCTTCATCGCGGTGTCGTTGGCATTCTTCTGCCTGACCACCATCATCGCCTACTACTACATGGCCGAGACCAACCTGCGCTTCATCCTGGGCAAGGCCGCGCCGATACCGGTGCCGGTGATCAGGGGCACGGTCGGCGGCAATGCCACGATCCTGTTGCAGGCGCTGATCCTGGGCTCGGTGGTGTCGGGTGCGGTCTCGACGGCGACGGAGGCCTGGACCCTCGGCGATATCGGCGTCGGACTGATGGCCTGGCTCAACATCATCGGCATCATCATCCTGCAACAGCCCGCCTACAAGGCGTTGCGTGACTACGAGCAGCAGAAGAAGCAGGGCCTGGACCCGATCTTCGACCCGATTCCGCTCGGTATCGTCGGCGCGAGATTCTGGGAGACCAGAGATCCGGTGACCGGCAAGGAGCGCGTCGCCGTGCCGACCCCGGTCGACTGAGACGACCAAAGCGGTGCCGGCCGACGGTGCACATCCGGCCGGACAGGGGTGCGGGTCTGCCTAGACTTGCCGCCGTGGCGAGATGGTGGGTGGCCGGCGTGGTGGCACTTGCTGTGGCGGGGTGCACCCGCGCGATCGAGGATCCGCAGCCGCGGCCCGCGCCGCCGGTCGGGCCGATCTCGGCACTGCAGGTCGGTGATCTGCTGAGTCCCGACGTCTTCAACAAGGACGGCAACCTGTTCGCCGAGGTCGAGCCCGAGCGCTGCGCCGGGGTGGCCCGGGAGGTCGATCCGCCGTTCATCGTCGATCACCGTCCGGAGGCTCGCGACGGCGGACACTGGTCGAGCACTGTCGGTGGAGTGGAGGCGGTGATGGAGGAGATGGTGGCGGTGATGCCGTCGGACTTCTCGGCCACCGACGCGCTGAGCGCGGCGCGCGGCACCATCGAGGCCTGCCGCGACACCCCGGTCACCGTCACCACGATGTACGGCCGCACCTACACATTCCGGGTGGCAGCTGCGACCGATGCCGGCCCCGAGGGGGCGGTGCTGTGGTCGCTGCGCGCCGCGGACTGGAACTGCGACAACTTCTTCGTCGCCGCGCACAACGCCGCCATCGAGATGACCAGTTGTGGTGCGGCCGGCGGTATCGACATGTCCGCGGCGGCCGAGGATGCGCTCGACCGCATCGAAGCACTCGCCGACACCCGAGCCTGAAACACGGGTAGTCCTACTCATCCCGAACCCCCGCCGGGTCGGGCACGCTGTACCCATGCCGATGCCCAAGCTGCTACCCACCCGCGACAGTGTCGCCAACCCCGCGCCCGGCCGCGACCGCGCCATCGATGTTGCCCGGCTGTCCGCGCTGGTGACGGTCATGTTCGGGCACTGTGCACTGCTGCTGGCCACGATCGACGACGGCGGACTGCGGATCGGCAACATCCTCGGCGAGTTGCCGCACCTGGCACCGATCACCTGGGTGGTGCAGGTGATGCCGTTGTTCTTTTTCGCCGGTGGTGCCGCCGGCGCCTACGGCTGGCATCCCCAAGGCTCGGCGGCGGGGAAGGCATGGGGCAGCTGGCTGGTCGGCCGGACGCAGCGACTGTGCCGGCCGGTGTTCTGGTATCTGGGTTTCTGGACGGTGGCGCTGCTGGCGGCCCGGCTGACGCTCGGTGCGGAATCCGCCGACCGGCTGGGCCGCGAGTGTGTGGCGCTGCTGTGGTTTCTCGGGGTGTACCTGCTGGTCATGGCGTTCGTTCCGGCTCTGACCCGGCTGCACCGGTTGGGCGGAATCGCCGCGGTGGTCGCATCGCTGGTGGTGGCCGCCGCACTGATCGACCAGGTGCGCTTTGCGGTCGGTTCCGCCGAGGCCGGGGTGTTGAACTTCGTGGTCGTGTGGCTCATCCCGGTCGTCATCGGCGTCGGCTATGCCCGGCGCCTGATCCGCGCGCGGGCGGCGCTGGTCGCCGCGGTGGTGGCGCTGGCCGTTGCGGTGCTGCTCGTCAGTTACGGGCCCTACGACGTCGCCTTGGTGACCAACGGCAGCTCCGAGGGGGTGTCCAATGTGTCGCCGCCGACGGTATTGCTTGCCGTGCACTGTATCTGGATGTCGTGTGCCTTTGTGGCCGTCGCCGGGATCGTCGAGCGCCTGGCCGAACGTCCGAGGGTGTGGTACGTCGTGGCGGTCGGCAACTCCGGAGCGATGACGCTCTACCTCTGGCACATCCCGGCCATCGCCGTCGCGGCGTTCACCCTCAACGCATTCGGACTGGACGCGTGGAACGTGCACGCCCCGGATTTCTGGGCGCTGCTGGCCCTGCGGGCCGCGGTGTTCGCCGTCGTGATGCTGGTGACGTTTGTGCTGCTGTCCCCGCTGGAGCACCGCCGGCTGCCGTGGTGGGATGACGCGGTCGGTGCCACCGGAGTGCGCGCGATGGCCGCCGGGTTGCTGGTGTGCGTGGCCGGTGTGGCGATGCTGCTGGTCGCCAAGAACGGGCTGGCCGGCGCCGACGGCTGGGTGCCGCTGGCCGGCTTCCTGGTCGCGGTACTGTCGGCGCGCGCGTGCGCCGGCGGCAAGGATGCGCCGGTGGCCGGGGCGGTCGGTGCGGTTCGGTAGGGTCTGCGGGTGACTTCGAGCGCACCCGTGGGGATCAGCAAAACTGTAAATGCCCGTCTCGCTGAGGAACTGGCCGTTGCCGAAGGTCAGGTGGCCGCCGCTGTGCGACTGCTCGACGAGGGTGCCACGGTGCCGTTCATCGCCCGATACCGCAAAGAAGTGACCGGCAGCCTCGATGACGGACAGTTGCGCACGCTGGAGGAGCGGTTGGCCTACCTGCGGGAGATGGATCAACGACGGGAGGCCGTGCTGGCTTCCATCGAGGAACAGGGCAAGCTCACCGACGAACTTCGTACCGCTCTGCTGGCGGCCGACACCAAAGCGAGAATCGAAGACATCTACCTGCCCTACAAGCCGAAGCGGCGGACGAAGGCGCAGATCGCCCGCGAGGCGGGCCTGGAACCGTTGGCCGACCGGCTGCTCACCGATCCGAGCCAGGTACCCGAGGTCGTCGCCGAGGAATTCCTCGGCGAAGAGGTTGCCGACGCGGCCGCCGCGCTCGACGGTGCGCGACACATCCTGATCGAGCGTGCCGCCGAGGACGCCGAACTGGTCGGTGAGGTGCGCACGACGTTCTGGAACGACGGCGTGCTCAAGACTTCACCGTGGTCCGAGGAAGCAGCCAAAAGTCCAGCGGGACAGAAGTTCCGGGACTACTTCGACTTTGCCGAGCCGCTGGACAAGATGCCCTCGCACCGGGTTCTCGCGGTCATGCGTGGCGAGAAGGAACAGGTGCTGGCACTGAACTTCGACGGTGGCGACGAGATGGTCTACCAGGCACGTATCGCCAGGAGTCTCGGCGTCGACTTGACTGCAGGGGCTGCGGCGACCGGATGGCTGGCCACCACCGTGCGGCTGGCCTGGCGAACCAAGCTGATGATCTCGGCCGCCGTCGATGCACGGATGCGACTGCGGCAGCGCGCCGAGCAGGACGCTGTCGCGGTGTTCGCCCGCAACCTCAAGGACCTGCTGCTGGCCGCTCCGGCGGGCACCCGCACCACGCTCGGGCTGGACCCCGGATTCCGCACCGGGGTCAAGGTGGCGGTGGTGGACGGCACCGGCAAGGTCGTCGACACGTGCGCGATCTTCCCGCACCAGCCGCAAAAGCAGTGGGATACCGCCAAGGCGACCTTGGCTGCCTTGATCGCCCGCCACGGCGTCGAGCTGATCGCGGTGGGCAACGGGACGGCCTCGCGGGAGACCGATGCGCTGGCCGGTGAAGTGATCGCCGATATCCGCGCCGCCGGCGCGAACCCCCCGGCCAAGGCGATGGTCAGCGAGGCAGGCGCGTCGGTGTACTCGGCATCGGCCTACGCGGCGCACGAGCTGCCGCAGCTGGACGTCACCCTGCGCGGCGCGGTGTCGATCGCCCGCCGGTTGCAGGACCCGCTGGCCGAACTGGTGAAGATCGAGCCCAAGTCGATCGGCGTCGGCCAGTATCAGCACGATGTCACCCCGGGCACGCTCGCGCGCAGCCTGGACGCGGTCGTCGAGGATGCGGTGAACGCCGTCGGCGTTGATCTCAACACCGCGTCGGTGCCGCTGCTGGCCCGGGTCTCGGGGGTGACGGACTCGCTGGCCGAGGCCATCGTCGCGCACCGCGAGAACACCGGGCCGTTCCGTAACCGCAGTGCGCTGCTGCAGGTTCCGCGTCTGGGGCCCAAGGCCTTCGAGCAGTGCGCCGGATTCCTGCGGATCGCCGACGGGGATGACCCGCTGGATGCCTCCGGGGTGCACCCGGAGGCCTACCCGGTGGTGCGCCGCATCCTGGACCGCGGCGGTGTCACGCTGGCCGAGCTGATCGGCAACGAGCGCACGCTGCGCGCGATCAAGCCCGCCGATATCGCCGACGAACGCTTCGGCATCCCGACCGTCACCGATATCCTCGCCGAACTGGAGAAGCCGGGACGCGACCCGCGCCCGGCGTTCTCGACGGCCACCTTCGCCGCCGGAGTCGAGAAGGTGGCCGATCTCAAGGAGGGCATGGTGCTGGAGGGGGTGGTCACCAATGTGGCGGCCTTCGGCGCCTTCGTCGATGTCGGCGTGCACCAGGACGGTCTGGTGCACGTGTCGGCGATGGCGGACCGCTTCGTCTCCGACCCGCACGAGGTGGTGAAATCCGGTCAGGTGGTGAAGGTCAAGGTGCTGGAGGTCGATGTCGAACGACAACGGATCGGACTGTCGCTGCGGCTGAACGACACGCCGGGTGCCGGCAAGCCGAAACAGGCCGGTAAGCCTGCGGGCAACCAGAACCGGGGCGGGAACCCTGCACGAAACCAGAACCGCACCAAGAACCCCGGCCGTCGCGATTCCGCGGCACCCACCGGGTCGATGGCGGATGCGCTGCGAAACGCCGGTTTCGGCAGGTAGCCCGCGCGGCTATTCTCAGCTGGTGACGAGTCGGCGGATTCCCGGTGGGGTGGTGCACGAGCTGCCCGCGGATCTGCGCACCGCCCTGCTGGCCAAGGACACCGCTCTGGCGGCCTGGCGAGACATCACCCCGCTGGCGCGCAACGAGTTCATCTGCTGGGTGGAGGACGCCAAGCAGGACAAGACCCGTGAGCGGCGCATCCGCCGGACCACCGAAGAGCTCGAGGAGGGGCAGCGCCGGCCCTGCTGCTGGCCCGGATGCAAGCACCGGGAGCGTACCGGCAAGGCGTAGGCGCGCTACGGATTGATGGTGTCCTCGCCGAGCTGGCGGCCCCACACGTAGTCCGTGGTCAGCGGTTGGCCGATCTCGAAGTGGTTATACGGCGCGATGCTGGCGCCGGTGTCCATCACCAGATAGGGCATCGGCCAGAGGTCCCGGGTGATCGGCTGCCAGCAGCCGGGGCGCCCGCCGGGGCCGCCGCGGGCGTTGACCCGCGGAAGATTGTCCGGAAACACGTAGCGGTTGCCCGCCCCCACCAGTTGATCCCGGAGTTGGAGCGAGTAGCCGTTGCCGCCGACCATGGCGGCGAACCGGGGGGCCACATCGTGATAGTTGCGCAGCGTGCACAACAGTTGCGGACTGTAGTAGTCCAACAACGCGCTCGTGGGCAGCAGGTCCGCGGCGCCTCGGACCAGATACGGAGCGCCACGTTCGACGACATCGGCGGCATTGCGCCCGAGGCCCACCGACGCCATCAGTGCCGCGTCGACGGAAGCCCGCTCGGTGTTGATCGTGCGCGCGCCCACCGTGGCATGGTCGAGGCCGTCGAACAGATCTGCTGCGGAGTCGGCGTAGGTCATCGACAAGTCGGCCAGCCCGGCGATATCTCGGCGCAGTTGCGGCATACGAGAATTGACCTCGAACACGACATCATTGCCGTCGACGAGTGCCTGTCCGAATTCGTCTCCCAGCCCGGTGAGCGCCTGCGCGGTGGCGGTCAGGGTCTGATTAAGTTTCACCGGGTCGATCTGCTCGGCAATACCCAAGATGGTTTCGAACACGGTGTTGAACTCGGTGGTCGTCGCCGTGGCATCGATGACGGCGCCTGCGGCCAGACGGTCGGCGGACGGTTGTGCCGGTGACATGAACGAGATGTACTTGTTGCCGAAAACCGTTGTCGCTCGCAGTTGTGCGTCCACATTGGCCGGGATCAGCGGCAGATACTGCGGTTCGATGTCCAACATCAGCTTCGCCCGTGGGTATCCGCCGTCGGTGGCCACATCCGCGGACACCAGCCGGCCGACCGGGACGCCGTTGAACGTCACCTTCGACCCGGGGTCCATCGACAGTCCGGCCCGCTCGGCCATCAACACCACCGGGATGGTGGTGTCGAAATATCCGCGGAACATTGCCCAGCTCAGTCCGAACACCAGCACGACGACCAATAGCAGTACCGTGCCCGCAACGCGGTAGGGCGGTTCCTTGGGATCGTTGGACGGACCGTCGTCTGTCGCGTCGACCTCGTCGGCGCCCGACACCATGATCATCGGCCAAGTGCACCACAGCACAACGGCTTTGCGTTCGTTGGTGGGCTGTGACGCTGGTAGCGCCGGACCCTTGCTGTGATGTCGGCGACAGTGCCCGCTCGGTTAGAGGCCCATGTCCTTGGCGATGATCATCTTCATCACCTCGCTGGTGCCGCCGTAGATACGGCTGACTCGGTTGTCGGCGTACAGCCGGGCGATCGGGTACTCGTTGATGTAGCCGTAGCCGCCGTGTAACTGCAGGCAGCGATCGATGACCTTGGCGGCAATATCGGTGCAGAAGAGTTTCGCGGCGGCGGCGTCGGCCGGTGTCAGTTCGTCGCGGTCGTGGGCCTCCATGGCGCGGTCGACGACGGCCTCGGCCGCGTCCACATCGGCCTTGCAGGCCGCCAGCTCGAACTTGGTGTTCTGGAAGGCCGCAACTGGTTTCCCGAACACGGTGCGGTCCTTGGTGTATTGGGCGGCGAAGGCGACGGCGGCCTTGGCCTGCGCGTAGGCGCCGACCGCGATGGCAAGCCGCTCCCGGGGCAGGTTTTGGCCCAGGTAGGAGAAGCCCATGTGAAGTTCACCGAGCACGTCTTCGACGGGTACCTCGACGTCGACGAAGTTGAGTTCGGCGGTGTCGGATGTCCGCAGACCCAGCTTGTCCAGCTTGCGGCCCACCTCGTAGCCCTCGGACTTCGTGTCGACCACCAGCAGCGAGATGCCGTAGCGACGGTCGTCCTCGCGCGGGGCGGCGGTGCGCGCACAGACGATGACCCGGTCGGCGTGTACGCCGCCGGTGATGAAGGTCTTCGATCCGTTGAGCACATAGTGTGTGCCATCGCCGGAAGGCTTTGCCGTGGTGCGCATTCCGGCTAGGTCGGAGCCGGTTCCCGGTTCGGTCATCGCGATGGCGAACATGATCTCACCCGACATCATGCCGGGGTACCAACGCTGCTTCTGTTCTTCGGTGGCCAGGGCCTTGAGGTAGGGCAGGCACAGGCCGATGTGCACGCTGGATCCGCCGAACGACACCGCGGCCCGGGACAGTTCCTCGGTGACGATGGCCTGGAACTTGTAGGAGTCGATACCGGATCCGCCGTACTCGGTGGGGATCTCGATGCCGAAGATCCCCAATTCGCCGAGCTTGTAGTAGAAGTCGCGAGGGGCGATACCGGCCTCGAACCACTCGTCGTAGACCGGGACCACCTCGGCGGCGATGAAGTCCCGGATCATCGCGCGGAAGTCTTCGTGCTCCTGGTTGTAGACGGTCCTCTGCATCAGCGCCTCTCCTTTAGCGAACAGTGTTAGCTATTGACAGCCACTATAAGCTAACGGCGTTCACTCGAGCAATGGCGGGAGATGGGGACGGATGGGCAGACCACGCGTGCTCAGTCGTGAGCGCATCCGCGACAGCGCGCTCACACTCATCGACCGTGCCGGGCTCGGCGAACTGTCCATGCGCAAACTCGCCGCCGAACTCGGCGTGCAGGCGGCCTCGTTGTACAAGCACTACCCGACCAAGGACGATGTGCTCGACGATGTCGCCAGTCAGATCGTGACCGCCGTGGACACCTCCGCCTTCGACGCCGACGAGGAGTGGTCGCTGGCACTGGCCGCATGGGCGCGCTCCTACCGCGCGGCGCTGGTATCCCATCCGAACATCGTTCCGTTCCTGGCCGGCGGCCCCGGCCAGCGCGACGAAAGTCTGCGGATCGCCGATTCCGTGCACGGCGGTCTGGTGCGGGCCGGCTGGCCACCGCGCGACGCCACGTTGATCGGTGCGGCCACTCGGTCGCTGGTGCTGGGGTCGACCGTCGGTTCGTTCTCGCGCGGATTCGTCGATGATGTCCAGGTGTACCGCGATCGATACCGGCATATGGATCAGGCGCATCTGCTGCGTGCAAAGGCCAGTGAAATCGACACCGACAGCTTCGAACTCGCGCTCACCGCCTTCATCGACGGATTGCGCACGCGGTTCCCCGCCGGGTGAACCGAAGACCCGGCTGTGGCGGCCTTCCCGGAGTACGCTCGCACCCGATGTGTCCTCAAGGATGGATGTTGCCATGAGCTCAGCCGACGATCGAAGCGTCGACGAAGAGCCCGACTACCGCTTTACGCTGGCCAACGAGCGGACCTTTCTGGCCTGGATTCGCACGGCGCTGGCGCTGATCGCGGGCGGGATCGCCGTAGTGCAGTTCGTGCCGTCCTTCGGTATCCCGGGTGTGCGGCACGGCCTCAGTGTGGTGCTCACCGCGGGCGGTGGGCTGCTTGCGGTGTTGGCGGTGCGGCGCTGGCAGCGCGTCCAGGCCGCGATGCGCAGGCACGAGGATCTGCCCGCCACGCACGTGCCGCTCCTGCTCGGCGGGGCGATCTTCGTGGTCACCGTCGCGGTGCTGCTGATATTGGTCGTCTGGCCGCCGGCGCGAGGGTGAGATGGCTCGCCGAGAGCCCTGGAAGCCGGGCTTACCTGCAGAACGCACGCTATTGTCCTGGGAGAGAAGTGCTTTCGGTTTCCTTGTCGGTGGCGCGCTGGTGATGCTGCGCCAACACGGACCGCTCGGGCCGGGGCGGATCGTGCTGGCGCTCACCGCCACGTTGCTCGCCCTGCTGGTATTGGCCCTCGGCTACCGGCGGGCGCACCGGATCAGGACGAGTGCGCTCGTCGCAGGACGGATCGTCATACCCCCCGCGGGCAGCTCGATCCTGTTGATCGGCGGCGCCACAGTCGCGTTCGCCGCTGCGATCGTCGGCGCGCTGATGTACTCGGCAGCGTTCGGTTAGCCAACCAGGCCCAGCTTTTGGGCGTGCTCGAAGCTGTCGTCGACCAGAACCACCGTCCGGCCATCCCGGTCGATCAGGGATGCCCCGATCGCCGCGCGGTAGCCCGAAGCGCAGTGCACCCACACCTCACCGTCGGGGAGCTCCGGCATCCGCGCGCTGATTTCGGGTAACGGGATGTTGAGTGCCCCGCGAAGATGGCCGTCCTCGAACTCGCCGCTGTGCCGCACATCGAGCACGCTGGGGTGCCGCGTGCGCAGCGCCTCGGCAAGGTCGGCGAAGTCCGCAACGCGATAGGACCGCAGCGGGTGGTCCCCGGTCAATGCGCGGATATCGCCCACGGCAGACCCGGTGAGGTTGTCCACGCCGATGCGCGCGAGTTCGCGCCGTGCGTCGGCGATCTGGGCCCGGTCATCACCGATCAAGGTCAGCGGCGACCCCCAGGAATACAACCAACCCAGATAGGTGACAAAGGAATCCGACAACTCGAAGCCGAGGGCGCCCGCCAGGTGGCCGGCCGCGAATGCCGTTCGGCTACGCAGGTCCACGACCCACTCGCCGAGGTCGATACGGCGACGTAGCTCCAGCGGGTCAACGGGCTTCGGAAGGGACAGATCCACCGGATCGGGTCCCCGGGTGTTGATCACGCCCATGTGGGCGTAGTACGCGGGATAGTCGGACAGCCCCGCGATCAACTGGTCGACATAGCTCTGCTCGTCCTGGGTGAGCGCCGGATTGTCGGTCCGCTGATCGGCGATGGTCGATGCGTCACCGCTGGACGGGGTGGCCGAGCAGAAGCTACCGAACCCGTGTGTCGGATAGACCTGGGTGTGATCGGGCAGTTCCGCGGCCAGTCGGCGCACCGACCGGAACTGCGCGTGCGTGAGTTCTTCGGTGTACTCGGAGCCCAGCAGGTCGGTGCGCCCGGTGGTGCCGTGCAGCATCGACCCGCCGGTGAACGCGCCGATCACCGTGCCGGCGGCGTCACGCAGCACGTAACTCACGTGGTGGTGGGTATGGCCGGGCGTGTGCATGACCCGGAACCGCAGGGGACCCGTGCTGATCACGTCACCATCGCCGACCTCGTGGCGTTGGTAGCCGACCTCATCGCCGGACGGGACCACATACTCTGCGCCCACCGTTTGTGAGAGCTCAAGGCCGCCGGTCACGTAGTCGTTGTGGATATGCGTCTCCAGAACATGCGTGATGCGCACACCCCGAGCCCGGGCCAGATCCAGTACGCGATCGATATCGCGTTGTGGGTCGACCACCGCGGCGACACCGCCGGCACTGATCAGGTAGCTGCGATCACCCAACCCGGATGTCTCGATGATGGCCACGTCGACCTCGGTGGTCGCCGTGGACGCACTGTGCGGCGCCGTCATCGGCCCACCTCCGTCAGCGCGTCCAGCGCGGCTTGTAGTTTGGCGGCGGCTTCGGCCGCGACCTCGCCAATGCCCGGACCGTCGGAGAGTTGGACCATGACCTGGGGGTCCATCGCGTCGACGATCACGGTGCCGGCGGCGGGGTCGGCACGCACCGCGACGTTGCACGGCAACAACAACCCGATCTGGCGGTCAGCGGTGACGGCGCGATGTGCCAGCGGGGGATTGCACGCCCCGAGGATCAGATAGTCCTCGATGTCCGCACCCAGCTTCGCCTTCAGGGTGGCCTTCATGTCGATTTCGGTCAGCACGCCGAATCCCTGATCGGACAGCGCCTTTCGAGTTCGTTCGACGGCATCGTCGAACGTGGTGTGCAGTGTCGTCGACAGTGCGTAACTCATACCTACCTCCTGATCAGGCGAGCGCCATGAACAGCTTTTCCAGTTCGGCTTCGGTCATCGGCTGCTTACCGTCCTGAGCCTCTCCGGTCAGGCATTCCCGCATCCCGGTCGCGACAATCTTGAAACCGGCTCGGTCCAAGGCCCGTGACACGGCGGCCAGCTGGGTGACCACGTCCTTGCATTCGCGTCCCTGCTCGATCATCGCGATCACTCCGGCGAGCTGGCCCTGTGCTCTGCGCAGCCTGTTGAGCACCGCGGCAATCGAGTCCTCGTCACCAACCATGGGTGTTGCTCCTCTCTACGGACAGTACAGCCATGGTACCCGCGGGGGTATTCCTCGTGGTGCTCAGGCGGTGGCTTGTCGTGATCCCAGCGCGGCGGTGAGGCGCCGCAGAGGGCAGTGCGCGAACCGCGTGCAGGCGAAGGTGAGCGCCGCCACGGTGGCGGTGAGGGCGGCGGCGGCCATGCCGACAGCGGGGTGGATTTCCTGGGCCAGGATCACCGAGGACATGATCAGGACGAACCAGCCGAACGTCTTGCGGAGCGCATCGGGGTTGATGATGGCGGTGAGGCGGGCACCGAGCAGCGCGCCGACCACCGCCGCGGCGGTGACCGCACCGGCCACCGTCCAGTTGATGTGAACGGTGGTGAGGTAGCCGGCAAGACCGGCGAAGGATTTCATGGCGATGACGACCAGCGAGGTGCCGACGGCGACGGGCATGGGCAGGCCGCCGAGCAATGCCAGCGCCGGCACCACCAGGAATCCGCCGCCGGCGCCGACGAGTCCGGTGACCAGGCCGACGACGAGCCCTTCGGCGAGGATCTTGGGTACGGGCATGCGGTGCGCGGAATCGGTGACCTCGATGGTTTTGCGGCCGCGCAACATGGCGATGGCGGTGGCGATCATCATGGCGGCGAACCCAATGAGCAGGACGGTGCCGGGGATGTATCGGGCCAGCAGGCCGCCGGTGTAGGCGCCGGCCATGCCGGCGGCGCCGAAGATCAGCCCGGTGCGCCACTGCACCCGGCCGGCGCGGGCATGCGAGATGGCGCCGATGGCGCTGGTGACACCGACGACGAGCAGTGAGGTCGCGATGGCCTGCTTGGCGTCCATACCCGCGACGTAGGCCAGCAGCGGCACGGTGAGGATGGAGCCGCCGCCGCCGAGCAGCCCGAGGGCGATGCCGACGAAGACGGCAAGGCCGATGGTGAGCGCGATCATCGTGATCAGCTCACGTTCTTGGCGGTCGCGTTGGCGGTCGCGTTGGCGTCGACGAGCTGGGCGACGACGGTTTGGGCGTCGCAGGTGGCCGTGCCGCGGTTATAGGGCAGCTTGGACAGCATCATGCCCATGGCGCAGGTGTTGGTGACCGACGCAAAGGTCAGTCCGGCTCCGATACCGGCGGCGAGCCACTTGAGTTTGGGGGCGGCGATGCTGCCCAGAATGCTGGTGAGCACGATCGAGCCGGCCACCAGGCGCACTTGACGTTCGAGATCCCAGCGGGCGGCACCGCGATTGACCGCGAAACCCTTGGCCTCCCAGGCACTTATGCCGCCGTCGAGGATGTGTACGTTGGATAGCCCGGCGGTGCGCAGCGTCTCCTCGGCTTGGGTGGCGCGGGCTCCGGAGCGGCAGACCAGGACGATGTCTTCGTCGAGGTGGGCGATGATCTCGTCGCGGTGTTCGCGCAACAGGTCCAGCGGCACGTTGTAGGCGCCGGCAATGTGGGCCGACTCGAACTCGCCCGGGGTGCGCACGTCGAGCACCCGAGGCGGCGAGGCCGAGTCGAGGCGCTGGTGCAGGGTGTGGGAGTCGATGCTGGCCGGTGTGGTCATCGGGGTGTCCTTTCGGGGTGGGGTGGGTGACGTTAGCCCCTACCGATCTATACCGTGGGGGGTATCGTCACCACCATGATAGACATACCCCCAGGGGTACACGCAAGAGGGAATTTTGAT
>JAKJHY010000046.1 GCA_021648845.1 Mycobacterium sp. MBM | reverse complement strand
CAGCCGAAGCACTCCACGAACTACTCTGCAACCCGTCCGATTCACCCACTGTTGCAACGACCCCGTGAATCCGCCACCCGAATACGTGTCATAACTGGCCACTCGGCCCGGTCCTAGACCTGTTTCAACTGGAATGGCGTCGAGCTGGTGATGCCGCCCGGGCAGGCGCCATTGGAATCGGCCGACAAGACGCCGCGCAGCGTCACCGGATCGACCTCCATCGATATGACCGCCGGCTGAAAACTGCCGTCAGCACAAATGAATCCGTCGGGTTTGGTCACCGAGAAATACCAGATGCCATTCGTCAGCGTCATCGGGCTCGTCCAGCCCTGATTGCTCGCGACGGTGCCCGCGCAACCGGCAGGCCCGCACGTACTGGCGATCTGCCAGACGTTCTCCGGATCGCCTTCCGCCCCCGAGTAGGTCCCGTTGAGCAGCGGAGGCTCCGCCTGCACAGGAGCGGCAAAGGCCACACCCAGCGCCATGGTGATACCGAATGCCGCACCCAGCGAACGTGTTATCGACGTCATAATGATCCGGAAATTAGCACCACGCCACCCAAAAGCAGCGCATACGCACCGGATATCGCCGTCAATTTATGGTCAGGGTGTCGAATTGTTACATCGCCGAAGGAAAATCGGCTTGCCCGACCGTGGGAGACTTGACCCCGTGAGCACCCATCAGCTGCCGGACAAGACCTGGCATCCCAGCCAGCAGCCGCGCCCGCGGACGTTCGCTCAGTCGACCAAGCTGCAGGACGTTCTCTACGAGATCCGCGGTCCCGTACACGAGCACGCGTCCCGCCTGGAGGCCGAGGGGCACCGAATCCTCAAGCTGAACATCGGCAACCCGGCGCCGTTCGGCTTCGAGGCCCCCGATGTGATCATGCGAGACATCATCGGCGCGCTCCCCCACGCGCAGGGCTACTCCGATTCCAAGGGCATCATCCCCGCCCGTCGTGCGGTGTTCACCCGCTACGAACTCGTCGAGGGCTTCCCCAAATTCGATGTCGACGACGTCTTCCTGGGCAACGGCGTCTCCGAGCTCATCACCATGACCCTGCAGGCGCTGCTCGACAACGGCGACCAGGTGCTCATCCCGGCCCCGGACTACCCATTGTGGACGGCGTCGACCGCGTTGGCCGGCGGAACCCCGGTGCACTACCTGTGCGACGAGACCCAGGGGTGGAACCCCGATATCGCCGACCTGGAGTCCAAGATCACCGACCGCACCAAAGCGCTGGTGGTGATCAACCCGAACAACCCGACCGGCGCGGTGTACAGCCGCGAAACCCTGGAGCAGATGGTTGCGCTGGCCCGCAAGCATCAGCTGTTGCTGCTCGCCGACGAGATCTACGACAAGATCCTCTACGACGACGCCAAGCACATCAGCCTCGCGACACTGGCACCGGACATGCTGTGCCTGACGTTCAACGGCCTGTCCAAGGCCTATCGCGTCGCGGGCTACCGCTCGGGCTGGCTGGTGATCACCGGCCCCAAGGAGCACGCCAGCAGCTTCATCGAGGGCATCAACCTGCTCGCGAATATGCGGTTGTGCCCGAATGTGCCTGCCCAGCATGCAATTCAGGTCGCTCTGGGCGGGCATCAGAGCATCGACGATCTGGTGCTGCCTGGCGGCCGGCTGCTCGAACAGCGCGATACCGCGTGGACGAAGCTCAACGAGATCCCCGGCGTTTCCTGCGTCAAGCCCGAAGGCGCGCTCTACGCCTTCCCCCGGCTCGACCCGGAGGTCTACGACATCCACGATGACGAGCAGCTGGTGCTGGATCTGCTGCTGCAGGAGAAGATCCTGGTCACCCAGGGCACCGGTTTCAACTGGCCGACACCGGACCATCTGCGCATCGTGACGCTGCCGTGGTCGCGGGATCTGGCCAATGCGATCGAACGGCTCGGCAACTTCCTGGCCAGCTACCGGCAGTAGCCACAGGCCCGCCACCTACGCTGTTGCGGTGGCGCACTCACACTCGCATTCACTGAGCGGTCCGGCGCCGCTGGGACCGCTGGCCGCCCGCGTCGTGGTCGGCCTGCTGATCGCCCTCGGGGTGCTGACACTGGCCGGGGCGGCCTGGCTGTGGCCCAGCCAGCAGAAGGTCGATATCCCGCTGCCGTTCCAGAGTTCGGCCGGCGGCAGCGTCAGCACCGAAGCCGGGCATGTGCAGGCCGTCACGGTCGCCCAGTGCGGGGGCCCGTCGGTGGGGGTGGTGATCACCGCCCCGCCGCCACCCACGACGAGCCCGGACGCGCACTGCACCCAGTCGCTCATCGCGATCGATTCCGGCCCGAACGCCGGGGCCTACACGCTGCTCGAGTTCAGCGGCGGGCCCGGCCAGCCGCAGCTGGCCGTCGGCGATGACATCCGGGTCACCCGCGCCGTCGATCCGACCGGGACCACCGCCTATTCGTTCTACGACTACGAGCGGGCCTGGCCGCTGGCGGCGCTGGCCGCCGCCTTCGCCGTGGTGGTCGTGGCCATCGCGGGTTGGCGCGGGCTGCGGGCGCTGATCGGCATCATCGTCGCGTTCGGCGTTCTGGTGGTGTTCATGTTGCCCGCGCTGCGCGACGGCGCCGGCGCGATCCCGGTCGCGCTGGTGGCATCCTCGCTGATTCTGTACGCCGTGCTCTACCTGGCGCACGGCGTGAGCCTGCGGACCAGCGCGGCGCTGCTCGGCACGCTGACATCGCTTGTCGTGGCCACCGTGTTGTCCTGGGGCGCAATCGAGTTGACCCAGCTCACCGGGCTCTCCGAGGAGGAGAACAACGCCGTCGCGACGTATCTGGGCGGAGTCTCGATCACCGGACTGCTGTTGGCCGGGTTCATCATCGGCTCGCTCGGCGTACTCAATGACGTCACCGTGACGCAGGCCTCGACGGCATTCGAATTGGCCGAGCACAGCGATTCGCGGCGGGCGGTCTTCTTCGGCGCCATGCGGGTGGGTCGCGACCATATCGCCAGCACCGTCTACACGCTGGTGCTCGCCTACGCCGGTAGCGCACTGCCGCTGCTGTTGTTGTTCAGCGTGGCCAACCGCTCGCTGGGCGACGTGCTGGTCAGCGAGAGCGTGGCCATCGAGATCGCCCGATCCGCGGTCGGCGGTATCGCGCTGGCGTTGTCGGTGCCCTTGACGACGGCGATCGCCGCGGTGCTCTCGACACCCACCTCCGCCACAGCGGCGCACAGCTGAGTATCCCTCATTTCTCCCTAGGTTCTCGATGTCCGGAGCCAGCCCCGGTCAGCACACTCAGGCGGGGAAATCTGCGCTGCGAGAGAGGCTTTCGTTCGCCCGAATATCGGCCAGGTTCTGCACCAGCGCATCGACGACAGCGTCGTAGCCGCTATTGCCCAAGACCAGCCGGCGTGGCGGCGGGTCCTGAGCCATCGCCGCTATCACCGCACGCGCACCGCGGTGCGGATCGCCGGGTTGCGTCCCGTCCATCCTGACGAAGGCGGCGCGGATCTCTTCGAGCATGTCGTGGTAATCCGGGATCGTCTCGTCGACGGGCTCGTTGGCGAAGCCGGCGTAGGCATTGGTGCGGAACGCACCTGGTTCAACTGTCAACACCGAGATGCCGTGCGGAGCGACTTCGTCGCGCAGGGTATCGGTGATCGCTTCGATGGCGTACTTCGTCGCGCTGTAGTAGCCAAATCCGGGTGCTGACACAAGCCCGGCCACCGACGAGACATTGACGATCCACCCGTTCCCGCGGGCACGCATCCCCGGCAGCACCGCACGGGTCACCGACAACACGGCGAAGAAGTTCAGCTCGAACATCGCCCGCAACGAGGACTCGTCCATCCCTTCGATCGATCCGTACCAGCCGCGGCCGGCGTTGTTGACCAGCACGTCGATGCCGCCGAAGTGCTCCTCTGCAGCATTCACCGCACGCCGCACCTGCGCGGCGTCGGTGAGTTCCAGCGGCACCACGAGAACGCGGTCGCCGTACTGCTGCGCCCATGTGTCCAGCTCCTGCGGGCGCCGGGAGGTGAGTACCACACGGTCGCCGGTCTCGAGCGCGGTCTCGGCGAACGCCATCCCGAAGTTGCCGGGGGTGCCTCCGGTGATGAACCAACGCCTGCTCATGGCTCGATCACCACCCGGCTGATCAGAGTGCCGTCGAGGGTGAAGCGGTAGTGCAGATCGGCGACACCACCCGGGAAATTGCCCGCCAGGTGCTGTCCCACGTCGACGCCTGCCTCTGTCGTGGTCGCGCCGGTGAATGCGGCGGTGTAGGTGTACTCGGCGGCCGCGGCGGCCACCCACGCCCCGATGTCGTCATGTCCCTTGTAGTCGTGGCCTTCGTCGGTGACCACGGCATCGGTGGTGAGTGTGGCCAGCACTCGGTCCACCTCACGGGCATCGAGCGCGGTCATGAACGATTTAATGGTGTCCGGGAGTGCATCCCATTCAATGGTCATGACCCCACGTTGGGCGCTCCCCTAAGGGGAAGGTCAACCCCCGCCGGAGAAGCAGTTCCTGGGTGCCCGACAGGCGAGCCTGGGGCTCTTCAGGGAAGCTATCCGCTCGCTGGTGCCTGCGGATGACGGTCTCGTACGCAATCATCGGACTCACGCCGCAATGTTGACCTTCCCCCAGGGGGAAACTGCACGCTGGCCTCACCCGATAGGGCACGGCGACAGATCTCATAGGAGGACGCCATGGGCACACAGGTCTCGATCGGTGACTTCGCCGTGATGACCGGCCTGAGCAGGAAGGCGCTACGGCACTACCACGACATCGGCATTCTCGAACCAGCCCACATCGACTCTCACACCGGCTACCGCTTCTACGACACCGGCCAGGTCGATTCTGCACACATCATCCGCCGGTTCCGATCTCTGGGCATGTCCATCCCCGACATCAAGGCGCTCCTGAGCACAGATGACGCCGCAGCCCGCACCGAGATCATCACCACCCATCTCGAACAGATGGAGGAGCAGCTTCAGCAGACTCGTGACGCCGTTGGTGCGCTGCGCGAGTTGCTTTCCCCCGTGCACACCCCCGCTCCCGTGGAGCTGCATCTCAAGCCGGCGTTCGCGGTGTGGTCGGTAGGCGCCACCATCGACATCTCCGAGATCGACAGCTGGTTCGGGATGGCGCTGGGGACGCTGCGGGAGGCAGTCGTGGCGGCAGGATGCGCACCTCTCGGGTTTGCGCCGGGTGGCTTGTACGACCGAGCGCTGTTTCTCGAATCTCGGGGAGAGGCGACACTCTTCGTGCCCGCTCCACATTCCGTGCACCCTCCGGAGGGCATCCGCGCCGAGGTCTTGCCTCAGGGCGAGTTCGCGGTGCTCACCCACTCCGGCGGTCACGACGGGATCGACCGCAGTTACGGGGCTCTAGGAATACACGTAAACGAGCATCTGATCAGCGACCAGGGGCCGATCCGCGAACACTACATCGGCTCCACACCCTCGGAACCGTACAACTTCACCGCCACGGAGATCTGCTGGCCGATCTTCAGCACCACCCGAACCCCCGAATGACGGCAACCCGCCGCCAGCTCATTCTGCGAGACAGTCTGTAACGCAGACCATCCGATCGACCTACACCGAACCCGCCACGGTTGCCTCAGCGCCCTTCCGCGAGTCGGCCGAACACCGCCCTACCGCTGCAGTAACTCCAACAGATACGCCCCGTAACCGGACTTGAGCAGACGCTGCGCCCGCGCGGCGAGCTGGTCGTCGTCGATGAGCCCCAGCCGCCACGCCACCTCCTCGGGGGCGCTGATCTTCAAGCCTTGACGTTGTTCGATG
Source organism: Mycobacterium sp. MBM (assembly GCA_021648845.1). Classification (GTDB taxonomy): domain Bacteria; phylum Actinomycetota; class Actinomycetes; order Mycobacteriales; family Mycobacteriaceae; genus Mycobacterium. The sequence continues at coordinate 21,907 of JAKJHY010000046.1, read as the reverse complement.
GTGCGCACGAAATCGCTTGCATCCAGCAGGGAATCGAAGGTCCCGGTGTCCAGCCACGCGGTGCCACGGGCCAGCGTCTCCACCGACAACCTGCCCTGCTGCAGATAGGTCTGGTTGATCTCGGTGATCTCGTATTCGCCGCGCGCCGACTTCTGCAGCGACCGGGCGATCTCGACCACATCGTTGTCGTAGAAGTAGAGACCGGGTACCGCGTAGTTCGATTTCGGCGTCGCCGGTTTTTCCTCCAGCGACACCGCCTTGCCTGCGGCATCGAACTCGACCACGCCGTAGGCGCTCGGTTTGGCCACCCAGTACGCGAAAATGGCTCCGCCGCTGACACTCTGGAACCGTCGAAGCCCGGTACCCAGGCCGGGTCCGTAGAAGATGTTGTCGCCCAACACCAGTGCCACCGAGTCGTTGCCGATGTGGTCGGCCCCGATCACGAAGGCCTGCGCCAGCCCGTCGGGCTGGTCTTGCACCGCGTAGGTCAGGTTGATCCCGAGATCCGAACCGTCACCGAGCAACCGGTGAAACGCCGACGCATCATGGCCGGTCGTGATCACCTGGATATCGCGGATACCCGCCATCATCAGGGTGCTCAGCGGGTAATAGATCAGCGGCTTGTCATACACCGGCAGGAGCTGCTTGCTGATCCCCAGGGTGATCGGGTGCAGTCGGGTGCCGGACCCGCCGGCCAGGATGATGCCGCGCATCTAGGTGTCGAGGTCCCGTTCGGACAGGCCGGTCGCGGCCAGTGCTGCGTCCAGGGTTTCGTGCCGGAAGACGGAGGTGACGTGGTCGTGCACGACGCGGAATGCCGAGGCGTCGGGTCGTCCGTCGGCGCCGGTGGCGGTCTGCTCGGCGACGACGACGCCGTCATGCACGTAGAGCCTGCCGACCTCCACCACACCGCGGCCGGAGTTCTGTACCCAGTCGAGCAGGGCTTGATGGCCCTGGAAGGCGCCTTCGGAATCGCCGACCTCGATGTCGTCGCTGCACAGTGCCAGCAGGGTGTCGTAGTCGGCGGCGTTGAGTGCGTCGTGCCAGGCGAGGACGGTGGCGATCTCCGAGGTGCTCATGGGTACAACTCTAGGGTCCGGCGGGCGGGAGCGAAGCGACCCGGGGGATCAGATCGGCGGGCTGGGGCGACTAGAACGGTGTGCCGGCCAACCAGCCGTCCCACACCGCGGCATCCCCGAGAATCTCCAGGTTCGCCTCGGCGGCGGTGCGTCGGCGGGTGATGGCCAGCAGCAGATCGACGGCCCGGCCGCGAACGGCCGCGTCACCCTTGCCGTGCGCATGCGTCCAGGACATGCCGTCCTCGTCGTGCACGATGGTCCACTCGCCGGTTGGACCCAGCCCCTCGTCGGTGGCATGCAGATGCAGTGTCTGCCCGCGTTCGATGGGCGTGTACTGGGCGGTGGCGAGGTCGATCCATTCGCTGACGCCGTCGGCGGCCAGGTCTGCGGGCAGGGTGAATTCCTTGCCCAACGCCAGTGCGGCGTCGGCGCGGTGCACCGCCTGCTCGTGCACCCGGCGCCGGATCCACCAGCCCGGAATGTGCGGGCCGACCGAAGTCCACACCTTGACGTGCGGGCCGGCCTGTTCGACGGCATCGATGAGCGCCTGCGCGCCCTGGTTGAGCCAGTCGATCGCGGCGTCGAGGTCTTCGGGTGGTTTACCGTCGCGGACGTCGCGCGGATCCGGTGGGTCGCTGCGGCGTTCGGCGACAATCTGTGTGCACCAACGGTTTCCGCGTCCGACATGGCGGAACAGCTGTTTCAGTGTCCACTCGCCGCAGGTCGGGACCGGCGTCGCCGGGTCGGCGTCGCGAATCAGCTCACCGAAGCTTCTGGTCTGCTCGAGCAGGGCGGCTCGGAAATCCACACCTACGACCGTAGCGCGGTGCGGGAGTCACCGAGGGCGATTGGCAGGCTGGACCATCCGCGCAGCACCCTGGTCTCCCGGCGGGTGCCCTCGCCGGCCAGCCGGGCACCGGGGAAGCGCTCGAAGAACGTCCGCAGCCCGACCTCGCCTTCCGCCCGCGCCAGCGCCGCACCCAGACAGAAATGGCGCCCACTGGAGAAGGAGAGGTGCTTGCCGGCGTTATCGCGTTCGATGTCGAAACGGTGCGGGTCGGTGAACACGTTGGGGTCGCGGTTGGCCCCGGCGATATAGACGAGCACCCCGGAGCCGGCGGGCACGCGGCGTCCACCGAGCTCGATGTCCTTGAGCGCGATCCGGGCGCTGAGTTGAACCGGGGATTGCAGCCGCAGGATCTCCTCGACCGCGGTCGGCCAGAGCTCCGGCCGTTCGGCGAGCGTGCGCAGGTGTTCGGGGTGCTGCAGCAGCAGTCGGATACCGCTGCCCAGCAGGTTGACGGTGGTCTCGAAGCCGGCGGCGAGTACCAGCCCGGCGGTGGCCACCAACTCACGGTGGGTCAGCGGTCCGTCCTCGGAGGCTTGGGCGGCGCGGATGATCTGGCTCATCAGGTCGTCACCGGGGTTGCGTCGCAGTTCCTCCAGGTGCGCCGACAGCCAGTCGTTGAATCCTTGCACGGCCTCGCTGACCACCTTGTACTGCGACCAGGTCAGGCCGATGTCCAGGCTCGCGGCACCGTGCTCACCGAATTGGAGCACTCGCCCCCGGTCCTCGGCGGGTACGCCGAGGATGTCGCCGATGACGGTGACCGGCAGCTGGCCGCAGTAGCGCTCGACGATGTCGACGGTGCCGTCCTCGTCGGCGAGGTCGTCGAGGAGCGTGTTGGCGGTCTCCTGCACTCTGTCTCGCAGTGCGGCGACGGCGCGGGTGGTGAACACCGAGGACACCAGCTTGCGGTAGCGGGTGTGCTCGGGTGCCTCCACCGACAGCATGGACGGCGGCTGCAGTGGATGCAGCACATCGGGTTTGGTGCGGTCGATCACCCATTGCAGCGGGGCGGGCAGGTTCGACCCGAGGGCGAGAACCCGGAAGTCCTCGGAGCGCAGCACCTCGCTACAGATCTTGTGGTCGACGGTCATGTACACGGCGCGGGCCTTGACGAGGGGGCCCTGGGCGCGCAGTTCTTCGGTGAACGGGACCGGGTCCAGCCGGACCGACGGGTCGGCGATGAGGCGGCCTTGCGGATCGCCGCGGCGGGCGAAGGCCTTGGAGACGCCGCGCACGAAGCCGTGCATGGCCAGCCACTGAATGCGCTGTTTGAGGGGTCCTTGCGCCATGACACGCTCCTAACCGAATGGCGGTTCGGTACTGTGATGGCAGCTTACCGAATTACAATTCGGTGTGGCAAGGACCCGGATCCCGGCGGCGCAACGGCGTGCCCGCATTCTCGACGCGGCGGTCGAAACCTTCGCCGAACACGGGTTCGCCGAGGCCAAGATGCAGGACATCGCCAAGCTCGCCGGGGTGGTGCCCTCGGTGCTCTACGACCATTTCGGCTCCAAGCGCGAGCTGCACATCGCCGTCCTGGAGTTGCACGCCGAGCAGCTACGGGAACGTTCGCTGCGCCGGGTCGAGGGCGCCAGCGCCGAGGAATTGGTGCGGGCCGCCATCGCGAACTACTTCGAGTTCGTCGAGGCCGACCCGTTCATGTGGCGGTTCCTGCACCGCGATCCCCCGGCCGACCCGCAGACCGCGGCGGTGGTCCAGGAGATCGCCGACCGCGGCACCGAGGCGATCGCCGATCTGATCCGGTTCGGCGCCGGTGACACCAAGTCGGTGCGGGGTATCACCCTCGAAGAGTCGGCGTGGATCCTGGCGCGCGCCACCCAGTCGGCCTGCCACGGGGTGGCCACCTGGTGGTACGAGAACCAAGACACCCCGCGCGAACGGGTGGTGGAGCTGGTGTTCATGTTGCTGTGGCAGGGATTTGACGGAATGCTCAAGCAGGCATCGCGTTAGGTGTTGCGGCTGTCTCAGTTGCAGAAGATCAAGAAACAGTTGCCACCCTGGCCACCGCCACCCTGACCACCTTGACCGCCGCCGCGGCCACCGGATTCGCCGCGACCGTAGTCGCCGCGGGATCCGGAGTCACCCCGAGAGCCCTCGGAACTGCCTGAGCCCGAACCGTTTCCACCGTTTCCACCGTTACCACCGGTCGGCCACGGCCACTGCGGCTGCTGGGGTTGTTGCGGTGTGGGTTGCTGCGACGGCGTGGGCTGCGGTTTCGGCTGTTGTGGGTAACCCGGGTAGTCATCGTCGTCATAGTCCGGGTAGTCGGGCTGCTGCGTCTGGCGGGGCTTCTGCTCCCACGGCGGGCGCCAGACCGGCCACTGCGGGCGCGGCAGCACGATCACCGGCGGCGGCAACACCACCGGCGGGGTCCACACCGGGGGCACGACGGGCGGCGCGACCGGAGCCGGCGCCGGCGGCGGGGCCACCGGGGCCGGAGCGGGGGCGGGGGCCTGCGGTGCGGGGGCGCGTTCGACGTACACCTGGCGCGGCGCCGGCTGGGGCGCCTGCTGCACGACCGGGATGGGCGCCTTGATGGTCTCGGCCGCCGCGGGAGGCGGCGGCGGGGCGGGCGGCGCGGGCAACGCTTCGGGCGCCGGAGCCGGAGCCGGAGCCGGGGCCTGCACGCTGGGTGCGACAGCGGCCCGGGCCGGCGCGGGCCGCTCGTCGGCGGTCGGCCGGATACTGACCGCCAGCGAGATCGCCAGCGCGACGACACCGATCACGAAGATCGACGCCATGCTGCCCACCAGCAGGAAGGGGCGGTGTCCCTGTTCGGCGGGCGGCTCGTCGTCCAGACCCGCGAGATCGTCGGGGACCTCGGCATAGTTCGGGACCGACGAGGCCAACTGCGTGTCGGCGTCGGCCGCCAGCACCGAGCCCGCGGTGGGGCCGTCGGGGTCCAGCGAATAGGCCAACCCGACCGTGGACGCTTCGAAGGCCGGAGCGCTGGCCGAGGCCAGGGCGGCTCCGCGGGCCAGGGCCAGTCCGGACTCCTCCGGGGCGCTGACCGGGATGTCGACGAGTGACGCCAGATGCTCCTTGACCGACGCCACGTCGACACCGGAGCCGACGACGAACATGCCCTCCGGTGCGGTGTCCTGTCCGGCGACCGCGGCGGCCATATCCGCGAGAACGGCCATCGCATCGGTGCTGTGCAGGCTGCGGCTGAGCACCTTGACCACCGAGCCGTCGTCGGCGCGCACCACCGACAGGGTGGCGGTGTCGCGGTCGAGGAACAGCAGGGCGGTGGAGCTGTAGCCGACCGCGCGACCGGCCGCCTGGGCCAGCGCGCCGGCAGCGTGCAACTCGGACACCAACATCACATCGTTGATGCCGTGCGCGGCGAGCGACTCCCGCAGCGCGGACGCCTCGGTGTGGTCGGACCAGGTGACCCCGATCGACGTGAGGTGGTGCCCACCGGCCTGTGCGCTCTCTTGGGTTCCGAGCACCGCCTGCACCACCTGATCGGCTGCCGTCGGCGTTGCTGAATCACCCGATCCCGAGACCTCGAAGACATCGTGATCAACGGTGGCGCCGTCGCCCTTCTCGCCCTCGACCAGCACCATACGCACCGTGGTAGGTGCCATCGACACACCTAGTACGATGTCCACTTCACCCCTCCAAAGTGTTTGCTACGTAGCTCGATTCATCGGTGTCGGGCCCTCGACACAAACCGGCAACTAGATAGTTCATCGCCGTGAGCGGTACCGCCGTTACAGCCGGCGGGGTTAGCTACAGCACGAAATAAACCCTACGCGGGTTCAGCGCTGAGGGAAGTTCAGATAGGAGCGCGACGGCGTCGGTCCGCGCTGTCCCTGGTACTTGGAGCCGGCCTTGCTGCTGCCGTACGGATGCTCGGCCGGGCTGGTCAGCCGCAGCAGACACAACTGCCCGATTTTCATGCCCGGCCACAGCGTGATGGGCAGGTTGGCGACGTTGGACAGCTCCAGGGTGATGTGCCCGGTGAAGCCCGGATCGATGAACCCGGCGGTGGAGTGGGTCAGCAGACCGAGCCGGCCCAGGGAGGACTTTCCTTCCAGTCGTCCGGCCAGGTCATCGGGCAGCGTGCAGCGCTCCAGCGTGGCCCCGAGCACGAACTCGCCCGGGTGCAGCACGAACGGCTCCCCTTCCTTGGGCTCGACCAGGGTGGTCAGATCGTCCTGGCGCAGCGCCGGGTCGATGTGGGTGTAGCGGGTGTTGTTGAACACCCGGAACAGGCTGTCCAGGCGCACGTCGATGCTCGAGGGCTGGATCAGATCGTCGTCATGCGGGTCCAGCGCCAGCCGGCCCGCGGCGATCTCGGCGCGGATATCGCGATCGGAGAGCAGCACGCGACGAGCGTAACCGCCTCAGGCTATGGACATGCCGGTGGCGCGTCGGCGCGCACCGGGGCATCGGCGGGCAACGTGTAGGTGACCACGGCGTTGGCGTCATGCGGGCTGTCGTTGCGCACGATGTGGGGCACCCCGGCCGGAATGACGATGGCCTGCCCGGCCAGGTAGGGCGTGGGTGCGCACTGGTCCGCGGTCTGCACGGTGACGGTGCCGCCGGTGATGACGGTGTGCTCGACGCCGGGGTGGGTGTGCCATCCGCTGCTCGACGGCGGGTGCAGCACCAGCTCCTGGACATAGAGGGTGGTGGGGCCGGTGGTCTCGATCAGCACGGGCTGGTCGCCGGTGCCGGTGGCCAGCTCGGTGCGTTCGACATCGCCCTCGGCGGGGGTGGCGTGCGCGGGCGGGGCGCCGATGAGCGCGCCGGCGAGGGCCAGCAGTGCGAGACGTTTCATGGCTCCCCCATGGGTCGCGTCCTATCGGTGACCAGCAGATGCTAGCCTTCCTGATCGAACATGCCGATGTAGTTCAATGGCAGAACATCAGCTTCCCAAGCTGAATACGCGGGTTCGATTCCCGTCATCGGCTCCACGTTGACCAGCGACGACGCCGTTCAGTCGGTTCGAAATCGGGCCTCAGTGTCACGACGTTGTCACAACCCGGTTGAAAGTGCCACCGGCAGCCCTCAGCGCATCGTCTTGAGAATGGGCATACAGACGCATGGTCAGACTGGCGTCGTTGTGACCGATCCACGCCGCGATGACCGCGACAGGAACCCCGTCTAGATGCATTAGGGTGGCGGCGGTGTGTCTCGCTGCATGCAGCTTGATGTGGCGCATCCCGGCAGCCTTCACCGCGTCGCGCCAGTATCTCGACAGCACAGCCGGGTTGTAAGGCTCACCGAACTCATTGCTCACGACATAGGCTGCCGCGCCGTACACCGATCCGGCAGCGAGCCGTTCAACGGCCTGTCGTTTCCGCGCAACCTTCAATACCGACACCAAGCGATCAGGCATCGGCAGCGTCCGCCGGGACATTACTGACTTCGGGTCGTTCTCCACGACCTTGCCGCCTGCCGACACTCGATTGTTGGATACTGCGAGTGTCTTGGCGTCCAGGTTGACGTCAGCCCAGCGCAGACCGGCGATCTCGCCTCTCCGCAGACCGCACAAAGCCAATTCCCAGGCGTGCGCCAGACGATCATCCGCAATCGATGCCAAGAACGCCAAAACCTCTGCCTCGCTGTAGGTATCAATATGACGGTGACTGACTGCAACCGGATCGACGTGCTCCGCGACATTGCGCACCACCCACCCCTGGCGCTGAGCATCAGCGAGGACCATCGACACGCTCTGGGTGAACTTGTTTACCGCTACTGCACCCCATGGCCTTCTGGCGCGCCCTTTCGCAGTCGTAGTGCCACCAGCGAGTAGCTCCGACACAAGCGCATCAACGTGTGCCTTCGTGAGTCGCTGGACTGGCTCGCCACCATGCCGCTGAATCAGCGGCTGCAGGTCGTACTCCAACTTTGCTTTTGAACTCGCCCGAAGCCTGTGACGGCCTTTGACGTAGCTCTCGCACACTTCACGCACAGTGGTGGCCCGCTGCGGCACGAAACTGCCTTGCACCGCAGCATCTGTGATCTCCGCGAGGGCGTCGCGTGCCCGCCGTTCGGAGTCATACCGACGCCGGACCTGTCGACGCTTACCGGTATCGGGATCGACTCCCGCGTCCACCGTGACCTGATAACGGCCAACCCGCTTCCCCGTCTTCCGATCGAGGACTTCAATCTTCTTGATCTGCGGGGGCAGCTGTTGACGCTTGCCATAGGTGTTTGTCACGCCAGTCATGCCTTCTTCTGCCCCCGCACGGTCGCTGGCAAAAAACCGCGCTGGCGCGCTGCATCAACGTACTTTGACGCCTGCCTCGGCTGGACGTTGAACATTTCGCCGACCGCTTTCGTTGGCGCACCGTTGATGTTGTCGCGGTACACCTTGGCCACTTCCTGCAGAAGTTCCGGAGTTATGACCCGCCGCGCACGAGCAAGTCGCTGACGGTCGACGAACTTGCGAGCGGCGGCCTTCGACTGGCGCAGTGCAGCGACTTCGGGAGCTTCTTCAATTCGGCCGAGGTCGGAGTCCACTGGGACGAGGTCGGTGGTCGGCATCACGCTGACGACGAGATCGGTCACCAGCTTGGCGATCTCGGTCTGTTTCAGATGCTTCTGTCGAATCTCGCCCTGGCCGGGACCGGCCTTCCACGACAACTCGGTAAGCACCGGGGAGCCGTCACGCAGCTCGACCCGCACATGCCTATCGGGCTCAGCGCCGCCAGAGGTGTCCAGCTCGATCCACTTCGGCACTGTTGTGCCCTCAATGACCTCTGACTCATCGGCGATCCGGCGCAGCGTCTCAGTGTCGCCCGACATGCTCATCACTACACGCTGGCCGCGCTGACGGAACGTCAGTTCGATCGGCCCGATCATGCCGTCACCTGCCACTTCGGAAACCTCCCCAAAAGTACGCACTCGGAACATTTAAACCCTGCGCTTAGACGTGCACTCTGAATAGTAGCCGTTCGGACACACGCGGACGACTACGAACTAAGCGAGGCAGGCATATGGAAACCAGCAGGAAGTTGGTGCCGATCCCCGAGGCGCGCTACGCACTCGGCGACATCGGTCGCACAACGCTTTACGAGATGATCGCCCGAGGCGACATCGTCAAGGTCAACATCGGTCGACGCGGGTTCATCACGGCGGAATCGCTCGGCGAGTACGTCGACCGGCTGACGGCCAGTGCAGTGCGGGGAGGTGCGGCGTGAACGTGAGCTGCCCAATGACCCAGGCGGTCCGCGACGCGCTCGATGACTACAACCTGCGGACCGAGCTGGCCGACCTCGTCGGCACCGGCCCGCATGCCCAGCACGCCGAGGAGGTTGCGGCAGCGTGACCCAGACAGAAGACCGGCCCGGCGACGTCAGCAATACCGGACCGGAATCAGAAGCTCAGCTGCCCGCCGGAGCTGCCGCCGACGATACCCAACCGTGTGGGTTGCGCTACCTCGACGAGGGTCAGCGTCAATTCGTGACGGACCTCGACGCACTGGCCGTTCCAGTCTGGGTTGAGCACCCCCGCACCGATGGGCGTGATGAGTTTCGCCGCCCGCGAGGCTGGCAAGACGCATGGGCGGAGCACAACAACATCCGCCTCGGAGGTTTCGAGCCGGGTATGTGCTTGTGCGCCAACACTGGTGGGCGTCTGCTCGTGGTCGACGTGGACCCGCGCAACGGTGGGGACATCGAGGCGGTGCGCCAATGGCTCACTGGTCTGAATGTCCGGGTTTTCGCTGATGTCATCACGCCCTCGGGTGGTCGTCATCTGTACACCGACGGGGCCTGGCGCGAGGACATTCACACTGTGCACGGCAAGCTTCCCAGTCTGCCGGGTGTGGACCTTCAGGCCAAGGGGGCCAACGTGTTCGTACCCGGTACCCGCCGCCCGAAGTACGACGGCAAGGGGTACGAGATCGTTGTCAACGAACTGGCCGCGATCCGCAGCGAGGGTGATCCCGATGGCGCGGCGAACCTCGCCGCGTGGCTTGCCGAGCACGCACCCAAGCGAGCAGCCAGCGCACCTGGGCAGCCCTGGAACGGGACACCGCTCGATACCCGCCAGCGCGCCTACCTCGACGCCGTGCTGACCAACAGCGTCCGGGAAGTGACCGAGGCGGTCGAGGGCACGCGCAACGACACACTGAACTCCGCAGCGTTCACGTTGGGTGCCTTCGTGACCGGTGCCGGTCTTGACTGCGGGCGTGCCGAGTCGGCCCTGTTGGATGCCGCCGACCGGTGCGGACTGTCTCGCGACGAGGCGGAAACCACCGTCACCAGCGGTATGACCGCCGGTATGGACAACCCCCGCGCGGTGCCCCTCGGCGAGGACCAGGAACTACGCGATCCTTTCGGGTGCCGGGCGCGTCGTACCGCCGGGGCCGACTCTTCAGCAGCAATGAGTACCGCGGACACCGTCGATGCTGAAACCGCGTTCTGGGCGCAGCGTGACGTACTGGCGCAACTGCTGGCGTTCTCCCGCTCCCGTGGTGTCGCCCCATACGCGGTGCTGGGTGCCGTGCTGCGCAGGGCCATTACGCACGTAGCGCCTTCGGTCCAACTTCCGCCGACAGTCGGTGATGCCGTCTCGGTCAACCTGTTCACGGTGTCGGTGGGTCGCTCCGGCCAGGGAAAGGACGCGGCGAACGGAGTGGGCCGCGCAGCCGTCGAGTTCATCACCGCCGACGGCGTCGTGCTCGATGATCCGCCGTCAGCGGTCGGCCTCGGTTCCGGTGAAGGTTTCGCCAAGGCGCTGCGACCTACCGGCGACGACGGTGCGACCCCGGCGCAGGTGCATCTCCAGGTGCCCGAGATTGGCACCCTGGGCGCGCTGGCAGACCGCAAGGGCGGCACCCTCATCGGCGAACTACTGAAGGCCTACATGGGCCAGCCATTGGGATTCACCAACGCGCAGGCCACCACCACGTCCTACGTGCCCGCGCATACCTACCGGCTCTGCCTCGGTGTCGGTGCACAGCCGGAGAACGCCAACGTGTTCATGGAGCGTGAGAAGGACGGGCTGCCGCAGAGGTTCTTGTGGCTGCCCACGGTGGACCCCTATGCACCGCCGCCTACGGCCCAATCAGTTGAACCGGTACCGGCTGCCAGGGTGGTGCTGCCGACCTTCCCGACGGTCATCCCCGGCACCCCGCACATGGTGCGCACCCCGTCCTCGGTGCAGGAGGCCATCAGGATGCATCGCCACGGGGTGCTGACGGGTGACACCGAGGTTGACCCCCTGGACAGCCACCTCATGCTGACCCGGCTGAAAGTGGCGTTCGCGCTGGCGCTGATCGATGGACATGCCAACGTCACCGATGACGATTGGCGAGTCGCTGGTCAGCTGATCGAGGTGTCGAACCGAGTCCGTACTGACCTTAAGCGGCAGCTGGCTGACCGGCGCAAGCGCGACAACCGCGCCAAGGCTCACGCCCAGGCCGACCGGCAGCAGATCATCGACGAGCGCCAGGGCGAGGATCGGCACACCAGGGTGTGGAAGGCCATCGTCCGCAAACTATCCAAGGTTCAGGCCGCAACCCGGCGAGACCTACAGCGTGCGTGCGACTCGACGGTCGCCCGAGACTTTCCGGCAGTCTTCGATAGTGCCGTTGATCAGGGAAAGCTTGTTACGGAGGGTGAGGGCAATGCAAGGATTTACCGGCTCAGCGAGGCCTAGTGTCGGGGGACCCCCGACACGCCCCCGACAAGGCGTAATCGCAGATCAAGCGTGAAGAAGAGGCTGTCGGGGGGTGTCGGGGCCTCCCCGACATATGGACGCCCCCCGACGACCCGCGCCAGATTCAACAGCAAACCTAAAGGAAAGGACGTCGAACGCCATGGGCACGACGAGGATTTACGAGCTGTACCCCCTCCGGCATACTTTTTCAGTCAAGATCTCCGACTACTCGGGCACCACCTACTCGGTCGCCGCCGCGTCCATCAAGCAGGCGTTCGCCGTGGCCCACGGTGACACCTGGATCGACCCGAACGCCACCCACCCGGTGGGCGTCGTCGCGATCTACAAGGTGCCCACCGGCCTCACGCTGTGGTGTGGCTGCAGCGGCCACGACCTCACGGGTGGGCGGGTTCGCCACGGCGTTGGAGTCACCGCCCTGCGTGCCGCGATCAAGTTCCATGACGCCAGCTGCCCGAACCGGGTGCCGAGCCTGCGGGAACGGCTGCTGTCAGCCAGGAGGTCAGCCTCATGAGCTGGCCAACCGCGCTGGCGCTGTTCTACCTCAGCGCCGCCGTCCCGATTGCCTGGCACCACGCCCGCGAGCTGCTCGACGAGCTGGCCCCCGGCGTGGGGGTCAACATCGCTGGCGACCTCCCGGTAGGTCTGCGCCATGTTGGTGATCCTCTCGCGCACACAGGTTTGCCGAAGTTTCGTTAGCCGACAATATGTGCTTGAGCCGACGAACCATGTAGAGAACATCCGCACCGCTACAGCGCCGGGCCCAGGCCACCCTAGGACCTAGACAAATCGACTGTCCAACAGCATGATTGAGCGGCTTTCACCGTCGAACTTGCACATCTCAGGTCCAACCACTCCAAGCCAACCCACGCATATTCGGCGCGGGAGAAGGCCAAGTACGCACTTCACGGGCGTCTGCGGCCTGTAGACAATCCCCAAGGCATGTCCAAACTTTGACGACTATCGCCGCCGGACCGGTACGCCGGACCATATGCCTGGAGAACGTCGGATGGTCGATATTTCTTGTCGGCGAATGCGATAATGGGACCTATGCCATTCGGTTCCAACGATGAAATCACCTTGGGTGATACTCGATTTCGGTACATGAACCGGGTGCTCAGCCGTGAGCAGCTGCGTATCGAGGTAGAAGCGGAAGTCGCCGGGCTGGACCCCGAGCAGTGGTTCGACGGGGAGTTTCGGTTCGATGAATGGCTCTCGGACTCGATCATCACCCGCCACGTCACGCGGGTCGACGACGACGAGTTCGCATAGCTTGGCGCAGGGCTGTCAGTTGTCAGCGAGAAGGTGGCTGACGGGTACTTCAAGAGCTTCGGCGAGGTCAAACAGCCGCTCATAAAGTAGGCCGCGCTTCCCGTGTTCCACGTCGATCAGCACGTTGCGGGTCACTCCAGAACGCAACGCAAGCTGTTCCTGGGTCATGCCACGCTCGGTCCGTAGTTCACGAATCCGGCTACCCACATCACAGCGCCGCGCCTCCCACGCCGCGACCCGCTCCGGGTCATTTTGACTGGGTCGTGTCGGCACCGTCCAAGTAGCAGGTTTGCGAACCCACATGTCTGCCCTACTAGTAGTGCTATCCTCATTGGGTCCTACTTGTGGGGCTGCGCTGAATGCTGTCCATCGTCGCTTTACCAGGTATGGGGCGCAGACGCGCGGTTCGTCGACGACTCTCGGGGGAGCAGAACGTCATGAGCGCTCGACAACGAGGAAGATCCGATTGGGCGGCACTGCTGGGAATCGCGGCATCGCTGGTCGCCATGTCGATCGCAGCGGTGAGCGCAGCTGCACCCGCTTCCGCGTGCACGCACGCCGATGACGTCAACGTTCTCTGCTCCAATGAGCAGGCGTTCGTCAATGACTTGGCGACTGTCGGCGTTACCCCGACTCGGACCCCAAGGATCATGGTCAACCAGGGCAATACACTCTGTGGTCAACTCGCCAGCGGGGTTCCACGCGACGTTCTGGTTCAGAAGGTCTATGGCGGGGCTGCGATGCGTCTAGACCAGGCGCAGGCCATTGTTGCGGCAGCCGTCGATCATCTGTGCGGCGTCGGAGCAGCGCCCGGCCCCAACCACCCTTCCACGACTCGCTCGACGTCTTACCTGGCCGGGTTTGAAATAGGTGCGGGAACGCAGAGTGATCTCCGAGCGGAGGGCCATCCGCCAGAGACGGCAGCGGAGGCCCGCGAGTCATGTGAGCTTTACACTTCGAACGCTGCAAGCCTCTACGGTGTCCACTGGCAAGGCGGGGTCATCGCAGCATCGAATTTCAACCAAGCGGACTACCTAGACGGATGCTTGACCGGGGCGCAGCAGAGGTGAGCAAAACGTCCACTTCCGGAATGACTGTCGACTCGTCATCAGTGTTCGTCGCGCAGTCAGCTGATCTGGGGCATCCGGAGTGATGAGAGCATTCGGACTGATCGCAGCCGTCCTTGCAGTGCTGGCCGCAGGGTGCTCGTCCGGAGTCGGTGACACCAAATCCGCTCAGGCTGCGACCGGCACGCTGAAGCAGTGGATTAGCTCGGTGTGCAGCACTCCGAGCTTTGTCGATACGACTACCGATCCATTCGTCTGTTACGGAGGCCAAGAAGGCCCCGGCTCCCTTATACGGCTGTTTGTCTTCAGGTTCGACTCTGATGCCGAGATGAGCGAACATCTCGGAACTCCAAGTCCATACAGCACTCCGTCCTACGCCACCTGCAGGTCGAGCGGCGGAGTGACGTTCTTCGGGGTCGACGCATCCGGCATAGAGTCACGATCACTGGGCCGTGACGTCGCAGAGAAGACTGTGCAGCCACTCAAGCAGTACGGCTGCACTGTCACGATGACGACTCCTTCCTCGCCAAGCGCTCCCAACCCTGCTCCTGCCCAGGTCAATCCCACCCCCACTCGTGCGCCACAGAGGACCAACACCCCCTCAGTGCCGCCCTCGGGCGGCAGGGGATTGGTCACCGCCACGACCCGCCTGCAGTGGGGTGGAACACGGTGCATCAGCATCATTTCGGCCCACCGGGACAATAAAACGAGGACCGGTGAGGGCCGCGTGTGTTCAGACGACGGCACTTGGTCCTACACAGTTCAAGCGTCGTCGGGCCAGTACGTTGGCGGCGACCCCGTCATGGGCGATGCGGACTGGATCGCTTGCCAGCTCTACCTCGATGATCGTCTCGAGTTCTCGGACCGGGCTGACGCTGGGGACGGCACCGACGTCACCTGCCTCGGCACTCTGAACTAGCAGCCGCTAAAGAGTCACACGAACATCCACCGGTTGAAGTGAGGTTCGATTCGAGCCACACCCTGACATCTCGCAGCTATGGGCGTCCGCCGAGGCGGCTGTCGTTCAGATATGCCGCCGGTCAATCCGCGTTGCGCAGCTATGCGGCCTCCCGTGCCGTCGTGGCGGCGCGCCCGCCTCAATAACGATCGCTTGCGCATACCAAGCTGTAAAAGTCGCGACGCTCGGGGCCGATTTGACGCTAGTTTGCGGCCAAGATTGTTCACATGCTCACGGTCGGCAGCTAGTTGCGCCTAATCTGGCGCGGGAGGGGGAACACATGTCGACGACTGTGGTTGGTTATCTGCTCATCTGGGTTGGGATCATCTGCGTACTGGTAAGCGTGGTCCTCGTAGTCAAAAAAGAGTTCAGCAAGATGAACCAGCCAGTATCCCACGAAGGACTGCCGGAAGAGTTCTTCAAAGTTGTGATTGCGCTGGTGAAAGCCCCTCCGGCCATTTTTTTGGGTGGACTGGGATTAGTGTTGATCGGTTTCGGCATGTTCATGATCGGGACCGGTGCTCTGTCCGGCGTGACTGATTGCTTCTCGGCGGCAGTCGTGAATCCCGTGCTCGATGGGGTTCGGGCCTCCTCGTGACCCGTGAGCAGGCCTCGAACCTGGCGTCGCTTCTCGGTGCGCTCCTTGTACCCCATCCGAGCGACCTCACCTCGGTCGAAGGATCAGACATCGAAAAGAATCTGTACGATCCCCTCTATTCCCTCGGACGGCACGTGCCGAACGGCCTCGGCGGAGAGAGCGCGATGCTGGCTGCAGACTTCCTACGCAGCAGCTTCGGTACAGCCGATTACCTGCTATATCAAGCCATCGGCGCTATCGGGGCGGGCGTAACCACTGTCGGAATCAGGGGGAAGGACCAAGACGGCGTTGGTGTCGGCTTTGAGGATCTGACGACTCGGCCCGCGACGGAGTTAAGCGACGCCCTTCGACGAGAGTTCAGAGGCGACGTCGAGGTGTACGAGACGGGGCGCATCTCAGCACAGAACAAGCGCTGGTTCGGGAGGGGAACTGCAACGGGCAAACCGGTGCATGATCCCGTGGTTCCTGGTTGCGCCATCAGCGCTGTGCGGAGCTCTTTTGGCACCTTGGGAGCGATCGTCGAGGGCCCCCACATCGGCCACGGATTCATCTCGAATGCACACGTACTGCAGGATTCTGCGCGAGGTCGGCCCGTGTGGCAGCCACGCGAAGGCGACCCCGGTGCCCGGCCAATCGGACAGACATACCAGGTGGTAGCACCGGCAAAGGGCGCAATCAACACTCTCGATGGAGGCGTTGCTTCTCTGTCGGGCGGCACATCCAATACGGTCCCGGCGGGATTGAAGAATCCGTTCGGCCCCCTAATCTCCGACGTAGGTATAGGCACGCGCGTCGTGAAGGTGGGGGCTACCACGGGTATAACGCGCGGCGAGATCACACTGACGGACGCGCGGGCCGCCGTCTGGTACGGCGCGACGGTGATGAATTTTGCCCGGCAGTACGAGATAACGAGCCTAGATGGGCAACCGTTCAGCGGACCGGGCGACAGTGGCTCTGTCGTAGCCACGGAGGACGGATTGCGCCCGTTCGGTCTGTTGTTCGGAGGTACTCGAGAGAAGTCTTGGGCGAGCCCTTTGGATGCTGCCCTTGTACTATTTGGTGTACGACTAAGCGAGGGATGATCTGAGCACCTACGAGCAGGCTGAGCGTGTCCGCGACATGATCGCGGACCGCCTACTCGACGGCATGAGCGTGGTCAGCGTAGGGATCAGAAACGACGGACCTAACTTTGGTGTCGGCGTCACCGCCACGCACCCAGTCAAGATTCCAACGTTGCCCGATGATTTGCGCGATGTCGCAGTCGACGTCGTGCTGACCGGCGGTCCCGCGCATAGTCACAGCTCGCTCTTGCATACGGTGAGCGCGGTTCGCCGCTTGTTTCAGCGCCTCGGTTGAGCGGTCGCCTCGCGTCATTAAGATCTCGCCGCCTGATCTGAGGCTGGGACGCTTCGCGATTGACTCTCTTGCCCTGGTCTCGAAAACGATGGGTTCTTGAGACCGAGCCATGCCGGTCGAAGCCACCCGGGCCAAGTGGGGATTCAGCCACACAAGTATGTCTCAAATACCTGTCCCATAAGTGGTATTCTCGAAACCGGAGCAAGTATGGGTTTGTGAGACAAGGGGATGCGGTGGCGAACATCGGTTACGCAAGGGTTTCGACCGCCGAGCAGAACATGGCACTGCAGCTCGACGCATTGCGACAAGCCGGGGTGGAGAAGGTCTTCCGGGACCAAGGCGTCAGCGGATCGCTATCGGAGCGACCGGGCCTAGACCGCTGCCTCGAACACCTTCGAAGCGGAGATGTCCTGGTCGTCTGGAAGCTGGACAGGCTGGGACGCAGCACCCGGCACGTGCTATCCGTCATCGATGAGCTGACCTCTCGGGGCGTCGGGTTCCGCAGCTTGACCGAGGGTCTTCACACCGATGGCCCGATGGGAAAGGCAATGCTGACGATCATGGCCGCCTTCGCCCAACTCGAACGCGACACGATGATCGAGCGGACCCGCGCAGGGCTGGCCGCTGCTGCGGCCAACGGGCGTAAGGGTGGCCGTCCTCGCAAGGTGGACGACGCCGCTGCGAGCAAGGCGCGCTGCATGAGGGAGAAGGGCATCAACGCCACCGATATCGCGAAGATGCTCGGAGTCTCACGCGCAACCGTGTACCGCTATCTCGCGGACGGAAGCCTCGCAGGGGAACCACAAGCCCAGCTTGTGGGCCCGAAGCTGCGGTGCGAGGGGCAAATTGACGGTACTGACGGCGCGTCTGCGCCCAGCTGATCGGGGTGCGTGCATACGCTTCGGTCGATACCCATGGGAGTGGGACCGGGAGGCGGAGCCATGGCTGGTCGAGGATGGGGCCCCTGGTCGCGGATCAAGCTGGAAGCGCTGGCGGACTACTTGTGCGCCTTTACTCGGGCATCTAAAACGGCCGGCCGCACGCTGTACCTCGACCTGTTCGCGGGAGCGTCAGAGAACTTCGAGAGGGGCACCGGCGACGTTATCCTGGGCTCTGGTCACCGGGCGCTGTCGACGGCTCCCACATTCGACCGCGTCGTGCTATGCGAACTCCAGCAGCGCACGGCTGAGACTCTCCGGAAGAAGCTGGAGGTCGCATACCCAGGCCGTGACCTCGTCGTCCTCCCCGGCGATTGCAACGTCGAGATTCCAATGCACCTCGATACCTACGACTACAACTGGCGACGCGGTGCGGCAGTGTTCGCCATGGTCGATCAATTTAGCGCCGAGGTCACTTGGGACACACTCCAGTACCTCGCGAATTGGCGGCAGAACAAGCGGGGGTTCAAGGTCGAACTGTGGCTCTACTTTGGCCATGCACTGCTACCTCGGGGCCTCCAGTTCACTGGCAACGAACCCGACTCGGAGTACGCGCAACGCGTCGACCGCATGTTCGGTACAACCCAGTGGCGTGAACTGTGGCAGGCCCGCCGCGATGGGATGCTGAAGCCCGAGCAGTTCCGCAACGAGCTGGTAAATCTCATGCGGTGGCGACTGGAGAAGGTGCTGGGCTACGCGACAACCATCCCGCTTGAGTTCACGAACACGAACGGCCACCCAATCTACGAGGTGATTTTCGCGACGTCGAACGCTACCGGCGACAAGATCATGGGGTCCGTGTTCGCGAAGCATGGCGTGGCGCTTGAGAAGATGCGCACTACCAGGAAGGTCGAACGCCGTCTCGCGAAGGACCGGGACGAGGGACTGTTCGGGACCGAGGAGATTGTCGAACTGATTACCAAGATGCCCGTCCGCGAACCCCTCGCGCCGCCCGTCGAACCGCTGCGGTACACACCAGACAAGGGCAGCGACGGAGCCTAACCGGTTGCCGCTGTAGGCATCTCATCCCAGAGTTGGCCATCCAGCTCGCGGCCGAGTGCCTTCGGGGTCCGTCCGCCCCACTGCTTGAAAAAGAACGGGATATTTCCCTCGTTGCACGCGTCCCGAATCCCGCGCGCCCATGACAACTCCATCGGCCGGTAACGAGGACCGGACTCGCCGCCAGCTATTACCCATCCGATACCGGTGAGGTCGATCCCGTCGAGGGGGCCAAGCAGCGGCTCACAGGACAGGAAGCGCACCGCCGCTGGGACCGTGCGGAGGTGTTCGACGCGATTGAGGACATCGGAGTTCTCGACTGAGACGCCCATCCACAGGTTGTCCGGCCAGTCGAGCTTATCGGCGACCCGCGCCAGTCGCAGGCTTCGTTTCGTTAGCACCTGGTAAGTGTGCTGCGGGGTCTCTCGCATCACGTCAAAGACGTCGTTGATGAAGCCTAGTGGCACCTTCGCGTGAAACAGGTCACTCATTGAGTTCACGAACACCACTCGCGGCGACCGCCATCGCAGGGGTTCGCCGAGGGCTTGCGGGTGCACAGCCACACCAAAGCCGGGGCCGGATGTGCGGGGGTCGCCGTCGAACTGGTACTTCACCGATCCCATTGCTTTTAGACGCTTGGCCAGGGTCATGGCGTAGCAGTGGTCGCATCCGGCGGAGACGCGGTCGCACCCCGTGACCGGGTTCCAGGTAGCCTCGGTCCACTCGATCGCTGATCTGTCGGCCATCGCGGTCTCCTCACCTGCGGTTTCCTGCTATCGCCCGCCACTCTATGGTGATCCACCGACGTGTCCGGCGAGGCAGTTGTGACCGGTGTGTTGAAAGTGACTGATGAGTCGGATTTCCAAGGAGCGGTCGGGCCTGTCTCGCGGACGCGGCGGCTCCACGATGACCACATCAGCACTGTCGCACCCGATACGCCACGTAGGACGGGGGTCCACAGGGGTGTTTGGTTAGGCCCTGAGGCCCTGGCCTTAGGTCCGCATGGTCACCGGTGCCGGGGTGCCGGTGCCACCTTGCCCGGTTCAGCCCTACGACCCGCCAACAAGACGGGGTCGCTCATATAGATCGAACAGGTCCGCCTGCTTAACCGACGGTCGCGCTCAACGACACTAATATTGACGCGTCGACTCCGAGTCCCAGCGCCGATTCAAGCCGGTCAGCTATTTTGTATGTCGGGCTAGATTCTGAAGCGAGTGGTTCGAGTGATTTCGGAGGAGCGTTGGGGGTCCAGTACCACTCCGATCTCAGCTTGTACCAGAACACGGAGTCCGGATTGGCATCCGTAGTTCCACCCGGCCCCACCAGTACCAACGGAGCGGACTGGGTGGCGTGGCATTTCACCAAGCTTGAATTCCTCCCGCTGCTAGTCGAGTCAGGTGCGCTGCTCTGCGATCGCATCGCCAAGCCACCGCAAGTAATCGCCAATCAGGGCATCAAGGAGGATCGCCTCGGGGTGCCAGTTGACCTGCCTGGACACCCCTTCGGGACTGTCGGCGACCATGTGCCGTTCTACTTCAGCCCTCGATCTCCAACTAGCTACTGGATGCTCCGCCACACATGCACTGGGAACGACATGGTGTTCCTGGGCGTGCATGTCGGCGCAGTGGCGACATCCGCAGCGTGCTGTGCCACCGACGGCAGTGCGGCAATGCCAATGCTCACAAAATTCACGAACGACATACCGACAATCGGCGAGTTCGTAGACCTGAACGTCCTTACCCTTAGGTTCTGGAACGACCGGACAGGGGAGGACAATGACCGCAGGCGGCGGCGACATGCGGAGTTCCTGGTCCACACCAGCGTTCCGCTCCAGCTGGTGTCGCACGTGGCGTGTTACTCCGACGAATCGCTGAAGGTGGCTCAAGAGCTTTTGCAGGATGTCGGTGGCACGCGCCATTATGGCGTTGACCAGAACATGTTCATGACTTGAGGCAGTGGAACGATGATTGTTGAAGGCTACGGCGACCTGCTTGACGCCGAGACCGACGCGGTGGTCAACACAGTGAACTGCGTCGGCGTGATGGGCAAGGGCATCGCCCTGCAGTTCAAGCGTCGCTACCCGTCAGTTTTCAAGACCTACGCGATGGCGTGCAAGGCGGGGGATGTCCGGACGGGCAAGATGTTTCCTGTACAGACCGGCGAAATCGTCGGTCCGAACTGGGTAATCAACTTTCCCACCAAGCAGCACTGGCGCGCCCCATCCCGGTTGGAGTGGATTAAGGCAGGACTCGTCGACCTCCGTCGAGTGGTCTCCGAGCTGGGTATCAAGTCGATCGCCATTCCACCCCTGGGAGCGGGCAACGGCGGGCTGGATTGGTCTGAGGTGGAACCCCTCATTCGGTCCGCATTCGCAGATGATCCGGATGTCGAGGTCCATCTGTACGCTCCAACGACTGCACGGCGGTCGATCGCTGTTCCGAGGATCAAGCCTCGCATTACTCCTACACGAGCGCTTCTCCTTGCACTGATGGACCAGTACATCGCAGCACGTGCCTCTGCCGATCCGCTAGCGGACACTGGTACCTCACACCTAGAAGTACAGAAGCTCGTTTACTTCGCCAATCTCATCCGACCTATTCCGCGGATGAAATTTGCACAGAACAAGTACGGGCCCTACAGCGACGAAGTCCGGCACATTCTCGAGGAACTTGAGGGCAGTTTCACAAGCGGGTACGGCGACGGCGACGACCGCGTTCTGGACCTTCGCCCGATAGAAGTAACGGATGCAGGTAGGTCCGAACTGCTGCACTACGTCGATGAGTCTGAGTCATCCATGGTTACCGAGACTGTGGATCGTGTTCTTGAAACCGTCGCAGGCTTCGAGGGCGCTTATGGGCTTGAGTTGCTTGCAACCACCCACTGGGTGGCTGTGCACGAAAATGCAACCAACGCGGATTCCGCAACCGAGGCTGTCCGCAAGTGGAGTGAGCGTAAAGGCCGCATCTTCACCGATTCCCACGTAGGCAGTGCACTTGAGCATCTTCGAGCCGTTGGTGCACTCACCGCCTAGGACCACTACGTAGA
Organism: Mycobacterium sp. MBM; assembly: GCA_021648845.1. GTDB lineage: Bacteria > Actinomycetota > Actinomycetes > Mycobacteriales > Mycobacteriaceae > Mycobacterium. The sequence goes on along the minus strand of JAKJHY010000046.1, from coordinate 85 downwards.
ACGACGACTGAACCACCCCGGGTTTGATGCACACCGGTTACTGGTGCGCAGCCTCTGATCGGGCGGCGTTTGTAGCGTAGTGGAC
>JAKJHY010000045.1 GCA_021648845.1 Mycobacterium sp. MBM | reverse complement strand
TACCCACACTATAGACAAGCGTGGCCTTCTGTCACAAGTGGCGACTTGTCTATCGATCAACGTGTCCGGTCAGTACAGCTAGAGACCCCAGAAGACGGATCTCCGCCCGACTCACGTGTGGTTGTCGAACAGCGGGCCTCAATTCCTGAAGATCCTGTTATTCCCAATACAATGCGCAACATAGGTCTCGGGTTGCTGCTGGGGATCGGCTTGGGCATAGGCATCGCAGTTCTTCGTGATGTTCTCGACAACTCGGTCAAGGACCGCGAGGACATCGACCGAATCACAGGTAGGGGCATTGTGGGCACAATCCCCCTTGCCAAAGCGCTGCGGGAACAGCCCGCCATCTCGTTCGAGGGCGACATGTCGCAGGTCGCCGAGGCGTTCCGGAAGCTTCGCACCAACCTGCAGTTTCTTTCGGTCGATCACCCGCCGCGAGTCATTACCGTCACCAGTTCACTGCCGGGCGAGGGGAAGTCGACTACGTCACTGAACATCGCGCTGGCATTGGCCGAGGCAGATCACAGCGTTGTGCTCGTCGATGGCGACCTGCGCCGCCCCACGGTGCACACCAATCTCGACCTGGTGGGCCAGGTCGGTTTCAGCACCGTCCTCAGCAGCCGTTCATCCCTGTCTGAGTCGCTTCAGGCCTCCCGCTTCCCAAACCTGACGGTCCTTGCTGCAGGTGCCATACCCCCGAATCCCAGTGAGCTCTTGGGATCCCAAGCGGCAAAGAACCTGATCAAGGAGCTGCGCACAAAGTTCGACTACGTCATCATTGATTCGACACCGCTGCTCGCTGTAACCGATGCGGCGATCCTCGGAGCAGCCGCAGATGGTGTCCTGATCGTTGTGAGACACGGACACACCAGTATCGATCAGCTCCAGCAGGCTGTTGAGGCTCTAAAGGATGTCGAAGCGCCGTTGTTGGGGACTGTGATCACCCAGCGCCCGATCACCCGCAATTCGTCGGGATACTACGGCTATTCCGGCTACTACGGCGTCGATAAGCCCAAACAACGCAGAGCCAAGGGGGTCACTGAACAGCCGGCGTTGCCGTCCTCTGCACCGGCACAAATCGACCCGAGCGCCACCGCACCTAAAGCACCGCAAACCACATCTAAGCACCCAGGCGAGTAGCGCTTACGCGTGAAGGATCCCGGCCCATCTCCCACGGACTCCATGGATTCGAAAGAGGTACCACCCCAGAACCTGGGCAGGAGCGCTGCGCGTGGCGCGAGTGTCACCGCCGTAGGGATGGTGATCCGAATCCTGGCCCAAGCGGTCGGCCTGGTCGTCCTTGCTCGCATTCTCTCGCCCACCGACTTCGGTTTGGTGGCGATGGTTGTTGCCGTCGTAAGCGTTGGCGATATCTTGCGGGATTTTGGTCTGAGTTACGCCGCGGTCCAAGCCCCCACTTTCTCACTCAAACAACGAAGCAACTTGTTCTGGTTGAACACCGTGTTCGGCGCCGCTATGGGCGCTGCCGTATTCGGTCTCGCGTGGCCGATCGCCGATCTGTACAACGATCAACGTTTGGTGGCCATTACCCAGGTCCTCGCGATCACATTCTTGGTCAACGGAATCGGCTCCCAGTATCGAGCTAGCTTGCAACGTTCGCTCGCCTTCTCAGCGTTGGCGCTCGCCGAAACGGCGGGACAGATCATCAGTGTCTCCGCTGGGATCATCGCCGCGATGAATGGCTTGTCCTACTGGTCCATCGTCATCCAGTTCGTAGTGCACCCGATCGTGGTGGTCGCCATTCTTGTGGCAACATCCAGGTGGATACCGCGCGGGTTCTACCGCCACCAAGACACAAGACACTTCTTGACTTTCGGATGGCGCGTCATGGCTGTCCAGACGCTGAATTACGCCAGTGCGAACGTCGATACGGTCGCCGTCGGACTGAAGTTTGGCCCGGCAGCTTTGGGCTACTACAGCCGCGCGTACCAGTTGATGGCGGTACCGGTGATTCAACTCGCCAACGGGATGATCCGAGTCTCAGTGCCGGTGCTCGCGAAGATACAAGCTGAGGCGCCGCGCTTCAATCACTATTTGATCCGAGCACAAACCGCCCTGCTAGCATTCATGCTCTTCATCCTCGTGGCGCTTGCGAGCTTGACCGAGCCAATCGTCATGATCGTCTTGGGGCACGACTGGCTTGAGAGCGTGCCCATTCTGCGAATCTTGGCTGTCGCCGGCATCTTCCAGACGTTGACATACCCAATCGACTGGGCTTTCATGGCGCTCGGGCTGACGCGTGCTCAGCTCGTTCAGGCCGTCATCAGTCGGCCACTACTCATAATTTCGGTCATAGTCGGAGCCCAATTCACCGTTGAAGGGGTTGCGTGGGGATACGCGGTGGGCGCGGCGCTCGGCTGGCCCATCGCGCTCTTCACCCTCGCCCGGACGTCGTCAGTCCGAGTTACTCAATTAATCGCGGTGGCCAGTCGAATGGTGCTCGTCAATGCATACGCGGGTATTTGCGTTTCGCTTATCAATGAATTCCGGCCGCTCGGAAATGCGTTGGGTGCGGTGATACTAGGTTTAGGCTCGATGCTCGCTTTCATCGCACTCGCGATATGGCTAGCACCTCCGATCAGAAGTGACTACATAGTAGTCGGTCAGATTTTCAAATTGCTGTCGAACAAGATAAACAGAAGGCATCTGTCGTAATTGTCGTTCTATTCTGTCCGACAAATGCACCGCGAAGTGCAGCTTCTAGGGGTTCAGCCACGCCCTGCCTTACGAGGAAGAATATTTTCGTCAAACGCATTCGTCTTGGTTCTATCAGTAGGAACTCTCTGCGTGCCATAATATGCAATCAAGCAGAGCATGAACCAACCGATATTCGCAAAGGCGCGAGTCTCGGTGAAGTCGCCAACGATGAGAACAATGACTACCTGGAGCGACCAAATTGCTTGCGGACCAGGACTCACGACAACCATTTTCAAAGTCCTCAGCAAGAGGACCGAAAGGAGGATAATCGCCACGAACAAACCCAGCGCACCGGCCTGAAGCGCCGTCGCCAGGTAGCCGTTGTGAGTACTCGTGACCATCCACCCCGAGGACCGACTTATCACGCTGGCAGCGTCGTCGTCCGCACCCAGGATAGAGCCCCAGCCGTATCCGAACCAGAACTTCTCCTCCCACGCCTGGACTGCCCCTTGCCATATTCCCACGCGATTCGTGAACGTCGTATCTCGCCCCAAAAGACCAAGTATTCTCGGCGCTTCAGGTATGGCGACAATCGCAGTAAATGCGACGAGGCATAAAGCGCTTAGAAGAAACAGCCCTCTCTCGACTGCGTTCTGACAAGCCAACCAACGCACAAGACCGTAGAGCCCCAAGCTTAAAAACACTAGCACCACAGCACCGGCAGAACCCGTCCAGACCAATGCCAGCGCGTAGATTGCCAGCCACGCAAATGTTGTCAATTTGAACCGTCGAATTTTCCAATTGACGGCCAGCAATGAAATTACAGCAAGAATAACCACGTATCCCATATGGTTGCGATGAACGAAAATTCCGCGCAGGGTTCCGTTGAGAACTACATTTTGCGTCAATCCAATCGCGGGCATCAGAGCGGCGCACAATAGGCTAACAACTACAATCGTTTTGAAAGTTCTATCCGCAACCAAAATAAATTCGTCAAATCTGACGTTCTCGGCAATTAGCCCAGCGAGAATCAGCGGCACGGCCAACGCAGCTGCACGCGTCAACACCGTCCACACATCTTCGCTCGATAGCGCGGAAGAAAAGGCCACTCCTACAAAGATCCAAGGAATGAGCAATGGGCGCGGGTGAGTGAGGCCTCGCCAAAAGAGTAATACCACCATGGCCGTACCGACCATGAGAATAAGCTGACCAGAGACTTCTTGAGGCCGCACATACATAACAAGCGCTAGGACAATGACAATGTCACTTAGCTTCATCCCAATGTGACGACCGCCCAAGTCGCGGGCTCGATCCCCAGTCTCGGTCATTCTGCCGAGCCGCCATCCCTCACTGACTGCCAAGAGTCTTCTCTTTCCTGGCTAAAATCTTCCGCATTCGCAGCACCCAAGTCTGCACTTCACCAATCTGCTGGTGCCATGCAGCCACTGGAATCAAAAAGAAGCCCAAATACACGAACGCATATTGATGGAAGTCGATGCCGAGCAACGCCCACACCCCCACATGAAAGATACCCATGACCAGCAGACCGACACGGAAGAGGATCGGGATGAACACAGCCACTACCAAGCCTCCCTCGACCACCAGAGTCGTGTAGTCGAGAAACTTCCAGAAAACAACGTTGTCGATCGTCAGAACGGAATCCGAAAGTACTCCAGATCGTTGGCTGTTAGCCGCCTCTGCCACAAAGAATCGGGTAGCCTGCCGAGCTGGATCTAGCCAACCCGTAGCTGATTTGGCGACCGCTGCGGTGAGCATCCCAAACGCAATCATCGTTCCGTAAAGAAGCATCGGATACCCATTGGTCGCAGCAGCTCTTCGTCGCCAACTGTCGACCGACCACGTCGAACCCCATCCGGCAAGCCCCAACATCATCGGAGCGAGGTCGTACAGAATGACGTGATCGACCTTGCCATACGAATATGCAAGACCGCTGCAGATCATTAGCACAAGCGAGAGCAGACCCGACGTAACCCGGCTGTTCCAGCCCACCAACACACACAAAGCGAGGATCACTCGCAGGACCTCAAGAACGACTATGGCGCCATGCGGAGCGGGGCCAGGAAGAAGCGAAAAGGGGCCCGGCGGCGGTGCATACGGCACCAACGACATTCCGCTTATCCAGTCGATGCGCCTCGGCCAGAGCAGCACATAAACGGCAAACACGATGCGCAACGCTGCGAAAGGACGGCTCGCCGGACGGTACCTTAAGCTGACCCACTCAAGGATGGAGATTGAGCGGTCCGATAGTGACGTCACCAACGCACCTCGCGAATAGTCGGTTCCGTAGCTACAGTCATGGTCGACGTTCTAAGGTCTAGAACCTCAGGTTGCCATGTGATGCGTAGCCCTACTGGGCGAGCTGTCGACGCAAGCCGCTCGGTCTGAGCCTTCAACCACTCAAGAGACTCGTCTGACAAGTCCGGCGTCGCACCACGAACAGGTTTCAGCAGCCGGTCCAAAGTGATTCCGGCTGGCACGGAGTACAGGGGTGACAACAGCTCCGCTGCTTCGACGGCGTGCAACGAACCGTCGCTGTCGATCACTTCAATCGTTCTGGTCGTGACGCTCGCCGTTCCATCCCTATTGATCCTCTCGGCACTGAACGCCGGCATCGTGATTGTCGGGAACGGTTCACTACTAACCAAGGTAAGGACGGTATCGACCGCGAACTGCATGACCAGAACGATCCAAAGTCCGGCGAAGATCCACACCCTTCGGCGTTTGGCTCGCCGAGCAACTGCTAGTTCCGATGCTGACTCACTAGGGTCTTCCATTTCCGCCAACTAACTTCCTCCGCGGCAATTCAGCTGCACCATGCAAACCTCCAGTCGGCTGCCATCCAATCGGATCACTGGTGCGCATGACTTCTCCTTTTGGCCACACGCCGCCTCGCCTCATGGAAAGCATCCCCATACGACCGACCGATTGCCTCCCAATCGCGATTCTGCAGTCTGGGACGTTCGGCAGGGATGTTGGCGCGCACTTCTTCTAGGACACGGTCGAGATCATTCGATGTCAACTCACCCGAGAAGAGATAGACCCATCCAGGACCCACTTCCTCAGCTAGGGCTCGTGTGGTCGGCGTATCGCGCACAAGCGCTGGCCGGTCGAGAGAGAGCGCTGCCAGAAGCACACCAGAATTGTGAATGTTCTCGTACGGGAGGCAAACAAGCTCAGCACTACATACTTCCGTCACGAAATCATGATCAGGCACGTAGCCGAAAAATACCGATATACGAGAATCAGCGCTGACCGCCGCAGATACCTCCTTCTCCATGGCCGGCGTGGGTTTCCCAACCACCCGCAACGTCGCCTCTGGAAACCTGGTCTCCCTGAACGCGGCGATAAGCGATTCAACACCCTTGTAGGGCCGTATAAGTCCGATAAACAGAATCCGCCCAGACATCGATGATGGCTTAGCGTATCGTTCATATGCGTCACGGTAGTGACCGTGCGGGATCAGTGGACTCTCGCCAAAAGGTGTCGGCGTCTCGGCATTGATCCTGACGAAGAGATCGGTCCGCGCATCTAACCTCGCTAGTGCCCAACGCTCAATCGCATCGCCTTTTTCGTGCGGTTCGAGATTGTGCAAAGTGCGGACAATCGCAGTTCCCCGTAGGCGCATGACAGCCAGTACCGCTTGCAAAACCAGGCAGCGCAAATAGGTTTCGAGCCTGCTCCGCCCTCGGACAACGAGTTCAGGCCAATGCACATGAAAGACATCAGCGCGGCGAAATGCGTTTCGCGCAGTCAGATAGCGGAACTCGAAGATGGGATCTGCGTACTTTACAACCTGATCCACGTACTCCGTCGTCGCCTTCGGCGGCGCTGTTGCTTCGAGCACTACCAACGTCTCCACCGACACAGTGTTGACACTATTCATAGCGGCGCAACCCATTTGGGGCAACAAGTGCAGGCGGACATCACATCGGCACCGGTTGCCCGGTCTGCTGTCCTCTACCAGAAGCCACAATCGCTCGCTCAAATGCCCTTCGCGGCAAGACACCCGCAAGTCCGACAACTGCGGGGCCGACAGCCGGTACGCGGCCGGATCTCAGAATAGAAGCGGTGATCTTGAGCACGCCCTGCGGAGACCGCGCCGTGAGTGCATACCGCAACGCTTGACCAGCGAGGAAATCCGCATACACCGGCGGATCCGGTCGAAGTACCCGGTCTGCCCATGCCAATGACGCTCGCCAGTCGGTGCCCGCCGATATCGAAAGTGCAGATCCAAGCTGGATCCGGACGATAGGCTCCTCGGTCTGGGCGAACGACGAGCCCGGTATCCGTCCTAGCCGTACCAGCCAGTCCCAGTCCTGATGACGAGCCAGCGACTCGTCCCAAGGATTCCTAACCGCGAATTCGCGCGAGCAGAGCAACGATGACGTGTACATGCTCGGCCTGGCCAAGCTTGGCGGTCGTCGACGGAAAAGATAGTGCTCTACCCTCTCACCCGGCGCTATCAGCCTGTTTGGACCTGGATCGGAAGCCTCACCAGTGCGCGGATTAACGTATACCTGGCGTCCCGCAACAACAGCCCGCGCCGGGTCCGGTAACGATTCCAAGAGTGCGAGCTGAAGCGAAAGCTTGTGCGGCAGCCACTCGTCATCATCGTCAAGCAACGCCACGTACAAACCATTCGCTGACCTGATGCCAAGGTTTCGGGCGTGCGAACCGCCGACCCTGCCTTCGGTGCGCAGTACCCGATCAGCCAGCTCGACAGCGTCAGCACTCAGCTCTTCGCCTGGCGGAGCATCGTTCACCACGATGATCTCTATATTGCCCACCGAAGTTTGAGCACGAACACTTCTCAGGGCGCGTACCAGTTCGGGCCGGCCAATGGTCGGGATCACGACAGACACCCTGGGACAATCTCCCGAGCGTCCGTCTAGGAGAACTTCCTGGTTCATCGACGCTCCCTCGTTTGTCTGCGCCCTCCCGCTAGCGACGATTGATTCTGGACCTTGCTGAACAACTGCACCTCAGGCTTCGCCGATCGAATTCCCTCATACCCTCTGAGCCGCGACGGCATCCATGCTGGGATCACGTAACTCCCTGACGCGGCGATAAATTCGCTTCAAGGTGTTGTTTCGGCGCAGGATAAGCCTCGGCGTGCGTCTTACGCGCGCAACGATAGATACTTGCTTACCGAAGAACTGTGATGTCTTTACCGAAGTTAGATACCGACCGGAAAAAGCTACGTCTACCGCTCTTTGGTAGTGCTCTACAAATTCAGGATCGGTGAGAAAGACCTTGTTGAACCCAATGGCGAAAGGCACGAGCTTCGGATCTTCGTTTAAGTAACGGATAAGGCCCGTCATCACTCCAGGCCATTCCTGATGGAACACGTCATCAGCGATAATGATCCCACCTGGCGAGAGGACGGCTTCTGCGAGATGCAGGTCGCTCACGACTACGGGCTCGTCGTGACCTCCGTCGATACTAAACAGCCGGATCTCCCCGTTCGCGAGAGATGAGAGAGTCTCTACCCCAAGCTTCGTGGAATCACCGGAGTGTACGGCCAGGGAATCCAAATCAGACCATCGGCCCATATTCTTCCGAAATGCGGCTAGATCGCCCTTTCCCGACTTGTCCACATTGTGCTCCTGGTCATCGAACAAGTCCACAGCCACAGAGGTCTCTCCGTCGTTGCGCAGCAAGTCCAAGGCGATCATGAGCTTGCCGTGATGTACTCCGATCTCTGCGACCGACCCCTCAACTCCTTTGGCAGCCTGCGCGTCATTGAGCACCGCAAGTACTTCCAATACTTCTGGCGCGAGCCACCCTCCGACTAACCGTCGGCCGAAGCGTTGATAGATCGAATACCTGTCAATGCTCATTGATCCCCCGATATGCCGCTGAACCAAGCCCGCTGCTAAACATTTTGGTTGCGCTTCTTCAATGTGAATCCGGAACCTTAGCAGCCCATTGGTGGTTGAACTGGTCTGAATAGATCAGGCTGAGAAGCCCTGCGGATTCAAATTCGCGCACCGCCTTACAAACTCCGTGGTGACGGTGCTGCGGCGCTGGCTGCCAATCGTCTCCTGCGATGATTCCACCGGGTTTGACCTTGCGTATCAGCAGTTCCAACTCTTTGACTGTGTGGTCGTACATGTGCGAGGAATCTAGGTAGACCCAGTCAAGAGCGCCGTCCGCCATTTCGGATAGAAATACCAGATCGTCCTGAACGACTACCTCCACTTGCCCGGTTTCGATAGCGGGCCGAAGCCTCCGTATCGTGCGCGCCAAAGCGTTGACAGTCGACTTGTCGCCGGCAGCCCATTCCCACCTAGGGCCTAGGAGATGCCATGGATCAACGGCATAGAGCTTCTTGGGTTTGAGCCACTCCACCAAAAAAGGTGTCAGATGCCCTTTATGTACACCTAGTTCTGCGCCGACCCCGGCTACTGGTACGACCGCCACGAGAACCTCCCGACGGCGGCCGTTCTTATAGCGTTCGTACGCGTCTTGAATACGCTCCGACCGGCGAAGAGTGTTTCGCGCAGCGACCTTCAGGTTCGCGCCGATCACGGACAAAGATCCGGCAGTACGGAATGTTGCGAAGAATCGCAATCCGGGTTCATGATGTGCTTCTTGCCTTCCGCTCCCAAGTGAAAGTTGCTCTCTTCGTTAAGGATTAGCTCACCTCTCGCGATACAGCACAACCGCCCGAAACGTCCGGATAATGATCTTGATATCCAACCAGAGCGACCAGTTCTCGATGTAGAAGTTGTCATACCGGCATCGGTCGGCGATCGAGGTGTCACCCTTGAGTCCACTCACTTGGGCAAACCCAGTCAGGCCCACCTGAACTCGGTGACGATGGTTGTACCGGTCAAACTGTGTGGAGAACTGCTCGACGAAGTGCGGCCGCTCGGGCCGCGGTCCGACGACCGTCATGTCGCCGCGCAGAATGTTCCACAGCTGCGGTAGCTCGTCTATCGACGTGCACCGCAAGAACCGGCCGACGGGTCCAATACGATTGTCGGAAGCCACATTCCATCGTGTCTGTGACTCCGCTTCGTTGGCCGGCCGCATCGATCGGAACTTCAGCAGCTCGAACTCCCGACCATCACGCCCCACCCTGACCTGCCGGAAGATCACGCCAGGACCACCCTCGATCCGCACCGCAAGTGCCGCGACCAACAGCAGCGGCGACAGGACGATCAGGGCCAGTGATGACGAGACGATGTCGAACACCCGCTTGATCAGTCGCGCCGGCCCCCTCAGATTTGGGTTCCTGATCCGCATGATCGGGATCGAGCCGATGTGATCGGCCATGCCCGTCAAGGTATGAAAGTGATGCATCCGCGGAACCACAAGAAGCTCCGCCGTCTGTCCCAGCGGCGTGCGGACCGCGTCCTCCAACGATCGCTCATCGAAGTTCCCATCGGCGACGAGGACGGTATCCGCCCCCATCGTCACCAATGCCATATCGAGGTCGGAGAGCCGACCGAGACGAGGTACCAGCTCAGCTGCCGGGCAGTGCTCACCGTCATCGACGAAACCTTCGATCTGCAGACCGTAATCGCGGTGCCCTGCCAAGGTCCGGGCGAGCTCGGCGGCCACCGGTCCACCGCCGATCAAGATGGTGCGGTGCTTCGCTATCCCGCTCCTACGCCCCCACGCACATAGCCGCGTAGTCAGGACGCGGCCAAGAACCACCAAGGCCACCGCTTGGCAGGCTGTTTCGAGGAATATCTGCACCTGCGCCTTCTGGTGCAGAAACAGCACGATCGCCGCCACCGCCGCGACGGCGGCCAGCAGCCTGGTGATGATCGTGGGCAATTCGTCGAGAACACTCAGGTGCAGCGGGGCCACGTACCGGCAGCCGCCGGACAGCAGGATCGTGCCCAGTACCGCCATGGTGAACACCGTCAGCGGCTGCGGCGGGCGCCATGCCAACGGCGCCATCATCATGGCGAAATCGACGACGGGCACCACCATCCAGGCCCGGACCCGACCAAGACGCCCTGTCACGGACCGGCGACGCTCCGCCGGAATCTCACCATGCTGATACCGGCGTGCGGCGGTCTGCGGCGAGCGGACGAAGTTGCCGCTCATCAATCGGTCGGCCACATCGCGCGCCGCGTCCGAATAGCTTTCCTTTGAGTCACGCTCGGTGACCGCCCCCGCATCAGGCATATCAGAGCGCGCTTGATCGGACTGCCGGAGCATCGACGAGGTTGGATCTACGACTGTCATTCCACGCACCCCGCCTGACCTGCGATATTATTGACGGCGACGTCACTAGGCAAACTCGACGGCTGGACCACTGTCACATCAGCTCCCCGTAGAAACTCCAGCGACAAACCCCTCCGGGTATGGAGATAGATTCCACTTCCGAACACCGCCCCTCCCGACAGGCCCTGCCAGCACTTTGCCAACGCAGACCCTTCTTCGATGCCCACGCGTGGCGGCCAATCCGGGGATGCAACCGCCGCATGTCACAAGTTTGTATCCGTTGAGCAGCATATTAGCGCCCAATTGACACTGGGGTCAGTCGCTTCTCAGTTTTTTCCCAGAGTTAACCCGCTTCGCAGCCCGCACCACGTCGGTGACACTTTAATTCCCAGGTCAACGGGTAAATCTCGGCCGGATTGACACAGAGAACCCGGCGCAGACGCCTCAAGCATGCTCATCCGACCCTGTCCCTCCAAAATATTTGCTGAAAACACCGTGGATCGTCATTTCCAGTGCCTCGCACGCGCTCCGACCGCCGATCGACACCACTCGACCGCGGGAGTCGTTTCGTCGAACACGGCCCCCCAGTGTCGACCACAGCAAACATTGAACTCACCACAGATCGGCTCTTGGCAACGCGACGTGGACCGCTGAAACGGCGTCAACGGATACCGCGTCCAGCGCTGCAGCGCCGCACACCCGGCACGTTGTCGAGCGTCGCAGGCAACGCTCATCCCGATTCCGGGCGTCGACGCGGGAACGTTGCCGTCGGGCGAAACGGCCTCGCGGCGTCGCCGCATACTGGCGACAACACGCGCGCACCACTGATACTGGTGACAGCCGCAGTGGCCGCAGGCGCCGGACCCGGCAGCCGAACCTCACTCCCAGACGAGGAGCACATCCTGCGCGTTCTATTCGTGTGTACAGGGAATATCTGCCGCTCACCCACGGCTGAACGGCTCGCCACGGCGTACGCAGACAGGCACCACATGGCGGATCTGAGCGCCTCCAGCGCCGGCACGCGTGCCGTCATCGGGCACCCTGTGCACCCGCTGGCCGAGCCGGTACTGCGTCAGCTCGGTGGGGATCCCACCGATTTCGCTGCCAAACATCTCACCGTGAAGATCGCCGCCGCCGCCGATCTTGTGCTGACGATGACCAGAGCGCATCGCGACCGCGTCCTGGAACTCGCCCCCCACAAGCTGAACCGAACGTTCACCTTGCCCGAGGCAGCAGCCCTCGCGGTGAACCACGGCGCGCAGACCGTTGCAGATCTCGCTAATCTGCGGCCCCATCTGATCTTGAACGAGAGCGCGGACATCCCCGACCCCATCAGCCAGGGCCCCGAGGTCTTCGCGGCCGTCGGCCGCCAGATCGCCGATCTGCTGCCGCCGGTCCTCGAACTTTGCCGCACCGAGTGACCCGCGACGTGCGCCGTTCTCGAGGCCGCGCCCGCCGCGCTCCGCTCGTCTCGATTCCGGTCTCGCTGGCGGTCGTCACCCTGCTCTACGTCGTCGCCGCGTTGATCGCGCGCACCGTCCCACTGGCGAACCTGCCGACACTGGTATTGGCGGCGAGCTTCCCCTACGTCCCGCTCGCTGCGCTGGGCGCGGCCATCCTCAGCGCGCTGTGCCGACGCAAGCTGCTCGCGCTCACCGGCGTCCTCCTGCTGACCATCTCCGTGGCCATCCAGGTGCCCTGGCACGAGCTCGGACGCAAAACCACCACCGGCACACCCAGCACCGAACTGCGGGTGTTGTCCTCGAATCTGCAGAAGGGTGAGGCCCATACCGCGGCATTCGTCCAGCTCGCCGTCGAGAGCGCCGACATCATCACCATGTCCGAACTGACCGCCGAGGCCGTCACACGCTTCCGCGAGGGCGGGCTGCGCAAAACCTTCCCGTACTCCATCCTGATCCCCCGCCCCGGCGCCGGCGGGATGGGCCTGTGGAGTCGCTACCCGCTGATCGGCCTGCCGCCCTCCAGATACGGAAGCAATTTCATTGCCGCGCGTGTCCGGGTTCCCGGCGTCCACAACGACCCCCTGGTGGCCAGCGTGCACCTGATGTCCCCACTCGCCGGCGGCGCCAACACCTTCGCCGAATGGGGACATCGGATCACCGTCGCCAAATCCGAATTCGCCGAGTGGGCCCGGATCGCCGGCCCCGCAGCGGTGATCATCGCCGGTGACTTCAACGCCACGCCCGATATGCGCCAATTCCGCGATCTGCTCGACGTCGGCTACCGCGACGCCGTCGCCCAAACCCGCGCGGGCTTCTCCCCCACCTACTCACCGCATCCTGCGATCCCACCGGTCATCACCATCGACCATGTGCTGACCCGCAATTCGGTCGCGCAGTCCATCCGCGCGGTGGACATCCCAGGCTCGGACCATCGCGCGCTGCTGGCCACGGTGTCCGTGCCACTGGACCCGTAGAACGCCGAAACCCCGCCACGAGGGCGGGGTTTCGGGTCTGACTCTGGGGCAGGCCTAGACCTGTGCCTCTTCGGTGAAGTTCCGGGTGACCGCCGGGTCGACCGGGATGCCCGGGCCGGTGGTGGTCGAGACGGTGACCTTCTTGACGTAGCGCCCCTTGGACGACGACGGCTTGGCCCGCAGGATCTCATCCAGCGCCGCACCGTAGTTCTCCGCCAGCGCCTTATCGTCGAAGGACGCCTTGCCGATCACGAAGTGCAGGTTGGCCTGCTTGTCGACGCGGAAGTTGATCTTGCCGCCCTTGATGTCGTTGACCGCCTTGGTGACGTCAGCAGTCACGGTGCCGGTCTTCGGGTTCGGCATCAGACCACGCGGGCCCAGCACGCGCGCGATACGGCCGACCTTGGCCATCTGGTCGGGGGTGGCGATCGCGGCGTCGAAGTCCAGGAAACCGCCCTGGATCTTCTCGATCAGGTCATCGCTGCCGACGATATCGGCGCCTGCTGCGACGGCCTGCTCAGCCTTCTCACCCACGGCGAACACCGCGACACGGGCCGTCTTACCGGTGCCGTGCGGCAGGTTGACGGTGCCGCGCACCATCTGGTCTGCCTTGCGGGGGTCCACGCCCAGGCGGATCGCCACCTCGACGGTCGCGTCCTGATTCTTCGAGGACGTCTCCTTGGCCAGCCGTGCGGCCTGGAGCGGGGTGTACAGATTCTCGCGGTCCACCTTCTCGGCGGCTTCGCGGTAAGCCTTGCTGTTCTTGCTCATTGTTTCTCCAGTTCAGAGTTTGTGGTTACCGGGCCGAAGCGGGCCCTCCCACAACTGCTTGGGTACGGATACTCGACGTGTGTTGTCGCGTCGATCCGCTTCGCTACTCGACAGTGATGCCCATGGACCGAGCGGTGCCGGCGATGATCTTCGCGGCAGCGTCGATGTCGTTGGCGTTGAGGTCTTCCTTCTTGGTCTCGGCGATCTCGCGCACCTGATCCCAAGTCACCTTGGCGACCTTGGTGGTGTGCGGGGTGCCGGAACCCTTCTGCACGCCTGCGGCCTTGAGCAGCAGCTTGGCGGCGGGCGGAGTCTTCAGGGCGAACGTGAAACTGCGATCCTCGTAGACGCTGATCTCCACGGGGATGACGTTTCCGCGCTGCGACTCGGTCGCGGCGTTGTACGCCTTGCAGAACTCCATGATGTTGACGCCGTGCTGGCCGAGCGCCGGACCCACGGGCGGAGCAGGGTTGGCCTGCCCGGCCTGGATCTGGAGCTTGATCAACCCGACGACCTTCTTCTTCGGGGCCATGCTCTGGTTTTTCCTTCTCTCGATGGGCCCGGCCGATATCCGGGCCCGAAAACTAAATCTTGGCGACCTGCGTGAACGTCAGCTCGACCGGCGTCTCACGACCGAAGATCGACACCAGCACCTTGAGCTTCTGCTGCTCGGCGTTGACCTCGCTGATCGACGCCGGCAGCGTCGCGAACGGGCCGTCCATGACGGTGACGGATTCGCCGACCTCGAAGTCGACAAGGATCTCGGGACGCTCCAGGGTCGCCTCGCTCGACGCGGCCGCACCGGCCGTGCTCTTGGCGGGCTTCTTCGCCGCCGCCGGCGGCAGCAGGAACTTCACCACATCGTCGAGTGACAGCGGGGACGGCTTGGACGTCGCGCCGACGAAACCGGTGACACCCGGAGTGTTGCGCACCGCGCCCCACGACTCGTCGTTGAGATCCATGCGCACCAGGATGTAACCCGGCAGCACCTTGCGGTTGACCTGCTTGCGCTGGCCGTTCTTGATCTCGGTGACCTCTTCGGTGGGCACCTCGACCTGGAAGATGTAGTCGCCGACGTCGAGGTTCTGCACACGGGTCTCGAGGTTGGCTTTCACCTTGTTCTCGTAGCCTGCGTACGAGTGGATGACGTACCAGTTGCCCGGCCGGGTGCGCAGGTCCTTCTTCAGCGCGACGGCGGGATCCTCGTCCTCAGCCTCGACCTCGGCAGCCTCAGCCGCGGGAGCCTCGTCGGCTTCCGGAGTTGCGGCGGTTTCGTCGATCACGTCGACGACGGCTTCACCCTCAGGCGTGTCGGCGTCAGAGTTCTCAGCTGAATCTGAGACGCCGTCGAAGCTAGTCACGGTTGTCAGTCCTCTCTCATACTTCTCTGGTCAGCCGAAGATGATCGCCACGAGCTTGGCCAGCCCGAGGTCGGCGAATCCGATCAGCGTCACCATGAAGGCCAGGAACACCAAGACCACGGTGGTGTAGGTGACCATCTGTTTGCGGTTCGGCCAGATGACCTTGCGCAGTTCTCCGACGACCTGCTGCAGGTACGTCCACACAAACAGGAACGGATTGGGCCGTCCCTCGCCCGCCTTCGCGGCCTTGGCCGTCTTGGTGCGTTTGGCCGGGGTGTCCTCGGATCCGGCGTCGTCTGAGCCGTCGGACCCAGAGTCTCGAGCCACCGCGACGGCGCCTCCGGCCGGTTGGGCTGCCGTGCGTCGCGACCGCTTGCCGGTGGGGCGCAGCGGCCCGGCGGGACCGCTCGTCTGGCCGTCCTCGGGCCCTTCGCCTGCCGAAGGCCCCAGAGGCGGTTGATCGTCGCTCACCGCATGCCTTTCGTCCGTTTACGTGTGGTCACCTTCCAGTGTCCACACTTGTCGAGTATTCAGTTGAGCAGGGGCGACAGGACTTGAACCTGCAACCTGCGGTTTTGGAGACCGCTGCTCTGCCAATTGAGCTACGCCCCTTCGTTCGAGGCTTCACACAACTGCGCGCTCTCCGATCGGTCGATTTCCGAACCGACGGACAGCGCGCTGTAGTGGGAAAACCCCGAGGACCGAGTGTACATCGGCCCACAAGCGAGTTACTAATCCCCTGGGTGGCTACTCCCCCGCCGCGGTCCGCAGCACCTGGCCGGACTCACGGTCATAGCGCACCGACACCGAGTTGTCGCCCTCATGACCCATCAGCGTGGTGTACGCCTCCATGACCACGACGTCGTTCTCGTCGCGCAGGATATTGCGCGTCACGACGATATCGGCGTTGAACCGATTCTCGACGGACATGATCTCCAGCTCGGCGTTGAGGTGATCGCCCACCCGGATCGGCTGGTGATACACGAACCGCTGATCGACCTGGATGATCTGCATGGTCTCCATGCCGACGTCGACATTGCGGAAGAAGTCCTGCTGCACCAGGTTGGCCAGGATCGAGACGAACGTCGGGCCGGCGACCAGACGGTCGTGGCCCAGCTCGGCGGCGGCCTCTTCGTGCAGCGATGCCGGATGCTCCGACTTCACCGCCTTGGCGAACATCTTGACCTGCTCGCGACCCACGATGAAGACCTCGGGGTACTTGTAGACCATCCCGCGGATGTCTGCCTTGAGTGCCATCTCAGGCCAGCTTCGCGGTAGCGATGGCGCGGCCGAAGATCTTCTTCCCACCGGTGGTGGCGGAGATCGCGATCGTCACCGACTTGTTCTCGGCGTCGACCGATTTCACCCGACCGTTGAACACGATCTCGGCGCCGACACCGTCGTTGGGCACCGGCACCACGGCCGTGAAGCGCACGTTGTATTCGGTCACCGCGGCCGGGTCGCCGACCCAGGAGGTGATGTAGCCGCCGCCGAGGCCCATGGTGAGCATGCCGTGCGCGATGGCGGTGTCCAGGCCGACCTGCTTGGCGATGTCGTCGTCCCAGTGGATCGGGTTCAGGTCGCCGGACACCCCGGCGTAGTTGACCAGGTCCTGGCGGGTCAGCGGGATCACCTTCTCCGGAAGGGTGTCGCCGACGCTTACCGAACTGAACTCACGCAGTGCCATCTGAAAAGCCCTCTTCTCCGTCGCCCGAACGGCCCGCAAGGGTCGTGTAGGCCTCCTGAACGATGTCACCGCTGTCGTTGGTGATGATGTTCTTGGTGACGATGATGTCGGTGCCGTGCGCCTGACGGACCGAGTCCACGTAGACGTCGCAATACAACTTGTCCCCGGCCCGGATGGGCCGCATGAATCTGAGCGCCTGATCGACCTGCACGATCTGGGCGTCGTGGATGCCGATCTTCGCGTGTTCGAAGAATGCCAACTGTGCCGTGTACCCGAAAATGCAGATGAACGTCAGCGGCGCCGGCAGGGAACCGTGTCCCAGCTCGGCGGCGACAGCCTCATCGAAATAAAACGCATCATCGTTCTTGACGGCGACGGCGTGCTCGCGGATCTTCTCGCGGCCAACCTCGTAGGCGTCGGGATACCGGAAGTGCATCCCGACGATTTTCTCCGACAGAGTCACGACGTAACGGGTTACCGCGACTCTTTGTGGGGCTGGTGGTGTCCACAGTTCGGGCAGAACTTCTTGATCTCCAGGCGATCGGGATCGTTCCGCCGGTTCTTCTTGGTGATGTAGTTACGGTGCTTGCACACCTCGCAGGCCAAAGTGATCTTCGGCCGTACGTCGGTACTCGACGCCACGTCTCTTGCCTCTCGTTGTTCTGCCTGTAGCGGTGGGGAGGCTCGATCTCCCGACCTCACGATTATGAGTCGTGCGCTCTAACCAGCTGAGCTACACCGCCCCGATCGACGCGGCGGTATTCCGCCGAGCGTCTACCGAGCCCCCTAACGGAATCGAACCGTTGACCTTTTCCTTACCATGGAAACGCTCTACCGACTGAGCTAAGGGGGCCTTGCACTACCTTCGGCCGCAGGGCCTTAAAGAGGGTACATTCTCCCTGTTCCCGGCTCCAAAACGGCTGGTCTGCGGCTCGTTTTGGGGTGCTTTGGCAGCGGCCGCGGCACCCATCGCGCCCATATTCACGTCAGGGACGCCTTCGACCGCACCAGAAGTACCTGATGTGAATCTCACGCAGCGTGGCGACGGCGGTCAGCGAGAGCACTCGCGACGCGGCCGAGGGCGTCGTCCAAGCGATCCTCGGCCACCACCCTGACCATCGCCCACTTCTGCTGCTGCAGCGCCCGGTTTACCTTCAGATCCTGGACGTATCGACGTCGGTCGGTCTGATGTTGTCGACCGTCGTACTGAACGCCCACCTTGAGGTCCTCCCACCCCATGTCGACTTTGGCGACAATCCGACCTTGCTCGTCGTAAACAGGGATCTGGGTCCCGGTCGGTCGCATCCCCGCGTCCGTCAGCGCAAGCCGCAGCCAGGTTTCGCGTGGGGATTCCGCCCCATCGTCTGCCAGACCAAGCGCGATCTTCAATCGCCGGATATTGCGGGCTCCGGGGTAGCGCTCGATCAGCGGCTGGACATCCTCGATCGACACCTGCCATCGCCAGAGCAAGGCGTCCATCCGTGCCACCGCCTCATCTCGGGGCAAGTGCCTTCCCAAGTCGAAAAGAGTACGAGCCGACGTCGTGACCGGGATATCGCGGATCATCATGACCTCGTCCGACGAGTAGGCCTCATTGCGGATGATCACGCCGGCCGGTGGACGAGTGCTGCTTCCCAGCATCTCTATCGGGACGTCGGTATCAACCCAATTCGCGTAGTGCAGCGCCGAAGCCGCCACGCCCGCGACCACTCCCCGACCTCTAGACCACAGCCACGCCGCCTTCGTCCGGTCATACAGAGTTGGGGTCAGCGGGCCGTACACATCCGGACACAGTCGCGTGTAGTGCCGTCGAAGGTCATTTCGCGTGACCTTGCCCGCCGCCAAAGCCTCGCTGCCGATGAACGCCCCCATGCCGAGATGTTGGCAGCGGAGTCCGACAAACGTCGTCGAGAATCACACCAAGGACGCCCTTCGCCAGCCAGACGTCCCAGGTGTGAATCTCGCACGCAGATGTCTCCTCAGGACAGCAGCCAGTCGTTCGGGCTGAACAATTCGCAGTGCACCCGGTCCACACCGCGGGCAAGCAGCTGATCGCGCACCGAGCGCACGAAGCCGTCGTTACCGCACAGGTACACCTCGGCGCCGGCGGGGATCTCGACGGTGTCCAGCGACATCAGGTCCTCGTACCAGAGCTGCAGTGTCGCGTTGGGCAGTGTGTCGACGAGCTCGCGCTGACGGTCCCGCAGCGGGTGGGTCTGCTCGCCGGCGTCGGCGTGCAGCACCTGGACGTGGGCGTCGACCGGAAGCGTTTCCAGGATCCCGAGCATCGGGGTGATGCCGATACCCGCCGAGATCAACACCAGCGGCGCACCCGGTCGCGGTGTCGGCAGATCCCCGAACGGGACGGTGACGTCGACCAGGTCGCCGATGTGCAGGTTGTCCCGGATCCAGCACGACACCTCGCCGGCCGGCTTGACCGCGAACGTCAACTCACCGGAACCGGACTTGTTGACCAGGCTGTACTGACGCAGCTGACGGGCCCCGTCGGGCAGCGTCACGCCCACCGAAACATACTGTCCGGCAGTGAACTCCGCGCTGGAGGCGACGGTCACCAGGATCGCACCGGACGGGTCGTCGGTACGGTCGATGACCCGTACGCGCCGATAGACGTCACCGGCATCCACTCCGGCCCCCGCATAGAGCGCGCGTTCCATATCGATCAGGGTGTCGGCCATGATCCAGTAGACGCGGTCCCAGGCCTCGGCAACCTCGGCGGTGACGGTGTCCGCGCCGAGCACCTCCACGATCGCGGCGAACAGGTGCTCGTGCACGATCGGGTACTGGTCGGCGGTGACGCCGAGCGAGGCGTGCTTGTGTCCGATCCGCGACAGCAGCTCGGCCGGGTGCGGCAGATCCGGGTCCACCAGATGCGTCGCGAACGTCGCGATGGACGCCGCCAACGCGCGCTGCTGGGCGCCCTGGGCCTGGTTACCCCGGTTGAACAGATTGCGTAGCAGCGCGGGGTGCGCCTCGAAGAGCCGCCGGTAGAACTCCCGGGTGATCGCATCGATATTCGCCCCGACCAGGGGCAGCGTGGCCGTGATGATCTCGGCGTGCGCGGGCTCCAGGTCCTGTGCGGGGGTGGTCAGCGTCATGAGGTGAACCTTTCTAAAGTTGTCGCAGGGGAACTGTCACGACCGGCAGCAAGCCGCTGCCGGCCAAGTCGGCGAGGGTGTGATTGTCGAGTTCGCGATAGAAGGCCTCTTTGGCCTCGGCGAGCACGCGGCGCAGCCGGCACCCGGCGATCAATGGGCAGGGGTTCGCGCCACCGTCGCAGTCGATGACCTCGGCATCGCCTTCGAGTCGGCGCACCAGCCAACCCAGCGAGACGGTGCGCCCGGCGTCGGTCAGCGTCAGACCGCCCACCCGGCCCCGCCGGGAATTCACCATGCCGAGATCCACCAGCCGGGCGACGGCCTTGGCGATGTGGTGCTCGGAGGCGTCGGCGCCGACCGCGATGGTGCGGGTGGTGATGCGCCGCTCGGCCGCATCGCCCGCCGCCAGCAGCATCATGGTGCGCAGTCCCAGATCGGTGAACCGGGTGAGGTGCATGGAGCTGACGCTAATAATCCTGCATCCGAAATACCAGATTTGTCGGCTGTGCGGTCAAACACGCGCTGACATGCGGTTTTTAGACCTGCGGTTATGGGCGGTACGAGGGTTACCCATAGAGTGTCGCCATGGCTTCCGACGCAGATCGCCTGTACTTCCGCCAGCTGCTCTCGGGCCGCGACTTCGCCGCCGCCGACCCGATCGCCCAGCAGATGCGCAACTTCGCATACCTGATCGGCGACCGGCAGACCGGTGACGCCGTGCTGGTCGACCCGGCGTACGCGGCCGGCGAACTCGTCGACGTATTGGAAGCCGACGGCATGCGGCTATCCGGGGTGCTGGTCAGCCACCACCACCCCGACCATGTCGGGGGCACGATGATGGGGTTCACCCTGGCCGGCGTCGCCGAACTGCTGGAGCGCGTCAACGTTCCGGTGCACGTCAATGCGGTTGAGGCCGAGTGGGTTTCACAGGTCACCGGGATCGCGATGAGCGACCTGACCGGGCACCAGCACGGCGACAAGCTCAGCGTCGGCGATATCGACATCGAGTTGCTGCACACGCCCGGTCACACCCCGGGCAGCCAGTGCTTCCTACTCGACGGGCGACTGGTCGCCGGGGACACGTTGTTCCTGGAGGGTTGCGGGCGCACCGACTTCCCGGGCGGCAACGTCGACGACATGTTCCGCAGCCTGCAGGCGCTGGCCACGCTGCCGGGTGATCCGACGGTCTTCCCAGGACACTGGTACTCGGCCGAACCGAGCGCCCCGCTCTCGGACGTCAAGCGCTCGAACTACGTCTACCGGGCCAGCAATCTCGACCAGTGGCGCATGTTGATGGGCGGCTGAGCACGCCGCTGGCCCCGCCATATGCTCGCGGCGTACCAGTGCCTGGACTATTCTGCGAGGTCACAGCGCCCCGGTGCGCGCGTTAGGGAGGAACCCCCGCATGACGACACCGCCGACCACGGCCGGCTGGTACCCGGATCCCGACGGATCCGGTGGTCAACGCTATTGGGACGGATTGGCCTGGACCGATGAGGGTCCTGGCATCGCCGACACCCCGGCGGTCGATGAGCAGACCTCCGCGTGGCCTGCCGAACTGCCGCCGTGGCCGGAAGACATGGCCATGCCGTCCTGGGAGGATGCCGGAAAGATCGACCCGGCCGACGAGACCGCGGCGGACGCGCCTGACCCACAGCCCGATGTGACCGCGGCGGCCGAGGTTGCCGAGGCCCCCCACGATGAGCCCGACGCCGTTATCGCCGCCGCCGAGGAAATGCAGGTTGGTGGGGACGAGCCCGCTACCGAGGTGACATCGGAGGCGACCCCCGAGGTGAGGTTGCCCGAGCCGCCGCCCGCCGCACCCCCACCGCCCCCGGCCTTTGTGGCGGCTCCGGCGCCCGTCGCCGCCCAACCGACACCGGCCGGCAGCCCGCTGAAGGGCTATCTCGTCGGCGTCGGCGCCCTGCTGGTGGTCTTGGTCGGCGTGCTCGTGTGGGCGCTGGGCTTCTCCGATCCAGGGACCGGAACTACTGAGGCCACCGGGGCAGATGAGTCTTCCGAGACGCAAGAGGCGACGGCGGCGGCAACGGATTCCGCCGCGCCATCCGAGACCGCCGCCGATGTCCCCGCCGCCGGCGGTCAGGTCACCGACGGCGAGGTCACCATCACGGGCAAGGGCGTGGAGATCACCCCCACGGTCGCGGCGGTCGACAACGAGATGCTGACCAAGACGGCTTCCGGCGAGTTCGTCGTCGTGCGCCTGACCCTGCTCAACAACGGCGAACTTCCGGCGACCTTCCTCGCCGACCAGCAGGTACTCAACGCCGGCGGGCAGATCTACAACACCGAGACCGAAAGCACGTTCTACCTCGGCGGCATCTCCGCGGTGCTCTACCCGGGCACACCGGTCGACGTGGCCGTCGCCTTCGACGTGCCGCCGGGCACCACGCCGGAATCCGTGCAGGTACACGGTGACCTGGGTAGTCCGGGCGCCATTCTTCCGCTTTCCTGAGCCACGTTGCCCGCAAACAATTGACGTAGTCCGTCAATTGGTGGACAGACAACCGATTCCGCGGCAAGATAGCGTTCTAACACCGAATCTCGTTGGCGACTGGTCCGTTTTCAGCGAGATTACGCCTTGGTAGCCCCGAGGCGGGTTGGCAGAATTGTTCGCTAGAACCGGATGACGTGGCATTCGCAGGGGGCGGGCCGTGAAGAACATCGTGTTGTGTTTCGACCACTCGGGTGAAAGCAATGCCACTGCGCTCTTCCGGCGCGTAGACCCGGCCGGACAGCTCGGCTGGCGGCAGTACACCAACAGTCGCCCCGAGGAGGCCCGCGCCTCGGTGGCCGCGGCCTACTCCCATCTGGTCGATCACTGGCAGCCCGGCGACGACGTCTTCGTCTTCGGCGCCGGCAGCGGTGCGGCGTGCGCGCAGGCCCTGGCCCGGCTGCTGGGCACCATCGGCGTGCTGGACGGCGAATTGCGCAGCTACATGCTGGCCACCTACGCCCTGCCGCGGACGGCACGCACCGCCCAGGAATGGCGCCACGTCACCGAGCTCGCCGCCGGACTGGCCGAGCACGAGGACATCACGCTGCCGGTGCGCTTTCTCGGCTTGTGGGACGCCACCCGAATCCGCGGGACGGCAGGACCGGTCGATGTCATCGCCGGCCGGCACGCGGTCGCCATTGACGGTCTGCCCAATCGGCAATGCGTCGAGGGCGTCGACGAGGTGTGGTTCCGCGGATCGCACCGCGATATCGTCTCCAGCCCGCTGACACTGGACTGGATCCTCGAGGGTGCCGAACAGGCCGGATTACGGTTGGACCGCACTCCTTCGGCGCATGTCGAGGCGGAGAGTTCCGCGCTGAACGTGGGGCTGCGCCGACTGCCGCCGGGTGCGGCCGTGCACGCCAGCGTTCAGATGTACGTGCGCGCCCATCCGCGCTATTGGCGCCGGCTGCCCGCCCAGCTGGAGTGGGTCGATCAGGACTGGCTGGACCGCGGCGAGCGGTTGTTCGCCGGCGCGGACACCGCCGCGTTGCCGCAGCGGACGCTTGCCACCGCGTCCTAGCTAAATCGCGCGCTGCGGTTTACGCGATCACCAGCGAAGCGCTAAGGTCCGAGACGCAATCGGATGATCAGGTGAGGTCGCGGTGGAATGGTTTAGGGATCGGTGGGCCGATCTGAGCGGGCTCGGTTCGGCGGGATGGCTGACGATCGCAGCGTGGGCGGGGCTGGCGCTCGGCGTGGCTACGTTGGTGTTCACCGCTCGCATTCTCAAAAGGAATCGCCAGCTCAAAAGCGATGAACTGCGGCCACACGTGGTGGTCTACATGGAACCGCACCCGTCGGATTGGCATGTGATCGAACTCGTGGTGCGCAACTTCGGACGATCCGCTGCGCACAACATCAGGTTTGATTTCGCGCACCCGCTGACGGTCGGCCGCTACGAGGACGCCGGGCCCGACGGGCTGCCCGAGATCGCCGAGCTTCGTCTGCCCAGCGAACTCACCCAACTCGCCCCAGGGCAAGAGTGGCGAACTGTGTGGGATTCGGCGATCAGTCGCGAAGAATTCGGCGGGCAGATCCGGGCCAGGTTCGAGGGCACCGTGCGCTACGGGGATGCGCCCGCCGGCGGGAAGCGCCGCGAGTTCGACGCGGCGGTGGTGCTGGATTGGGCGACGCTGCAGCCGGTCCAGCGCCTCGAGCTGATGACCACCCACGATCTGGCCAAGCGGGAGAAACAGAAGCTGGAGCTGCTGCGCAGCGTGCTCACCTACTTCCACTACGCATCGAAGGAAACCCAGCCCGAGGTGTTCCGCGCCGAGATCGACCGGATGAACCGGGCCGTCCGGGAAACCCAGGATCGTTGGCGGACACGGCAGTCCGACGAGACCACCGAGCTGGACTTCCCCTGGGTCGCGTCGGCGACCTCAAACGGGCGGCACCACTCCAGCCCCGCCAGCTGAATTCGCCAGCGCGCTCCGTACTATCCGGCCTATGACCGCCACCTACGCCGTTGACGACGCCGTCGCGACCATCACCCTCGACGATGGCAAGGTCAACGCCTTGTCGCCGACGATGCAGGCCGCCATCAATGCCACGCTGGATCAGGCCGAGTCCGATATCGCCGAAGGCACGGTCAAGGCCGTGGTGATCGCCGGAAACGACCGTGTGTTCAGCGGCGGGTTCGACCTGAGCGTGTTCGCCTCCGGCGACGCCGATGCCGGCCACGCCATGCTGGCGGGCGGTTTCGAACTCGCGATCCGGACGTTGACGTTTCCGGCGCCGGTGGTGATGGCCGCGACCGGGCCGGCGATCGCGATGGGTTCCTTTCTGCTGTTGAGCGGTGACCATCGGGTCGGGTCGCAGCGGTCGCGCTGCCAGGCCAACGAGGTCGCGATCGGGATGACGCTGCCGGTCGCCGCACTGGAGATCATGCGGGCGCGACTCACCGCACCGGCCTATTCACGGGCGGTGTCGGTGGCCGCAGTGTTCGCCGGGGATGCGGCGGTCGCCGGAGGGTGGCTCGATGAGATCGTGGAGCGCGAGTCGGTGCTATCGCGGGCGCAGGAGGTGGCCGCAGAATATGCCGGCACACTGCATCTGAAGGCCCACGTGGCCAGCAAGCTGAAGGCCAGGGCGTCGGCCATCGAGGCGATCCAGGCCGGGATCGACGGGCTGGCAGCCGAATTCAAGATGTCGCTGAGCTGACGACCCCTGCCTGGGCGCCGCGCGCCCACCCGGTGGGCCGTTCGAGACCAGTTTGCAGACTCTCGAGTCGGAATTCGATCGGCGTTGAATAATCACCCGACACGCAAATTGGTGACGCACCGACCGCACCAAGGGAGAGGGTCCGTTGAACTACCCGATGCCAGGCTCCCGGCCCCCCGGACCGGACCACCCGCGGCGACCGCGCACGACATTGCTGTGGGTCGCCCTGGCGGTTGCCCTGGTCGTCATCGTAGTGCTGTCCGTCGTCGTGGTCAGGCAGTTCAGCAACGACACCGCCGGCAGCCCGACCGCGTCGTCGACAGCAGTTTCGGCAACCGTTCGGTCCGAGCCGCAGCCCGTCCCGTCGGGCCCGGACGATGGCGTCGTCAGTTCCTCGATGACCTGTGACGGCTACACCGCATCCGTCGACGAGGGTTCCCAGCCGGGATGGCACGCGGCGATCAACAAGTTCGGCTTGGCCTATGCCGCTCCGCCGGATTGGAAGGTCGCGGACTGCGGTGTGCGATCGGGCTGGGCCAAACCCTGCCCCGAAGGTCAGTGCGTCATCCGCGAGTTGGGCGCGGTGGCCACCGTCGCCAACCCGGCGTGCCCGAAACAGAACCTGGCCATGTCCGGAATCGCC
Organism: Mycobacterium sp. MBM; assembly: GCA_021648845.1. Lineage (GTDB taxonomy): Bacteria > Actinomycetota > Actinomycetes > Mycobacteriales > Mycobacteriaceae > Mycobacterium. The sequence continues at coordinate 6,162 of JAKJHY010000045.1, read as the reverse complement.
GGGTCCAAGAATCCGGACATCAGAGCCGCGCTCGACGAGGAATCGGCCCTGGTGGCACCGATCTACACCCAGGGTCAGACGGTGCCGAGTGTCGAGTTGGGCCCAGTCCGCGAATTCACCATCGGGACGCGTCCCGCGGTCCAGGTGGTGGCCACGGTCACCGGCATCGCCGCGGACGACTGCAACGGACCGAACGCGTTTCACAGCATGGTCGTCACCACGGTGCCCAACGTCGAGGGGTCCGTGGTCTTCCTGATCTCGTTACGAGAAGGCGCGACCGCCTCCCCGAAGCCGGATGTCATCAACGAGATGGTTCAGACCCTGCGCAGCCCCAGCTGACTGCGGCCACTTAGGCATGGCTTAGCAAACTTCAGACGGCGTCGCCCACCGACGCAGGCGGTGCGAATTCAGCAAGCGTGATCGCATCCTCCGGTCAGGTGCGAATTTGGCCACGGCCAAGCACAGCCAGGCTTACTATCGGGTACGTCAATTTTGCTGGGCGCAGGTCGAGAGGGTCCGATCGCTGGACCCTCCCCGGGGAAACGTGCCACTGCGAGGCGTGCGGTCCAACGACGGACCCAGAGCGGTGGGAGTGGAATATTGGCAACGTCTGCACGGCGCCGTGACAAGACACGCAAACGCGCGCGCCACCACAAGCACAACGACCCCAGTCGCGCCCAGGCGACATACCCGACCTTCCGGCTCGACGATGATGGCCGCCTACCGACCGGCCCGAACACCGACAACGGCAGCTACAGCCGATACATCGGCCGGGTCGGCGGGCTAGCCCTCGCACTCGGCGTCGGCGCCGCGCTGACAACCGGGCTCGGCGCGGGGTTTGCGCATGCCGGCCCCACCACGTCCAAGAACACGTCACACGACTCGCCGAATACGCCGCGCGCCAAGGCACCCAAATCGGCGAGGAAGGCGACCACCACTCCCCGGTCGGCGACCACAGCGGCATCGCCCGGCCGCGCAGCAGTTGCCACCACCGACGAACCTCCCCTCGACACAGTTGACGAGGCCGAGCCCGCGCCGGACGTCACGACCGAAGAATCCACCCAAGGCGGGGCCGACGGGCCTCCGGAACCGACAAGCCAACCCGACACCACCACCGGCGCTCCACCAGCACCGGTGACGGAGCCCGACCGCACCTATTCCGATACATCGGCATCCGAGACGGCGCCGGCCGGCCCTGCTGGTCAGGTACTGCCCACCGGGTCGACCCCGTCGGCCGCACCCGTCGCCATGGCACTGCAGCCCCGGCCCGACGATTCGGAACCGGAGCCGACAGCGCCCGCACAAGCAGGTTTCTGGGCCACCAGCAGTTCGACGACGGGCACCGGAGCGCTCGCGTCGGCAGCACTCGCCCCGGTCGCCGCGCCCCCGGCCGCCAAGGTGGGCGTCATGCAGGCGTTCGTCTCGACGCTCCTGTCACCGTTCCTGGCACCGGGCCCGGCCGCCCCCTACCAACCGCCCCTGATGTGGGCGATGCTGGCCTCAGTCGTGCGGGAGTTTCAGCGCACGTTCTTCAACAGGTCCCCCGTCGTGCTGCCACAGACACTGACGCTGCTCCTTGAGCCGGACGGCACCAGCAGCCCCATCGCGTTCGACGGCCACGACGGCGACGGCGACAAGCTCACCTACATCGTGCCGGCGCGCGGCGTCCCCGGTGGACCGAGCCACGGATGGGTCACCGTCGACGAACTGACCGGCACCTTCACCTACACCCGCGACGACAACTACACCGGCCCCGACCAATTCACGGTCACGGCCAGCGACGCCGACAACTGCTTCCACATGCACGGGCTGTTGGGGTTCCTGCGCCCGGACTGGGGGCACACCGACACGGCCACGATCACCGTCAACGTCGTCGGCGCCGAAACCCCGCCCATCGTCAACAACGACCTCTTCACGACCCCCGAAGACATTCCGGTCGCGGGCAGTGTGCTGAGCAATGACAGCGACCCCAACAACCAACCCCTCACCACCACAATAGTTTCCGAGCCATCCAATGGCAGCGTGACGCTGGGACCGAACGGGGTTTTCAACTACACACCGAACCCGGAATGGAACGGCGTGGACGGGTTCACCTACCGCGCCTCCAACAGCATGGCCAGCGCGAGCGCGTCCGTCGCGATCGTGGTCACCCCGGTCAACAAGGCGCCACAGACAAGCGACGACCTGTACGCGACCGCGGAGGACACCACGATCTCCGGCAACGTCTTGAACAACGACACCGATCCCAACGGCGATGCCATGACCGCCGGACTCGTCACACCCGCGAGTCACGGCAACGTCCAGCTCAATGCCGACGGCTCCTTCACCTACACACCGGACGCAAACTTCGACGGCACCGACGGCTTCTCCTACGTCGCCTCGGACGGAACACTGTCCAGCGCACCCACACTCGTCACCATCACGGTGGCGCCGGTCAACGACGCGCCCGTCGCCCGCAACGACAGCTTCGCCATCAACGAGGACGGCATCCTTACCGGCAGCGTCCTGCCGAATGACAGCGACGCCGACGGGGACTCGCTGACCGTGTCACTGGGGTCCGGACCTGCTCACGGCAGCCTCACCTTGAACCCCAACGGGTCGTTCACCTACATTCCGGTAGCCAACTACAACGGGACAGACAGCTTCACCTACACGGTGACCGACGGGGTGACCACCAGCAACTCGGCTACCGCGACCATCACGGTCAATGCCGTCAACGACCGCCCCCAAGCCAGCGATGGTGCGTTCAGCGTCAGCGAGGACTCCTCCCACACGGGCACCGTGACTGTCACCGATGTCGATGGTGATTCGCTGACAGCCGTCATGGTCGACGCCCCCGCCCATGGGAGCCTGGTCTTGAGCGCCAATGGCTCGTTTGTCTATACACCAGCAGCCAACTACACCGGCACAGATTCATTCAGCTATCTCGCCACCGACGGTGTCGACAGCAGTTCCGTTGCCAGCGTGTCGATTACCGTGACGCCAGTCAACGATGCCCCCGTGGCGGTCAACGACACGTTCACCACCAACGAGGACAGCGTCCTGACCGGGAGCGTGCTGACCAACGATACCGATATCGACGGAAATGTCCTGACGGCCGAAACCGTTATCGGACCGAGCCACGGAACTCTCGTGTTGAACACCGATGGATCGTTCAGCTACACGCCGGAAGCCGACTACACTGGCGCGGATTCGTTTGCCTACATCGCCAGCGACGGAACTGTGACGAGTTCTGTTGCCACCGTGACGATCAACATTGCACCGGTCAACGATGCGCCCATCGCCGGCGATGACATCTTCAGCATCGACGAAGACAGCCCGCTGAGCGGCAACCTGCTGACCAACGACGACGATATCGACGGTGATTCGCTGACGGCATCACTTACCGAGAGCCCGGCAAACGGCACGCTCGAGTTCAATCCGGACGGCACATTCACCTATACCCCAGACGCGAACTTCAACGGCGTGGATTGGTTCACCTACACCGTCTCGGACGGAATCACCTCCAGCGCTCCGGCACTGGTGGTGGTGTTGGTCGCACCGGTGAACGATGCGCCGGTTGCCGGTAACGACAGCTACGCGGTAAACGAGGACAGCACCCTGGCAGGCAATGTCCTATCCAACGACACGGATGCCGAATCATCACCACTGACTGCGACATTGGTGTCCGGACCGTCACACGGCACCCTCACGCTGTATGCCAACGGATCGTTCACCTACACCCCGACGGCAAACTACAAAGGACCCGATTCCTTCACTTACATTGCATCCGACGGCACAGCTTCCAGTTCTGTTGCCGTCGTGTCGATTTCCGTGGCACCTGACAACCAGGCACCGGTAGCGAATGCGGACAGCTACACCGGCGACGAGGACAGCACGCTGGCCGGCAACGTGCTGTCAAATGACAGCGACGCGGATGCCGATACGCTGACCGCGACCCTGGTTACCGGGCCGGCCAACGGCGCCCTGACCCTGAACTCCGACGGGACGTTCACCTACACCCCCGTCGCCGACTTCAACGGCACCGACAGCTTCACCTACACCGCCGGCGACGGCACCGCCACGAGTTCCGTTGCCACGGTGTCCATCACCGTCAGCCCCGTCAACGACACCCCCGTCACCGCGGGCGATTCCTTCACCACCGATGAGGACACGGTCCTCACCGGCAACGTCCTCACCAACGACTCCGATACCGACGGAAATCCGCTCACCGCAAGCCTGGTCGACGGGCCTGCCAACGGCACCCTGACCCTCAATACCGACGGCACGTTCACCTACACCCCAGACGCCGACTTCAACGGCACCGACAGCTTCACCTACACCGCCACCGATGGCACCGTCACGAGTTCGGTTGCAACGGTGTCGATCACCGTTGACCCGGTCAACGACACCCCCGCGACTGTGGGCGACAGCTTCACCACCGATGAGGACACCGTCCTGAACGGCAATGTCCTCACCAACGACAGCGACGTCGACGGAGACACGCTCACCGCCACCCTCGTCGACGGACCCACCAACGGCACGCTGCAGTTGAACGCCGACGGGACGTTCACCTACACACCCACCGCGGACTTCAACGGCACCGACACCTTCACCTACACCGCCGGCGACAGTGCCGCCACGAGTTCCGTTACTACCGTGTCGATCACGGTCACCCCGGTCAACGATGCACCGGTTGCCACCAACGATTCGTTCACTACCGATGAGGACACCGTCCTGACCGGCAACGTCCTCTCGAATGACACCGACACCGACGGCGACACGCTCACCACGACGCTGGTCGACGGACCCGCCAACGGCACCCTCGAGTTGAACGCCGACGGGACGTTCACCTACACCCCGGACGCCGACTTCAACGGGGCAGATTCCTTCACCTACACCGCCGGCGACGGCACCGCCACCAGTGCGATCGCCACCGTGTCGATCACTATCGATCCGGTGAACGACACCCCGGTCACCGCAGGCGACACGTTCACGACCGATGAAGACACCGTCGTCACCGGCAACGTGTTGACCAACGATTCGGATACCGACGGCGACACCCTCACTGCGACGCTGGTCGACGGACCTTCCAACGGCACCCTGCAGTTGAACACTGATGGCACGTTCACCTACACCCCCGACGCCGACTTCAACGGCACCGACACCTTCACCTACACCGCCATCGACGGCACCGCCACCAGCCCGGTGGAGACCGTCTCCATCACGGTTGATCCCGTCAACGACACCCCGGTCACCACCACCGATTCCTTCACCACGAATGAGGACACCGGCGTGAGCGGCAACGTCCTCACCAATGACTCCGATCCCGACGGCGACACCCTCACCGCCACCCTGGTTACCGGACCCGCCAACGGCACCTTGGAGCTGAACACCGACGGCACCTTCACCTACACCCCCACCGCCGATTTCAACGGCACCGACTCGTTCACCTACACCGCCGGCGACGGCACCGCCACGAGTTCCGTTACCACCGTGTCGATCACGGTTTCCCCCGTCAACGACACCCCGGTCACCGCCGCAGATTCCTTCACCACCGACGAAGACACCGCCGTGAGCGGCAACGTCCTCTCTAACGACACCGACGCCGACGGCAATACGCTGACCGCAACCCTGGTCGACGGACCCGCCAACGGAACGCTCACCCTCAACACCGACGGGGCTTTCACCTACACCCCGGACGCCGACTTCAACGGCACCGATTCGTTCACCTACACCGCAGGTGACGGCACCGCCACCAGTGCGGTTGCCACCGTGTCGATCACCGTCAGCCCGGTCAACGACACGCCGATCAGCACCAATGATTCCTTCACCACCGATGAGGACACCGCGGTGAGCGGCAACGTCCTCACCAACGATTCGGACATCGACGGCAATCCGTTGACCGCGACCCTGGTCGACGAACCCACCAACGGCACCCTGACCCTCAACACCGACGGCACCTTCACCTACACCCCAGACGCCGACTTCAACGGCACCGACACCTTCACCTACACCGCCACCGACGGCACCGCCACCAGCTCCGTGGAGACGGTGTCGATCACGGTTGCCCCCGTCAACGACACCCCCGCGACCGTGGGTGACACCTTCACCACCGATGAGGACACCGCCGTCAGCGGCAACGTCCTCACCAACGACAGCGATACCGACGGCGACACCCTC
>JAKJHY010000044.1 GCA_021648845.1 Mycobacterium sp. MBM | reverse complement strand
CCACCGACCCCACACCGGCATCGGCGGAATGACACCAATCGAGCGCCTACGCGTTCACAACCTACCCGTGAAGAACAGCTAGAGCGCGCCCGGGTGACCACCACTCGCCAGTGAGACCGCCGCGAAACGTCCGTAGACCACCGCCACCGCCACTTACCCGCGAAAGTCACAATCACAACCCTGCATAGCCACAGGATTTCACGCCAGCCACCACACCGGGCTCCTGCCACGAGGATTGTGCAGCAGTCTCCTAGTAAGCGGGGTGGTCCAGCTCGTCGAGCACGCGCTGGGCGATGCGGTAGGCCGCGTTGGCATCGGGCACGCCGCAGTAGATCGCCGTCTGGAGCAGCAACTCTTTGATCTCGTCGTTGGTCAGCCCATTGGTACGCGCGGCCCGCACGTGCATGGCCAGCTCCTCGTGATGGCCGCGGGCCACCAGGGCGGTCAGCGTGATGAGTGAGCGGCTGCGCCGGTCAAGACCCGGACGCGTCCACACCGACCCCCAGGCGTACTGGGTGATGAAATCCTGGAAGTCGGCGGTCAGATCGGTGATCGCCGCGGTCGCGCGGTCGACATGGGCGTCGCCCAGGACCGCCCGGCGCACCGCCATGCCGGCGTCGCGCACCCCGGCGACGGTCGTGGGAGCGGCAACCGCCTGCCCCGCGTTCGCGTGATCGCGGATGAGTTGGCCGACCTCGGACGGTTGCTCGGCCGGGGGCAGGTGCGCGACGCCGTCGAGGACGACGAGCCGCCCGTTCCGGACTCCGGAGGCGATAGCCGCGAGATCGGCCGGCGGAGTGGGGACGTCGAGCAGACCCGACACCGCCAGCACTCGCGGTTCGATCTCGCCGAGGCGGTCACGGACGTCGAAGCCCGCCAGCGCCTCGCACACCAGCGCATAGCCCTCGTCGTCGGCGTCCCGCAGGTCGTGCAGCAGGGCTGCGCCGATCTCCGGCTCCCGCTCCAGGAATCCGGGTGCGAACCAACGCTGGGCCGACCCTTCGATCATCGACGGGGTGCCCGACGCGCGCACGGACGTGGCCCGTGTCCGCCAGGCATCCGGCTCGCCGATCCGTGCGCCCGTCGACAGCAGGACAGCGGAGTCGATGCGCGCGGGTGCGTCCAGCAGCAGCTGCAGCCCGACGGCGCCTCCCACCGAGTCGCCCGCGTAGGTGAAAGTGCTGGCGAACGTGTCGCGCTGGGCCACCACGTCGTCGACCATCTCGAGGACACCGGCGGCCAGCTCGGCCATCGTGAACGGCTCGGCCGAACCGACATTGGATCCGTGCCCGGGCAGGTCCCACGCGAGGACCTCGAAGCGATCGGTGAGGCCGGCGGCGCAGCGCGCCCACAGTGACTGAGCCGACGTGCCCAACGAGGGCCCGAGGACGAGCAGGGGCATGGCGGGTGAACCGCCGAGCTGGACGGCTGTGATGCGAGGGACGGTCACTCGTTCTCCTCCAAGAAGGTCTGGGCCCGCTCCACGGCGCCCACGATGAGGTCCTCGGAGAACCCGCGGTAGGTGGTCGGGTCGGAATCGGCGGTCTTGTCCAGCAGCCCGGCGATCGTGCGGCGCTCGGCCAGCACGCTGTCGGTCGACCGGTCGAGCGTCGCGCGCATGCGCTCGGCGTCCACGTGCAGACCTTGCAGCAGCTCGGTGGTCTGGGACGCGGCGACGACGCTGCGTCGACCGAGCATGTGCAGGGTCGACCACTCGACGTGCCACGCGCCGTCCGGGCGCTGGTCGCCCGCGGTGGCGGAGGCGAGGTGCATCGTCGCGGCCAGAGCGGGGGCTCCCAGGGCTGCGCGGCGCACCAGTACGGAAAGAATCGGGTTGTTCTTGTGCGGCATCGTCGACGAGCCACCGCGGCCCTCGGCCGTCGGCTCGGCCAGCTCGCCGATCTCGGTCCGCGCCAGCGTCGCGACATCGGTCGCGACGTGTCCCCAGGCGTCCGTGCACGAGACCAGCGCGTCGGACGTCCGGGTGACCGTCGCCCGCGAGGTGTGCCACGGGCGGAGTTCCCGTAGCCCCAGGGCCGCGGCGGTGCTGGCGACCAGGTCGGCGCTGGTCCCCTGGGGATCCTCGTGCCCCCGCAGGTTCGCCAGCTCGGTGGCCGCCGACAGAGTGCCGACCGCCCCGCCGAGCTGCACCGGCAGGAGGGAGCGGGCGTCCTGGACCAGATCGGCGGCGTCGACCAGGCCGTCGAGCCAGCCTGCGGCGACGGCGCCGAACGTCGTGGGGACGGCGTGCTGGGTCAGGGTGCGACCGACCATCGGCGTGTCGGCGTGCTGCGCGGCGAGGCGTGAGAGCGCGGTCACCTGGGCGCGCAGCTCGTCGATCAGGCGATCGAGCGCATCGCGCAGCGCGAGCATGAGGGCGGTATCGAGGACGTCCTGGCTGGTGAGCCCGCGGTGCAGCCAGGTGGCGGCGGGCTGCGGCGCCCGCGAGCGGAGCAGGCCGACGAGCGGGACGACGGGGTTGCCGCTGCCCTCGGCTGCCGCCGCGATGTGCGGCAGGTCGTCGACGGTGACGAGCGGGGCGAGGTCGGTGGCGGCGGCGGACGGCGCGAGCCCGGAGGCCACGAGAGCGTCCAGCCACGCGGACTCCACCCTGACCATGGCGGCGAGCAACGCCTCAGCACTCATCAGGTCGCCGGCGCGCTCGTCGCCGGGCCAGAACAGGTCGGTCATGGCGTTCAGTGTGCCGCCCCGTGGCCCGGGAACGTCAGGAAGACGGTCTCGCCCTGGCCCTGCAGACGGATGTCGAACGCATGTCCCTGCGCATCGGCCTCCGCGACCAGCGTCGCGCGACGGTCCGGCTCGAGGCTGCTGAGAAGGGGGTCCGCAGCGAGGGCGGCCTCGTGTCCCGGCAGATATGCGCGTGTGAAGAGCCGATCGAGCAGGCCACGCGCGAACACCGTGAGCGCGAAGAACGGTGCGCCCCCGTCGACCCCACCCGGCGCGATCGTCGAGAACGAGTAGTGGCCGGCGTTGTCGGTCGACGACCGGCCCCAGCCCGTGAACGTCCAACCGTCGCGGCGCAACGAGCCCGGCTGCTGGACGATCGCGCCGGACGCGTCCGCCTGCCAGAGCTCGACCAGCGCGTCGGGGACCGGCGCACCAGAACCGTCGAGCACGCGGCCGTGGAACCGGATCGCACCCGGGCTGCTCGCAGGCACCAGTTCGGAGTCGCCGTCATAGGGGAGTGCGTAGTGGAAGAACGGGCCCACCGTCTGGCCGGGCGTGGGGTGCAGGCGGGGGCTCATGCGTGGTCCTTGTCGTCGTTGTTCTCGGTCCAGGTGCGGTGGGCTCCGGTGAGCACGATGTCCCACCGGTAGCCGGTCGACCACTCGGGTCGCGTCAGGTCATGGTCGTAGCGGGCGACGAGGCGGTCACGGGAGCCCTGGTCGGTGATCGACTGGTAGATCGGGTCCAGCGCGAACAGGGGATCGCCCGGGAAGTACATCTGCGTGACGATGCGCTGCGTGAACTCGGTGCCAAACAGGGAGAAGTGCACGTGGGCGGGACGCCACGCATTGCGGTGGTTCCGCCACGGGTACGGACCCGGTTTGATCGTCTGGAATGAGTAGCTACCGTCCGCACCGGTCAGGCACCGCCCGGCGCCGGTGAAGTTCGGGTCGAGCGGCGCAGGGTGCTGATCACGCTGGTGGATGTAGCGTCCTCCGGCGTTGGCCTGCCAGATCTCGACCAGCTGGCCCGCGACCGGGCGTCCGTCGCCGTCCACGACCCGGCCGGAGATCGTGATGCGCTCGCCGATCGGCTCGCCCGAGCGCTGAATCGTCAGATCGGCCTCGAGTGGATCGACGTCCCGGTGGCTGAAGCACGGAGACCACAACTCGACGCCTTCCGGATCGACCTGGTGCAGATCCTTGGTCGGATGCCGCAGGAGGCTGCTGCGGTACGGGGAGTAGTCGAGGCGGGGCCTGATAGCGGACGGGTCGGTGCCGGCGGACAGGTCGGCGATCTCGGCGCTGATCTCGGCTTGGGTCGATAGGTCAGGAGTGCTCACCAGCCCGACGGTAGGTGGCCGGGGCGTACGCTTCGAGCTATATCGTTCACTGAGTGAAAGAGGGCGACGATGGCCGGCAACACCTCCGACCCGGGAGCCAGTGTCGCCTCGCGCCTGCTGACCGTTCTCGGCGCCTTTGACGATGAGCACCGGGCGATGACGCTGAGCCAGATTGCGCGTCGGGCGGGTCTACCGCTGCCGACCACTCACCGATTGGTGGCCGAACTGGCCACCTGGGGCGGCTTGGTGCGGCGGCCGACCGGCGAGTACGTGGTGGGTCGCCGGATCTGGGAGCTCGCACTACTGGCGCCGACCCAGACCGGCCTGCGCCAGATCGCTGAGCCGTTCCTCCACGACGTGTACGGCGCGACGCTGGCCACCGTGCACCTCGCGGTGCGCGAGGGCGCCGAGGTGTTGTACCTCGACCGGCTGTCCGGCACGGCGTCCGTCCCGATCGTCAGCACCGTCGGCTCCCGACTGCCGCTGCACTGCACGGCGGTTGGGAAGGTGCTGCTCGCGCACGCGCCCGACGACGTGCTCGCCGAGACGCTCGGCTCGTTGACCCGGATGACGCCGTTCACGGTGACCCAGCCCGGGCTCCTGCGACAGCAGCTGGCTCGGGTGCGGCGCCATGGGTATGCGACAACGGTCGAGGAGATGTCCCTCGGGGCGTGCTCGGTGGCCGTCCCCGTGCTTCGAGACACCGCGGTCGTCGCATCCCTGGGTCTTGTGGTTCCCCGCTTGACGAGGGACAGGACCCGCCTCGCCGGAGTCCTCCAGGCCGCGGCGTTCGGTATCGGCCGGGAACTGGCGTCAGGCGGGTGATGGGAAGGAGATCTGACGCGGGCTAGAGGGACACAGGGGCCGACGCTGACCCATCTAGACCGATGTCCGGCGAAGTCGTACTTGAGGCATGAGAATTCAAAAAATCGAACCCCACGGAATCCGGGGCACACCAATGTGCCCATCAAACCCGGGGCACACCAATGTGCCCATCAAACCCGGGGCACTTCAGAAGCGGTATTGCTCGCACCACAGCCTTGACCTGGAAGGGCAGGAATGCCAGCCATGAACTTTTTACCGCCCTGCCCACGGGTGCGTAAGCGCAGCGTGCCGGAGATGGATGCGGCATCGGATGCCCCGGTGGCAGGTCACAGCGCGTGAGACATCCGGGCCGTGGATTCGCCGCTTTGGCTGTGGCCGTACTGGTGACTGTCTTAACAAACATGCCGGTGTTTCTCCTTGGGGCGCTGGCCACGGAGATCACCGCAACAATCCGCGTCCCGGCCTACGGGATCGGCCTGGCGGTAGGGGTCTACTGGGCTGCGGCCGCCCTCACCTCCGCGTGCACCGGTGTGATTGGTCGTGTGCTCAGCGAGAAAGGCATGGGCATCGCCGCCTTGCTTCTGGCGGTCGTGAGCCTGACCGGCAGCGCGTCCTGGATCTCTGCGTGGCCGTGGCTAATTGTATGGGCATCCCTGGGGGGACTCGGGAACGGTCTCGGGCACCCTTCCTCCAACCACTTGCTCGTCACGCACATCCCAGCCGCCTCGTGCGGGCTGGCCTTCGGGGTGAAACAGGCCGCGGCCCCTGTGACGGGGTTGGTCGCCGGCGTTTCGATCCCGTTGGTTGCGTTGACTCTGGGATGGTCCATGGCCTTCCTGCTGATGGCTGTACTGGGCATGCTCGTACTGGTCCCCGTGGCCCGGACCCGGACCATGCCGGTCGTTATGGGTACGACCCGGCCGGCGGGGCAATGGGATACCCAGATGCGTTCGGCGTTGGTGCTGATGGCCGCGATGACGATGTTCGCGGGCGGTGCCGTTACGTCCGCCGTGGCCTTTGCCGTGATCGGCGCGCTGGAGCGGGGGATTGCAGTCGGCCCGGCTGGTGTGATTCTGGCCGTCGGCAGCGCCTTAGGAGCCGCGACCCGTATCGTCATTGGCGGAGTCGTCGATCGAGGCGGCGTGTCAGCACTTTCTCTGATCCAGACAGCACTCATCGTCTGCGCCGTCGGGCTTTCACTCATGGCGATCCCCACCACCTGGAGCTACGTGGTAGGTGTCCTGCTAGCGGTGGGCCTGGGGTGGGGGTGGCCAGGTCTGGTGCACTTCCTCATCTCGCACATGGCGCCTGGGGCCACCGCAGCGGCCACCGGCATTGTCCAGACCGGCACGTACATCGGCAATACCATCGGCCCCGTGCTCACCGGGGTGGCCCTTAGCCCCGCTGATTCACGGGCCGGTGTGACTGCTGCTGTCGGGTGACGGCGGGATCGATTTCGTGGGTGGGCGTGCGTGTGTGCCGGCTGGCGCTGCCGGTGGGCGGGTCCCCGGGTGGTGATGTCGTGGGCGGGCATGTGAGGTCAGGCTGGTTTGGGGATCGCGGCGATCGTGTTGAACACAGCGACGATCGCGACGGCCCAGGGCCATGTTTCCGGGATCTTCACTTTTCGCCGTCGGCCGCTGCGGACCAGCCGGGCTGCCACGTGAAGGAAGCGGTAGCGCAGTGCCTTGGGCTCGCACAACGCCAGGACTGCGGCCTCGCCGGTGCAAGCGAGCATCCGCGTCCAGGCAACGAGGTCCGCTGCGATCATCACCGCGACGAGCCAGGCCTGGTTGAGCGCGAACCCCCGCGAAGGTAGCCGCCCGAGCCCGGTGTCCTTGGCGTGGCGTATCCGGTCCTCGACCCGGGCGTGAGCCCGATGCCTGGCCTCGAGGAATTGCAGCTGACCCGTGGCGGTGGTGTTGGTGACAAAAGCCTGGTAGCGCCATCCATCGATCTCCTCGAACATCGACAACTGAGCACCCGGATGGGGCCGCTCGCGGCGCACGATCACCCGCATCCCGTCTGGCCACTTGGCGAGCATCCGTTGGGAGAGGAATCCGGTCAGCTCCGCGATGTCGGCCCCGTCACGAATGTCCCCGTTGGGGTTGAGCGCTGGTCCCCACGCGGCTTCGGGGCAGGTCGCGATGGCCCGGCGAATCGGGGCAGTGATGGAGAAGCCGACCGAGTACTCCACCTGTCGACCACGGACGCGGTTCTGCTCGGTGATCCAGTCGATCAGGTCGTGGGAGGCGCCGGCACCGTCGGAGCGGATCAGCAGATCACGCCGATGACTGGCGGGGATCTGCGCGATTGCCTGGCCCAGGACGTCGATGTGGTCGGCGGCGGTGTTGGACCCGGCGTTGCCTGGGCGCAAGCTCGCGGCGAGGAACTCTTCTGTGTTGTCGCACCACACGCCGATCGGGTGGTACCCGAACGTGCGCTTATACGTCGGCGCAGCAAGCTCCTTCTCGCTGTGAGTGACCACAATGGTGGCGTCCACATCGAGCACGACCGTCGATCCCAGATCCCGCCCCGCACACGCCGATGCGGGCACTCCGCCGGGCAGGTGGGACCACACGTGCCGCCGCGTGCGAGCCCGCGCCACCTGGATCTTCTTGCGCTTGCCGGCAGTGACCTCATCGAGCGTGCGCCACACCGTCGGCGCCGACGCCACTGGGCCCAGGGCGCCGGACTGGTGGCGCAGGACGCCGATGTCGGAGATGGACTCGCCGCCATCGGCGAGCATCACCGCGGTATCGATCAACACCCGGCCGCGATCGTGGATCGGGATGAACCGGCGGCGAGCCATGGCCCCTGACAGCTCGGCGGTCAGACCGACCTGATCAGCCAGAAGTCGAGGCACGATAGCCCCGGCATGCGAGACCACCCCGACACCATCTGCAGTAACGGACAGACCGGCCGACCACGAAGTACGCTTCACCTACCGAGTGCTTTCTGCTGGAGAACATGGAACCTTAGACAAGTCCCAGTTTCCCCTGTTCAGGAAGCACTTCGGTCTATTTTCGCCCAGCGATCCGCAGATTCCCATGAATCACCCGGGTTAGCCTCGGTAACTCGACACTGACCTGGGCGATGCTCGTCACTATGGCAACCGTCGCCGTGGTCATTTCCTTCTTCTTCGGGCTCCGACTGCGGAGAATCGACTCTCTGGAATCGCCGCTGGCCTGAGGTGGTCCTGTCCACAGCACCACCGTCACCGGCCGTCGAGATCCTTAAACGAGCAAGTTCTGGATTTCTTTGGCGGCTGTCTGGAGCATAGCTCCGAGTTCTGTGCGGAGTTGTTCAGTCATGCGGTGAGCGGGCACGGATACATTGATCCCGTAGTATCCTCCGCTCGGGCTGGTGATGGGAACAGCGACTGACATGACGCCGTCTTCGCTTTCTTCCTGGCTCGTTGAGTACCCGGTTTGCCGAATCGTTTCGAGGGCACGCTCCAGATCGGAACGGGAAATGATAGATCCCTTGGTGAGACCCGGGAGCTCCTCATACGGGTACAGGGCATGCAGTTGTTCCGTGGTGAGTAGGCTCAGCATTGCTTTGCCCGTTGCAGTGCAGTTGGCAGGAAGCATCGCACCTTGACGTGAGGCAACGCGGACGGCACGTTGGCTTTCGATGGCCTCCAGAAAGTGTGCGTTCGAGCCTTTGAGCTCGGCAAAGTGCACCGTCTCTCCGGTTGCCTCGAATACCCTTTCCATTGCTGGACGAATTAGCGTTCCGATGTCGACGTGGCGCCGTATGGCGAAGGCGATGGAGCTGAGTGCTTGTCCGGGTTCGTACGCTTTGGTCTGAGGGTTCTGCCGTACGAAACCTCGGTAGAGGAGCATCCCCATGAGGCGATGGGCCGTAGATGACGCCACTCCGAGGTACTTGCTGGCATCGGTGAGCCGGATGCTCGGCCGAGTCTCGAAGAGCAGCAACAATCGGAGTGCGTTGTCGACGGATTCGATGGGGTACTGCGGAGGAGGGCCGTATCTGGAGTCGTCCTCCGCCCGTGATGCGGACATGAGCTTCATGTTACTGACCGGGGGTTCAGTCTCTGTCCGGCTAGGGCGCAGGCCATCAACGAGGCTCACCAAGTCGTGCGAGTTCATGTCTCCAAGCAGTCTCTGTGTTGAATGCTCCTCCGAGGTCGGGCAGTTCGGCCATATCGGCGTCGGGCAGATCGACGAGGTGCCCACCAGCCGAAGTCACTTGCAGTGCCAACCCGGACAGGCCGTCCACGCTGATGGCCTGGAGAACTGCTTGCTCGACGGTTTCGGCCGCGCTGGTGAGGCCGTGGCCCCGCAGCACAACAACGGGCCTTGTTCCCATAGCATCGGCCATTTCGGTGGCGAGCCGACGGTCGCGGATGAGTACTCCGCGGGGATAGACGGGCACCCCGTTGGCGGCGAGGCGGGCTCCGGGAATGTCGTACGCCCCTACGATGGGGCGTACTGCAAGCCCTGCCAGGTCGGCGGCAACCACTCGCGGGGGATGGGCGTGAACGACAGCCCGGATGTCTGGGCGGCGCCGGAAGAGCTCGGTGTGCAGCGGCAGTTCGTTGGGGACCGTGTATCCGCCCGCGAGCTCGCCGTCGGCGGCGGGATTGCCGTCGAGGTCCACCATGCGGATGTCTTCGGCTTGCGTATACGCCAGTCCGCGTTCGTACGGGCCGCGACAGCGCACCAGCAATGTGCTGTCGGTAATTTTCAGGCTGATGTGACCCAAGATTCCATCTGCAAGGCCCCGATGGGCCAAGACCCGGCAGGCGAGGGCGATACGTTCCCGGCTGACGCTCTCGGTCTGGGGCAGCAAGTTTCCGGGTGTCATGACGCCCTCCTCGGCGGTGGCTCCAACTGGGGTTCGAGCTTGGCGCGCAGATCCTGCACCGTGATGCCCCTGGCCATGCCCAGACGGCAGGCAATGAGGGCTTTGGGCCAGTTCACGATGGCTGCGCCCCGGACGGTGGTGCCGTCGATGGTGTAGAGGGCGGCGAACTTGCCGTGGACCTGCGGGTGTCCGATGAGGACGTGGTCGACATTGCCTCCGACGCGTCCCACGACCTGGATCTTCCAGTCGTGCTGGTCGCTCCACACGTATTCAATGGGCGTGTAGGCGCGCGGCTGTTCCGGATGGATGATGTTGTAGGCCACGCAGGCGGCCTGTTCCACCGCGTTAGTCCAGTGCTCGGTCCTGACGTCCTCGCCGTGCTTCTGGTGGCGCCAGCGGGCTACGTCGCCGACGGCGTACACGTTCGCAGCGTCGAGGGCTTGACAGTACTCGTTGAGCACGACCCCGTTGTCCACCAGCAGGCCGGATGCGCTAAGCCAGGAGTCATTGGGGATGACGCCAATACCGATCAGCACGGTGGCCGCCTGAACGCTCTCACCGTTGGTCAGGTGGAGGGAGAAGTTGCCCTCCTCGCCTTCGATAGCTTCCACTCCGGTGCCGAACATGGTGTCGACCCCGTTGTCCTGGTGAAGGTCTGCGAACCACTGGCCGATCTCAGGGTTAAAGAGGCGGCTCATGGGCACGGGCACCGGGTCGATGACGGTGACCTCCAATCCCAGGCCGCGGGCGGTGGCTGCCGCTTCGGCGCCGATGAACCCTGCCCCGATAACGGCCAGCGCCCCACCCCGGAGAAGGTCCCCACGTAGTTCGCGGGCGTCCTCAAGGGTGCGCAGCACGTGAATCCCTGGAGACTGGCCCCAGGGAGAGGGCCGGGGTGATGCTCCGGTGGCAATGACGAGGTTGTCGTAGCGAAGGGGGTCATGCCCTTCAAGCTTCAGCAGGTTCTCGGCGACGTCCAGATCGACAGCGCGGTGCCCCAGCAAGAGTTGGATGTCCTCGGCATCGGCCTGCTCCTGTGTCAGCAGCCGGATAGAGTCCTCGTCGGCGGATCCCGCAAGAACGGATTTCGACAATGGCGGCTTATCGTAGGGAAGTTCGGTCTCTTCTCCCACGAGGATGATCTCCCCCTTATAGCCTTCCAGCCGGAGGGACTGCGCGGTGCGCACCCCGGCAATGGAGGACCCGACGACGACGACGGTGCCCGGGCTCATGCGTCCTCTACCACCAGTGCGGAGACCGGGCAGCTGCGCGCGGCTTCGGTGACGCGGGCGCGGTCGGCTTCGGGGACTTCGGTCTGGAGCAGCACGACGATCCCGTCGTCGTCCAGGTCGAAGTAGTCAGAGGCTCCGACGACGCAGTTCGCGTATCCCTGACAGGCCTGCAGATCGGCTTTTACAACGGGCATGGTCGAACTCCTTAGCTTGAGACGGTGGTGCTCTGGCGGTTGGGGTGTTTATTCGTCTTCGGCCACGAGCGGCCCGAAAGGGTGTCCGATCATGGCCGAGAACGTGGCCGGGGCCTGCCAGGTCAGGGACTCCAGTTCCAGCGGACAGAGCGTTACCCACTGGCCCGAACGAGGAGATTGAATCATCAGCCGCGAACCGTTGCGGGTCTCGATGCGGGTGACCTGGACCTCCGAGAACTCGTTAGCGATCACGATCGGCTTGCCGGTGACGTGCTCTTCGAGCCGGCGGCGTTCCTCGGTGGCCTGGATCGCCGCGAGGCGGTCTTCCTCCTCGCCTTCCCATTCCAGTTTCACAGGAAGATCGCCAGGTTCTGCATGCGGATGACCGACTCGTCGACCATGATGGTGCGACGGGCCAGCTCCCACCCGGACCCGGATGAGGTACGGCGGAGGAGATCCTCGCGTCCTGCCGAGACAGTGGAGGACTCCCCGACGTCACCACGGCTGCGGAAGAGAAGAACCGCCGAGTCCACGATGATCTCTTGCGGGTCGGGGGTGCGGAAGGTGCGCACGTTGGTGATGTAGTGGCGCAGCCGTGATGGGGGGTCTTCGGTCCACGCGTGCTCGGTGGCGAAGCGTGCCACGCGGCGACTGAGCGAGTACTTGTTCTCGTCCCAGTGCGCCATCCCCGGTGAGGTGGAGTATCCGGCGCCCAGGGCAGTGGTGACGCGGACGGGCATGAGATAGTGCACGTCATCGGCGATCCGGGAGAGCCACTCGTCGTAGTCCTGGGCGTCCAACAGGTACGCCTCATCGACCAGCCAACGATGCGCCTCCAGGTGAAGTTCATCGTTGAAAGGCAGGGTCTGCCCCGTCCGCTGAGTACGCGGGGCGTGGGCTCCCAGCGCCGATTGTTCGGACAGCGTCAAGTTCTCGTTCTCGTGTGCCGTTCCAACACTCATGATCAGACCTCCTCGTGAAGGGTTGCTGCGGGCGCGGTCTCTGCGCTGCCGCAGGCCGGGCGGGCGGGCCCCGATCCGGCGGCCGGTGGCGCTTGCACCGGGTCCGAGCCCACGTGCACCTGCGCTGCGGCTTCTACCGGACGTTCGAGGTGATCGGCCCACCGGCGCAACAACTCCCGCTGGTTGTACTCGCTGTAGCCGACACGGGTGGCGCCGGGTCCCGAGTATTCCTCGGGGGACAGGGCCTCGACGACGTTCTCGCCGTTCTCGAGCATGCCCATCCGGCTGTTGAGCAGCAGACGCCGTGCCATGGAGCCGGCGGCAGTATTGGTGAGGGACACCCAGTTCTCGACGTCGTCCTGCTCGAACATGCCGCCACTGCCGAAGCACATGAGATACGCCTTGTAGGAAAGCGCTTTGTACTCCTCCGGCGCGTTCTTGTCGACGGCGAACCACGAGAGGACTTCCGTCTCGTTCTCGCTGATCGGCTGCCACACGCGGATAGAGATGAAGGGGAGCACCTCGTCGGAGCCCTCTTCGACCCGCGGCCAGTTATGGACGAAGCTCATGTTCGGGAACAGTGAGGCCGCCGAGATCATGAACCCGTCCTTGCCGACCACGTCGAGCTGCTCCTGGGTCCACTGCTCCTTCATCCGGGCGATCATCTCGTCCGGGTAGCCCACGTAGCGCAGGCGCTCCTCCAGGCCACCTTCGGGCAGCTTGTAAGTGGTGCCGCCACCGTTGCCAGCCCAGTACGTGGTGCCGTCCTTGCGCTTCTCCGCCTTGGGCTCGCGGAAGAGGCCGATCTCCACCACCGAGGTGTGGGTCTGGGGCGTGTGGTACATGTCCCCGGCGAAGTTCTCGGCCCCGATCTTCCAGTTCGCCTTGACCCGCCAACGCTGAGGGCCACGCAGCTCGATGCCGTCCGCGCTCTGCTTCGTGTAGTAGTCCAGGTAGAACTTGAAGTCCCCCAGGAACTCCTCCAGGGGCTCGGCATCCGGGTCCATGCTGATGAAGATCAGACCGTTGTACGTGGCCAGCGAGGGAGCAGGCAACAAGGTCTGGCCCTTCTTCTTGAAGCCTTCCTCCCCGCCGTATGCCTCCTTGTGAAACGGCAGGCCAACGAGGCGCCCGTCATTGCGGTAAGACCAACCGTGGTACGGGCAACGGAAGTGGGAGGCATTGCCCATCTCCGCCCGGCACACCTGCATGCCCCGGTGGAGGCACATGTTGAACAGGGCCCGGACCTGGCCCTGTTCGTCCCGAGAGATAATGAACGAGTCCTCGAGGACCCTGCGGACCACGTAGTCACCAGCCTCGGGGACCTCCGACTCGTGGGCGACGAACAGCCAGCTGCGGCTGAAGAGACGTTCCTTCTCGAGTTCGAAGAGCTCTTTGTCGTTGTAGATATGTGCAGGGATCATGCCCCGCCGTACGTCCTCGAGGACGCCGTGATGGTCTGCCATGGGAGAGCTCCTTCTCGATCATCGATCAGTCAGTCTGTAGAGCAGAGGTCCACTCTGTCGTGAAGAGGTTTCCGCATTTTGTGATCTACGTCAACCCCTCCCACTCTTCGTGCCAGGTACGGGTGGGTGCGGCAAGGGTCAGTGGCCGTTTTCGGGGGAGTCGGAGTCGCGGGCGGCGTTCTCTCCGCGGTCCAGCCTCGCCAGGGCGGCCATTTCCTCGGCAGTCAGGGAGAAATCGAACACCGAGATGTTCTCGACCAGCCATGCGGGTTTGGCGGCCTGCGGGATCGGGACGATTCCTTGCTGGACGTGCCAGCGGAGCAGAACCTGCGCCGGACTCTTTGCTGTCCGTTGCGCGATCTGCACCACGATGGGGTGGTCACGCAGTCCCGATTCGCGACCAATAGGGCTCCAGGCCTCGGTAATGATGCCCAGGTCCTGGTGCACTGCCCGCGGGGGTAGCCGTGCGAGATCGGGGCTGAGCTGGATCTGGTTCACGTCAGGAACCACGCCGGTCGCGGCAATGACCTTCTCCAAATGGTCCGGCTTGAAATTGGAGACACCGATCGCTTTGACACGGCCTTCGTCCAAGAGCTTGACGAGGCCTCTCCATGCCTCGGTGTACTGGTCCAAGGCCGGCACGGGCCAGTGGCACATGAACATGTCCAGGTAGTCCAGGCCCAAGGCTTGGAGACTGCGGTCGTAGGCCCTCTGCACACCGTCGACGCTGTGGGACTCCTTGTTGAACTTGCTGGAGACGAACAGCTCTTCACGCGCAACGCCGGCAGTGCGGACACCGCGTCCCACCGCGTCTTCATTGCGGTACTGGAACGCGGTGTCGACGAGCCGGTAGCCGCTTTGAATGGCGTAGCGGACGGCCGTCTCGCACTCTTCCCCCACCAGTGGCCAGGTGCCCAGGCCCAGATGCGGAATGCTATGCCCGTGCCGCAGTCGGAGCCTCGGGACCGTTGCGGGGTCATCGCTCGGATGGGTTTTCGTCGTCATGGACAGCCTCTCGTCGAAACGTCTTGCTTTCTTGTCACCGGAGGCAAATAGCGCGAGCCTCGGGGTCTGTGTCGGTCAGTCGACATCTTTGTTGGATCTCCAGGTGGTTGCAGCTGGGGTGATGATGAGCAGGCCCGCGGCCAGCAGGGCCGCGGTCACCGGAACGAGGGTGACCAGCCCGGCCATGCCCAGCGGTGAGAGGAAGAGCGCCGTGGCGCGGAAAGTGCCCGTCAATGCGAGGGCGTCTCCGCGTTCTTCTGGGTGCACCTTCTCCGCTGCGATGGCCGGACCGACGGTCTGCAGGACCCCGGCACCGATGCCGGAGATGGCCAGGGCAATGGCCACCGGGGCGGTCAGACCGGCGAACGGTCCCACTGCGGCCAGTCCCAGCCCTGTAGCTATCATCCCGATGACCAGAGACGCCCTGACGCCCCGGCGCCGGACCCACCCGCTGGCGGTACTACCGACGAGAACGGTGGCGTTGGCGATGGAGAGCAGGATACCGATGACTGCAGCCGGTTGGCCTGCCAGGGACAGGGCCAAAGGGACGTAGGAGTCCAGAAGGCTTTTCCAAACCCCTGCGCCCGTGTTCATCCAGCAGGCAGCGTTGACACCGGGTCGTCGCCACAGACGGACATCCCTGCCAGTGGGTGAAGAAGGCCTGGCCGCGAACGGGGGAAACCTGATCAACAAGGCCGCGGGGACGACGGCGACGGAACCTGCGACGATCCCCATCATGAGTGGCAGTTGCACCGAGGCCTCCCAGAGGTATCCGGCCACCGTGGGGCCGAGAAGCGCACCGATCCCCGCCGCCAGATTGCTACTAAAGCGAGATGAACGCACCAACCGCGGCGTTGAACTTTTCGCGCTGGTCACTGAACACGTGATGACCAGCGTTGTTGATGAGATAGAGCGAGCTATCCAGGGTGTTGGCAGCGATCAGATCGAAGAGCCCCTTACCCATCGACACCGGCGCCGATCGATCATTGACTCCCCACACAACCAGCGTCGGCACCGGGATTCCTGCGTCGGCAAGCCGTTCCTGAACCCAGCGCCTGCCCTCGCTGAGGCTAGGCAACCAGTGCTCCTCCGCATTGCGTGCATATCCGGCGACAGCGTCGAGCTGCTTTTCGCTCTCGAGCCACTTTGTGGCGATCCCGATGTAGTCCTCGGGCAGATCTCCCTCATTAACCGCCTGGGCAGCATGATAGTGACGGATCAACTCGGCCGAACCTCCGGGGGCAGTCCTTTCGACTCGCTCGTAGAAGTCCATGTCGGTTCCGACGGGCGGCGCCGGTGCCGCAGTCGCACTGCTGATGATGACCAGCTTCTTTACCATCTCAGGGTACTTCAACGCGAGAAGGACCGCCGTCATGCCGCCGCGCGAGTGACCCACCAGGGTCAGGTTCTTGAGCCCCAACTGAGTTGCAAAGTTCGCAACGTGTTCGGCGACCGCGTCGACAGTCCAGTCTTCGTCATTCAGCGGGAGACCAGTCTCGCCCTGACCGAGTTTGTCGACCGCGAGGACACGGCCGTACTCGCCGAAATCCTCTAGAACGTTGCCCCAGGATTCGATTCCGACCGGTATGAAGAACCCGAAATGCCCCCCATGGATGAGGAGGATCGGATCCTTGTCCTGGCCGTCGTCGAAATAACGCGTCTGAACCCCTTTCACATCGACGGTATGGAACTTCTGGGTGATTGAAGAGCTTGGCACGGGTAACGCCTTTCTGTGCACTGTAACGATTGAACAATTCATCGCAGTTCGACCCCTACCGACGTGGTAGTTCTGGCCAGTAGAAATCTCTTCTGCGTGTGCCTGAAAGCTACGCGCCTCCGCATCGACTGTCAATAGAAAGGGCCCTTCCGGATTCAGAGTGCATTGATCCGATCCTGAAGCTGTCCGGAGTGGATCAGTGACCGCAAGATGTAGTGCTTGAGGTTGCGGAAGCCCAGGGCGATTCCGCGGAGGTGTTCGAGCCTGCCGTTGATGGCCTCGACGGGGCCGTTGGAGGCACCCACGTCGAAGTAGGCGAGGATCTCGCGGTGCCGCTTCCATAGCGACCGGCCGAGCTGGGCGAGCTCGGGCAGCTCGGTGGGCACCCCGGTCCGGATCGAGCGCAGGAGCTTGTACATCGCGATCTTGCCCTCCCGCTTGCCCGAGGCCTCGTAGGCGGCGATGAGTCGCTGGTAGACGCCGTAGGTGACCTCCACCGCCGCGTGCGCATCGTTGGCGGTGAACGCCTTGAACAAGCGCACTTTCTGTTTGTCGGTCAGCAGCCCTGCCCGGGTGTTGAGCGTCCTGCGGATGCCGTACAGCGGATCGCCGGTGCGGCCCCGGTGCCCGGTGGTGGCCTGCTGGATGCGTTGGCGGCACACGGTGAGCTTGTCGGCGGCAAGATGCACGACGTGGAACGGGTCCATCACCGTGCGTGCTGCGGGCACGGCCTTGGCTGCGGCGGAGTGGTAGCCGGCGAACCCGTCCATCGTGACCACCTTGACTCGGTCTCGAAATGCCTGGTCGCGGGCGTTGAGCCACTCGGTGAGGACCTTCGCCGAACGGCCCGGGACCATCCTTTGGCGCGGCCGAGGAACTTGTGCCCGCCGCCGTCGGGGATGCGTCCGAGCTTCTTGATGTCCACGTGCACCAGATCGCCCGGTGCGGCGTGCTCATAGCGCTGCGGGCGTCGCTTGGTGGCGCGCACCGGGGCGCCGGTGGCCGGGTCGGTGAACGCCAGGCGCACGCACCCGAAGCGGGACAGGATCTTGTGCACCGTCGAGGGGTGCATTCCCAGGTGGTAAGCGATTCGGGCTGGCCCCCACCGGCGCGATACGCGCAGGCCGATCACCCGGCGCTCCCGACGACGCGGGGTGCGGTGGGGGCAGGTGTGCGGCCGGCTGGAGCGGTCAACCATGCCGGCCTTGCCCTGCTCGCGATACCGGCTGGCCCAGCGTCGGGCCGTGGTGACCGAGACACCGAACCGTTCCGCAGCTCGGGCCGGGGGCCAGCCGTCTTCGACGACACACCGGGCCAGGCGCAGTCTTCCCGTGGGCGTCAAGGTCGCGTTAGCGTGGGACACGAAGACCTCCGTTGTGGGTGTGGTTGCTTGGTCGCTTTCACACCTCACACGGAGGTCTTCCTCATTTCATCTCGCCATGCCGACCGGAGACACAACCTCCGTGGTCAGTACATCTAGCCGACTGGGCCAGTGCCCGAGGTGCGGCAGGAAGGCAGGCCGGTATCCTCTTGGGCGTCAACGATATGCCCGCCGCGGCGACCAAATGCTGTACGCGTGGCAGCCCGGGATGCTGGCATCGAGCCCCGGATCGCGAGTCGCCCGGTCTGACAACGTGGTCGTTGACCCGCTCAGCGATCGGCCATTGCGGCTGCCACCCCTCCAACCGAGAGCGCGAGCGGAGAGAACCTGCTGAACGGCGCAGCCGGCCGCTAACGTCGGTGGTAGCACGTTCACGAACCGGGGCACAGGGCGTACCGGCCACCGCCGCCCGACGGGGTTCGTTCTCGACCGCGGTTGCCACCGCGTCCGGCGAAACTCCGTCGGTCACCGGCCGCGCCGCGGCAGCGATGGTTCGTCCACCAGGGGGTCGGAGACGGTGATGGCCCGCATCGGGCAGCTCGCGGCGGCCTCGAGCGCTAAGGCGCGGGTGCGGGGGCCACCGTCAACAGGCTCCAGAACGACGGCGACGCTTCGCTCGTCATCGAGGTCGAAGAGCTCGGGCGCGGTCACAACGCACGAGGCGAAGCCCTCACACCGCTCGAG
This sequence comes from Mycobacterium sp. MBM, assembly GCA_021648845.1. Classification (GTDB taxonomy): domain Bacteria; phylum Actinomycetota; class Actinomycetes; order Mycobacteriales; family Mycobacteriaceae; genus Mycobacterium. The sequence continues at coordinate 14,131 of JAKJHY010000044.1, read as the reverse complement.
GTCCACCGTAATGTTCATCATGTTCATCGTCCCTCCGTGGTTAAGTCATGGGCAGTCTGTTCGGCGGCGAAGCGCCGCATCGGATCGATCCTGAGCGCGCCGGCCAGCTGCATGATCAGCAGTGGGTGGGCGCCCCTTTGCTGGAGGGTGACCAGGTCGCCCTCCAGGACGGCCGCAAGATCGGCCAGCCGTACGCCTGCGAGGTCGGCCGCGAGCTGGCCCGACTCTTCCGCAATAGAACGAAACTCCGGATCCCGGACGACCCGGCGGATGACCTGGTCCAGGGGTAAGTTCACGGTTCCTCCTCGGGGGCCAACCGAGCCAGCGCGATCCCGGTCGCCCAGTCCGGGACGGACTCGTATGCCAGGACGACCCCTCTCGGCCCACGGGCCGTCCGCTCAGGCTCCGACACTCCCCAGCCCTCCAAGCGGCTCAACGCCTACGCGCTTTCGCTGGGCGAAGCCGTCTCATCGGGGCCGTTCTTCAAGGCATACCTGGCGAACCTGCTCCCGGGCCAGTTCGTGCAGCCCTTCGTCGACGCTGCGTTCTCCGATCTCGGGCTCGACCCGGCCACCGTGCTGCCCTCCGAGCGTATCGACCCCCCCACCGGCCAGCCCGCAACCCCGGCGCTGCCGGTGCCCTACCCGCGGACCGGGCAGGGCGGCGAACCCAGATTGACGCTGCCCGACGCGATCACGGGCAAGCCGGGTGATCCGCGCTATCCGTACCGGGAGCCCCCGCCGGCCCCGCCGCCAGGTGGACCCCCGCCCGGACCGCCCGCACCGCCGCCGCCCGGCGTGCAAAACACACCCGAGCCGACACCCTCCCCGGTCTACGTGCCAGCACCGGGTGAGGTGCCCGCACAACCCGGAGGACAGCCATGACCAGGGCGCGTCTCATCCGCGCAGCCGCCGCGACCGTCCTCGTGGCGGTGCTCGTCAGCGGGCTATTCGTCGCCCTCGGCCGCACCGGCGCGGCGGCCAAGACCACGGTGGTCGCCTTCTTCCAGAACAGCAACGGCCTGTTCGCCGGCGACGATGTGCGGATCCTGGGTGTGCCCGTCGGGCGCGTCGCCACGATCGAACCGCAGCCGCAGCGGGTCAAGGTCACCTTCTGGATCGACCGCAAATATTCGGTTCCCGCCGACGCCAAGGCGGTCATCCTGTCGCCTCAACTGGTGACCGGGCGCGCCATCCAGCTGACCCCCGCCTACACCGGCGGACCCGTGATGCGCGACGGCGCGGTGATCCCGCAGGACCGCACCGCGGTCCCGGTCGAGTGGGACGACTTCCGGGCGCAGGTTGAGCGGCTGACCGAACTGCTGCGGCCCACCCAGCCCGGAGGCGTCAGCACGCTGGGCGCGTTCATCAACACCGCGGCCGCCAACCTGCGCGGCCAAGGTGCGAACATCCGCGACACCGTCGTCAAACTGTCGCAGGCGTTGTCGGCCCTCGGCGACCACAGCGACGACATCTTCTCCACCCTGAAAAACCTGGCGACGCTGGTGTCGGCGTTGCACGACAGCAGTGGCCTGCTCGGACAGCTCAATGAGAACCTGGCCGCCGTCACAGGGTTGTTGGCCGACGATCCGGACAAGGTCGGTCGGGCGGCCGGGATGCTCAACGACGTGGTCGCCGATGTGCAGAGTTTCGTTGCGGAGAATCGCGATGCGCTGGGCACCACCTCGGACAAGTTGGCCTCGGTCACCACGGCGATGGTCGACAGCCTCGACGACATCAAACAAACCCTGCACATCCTGCCCTCGACGCTGCAGAACTTCATCTTCATCTACGAACCGGCCGGCGGTACGATGACCGGCGCCATCGCGGTCAACAACTTCGCCGACCCGATCAGTTTCCTGTGCGGCGCGATCCAAGCGGCCTCCCGTCTCGGCGCCGAACAGGCGGCGAAACTGTGCGTGCAGTACCTCGCACCGATCGTGAAGAACCGCCAGTACAACTTCCCGCCACTGGGCGAAAACCTCATCGTCGGGGCATCGGCACGGCCCAACGAGGTCACCTACAGCGAGGACTGGATGCGACCCGACTACGTGCCGCCCCCCGTCGAGGCGGCCGCGCCCCACCCGCCCGAGCCTGCGCCGCTGGCCGCCGAGGCTGCTGCGCCGGATGCCGCCGCGCCGCCCACGCCGGTCACCACCAACCCATCCGATGGCCTCCCCGGCCTCATGGTCCCCCCCGGAGGCGGCTCATGACAGCGCGACAATCCTCCCGCGTCGCGGTGAAACTGCTCATCATCCTCACGCTGGCCGGGCTGCCCGGCTGCGGCTGGCGCGGGCTGAACTCGCTTGCACTGCCCGGCACCGAGGGCGCCGGGCCGGGTTCCTTCGTCGTGCAGGCGCAGATGCCCGAGGTCAGCAATATCCAACCGAACTCCCGCGTGCAGGTCGGTGACGTGACCGTCGGCACCGTGACGAGAATCGAGCGTCAAGGCTGGCATGCCCTGGTGAGCATGCGGCTCAACGGCGACGTCGACCTGCCCGCCAACGCGACCGCCAAGCTCGGCCAAACCAGCCTGCTGGGTTCGCTGCACGTCGAGCTCGCCCCGCCAGCGGACGCGCCACCGGACGGCAAACTGCGTGACGGATCGCTGATCCCGTTGGCGCGCGGGGGAGCCTACCCGACCACCGAACAGACCCTGGCCGCGATCTCCATGCTGCTCAACGGCGGCGGACTGGGCCAAGTCCAGGACATCACCCGGGCGTTTTCCACCGCGTTCCGGGGGCGTGAACACGACCTGCGCAGCATGATCGAGCAACTCGACAAATTCGCCACCCTCACCAATGACCAGACCGGTGACATCATCGCGGCCACGGACAGCCTCAACACCCTGGTCGGCAAGTTCGCCGACAACAAACCCGTTCTCGACACCGCGCTGCGCAAAATCCCCGATGCGCTGGCCGAGCTCAACAGCGAGCGGGACAACCTCATCGAGGCCGCCGATCAGCTCGGCAAGTTCAGCGCACTGACCGTCGACACGGTCAACCAGACCAAAGAAAATCTGGTCAAGGAACTCAAGGACATCGGGCCGGTGTTGGAAGCGCTGGCCAACGCCGGCCCCAGCCTGACACGTGCGCTCAGCCTCTACACGACCTATCCGTTCCCCAACGAAACCGTCGAGAAGTGGATGCGCGGCGACTACGGCAACCTCAGCCTGATCGTTGACCTCACGCTCAGCCGCATCGACTCTGCGCTCTTCACCGGTACGCGCTGGGAGGGCAACCTCACCGAGCTGGAGCTGCAATGGGGCCGCACCATCGGGCAACTCCCGAGCCCCTACACCCAATCCAACCCGCTGATCATTCCGTACCGCTGGGACCAGGGACGCTAAATGTATTTGCACAAACGCGTGAAGGTTCAGCTGGCCATCTTGACGGTGCTTGCCGTCGTCGTGATCTCGTTGATGACGCTGCACGTCATGAAGCTGCCGGCCAAGCTCTTCGGTGTCGGCCGGTACACGGTGACGATGGAATTGCCGCAGACCGGCGGGCTGTATGCGACCGGCAACGTCACCTACCGCGGCACCGAAGTGGGGCGGGTGCAGTCGGTGCACCTCACCGACACCGGTGTGGCCGCGGTGCTGTCGCTCAAATCCGGCATCGACATCCCCTCCGACGTCAAAGCTGAGGTACACAGCCAGTCGGCGATCGGTGAACAATATGTCGACCTGCTGCCCCGCAGTGACACCGCACCGCCGCTAAAGAACGGCGACGTCATCCCGCTGCGGGACGCCTCCGTGCCACCTGACATCAACAAGCTGCTCACCGCCGTCAACACCGGCTTGCGGGCGATACCGCGGGATAACCTCAACACCGCCGTAGACGAGGCATACACCGCCGTCGGCGGGCTGGGCCCAGAACTGGCCCGGCTGGTCAGGGCCTCCACCCGGCTGTCGATCGACGCCCGCGCCAACCTCGACTCACTGACGTCGCTGATCGACCAGTCCCAGCCGGTGCTCGACTCGCAGACCGATACCTCCGATGCGATCCAGGCATGGGCGGCCAACCTGGCCACGGTCACCGCCGAACTGCAAACCCATGACAACGCGGTGGCCGGAATCATCGACCACGGCGGCCCCGCCGCCGGCGAGGTGCGACAACTCTTCGAGCGGTTCCAGCCGACCTTGCCGATCCTGCTGGCCAACCTGGTCAGCGTCGGCCAGGTCGCCCTCACCTACCGAAACGACCTCGAACAACTCCTCGTGCTGCTGCCGCAAGCCGCAGCGATCCGCGGCGGAAGTGTCGTCGCCAACGCCAACACCAAGCAGGACTACCGTGGCGAGTGGATCAGCTTCAACCTCAACATCAACCTCCCACCGGCCTGCACCACCGGATTCCTACCCACCCAGCAACGGCGTCCACCGTCCTTCGAGGACAGCCCGGAGCGTCCCGCCGGCGACGTGTACTGCCGGGTGCCCCAAGATTCACCGTTCAACGTCCGCGGAGCGCGCAACATCCCCTGCGAGACCGTCCCCGGCAAACGCGCACCCACGGTGCGAATGTGCGAAAGCGACGAGCAGTATGTGCCGCTCAACGACGGCTTCAACTGGAAGGGCGACCCCAACGCCACCCTGTCCGGGCAGGACATCCCCCAGGGAGCTCCCGGATCACCGCCGACCGGAGCGCCGCCTCCCGCTGCCGTGAGCCCACCCCCACCACCGGTAGCGGCCGCCCAGTACGACCCCGCCACGGGCACCTACATCGGACCCGATGGCCAGCAATACACCCAATCCGACCTCGCGCAGACCGGCCCGAAGGAGAAGACGTGGCAGACGATGCTGACACCACCGGGCAGCTGAGAACCGCCGGCCGCACCTCGACGCTCATGCCGGATGAACGCGCCGCGTCCGCGCCGATCGGTGCTGAACCGACGCATGGCGGCGATGCCGGCACCGCCGAAGACGCCAGCAGCGGACCCGACGGCAAGGACACACACACCGCACCCCCGGGCGAGCCGAGGACGACCCGCTCGCCGCTGCGGGCCGCGATGCTGGTAGGGGTGGCCGTCGTCATCGCGCTGGCGACGCTGGCGGGATGGCTGGGATTTCGTCTCCACCACCTGCACGAGGCGCAGACCGAGCGAAATGCGTATGTGCAGGTGGGCAGGCAGGCGGCGCTGAACCTGACGACGATCGATTGGCAGAACGCCGACGCCGATGTGCGCCGCATCATCGACGGGGCAACCGGGCAGTTCTACGACGACTTCACGAAGCGATCACAGCCGTTCATCGCCGTGGTCAAACAGACCAAATCGACCACCATCGGCACGGTCACCGAGGCCGCGCTGGAGTCGAAGACCGCGGGCACCGCCCAGGTGCTCGTCGCCGTGACCGTCAAGACGACGAATGCCGCTGTGCCCGACCAACGGCCACGGGCCTGGCGGATGCGCATCTTCGTGCAGCAAGTCGGCGATCAGCCCAAGGTGTCTAACGTGGAGTTCGTGCCGTGAGGTGGCCGAAATCGCGTCGTACCGGCGATCCCACCGACACCGACTCGGCCCAGGAAACACCCACCGCGACCGAGGACGACTGCGAGCACACGCCGGCTACGATGAAACGAAGCATCCGCTGGTCACGTGTGCTCGCCTACGGGATGCTGCCCGGCCTCGCGCTGCTGCTGGCCGCGGCCGCCGGCGGGCTGAAATGGCAGGTCGGTTCCCTGCGTGAGGCCCAGCTTGCCAGCGTCGAGTCCGTGCGGGCCGCCACCGACGGAACAATCACGATGCTGTCCTACAAGCCCGACACCGCCGAGAAGGATCTGACCGCCGCCCAAAACCGACTGACAGGACAATTCAAGGATTCCTATGCCTCGCTAACACATGACGTGGTGATCCCCGGGGCGAAGCAAAAACAGATCTCCGCGGTCGCCAACGTTCCGGCCGCGGCGTCGGTGTCGGCCACCGCGAACCACGCGGTCGTCCTTGTTTTTGTCAACCAGACCGTCATCGTCGGCACGGACGCACCCACCAGCACCACCTCATGCGTGCGAGTGACGCTGGACAAACACGATGGCCGATGGCTCATTTCCCAATTCGAGCCGATTTGACAACATGATCGGGGTTCGATTCACAGCGCCGCGCAACATTCAGACCGTATGCATGGCGATGTGCTGGGCGGCAGGGCTCGGTGTGGCAACTGCGCAGGCACCTCACGCTCATGCCGACCCGGTGGCCTATCTGGTCAACGTGACCGTGCGGCCCGGCTACGGCTTTCCGAACGCCGACGCGGCCTTAGGCTACGGTTACGGCATTTGCGACAAGCTGTCCGGCGGCGAAGGCTACGGGCAGCTTATCGGCGATCTGCAGGCTGATTTCCACACCGCCGACGACTATCAGGCCTCCTATCTGATCACCCAGTCGGTCAACGAACTCTGCCCGGCGTTGATCTGGCGCCTGAGGAACTCGGCTGCACACGACTGGCCGCCGCCTAGAGATGACGGCTGACGTCGAGGAGATGAACATGCGGCATTTGCTGTTGACCGTGCCGGCCGTGGTGGTCGTCGCCGTCGGTGCTGTGGTTGGCATGCCGATCGCACACGGCGACAACAAACGACTCAACGACGCGGTGGTCGCCAACGTGTACACCATTCAGCACCAGGCAGGCTGCACCAACGACGTCACGATCATCCCGCAACTGCAACGTGCCGCCGAATGGCACGCCCGGGATGTGCTGAACAATCGCGACCTCAACGGTGATATCGGGTCTGACGGTTCGACGCCGCAAGACCGCGCCGACGCAGCCGGTTTCCAGGGTCGGGTGGCCGAAACGGTGGCGATCAATCCGGCCCTAGCGATCAGCGGTGTGGAGTTGATTAGCCGGTGGTATGACAACGCGGCATATCTCGCCATCATGTCCGATTGCGCCCACACTCACATCGGCGTGTGGTCGGAGAACAGTTTCGACCGCACCGTCGTGGTCGCCGACTACGGGTAGCCAGAGCGGGCCAGATCCCGCACATCGAAGCGACACGGTACATCGGCCGTCGGCCTCACGCCTGTGGTGTTGTCGGAGCTGACGGCACAGCCACGGACATGGGCGGTGCCTGAAGGCGCAATGTCGAGGCCGTCGGATACAGGATCGCGGGTCACTGCTTCGGCCACCATGTGGTGACGGTGTCACGCATCGGTTCTACGCGGTGCTCTGCCGCCAAGAGCGCCAGATGGGCCAGTGTTTCACCGTTGGCGGCCCGGCGCATGAAGTTGGGTACCTGAGCCCAGGGCCGCGACCACCCCAGGCGGGTGGTGATCTGCCAGCAGGTTGCCCCAGGGCAGTCGGCCACCGCGCGTTCGATCTCACCAAGGCGCGTGCGGTGATGGGCGAAAAGTTCGTCCAGCCTGGTTGTGAACGCGTCGAAGCGGTATTCGTGGGCGGGAAGCACCTCGTCGGGTTGATATCCACGCAGTTTGGCCAGCGAGGCGAGGAAGTCGGCGAGGGGATTGGCGGCTTGCTGGGGATGCACGGAGATGTTCGGGGTGATCCGCGGCAACACACAATCGCCGGTCAGCATCAGCCTGCGGTCGGGCTCGGCGAAGCAGAGATGCCCGGGCGAATGGCCGGGCGTCCAGATCGCGCGCAGGTTCCAGCCCGGCAACGGGAGACGATCGCCATCGTCGATGAACCGGTCCGGTTCGGCCTGCCGGACGAACTGCCGGATTCCAAGCGACGCCGAGCTCAGTTCGTCCAACTCGACCTCGGGCACCCCGCAGTCCACCAAGAGGTCCCGCATACTCGCCACGAGAGGTTCTACCTCGCCGTAGCGGGTGGGCAACACCGCGGCATCGGCCGGGTGCACCCCGACCCATGCTCCGGAATGCTCGCGCACCCGCCCAGCCAATCCGTAGTGGTCGGGGTGGACGTGCGTGATCAGCACCGCAGAGACGTCGGTGATGTCGCATCCGGCCTTGGACAGTCCCTCGACGAGGGCCGTCCACGCTTCCTCGGTGTCCCAGCCGGCGTCGACGATGGCGACCCCGTCAGGCAGCTCGAACGCATACACCAGCACGTATCGCAACGGATTGTCCGGGATTGGCACCGGGATCGACCACAATCCCGGTCGCACCTGCTCGACCGGCGGCAACACGCCGTCGACCCAGGCCTGCCGCTGAACGGCCCCCGGCGCCTCGGCCATGGCTGTGTTCCTCCTGTCGCGGTCCCGACGCACACCGTCACACGCACAAATGTTAGTCATCGTTCACAATCCTGGGCAGGTCGTCGCTGGCTGCTATGCCGAGCACCGCGTAACCCATGGCGGCCAGACGGGCAGCGACCCGCTCGGGGGGCAGGCCGGTGTCGCGGTAGTGAAGGATCGACTGGATCGCGCCGATCGCACCATGTACGACCGCGCGGACGTCGGCCTCATCAAGCTCCGGCCGCAACTCCGCGACCACGTGCACCCATTCCTCGAGATACAGTCGCTGCTTACGTCGCAGGCGGCGCCGCTGCTCATCGGACAAGTTATGCAACTCGCGGTAATAGACAATCGCCAGCTCCCGATCGTTGATCACCAGCGAGACATGGTCGGCGACCAGCCCAGTCAACGCCTCACGCTCATCACGAGCCTGGTCCACGATGGTCGAGGCCCGCTCCAGCAGCGCGTCGATCACCCGCTCGAACAGCGACGCGAGCACGGCGGCCTTGCTGTCGAAATGCCGGTAGATTCCCGGTCCCACGATTCCAGCCGCCACACCGAGATCCGTCATCGACACGGCGTGATATCCCCGCTCGGCGATGAGCTCGGCGGCCGCGGCCAGAATCCGCTCACGACGTTCGCTTCCCCGAGTCCGTTGAGTAACGATCGCTCCGCTCACCGTGCCCCTTCCTCTTGGGTGAAACCACATGGGCCGGCGTCGCCTGCTTGTGCCCTGAACTCGCGTGGTCCCACCGCGGCCAACAGCAATGCTAACAGCGGTTAACACGCTGCAGGGCCGGGTAGCGAATTGGCGCGGACGAGGCGAAGCGGTTGCTGACGATGATTGGCCGACGAGGTGTTGGTCGACCGGGCCAGCGGGAAGCGACACCTGCACCGCGGTCGGCGACGCTAGGCGGTGGGCGGCCCCCGCTCCTATTCCTCAGCGGGCAGGATTAGGGACCAGAAGCGCGACTGGCGATCATTCGTCAGGCTCATGTAGATGTGTTTGGCTTCGGTGAAATCGAGGAATCCGTCGTCTCCGAGTTCGCGGCCGATGCCGCTTTGCCGGTATCCGCCGAACGGTGCGTCGGGGCGCAACTGGTGGTGGTCATTGATCCAGACCGTGCCGGCGCGTAACCGGCGGCTGATTTCGTAGGCGTTGACCATGTTGGTGGACCACACCGTCGCTGCCAAGCCGTATATCGTGTCGTTGGCCAGGCGCACCGCGTCGTCGACGGAGTCGTACCCGATGACCGACAGCACGGGGCCGAAAAGCTCCTGACGGGCGATCGGCATGTCGTTGTTGACGTTGTGGATCACTGTCGGCTGGAAGAAGTAGCCGTCGCCGATGTCGGCACGACGACCACCACACGCCACTGTGGCGCCGGCGGCCGCGGCGTCATTGACGACGCGCTCCAGCTCGGCGGCTTTCTCGGCCGAGATCACCGGGCCGAGGTCGGTCTGCGGGTTGCGCGTGTCTCCGAGTCTGATCGTGGCGGCCCGCCGCACCAGCCGGTCGATGAGTTCCTCTTCGCGCCCGCGTGGCACGAAGACCCGGCTGCCCGCTTCACAGCACTGCCCGGCGTAGAAGTTGACGCCGAACAGCACGCCGTCGACGACGAGATCGAAGTCAGCGTCGGGCAGGATGACTGACGGCGACTTTCCGCCGAGCTCTAGGGTGACGTTCTTCAACGTTTGCGCAGCCCCGGCGGCGACGCTCCGCCCGACCCCGGTGCTGCCGGTGAACGTGACATGGTCCACCAGAGCGCTTTCGACGAGGTATTGGCCCACTTCGACGTCCCCGGTGACGACGTTGAATTGCCCGGGGGGAAGATCTGTGCGCGACAATGCTTCAGCCAGTAGCATCGCCGACAGCGGCGTGCGTGGGTTGGGCTTGAGCACGACGCTGTTGCCCATCAGCAGTGCGGGAATGACTTTCCACACGGCCAACAAGAGCGGGAAGTTGAACGGGGTGATGGCCGCGACGACGCCCTCGGGTTCCCGTACGACGTGACTGACGCTAAACGGCGGCGAATGGAACCCCAATGGCTGCTCCAGACGCACGCTTGGGGCCATATCGAGGAAGTACTGGCTGTGGGCCAAGGCGAATCCGACGTGCAGAGCGCTCGCCGTCTTGATCGGAGATCCGCATTCGGCGATTTCCGCTTCCAGGAGGGCGTCCTGGTTTTCGACCAGGTAGTCGATGGCTGGCTGCAGCGCTCGGACCCTGCTTCGCACGTCCAGGCCGGCCCAGGGGCCCTCGTCGAAGGCCGTGCGGGCACACGCGACCGCCGCCTCGACGTCGGCGATCCCTCCGTCGGCGACATCGCCGACGACGGTCGCGGTGGCCGGGTCGATGACCTGCCTGCGTTTGCCACTGACGGAGGGACGCCATGTCCCGCCGATGTATTGCTCGAAGCGCCATCGCACATCGGATTTCAGCGGTGCCGTCATTGTCATCTTGGGTCTCGCTTTGCTGGTTGTAAACGGCTATCGGTTTTGCGTCGCGGCCGTGGCCGAGACAACTTTGCACTGCAGGGCGGAATCAGCTCTCCACTTGGGCTGCTAGTCGTCCGACAGAATGACCAACCCGCGGATGTTGCGACCCGCGAGCATGGCCTCGTACCCCTCGTTGATTTGATCAAGCGAGTAGGTGTTGGTCACCAGCTCATCGAGTTTCAATTTGCCGGATTGATAGAGGTCGATCAGCTGGGGAATGTCGGAGAACGGGTTGCTGCTGCCATACACGGTGCCCAGGATCTGGCGTTCGAACATCACAACGTCGAAGGGAGCGATGGGTAGGTGGTCGGCGCCGGCGGGCGGCACGGCGACCAGGACGGCCCGCCCGCCTTTCCCCAGCGCCTGCAGCGCTTGTGCGAGGATCGCCTGGGTCAGAACGCCGGGCGTGGCGATGGACACGTCGGCCCCCCTGTTCCAGGTGGCCTCCAACACCGCGTCGACCGGGTCGACGGCGGTCGGATCGACGACGTGTGTCGCGCCGAACACTTCGTAGGCGAGTTTGCGCTTGGCCTCGTCCGGTTCGACGGCCACGACGACGCGGGCGCCCGACGTAGCGGCCCCCTGGATCGCGTTCATGCCGATTCCCCCGGCGCCCCAGACGACCACGGATTCACCGGGCCGCACCTTGGCCTTGTTGACTGCCGCCCCGTAGCCGGTGGGCACGCCGCACCCGATCAGGGCTGCGGTGCGCAGCGGAACGCTCCGATCGATCTTGACGACGGAAACATCAGGCACCACGGTGTGCTCGGCAAACGTTCCCAGCAAGCACATCTGGCCAGCGCCTTGCGCTCCCACGTGGAATCGGTAGGTCCCGTCGAGCTGCGGACCGGCCAGGATGTTGGCACCCAGGTCGCAAAGGTTGGAGTGTCCGACCGCACACGAGCGGCAGTGCCCACACGCGGGGATGAACGACAACACCACATGATCGCCCGGTTCGACCGCCGTGACCTCGGCGCCGACCTCTTCGATGACCCCGGCCCCTTCGTGGCCGCCGATCACCGGATACGGCATCGGAAGATCGCCTGTCACCAGGTGGTAGTCGCTGTGGCAGAGGCCGGTCGCCGCCAGGCGCACCCGCACCTCGTGCGGGCCCGGCGGGTCGAGATCCACCTCCTGCACCTTGAACTGCTCGTTCTGCCCATGGAGCACGGCTGCCCGAGTCTTCACGAAACTCCCTTCGTCGACCTAATCACATCGATCTTGATCCGCGCGTCGACGCCGGCTGCCCAGACTGTTGTGTCGATCGAAGGGCCCCGTCGCCGTTGTCGGTGTTGACACAAGTCATCGTTGATGTGACTCATGTCATTAAGCACTATGATCATAGGTCATACCCACACCGCTGGCAAGGAAAACGATTCCTGGATTCTGTCGCACCGCCGATCATCGGCAAGCAGTCTTGCCAGTTCACTGGCCACGGACCAGGAGTTTTGTACGCCGGACGGGAAGAAGAGAACGGGAAGAGGTACCTCAATAACGTGATGACAATTAGCCTCCGATGCGGTTCCCCACATCGATGTACGGCTCTGACGCGCAGCCAGACCGGTCAGCACGCTCCGAGGTCGGCGTGACGCACACCGTCGCCCCCGGCGGCGAGGCCCGCGGACCGGCACGCATCGCTGTGGTGGGTGCGGGGCCGGCCGGCCTGTACGCGGTGACCGAACTTGTGGAGTCGGGTCACCCGGTGAAGATAGACGTGTTCGAACGGCTGCCCTCGCCGTTCGGGCTCGTCCGGTACGGAGTCGCGCCGGATAACCAGAAGATCAAGTCGGTCGCCCGCGTTCTGGGCGCACCCTTCACCGCCCATTCAGCCACGGTCCGTTTTCTGGGGAACGTCTCTGTCGGCCGTGATATCAGCCGACACGAGTTGCGAGGATTTTACGACGCCGTCATCTACGCTTTTGGCGCGGAAGACGCCCGAGTGCTGGACGTACCCGGTAGCCGCCTGCCGGGCAGCTTTGCGGCCAAAGAATTCGTCGGCTGGTATTCCGGACATCCCGACGCCGCCGACCGCAACTTCCCACTGCACGGTCGGGGCGTGGCCGTGGTGGGGGCCGGCAACGTCGCCCTCGATGTCGCGCGAGTGCTCGCGCGCAGCGCCGAGGAGATCGCCGCCACCGACGTGCCCGACCGGGTCGTCACCGCACTTGGCTCCAGCGCCATCACCGACATCTATCTGCTGTGCCGACGCGGCCCCGCGCAGATGAAATTCACACCGGTCGAACTTCGCGAACTCGGCGAGCTGTCCAACGCCGATCTCATCATCGATCCGACCGAATTGGCGTTGAGCGAAAGCGAGCGAGCCGAGCTGTTGGGAAGGCCCCAGCTCGAACGCATGGTCTCAACGCTGCGGCAGGGTTGGGCCCGAAGTCCGTCAGGTCCAGCATGACCAGTTCGCGGCGGCGCAGCCCATAGGCGTAGCCGACCTTGAATGCGATCGAATCCCGCAGGGCCGTCACCCACCGCTTGGACGCTGTGCGGTGCGCTTCGTCGACAAAATCATCTACGACGTCAAATAGGTGCTGCAACTCGGCCTTGGTGAACGCTCGGCGGCCCGGTGGAACAGCATCATCGGTTGTGTGTTGCGGAGTGTTCCACTCGAAGCATATCTGCGACGGAACATCGCCAAACTGCTTCTCGCAGAATGCAACCCAGCCGTATCTACTGTCGCAGACGTACGAGCAAAACATCGAAATCGTATTGCTGTAGGTCCGCAACGTAGATAGCGCAATCGGTCTTTCCTGCGATCGGAATTCGGCCAGGAATTGGTCCACGTCAATTGGGCGCCACCGCCACGGATACTCGTTGGTGAACTCAACGAACCGGGCAATCAGTCGACCGCGCGTCATGATCGTGTCGACGGCCAAGCCTCGGGCCAGCATCTGCGCCCGCCAGCCATCGACCATCGCATTGAACACGGTCTCATCGGCACGCAGGAGCGAAACATCGTCGGCACGCAGGATGTGGGGAATGAACCCGGGCAGTTCCTCAGCCATGACGATGGTCGAACGATCTCGGCAACCGGCTTGGCGACGACTTGAGTTGCGATCCGAATAGTCTTGCCCTCGAACGCAATTCGTCACTGTGACGCAATAACCCCGGTCCACGCAGTGGCGGGGGCGGTGCCGCAAAACAACTCACACCGACCGGATGCCAGTGGTCGCTCGTTGAAGCTCGCAACGTCGTCACCTAACATCCGAATCAATCATTAAGTGATTGAAACTTACGTCGAGCTGGCCCGTTGCGCAAGACCCAAGGTCGATCAGGGGCGCTGCAGCGGCGACCGACACCCGTCACAACCAGGACAATCGAGCCAGTCGTCCAGGGGTGCAAGTTCTTTCACTAAATGAAACTCGCATGCCTTAAAGGCCGATAACGTATCTTACGTCAACCTAATCACTGCATTTTCATCCGATGAATCACGCAGCAATCGTGTGACTCTCGCCTACCGACCCGGTACCCATGGATGAA
>JAKJHY010000043.1 GCA_021648845.1 Mycobacterium sp. MBM | reverse complement strand
ATCCCGAAACTGCCGACCCTATCGATATCAACAATCACCGGATTACGGCTGAATCGAATACTGAGGGTTACCAGTAAACTACTGCATTTTGCGTCACATGAATCAACGCCTGGCAGCCTTGCCCTTACTCCTGCTGAGCCTTACGCGCCGCCGCCAGCGATTGCCGCAGCGCTTCAACGAGACGGTCGACGTCGTCGTCTGCAGTCGTCCAGTTGGAGAAGGACACGCGTATCGCCGCTCGACCGTGCCATTCGGTTCCCGCGACCCACGCCTCCCCGCTGCGTCGCACGAGTTCAGCTACATGCCAGGTGCGCTCGTCGCTGTCGTCGGCACGGATCAGGACCTGGTTGAGCACGACGTCGTTGCACACCACAAAGCCGTGCGTGCCCTGGATCATCTGGGCCAGACGGTCGGCATGGTCGCAGCAACGTTCGATCAGTTGCCGCAGCCCCTCCCTGCCTAGCGATGCGAATGCTGCGTAGACGGGTACCGCGCGTGCACGCCGGGACATCTCGGGCACCAGGACGCCGGGCTCGCGCTCGGCACTCGTGGGCAGATAGCTGGTGTTGGCACCCAGTGCGGAGCGAGCAGCTTGGGGATCGGCGACAATGGCCAGGCCGCAGTCGTAGGGGACGTTGAGCCACTTGTGTGCGTCGGTCGACCAGGAATCGGCCAGCTCGACACCTCGAACGAGTGCCGACAGTCGCGGCGATGCGCTAGCCCACAGTCCGAATGCGCCGTCGACGTGAACCCAGCCGCCGTGCTGGTGGGTCGCCGCGACGATCTCTGACATGGGGTCGCACGCTCCGGAGTTCACGTTGCCGACCTGCGCGCACACGATGGCGGGGTCGGAGTCGGCGGCCAGCGCGTCGGCGAGCGCGTCGGCTCTCATGGCTCCTTGTGCGTCGACCGCTACGCGCTCGACGCGGCGCGATCCAAGACCGATCATCTGCAACGCCTGCAGTACGGAGGGATGAACCTCATTGCCCACGAGTACGCGAACACGGGGCGCCTGGGCGAGCCCATCGGCCTCAACGTCCCAGCCTTGCCGCGCTAAGAGAACGTGCCGTGCGGAAAGCAACCCGACGACGTTTCCCGCCGTGGCTCCGGTGACGAACCCGACGGCCGCGCGCGTGGGCAGCCCGAGAGCGTCGAGAACCCACCGCTCGGTGACGGCATCGATCGCAGCGCCGGCCGGCGACGACATCCGGCTGTACGCGGTTTGGTCCCAGGTCGACACCAGCCAGTCGGCAGCCAGCGCCGCGGGTAGCGTTCCCCCGACGACGAGGCCGAAGTAGCGAGGGCCGGCGCACGCAATGGTGGCCGGACCGAGAGTGGCGGCTAACTGCTCGACTACCGCGACCGCATTCGTGCCTTGGTCGGGCAACGGCCGGCTCAGGGCATCGACTACTTCGTCATAGCTGGTACTCGCATCGACCGGCCGGTGTGGCAGACCCTGCAGGTATTCGGTCGCCAGTTCCAACGCCCTTGGCAGAGCGGCGTACACGTCGTCGGTTCCAACCGGGGCAGAATGCTGATCCATTGAAACTATCCTTATTCTCGAATTCGTTTCGTGCACAGGGTGCCGAAGGTCGTTGAGGACGCGGATGCCCTCGGTGCGCCGTCCGGTTGGGCGAGGCGTCAGCGCCGCGATGCGCCTCGCGCTGTGTGGCGCTCGATACCTGAGAACGGACAATCACCACGGTTTCGTGGCCTACGGCAGCTTCGACATTCGTCTGGCCAATCAGCAAACATCTCGGGGTTTCCAGAGCATGCCAGATCCGGCCGAGCCGCTGATAGTGAACTGGCCAGCAGGAAGCACCTCCTTGGCTCTGTTCCATCCGATCCGCCAGCTGCGCAACACGAGGCATACGGCCGGATCAAATATGGCGGGTTACCGGTAAAGTACGCCGTTCTGCGCTGCCGCCCAACGGATTTCATTTACCGGGCAAGGCCAAGAAACGCCATCATTGCCCGCTCGACCTCGACGACTTGCTCCGCCGTCAGCCGGCCGACCCGGGCGTGGACGTTCGACCTTCTGACGGTAGTGAGTTTATCGATCATCACGTCGCTATCGTGGTCAAGTCCGGATAGCCGACCGTCTCCGCCGGCTATCCGAATGCGCATCAGCGGCGCATCCAACAGCGTGCTGGTCATCGGCGCAACAGTCACTGAACTCGTGGCATCAAAGAGGTCATCCTGAACGATCACTGCCGGGCGCGGCTTCCCCGCATAGACGCCCCCCGCTACGGTCCAAATCTCCCCTCGGTTCACTCCTCGTCCCACGGTGTCGAGATCGCCTCAATGAACTCTTGGTCGTCGCCGCTCTCGTCCGCTCGTGCGACCAACGAAGCCTGGCGATGAGCCTCGGCCGCAAAAGTCTCGGTTCGCACATCGGGGACCCAGACCTGCAAAGGCCGGAGTCCACGCTCCCGCATCCGCCGTCGGTACTCGCCAACCCTCTCCCTCACTGCCATGCCATAATGTTACATGTAACGCGTAGTCTTGGGAGTCGGATAAATTGCCTGCCAGGCCAGCAAACAAACATCCACAGAAAGGCCGGGACGCCGCTTCGGCGGGGAGGAATACGGCGGAATCGAATATGGCGGGTTACCATTAAGTCACCGCATAATGCCTTACTGGTCAACGCTTTCGAGCGTTGACCCCCTATCGGTGATGCGGGTGAGTAACTGTCCGTAGTTCGAGTCGCGGGATTCCCGTGAAGTCGCCGGGATTACACGTGTACAGCGGCACTCCATGTGCGATTGCACTGGCCGCAATAAGCGCGTCGTGGGCGCGCGCAGCCGGCTTACGACCCGACGCGCGCAGCGCCGCCGCTACAGCTCCAAATGCCCGGGCGCAATCTCCATCGAACGGTAGAACGTCGAAATCCGCCTCGGCCTGCTGCAGGTGCTGCTGCCGGGCACTGCGCTCTGCATCGTCGTTGGCGACGTGCGGACCAACGGACAGCTCAGCCAGCGTGATCGCGCTGATCACCGATTCCTCGGGAAGCTCGGCCGGGTCAGACAGCTCACCCAAAAGGATCACCGTGGAGGTGTCCAGAATCCCCCGGGTCTGGGTTTGCGTCACAGCGACGGGTCGATGAGATTGTCGATGTCGCGCCGGAGGGCATCCGGGTTCACCGGCGGAAGGTTCTTGCGGCGACGAATAAGTTCCGCAGGTCCTGGGCTCGAACGCGGAAGCGGCCGTAGCTCAGCAACAGGTGTCCCGTCCCGAGTGATGACGAGGCGTTCGCCATGCTCGACACGGCGCAGAACGTCTCCCCCACTGTTGCGCAATTCACGCACCGTGACTGCATCCATGTTCGCAGTGTATCACCGGTGAGACTCGACGCGGCGTACCAAGAGTTCACCGTTGCGCACGCGAGAATATGCGGGAATCGAATATGAAGTGCAATTAGCGAACGTAGCTCTTCCACAGTGGCCCAAATGATTTCGCGGACAGCAGGAGGCACACCACTACCCACCTTCTCACCGATGTCTTCGCCGCAGGCACGTTTGCTATCTGAAGGCCAATGCTGCCCACCGGGAGCCTTGGAGGCTTGCACGGCAGTTGCTCTTGCGTTCAGTCGAGATCGAATGCGTGCTGGATCGCCGTTGCCAGCAACTCTTCTTGATCAGGAAGAAAGAACCCGATTTGCCGACCCAGTGCCGCAACCGGAATCGTGACAATGTTGTCGACGCTGACGACGGAGTCATTCTCGAGCCCGTTGCGCACGCCCACGGGAACTTCGGTCGACAGGCCGCGAACCGTTCCGGTGATCGGCGCTACGGTGACCCTGGTTAGGTGAGGCCGTACCAGCTCCCGAGTCAGGATCAGAACCGGCCGAGCCTTATCGAGTTGGGCGACGTGAATTGGTCTCAATCGATATCCAGTTCGAAGGTGGAGGCGTGAGCAGCGAGCTCATCGAAGTCATCGTCGGCGGTGGCCCGCTTAGTGAGAATCGCCGCATCGCGGGCAGCGATCAGCCGACGACGCTCGCGTTCGAGCGCTTTGAGCACAAATGATGCGCGGCTCTCGACGCGCCGTTGGGCCACTTCCCTGTCGATGAAATCGACGACTTCGTCCGGAAGCCGAACGGCGATCTGCTTGCTCATGGCGCAATGGTACCGATGTGGGATGCGATTCGTTACCCGGCACTCTCAGTGAAGATCGTCGTCAGCAGCAAGTGGTGTTCTCGGCTACTGGCAAGCTGTGGCTTCTCACCGCCATCGGATCCGTCGATGTAAGCGATTGGCCACGAGGAGTGCAAGCTGCACCAGTGAGCTCTTCGAATGTGCAAGCATCGAAATCCTCTGTTACCGCACCGATTAGCGCGTCGACCCGGCTGGCCGCCGTGCGGATTCAAGCCCGGGCGGCTTCGGCTCCGCGGAGAGCCAGGTCGACCAGTTCGGCAGGTAAGTCCTGCTGGAGGGGCTCGCCGGTGAGCAACACCCGCGTGTGCAGTGGGCCTACCAGCATGTGGATGAGCAACAGCGGATCGAGGTGGCCGCGGCGCGGATAACGAGGCCACCGCCCATGGGGATCCCGACCGCGGTCCCGTTCGAACAACGAATCACGCGGGTGGTGGCCTACGACGTCTGCGGCGACTTCTACGAGCCACGACCCAGCAGATCGGCCCGGGGGCCAACCACCTCGCTCGGGTGCTGTTGGCCGTCCGCGCCCGTGATCTCATCAACGGGTTGGGCCTACATGGGCGTGACGATCTTGCCGGGCTTTATGGGGCTTCTTCGGTAGTGGAATCGACCGGGTCGAATGCGACCGATCCCAATACGGCGGGTTGCCAGTGCAGTACGCCGTATTGCAACCCACCGGGCATTGCTGATGCGCGACAGACCGATAGTCACGGGGGCATGTTCACCGCGACCACGGACATCGCGTCAGACGAGTTCGATCACGTCGGCAATGGATTCGAACACCCGGCTGGGCCGGAAGGGATAGCGCTCGACCTCGTCGCGCGTCGTCGAGCCGGTGAGTACCAGGATCGTCTCCAGCCCGGCCTCGATGCCCGCAACCACGTCGGTGTCCATCCGATCGCCGATCATTACGGTGCCTTCCGAATGGGCATCGATGCGGTTCATCGCGCTGCGGAACATCATCGGATTCGGCTTGCCGACGAAGTAGGGCTCCCTGCCGGTCGCCTTGGTGATCAACGCGGCGACCGAGCCCGTGGCAGGAAGAGGACCTTCCGCCGACGGACCGCTCACGTCGGGGTTGGTGGCGATGAAACGCGCCCCGCCGAGAATTAGGCGGATCGCCTTGGTGATGGCCTCGAACGAGTACGTGCGCGTTTCTCCCAGCACGACGAAGTCCGGACCGACGTCGGTCAACGTGTAGCCCACGTGGTGCAGCGCCGTGGTCAGGCCGGCCTCGCCGATCACATAGGCCGAGCCGCCCGGCAGCTGGTCGTGCAGGAAGGCCGCCGTCGCAAGGGCCGAGGTCCAAATCGACTCCTCGGGCACAATCAGGCCCGACCGCGCCAACCGCGCCGCCAGGTCACGTGGCGTGAAGATCGAGTTGTTGGTCAATACCAGGAAGGGCCGCTGCCGGTCGCTGAGCGCCTGGAGGAACTCCGCGGCCCCTGGCAGGGCGTGCTCCTCCCGGACCAAGACGCCATCCATGTCGGTCAGCCAGCACTGCGGTGTGGTGCTCATGCGTCCAGTCTCGCAGGTGCTGCCGACGCATTCTGGTCCACTTCCCCATCGATGAATTCGACGACTTCCCGGAAGGCGAACAGCGATCTGCTTTTTCACGGCGCATCGATACCGATACGGGATGCAATTCGCTACCCGATTTGCTGAACGGCTGAGTCGATGACGCGAAACGACGGGGCTGGGCCGCGTCGTTATCAGATTTCGATGACGATCTTGCCGATGCTGCGGCGACTTTCCAGCAACGTGTGCGCGGTTTTCATGGTGTCAGCCGTGAGGCCGGTGAGCAAGGTCGTGACGATGGGTCGTACCTGTCCGGTGCCGGCGTAGCCGCTGACGGTCTTGAGGATGCCGCCTTGACTTGTCGGGTCGGCACCGCTGGCGAGATGGCTGAACACCATTTCGGTGTGCAGGGACACGGATTTTTGTATGAGGGCGGAGAGGTCGAGTGTGGTTCCGATGTCGATGGTCGACAGGTGGCCGAAGGGGCGTAGCACTGCTGCGATCTGGGTGAGGTTGGTGGCGGTGGCGGCGGTGGACAGCACCATGTCGACGTTCTCGATACCGGCGTGCCGGAGTTGGTCACCCATGTCTGCGGTGTGGTCGATCACCAGATCGGCGCCCATGGTGCGGCACCAGTCGCGAGATTCTGGACGTGAGGCGGTGCTCGCGACGAAGGCTGAGGTCGTTGTCTTGAGTAGTTGCGCAGCCAGTGAGCCGACTCCCCCGGCACCGCCGATGATCAGGACTCGATCCACGCCCGGCGGGAGGGCGGACTGGTCGCGGAATGTGGCTTCCCAAGCGGTCAGCGTCCCGATGGGCAGTGATGCCGCGTCGGCGAAGGACAGCTGGTCGGGGATCGTGGCGATGACCCGGTGGTCGACGGCCAGCCGTTGTGCCCAGCAGCCGTCACGAGTCAGATCGCCGGTGCCCATGATTCGGTCGCCAACGGCGAACCCGGTGGCCGCGGTGCCGGTTTCGATGACCACCCCGGCGAACTCCCAACCCAGAATGACCCGCCCGCCGGGTTCGGCGCTGCGTGCTGAGCGGATGAGCGCCTCACCGGGATTCACGCCTATCGCGCGAACTTCGACCAGCACGTCACTCTCGCGCAGTATGGGTTCTCCGACATCGACGAGGTCGATGGCGAACGCCGCGAGGGGGTGTGCGTGTTCGTAGGCGAGAGCTTTCATGGTGTCCTCCGTTCGTGGGCACCCGCCAGTCGGCGGGCTGCGAATAGGACGCGATCAGTCCTGCTTGAGGGCGTGTAGGGAGGAAAGAGGGCCGCCACCGACCTGCATGAGCCGACCGCCGTCTCGGAGCGGCCCGATGTCCACCGGTGCGAAACCGAGGCCGTCGGTCACGTGATGGAAGGTTGCCTTGGCCGGCGCGTCATCGCCCGCGTAGAACAAGACTTGACGCCCGGCGCGATGACGCGGATCCGGGATGATGTAACGGGCATGCAAGGTGTTGAACGCCTTGATCACCCGGGCTCCCGGCGCGAGGGCGGCGACCCACTCGCTGCCGGTCAGCTCTCCGAGATCGGCCACCTCGATAGGGTCCGCCTTCGCGAATTGGTTGGTGGCATCGACCAGGATGCGCCCGTCCCACGACGGCAGACCGGCAAGAGCGACTTCGATGTCCCACCACATCACCGTTAGGAACACCATGTCGGCGCGCGTGGCTTCCATGACGCTCCCCGCCGATGCTAGAGGCCCCAGGGTGGAGACAACCTCGTTCAGGGTGGAGGGACCTCGGCTGTTGCTCAACACCACGCGATGACCGGCCGCCACCAGATGACGGGCAACGGCCTGGGCGATCGTCCCGGCACCGATGGTTCCACATTCCACGCCTTCAATCCCTTCATTTTGCTGACGTTCGTCATTAATAGATTGAATGCTGTCATGCGCCATCAATAGCCGTCAAGGAGTGACGCGCGTGTTCGCAAACGCGCCACGGCCGAAGCGCCGCCACTCCTAGGTTGCGACCTGTATTTTGATGATGCTTGCCATCGATGGTCGGGCATACCCCAAGAAGCGTCCGGGCCAGCTGGAGAAGGGATGAGCCGTTGCCTCGCATCTCACGGGAGCAGAAGGAACGCAACCGCGGACGCATCGTGGCTGCCGCCGGCGAAGGCTTCAAGGCACGTGGAATCGACGGCATCGGCATCGACGAACTGATGAATGCGGCCGGCATGACCCACGGCGGCTTCTACAACCACTTCGCCTCCAAGGAAGAGCTCGCGTTGGAGGTCCTTCACCAGGGCTTCACCGACTCCCTCGACACCGTCGCCGCAGTGATCGGCACTCACGCCCGCTCCGGTCGCGCTGCCTTGCACGCCATCATCGAGACCTATCTCAGCACCGAACACCGCGACCATCCCGAACACGGATGCGCCTCGGCCGCCCTGGCCGCCGACGCCGGACGTCACGGGCTCAAGGCCCAAGAGGAGTACCGCCGCGGGTTGCAGGGCTATATCGACGCTTTCGCCGACCTGCTGAGAGCCAGTGCGTATCAGAGGGGGGCGAAGCTTGACTCGCGCAGGGCACGAGAGCAGGCCATTGGCTTATTCAGCCAGCTGGTGGGTGCCCAGCTCATCGCACGTGCGGTAGCCCAGGCTGACCCCGAACTCTCCGATGAAGTCCTGTCCTCCAACGGCAAAGCACTCAAACGCCTCTGAATTTGGCCGACATCGAATATGACGGGTTACCGGTAAGCCACGCAGCGTTTGGTCAACGGCTTGCATCCTCGCTGCACTCGATCATTCTCTGGCGAGATCACAGTCGTTCGACGAAGGAGGGCGGCCATACCGACGGCACAATGACGACCGGCGCCGGCCTGGGCGGGTGAATGACCGGAGGTTATCCACGCCTACTCCGGAGGTTATCCCCCGTGACACTCCACCTTTCGAGCAGCATGCTGTGGTCAAGAGCTTCACCACACCGGACAATGCGCCATCGGAGCAGACCGATATGACCATGAGCAACAAGCCCTTACCGAAATATGCGATGGGCCGCCGCGGCTTCCTATCCGGCGCCGCCGCAGTTGGTGCTGCCGCCGGACTGTCCGCGTGCGCCTCTGCATCCAAGGACCCAGCACCAGAGGCTTCCGATATCTCGCTGCGCGACCAAGACCTGCCGTTCATCGCCGCAGAGGAAACCTATACCACCGATGAACTGATCGCCCTGAACGCGATCAATGACGATCACGCCAAGTACCTCAAGGAAACTGGTCTTTCTGACCTCGGGCCCGGCCGCATCGGCGCAATGGACGAGGCAGGCATCAATGTTCAAATTCTCTCCGCGCATACACCGGGCGTGCAGGATCTCGCCGGTCGGGAGGGCACCGATCTTGCGTATCGTCTCAACAAGATGATCGCCGACGGTCCGATGAGCAACTATCCGGGGCGCTACCAGGCCTATGCGACCCTCCCCCTGCAGGATCCAGCGGCAGCTGCGGACGAACTGGAACGCGCAGTCCGCGAAGATGGCTTCGTCGGAGCCATGACCAATGGTTTCGTTGGCCGCAGGTTTCTCGACCACCAGGATTTCGAGCCCGTTCTGGCGCGCGCCGAGGCCCTTGCTGTTCCGATATACCTGCATCCGGGCTTTCCGCCCACCGAAGTCTTCGATATCTACTACAGAATCGAGCGCCCGGGATTCAATGACGAGTATCAGGATTACATCTTCAGCGGGTCAGGGTACGGCTGGCACCAAGAGGTGCTCACTCAATCCCTGCGACTGATCATGACCGGGGTGTTCGATCGATTCCCCAAACTGCAGATGATCATCGGCCACATGGGAGAAGGCCTTCCCTTCTACTACGACCGCATCGTCGAAGATCTGGGAGAATCGACCGAAGGTTCCCTGAATAGGCCTGTAGGACAATACTTCACCGACAATTTCTGGTTTACCACCAGCGCGTTCTTCCAGAACGAACTGCTGCATCTCCTGCTGAAGCACATCAGTGAAGATCGACTGATGTTCGCCACCGACTACCCCTTCGCGGACATGAAGGAAGGCACCGACTGGTTTCGGGCCGTCGACCTGCCGCGTGAGACGAAGGAAAAGATCGCATTTCGAAATGCAGAAAAACTGTTCGGTATAGGCGTGTGACACCCCATGCGGCTCCGGTGAGATTCAGGCCGCAATCAGCCGGATGGGTAGGTGGTCGTGACGGCGGATGATGTTGTTGATCCCCCACCTCGGTTCGGCGGCGACTTCGATGCGCTCCACGCGCTCGATCAGCGCCTTGAGCATAGCCGTGGTCTCCAGCCGGGCCAGACCTTGGCCGGCGCAGGCGTGGGCGCCGCTGCCGAACCCGACATGACGTCCGGCATCGTTGCGAATATCGAAGACGTCGGGGGCGTCCCACTCGCGCTCGTCACGATTGGCCGAGGCATAGAGCACCAGCACCCGGGCGTCCGCCGGAAGCGGCACGTCGGCCATCACACTGGCCCGAACAGTCCTACGGGTGAACGCCCTCAAGGGTGACTCGTAGCGCACCACTTCGTTGATGGCTCTGGGGATCAGCGCGGGATCGTCCCTGAGCAGCTGCCACTGTTCGGGGTGGGTGGCGAACAAGTAGAGCGCGCTGGAGATCGCGCTGATCGTGGTGTCGAGCGATGGACCGATGTAATCGATCAACAGCGGCGGCACCTCGTCCGCCGTCAGGCGGCCCTCGTCGACGGCGGTGAGTAGTTCGTGGGCCATGCTGCCGGGAAGCACGTTGCGTTCACGCACGACGCGGCGGGCGAAGCGCAGCATCTGCAGGCTGCGCGGGACGGCACGCAACGCCTGCCGATTCAGTGGCCCGAGGATGTCGAAGGTGGCTGCGGCCCAGTCGAGTAGGTACTCGCGTTCGTCGCGCGGCCACCCCACCAGGTCGGGCACCACAGCCAATGGCAGAGCCGTGGCCAGGTCGGCGACGGCATCCACCGTCCGCCGGCTCACTGCGGTCTCGACGATGACGCGGGCCTGGGCGTCGACATCGTCGCTCAGGGTGCGCAGCGCCCGCGGCATCAGCCGGTGGGCGACCATTTTGCGGCGCCGGTCGTGGTCGGCGCCGTCGCTGCTGAGCGTGGTGCCGCGGGATAACCGGTTGGCCAGCGGGTTGGCTGCCACCCCGTGCCCGGACAGGAACAGACCGTCATCGCGCAGGGTCGCCTTGCACTCGGCGAACCGCGGCAGGGCGTAGAGACGCTGGCGGGCCAGCCACACCACCGGCCCCAGCTCGCGCATCGCGCGGTAGTGCGGGTAGGGGTCGATAATGGCCGAACGAGCGTAGATGTCGGGACGGTATACCGGCACAGCCGACGGTTGACGAGGCACGCGGATGCTTCCTATTCGTGGTGGACGACGCCGGCAGGCGGCGAAGGTGATGGACTGCCGGGGCGGGCGGGGGCGCCCGGCACCCCGGGTGCGTGGTGGTCGACCAGGAACGCCGGAACGGCGCGGCACAGTGCGGTGACATCGCCGCCGGCCATCATGATGGTGCGATCGGGTCGCACGACCGCGGCCTTGACGTGATGGCGGCGCAGCCACCGGGCCAGTTCAGAACCGTGGGAGGCGTGAACGGTGCGTGCGCCTCGCGCGTCGAGGATCTCCTGCTGCGCGGCGGTCAGGGCAACCCGGGTGATCACGGCGAACCCCGGGCCGAGCTCGTCATCGAGGCAAATGCCGTTGCCGAGCGTCGGGTTCGGGCACAGGTGGCCGACGATGCCGCGGCGTGCGACGGTGCGCGCCACCAGAGCCGAACGCCGCAGCGGCGGGGTCCGCGAATCGGTGACCCTTGCCCGTAGCCCGGGCACCAGATGCATCCAGGGCAGTATCAGTGAGCGCGCAGCCGTTCCGAGCCGGCCGCCGGAGGTCATCGCGCGCCCGATGTTGAGCGCCAACGTGATCATCTGGCGGGCGTGCGGGCGGCGCTCGGCCTGATAGCTGTCGAGCGCATGGTGCGGAAGATCACCGCGGCGCACGCCGGCGATCTTCCACGCCAGGTTCATGGCATCACGCAGTCCGGCGCCCATGCCCTGGCCGATGAACGGTGGCGTCAGGTGGGCGGCATCACCGAGAAGGAACACGTTGCCGCGGCGCCAGCGGTCCGCGAGCTGAGCGCGAAACGTGTATTCGGCGACTCGGATCACCCGAAGGTCGGCGTCGTGGACATCGCGCGTCCACGGCGCGATCAAGGGGCGCAGCTCGGCCAGGGTGGCGTAGTCATCGACCGATTCGTGGTCGAGTAGCTGAAATTCCCAGCGGTATCGGGCGGGCCCGATGCGCATGTAGGTCCCCGCGCGCTGCGAGTCGCACAGTTGGTGCACGCCCTCCCACTGGTCCAGGTTGGCTTCGGAGGCGATGTCGACCACCAGCCAGCGCTGTTCGAACTTCAAGTTGCGCATCGTCGCACCGATCGCCGCGCGGACCATGCTGTTGGCACCGTCGCAACCCAGCACGAAGTCCGCGGTGATCTCCGACTCCCGGCCGGTGCCGCGGTCACGCACACGCAACCGCAGCGGGCATGCATCGGGAGCCAGCTCGACAACCTCGGCATCGCCCCGAAAACGCACCAGCGGGTGACGGGCAACATTGGCGCGCAACAGTTCTTCGAGCTGCGGCTGGTCGAACATGCTGGCCGCAGGATAGCCGTTGCGGGTCACGGCGGTGGCGCGATCGAACTGGGCCAACACCGCCATATCTCGATCGATGAGCCGCAGACCGCGGGCGGGCCACGAAATCTCGGCGAACTCGCCGGCGATCCCGAGCCGGGCCAGGATGCGGTACACCTCGTCGTCGAGGTGCACCGCGCGCGGCTGCGGATAAACCTGCGGCCATCGATCCAGCACCAGGGTGCCGACGCCGTACTGCGCGAGCAGAGTCGCCACGGTGATCCCGGTGGGGCCGCCGCCGACGACGACAACGGGGACGTGTTCGGTGGGTGCGTCGTGCGCCGGGTGCGTCATTGCTCCTCGATGTCGTACGTCACCGCAAAGGATTTCACCACCCGCTCCACCGCGGTGCGGTCCGCCGCGGGCCCCAGGGTGATGGTGACGACCGGCGCCCCGGCACGGACGTGGCCGGTGATCGCCAGCACCCCG
Organism: Mycobacterium sp. MBM; assembly: GCA_021648845.1. Taxonomy (GTDB): domain Bacteria; phylum Actinomycetota; class Actinomycetes; order Mycobacteriales; family Mycobacteriaceae; genus Mycobacterium. Next base: position 22,418 of record JAKJHY010000043.1, on the reverse strand, counting down.
GGCTGGTCGGCGAGGGCTTCGGTCATTGCGTGCTCGGCGGCGGTGGCGCGCAGCGGCACCTTGTAGGGCTTGCCCACGTCGGTGACCGGTATCGCGTCGATGACGGTGACGGTTCTGGGCGCCGCGGCGCGTTCGGTGATCCGGTCGCGGGCGAAGGCGGCCAGGTCGTTGCCGCGCACGTTCGCACCCGGTCGAAGCGTGACGAAGCCGACGGGGACTTCACCGGAATGCGAATCGGGCTGCGCCACTGCCGCGGCCGCGGTGACATCGGGGTGGGCGAGCAACGCGTCCTCGATCACGGCAGGGTCGATATTGTGCCCGCCGCGGATGATGAGGTCCTTGGCCCGGCCGGCCAGGTAGACGAATCCTTGCTCGTCGACGCTGCCCAGATCGCCGGTGTCGAGCCAACCGTCGCGCAACGTGCCGCGACCGTCGAGCACATATCCGTGCTCTGCACGCCCGGTGACGTAGCCGGCGAACACGGTCGGACCGCTGATCACGAGTGTGCCGACCTGGCCGGTGGGCACCGCCTGCCAGGTGCCGTCCTCGCTGACCGCGACCGCCTTCACCTGTTGGTAGGGCATGCGTTGCCCGACCGAACCGGGCCGGGGCTGGTCGGCGAAGCTGCGCGCGCTGGCGCAGGTCGCCTCGGTGAGCCCGTACCCTTCGACCAGGTTCACCCCCGTGGCATGCAGGAAGTCGCCGCGCACGGTGTCCGGCAGTGCCGAGGCCCCGCACACCGCGGAGGACAGGCTTGAGATGTCGGCGTCGACGGGGATCTGGGCCAGCACGGCGTACACGGTCGGCACGGCGCTCATCGCCGCCAGCCGGTAGTGTTCCACGATGCGCCAAAAGTTCTGATACAGGCCCATATCGCGGTATCCCAGCGGCCCGGCCCAGACCACGGGTTGGCCGCGCAGCAACGGCGCCAGCAAAGTCACGATCAGCGCGTTGACGTGAAACAGGGGTAACGCGGCGAACACGACGGCGTCCTCGTCGAGGGCGGCGCTGATGGCGACCATCCAGGCGTCGCAGACCTCGTTGCCGTGGGTGTGGGCGGCCAGCTTCGGCGCTCCGGTGGTGCCGCCGGTGTGAAACAGTGCGGCCAACTCCCCCGGATCAGCCGGTCCGTCGTGGAGTGGCCGTGCGTCCTGTTCGGCGGCCAGCGCCGACAGGTAGGCCACCGTGACGTTCGGCAGGACCGGCAGCGCAGGCGGCACCCCGTCGGCCAGCGTGGGGCGCAGCAGCAATACGGTGTCGATCAGGCCCGCCTCGGCCAGGGTGGCGGCGAGTCCGACACCGGCAGGGTCGAATTCGGGGCCCGCGGTGATCAGGACCCGAGCACCCGACACCCGAACCAACTCGGCGAGGTGCTCACCGGACAGTGATCCGTTGATCGGCACCGCGATGCCGGCGGCTTGGGAGGCCAGCGTGGCGGTGATCAATTCATCGCAGTTGTCGCCGATCAGCAGCACCGCATCTCGTCGTCCGACACCGCAGTGGCGCAGTGCTTTTGCACAGCGTGTCACGTCGGCGGCAAGTTGGCCGAACGTGCGCCGGGCGCACCGCTGATAGTCGGTCCCGTCGGCCAGCACGGTGACTGCGGTGCGGTCGGGCCACAGCTGCGCGGCCCGCAGCACGAGGTCATAGGTGGATGCCGGCAGGCCGCGTCGGTCCAACGGGACCGCTTCGATGGCCTCGAGATCGCTCGGCGATTGCGCTGCAGGCCACAGCAGGTCGACGCTCATGCGTGCCGGACCCTCAGGTGCTGGGCACCCAGGTCGATCGCGCCGTCGTCGGTGGCAATCGACGCCTCCACGACGTCGCCGTGCTGCAGGTACTTCGGGTTCTTGGCCTGGCGGGAGAAGAATGCCTTCCACTTGACCGCGGGCGGCAGCAGGTTGCCGATCATCTCGATGGGCTTGGGCGGGGCGGTGAGTGCGGTGCCGGCGGGGGTGCCGGTGAGCACGAGGTCACCGGCGGCCAGGTCTTGGAAGCGGGTCAGTGACTGCAGGGCCTGCAGCGGGCGATACAGCATGTCGCCCTCGACGAGCGCGTTCTGGCGTTCCTCGCCGCCGACACTCAACCGCAGCCTCAGGTCACCGAACCGGGCCAGCTCGGCGGCATCCAGCAGCACCAGGGCGGGCCCGACGGGTGTGAATGTCGGATACGACTTCGCCTCGTAGAACTGGGTTTGCGGCAGTTGGATGTCCCGGGCGGACACGTCGTTGGTGATCGTCAGCCCGGCGATGATGCCGGGCAGGTCGTTCTCGGTGATCGTCGTCCCGGCCGGGACGTCGCGCCCGATCACCAGACCGATTTCGACCTCGTAGTCGAGCAGCTTGACGTGGGCGGGCCGGACGATCTCGGCGAACGGGCCGGTGATCGATGCCGAGGACTTGCGAAAGAAGGTCAGCGGCACCGTCTTCGGATCCATCCCCGAGTCCAGGACATGGGATTCGAAGTTCGTCATCTGCGCGATCACCCGGCACGGCGCGGTCACCGGCGACAGTAGGTCCAACTCCTCGACGGCAATCGTTCCGCCGGCGAGGACAGCGGCGTCGATGGCCGCCCGGTCGGCCAGTAGCTCGGCGGTGCTGACCGCGGAGGTGGTGATCGGCGCCGCTCCGGTGGGGGTCTGCACCCACCAGCCATCGGCGGTTCTGAGGACGGAAATGGTCATGAGACAGCAACTTTCAGTAGGCCGACGAGTCGGTTGAGGTCGAATTCGTTGTCTTTGCGCAGAGCGGTGAGCATCGAGGTCACTTGGTGCCGTGCTGCGCGCGGGTCGGTCTCGAGGAAGTCCTTGGTGGCCGGCGGCCCCCACTGGGCGAGACCGGAAGCGGTGAACGGGGCCCAGCCGGGTTCGAGCGTGTTGTCGAACATGTCGCCGTCGGCATAGTGCTCGACGAGGAAGCCGTCGGGGTCTCGCCAGTAGTCGAACAATTGGCTGCCCTGGATGTGCCGGCCGATGCCCCAGGAGCGGAAGTAGCCTCGCTGGCGCAGGTATTCGCCGCCGGCGGCCAGTGCGTCGAGGTCGGTGACCTGATAGGCCGAGTGGATGTAGCGGTTGGCCGGTCCGAGCGCCAGGGCCAGCGTGTGGTGGTCGGCGGGGGTCGCCCCGCGGTCGCACCGGATGAAGCTCATCGCCGGGCCGCGCTCGCGCTGGCCGGGGAAGAACAGGAAGTCGCTGACGATCATCCCGAACGTGTCGAGATACCAGTTGAGCGTGCGCAGATACGTGGTGGATTGCAGCACCACGTGACCCAGCCGCTGCACTCGGGCCGGCACCCGCGGTGGTCGCACGGTGTCGTTGATCCGGGTGGTGTCGGCTCCGGTGTTGTGAACTTGCGGTATCTGCTCGGGCTGGGCGGGCAGGTCGTGCATGCCGGCGACCACCGTCACCGCCATGCCACTGGGGTCGGTCAGGTGCACCCCCACTCCCCCTAACGATTCGGGAAGTGGCTGCAACCGCGTACCCGTCTTCTCGGCCAGTCGCAGCACGTCGACCTCGTCGGCGGCGCGCAACGCCAGTCCCGCGAACCGTGTGCGCTGACCGCGGCGCAGGATCACACACGGCGATCCGGCGGTGGTGCCGCGCAGATGCAACTCGTGCGGGTCACGCAAAGCGATGCCGAATCCGAAGGCGCGGGCGAACGCTTCCGCCCGAACGAGATCGGGCTTGTCGAATTCCAGCCACGCGATATCTGCGACGCGGATGAGGGGATCCCGTGAGCGGCCAGAATGCTCGCCGCCAAGCGCCCCTTGCTCATTGTGGAGGCCTTTGTGGCCGTCTTGCTGCTGCGTGGCTGTGTGTGCCACGTGGCACCCCCTTCACCGTTTCTGAGGAAATCGTCACATACGATTCAATCCTCAGTCAAGGCTTCTGACGATATCCTCAGAATTGACTCTCGCTGCTACTATCACGTCATGGATCTGCCCGAGCGCAGCGACACCGAGCCGGCGAGCGCGCCGACCAGCCGCCTGCAGCGGCGCAAGTTGCGGACCCGTCGCGCCCTGGTGCACGCGGCCCAGGGCTTCATCGCCAAGGGCAAGATGAATGTGCCGATCCTGGAGATCACCCAGGCAGCCGACGTCGGAATGGGGTCGTTCTACAACCACTTCTCGTCGAAGGAGGAACTGTTCGAGGCGGCCCTGGCGGATGCCCTCGACGATCTCGGTGCCCTGCTCGACGGCTTCACCGAATCCATCTCCGACCCGGCCGAGGCCTTCGCCACCAACTATCGACTGAGTGGACGACTGTTTCGCTATCGGCCCCAAGAAGCCGCGTTGCTGCTCGCGCATGGCGGCTCGCTGATCATGTCCAATCGTGGGTTGTCCCCGAGAGCGCTCCGCGACATCACCGCAGCGATCGACCAAGGACGGTTCACGATCGGTGATCCCGAACTGGGCCTCGCCATCGCCGGAGGCATGTTCTTCGGCATGGCCACCTTGCTGCGAGAGCGGCCCGACCGCGACACCGAGAGCACCGTGGATTCGGTGACCGAACGCCTGCTGGGTACGCTCGGTATGACACCCAGACAGGCGAAAACGCTGTGTCAGAAGCCACTTCCCGACATCTCGTCGCTGCGCGAGTCGCCCGCCGAGTGGCCGACTGTCATGGTGGCCGACTCAGCCCACCCCACCCTGTCGTGACGCGGGGCCCGGGCTAGCGGAACGCGTCGCGGTGGGCGATCGCCCAGTCGAGGTAGTTGGTGGGCTCGCGGCCGGTGATGTCGCGCACCGACGATGTCACGACCGCCTTTTCGGTTGTTTCGAAAGCCCATTGGCCCATGAGTAGATCGAGGTACGCGGGCGGAAGCACCTCGCCGTAGAGTGGGCGCGCCGCCGGCTCCGAGAGCACCGTGATGTCGATGGGTTCGGCGATCGCGTAACCGATGCAGCCGACTTGATCTCGCATGGTCAACGAGGCCGGGCCGGTGAGGACGATTCTCTGTCCGTCGAGTTGTGACGTGCTGATCGCACGCACGGCCACTGCGGCGATGTCTTCATCGGCTATCGGGGCTTGCTGGGAATCTGGGAACGGTAGGCCGACCCTTCTGCTTTCGCGAATCTGCCTGGCCCAAAAGCGAATCGCATTGCGGGCGAACGCGCCAGGTCGCAGGCAGACCGTGCTGAATCCGCCATCGGCGATCGCGCATTCCACGGCCAGGTGGCGCTGCTTGTTGTATTCGAGGAACGGCTCATGGCGGGTGGTGTCGATCGTCGACAGCACAACCACCTTGTCGACGCCTGCGGACTCGAACTCTTCGACCAGTCCCGGCATGACCTCGGGTGGCGCGAAGCTGTAGAGGAAGACGGTGTCGACCCCCGCAAGTGCGTGCCGCATCGTGTGCGGCCGGCTGAGATCGCTGGAGAACGTCTGCACGCCGGGCCACCGTCGCGGGTCGGGTCGGCGGCATGTCGCTCGCACCTCGACTCCGGTGTCGCGCAGCTGATCGATGATGCTGGATCCCACTCCCCCGGCGGCCCCCGTAATCAGTGCCCGCATTGTCACGTCCTTTCCCTTTATCCAGCACCGAGGCTAGGAACCGTTTTTCATAACCGCCAATCATGATTCGATATGTGCAACATTCATGGGGTGAATCTTTCCGGCGTCGATCTCAACCTTCTCGTCGTGCTGCAGGCTGTCCTGGAGGAACGCAGCGCCACCAGGGCCGCGGCACGGTTGCATCTGACTCAGCCGGCGATCTCGAACGCGTTGGCCCGGCTTCGCGCGCTCTTGGGTGACCCACTGGTGGTGCGCAGCGGCCGAGGTCTCACTCCGACTCCCGCCGCGCTGGCGATCCAACCCCAGCTCGAGGCTGCACTGCGCCTCGTCGAGGACATCGTGCGCAATCTCGATGACTTCGACCTGGCGACGACGACACGCGAATGGGTCATAGCCTTCGCCGATCTGTACGGACCGCTCGTCCTACCGGGCCTGGACCGCAGGCTACAGCGCGACGCTCCCCGATCCCGGGTCCGCGTCGCGGCGTTGGATCGCATCGGCGTCGTCGATGCACTGGCCACCGGCGAGGTCGACTTGTACCTCGGCATACCCACCACCGTCCCGTCGGCGTGGCACTCAGAACCCGCTTTCACCGACGACATCGTCGGAGTCATCGCCGGCCATCACCCCGAAGCCAACGGTGTCATGACACTCGACCGCTTTCTCGAATTGCCACACGCCCACGCTCAGATCACCCCGGGCCGCGGTCGCGAAGTCGACGACGCGCTCGCGCGGCTCGGGCACACGCGACGCATCCATCTCACCGTTTCGCATTACAGTTCGCTGTTCCCCGTCGTCGAGAACGGTCACTGCATCGCGGTGGCCCCCCGCCGCCTTGCCCGATACCACGCGCGCCACGCTGCCATCACCGTCTTCGAGCTACCCCTGACGCTCCCGGCCTACGACGTCCGATTGTTCTGGCACGAGCGGGTTGACCGGGACCCGGGGACCATCGCCCTCCGCACCATCATTCGGGACGTGCTTGCCGCCGAAACGCTCGATGCCGGTTGAGCTGGTGTCCGTGGGAGTGATCATCGCGGTATCGCCGTCCTCGGTGATGAGAGCGGTCACGGCATCGCCTGCGCTCGCCCCGTAGGCTCACGGCGTGCAGAACGTGACGCTGGCCGGCGCCGCCTCCACGGCGGCGCTGACGCTAGGACTGGCCGCCTATTCCGCACTGATCCTCGCGGGTATCGCGGTGGCGATCTTCGACGCGCGCCGACACCGCCGCCATCGCGCGATTGCCGCCACGGCGATGGTCGGGGTGCTGACACTGGGCGGACTGGTTATCGCCATCATCAGCAGTGTCGCCTGACCCGTCGCTCAGCGGTAATAGGGCTCTACGGTGCCGTTGAGCTTCACCACCATCGGATTTCCGCGGCGATCCTTTGCGGTGGGGACTTCGACACGCACCCAGCCCTCGGCCACGTTGTATTCGTGAACATTGGTCTTCTCGGCGCCGTTGAAACGGATACCCACGTCGCGGCGAAGCACCTCTTCGCTGTAGTGGGCGCTGCGCGGATCGATCGACAGGTGGTTCGGTGGAACGTCGGTGTTCTGGTCCTCGGACATGATGGCCTTCGTTGCATGCTGAGCTGGGTTCGAGTGTGTTCGCACAGAATCTACGCGACCCGGCAGTAGCGGTTTGCACGCCCGGTCGACGGTTTCTCAGGCCCACCGGTGCGGATCGCGCCCATTCCAGGCGACCAGGCGGTCGATCACCGGGGCGTCGTCGGAGATCGGGACAGCCTCGGCGAACGGGACACCGACCTCGTCGAGGCCCCGCGCGGCCGAGATCGCCGCGTAGAGCGCACGGCGGTTCTCGGCAGGCAGCATCCGGCGCGCGGCCTCGAACGCCGCGGCGACAACGGCGTGGTCCCAGTCGGGCTGCTGACCGGTAGCCGTCGCCAAGTCCCAGGTGTGCACGGTCAGCTCGGAGAAATAGGAGGTCAATACCTCGGCGCCGCTGCCCTGTATCCACGGCAATGCCATGGGTTGTGCCAGCACGGCGTCACCGCTCCAGGCCTGCGCGGCGCGTCTGCCCGCCTCCCGCCACGCGTCGAGCCACCGATCGTCGGCGACAACGGTGTCGCTGACGGCGAGGGGATTCTCGCCGCTGCCGAGGGCGGCAACCCGGTCGAGTACGCCGATGAGGTGGCCGAGCAACGCGCGTACGTCCATGTCGGTGCACGGCGTCGGGTCGGGGAGGTGTGCCGGACGAACGCCCGTGACGACGGCCTCGCCGGTGGCGATGGCCCGGTCGAGGACGGTGCGGGGATCGTGGGTGTGGTCGGTGGCGGAACTCGTCGAAGCGGTCATGGCGCAAGTGTGCCGACCAAAACCGGTCATCCTGTGGCCGGTTTTCTGTGGGAGTGTGAGGGCATGCGAGCCGACCGACTGGTGGCCATCCTCCTTCTGTTGCAGCGGCGCGGGCAGGTCACCGCGTCGGAGGTCGCCGCGGAGTTGGAGGTGTCCGAGCGCACCGCTCGCCGCGACCTCGAAGCGTTGAGCGTCGCCGGGGTGCCCGTGTATGCCGTCCCGGGCCGCGGCGGCGGGTGGCGCCTCGTGGGCGGCGCTCGCACCGACCTGTCCGGGCTGACCGCGAACGAGACCCGAGCACTGTTCCTGGTGGCCGGGCCCGCGTCGACGGCAACCCCGGCCGTGAAGGCCGCCCTACGCAAACTCGTACGCGCACTGCCCGAGCCCTTCCGGGAGCAGGCCGAGGCGGCGGCGACCTCGGTCGTCGTCGACCCGCGGCACTGGGGTGCCGGCCGGGCCGAGCTCCGGCCACCCCGATTTCTCGACGACCTTCAAGAGGCGGTGGTCCGCGGTTTCCGGGTACGACTCGGTTACGTCGACCGCACGGGCGCGAAGACCGAGCGGACCGTGCACCCCCTGGGCATCGTCGCCAAGGGCACGAGTTGGTACCTGGTGGCGGGCACCGAAGCCGGGCAACGGACCTTCCGGATCGACCGTGTCTCCTCGGTCGAGTTGACCGGCGAGAACGTCGCGCGCCCCCGCGGTTTCGACCTCGCCGAGAGCTGGCGCGAGATTGCCGACGAGGTCGACCGACGGCGCACCCCCGCCGAGGCCCAGGGCGTGTGCGCTCCCGACGTGCTCGGCCTGCTCCGGACGATGTGCGGAGGCCGCCTCGACATCGGCGGATCCACACCCGATGGTCGGATAGAGATCGTGGTGCGCGGGCGCGACGAGCACGCCCTCGCCGGCGAACTTGCCTGGCTCACCGACCGGCTCGAGGTCACCGGCCCACAGGGCGTGCGCGACCAGTTGGCGTCGATCGGCGCCGCGCTCGTGGCTCGGTACAGCTGACCCCGCGCCCGTCGGCGCGGCGGGCAATCCCGAGCAACCGCGCTCGACCAATACTCCGAACGTGTTCTACTTCGGGGTATGCCGGGTTCAGCGGCGGGGCACGCGGACCCCGCGTTCGCGGATGTGAAGGCCGTGTTCGAAGCGAGTTTGGAAACCGGTGACGACCTTGGTGCCGCGGTAGCGGTGGTCGTCGACGGTCGCGCGGTGGTGGACCTCTGGGGCGGCGTCGCCGACCGGCGGACCGGACGGCCATGGACCCGCGAGACCACGTGCCCCACCTTCTCCTGCACCAAGGGTGTCACGGCCACCGCGGCCCTCATGGTGGCCGAACAACAGGGACACGCCGTCGAGGCAGCGGTGAGCACCTGGTGGCCGGAGTTCACCCAGCACGACAAGCACGAGACCACGCTGGCCGATCTGATGACCCACCGGGCCGGGCTGCCCGTCATGGAACGCGCGGTGTCGGTGGCCGAGGCCGCGGATCCCACGGCCATGGCCGACCTGTTGGCGCGCCAACGCCCGATCTGGCACCCCGGAACCGAACACGGGTACCACGCTTTGACTTTCGGATGGCTGGTCGGCGAATTCGTGCGCCGCCACACCGATATGACAGTCGGCGAGTTCACCCGACGCCACCTGGGCGGTCGACTGCACATCGGCGCCTCCGGTGCGGCAGCCGGTGATGTCGCCCGGATGAGTTCACCACCGCCCGAGCAGCGGGTCTGGAGTGCCGAAAACGCTCCCCCGATACCGCAGGACACCGTCGCCGACATGGCGGCCGCGATCGCCGATCCGGAATCGCTGTTCATCCGGGCATCGACGAATCCCGCGGCGTCCTTCAACGATCCAGAGGTTCTGGCCGCCGGCTGGCCCGCGGCCGGCTTGGTCAGCACCGCTCGCGATCTCGCGAACTTCTATGCCGACCTCATCGGCGGAACCTTGCTCTCCCCAGGTCATCTGCGCGAGGCGATCGGAGAACACGTGCGCGGACGCGATCGGGTCCTGCGCTTGGAAAGCGCATTCGGCCTCGGCTACATGCTGCCATCGCAGAACTTCGTGCTGCCCGAACCCGCGCAACGGACCGCATTCGGGCGCCGGTGGCGCGGTGGGCCTGGCCGATCTCGAACACAAGGTCGCTTTCGCCTTCGTACCCAATCTGCGCCGCGACTGGCTGGCCGGCGATCGGCGCGCGTATCGACTGATCGCCGCGGTATACGACGCGATATGACCCCACTCCCCTGGTTTGGGGATCCGCATCGTCGGGCAAGATCAACGCATGCGAAAACTCCACGCACGCTCGTCCATCGCCATTCTCTGCGCCGCTCCCGTCGCTGCCATGTCGCTACTCGGCGCCGGTACCGCCGCGGCAGAGCCCCTGAACTGCATCAACGGACAGTTCTGGGATCCGATCACCAACACCTGCCAGACGCCGCGTCCGGCGGAAAACTGTGCGCCCGGCCAGTATTGGAACGCGCTGTCCAACGTCTGCCGACCACTGGGCCAGCTGTAGCGCATATCGCTCACCGTCGGCCAGGACGTCATTGCGCATGTGCGAGCATCGATTGCTGCCCGGACGTCATGGAGGAACGTTGAGCCCCGTCGCCGAATTCGACTTCGTCATCGTCGGCGCGGGCAGCGCCGGCTGCCTGCTCGCCAACCGACTGAGCGCCAACCCCGATCACCGCGTGCTCCTGGTCGAGGCCGGCGGCGACGACAACTGGTTCTGGATCAAGGTGCCGGTGGGCTACCTGTACACCATTGCCAACCCACGCACCGACTGGTGCTTCACCACCGAACCCGACGCGGGTCTGGCCGATCGCAGCATCCTGTACGCCCGGGGCCGCGTGATCGGCGGCTGCTCGTCGATCAACGCCATGATCCACATGCGTGGGCAGGCCAGCGATTACGAGCTGTGGGCGCAAGCCACCGGTGACCGGCGGTGGCTATGGGGTGGCCCAGACCGCACGGGCGAGACCCTGGCGATCTACCGGGACTTGGAAAACTACTTCGGCGGAGCCGACGAATGGCACGGCGCCGAAGGTGAGATCCGGGTCGAGCGGCCGCGGGTGCGCTGGAAGATTCTGGATGCCTGGCAGGCCGCCGCCGCCCAGGCCGGCATTGCCCCGATCGAAGAATTCAACCGGGGCGACAACTCCGGCAGTGCCTACTTTCACGTCAACCAGCGCCGCGGTAGGCGCTGGTCGATGGCCGACGCCTTCCTGCACCCCATCACCCACCGCCCCAATCTCACCGTCTACACACAGACTCAGGCCGTGCGGCTGTTGCTCGATGGCCAGGTCCACCAAGCCCAGCGCCGCGGTGCCTGGACCACGGCGCGGCACCGCGCCACCGGTGTGCGGCTGCTCAAAGCCGGACAGACCATCGACGTCCTCGCCCACCGGGAGGTGATCTTGAGCGCCGGAGCGATCGGGTCACCGCAGCTGATGCAGGCCTCGGGACTGGGACCGGCCGGGCTGCTGGCCCAGCATCAGGTACCGGTGGCAGTCGATCTGCCGGGGGTGGGCGAAAATTTGCAGGATCACCTGCAGCTACGGACGGTCTACCGGGTGCAGGGCGCCCGCACCGTCAACACCCTGTACCGGAATCTCATCACTCGCGCCGGGATGGGACTTCAATACCTGCTGCTGCGATCGGGGCCCATGACCATGCCGCCCTCCACGCTGGGTGCTTTCGCCAAGAGTGATCCCGCGCTGGCCAGTCCCGATCTGGAATGGCATGTGCAGCCGCTGTCGCTGGCCAAGTTCGGTGAACCGCTACATCCGTTCGGGGCGATCACACCCTCGGTCTGCAATCTGCGGCCCACCTCGCGGGGCCATGTGCGAATCGCCGATGCCGATCCGCTGACTCCCCCGAAGATCTCCTGCAACTACCTGTCCACCGACGCCGACCGTGACGTTGCCGTGCTGGGCTTGCGGATGACCCGGCAGATCATGGCGGCGCCGGCCCTTGCCCGCTACCACCCGCAAGAGGTGCTTCCCGGGCCGCACCTGGTGAGCGACGACGACCTGCAGCAGGCGGCCCGTGAACTCGGCACGACCATCTTTCATCCGGTCGGCACCTGCGCGATGGGTGCCTTTGACACACAAGGTCTTCCGCGGTCGACCGGCACTGTGCTCGACACCGACTGTCGCGTATACGGCGTCGCCGGACTTCGCGTGGTCGACGCTTCGGCGATGCCCACCATCACCTCCGGGAACACCAACGCGCCGGTCATGCTGATCGCCGAACGCGCAGCGCGGGCAATCCTGGACTGAGTCGGTCACCACCGGAGCGCTCCCCCGGTCCGGAATAAATACCGCACCCGGGGAACTTGGCCCAAGAGTCGCCCCGTCCCGACTCAGGAGCATCCATGACCCGACCCGTCCGCGTCGCCGTCCAGATCCAGCCCGGAGGCACTCCCGATTACCGCACATGGCGTGACGCCGTCATCGCCGCCGACGACCTGGGCGTCGACGTGATCTTCGGCTACGACCACTTCCACCGCCCGGCGATGGAGGCCATCGTCGACGGAAAGCCCATCCTGTCCGACGAGCAGACCGATGTCGCCAATTTCGAGGGGTGGACCGCGCTGGCGTCGTGGGGCGAGATCACGTCACACGCCGAGATCGGCCTTCTCGTCACCGGCGTCGGCTACCGTAACGCGGACCTGCTTGCCGACATGGCACGCACCGTCGACCACATCAGCGGCGGCCGGCTCATTCTCGGCCTTGGTGCGGGATGGTACGAAAAAGACTACACCACTTATGGTTTCGAATTCGGCACCTTCGGCTCACGCTTCGACCTGTTCGACGAGAGTCTGATTCGCATCGAGAACCGGCTCGTCGCGCTGATTCCGCCGCCGGTGCGCAGGCTACCGATCCTCATCGGCGGCACCGGCCCCAAACGCTCGCTGCCCGCCGTCGCCCGGCATGCAGACATCTGGCACGCCTTCGCCGACCTCGACGCGTTCCGACGGTCCAGCGACCGCGTCGACGAGCTGGCGGCGACGTTCGGCCGTAGCGGCGCCGATATCGAACGCTCCACGCTGTGGACGGACGCCGACGCCGCCGACGCCTTCCGCGAGGCAGGTGTCACGCTGTTCCAGACCGAGCTCACCGCCGATGACGGCTACGACCTGACCTCGCTGAAACAGGTGCTCGCCTGGCGGGACAACGGGTGATCTCGATGGCCGGGATGGCCTCCACCCCGATCTCGACGAACCTGTTGCGCGGCGCGCGCGAGCTCGAGCCGACGGCCCACGGCCTGCTGGTGCACCGATTGCCCGGTTGGGCCCGCGCGCAATGTGCGGATCCGCAGCTCGCGATGGTCGAATCTCAGCCCGCCGGTTGCCGGTTGGTGTTCCAGACCCGGTCCACGGTCATCGAACTCGATGCACTGCGCACCCGGCCCGCGTACCGGGGTCTGCCAATGCGGCCCGACGGCGTCTACGACCTACTGATCGATGGCAAACTCACGGCTCAGACCAGCCTCACCGGAGGCAACGTTCTACTCAAGGACGTGGCCACCGGGACAGAGGAACTGCAGCCCGGCCCGCCCGGCACCGTCCGCTTCGCGCATCTTCCCGACCGACACAAGACTGTCGAGGTGTGGTTACCGCACAACGAAACCACCGAACTGATCGCCCTGCGCAGCGATCAACCACTGGAGGAGTGCCCCATCACCCGGCCCGTGTGGCTGCATCACGGCAGCTCCATCAGCCACGGCTCTAACGCCGTTCACCCCACCGGCACCTGGCCTGCGTTGGCCGCCGCCGATGCCGACGTCGAGCTGATCAACCTCGGGATGGGCGGAGCCGCCCTACTGGACCCCTTCACCGCGCGCACGATGCGCGATATCGAGGCCGACCTGATCAGCATCAAGCTCGGCATCAACGTGGTCAACGCCGACCTGATGCGCCTCCGTGCGTTCGGGCCCGCCGTACACGGCTTCCTCGACACCATCCGCGAGGGCCACCCGAGCACACCGATCGTGGTTGTCTCTGCCCTCTTCTGCCCCATCCACGAAGACACCCCGGGTCCGCTGGCCCCCGATTTCAGCAGCGGCACAATGGCATTCGTGGCGACCGGCGATCCGGCAGAGGTCCGGGCCGGCAAGCTGACCCTCGCCGTCATCCGTCGAGAACTGAAGGCCATCGTCGACCAACGCTCGGCCGTCGACCCGCACATCGGGTACCTCGACGGACTGACGCTCTACGGTCCCGACGATTTCGCCGAGTTCCCGCTCGCCGATAATCTGCACCCCGGCCCGGAAGTCCACCAGCGCGTCGGCCGCCGATTTGCGAACACTCTCCGTCAGATATCCGGCGCCGAATGATCCTGCCGACCGAGTCGCATGTTTCGAACATACTTGCGGTGGGCATCTCTCGGGACATGAGCGATGACACCACACAAGCACCCTTGGAGAACGCCGAAAAAGATACCTCGCAGTGGGTCACCGGCGACGAACCGATGACGGGTGCGCAGCGCAGCTATCTGAACACCCTGGCGCAAGAGGCCGGAGCCGAGGTCCCTGAGGACATGACCAAGGCAGAAGCGTCCGACCTCATCGAGGACTTCCAACAGAAAACGGGTCGCGGCTGAACGGGTGCGCCGCGCGGGTCAGGACGAGGCGGCCTCGGCCGCCAGCCGCGCCAGCGTGTCCTCGAGCTGATCCTCGGTGACCAGCGGGAACTTCACCTTTTCGAGCAATTTCTTGTCCGTGACCTTGGACCAGTCGTAGGTGTGCCGGACCAGTGTCTCGCCCGGGCCCTGGGGCTCCAGCTCCCACAGCCACTCCCATCCGGGAGGCTCGGTGCCCGCGGGCGCGGTCTGCCAGGCCAGGAGCTTGTCCTTCACGTATCCGGTCACGTGGTTATCGGTCTTGTATTCGCCGCCCATGTGGTCGCCCTGCATGTTCATCGTGAACACCTCGCCGACCTTCTGGATCCGGTCGGCGTGGTCGACGCTACGGACTAACCCGGACCCGTCCAAGGCAGGGTGCCGGTGAGGATTGGACAGCACGTCAAATACGGCATCGACGCGTGCGGCAATGGTGCGTTCGACGGTGACCTTCGCTTCGTTGCTCATAGCCAGCATGTGCCCGCCGCGGCCGCATTGCTAAACGCCCCGATGGTCAGGCCGTGATCGCCACCTCGCACGCACCGATGTGCGCCGATCGGGACGGTTGTACTGTCCTGGCCATGCGTACACCCCGCAATCCCGATGGCGACGCGCCGCTGTGGAAGCGCGCGGCTTTCGAACTGAAGTGCTTCGTCAAGCGCCGGATCGCACCGAAGGGCATCCCGGTGACCCCGCCGAGCGAGCCTTACCTGGTGGTGCCGATCCTGGGCCAGTCCAACGCGTTCGGCATGGGGTTGCCGCTGGACCCGGGCGGCGCCGACAAGCCGCACCCCGATGTGCACCAGTGGGCCAACAGCGGTCCGTCGAAGAACACCGTCATTCTCGGCGCGGATCCGCTGGTTCACGAGACCCCGGCTCGGCGGGTCGGATTCGGCGTGACCTTCGGCAAGGCGTTGACCGAGGCGACCGGTCGTGCGGTGCTGCTGGTGCCCTGCGCCCGCGGCGACACCTCGTTCCACCCGAAGAACGGCTACACCTGGGATATCGACGACACGACGACACGGCGCAATCTTTATCGCGAGGCGGTCCGCTCGATCGACGCCGCCCTGCAGCGCAATCCTGGCAGCACCGTCGCGGTCGTGCTGTGGCACCAGGGTGAGTCCGACGTGCCGCTGACCCCGGGACCGGTATACCAGCGCAAGCTGGATGCGCTCTTCGACGATCTGCGCTCCCGGTACGGCGCCGAGACGCCGATCATCCTCGGCGGCATGGTGCCCGAGGAGATGGAGCTCAGCGGCAAGGACTACACGGCGATCAACGCCGTGCACGAAGACACCCCGAACCGCATACCACGCACCGCCTTCGTGCCCGGTAACCGGAACTCGTTCAACAGTCACGCCGACCGGCATTACAACGCCGAGGGCATCCGCGCGTTGGGACGCGATATGTGGCTGGCCTACCAGAACCTCGACGCCGCGGCCCTGGAGACATACCGGCGCTGAGTTACCGTGGTCCTCATGGCCATCAGACTCGACAACGTCGGGATTGCCGTCCGCGATCTGGAGGCCGCGATTGCCTTCTTCACCGACCTCGGCCTCACGGTCGTCGGCCGCGACACGGTCAGCGGTGAGTGGACCG
Organism: Mycobacterium sp. MBM; assembly: GCA_021648845.1. GTDB lineage: Bacteria > Actinomycetota > Actinomycetes > Mycobacteriales > Mycobacteriaceae > Mycobacterium. The sequence continues at coordinate 6,359 of JAKJHY010000043.1, read as the reverse complement.
ACACGGCCGTCGGTTTGGACGGTAACCACGCGAACATCGCGATGTTGCAGACACCCGATGGCGTCGGCCGGTTGGAACTGTTCGAGTACCTGCACCCGCCGGCCATCGATTCGCCACCCACCCTGCCCAACGAAATCGGGATGCACCGTGTCGCTTTCGCTGTCGACGATCTCGACGTAGCGCTCGCGGCGGCCGCCAGGCACGGGTGCCATCCGCTTCGCGGCATCGCCACCTACCAGGACATGTACAAGCTCACCTATGTCCGCGGCCCGAGCGGCATCATCGTCATGCTCGCCCAGGAGCTTCGACCGGCCTGAGGAAGCGCATTCAGAGCTTCTCGGGGTGATCCGCTCCAGATTGCGGCTAGCACTACCTTCTCAGGTCACGTCAGCGTGATTGTCGAGCCGGTGGCGCCCGCGACATGCTTGCTGCAGCGAGATCACATCCCGATGACAGGAGCAGACGATGAGCAACGCAGTGCGCGAAGACCTGGTGCTTTCCCACGCCGCGATCACCGCAGACGTGGAAGCGCCTTACGACCGTGTGGACATCGCGCAATGGCTGAAAACTCTTCCCACGCACGAGTATCAGCGCTGCGCACCGGGCGATCACAAGGCTGCGGGATACACGGTCGACGACGATGGCACACCGATGTCGATCAATATCGAGATGATCGGGACCGGTCTGGTGATCCAGCAGTACCGCTTCGAGGTCGCCGAAACGCACTACTGCAAGATGGTGTCGCTGTCCGACGTTCTCACCCCCGCCGGGTGGACGACGACGCAGGTCGTCTGGGAACTTCGCATGGACCAACTCGACGGCGACCGGTGCCGATACACCAACACGGTGACCTCCCATCCCACCGAAGACTTCCTGGCGTTCATCGCCAAAAACGGTCAGAGTTTCCAGGAGGCGGCGAACGCCCGGCAGGAAGCGTCGGGGCGGCACTGCCGCGTCGAGACGCCCCGGTACGCGCAGAGCATCGCTCACTGGGCGGCGCAGCGATGAGCCGAGCGATCCTGTTCGACCACCCCGGCGATCCGGACGTCCTGCGGTGGCAGCAGGTCGAGCCGATCCACGCCGGTGCCCATGACGTGGTGATCCAGATCGCGGCGGCCGGGGTCAACAACGCCGACTTGCTGCAACGGCGCGGGCGATACCCGGTACCGCCGTGGGCGCCGCGCCCGCTGGGGCTCGAGTGTTCCGGCACCGTCACGGCCGTCGGCGCGGATGTCACCACGTGGGCACCCGGCGACGAGGTATGCGCACTGCTCGATGGCGGCGGATATGCCGACGAAGTCGCCGTTCCCGCTACCCAGGTGATGCCGATTCCCCCGGGCCTCAGCATGATCGAAGCGGCCGCGGTGCCCGAGGTGGCCGCCACCGTGTACTCGAATTTGGCCATGATCGCCGGCCTCGGCGAAGGGCAGACGGTATTGATCCACGGTGCCGGCGGCGGTATCGGCACGTTCGCGATCCAGTGGGCCAGCGCCATCGGTGCCCACGTCGTGACCACCGCCGGAAGCGTGGAGAAGACCCAGGCGGGCCTACGGCTCGGCGCGCACACGGCGATCAACTATCGGTCACAGGGTTTCGTCGCAGCCACTCTGGAGGCCACCGGTGGTCGCGGGGTCGATGTCATCCTGGATGTGGTGGGAGCGGATTACCTCACGCGCAATCTCGAATGCTTGGCCCCGGACGGGCATCTCGTCATTATCGGCGGCACGGCCGGCCCCGCGCCGCTGGACATCGGATACCTGATGTCCAAGCGCGCCAGCGTATCGGCGACCATGTTGCGTTCTCGCCCGCTGCATCAAAAGGCGGACATCATTGCCGGTGTGACACGCGATGTCCTGCCCCTGTTCGCCTCCGGTGCGGTGCGCGTGGTAGTGGATTCGGTCATTCCGATGGCCGAAGCGGCACGCGCCCATCAGCTCGTCGAATCCAAACGCACTGTCGGCAAGGTCGTCCTGGAACTTCGGTAGCGCGATATCCGCTGCGACAGTCGCTGGTGCAGGACGTTGTTGCCGTGCACGGCAGAGCGTGCATTTATGCACGTCCATCTGCATGACTGTCCGTTGACGCGCCGGACGATCTCGGTTGAGATGTAACCAACCTCACGTCACGAGGGGTCTTGCCGCGGTCCGGATCTCGTTCGTCGCTTGCGTTCCGATTCGGACTCGTCGACGCACGCAATGGCACCGTGCACTCGTCATCCACCGGATTGCGGTGAGCAGAAAGGAAACATCCGTGAGTCTCAGGGACTACTTCCAAGGTCCGGCGACCAGCCTCGACGACCAGATCGAAAGTTACGCGACCACTCGCGTGCCGGACAGTCAGCGGTGGCGGCGACCGGCAATCCTGCTCGTGCTCACCGGAAACGTGACGGCGATGTTCTGGTTTGCCCTCGGAGGTCAGATGGGCTTCCTGGTGGGTTGGCCGATGGTCCTGGTCCCGATCGCCTACATGGTGGTCGGCGCCACCGTCGTCGGTGCACTGGTGATGAGAATCGCGAGCCAGGAGGGGCTTTCCCTGCCGCTGTTGTCTCGCGGTCTCGGATTCGGCGGACGAGGCTCGGCGATCGCGTCGTTCGTCTACGCCGTCAACTATGTTTTCTACTTTATTTTCGAGGGCAGCATCGTCTCGCACGGTCTCAGCGAGATCGCCGGCATCTCGATCAACTCGGCGGGCGCCAGCGTGGTCTTCGCGATCGTGGCTCTGATAGCGCTCTATTGTTCTTGGCGCGGAATGCATTCCATGAACCTGTTACAACGTTACGGCATGCCGATCTTCTTGGTCTTGTTCGTCATCGGCATGGTGATGCTCGCCAACGGCTACGTCCTGGTGGGTCCCGGCGAATGGGTGGTGCAGGACGGCGTGAGCAGCACCGCGATGTGGCAGGCATTGAGTCTGGCGAACGGCCAGGTCGTCTTTCAGGCGCTGATCGCCACCGACTACGGACGGTTCGTGAAGAGGTCTGTCTCGTACGTCGGAACAGGTGGGGTGATGCTCGTCGAGCTGCTGATGATCGCGGTGGTGATGGTGCTCGGGGTCTTCCTCGGTTTCACCATGGTCGCGCATTTCGACGGAACACGGGCCGAACAAGAACTTGCAGCCACCGATCCGGGACTCATCTTCGCGATCGTAATGGGTGTCCTGGGTGTGATATTCGCAATCTTGACGCAGGTACGAATCAACGTGATGAACCTGTACTCGGGGTCGTTGGCACTGTCCAACGCATGGGATGTGCTCTCGGCCAAGCGGGTAGGCCGGCAATGGTGGATGGTCTTGTTGGTGGGGATCGGTGTGGTGCTGTACCCGATCAACGTTCTGCAGTACACCGACAAGTTCCTGGCAGTCACCGGCGTCATGACCAATACGTGGATATTCATCCTGCTCAGTGACTATTTCGTCTGTCGGAAGCTGCTGAAGCTGGCGCCGGGCAGCAATATCGAGTACCGCGAGGGACGGGTCAAGGACTGGAATCTGTGTGGTATGGCGGCGTTGGCCGTCGGTATCGCGATCGGTGCGCTCGGAGTGCTCGGCGCCTATCCGATGCACTTCGCCTCGTTCGCAGCCATGGTGGTGGGGCCCATCGTGTACATCCCGCTCACTATTCTGACCAAAGGCTCGCAGTACGGTTCGTCTGCGGTGCAGGCGGTGGACGGCACCACGGTGGGCGATGTCGCGCTGAGCCGAACCGCCGACGACCGCGGGTGAAACACCTTCCCCGGATAAGGAGATCCACGACATGAGCGACAACAGTTCGGCAGCAGACCTGCAGTACCGGGAGATCAGCGAGGTGGCCGACCTGCTGGCCGGTGGCGATCTCACCGCGCAACGGCTCACCGAAGTGATGTTGAGCAGGATCGCCGAGGTGGACCCGCAGTTGGGTGCATTCGCCTTCGTCGCTGCAGACCAAGCGATGGCCCAAGCCGAACAATCCGATGCTCGCCGCCGCGCCGGGACCGCACGGGGCCCGCTCGACGGAGTGCCGCTGGCCATCAAGGACATTTTCGACAAGCGGGGCTGGCGCACCGAGGCTGGAATGGCGGCCCGGATCGGACAGGTCGCGGCGACGTCCGCGACGGTGGTGGACAGGCTCGAGGATGCCGGTGCCGTGATCGTGGGCAAGGTGCACACCACCGAGGGGGTCTACACCGAACACACGCCACCGTTTCGAGCTCCGCTCAATCCCTGGGATGCGGACCGCTGGGTGGGCGTCTCCTCAAGCGGGAGCGGAGTGGCCCCGGTGGCCGGACTGTGTTTCGGTGCGCTCGGCTCCGACACCGGCGGCTCGATCCGGATGCCGTCGGCTTCGAACGGCGCGACCGGACTGAAGCCGACCTGGGGACGCGTCAGCCGGGCGGGCGTGGTGGAACTTGCGGCGACACTGGACCATATCGGGCCGATCTGTCGATCGGCACTCGACGCCGGCCTCATCCTCGCCGCCATCGCCGGTGCGGATCCCCGGGATGCGACCGCGTCATCGCGGCCCGTACCCGCATTCGACACACGGGCAACGTCGTCGTTGAAGGGTGTTCGGATCGGTATCGACCCGACCTGGAGCTATCGGGACGTCAGCTCCGATGTGGAGAAGGCGCATCGGGAGGCTGAGCAGACGTTGCAGGAGCTCGGTGCTGAACTGACGCCCATCATCCTTCCGGATCCGACCGAGGCCATCACCGACTGGTTCGGTGTGTGCGCCGTGCAGACCGCACGCGCGCACCGAGATCTCTACGCCGCCCACAAGGATACCTACGGACCCGCGCTCGCCGAGCTGATCGAGCTGGGGATGGCGATGTCGGGTATGGACTACGACACGCTGTTACAGCGTCGATTGGTTTTCAAGGGACAGATGGAAGCGGCTCTGGACCGGGTGGACGCCACCCTGATTCCCGCGATGTCGTTCATCGCGCCCCCGGTTGAGAAAATGGTCCGCATGGACGACGAAACAACGGCCGGGGTGCACCGGTTCACCGTCCCTTTCACGCTGTCACAACTGCCCACGATCACTTTCCCCGGCGGCTTCACGACCACGGAGTCCGGTCGCCCCTTCCCCGTCGGTCTGCAGATGGTCGGCAGTGCGTTCGACGAACGTCTGCTGGTGGATATCGTCAGCGCGTTCCAGCAGGCCACGCCGTGGAACAAACGACACCCCGCGATCTGAGTCCAGCTACCAGCCTTGTGTGAGGTAGGGACTCGATGTCGCCAGCGAGCGCAGAAACGCCGCGACGGCCCGCACCCGGCCGACCTGCTGCAACTCCCGCGGAACCACCAGCCAGTAGCTTCGCTGCACCGAAAAAAGTTCGGGTAGGACTGTTTTCAGCGATTCGTCCGGCTCACCTACATACTCCGGCAGCGGGACGATACCCAACCCGCTGCGTGCGGCGGTCCAGTGACCGGTGATGTTGTTGGTCTGGATGGCGGCTCGCTGCTTGTGGGGTAGCAGATCCAAAATCCGCAGCGGTGCCACATCCAGCAGCGCGTCGATGTACCAGATCAGCGAGTGCCCCTTCAGATCGGCCAATTCCAGCACCGGGGGCGCCGCGGCAAGGTACTCCGCGGAGGCATAAAGCCGTAACTGGTAGGTGGCCAGGTGCTGGACATGCACCGATCGCGGTGGAGGCTGCTCGAGTGTGACGGCCACGTCGAAGTGGCGAGCCGACAGCGAGCCATGTTCAGTCGCGGTGACCAGTTCGATCTCGAGGTTGGGATGCCGGCGGCGGAGCTCTACGAGCCGTGGCGCAACGACGAAGGCGCCGAAGCCATCGGTGGTCGCGATTCGAACGGTGCCCGTCAGCAACCCCTCACCCGAGGATCGGACGTCGTAGGCCGCCAGCACCGCCGACTCGACCGACTCGGCACGCGGCAGCAGGGTTGCTCCCGCCTCGGTCAGAATCCAGCCACCCGGGGATCGGTCGAACAGGCGCTCCCCCAACGACTTCTCCAGTGTGGTGATGCGTCGGCCCACCGTGGTGTGATCCACTCCAAGGTTGCGAGCGGCTTCGTTGAGGCGGCCGGTGCGCGCCACTTCGAGAAAGAATCGCAGGTTGTCGGCACTGAACATGACCACCAAGCTACACGTGCATAATTGCACGCCACCGTGCGGGATTCGTTCTTGACCTGTGCACAAACGCGATAAACCATGAGGGTGTGTCCAATGCCATCCAACATCCCGCTCGCACGCCAATCTCACACTGGCTCAACAACACCGATTTCGAAGGCGCTTCGGACGTCACCGCTGCGGTGACCAATCCGGCGACCGGTCAGGTCACCGGGCAGGTGGCCCTGGGCAGCGTCGCCGACGCCCGCGCGGTCATCGACGCCGCCGCCGCGGCCTTCCCCGCCTGGCGCGA
>JAKJHY010000042.1 GCA_021648845.1 Mycobacterium sp. MBM | reverse complement strand
AAAAGTAGGACACCGCCGAACACACATTAAAACCCGAGCCCCCCAAACACACAATTTGGGGGGCTCGGGCATTTGTGCGTTACATAGAAATTGGCGGCGCCCCTAATTGCGGGCAAATCAGTCGAATAGAGCCAATTCTGATCGACTCTTTTCCAAATCCAACAATGCCTTTTTTCGATTCAGTCCGCCGCCATAGCCCGTCAAACTGCCATTCGCGCCGATAACGCGATGGCATGGAACGATGATGCCGATCGGATTATGTCCGTTCGCCAATCCCACCGCGCGGAACGCCGTAGGCGACCCCACCTGCAATGCGATCTCGCCATAGGTGCGTGTTTCGCCATAGGGAATCGTGAGCAGGGCTTCCCAGACGCGACGCTGGAACGGTGTCCCGTCGAATTGCAGGTCCAGATCGAACTCGGTGAGGGTGCCGGCGAAGTACGCCGTCAGCTGCTCGACCGCCTCGGGGAAGGCCGAGTCGTCGACCTCCCAGCCGTCCCTGCTCGGTTCGTAGGTCTGGTCTTCCATCCGGAGATGCTGTAAACGTCCGTCGACACCGGCCAGCGTCAGCAGTCCCACCGGGCTGTCCATGGATCGGAACTGTAAACCTGTCATCGTGTCCCCTGGTTGTTTGGTCGCGGTGGCCAATCGTTGACGGCATGGTCGAGGGCGGTCCACAAATGCTGAGTGGCATATGCCCGCCACGGCCGCCACCGTGCGCTGTGCTCGATCAGGGCGTCGGTCTTATCCGGCAGGCCCACCGCTTTGGCGGCGGCGCGCACTCCCAGATCGGTCACCGGGAACGCATCGGGGTCGCCGAGGCCGCGCATCGCAATCACTTCGGTCGTCCACGGTCCGACACCGGGGAGAGCCATCAGTTGTGCTCTGGCTCTGTTCCAGTCGGCACCTGCGTCGACCTCGACGTCGCCGGCAGCCAGCGCGGCGATCAGTGCGGTCAGGGTGCGGCGCCGCGACGCCGGCATGGCCAGACGCTCGACATCCACGGCGGTCAGCTGCTCGGTCGAGGGGAAGACGTGGGTGAGCCCGCCGGCGGGGTCGGTGACGGGTGTGCCGTACGCCTGGGCCAGGCGACCCGCGTGGGTCCGCGCCGCCTTCACCGACACCTGCTGGCCGAGCACGACACGTACCGCCAGTTCGGCCTCGTCGACGGTGCGGGGGATGCGCTGTCCGGGCGCCTTCGCCACCAGCGCACCCAGGTGCGGGTCTCGGCTCAGCGCGTCCACCACGGCGGTGGGATCGGCGTCCAGGTCGAGCAGGCGCCGGCAGCGCGCGATCGCCGCGGACAGATCACGGAAGTCCTCGACGATCAACTGACACCGGACGTGATCGGGATGTGGTGTCAGCGCCACCACCCCGGATCCGGACGGTAGGCGCAGGGTCCGTCGATAGGCGCCGTCGCGGACCTCCTCGACACCGGGCACCGCGCTGGCCGCAAGATGGCCGAACAACCCTTCGTACGAGAAAGGTGTTCGGGCCGGCAGCCGCAGCGATACCACATCGGCCGGGGGCCGCGCGGCGGCGGTGCGGGCACGTTGCCGCAGCGCGGTCGGTGTCAACGCGCTGACCGACCGCACGGTGTCGTTGAACTGCCGGATGCTGCTGAAACCCGCGGCGAATGCGACATCGCTGAACGGCAGATTCGTGGTCTCGATGAGCACCCGTGCGGTCTGGGTGCGTTGGGCCCGTGCCAGGGCCAGCGGATTGGCGCCCACCTCGGCCTGCAGCAGCCGCTCCAGTTGGCGAGTGGTGTACCCCAGCCGATCGGCCAGACCGCTCACACCGCACCGGTCTACCGTGCCGTCGGCGATCAACCGCATTGCCCTGGCCACCACATCGCTGCGGACGTTCCACTCCGGGGACCCCGGCGACGTATCCGGACGGCAACGCTTACAAGCCCGGAAACCGGCCCCCTGGGCCGCAGCCGCCGTGGGATAAAACTGCAGGTTCCGTGCCAGCGGAGGACGCGCCGGGCAGCTCGGCCGGCAATAGATCTTGGTGCTCAGAACAGCGGTGACGAACCAGCCGTCGAACCGGGCGTCCTTGGACTGGACCGCCCGGTAGCAGCTGTCGAAATCGTCGTGCATACCGTCAACCCTTACACCCGGGCACCGACAGCACTGGCGGAAAACCGACATCGCAGTGGACAGTGGGTGCTCGGTCCCGGCGAGCGCGACGGCCGGCGGTCGGCCACACCGCTCGGTGATCCTGAGGACCTCCTCAGCGACCCTTGGCCACACTGGAGGCATTTGTGCGGGCGTGCCTGGCCCATCGATCCCCGACGACCCAAGGAGTAGCTGGACCATGACCTCTGCCGACGAGGCCATCCACCTGGACGGTGCGGCGGGATGGGCGGTCGATCTGATGGAGCGCCTCGGCGGCCTGGGCGCAGGTCTGGCCATCTTCGTCGAAAACCTCTTCCCGCCGATTCCCAGCGAAGTGATCCTGCCGATGGCGGGTTTCGCCGCCCGCCTCGGCGAGCTGTCACTGATCGGTGCCATCGTCTGGACCACCGCAGGCTCGGTGTTGGGCGCCTGGATGCTGTATGCGCTGGGCGCCTGGCTGGGACACGACCGGATCCGCCACATCGTGTCCCGAATGCCGCTGATGGATGGCGAAGATGTCGACAAGACCAGGGACTGGTTCGCCAAGCACGGACACAAAGCGGTCTTCTTCGGACGCATGCTGCCGCTCTTTCGCAGCCTCATCTCCATCCCCGCGGGCATCCAACGAATGAACTTCGCGGTGTTCACCGCGCTGACGCTGCTCGGCAGCCTGATCTGGAACTCGGTCTTCGTGCTGGCCGGATATCTGCTGGGTGCGAACTGGCACCGGATCGAACCGTATGCGTCCGCGCTGCAATACCTGGTCGTGACGGTGGTGATCGTCGGGCTGGGCTGGTCCATCCGGACGCGGCTGAAACGGCGCGCCGGTTCGAGGCGTGCTGCGGATTTCTCACCCGCGAAGTAGTCCGGTGCTGCTATAACCGTCGTGGAGGTGCAGCGATGCCCGGTGGTGCGGTCTTCATAGGACGGGTCGGCGCGCTGGCGGTGGCGCTCGGTGTCGGCGCCACAATCGCCTCCGGAGCCGCGTCGGCAGACGCCGGGAATTCGGGTTCGACCACGTCGAGCAGGTCGGACGCCGCACGCACGAGTGCGCCCAAGCACGGTGCCCGCACCTCCTCGTCGCCGCGGAAGGCGAGTGTGCGTACATCGTTGACGGTGCGCACATCGGGCGCTCCCCGGCGTGCCCAGCGCGGCGAGGACACCGCGCCGGCGGTCCGGGCCTCGGCCCAATCCCACACCGAGCTCACCGCGGGGCCCACGACCCTCGCCGACGATGTCCGATCCTCGGACATCCCGCAGACCCCGGACGAGAGCCCGGCGGCGCTGGCCGTGCTCGCGGCCGCCCGCCGGGAGGTCGGACACGATGTGGTGACCGCGCTGACGTCGGTCGCCGACGAACAGACCACCAGCGCGGCCGCGGTGGCACCGGTGAGCCCGCTCGGCACCCCAGACCAGCTACGGGCCGAAAAGCTGGCAAATCGCGTCGCGAATTCGTTGCCGGTGAAATTGATGAAGCTGGTGCTGCGCTCCGGGTTCACCTGGGCCGCCGAACGGGAGTTCGACCGGGTGGACGGACCCGATCAGGAGAACATCGACCGACTGAACGCCGCGGTCGACGCCTACGCGATGGCCTCGGCGTTCCAGCAGCAGCTGCTGAACTCCAACAAGCCCACCGTCGTCATGCAGGTCGCGCCGCCGCACGCCTGGTCCGGCCAGGCCGGCAAGGACGTGGCGGCCTCCCGGATCCTGTACGACAACCCCGACACCATCTACCGCTTCATGGGGGTCAACGGCGCGTCGTCCTATGTGATCACCGGTAGGTTCGCCGATCTGGACAACCTGCCCGCCGACACCAGCTTCAGCGTGCTGACCGGCCTGACCGGCAACACCGCCGCGGTGCTCACCAAGGATCAACTGGTCATCGGCGACGACGGCACGTTCACCATCACCTTGGACAGGACACCGGCCAACGGTCGGCCCAACCATCTCCAGCTGACCGCGGACACCACCATCGTCGCGACGCGGAACACCTTGTCCGACTGGGCCAATCAACAGCCGATGAGCCTGGAGATCACCCGGACCGGCGGGCCACCAAACAGCCTGTTCAGCCAGCTCGGTGGTTTCGCCATCCCAGGTATCGGGCCTGCCGTGGTGCGCAGCAAGCTGCTGACCACGTTGGTCTCGCTGGTGCCGCCGCTGCCGTTCGTGCCGCCGGTGCTCCGCGGCGCGGTGACCGCGGTCATCATGGCCCTCGGTGTCCAGCGTGAGGCGACATACATGGCCGTCGCGACCACCGATCCGACCACCGGCGAACGCATCGAACCCAATGTGCTGAAGAACCCGGCCCGCAACGCGGAATTCCTCGCCACCCAATTGCAGAGCGCCGGGTACTTCCAACTCGCCGACGACGAGGCGCTGGTCATCACCATCGACCGCGCCGGCGCCGGGTATTTCGTCGTCCCCGTCACCGACGACTGGACCATCACCAAGGACTACTGGAACGAGCAGACCAGCCTGAACAATGTCCAGGCGGTGGCCGACGACGCCGGTAACACCACCTATACCCTCGTCGTCTCGCCGAGTGACCCCGGCGTGGCGAACTGGGTGTCGACCGGCGGCCTCAATCAGGGCACCCTCTCGATCCGCTTCCAGGACATCGACCCCGATATCGCGCAACTGCCGACGGTGAGCGCCCGTGTGGTGTCGCTGAGCGAACTCGCCTCCGTCCTTCCGGCGGGCACCCAATACGTCACCGAGACCCAGCGAGCGGCCCAGATCGCATCCCGCAAAGCGGGATTCGACAACCGGTTCGCCCCGTACCCGCAGCAGTAACGCTACTCTGCAGGCGTGTCCCGTCAGGTCCAGCGCTACCTCGACCAGATTCGCGCCGAGTTCAGCGGGGTCGATGCGGGTGAGCTGGCCGACTATATCCCCGAGTTGGCCCGGGTGGATCCCCACCGGTTCGGTGTGACGCTGTCCTCTGCGGACGGCTTCATCTACGAATCGGGCGATGCCGCAGCAGAATTCACCATCCAGTCGATATCGAAACCGTTCACCTATGCGCTGGCGCTGGACAGGTGCGGTCCCGCTGCAGTGGATGCGAAGATCGGGGTGGAACCCTCGGGCGAGGCATTCAACGAGATCAGCGTGGACCGGGTCACCAAACGACCGAAGAATCCGATGATCAACGCGGGCGCCATCGCGGCGGTGTCGCTGGTTCCGGGTTCCTCGCCGGACCAGCGCTTTGCCCTCATCCGCGACTACTACTCCGCGTTCGCGGGCCGCCAGCTCGAGGTCGACGCGCAGGTGTACGCATCGGAGAAGGCGACCGGCGACCGCAACCGCGCCATCGCCTACATGCTGGCCAGTTTCGGGGTGCTCGACGATGATCCCGACGACGTGCTCGACGTCTACTTCCGGCAGTGTTCGCTCAAGGTCACCGCAACCGATCTGGCCCGGATGGCGGCCACCCTGGCACGCAGCGGGATGAATCCGCTGACGGGCCGCCGCGTCACCGATGCCGCGGTCGTGCGCCGGACACTGTCGGTCATGGTGACCTGCGGCATGTACGACGCCGCGGGGGACTGGGTCAGCGCGGTCGGCATGCCCGCCAAGAGCGGGGTGGGCGGCGGCATCCTGGCGGTGCTGCCCGGTCAACTCGGCATCGGCACCTACTCACCGCTACTGGACGACAAAGGGCACAGCATCAGGTCGGTACTGTTGTGCCGCAGGCTGTCCGAAGAGCTCGGTCTGCACTTCCTCACGGTCTCCCGCGATGCCAGGGCCACCCTGCGGGCGATCTACGAACCGCGGGCGGACATCCGTGTCTACGAGGCCCACGGCGATCTGTTGTTCTGCGGTGCCGAACAGGTAATGCGCACCGTCGACCGCGGCTGCGCCGACTTCACCGTCGGGATTCTTGACGTTTCGCGGGCCGACGAGGTCGACGACGCGGCCCGCGCGCTGTTGTCCGGGATGAGCACCGACCTGCGTGAGCGGGGAAAGGCGGGCTTCATCGTCGACCCGGACCGGCTGGTGATCGACGAGGGCTCGGAGTTCGAGAACATCCGTTACCGCACCGTGCAGGATGCGGTGCAGGCGGCCACCGCCTTCCTCGACGGAATGCACTCAGACCGGTAGCGCCAGCCGCGTCGGCTCGTCGAGCCCGCGCAGGCGCACCTGCTCGCCCAAGTTCCAATGCGCGCTTTCGGTTTCGCCGGCGTTGGCCAGGGCGTCCGACGAGGCCACCAGGTGCCCGGGTACCGACTTCGCGTGCTCGCACAATCGGGCGGCCTCGTTGACCGGTTCACCGATCACGGTGTACTCGAAACGCTCCTTGGCGCCGACGTTTCCCGCCACCACCTGCCCGGCGGCGACCCCGATACCGGCGTCGAGTTCGGGAACCTCGGCGCGCAGCCGCGCCGCCATCGCCCGCGCCGCCGACAGGGCGTCCTCGTCGGGGTTGTCCAGCGACACCGGTGCGCCGAACACCGCGAGCACCGCGTCACCCTCGAACTTGTTGACGAAACCGTGGTGCTTGTCCACCTCGTCGACGATGACGGCGAAGAATCGGTTCAGCAGTTCGACGACCTCGACAGCCGGTCTGCTGGTGACCAGCGCCGTGGACCCGATGACGTCGATGAAGATGACCGCCGCATGCCGTTCCTCGCCGCCCAGCTCGGGCTGCTCCTTCTCGGCCAACAGCGCAACCTCGCGGCCGACGTGGCGGCCGAACAGATCACGGACCCGCTCGCGCTCTCGCAAACCGGCGACCATCGAGTTGAAACCCCTTTGCAGCTGCCCCAATTCGGTGCCGTCGAACACCACCAGATTGGTTTCCAGGTCGCCGCGTTCGACGCGATTGAGCGCCGAACGCACCACCCGCACCGGTGTGGCGGTCAGCCAGGCCAGGATCCACATCAAGACGAAACCGAAGACGAGTGCGAAGAGCGCCAGGATCATCACCGCCACCGCGAATTGCGTGGGCGAGACGATCTGCACCGAGAGCGTGATGATGGCTGCCAGCAGGATGCCCAGCACCGGCACACCGGAACCCAGTGCCCACACCGTGAGGGTCCGGCCCATGATGCCAGGTGCGAAACGGCGCGGGGGCGGGCCGACCTCCAGGGCTTGTGCGGCCACCGGACGCAGCGCGAACTCGGTGAACAGGTAGCAGCTGGCCGAGACGACGATGCCGGGAAAGCTGATGCCGAGCAGGACCTTTGGGATGTAATTGGTGTCCTGCAGCCCGTAGAGCAGGGTCAACACCAAGGTGCCCCCACCCCAGAGCGCCAAGAGCACGCGGCTCAGGCGCCACGGGGCGAAGAAGGTGTTGCGCTGGTCCTCGGGTGTCGGCTCACGCTCCTCGATGGCCCAGCGGACATTGTTGATGACCCGGTTGGTCGCCCAGATGACGCCCACCACGAACGCCAGCACGATATAGGCCGGTGCCACCGCGAAGGTGATCCACAAGACGCGGGCGTCGAACACACTGGGCGCCGGAAAGGTGACCGTGACCACCAGGCAGGCCACCAAGACCCCGATCAGGTTCGCACCCAGCACGACAGTGGTGAGGATGAGCTGGATGCGGACACGGCGGCGTTGCTGGCTTTCCGAGACGCGTCCGAGAATCCACGAGCCGTACTCGGGTGTGCCGGTGACCCGACCGGTCTGCCTCGTCATCCGCTCGAGGATCCGGCCGAGGCGTTGGGCCGCGTTCTTCTTGTCCGTCATCGTGGCGTCAGCCTAGTGAACCCACGGCGCAATCTATGGTTGTTGTGTGCGTCTCGTCATCGCCCAGTGCACCGTCGACTACGTCGGCCGGCTCACGGCACACCTTCCGTCCGCGCGCCGGCTGCTGTTGTTCAAGGCCGACGGCTCGGTGAGCGTTCATGCCGATGACCGCGCCTATAAGCCGCTGAACTGGATGACCCCACCGTGTTGGACCACCGAGGAGCTGGTCGAGGGGACAGCGCCGGTCTGGGTGGTGGAGAACAAGGCCGGTGAGCAGCTGCGCATCACCGTGGAGGATGTCGAGCACGATTCCAGTCACGAGCTCGGGGTGGATCCGGGCCTGGTGAAGGACGGTGTGGAAGCCCACCTTCAGGAGCTGCTCGCCGAGCACGTCGAGTTGCTCGGCGCCGGATTCACCCTGGTGCGCCGGGAGTACATGACGGCGATCGGGCCGGTCGACCTGATGTGCCGGGACGAGACCGGCGCCTCGGTCGCGGTCGAGATCAAGCGTCGCGGCGAGATCGACGGGGTCGAGCAGCTGACCCGCTATCTCGAGCTGCTCAACCGCGATACCGTGCTGGCGCCGGTCACCGGCGTCTTCGCCGCCCAACAGATCAAACCACAGGCCAGAACCCTCGCCACGGACCGTGGAATCCGTTGCGTGATACTCGATTACGACAAGATGCGCGGGATGGACAGCAACGAGTTCCGGCTGTTCTGATGAGGCGCGGTTTCTAGTGGGGCGCAAGCGTCCGGGTCGGCGTGTGGACCGACCCATACCGCAGTGGCTGTCGCAACGGCGCGTCGAACCCGGCCCGGATGGCTATGACTACGAGGTCAAGGCGGTGCCTTCGACCCGGGCCACCAAGGTGTACCGGTGCCCCGGGTGTGATCACGAAATCCGGCCGGGTATCGCGCATGTGGTGGTGCTGCCGGTCGAGTTCGGCGATATCGAGGACCGTAGGCACTGGCACACGTCCTGCTGGAACAACCGGGCCAATCGCGGCCCGACCCGTCGCTGGTCCTAGTGGGCGGCGTCGGCGTTGGGCTCGACGAGTTCGATGAGCACGCCGCCGGCGTCCTTGGGGTGGATGAAGTTGATCCGCGAATCCGCGGTGCCCCGGCGCGGCGCGTCATAGAGCAGGCGCACACCGTCGGCACGCAACCGCTCGGACAGCGCGTCGATATCGCTGGTGCGGTAGGCCAGCTGCTGCAGGCCCGGCCCGCGGGTGCTGATGAACTTGGCGATCGTCGAGGGGTCGTCCAGCGGCGCCAGCAGCTGGATCTGTGCGCTGTCCTTGGCCGAACCGCGCACCGAGAGCATGGCCTCGCGTACACCCTGGTCCTCGTTGACCTCCTCGTGCAGCACGATCATGCCGAGGTGATCGTGATACCACTTGATGGCCGCATCCAGATCGGGCACGGCGATCCCCACGTGATCGATCGCGGTCACCAACGCGCTGGCAAGGGCCGGTCGGGCATCGACGTGTTCGGTGGTCATAGACTAAAAGTAACCTGACATGCTGGTTTTTATGCCTGTGTGATAGGCCACACTACGGCCTTGCCGGTATGGCTTCGCGGCCTTTACAGAACTCTTGGAGGATGGAAATGACGACCTCGGTGATCGTGGCTGGTGCCCGTACCCCCGTCGGCAAGCTGATGGGCTCGCTCAAGGACTTCTCGGGCAGCGACCTGGGGGCCATCGCGATCAGGGGTGCACTGGCGAAGGCCTTCCCGAATGGCGAGGCGGATGCCTCCATCGTGGACTACGTGATCATGGGTCAGGTGCTCACCGCCGGCGCCGGGCAGATGCCGGCCCGGCAGGCCGCGGTGGCCGCCGGGATCGGCTGGGATGTGCCCGCGCTGACCATCAACAAGATGTGCCTGTCCGGGATCGATGCCATCGCCCTGGCGGATCAGCTGATCCGGGCGGGGGAGTTCGAGGTCGTGGTGGCGGGTGGTCAGGAATCGATGAGCCAGGCCCCGCACCTGCTGCCCAAGAGTCGCGAGGGATTCAAATACGGCGACACCACCCTGGTCGACCACATGGCTTACGACGGTCTGCACGATGTGTTCACCGATCAGCCGATGGGTGCGCTCACCGAACAGCGCAACGATGTCGACCAGTTCACCCGCGCCGAGCAGGACGAGGTGGCCGCGCAGTCGCACCAGCGGGCCGCCGCGGCGTGGAAGGACGGGGTGTTCGCCGACGAGGTTGTGCCGGTGGCCATCCCGCAGCGCAAGGGGGATCCGATCGAGTTCGCCGAGGACGAGGGTGTGCGCGCCAACACCACCGCCGAATCGCTGGGCGGGCTGCGGCCTGCGTTCCGCAAGGACGGCACCATCACGGCCGGTTCGGCCTCGCAGATCTCCGACGGTGCGGCCGCGGTGGTGGTGATGAGCAAGGCCAAGGCCGAGGAGCTGGGTCTGGACTGGCTGGTCGAGATCGGTGCGCACGGTGTGGTGGCCGGACCGGACTCGACACTGCAGTCCCAGCCCGCCAACGCCATCAAGAAGGCCATCGCGCGGGAGGGCATCACCGTCGATCAACTCGACGTCGTCGAGATCAACGAGGCGTTCGCGGCGGTGGCGCTGGCCTCGGCCCGCGAGTTGGGGTTGGACGAGGCGGCGGCCGCGGCCAAGCTGAACGTCAACGGCGGCGCCATCGCGATCGGTCACCCCATCGGCGCCTCCGGTGCCCGCATCACCCTGCATGCGGCGCTGGAGCTGGCGCGCAAGGGCTCCGGGTACGCCGTCGCGGCGCTGTGCGGAGCGGGTGGGCAGGGTGACGCGTTGATCCTGCGTCGTCCCTGACCGCTGAGAATGCGCTCAGGTTGGACAACGACGCAATGTAGTAGCTGGCCGCCCGCTGCGGCACAATGACGCTCATGGCAAGCAAATATGACGTCCGCAGCGTGGCGGGCTGGTTCCGGATCATCGCGATCGCGGAGGCCCTCAGCTGGGCCGGCCTGCTGGTCGGCATGTACTTCAAGTACGTCGGGTCGCCCCAGACCGAGATCGGCGTGAAGATCTTCGGGCCGATCCACGGTGGAGTCTTCATGGCCTTTCTGGCCGCGGCGCTGCTGGTCGGGATCGCCCGAAAATGGAACATCGTGACCTGGGCGTTGGCGTTGCTGGGCAGCATCGTGCCGTTGGGAAGTGTGATCTTCGTCATCTGGGCCGATCGCACCGGCCGCGTCGATGGGCGTACCGTCCCTGCCCACAGCGGCGAGGACGTGCCAAACTTGGTGGCGTGACACGTCCACGCCCCTCCGTCGGACCGGCCCTGGCCGGCGCATTCGATCTGTCCGCACTCAAGGCACCCCCGCCGCCGCCCCCCGGCGCCGCCACCCCGTCCGAGGTGACCGGCGCGGTACAGGTGACCGAGGCGAACCTCGAAGCCGAGGTGCTGGTCCGTTCCAGCGAGGTCCCTGTCGTCGTGCTGCTGTGGACGCCCCGCAGCGACGCCAGCGTGCGGCTGGGTGAGGACCTCGGCGCGTTGGCCGCGGCCGATGGCGGCACCTGGTCGCTGGCGATGGTGAATGTCGATACCACGCCTCGGGTGGCGCAGATGTTCGGCGTGCAGGCTGTGCCCACGGTGGTGGCACTGGCCGGCGGCCAACCGATCTCCAGCTTCCAAGGCCCACAACCGGCCGATCAACTGCGCCAGTGGGTCGACTCGCTGATCAGTGCGACGGCCGGCAAGCTCAGCGGGGTTCCCGAGCAGCCCGAGCAGGCGGACCCGGAACTGGAGCAGGCCCGCAGCTACCTGGACGAGGGCGATTTCGATGCGGCGTTGAGCGCGTACGAAGCCATCCTCGCGGCGAAGCCCAACCACACCGAGGCCGCCGGTGCCATCCGGCAGATCAACTTCCTACAGCGGGCCACCACCCGCCCCGTGGATGCCCCGGCGCTGGCCGACGCGGCACCCGACGATGCCGAGGCCGCGTTCGCGGCCGCCGACGTCGAGATCCTGCAGCAGAATGTCCAAGCGGCGTTCGACCGGTTGATCGGGCTGATCAAGCGCACCGCCGGTGACGAACGCACCGCTGTGCGCACCCGGCTGATCGAATTGTTCGACCTGTTCGACGCCGCCGACCCAGAGGTCCTCGCCGCGCGGCGCAAGCTGGCGAACGCGCTCTACTGACTACTCGCCGGCCTACTGGTCGAGTTCGAACCAGAGCGCGGCCAGCGGCGGCAGCGCCATGACCGCCGACGCCGGGCGGCCGTGCCAGGGCTCGGCCGTCGCCTGCACCGACCCCAGGTTGCCGATGCCGGACCCGTTGTAGATGGTGGCGTCGGTGTTGAGCACCTCGCGCCAGGTGCCCGCCTGGGGCAGGCCGAGCCGGTACTGCGCATGCTCGTTACCGGAAAAATTGAACACGCAAGCCAATGCCGTCCCGTCGTCGCCGAAACGCAGGAAGCTCAGAACATTGTTGGCCGAATCGTTGGCGTCGATCCAGGAGTAGCCCTCGGGGACGGTATCGCGAGACCACAACGCCCGCCGCGTGCGGTAGAGGGCGTTGATATCGGTGACCAGCTTCGCGATACCGGTGGAGAAACTCTGCTCGCCGAGCTGATACCAGTCCACGCCGCGTTCCTCGGACCACTCGGCACGCTGGCCGAATTCCTGACCCATGAACAACAGCTGCTTACCAGGGTGCGCCCACTGGTAGGCCAGTAGTCCGCGCAGGCCCGCGGCCTTGTTGTGGTCGTTGCCGGGCATCCGGCTCCACAGCGTGCCCTTCCCGTGGACGACCTCGTCATGGCTGATCGGCAATACGAAGTTCTCGCTGAACGCGTAGAGCATCGAGAAGGTGATCTCATGGTGGTGATAGCTGCGGTGAATCGGGTCGCGCTTGATGAACTCCAGGGTGTCGTTCATCCAGCCCATGTTCCATTTCATCGAGAAGCCAAGGCCACCAAGGTTGGTCGGGCGCGTCACGCCGGGCCACGAGGTCGATTCCTCGGCGATCGTCACGATACCCGGGGTGACCTTGTGCACCGTGGCGTTCATCTCCTGCAGGAACTGAACCGCCTCCAGGTTCTCCCGCCCGCCATAGATGTTCGGTGTCCAGCCGTCGGCCGGTCGTGAATAGTCCAGGTAGAGCATCGATGCCACGGCGTCGACCCGGAGCCCGTCGACATGGTATTCCTGCAGCCAGTACAGCGCGTTGGCCACCAGGAAGTTGCGCACCTCCGGGCGTCCGAAGTCGAAAACGTAAGTACCCCAGTCGAGTTGCTCCCCGCGGCGGGGGTCGGAGTGCTCGTAGAGCGCCGTCCCGTCGAAGCGGCCGAGCGCCCAGGCGTCCTTGGGGAAGTGTGCGGGCACCCAGTCGATGATCACGCCGATACCCGCCTGGTGCAGGGTGTCGATCAGATAGCGCAGATCGTCGGGGCTGCCCAACCGCGGTGTCGGCGCATAGTACGAGGTGACCTGATAGCCCCACGAACCGCTGAACGGGTGCGCGGCCACCGGCAGCATCTCGACATGGGTGAAGCCGTGCTCGACGACGTACTCGGTGAGTTGCACCGCCAACTCGCGGTAGCTCAGTCCCGGCCGCCATGACATCAAGTGCACCTCATAGGTGCTCATCGGTTCGAAGACGGGGTTGCGCAGCGCGCGACCGGCCATCCATTCGTCGTCGTGCCAGACGTAGTCACCGGTGGTGACGCGGGATGCGGTACGCGGCGGCACCTCGGCGGCGAACGCAAACGGGTCCGCGCGATCGCTCACCGATCCGTCGACGCCGTGGACACGGAACTTGTACAGCCCGTCATCGGGGAAGTCGGGCCAGAACAGTTCCCACACCCCGGTGGAGCCCAGCACCCGAAGCGGCGCCTGGCCGCCGTCCCAGTGATTGAACTCGCCGATCAGGCTGACGCCCTTGGCGTTCGGTGCCCAGACCGCAAACGAGTAGCCCTCCACCACGCCGTCGGGTGTGGTGAAGCTGCGGCGGTGTGCCCCGAGGATCTCCCACAGCCGCTCGTGGCGGCCCTCGGCGAACAGGTGGAGATCGATTTCGCCGAGGGTGGGCAGGAACCGGTAGGCGTCGGCGACCGTGAGGGCCTCCGCACCCGGATACTGCACTTCCAGGCGGTAATCGATCAGACCGGTGAACGGCACAGCGCCCGCGAACAGGCCGGCCTCGAGGTGATTGAGCGGGTAGCGCGCACCTCCGATGAGGGCGGTGACCGATTCGGCGTGCGGGCGCAACGCGCGGATCACCGTGTGGTCGTCGTATTCGTGGGCACCCAGAATCGAGTGTGGGTCGTGGTGTTCGCCCGCACTCAACCGGTGCAGGTCGTCGGCACCTGGGCGTAGATGGACGCTGGTGGTCGGGTTGGTTTGAGTCAAGGTGTACTCACTCCCTCCGCAAGAGGCTCAGTCGCGATTCGTAGGGGATCAACGGCATGTTCAGAATGTGAGCGACCGCCCGGACCGGGTCCAGCCGCACGTAGTTTGCCTGACCCCAATGGTATTCGTCGCCGGTGATCTCATCGCGCACCCAGAACCGGTCATAGGGCTCCATCCCGAGTGCGTTCATGCCCAGCCAGATCGTGCCCTCCTCGGGCCCGAATGGGTTGAGCGTCACCACCACCAGCACACAGTCGCCCGTCACCGGATCGAACTTGCTGTACGCCAGGATCGCATCATTGTCCACGGGGTGAAATGTGATGGTGCGCAGCTGTTCCAGTGCAGGGTGCAGGCGGCGAATTTCGTTGAGCCGGCCCAAGAACGGTTCCAGGGACTGGCCGGTGGCCACCGCGGCGTCGAAATCACGCGGGCGTAGCTCGTACTTCTCCGAGTCCAGGTATTCCTCGCTGCCCTCGCGGACCGCCCGATGTTCGAACAGTTCGTAGCCGGAGTACACCCCCCACACCGAACTGAGGGTGCTCGCCAGCACCGCCCGGATGGCGAACATGCCGGGACCGCCATGCTGCAGGCTCTCGTGCAGGATGTCCGGCGTGTTGACGAACAGATTGGGACGTGCGCAGTCGGCGTACTCGGCGATCTGTTGGCCATACTCGATGAGTTCCCACTTGGCGGTTCGCCACGTGAAATACGAATACGACTGGGTGAAACCGAGCTTTGCCAGACCGTACAGCCGGGCCGGCCGGGTGAAGGCCTCGGCCAAGAACAGCACGTCCGGATCTTCGGCCTTGATCTTCCCGATCAGCCAGGCCCAGAAGTTCGGTGGTTTGGTGTGTGGGTTGTCGACACGGAAGATCTTGACGCCGTGTGAGATCCAGTACCGCACCACCCGCAGCACTTCGGCATACAGCCCCGCCGGGTCGTTGTCGAAGTTCAGCGGGTAGATGTCCTGATACTTCTTCGGCGGATTCTCCGCGTAGGCGATGGTGCCGTCGGGCAGCACGGTGAACCACTCGGGATGCGCCTGCGCCCACGGGTGATCCGGCGCGCACTGCAGGGCGAGATCCAGCGCCACGGACAGCCCCTGGTCTGCTGCGGCCGAGACGAAATCGTCGAAGTCCTCGATGCTGCCCAGGGCGGGATGGACGGCGTCGTGGCCGCCCTCGTCGCTGCCGATCGCCCATGGCGAGCCGACATCCCCCTCGGCGGCGGTCACCGAATTGTTGCGCCCCTTGCGGTGCACCTTCCCGATCGGGTGGATCGGTGGCAGGTAGACCACGTCGAAACCCATCCTGGCGATCCGGGGCAGCTCCTTGGCGGCGGTGGCGAACGTGCCGTGCACCGGCTTGCCGTCGCTGTCCCACCCTCCGGTGGAACGCGGGAACATCTCGTACCAGGCCGAGAAGCGGGCCTGCGGCCGGTCGACCCACACACCGAACTGCTCGCCGCGGGTGAGCAGTTCCCGCAGCGGGTAGCGGTGCAGCAGATCGGCGATGGCGGGTGACAATGCAGCGCCGGCGCGGCCGAGCGGATCGCCGGGCGCGCGCAACGCGGCCGCCGCCTCCACCAGCGGCTGGCGCAGTTCACGCGGCACCCCGGTCGCGGCGCGCTCCAGCAGCCGGGCCCCGACCAGCAGGTCATTGTTCAGTTCGGTTTCGCCCTGGCCGGCGTCGAGCTTAGCGGTGACGGCCTTGCGCCAGGTGGCGATCGGGTCTCCCCAGCCGTCCACCCGGAAGGTCCACATGCCGACCTGGTCCGGGGTGAACTGACCGTGCAACACGTCGGGTGTGCGCCCGGGCGCCATCGGCAGGATCAGCGGCTTGATCCGCGGCGGCGTCACCGGCGGCGCGGGCTCGGGCACCGCGCCGGGTGGGTCGGGGACCAGCTGCGGGTAGGACGTCCCGTGATAACGCACCACGAGGGTGGCGGCGACCGCGTCATGACCCTCGCGCCACACCGTGGCCCGCACCGGTACCACCTCACCGACCACCGCCTTGGCGGGAAACCGGCCACCGGACAGCGCGGGCTCGACGTCATCGATTCCGATACGACCGGTCACGCACCAATCTCCTCACTCGGCGCGGCCCCGACTTCGGTGACCGCGGTCCGTCCGGTGTCTAGTTCTGTCTGGACGCGCTCGCTACCGACTCTGAGTACCCACCGTAGTGTCAGGGACACCTCGTTGGGCGAGATGAACTCACTCCGGTGACCCAGCTGACACCCGTGGGCCGGTCAGTAAGGTTGAGACGCGTGAAAGCCCTCCGCAGATTCACCGTCCGCGCACACCTGCCCGAGCGGCTCTCCGCGTTGGAGCGGCTGTCGGTCAACCTGCGGTGGTCATGGGACAAACCGACGCAAGACCTGTTCGCCGCCATCGACGCCACGCTGTGGGATCGCCTCGGGGCGGACCCGGTGGCATTGCTGGGGGCGGTGAGCCCGCGGCGCCTCGACGAGCTCGCCGGCGACGAGGCCTTCCTGCAGCGGGTCGACGCTCTCGCGGCGGATCTGGACGACTATCTGAGTCGCCCGCTGTGGTATCAGCAGCAGGACGGCCTGCCCAACGGCATCGCCTACTTCTCCATGGAGTTCGGTGTCGCCGAGGTGCTACCGAACTATTCCGGTGGCCTCGGCATCCTGGCCGGTGACCATCTGAAGTCCGCATCGGATCTCGGCCTGCCGCTGATCGCGGTGGGCTTGTATTACCGGTCGGGCTATTTCCGGCAGTCGCTGACCGCCGACGGGTGGCAGCACGAAACCTATCCGTCGCTGGATCCCCAGGGGCTGCCGCTGCGGCTGCTGACCGACCGCACCGGGCGGGCCGTGCTCATCGAATTGGCCATGCCCGACGGCGACCGGCTGTTCGCCCACGTGTGGGTGGCCCAGGTCGGGCGAATCCCGTTGCTGCTGCTCGATTCCGATATCGGCGAGAATTCCCACGATCTGCGTGCGGTGACCGATCGGCTGTACGGCGGCGATCAGGAGCACCGGATCAAACAGGAGATCCTGGCCGGGATCGGCGGTGTCCGGGCGATCCGGGCCTATACCGAGGTCGAAGGGCTCGCCGCCCCCGAGGTGTTCCACATGAACGAGGGCCACGCCGGTTTCCTGGGCGCCGAACGGATCCGCGAGCTGATCGATGCCGGGCTGGACTTCGACACCGCGCTCACGGTGGTGCGCTCCTCCACGGTGTTCACCACCCACACCCCGGTGCCGGCCGGTATCGATCGCTTCCCCGTCGAGATGGTCACCCGTTACTTCGGCGGTGATACCCCGTTGCTGCCGGGCGTCCCGCTGGATCGGGTCATCGCGTTCGGCGCCGAGGATGATCCGGCGAAATTCAACATGGCGCATATGGGCTTGCGGCTGGCGCAGCGGGCCAACGGGGTGTCCCTGCTACACGGGCGGGTGAGCCGGGAGATGTTCAGCGAGCTGTGGCCGGGCTTCGACGCCGCCGAGGTCCCGATCGGGTCGATCACCAACGGTGTGCACGCCCCGACCTGGGCGGCGCCGCAGTGGGTGGAGCTGGCGCGTGTACTGATCGGCAGCGAGGACCTCGGCTCGCTCAGCGAGGCGGACACCTGGCACAAACTGCAGCGGGTCGAGGCCGGGGTGCTCTGGCGGATCCGCTGCGAGCTGCGCGCCCTGCTCATCGAGGATGTCCGGACCCGGCTGCGCCGGTCCTGGCTGGAGCGGGGTGCCTCCGAGGCTGAACTGGGTTGGATCACTTCGGCATTCGATCCGAATGTGCTGACCGTCGGGTTCGCTCGCCGGGTGCCCACCTACAAGCGGCTGACCTTGATGTTGCGTGACCAGGACCGGCTGGAGAAGCTGCTGCTCGACACCGACCGGCCGGTGCAGTTGATCGTGGCCGGCAAATCACATCCGGCCGATGACGGGGGCAAGGCCCTCATCCAACAGATCGTCCGGTTCGCCGACCGCGCCGAGGTGCGGCACCGGATCGCCTTCTTACCGGACTACGACATGTCGATGGCCCGAATGTTGTACTGGGGCTGCGATGTCTGGCTCAACAACCCGCTGCGCCCGCTCGAGGCCTGCGGCACCTCCGGGATGAAGAGCGCACTGAACGGCGGGCTGAATTTGTCCATCCGCGACGGCTGGTGGGACGAGTGGTACGACGGTGAGAACGGCTGGGAGATCCCGACCGCCGATGGCCTGGCCGACCAGAGCCGCCGTGACGATATCGAGGCCGGCGCGCTCTACGAACTCCTCGAAACCTCGGTGACCACCAAGTTCTACGACCGAGACGAGCACGGTGTGCCGACCCGTTGGGTGGAGATGGTGCGTCACACGCTGCAGGCACTCGGGCCCAAGGTACTGGCCTCGCGCATGGTTCGCGAGTACACCGAGAAATACTATGCGCCGGCAGCGCGGTCGCTGCGCGCCACCATCGAACCCGCCGGCGACGCCACCGGAGTGCCGTTTGGTGCGGCCCGTCAGCTCGCCGCCTATCGCCAACGGGCACAACAGGAATGGCCCAAGATCGAGATCACCGACGTGGACAGCTCCGGCCTGCCCGATACGCCGCTGATCGGCAGCGAACTGACTCTCACCGCATCGGTGTGCCTGGCCGGACTGGCACCCGACGAGGTGGTGGTGCAGGCCGTGCTCGGTCGCGTCGACGACGGCGACGTCCTGCAGAATCCGGTGACGGTCATCATGACGCACACCGGAACGGTGGGCCGCAATCAGATCTTCTCCACGACCACGCCGTTGCCGGTCGCGGGCCCGGTCGGCTACACCGTGCGGGTGCTGCCGCACCACCGGCTGCTGGCCGGGGACAACGAACTGGCACTGGTCACGTTGGCATGAGCATCTTGTCGGTCGAGATCCCCGGCGGGCCGTACGCGCTGGCCGCGGGTCCAGACGGAGCCATGTGGGTCACCCTCGTGCACAGCGGCGAGCTTGCCCGCGTTTCCGGAGACGGCGCCGTCGAGATATTCGGTGTCGCGCCGGAAAGCAAGCCCTCGATCATCACGGCGGGTCCCGACGGAGCCATGTGGTTCACCCGGAGCGGGGATGACCGGATCGGCCGCATCACCGCCGACGGCGTTCTCAGTGATATCGAATTGCCCTCCGGCAGCGGTCCTTTCGGCATCGTCGCCGGTCCGGGGCGGGCGCTGTGGTTCACCGCGATGAACTCCGGCGTGATCGGCAGGGTCGACCTCGACGGCACCGTCACCGAGGTGGCGCGCCCCGGCGGGATGCCGTCGATGATCACTGCGGGTCCCGACGGCGCCCTGTGGTTCACGCTCAACGCGGCCAACGCCGTCGGCCGCCTCGAACCCTCGGGAGCACTCACGGTGCGCGAGGCGCCGACGCCGCGGTCCGGTCCGGTCGGGATCGCAGCCACCCACGACGACGCCGTCTGGTTCACCGAGATCCTGGCCGACAAGATCGCGCGGATCCCCACCGATGAGGCCATCCAGGAGATGGACCTGCCCGGTAAGCCGCACGCCGTGGTCGCCGACCCGTCGGGCGGGGTGTGGGTCAGCCTGTGGGGTGCCAGCCAGGTCGCCCGGATCACCGCAGACGGGGAGGTGAGCACCGTCGACCTGATTGCCGACGGTGAACCGCACGGACTGGCCGTCGAGCGCGGCCGATCCGGACAGACGGCACTGTGGGTGGCCATGGAGGCCGGATACCTGTGGCGGCTGCCGGTCGGCTGAGCGTCGCTTCGGCCGTGTCCTTGTCGTGGCCGCAGAGTTACCTAGGCGATGTAAGTTCCTCGAGGTGCCATCTGAGGGATTCGCCGTGCCACGGCCCTTTGCGCTGTTCACCGCGGCGCTGACGGCCGCCCTGATGTGCGCGCCGGTGGCCCTTGGCGACCCGGGCACCGACCCGACCGAACCCGATGTCGACCCCGTCTTCGCCCCCGCCATCAACCCCGCCCTGGAACCCGCCATCACCCCGGTCGCCGCGCCCGCTGGTGCGGCGCTGCCGCCGGTCGCCGTTTCGCAGGCGCACGGACTGGTCTTCTCGCCGCCACCGGTGACCACCCAGACGCCGGACGGATGGCGGCTGACCCTGGGTGCGTCCGACGAGACCCAGTTGGTGGCGGCACCGCTGACCACGGCGTTGTCCTCGCGCAGCTATATCGTCGGCGGGACCTTCAAAGGCAATATCAGCGGCCCGGAGGGTGGCGAGATTCCCGAGGGTGTACTGGAAGTCGGGTACCAGATCGGCTGCGGCATCGATATGAGCACATCCAACGGTGTCACCGTCACCGGCACCGCGGGCCTCTCACCCTCGGTCGGCCTGGCCGGCGTCGACGTCGGTTCCCCGGCATTGGACGGACTGATCCCGGTGCTGACGACGCCGCTGACCGGTGGTGTGGCCGTCGGCCTCAAACCGGGCATCATCAATATCGTCCCGGTCACCGAGAAGGAGTTCGCCGGACCCAACCCGTGGGTGCTGGTCAGCAACTTCCAGGTCAAGATCGACGGATGCGTCGGCCAGTCGTTCATCCGCTCGTACGCGTTCCTGACCCGATCGACGAACGAATCCGATTCGGTGCTCGCCTACTACGGTGAGACCAAGGTCGTCTGATCCGACCGACCCGAGCCGCCGCGCTCTCCCGCGCGCGCAAGGTGCCCCGGCCCGCCGTCAGGGAAACCGCTTGAAGCACCGGTCCTGCTCGCCGAGCACCCCGACCCGGAACGCGTCGATCCGGGAAAACCCGGACGGCACCGACTCACCGTTGACATCGCTGGCGACCAGACCGTTGAGCAGGATGCCCGACACCGCCTCGTCGATATCGCCCGCGGTGAGCGCGATGGTGTCGCCGTCCGGGGTGCTCACCTCGTCGACCATCTGGGCCGTCGCCACCCCGGTCAGGCATGCGGTGCGCAATGCGGCCTGCGCGGTGTCGAGCGCCACGCCACCGCGTTGGTGCTGAAGCGACTGCATATAGCGCGATACCAGCACCGAATAGCCGGTGTTGTCCCCGGTGACCAGCCCGGTGTCCTCGTCGTCGGATCGTGCCCCGAGCATCTCCAGGGCGGGCAGATCGACCGCGATGGTATTGGTCGCGGGACAAAACGTCACCGGGGCATCGGAATCGGCGTCGGGGCAGTCCAGCGATTCGAAGGTGAGTGCGGGCGGCTCTGCCGGCTCGAACAGGATGTTCAGCGCGTCGATGACGGTGCCCACCGAGTCCTCGGTGATCTGCAGCTCCCCGGACTGGTCCTCCGGCAACAACACCGGAAGATCGCCGCGGCGCTGCCTGATCTCCGCCGGGTCCATCGCCGCGCACGACGCTGCGCCGTCGGTGAACCCGATCTGGAACGCCGAAACCCGTTCGAACGCCGAACCGTGTTCGTCCTCGCCGACAACGGCTTGACCCTCGTTGAGCAACGGGTCGCGGAACGCGATCATCGCGGCCAGCAAATTGTTCAACCCGTCACCGGTGGACAGCGTGAAACGCGGCGAGTTGCCCTCGGCGACCCACCGCATGTAGACCCCGGCCAGACAGTCGGCCTGCTGCTCGGCCACCAACGTCGGGGTCGACCTGCTGATCATCTTCGCCTGCTGCTGCACGGCGTGCCCGTACTCGTGGGCCAAGACCATGGTCACCGCGATATCGCCGTTGGCCCGTCGCAGCGACGGCAACAGCACGCCACGGTCCCACCCGATCGTCTCGTCCTCGTGACAGAACGCGGCATTCACCAGGTTGTAGGTGTCGGTATCGCAGAAGATGCCGTCGAAACCGTCGGCGTCCCAAGAGATCACATCCGAGACCGGGGTGAACTCACCATCGAAGGCCTCCGAGTAGGCGGTCTCCCAGAACTCCTCGATATCGCTGATCGAGCTGACCGCCAGATGGTCGATCTCACCGCCGTCGGTATCGGTCACCTCCCGAGTCGGTTCGGCGGCGTCGTCGCGCAGTCCGGTCGGTCCGTCGGTCGCGGGCATACCCGCCACCCGGAACGGATCGGCGAACACCGACACCGGGGTCCCGCGCAATTGCTGCCCGCAACCGCTGAGCACCAGCGCGACGCACGCGGCCAGCACGGTGACCACCACGTGTCGGGGATGTCCCGGTCGCCTCGCGTCCCTCACGTGTGCCCCGCCTTTCGGTGCGCCCGGACGGGCCTGCCGCGCTTGTGCAGCCAGGATAGTGAAGATCGGCGGTTGGTGGCGGCTATCCGGACCCGCCGGTCAGCCGGCCCAGGGCGGCGATCACCCGCTCGTGGTCGGTCGTCGCCCAAAACGGCGGCAGCGAGGCACGGAGGTAGCCGCCGTACCGGGCGGTGGCCATCCGGGAATCCAGCACTGCGACGACCCCGCGATCCTCGACGCGGCGCAGCAGCCGTCCGGCGCCCTGCGAGAGCAGCAGCGCGGCATGGCTGGCCGCCACCGCCATGAACCCGTTGCCGCCGCGTGCCGCGATGGCCCGCTGGCGTGCGGTCAGCAGCGGATCGTCGGGGCGCGGGAACGGAATCCGGTCGATCAAGACCAACGACAGTGTGCGTCCGGGCACATCCACGCCCTGCCACAGCGAAAGCGTGCCGAACAGGGATGTTTGCTCGTCATCGGCGAATCGCTGGACCAGCGTGGCCGTGGTGTCCTCGCCCTGGCACAACACCGGGGTGGCGAGGCGCTCGGCCATCACCTCGGCGGTCGCCTTGGCCGCGCGCATCGAGGAGAACAGCCCGAGGGTACGTCCGCCGGCCGCGTTGATCAGCGCCTCGATCTCGTCGAGCTGCGCCGGCGAGCCGGTGCCATCGCGCCCGGGCGGGGGCAGATGCTTGGCGACGTAAAGGATCCCGGACTTCGCATGGTCGAACGGCGATCCGACATCCAGCCCGCGCCAGGACGCCGCATGGTCCCCGCCGGACAGTCCCCACGCGGCGGCCATCGCATCGAAGCTGCCGCCGATGGTCAGCGTCGCCGAGGTCAGCACCGCGGTGGAATGTTCGAAAAGCCTGGTGCGCAACAGGCCTGACACCGACAACGGCGCCACCCGCAGGATGGCACGTTTCCCGCCGCCGCGGTGATTGTCCTCATGGTCGAGCCACACCACATCGTGGCGATCGGGAATCGCCGGACCGAACGAATCCAGCACGCGCGCGGCGATATCGCCGATCTCGGTCACCGCGGTGACGGCCTCGGTCCGCGCCGCCGCCGCCTGCGGATCCGACGGGGTGGTGTCGATCGCGGACCGGATGGCGAACGCCGCGTCGCGCAGCGCGGTCAGGTAGGTCGTCAGCTCATCGTCGAGGTGGTCGATGCGCCCGGGTTCGGCGTCATAGATCGCCGCGGACAGGTTTGCTCCGGCCGCCTCCATCCGGTCGGCGAGCTCGTCGGCGACCAACCGGCCGATCCGGCGCTGCGCGGCACCGAGCACGGTGGCCGACAGCTCGCCGGTCGCGACGCCGGTGACCCGGTCGGCCAGCTCGTGGGCCTCGTCGATCACCAGCAGGTTGTGCTCCGGCAGCACCGAGGCGTCGGCGATGGCATCGATGGCCAGCAGGGCGTGGTTGGTGACCACGACATCGGCGTTACCCGCTTTGGCGCGGGCCTTCTCGGAGAAGCAGTCGGTGCTGAACGGGCAGCGGGACACGCCGATGCACTCGCGCGCCGACACACTGACCTGGCTCCAGGACCGGTCCGGCACACCCGGGACCAGCTCGTCGCGATCGCCGGTCTCGGTGTCCGAGGACCAGCTCGTCAGACGCTGGACGTCGCGGCCCAGAGCCGTCGCGGCCACCGCGTCGAACAGCTCCTCCTGCGGCCGGTCCTCGGCCGTATCGGCCGCGCTGCCATTGTGAATCTTGTTCAGGCACAGGTAATTGCCGCGGCCCTTCAGTAATGCGAAGGTGGGTCGGCGGGGGAGCTTGCCGGCCAGGGCGTCGGCCAGCCGGGGCAGATCGCGATCCACCAGCTGGCGTTGCAGGGCGATGGTGGCGGTCGACACCACCACGGGTTCGTTGGCTGCGACCGCGCGCGCGATGGAAGGCACCAGGTAGGCCAACGACTTGCCGGTGCCGGTGCCGGCCTGCACGGCGAGATGGCGGCCGGTGTCGAACGCCTCGGTGACGGCCTCGGCCATCTGGACCTGACCGGGACGCTGCGCCCCGCCGAGTGCCTCGACGGCCGCCGCCAGCAACTCGGTGACCTGGGCGGAGCGCTTCACGATGGCGACGGATCCGCAGCCACGACGCGGGTCGGGATCGCCGGCTCACCCTTGGACAGCTTCAAGCCGTCCCACGGCAGGCTGCCGAGCCCGGCGGCCACCCTGGCCCTCGCCGCTTCGAGGGTGTGCTCGCCCACCGGCCGCCCGGCCCGGACGAGTGCGACCGTCAGCGGGCGCGCGGTGAACCCGTCCTCGGTCGGCGGCGGCTGTCCAGCCGGGTGCACCACCTCCTCGACGACGGTGCCGGACGCCTTGGCGATGCGCAGCGCGTGCTTGTCGCCGCCCGCGGACGCCTTGTGCGCACTGCGCTTCTGCACGCCGATGCCGTCGACCTCCACCAGCTTGTAGACCATGCCGGCCGTCGGAGCGCCGGAGCCGGTGACCAGGGACGTGCCGACGCCATAGCTGTCGACCGGCTCGGCCCGCAGCGCCGCGATGGCGAACTCGTCGAGATCGCTGGAGACGACGATCTTGGTGCCGGTGGCGCCCAGAGCGTCCAGCTGATCGCGGACCTGGCGGACCAGGATGGCGAGCTCACCGGAGTCGATGCGCACCGCACCCAGTTCGGGGCCGGCGATCGCGACGGCATTGGCCACACCCGCGGTGATGTCGAAGGTGTCCACCAGCAGCGTGGTGCCGGTACCGAGGGCGTCGACCTGGGCGCGGAACGCGGATCGTTCGCACAGATCGCGCGCGGCGGCGTCATCCGTTCCGGCGGCGGTGGCGTGCAGCAAGGTGAAGGCGTGCGCGCTGGTCCCCAACGCCGGGACCCCGTAACGCTGCTGGGCCGCGAGGTTGGAGCTGCCACTGAACCCGGCGATCCAGGCCGCCCGGGCCGCGGCGACCGCCGCCTGCTCATGGGTGCGCCGCGAACCCATCTCGATGAGCTGACGGCCGCCGGCCGCGGACACCATGCGGGCCGCGGCCGAGGCGATCGCGCTGTCGTGGTTGAGGATGGACAGCGCCAGGGTTTCCAGGATGACGCATTCGGCGAAGCTGCCGCGGACCGACAGCACCGGCGAGTTCGGGAAGTACAGTTCCCCTTCCGGGTAGCCGTCGACGTCGCCGCTGAACCGGAAGTCCGCCAGGAAGGCCAGGGTGTCGGCGTCCAGGAAATCGGATACCGCCGCCAGGGTGCGCTCATCGAAGACGAACTGCGCCAGCGCCTCCAGGAAACGCCCGGTGCCCGCCAGCACGCCGTAGCGTCTGCCCTCCGGCAGTCGCCGCGCGAAGACCTCGAAGGTGCACCGTCGGTGGGCCGAGCCGTCGCGCAGCGCGGCCGCAAGCATGGTCAGCTCATACTTGTCCGTCAGCAGTGCCGTACTCACGCCGTCGATCACGATCTCACCGTATCGGTACCGTTCCGGTTCGGGCGCGTAGCCGGTCCCCGGTATCCTTTGCGTCATGGTTACCCCTGCGCGGACCAAGCCGGGTACCCGGGAGGATCAGGCGGCCGACGTCGATCGCGGCGAAGACGCCGCCACCGACAGTCCCTGGGTGACGGTGGTCTGGGACGACCCGGTGAATCTGATGTCCTATGTGACCTACGTGTTCCAGAAGTTGTTCGGTTACTCCGAGCCGCACGCCACCAAACTGATGATGCAGGTGCACACCGAAGGCAAGGCCGTCGTTTCGGCCGGCAGTCGTGAGTCGATGGAAGTCGACGTCACCAAGCTGCACTCGGCCGGGCTGTGGGCCACCATGCAGCAGGACCGCTGATCGCGTGCGGAAGTGGAAGCGGATCGACAGTGCCGGCGGCCCCCGATTCAGGTCCTCGCTCGCGCCGCATGAGGCCGCCCTGTTGCGCAATCTGGTGACGTCGCTGACCGGGATGCTCGATGATCGCGAATCTGCCGCCCCCACTGACGAACTCAGCGAGATCACCGGTATCCGGACCGGTCACACGTCCCCGCCCGAGGACGAGACGATGAAGCGGCTGTTGCCGGACTTCTTCCGGTCCCGCAACGGCCACCCCGCCGGTTCGGCGGCCGCCGACAGTCTGAACAGCGCGCTGCGCAGCCTGCACGAGCCGGCCATCATCGACGCCAAACGCCAAGCGGCGCAACGCCTACTGGAGACTCTTCCGGAGAGTGGCGGCAAGTTCGAGCTCTCCGAGGACGATGCGCAGGCCTGGGCGTCCGCGGTCAACGATGTGCGGTTGGCACTGGGGGCGATGCTCGAAATCGGCCCGGAGGGCCTCGACCAGCTACCTGCCGGGCATCCGATGGCCGGCCACCTCGACGTGTATCAGTGGCTCACGGTGCTGCAGGAATACCTGGTGCTCAGCCTCATGGGATCTCGATGAGCTGGGGTTCGATCACCGATGTCGACGGTATCCGGGTCGGACATCACGACCGGATCGACGAGGACGCGACGCTCGGAACCGGGTGGGCCTGCGGCAGCACCGTGGTGCTGGCGCCCGAGGGCACCGTCGGCGCGGTGGACTGCCGGGGCGGGGCGCCGGGCAGCAGGGAGACCGACCTGCTGGACCCGTCCAACAGCGTGCGCCACGTCGATGCGGTGTTGCTCACCGGCGGCAGCGCCTACGGGTTGGCGGCCGCCGACGGCGTGATGCGCTGGCTCGAGGAGCAGGGCCGCGGGGTGGCCATGGACGGCGGGGTGGTGCCCATCGTGCCGGGTGCGGTGATCTTCGACCTGCCGGTCGGCGGGTGGGGCTGCCGTCCGGGTGCTGACTTCGGTTACGCCGCCGTGCAATCCGCCGACCGGACCTGCGCGGTCGGTAGCGTCGGCGCCGGGGCGGGGGCCCGCGCGGGTGTCCTCAAGGGCGGGCTCGGTACCGCATCGATGACGCTGCCCGATATCGGCGTGACCGTGGGTGCGGTTGTCGCGGTGAACTCCGGGGGCAATGTCGTGGACCCGGCCACCGGGCTGCCCTGGATGGCGGACCTGATCGCGGAGTTCGGGTTGACGGCGCCACCGCCCGAGGAGGTGGCCGAGTTCACGAGCCTGGACAAGAAGAGCGGCCCGTTGAACACCACCATTGCCGTCGTCGCGACCGACGCCGCCCTCAGCCCGGCCGGGTGCCGACGCATCGCGATCGCCGCCCAGGACGGGCTCGCGCACACGATCCGTCCGGCGCACACACCGGTAGACGGCGACACGGTGTTCGCGCTGGCCACCGGGGCGGTGCAGGTGCCGGCCGGGTGGGGTCCGTCGGAGAAGGTCCCCACCGCCATGTCCCCGGAGACGGCGCTGCTCACCGCGATCGGAGCCGCCGCCGCCGACTGCCTGGCGCGCGCCGTGCTGGTCGGTGTGCTGGCCGCGACACCGGTCGCTGGAATACCCACCTACCGCAGCCTGTTGCCCGGAGCATTCCGATGATTTCGCCGAAACAGCATTCCAGACGGTGTGCTCTCGACTTTTCCCGTCTGGAATGCTGTTTCGGCGCTGGCCAAGGAACGGAGTTTTGACGTGCTGGTGATCCGCGCCGACCTGGTGGATGCCATGGTCGCTCACGCGCGCGCCGACCATCCCGACGAAGCCTGCGGTGTGATCGCCGGACCGGAAGGTTCGGACCGACCGCAGCGATTCATCCAGATGGTCAACGCCGAGCGGTCCCCGACGTTCTACCGGTTCGACTCGATGGAGCAACTTCGGGTGTGGCGGGCAATGGACGACGCCGATGAGGTGCCCGTGGTGATCTACCACTCCCACACCGGCACCGAGGCCTACCCGAGCCGCACGGACGTCGCGATCGCCGCCGAGCCGGACGCGCACTATGTGCTCATCTCCACCCGCGACCCCGAGGTGCACGAACTTCGCAGCTACCGCATCCTCGACGGCGTCGTCACCGAAGAACCTGTCAGCATTGTCGAGCAGTACGGATAATAAGGAGCCACTGTGTCAGTAGTCGTGTCGATTCCCACCATCTTGCGCACCCACACCGGCGGGGAGAAGCGCGTGGACGCCGCCGGCGACACCTTGGCGGCCGTCATCGCCGACCTGGAGGCCAACTATTCAGGCATCTCCGAGCGCCTGGTGGACCCCGCCAACCCGGGCAAGCTGCACCGCTTCGTCAACATCTACGTCAACGACGAGGACGTCCGGTTCTCCGGCGGCATGGATACCGCCATCGCCGACGGCGACTCGGTGACGATCCTGCCCGCTGTCGCAGGTGGCTAGGCCTTGACGCGCTACGACTCGCTGTTGCAGGCGCTGGGCAACACTCCGCTGGTCGGCCTGCAGCGGCTGTCACCGCGCTGGGATGATGACGAGAACGGCCCGCACGTGCGGTTGTGGGCCAAGCTGGAGGACCGCAACCCCACCGGGTCCATCAAGGACCGGCCGGCGCTGCGGATGATCGAGCAGGCCGAGCGCGACGGGCTGATCAAGCCGGGGGACACCCTGCTCGAGCCGACCAGTGGCAACACCGGCATCTCGCTGGCCATGGCCGCACTGCTCAAGGGCTACCGGCTGATCTGTGTGATGCCGGAGAACACCTCGATCGAACGCCGCCAACTCTTGGAGCTCTACGGCGCCAAGATCATCTTCAGCCCCGCCGAGGGCGGCTCGAACACCGCCGTCGCACATGCCAAAGAGCTTGCCGCACAGAACCCGTCATGGGTGATGCTCTACCAGTACGGAAACCCGGCCAACGCCGCCGCGCATTACGAGGGCACCGGGCCCGAGCTGCTGGCCGATTTGCCCGCGATCACCCATTTCGTCGGTGGACTCGGCACCACCGGAACGCTGATGGGGACCGGCCGGTTCCTGCGTGAACACGTGCCCGGTATCCAGATCGTGGCGGCCGAACCCCGGTACGGCGAAGGCGTGTACGCGCTGCGCAATATCGATGAGGGTTTCGTGCCCGAACTTTACGACCCCGACGTGCTGACCACCCGGTTCTCGGTGGGCGCCTTCGACGCCATCCGGCGCACCCGCCAGATCGTGGAGGTAGAGGGCATCTTCGCCGGCATCTCCACCGGCGCCATCCTGCACGCCGCGCTCGGGATGGCGGCCAAGGCGATGAAGGCCGGCGAACGTGCCGATATCGCGTTCACGGTGTGTGACGCCGGCTGGAAGTATCTGTCCACCGGTGCCTACGCCGGTAGCCTCGATGACGCAGAGGATGCGTTGGAAGGGCAGCTGTGGGCGTGAGGAGGGCGGCATGAGTCTCCCGAGTGCGCCGGCGCCGAACAAGAAGCCGGCCTGGGTGGTCGGCGGCGCGACGATCGTCGGTTTCGTCGCACTGCTGTACGTGGTGGAGATCGTGGACACCGTCATGGGGCACCGCCTCGACAACGACGGCATCCGCCCACTGCAAACCGACGGACTGTGGGGCATCCTGTGGGCGCCGCTGCTGCACGGCGGCTGGCCGCACCTGATCGCCAACACGGTGCCCGCGTTGGTGCTCGGCTTTCTCATGACCCTGGCCGGGATGGGTCGGTTCATCGGGGCCACCGCCATCATCTGGGTGCTCGGGGGTTTCGGCACCTGGCTGATCGGCAATATCGGCGCGCACTGTCCCTACGTGGGCGTGCCATGCACCACCAACCACATCGGGGCGTCCGGCCTGATCTTCGGGTGGCTGACATTTCTGATCGTGTTCGGTTTCTTCACCCGCACCGCGTGGGAGATCATTGTCGGCGTCATCGTCGCCATGGTCTACGGCGGAATCCTGCTCGGGGTGGTACCGGGGACGCCCGGGGTGTCCTGGCAGGGACACCTGTGCGGAGCCATCGCCGGGTTCATCGCGGCCTATGTGCTGTCCGGACCGGAACGCAAAGCCCGGGAGCGGCGCCGGACCGGCACGACGCTGGGTGCCTGAGGCCCGTTTGCTGGTGTGTGCCAGGTCACGGGAATGTCACCGGTGAAGCTCGGCTGACGGTGCGCGATGATCTCGGCGCATGTCACGGTGCGCCACCACAATGAAACTTGTCGCCCGATGCGGTGATGCTTTCGCCGTGGCGGTGTGGGGCATGGCAAGCTAGAGAGGTGCGAGTCACCGTACTGGGTTGTTCCGGCAGTGTTGTCGGCCCTGATTCGCCCGCGTCCGGATATCTGCTGACCGAACCCGACACCGTGCCGATGGTCCTGGATTTCGGCGGTGGGGTGCTGGGCGCGCTGCAACGCCACGCCGACCCGGGCGCGGTGAACGTACTGCTCTCGCACTTGCACGCCGACCACTGCCTGGACTTGCCCGGGCTGTTCGTCTGGCGGCGCTATCACCCGAATCCGCCCGAGGGGCGCGCATTGCTGTTCGGCCCAGCCCACACCTGGGAGCGCCTCGGGGCAGCGTCCTCGCCAGAGGGTGGCGAGATCGATGACATCTCCGACATCTTCGAGGTGCAGTCCTGGGTCGACGGCCGCGCGGTGAAACTGGGTGCGCTGACCGTGGAGCCGCGTCTCGTGTGTCACCCCACCGAGTCCTACGGCATGCGGTTCACCGATCGGGACGGCGTCACCTTCGCCTATAGCGGTGACACCGGAATCTGCGATGCCGTGGTCGAACTGGCGCGCGGGGTCGACGTATTCCTGTGTGAGGCCTCCTGGACGCACTCGCCTGATCGGCCCCCAAACCTGCATCTGTCCGGTACCGAGGCCGGCCAGGTCGCCGCGCGTGCCGGGGTGGGGCAGCTGCTGCTCACCCATATTCCGCCGTGGACGTCACGCGAGGATGTGATCAGCGAGGCGAAGGCCGAATTCGACGGTCCCGTGCACGCCGTGGTGTGCGGTGAGACCTTCGACGTGACGCGACACTGACGCCGGACACGGCTTATCTGGAGCGTTCTCCTCAACGCGGCTCGTTCCTCACCGCTTGATCGTCGCGCGCTAGTGTTGCCTCGTGTCCAGACGAGAAGACGGCCGCCTCGACGACGAGCTGAGGCCAGTGGTCATCACCCGAGGTTTCACCAGCCATCCCGCCGGTTCGGTGCTGGTGCAGTTCGGCCAGACCCGGGTCATGTGCACCGCATCGGTGACCGAGGGGGTGCCGCGCTGGCGGAAGGGCACGGGTCAGGGCTGGCTGACCGCCGAGTACGCCATGCTGCCCGCAGCCACCCACGAGCGCTCCGGCCGGGAGTCGGTCAAGGGCAAAGTCGGCGGGCGCACCCAGGAGATCAGCCGTCTGGTCGGCCGTTCCCTACGTGCCTGCATCGACCTCGGCGCGCTGGGGGAGAACACCATTGCCATCGACTGTGATGTCCTGCAGGCAGACGGCGGCACCCGTACCGCCGCGATCACCGGTGCCTATGTGGCGCTCGCCGATGCGGTGACCTACCTCGCGGCGGCGGGCAGGCTGTCCGACCCGCGTCCGCTGTCGTGCGCGATCGCGGCGGTGTCGGTCGGTGTCGTCGACGGCCGGGTCCGGGTGGACCTGCCCTATACCGAGGACTCCCGTGCGGAGGTGGACATGAACGTCGTCGCCACCGACACCGGCACGCTGGTGGAGATCCAGGGCACCGGGGAGGGTGCGACGTTCCCGCGTTCGACGCTGGACAAGATGCTCGATCTGGCGTTGGTGGCCTGCGAGGAACTGTTCACCATCCAGCGGGAGGCGCTGGAGCTGCCGTACCCGGGTGTGCTGCCCGAGCCCAGCGGACCGGCCAAGAAGGCGTTCGGAAGCTGACCCGGCTACTGGTTGCCTCGCGCAACGCGAAGAAGCTGACCGAGCTGCGCCGGGTGCTCGACGCGGCGGGCCTGTCCGGTCTGACGCTGCTGTCGCTGGCCGATGTGCCGCCGTTCGAGGAGGCGCCCGAGACCGGTGCGACCTTCGAGGAGAACGCGTTGGCCAAGGCACGCGACGCGTTCACCGCGACCGGGATACCGGCGGTGGCCGACGATTCGGGTCTTGCTGTCGAGGCGCTGAACGGTATGCCCGGCGTGCTGTCGGCTCGGTGGTCCGGTGCCCACGGCGACGATGTGGCGAACCTGGAGCTGCTGCTCGGCCAGTTGCGTGACGTGCCCGATGAGCGGCGCGGTGCGGCGTTCGTGTCGGCCTGCGCGCTGGTGTCGGGTGCACAGGAGACGGTGGTCCGCGGGGAGTGGGCCGGTGCGATCGCGCGGGAGCCGCGCGGTGCGGGCGGATTCGGTTATGACCCGATCTTCGTGCCGTCGGGCTCGACGTGCACGGCGGCCGAGTTGATGCCGGCTGAGAAGGACGCGGCCTCGCACCGCGGCCGTGCGCTGGCGCTGCTGGTGCCGGCGCTGCGCGCGCTGGGATAGGCCCCCAAACTTTTCGGGCGAAACTCGCGTACCGGTCGCGATTCGGCGCGGGAACGACGGGTACGCGAGTTTCGCCGCACTGGGGTCGGACCGGAGTTTTGCATAGCGCAACTAACGTGTCATGCTCGCGGCCGTGGTCTCCACCGAGCAGCGACGGCCGTCATCGGCCCATCCCGGCGTTCTGGTCGCCGTGTTGTGCGCGGCCGGTATCAGCGTCTCGCTGATGCAGACCCTCATCATCCCGCTCATCCCGGAGCTGCCGAAGCTGTTGCACGCCAGCCCGTCCGACGCATCGTGGGCCATCACCGCCACGCTGCTGACCGCGGCGGTCACCACCCCGGTCTTCGGGCGCCTCGGCGATCTCTACGGCCCCAAACCGATGCTGATCGCCTGTGCCTCGATATTGGTGGCCGGTTCCGCCGTGGCGGCGCTGAGCACCTCACTCATCCCGTTCGTGATCGGGCGCGGCCTGCAGGGGCTGGGCATCCCGATCATCCCGCTGGGCATCAGCGTGCTGCGGGCCTCGGTGCCCGAGGACCGGGTCGGCAGCGCCATGGGAATGATGAGCTCGTCGCTGGGGGTAGGCGGCGCGCTCGGACTGCCGCTCTCGGCCGCGGTCGCCCAGCAGTTCAGCTGGCACGTGCTGTTCTGGTGTGCCGCCGGCCTGGGCGTCGTGCTGCTGGTGCTCTTCGCCGTGCTGGTGCCTGCGGTGCCGGCGTCATCGAATGACCGGCTCGATCCGCTGGGCGCGCTGCTGCTCGCCGGCGGTCTGGTGACCTTGCTGCTCGGTATCACCAAGGGCCGGGACTGGGGCTGGACATCGGGTGTCACGCTCGGGACGTTCGCCGCATCGGTGGTGGTGTTCGTCGTCTTCGTGAGGTGGCAGCTGCGCTTCGACTCACCGATCGTCGATCTGCGCACCACGGTCCGGCCGCCGGTGCTGCTCACCAACATCGCCTCGGTCGGCGTGGGGTTCGCCATGTTCGGCCTGACGCTGATCGCGCCGCAGGTACTCGAACTGCCCACCGCCACCGGGTTCGGGCTGGGGATGTCCATGCTGGAGGCGGGCCTGTGGATGGCGCCGGGTGGGCTGGCGATGATGGTGATGGCGCCGATCGCCGCGCGGGTAGCCGGGGCTCGCGGCCCGCGTTTCACCCTGTTCGTGGGATGCGTGATCATCGCCGCGTCCTACTTGTCCGGCCTGTGGCTGCTCGGCAGTGGTCCGCAGGTGCTCGCGCTCAACGTGCTCGTCAGCGTCGGCGTGGGTTTCGCCTACGCGTCGATGCCGGCGTTGATCAACGCCGCCGTCCCGATGTCGGAGACCGCGGCCGCCAACGGTCTCAACGCGTTGGCGCGCTCGTTGGGCACGTCGATCTCCAGTGCGGTGCTCGGCGCCATCCTGGCGGCGATGACGATGACCGCGGGTGGGCACGAGGTGCCGAGCCTGGACGGGTTCCGGGTCGCGCTGATCGTCGCGGCGGCGGTGTCCGCACTGTCCGCGGTGCTGACGCTGTTGATCCCGGCGGTGCGTCAGGAAACCGAGGTCACAGACCGAAGCGCTTCTTCACGTCTTGTGTCTGGAAATGCTCGACGATGAGGCCCAGGACGGGAACGGTCCCGGAGATCAGGGTGCCGAGTGCGCGGCCCAGCGGCCAGCGGACCTTCACCGCCAGGTTCGCGGTGGCGATCAGGTAGGCGAAGTACACCCAGCCGTGGACCACGGCGATCCAGCTCAGGGAGTCGTCACCGAACCCGTATTTGCGCACCATCTCGTAGCAGAGCGCGATGAGCCAGAGTCCGGTCGCCCAGGCCAGCACCCGGT
This sequence comes from Mycobacterium sp. MBM, assembly GCA_021648845.1. Lineage (GTDB taxonomy): Bacteria > Actinomycetota > Actinomycetes > Mycobacteriales > Mycobacteriaceae > Mycobacterium. Next base: position 1,161 of record JAKJHY010000042.1, on the reverse strand, counting down.
AGCTGGCCAGCGCCTTCTGGATGGACGACAGCGGAACCAGCGGCTCCTGGCTGTCGGCGGGGGCGGGGGTCTCGGGCGTGCTCATGTGGTGGTCCTGTCGTCAGGGGTTTCGGATTTCGCGAGTTCGGCGAGATAGGCGTTGTACTCGCGCAGCGTGGGATCGTCCTCGGCGGGCGCCGCGGCCTTGGGGCGCTCGGGAAGCAGGCCGGCCGGGATCTCGGTGGGGCGCTCGGTGTCATTCGCGTCGTACGTCGGCGGGGCTTCCTCCAGGCGGACGAACTTGAAGTAGGCGTAGACGCAGAACGCGGCGAACATCGGCCACTGCAGGGCGTACCCGAGGTTGAGGAACGTGCCCGAGTTGGACTCGTAGCGGGTCCACTGCCACCACGCCAGCAGCAGGCAGCCGCCGGCGCCGAGGGCGGCCAGCGCGATGAGCGCCGGTCTCCTACGTCGTGTAGTGGACATGGGTCGACTTTACCGCCCGCCGATTCAGGCCTTGGGGCCGACGAACTGATCGAGACGGGCGGTGGCGGCTTTGCGGTAGACCGCGATCATGTAGCGGCTGTTCTGGGTCCACGGGATGCCCAGTGTGTCGAGGGCTGCGCAGAACAGGTTGCGGATGTCAGCGGAGTGGTTGGTGAAGTGGTAGCGGACGCTGGCGACCCCGCGGTCGTTGGCCACCACCCGACAACCGTCGCTGTGGATGAGGCCGCGGACGAACTCCTCGGTGGCGGCGTCGACGTGTGCTTGTTGCCAGGGCTGCAGGATGATCGGGCGGAGGTGCTTTGGGCCGGCTCCATGTTGCGGAAACAGGCAGGGCCAGCGTTTGGAGAAGAGCGACACGTCGACGCAACCGGTCTTTCGGGGCAGTACCGCCGCATGTTGGCCGAGCATGATCTTGTCGATCGCGGTACAGCAGCTTTCGATGATTCCGGGGTATTTCTTGTCGAGCGTCACCCGGAGTCGCCACACTGATCGACACCGGCTGATGTATCCGTCGCCGAGGTACATCCCCAAGAGATAGCTGTACGCATCCGACGGCAGCAGGGTGTAGTCGTGGCCGCTACAGCTGTCGCGAGGTGTGTGAGGGGGACCCGTTTGGTGGTCCAGTCGTTATGCGACTTTCGGTTGGTGGGTCGCCGACCACTGTAGGGCAAACTC
>JAKJHY010000041.1 GCA_021648845.1 Mycobacterium sp. MBM | reverse complement strand
GCTTCGGTTGATCCTTGACACTTCCTGAAGGATTAAGTATCCAAGGTACCGTTCCTAGTTGGGTAATAGGGCCCGGGTGCGCTGAATCGTACTCCGCTGGTGGACGGTAGCCGAGGGCTTCACGCAGGCGTTCCTCGTGGTACCACGGCGAATCGGCAAAAACCATGGCCAGAAACTTTGGGATGAGCCGTGGCTTGGTCTATCGCGTGCTCGCGACAATTAGGGTTCTTCGTAAAAGGGCCCATCGTCTAGTGCCCGCCAGTATCTGTCATCTCGATCCCGAAAATCCTTCTTTTCAACTTGACTGAAGCCTGCCGGAAGGGTTCGCACACCGCTCAGATCGACGAAGAAGATGTGAGCCAAACCGCGGCTCGGGTTGAAAATATTCCTTTCATTCAACATATTCTTTATGCCAAAGATGATCCTTTGTTTTTCCCCATCAATCTGGCCATAGCCTGGATCTAGTTTACCGGCAGTCAAGCCAAAGCCTTGCTCAATAAGTGACGATGCCGGGAGAAAGTTACCCACGACCCCAGGCGGCAGAACGACATCTTCCTGAACTTCTACCAGCATATATTCACCAGGTTCAAACATAAAGTTTGGATTTCTTTTTGGGTAATTTAGGTCGTGTGCAACCAGAAATTCACGGTTTCCATCTTCGTCTAAAGGGCCGAGCCGAAGGAGCTTGCCAGGCTTGAGGCGGTAGTGCGCGAGCTTCAACCTGGAAGGCTCGAATGGCGAAAGGGTTAGCGTCTTATTTTTTACCATCGATGTTATTTGTGCGTTGCTAAGTATATTACCAAACATCTTGCTCCTTCGAGGTTGCGAAATTGAGTTTGTGTGCGTCTATCTTCTACCTGCGCACAGATGCGCTGGTCTGACGAGGTAATCCGTCCTCATAGCTCCAGGTGACTGTGCACCGTGCTTCTGTGGCCGACTGAGCGGTGAAAATTAGTGGAAACGACAGTGAGGCGCCCGGTGGCATCGTCTCGACGGGTCGTTCTAAACGGCTGCCGACATCGAACGGTTTGACTTTATCGTCGAAGTTGAAGTCAACATTGTGGACCGCTCGGCCCGTAAAGTTCTGCAATACCAGTCGTGATCTGATCTTTACCCTGCGCCGTCCGGTCGGATCTATAACGACTGTCTCCTTCACCTCCACTCGCGGCCACACGCCTTCGACGCCGGACGCATTCGGGCCGTAGTCTAAGACGTGCCCTGTCTCGGTTGCGTGTTTCGGGACCTTCGTATTTGAGAGCGCCCTAAGGAGGGCTTCGCGCACGGTGGGGAACGTGCGGTTCCCCTTCGTGCCGGTTTTGAGTACAGAGGTGTGATCTCCAGGAAGCGCACCGACGTTCGGAAACAACCCAAGAGCGGACTCTGGCTTGACGATGTTGTCTGATTCTGCGGCATAAACCTCGAACGGAATAGGGCACCGGTCGGTCGAAACTTCTGATGCGCCGACGATCTTAGTTAAGATCCGTTTCTGCGTCGCAATCACAGATTTTTCGTAGGGTATTAATGTCGCCGCCTGCGCATGTCTAAAGAAGCAGAAAAATCGGCGCAACAGAAGAAGAAAGTCAGAGCCATTGTTTGGGCAAGCCAAAAGTATGACACTGCGAATTCGCTGTAATTCGAAGCCGCGCCCGTCGTCCAGCATCTGGGCGAGCATGCGCTGGACAATCAGCCCGCCCTGGCTGTGGGCGACAAGGATCACTCTTGAATAGGTCCTGCATTCATTGTCAAGAAATGTTGATAGCGAACGGGCTATGATATCGTAGTCGGGGATTCGGCGACTGAGTCTGAGGCTCATCGCAGGTGAGGCGTAATCAAAAGTCTCTATACGTATCTGCTCGGATATTGCCGAATCTGCTTCTAGTTTAGGGGGAATCGACTTCCAGGTGCTCGACGATGACAGCACTCCGTGCACAAACACCACTACAGCGTTTGGAGGAGACTCTCTTACGGTGTCCAGCCCGCCTGACATGGAGAATGGCCCCCCAGCAACTAGTCCTCAGATGTGTTCGTGGCATTCGAACCATTGATCTGTGTCCGTCCGCGACGACTTTACCTCGGGAACCGATTGGTGGTGAGTTTCTATCTATCACATTCTGGTCGCTTGGGGCAGTCAGTCTACGCGTGGGTTGATGCCGTGAACATCTCGCGCTGTCGCATAGGCGGCTGCTAATCAGGAGAGGGCGCGCCTAGCGGAGTGGGGCCCAAGTCGAATGCCGGTGACGCGTTCCACGGCCAGCTCTATCTCCGCTGCAGCTGACGAACCGGCGTCCGCGATCCGTCCGCAGCAGCTTCGGCAACGGACTCAAGCGGCCAACGCGGCCACTCGGCGCTGAACTACCGCATTTCGATCGAGTACGAACTATCCTTCACCGACACCGCCGTAGTTTGCCACCACAAATGGAACTCAGCAGGTAGGTGAGGTCATCGAAATTGGCTCACCCTGGCGGGGTGAGCTGGCAGGATGTCAGTGCGCCCAAGCCTGATCGACCCCCGTTGGTTCCGCGTCGACGTCGTGCGGGTCGTTCGTAGCCGCTACGACGGTGTAACGATCGAGCAGATCGCCACCGAGGTCGCGGTCACGGAAGCTGGTCCATGCTCTGTCGCACAGCGGGTTGCGAAGATCGATGGGCGTCCGCGTGTGCGGGGAGAATCCCGATATGCATGAAATGGAGTGGTTCTTCGCCTGCTGCAACGCAACGTCCTGGACCGCAGGCGGTGGTCCAGCGCCTGGCGATCGCGGCCTGTATCGAGCGGACTAACCAGCCACGCCACTGGCAACGCGCACTCCCCGAAAGTTCGAAATGCTCTATCCATCTGTCGCAACCGCGGCCTGAAATTCACACCAAGTGAGTCAACTGAGCCCAGTGCGATCTCTTGGGTTTGTCGATGATCTCGGTGGGCAACGGCATTATTGCCAGCCGTTCTAGGCCCTGTAGATCTCGCCGCAGACGAGGCAGAACAGCGGTCCGCTGTCCGCCCGCTCCTCTGGCACCTTCACTGGTTCCCATGGATGGCAGGGCGGCTCGATAATGATCATGTCATCCGGCTCGAACAGCACTCTCGGCGCCGGGGCCGTGTTTCGGCCGGGCTTGAAGTTCTTGCCGAACGCCTTCTTGAGTTCGGCGTTGATCGCATCTGGCGCGTAGAAGTCGACCATTTCTTGCTGGTAGCCAAGTTGGTCTTGCGTTAACCACGCATCGTGGTCGGCCTGCCTTCCGCAAAGTGGGCAGGTGTACCGTGCGGGCTCGACGGCATCACCTGGGTGGCCTTCTGCTTCGCCATCACGCCACTTGAACTCTTGGCCACAGTTCGGGCATTCGCGCCGAAGGAAGTGGTCTGTATCTAGTGCGAATTCTGTGCGAATCTCCATTTACTCAGCCGTTCAGGTCGAGAAACAGTGATTCGCTGAATGTCTCGCCGTCCTCGGTGCGACCCTCGACAGTCAGATCGAAGGTGTTCTGCGTACCCCATACCTGGATCAAGTTCAGATTTATCGACTTCCCCGCCGGCAGCCGCTGAATCGGAAAACCGTCCAGTCGACCTTGGAGCTGGTCGGCATTGGGGGACCTGAGTTCGTACACATCGTCCGTCCCAACATTTATGAGCTGCAGTCGATCTGAGCCTGAACTACGGTGCAAGACACGCGCATCCAAATGATTCTTGCGCGGCTTGGTGCTACTCGGAAGCCTGCGGCCCGTTGGTAGCGGGCCGCTAGAGGCTTTTGGGGGCGTAAAGTCACCAGCCCGATACCAGTCGTTGCCCGACGTGTTGACGTCACACCCGGCAGTTCTCAGCCGGCTGGCTAGTTCATTTCGCTTAGGCGCAGAATTGTCCAGCCGTACGGTGTGCCGTCCAGCAACATCACTGAACGGCCGGAGCGAGCCAAGTTCCACAAGAATAGTTCGATCCGGATGGCGCCCCAGCGCCATGCCGGCCTCAAAGAGGACATTTGGTCGTGCTTGCCCCTTCGGCACCAATTCGGGATCGTTGTCGTCGCTCGCGAACTCTCGCAAGAGTTGCGCCTGGTCATCCGGCGTCATCAAGACAACGAACGCCTGGGCGGTCGCGAAGGCCGCATCCAGTGCTTGACCAATGTATGGGCTGCCAGAGCCGGTCAACCCCACCGCTTCGCTCCACTCGATCGGATCGAGACCGATCGCGCGCAGAAAACTGAACATCGAGTCGCTGGCCGCCGTGTTACGACCCACGACGACGAAGACTTTCTTTGGATTTACTACTGGCACAGGCACAGCATATTGGTGCGCACCGACAGAGTCGGTTGATTTACCCGCTCGCGACGCAAGCTGGGCCGCCCGAGCCGCGAACCCAGGCGGTATGGGTGACCGGAGATCAGGCCTGGTACGCGGCGGTCGATTAGGCCTCGGCACTTCCGGCGTCGCATGGAACAGTTCCCCGTACATGTCGTGCCAGACAATCTTCAGCCGAAATGGCAACGGTGCGTCTTGCCAGGCGGGCGCCAGATCAACTAAAAGCTCTGACCCGGCGGTGACGACAGCATCTTCGCGTACGGGGAGCTCTTCCGTCGTTCCCGAATGTCCACCGGGCTTGCCGGTGGTCCGAGTGAGCGCGACGATCCTGACGTTCTTTGCGTCGTAGTCGAGCTGGTGGGACAGCACGTAAGTCCGTTCTTCGGCATGCGTGAGTTCCCAACCTCCATCAAAAGCCACAAATGGGATGGTATCGGTGCGTCGGCAGCCTCGTAGCTAACATGTCTCGGCACATTTCGTCGCGGCGCGAACACGGCGGCCGGGGCCGAATCGGGACCGAACCGGAGACGTACCAGCAACACTCAAAACCGCTGACTTGCAGTCGATTGATGGTCTTCGGTTAACCTGTTTCCCGAGGTCGAGAGACCCCCGAAAAATAACTCATAATCCCTTGGTCGCGGGTTCGAGCCCCGCCCGCCCCACAATAGCTGTGTATTACCTCGGTTGATGGGTGACATTTCTATTCCGGCTGATGGTTGACGGGGACTGCCCCCAGTTTGGTTGACTCCTGACCTGTGAGGATTCGTCCTTGCTGGAAGGATCAATCTCGTGCCGACACCGTTTCCTGCCGAGTTCCGTGCCGACGTCATCGCCGTGGCCCGCAAGGGCGAGGCGCCGCTGCGCCAGATCGCGAAAGACTTCGGCATCTCGGAGGCCTGCCTGCACCGCTGGCTCAAGATCGCCGACCGTGAGGAAGGCCGCGGCCAGCCCGCGTCACCGGCCCATGCTGACGACATGGCCGCGCAGCTGCGCGAGGCACACAAACGGATCAAACTCCTCGAGCAGGAGGCCGAGGTGATGCGCCGCGCGGTCGGCTATTTGTCCCGGGATGCCAACCCAAAATGATGTACCCGCTGGTCCTCGACCTTGCCGCTGACGGCGTGCCCGTCACGGTGACCTGCCGGGTCCTGGGTTTCTCCACCCAGGCGTTCTACAGATGGCGCAAAGCACCTCTATCACAGCGGGATTGGGATGACGCACACCTGATCAACGCTGCCCGCGACATCCACGCCGATGACCCCGCATTCGGCTATCGGTTCATCGCTGATGAGTTGCCCAGCCGCGGGATCGTCGCCGGCGAGAACCGGGTTGCGCGGCTGTGTTCCCAGGAACGGATCTGGTCGATCTTCGCCAAGAAGCGCGGACTGAACCGTCGATCCGGACCGCCCGTGCATGACGACCTCGTGCAACGGCAGTTCAGCGCCAACGCTCCCAACCAGGTCTGGCTGGCCGATATCACCGAGCATCGCACCGACGAAGGCAAGCTCTACCTCTGCGCCCTCAAAGACGTCTACTCCAACCGGATCGTGGGCTACTCGATCGACTCCCGAATGAAGTCCTCGCTCGCGGTGAGTGCCCTGCAGAACGCCGTGGCGCTACGCTCACCCGTCGCGACCATCGTCCACTCCGACAGGGGCAGTCAATTTCGGTCACGAAAATTCGTCCACGCGCTGTCGCACAACGGATTACACGGATCGATGGGCCGCGTCGGTGCCTGCGGGGACAACGCCGCTATGGAGTCGTTCTTCGCCTTGCTGCAACGCAACGTACTTGACCGGCGACGCTGGGCCACCCGAGCCGAACTCCGGCTGGCGATCGTGACCTGGATCGAGCGGACCTACCACCGCCGCCGGCGCCAACGCGCCCTCGGCAAGCTCACCCCGATAGAGTTCGAACTGCTCCACACACCAGTCGCAACCGCGGCCTGAAATTCACACCCCGCGAGTCAACTGAACCCGGGGCAGTCCCAAGTGGTTGGGCCACAGCACTTTGAAGCCTCCCGCGTTTGATGCGCACCTCTCTTCTTGGGAAGGTGCATATCGTGGCGAGCAAGTACGACCCGGAGACCCGCGCCAGGGCTGTGCGTCTGGTGCTGGATCACCGTGAGGACTATCCGAGTGAGTGGGCGGCGATCACCGCGGTGTCCAAGCGGTTGGGCATGACGGCGGAGACCCTGCGCAACTGGATCCGTCAGCATCAGGTCGACGATGGTGAGCGTGACGGGGTGCCCAGCGCGGCAGCTGCGGAGATCCGGGCGCTGAAGCGGCGTAACGCCGAGCTGGAACAGACCATCGAAATCCTCAAGGCGGCAACGACTTTCTTCGCGCGGGAGAGCGACCCGCGCAACCGCCGCTGACCGCCACGGTCTGTGCGTTCATCGCCAGTCACCGGGACCGTTTCGGGGTCGCTCCGATCTGCCGCGTGCTCACCGAGCACGGGGTGTCCATCGCCCCGCGAACGTTCTACGCCTGGGCCACGCGCGCCCCGTCGAAGCGGGCCCTGTGGGACGCCACGATCACCGAGATCCTGGCCGGCTGCTACGAGCCTGACGCCCTGGGCCGCCGCCGGCCGGAGTCGCTGTACGGGTCGTTGAAGATGTGGGCCCATCTGCAGCGCGAGGGCATCCCGGTGGCCAAGTCCACGGTGGAACGGTTGATGCGGGCCAACGGCTGGCAGGGCGTCCGGCGCCAGAAGAAGGTCCGCACCACGATCCCGGACCCGGCCGCGGTGCGGCCACCGGATCTGGTGGACCGCCAGTTCGGGGTGGCTGCCCCCAACGCGCTGCTGGTGGCCGACTTCACCTACGTGAAGTTGGTGACCGGGATCTTCGTCTACGTGGCGTTCGTCATCGACGCCTACGCCGGGTCGATCGTGGGCTGGGAGGCCTCGGGCTCCAAGCACACCCGCTTCGTCGAATCCGCGATCCGCCAGGCCGCCGCACTCCGCCGGCGCCAAGGCCATCCGATCGAGGACGGCATCCACCACAGCGACGCAGGCAGTCAGTACACGAGTGTGAGATTTGGTGAGACGCTGAGTCTTTCAGGATTGCGTCCATCGGTCGGCAGTGTCGGGGATGCCTACGATAACGCGTTGGCCGAGACCACCATCGGGCTGTACAAGAACGAGTGCATCCGGGCAGACTCCCCGTTCCGCCGTGGGCCGCTGCACACCTTGGGCGACGTCGAATACATCACCGCCGACTACGTCGCCTGGTTCAACCAGCAGCGGCTCATGCACCGGCTCGGACGCATTCCACCCGCCGAAGCCGAGGCCCGTTACTATTCCGAACTCGTGACCGACCGATCGGCCGGCTCACAGAACCCCGAGGGTGCATGAAACCCGGGAGGCTTCACTTTCACCCTGACGCTCGACACCTACGGCGACTACATCCCAGAGCAGGACGGCGGCGCGCTCAACACACTGCCCGAGCCGACCGTACGCACTAGCGCAGCCACAACAGGTACCAATGTCGTCTCGCTCGCTGCTCGTCGACAGCGAGGCTAGGTTGGCCGTCTGAGGTGGCGAGGGTCCGAGTGGCAGCCTCCAACTCTGTCAGCTTACTGTTGAACGCTGAGCGGAACTGATGCTCTACGTCGAGCGCATCGGACCGTCCCGTTGTCGCTGCCTTGATGTCGTTCCAACTGGTCCGTGCCGTCTCGCGGGTCTGTTTTAAGGTTGTGAGTGTTTCGGCGTCGTTCGTCAGGAGCGACGCTCGGATTACCAGATCTATGAAGCGATTCAGATGCAATCGCTGGCCAGCTACCACCTTGTTTAGCGCGTCGAGACTTTCTTGCTGAGGTATGTCAGGATCTTTCAATTGCTCGCGGTATCGAACCACCGCCTCGGCTAACACGTGAAGCGCGTCGGACAGGGGCCATCGTTCCGCAAGGATGGCTGAGACTTCCTCGCGGAACTTGTCTACGCGTTCTGCAGCCCGTCCGGCCAGGCCTTCTGATCGGACAGTGGCAAGTTGTTCGATATGTCGCCGATCGGCTGCGCGATTGGTCTGCCATACCGTAAACATCGCCCCAAGAAACAGGAGAGCAGAGCCTGCAAAAGGCAGCCAAGGCTGCCACCAGTCTGAATTCTCGATGATCTCGACGGGCAACGGCATCGGAGCGGGCGCTCTAGGCCCTGTAGCTCTCGCCGCAGACGAGGCAGAACAGAGGGCCGCTGTCGGCGCGCTCTTCAGGAACCTTTACGGGTTCCCACGGGTGGCAGGGCGATTCAATAATAAGCATGTCATCGGGCTCAACAAGCGGAGTCGGCGCAGGCTGAGTGTTCTTGCCCGGAGTGAACTTGATGTTCTTGCTGCCCCGCGTCGCTTTCTTCATCGCGTCGTTGAACGCGTCGGTGGCGTAGAAAAGCCCAACCTCCTGACAGTGCCGGACCTGGGCTTGCGTAAACCACTGGTCTTGCGCCGCTTGTTCGCCGCAGAGCGGGCACGAGTAGAGGGGCGGATCGACAGCGTCATCGGGTCGCGACTCAGTTGGCCCGTCGTGCCACTTGAATTCCCCTGTGCACTTAGGGCATTCACGCCGCATAAATCCGTCTGAGTCCAAAGGTATTTGTACTGGAATGTTCATGGCAGCTCCCCCTAAGAATTCAAGTCAAGGAATAGCGACTCGGTGAACTCTTCGCCACTTTCGGTGCGCCCCTTTACTATGTAGTCCCACGTGTCCGGTGCACTCGACACCTTGAGGGATGTCAGTGTTGCTGTCTTGCCCGCAGGCAGCCTTGCCAGCTCAAGCTCATCGAGGTGGCCGTGAAACTCATGCTCATTCGGCGACGAGAGATCGAACACGTCGTCCGGTCCAACGTTCGTCAGCTTGATTTGCCCCTTACCGGACGAACCGGCCCAGTACCTCGCATCCAAGTGCCGCTGGCGTTTAGAGGTGTTACTAGGCACCCTGCGCCCCATCGGGCCGCTTGGATCTGCGGGCGGGGTGAAGTTGCCTGCGCTGAGCCAATCCGTGTTTGACGTGTCGACCGCGCAGCCCGCGTTCCGCAGACGGTTGGCGAGTTCGTTGCGCTTGGGGGCAGAGTCGTCCATGCGGATAGCGTGCCGACCGGCCACGTCGCTGAACGGTCGAAGCGAGCCCAGCTCGACAAGGATTGTCCTGGCCGGGTGGTGCCCGAGCGCCATGCCCGCCTCAAACAGTACGTTGGGTCGCGCTTGGCCCTTCGCCTCTGTCTCCGGGTCGTGTTCCCCACTGGCGTACTCGGGCCGAAGATAAGCAATATCGTCGGGCGTCAGCAGGACCACGACGGCTTTGGCCATCGCGAACGCCGCGTCCAGGGCTTGCCCGATGAACGGCGCAGCTGAACCCGTCGCGGTGATCGCGGTGCTCCATTCGATCGGTTCCAGCCCGATCGCACGGAGAAACGTGAACATCGCATCGCGCGCGGCCGCATTGCGGCCGTGTACTACGAACACCTTCTTGGGGTCGACATCAGACACGTACTCAGCATATTGGCGCGTACTGACAGAATCGTGCTTTCTTCTGGCTGCGTGTGTTGCCAATTCACTCGCTGTGGGGCCTGTCCTGGGCCACTCCTACACCAACCCGCCGTCAGTGGGAAGGACAAGGGTGACGGGCAGGGCTAGCCCGCCACCCGCCTCGGCGCGCCGTAGCTACCACGCTTCAGTAAATCTCGTCGCGGCGCGAACGCGGCGACCGGGGGCGAATCTTGGGCGAATCGGGGCCGAACCGGAGGCGAACCAGCACCGCTCAAAAACGTTGTTTGACAGCTGATTGATGGACTTCGCCTAACCTGTTTCCCGAGGTCGGGAGACCGCCGAAAAATTACTCATAATCCCTTGGTCGCGGGTTCGAGCCCCGCCCGCCCCACCAAGCAATGTTCCCCGGAAGCCGGCTGAGGCTCCGTTTCCGCGAAATTTGCGACAACGCAACGCTGGGCGGTAGCCGCGTTGTATGTTGCGATTCAGCATCCGTCCTCACCTGGTAGGTGATCATGCTACGACCCGTCCGTGCGGCCGCCGCCCTCGTCTCCGCCGCCGTCCTGGTATCGGGTCTGGGGGCGCACACCGACCCCGTGCAGACCGCTGGCCGCGAGGTGCGGCTCTCCGCCAACACCTACGGAATCCAGCCGCTGCTGCTGACCCGCCGCGACGCGGTCACCCCCGTGCTGTCGGGACGCCCGTGCGGACAGGGGCAGTGCACCATCATCAAGCACCCCGCCAACCTGAGTCCGGGCTCCATTCCCACCGGTATCGCCAACCTCAATCAAACCCTGATCGAAGATCAGAGCACGGGCATCACCGTCTTCGGTCTCAGCCAGGGCGGGCAGGTCATCACCGGATGGCTAGACACTTACGGTGCCACCGCCGCCCGTCAGGGCGACGTCACCTTCGTGACGGTCGGAAACCCCGAATCCCCAGGCGGGTTCCGCGACTTCTTCGGGTTCACCGACCCGTCCACCCCCGAGGACAGCGGGTATGCGGTCATCACCATCGTCCAGCAATACGACGGCTGGGGGAACTGGCCCACCAGGCTCGGGCTGCTCTCCGCTCTCAACGCCACGATGGGCATGTTCACCATTCACAACGAGTACGACGAGGTGGACGACGCCCCCTACACCGAGGAGGGGATTCTCGAAGCCCTCGCCGCCGACCCCAACGGGGAGGTGAACCGCATCTGGAAGTCCGGCGGCACCTACTACGTGGTGAACCACACCGACCTGATTCCGCTCGCCGTCCCGCTGACGTGGATCGGTCTCAACGGCGTCGCGCGGTGGGTCGACGACATCCTGCGTCCCATCATCGACGCGGACTACCGCCTCCCCGCCCACGGCAGCGGAATCACCCTTCCCGCTCCCGCTGCCGAACCGGAAGCGCGAACCCAGCGGGTCTCGCTGTCCACCGAAGACACCGCTGAGACGGTCGTCGAGTCCCGGCAGGCTGCGCTCCCCTCGGGTGAGGCGGACACCGCGTCTCCACCGGCCAGTGCCGAACCTATGAAGGTAGCCGCCGCGTCTCCGATGGGCAGCGCCGAAACCGTGAAGCTGGACGCCACGCCTGCGACCGACATCGCCGGCGCATCGCTGGCGACACCCACCGAGCAGCGTGAGGCCAAGAAGGCCGAGCGTGCCGCGGCGAGGGCGGAGAAGCAGGCCGAACGTGACGCCAAGCGGGCCGAGCGTGCCGCGGCGAGGGCGGAGAAGCAGGCCGAACGCGAGGCCAAGCGGGCCGAGCGTGCCGCGGCGAGGGCGGAAAAGCAAGCCGAACGCGACGCCAAGAAGGCCGACGCTGCGGCAGCCGATACGCCTGACGCCGCCGAGTAGTCTGCAGGTGTGTAGCGATTCCAGAATTGCTTGACCGTGCCGCAGCCGACGCTGACACCTTCGTGCGCTGCCCGGATTCGATCTTCGGGCTCGGCCGCAGCTCTGACGACATCACAGCCCCGAACCCGATCCCAGGAGGTCAACAGTCCATGACACGAACACGATGCGCGGTGGCGGCACGATGAGGACGCTCGACGAGATCCGCGCCGCCCTCGAAAAGTCCTTCCACACCACCGAAACCCTCTGCGCGGGCCTCGCCGACGCCGACTGGCGTGCGCAGTCGCTGTGCCCGGATTGGGATGTCCGAGGCGTCGTCAGCCACGTCACCAGCGTCGAGGCCGTTCTGATTGATTGGTTGCCCGAGGATGCCGCCGCGCTGCCACCGCTGGCGAAGATGACTGAGTTCGAGAGCGAGACCGCCGGTCTGGACAACGCGGCGTTCCTCGACCGCGTCCGCGCCATCTACGACCGCCGCCGGCGCAATCTGGCGACCCTGACGGACGTGGATTTGCAACGGCCGTCCTGGACGCCGGTGGGCCCGAAAACCTATGGGCGATTCATGGAGATCCGAGTCTTCGACTTCTGGGTCCACGAGCGCGATATCGCCACCCCACTGGGCATCGAGACCGACGACACCGGTATCGACGCCGAGATCGCACTCGGTGAGGTCGAGGGTTCTCTGGGCTACATCGTCGGCAAGAAGATCGGGCTGCCCGACGGCAAGAGCATCACCTTTCACCTGACCGGCCCGATCGCTCGCGACCTGCACATCGCCGTCGAGGGCAAGGCCACCCGGGTCGAGCACCTGGAGCATCCCGATGTCGAGGTCACCGCCGACTCGACCGCATTCATCCAGCTCGCCTGCGGGCGCGTCGACCCTCAGCGCGTCATCGACTCCGGCGCGATCAGCTGGACCGGTGACGCCGAACTCGGCGAGCGGGCCGCCCGCAACCTCAGGTTCACGATGTGACGAACCAGCCCGAATCCGTCGACTTCCACTTCGACATCATGTGCCCGTACGCCTACCAGACCTCGCTGTGGATCCGTGACGTGCGCGCGCAGACCGGCCTCACCATCAACTGGCGCTTCTTCAGCCTCGAAGAGATCAACCGCCAGGAAGGCAAAAAGCATCCGTGGGAACGGGACTGGTCCTACGGCTGGTCGATGATGCGCATCGGCGCCCTGCTGCGCCGCAACTCCATGGACGACCTCGACGCCTGGTACGGGCGCGCCGGAAAGGCACTGCACGTCGACGGGCACAAGCCGCACGAGAAGACCGTGGCAAAGCACCTTCTCGGTGAACTCGGCTTCGACCCCGGGCTCGTCGACGCGGCGATCGCCGACCCCACCACCCACGACGAGGTGCTCACCGAACACCAACGGGTGGTCGATGCCGACGGGTACGGCGTGCCGACGCTGTTCTTCCCGGACGGGCAATGCCTTTTCGGGCCGGTCCTCGTCGACCCACCCACCGGGCCGGCGGCCGTCCGACTCTGGGACGCGGTCCGCGCCTGGACGGAATTTCCACACCTCTACGAGCTCCAGCGACCGAAGACCCGCGCCGACGAGCAGCTGATCGCCCAGACCTTCCGCCCGTATTTAGAGGCGCGGGACTGGGTCTCGATCAACCGTGGCGAAGTCGTCGGCTTCGGCCGGCCGCAGGCCCCGGATCAGCCCGCCCAGACGTCCTCGACATAGTGGTCGGAAGCGACCAGGGACTCCAGCCACTCCCTGGCCGCGTCCTCGTCGGCGCCGGTGCGCGCCCGGTAGATATCGCGGAACGCCGCGCGCACCGCCGGGGCCATCCGGCCGCCGTCACCGCAGATGAACACGTGGGTGTTCTTGGCGGGGTCGCCGATCAGCCCCCACACCTCGTCGGCGTCCGCGGCGATGCGATCCTGGACGTAGCGGACACCGTCCTGCGGTGCCCGGGAGAACGCGGGGCGCATCCTGACGATGCCTTGGCGTTCGGCGTCCTCGAACTGCTCCCGAAAGATGTAGTCCACATCGGGGTCACGCACGCCGAAAAAGCACAGCGCGGGTGAGAACGGCGCCCCGGCCTGCTTGGCCGCCAACCGATCTCCGAGGAAACCACAGAACGGAGCCACACCGGTTCCCGCGCTCACCAGGATCACATTCTTCTCGGGATCCGCACCTGCACGGAACGCCTGGCGGGCCGGGTCCACCCGGGCCCGGATCTGCCCGCCGGGGACGATATCGGCCAGATGATTCGACGCGACACCCTTGAACAGGCCCCGACCAGACCGGGCCGCGGTGTCCAGCACGCTGACGATCAGCGCCACCTCCTTCGGAGACAGCAGCGATGACGAGGCGATCGAATAGTGCCGCGGCGTCATGGGTTCCAGAAATTCGAGCAGTTCGGCGCCGGTCAATTCGCAGGCCGGGAAGTCGTGCAGACATTCCAACGGGCTGAGCAGGCACGGCTCGTCGGACGCGGCCAGCTCCTCCAACCGCTGCTTCTCGGGTAGGCACGGATTGGCCGCCGCCAGCCGCCGCAGCTGGCTTTGGGTGGCGGGCTTGCGGAGTTCGACGAAGTGGGTGAGCAGTTCGCGGACGCTGACCTCACGATCCAGCGCGATGAGCCGCCGCGATGTGCGGCGCGGATTGATCGACAGCCGCAGCTGCGGGTCGATACCCAGCAGCTCGATCGCCGCGTCGACGACATCGGGTGGATTATCGGCGAGCACGGTGAGGTGATCACCGGTGGAATACTCCATATCATCCGGAAGGGTCACGCGGACATAGCGTTTGGCTTGACCCAGCGAATTGTCGGCTCGCACCAGTTCGTCGTTGAGCACCACGGTCATCGGCTCCACCGCAAACCGAGCATCGATGGCCGCGGTGACCGGGCCATCGATGAGCTTCAGATCGTAGAGCGGCTCGTTGCTGTCGGTCAGCGGAGCCGCCTCGGGATCGCCGAACTGGTCGGACAGTGCCGACCATAGCGCCGTTTCGAACTCCTCCAGGGTCCCGGTGAGATCGCCCGAGGTGTCCGCCGCCGCGCGGGGGACCAGCGCCTTGCCGCCGAGTTCGGTGAGCCGCTCGTCGATCCGGATCGGCACGGCCTGATAGGTGTCCGCCCAGTTGTGATCTCCGACGCCGAGGACGGCGAAGCGCGCATCGTCGCGCAGCGTCGCGCCGTCGCTGAACAGCCAGTCCACGAAACCGCGGGCATCATCGGTCGGCTGCCCGTTGTAGGACGACGCGACGATCAGCGTGGCGTCGGCGTCCGGCAACCCACCGACGGCGTCGTCCAGCGGTCCGACCGTTGTGACACAACCGATATCGGCCGCCTCCTCGGCGAGTTGCTTTGCCAACGCCCGGCAGGTGCCGAGGTTGGATCCGTGTAGCACGGCCAGCGTGGTCCCCGGCTTGACGGGCATCGTGGCGCCGGCGGCGGCCGGCGCCGACGACGTCGTGACCGCATGCCGACGATCATCGGGAGTCCGGCGGATGAGGTCGAGCTGGAAGCCGACGGGCCTGCGGCTGAGGCCTTCCCATTGCAGGACGTAGTGCTGTGAGTCGACGAGGCGGTAGCGGTGCACCAGGCGGGCGATCAACATGGTGGCCTCGTGCAGCGCGAACTGCCGCCCGATGCATGACCGCTCTCCGGTGCCGAACGGTTTGAACAACGCGGTGGGCCGTTCGGCGGCCAGGTCGGGCGCGAACCGGTCCGGATCGAACAGTTCGACATTGTCGCCCCACTGGGGCTGGCGATGCAGTGCTCCGGTGAGTATGGTCACCGCCTCGCCGGCCTTGATCGGGTAATTGCCGCCGATCACGGTGTCGGCCAAGGCCATCCGGTCGAAGTTCAGTACCGGCGGGGACAGTCGCAGGGTCTCGCTGATCACCTGACGCAGATACGAGAGCTTGCCGATATCGTCATAGCTCGGCAGGTAGTCGTCGTCGGGGCCGAAGACCGTATCCACCTCGCTCTGCACGCGGGCCAGCACAGCCGGGTGATGCACCAGGTTGTACACCGTGTTGGGCATGAGTTCGGAGGTGGTGAGCTGCCCGGCGATCAGGAACGTCATGATCTGGTTGCGGATATTCGCGGTGTCCAGCAGTGGTTCACCGGCGCCGTCGTGGCCGAGCATGACGTAGAGCAGGTCCTCACCGCCGCCCGCGGCGCGATGCCCGGCGATCAGCTTGTCGAAGTAGCGGTGCAGGGTGGCGCGGTCGGCCGCCAATGCGGTTGTCTCGCCGTTGGTTACCGACTCGACCAGCGCGGCGGTGAAACAGGCCGGAATCGGTGCCAAACCGTCGTGGTCGAAGGATTCGAACCGCGCCCCGAACCCCGCCAGCCCGACGGTATCCATCGCCAGCTTCTGCAGGTCGTCGGAGACGTTCACCGGTGCTCGTCCGACGGCTGCATCCCACCGATCGACCAACTGTGCGTTGATCTCGAGCATCGCGTCGTGGTAGTTGCGCAAACCGGCGTAGCTGAAGCCCGGCAACAGCACATCGTGGGCCTTCTGCCAGTTCGGCTCGCCGTGGTAGGCGGTGAACAAGCCGTCCCCGGCAAGGGGGCGCACCCGGGCCAACGTCGGGGTCAGATTCTTCGCGAACCGCGTTTCGTCGCAGAGTTCCTCGACCAATTCCATCGAACACGCGTACAGCTTGCGCACACCGTTGTAGTCGGCGTAGAAGATCGGGCCGTGCAGCTCGGCCAGGATGTCGATGGGCAGGGCGTAGGGCCGGCCGGCCAGTTCCGTCACGGCGGGCAGTGGCTGCCCTTCGATCGACGGGACATTGTCCAGCGTGGGCGGCAGCGACGGCGCGAACTCGGGCATTCACGCAGCGTATTCGCTTATCGGCGGGTCTCTCAGCGGATCGCCCGCAATTTACGACTTTGACATTTTGCGTTCGGCGCACCTGCGTCGTCAGGCCGGCGGCGCCGTGGCGGTGAGTTTCTGGATGGTGGCGATCTCGCTGGGACGGTAGGCCCGGCCGTCCGGTTGGATCAGATCGTGAAACCAGGTCTTGGGGGCCTCCGCGTAGGGCTTGTCCCAGGAATCCCACGGCAGGTAGGTCTGGGTGCGGCCGGCGATGAGCCCCCAGTTGTAGACGCCGACACCGCGTTTCTTCGCGATGGGCAGGATGCCCTCGACGGTGCTGCCCTCCTCGCGGGCCAGATACTCGGTACAGATCATCGGGCGGCCCAGGGGAGCGAGTTCGTCTATGCGAGCGTCGAATTGGTCCGGCGTTCCGTAGCTGTGGAAAGTGATGACATCGGAGTGGTCCAGCTGGATCGACGCGATGGCGCTACGACGCCCCGCGGTCCAGTTACCCTGCCACACACCGCTGGTCAGCGGTTGTACGGGTTCAACCGATCGGGCCCATGCGAAGACCTGCGGCAAGAGATTGGCCACCACCTTGGTCTTATCGGCCCGTTCGACCTTGCGGTACTGCTTGGCGGGGTTGTCCGGCTCGTTCCACAGATCCCAGCCCACGATGCGATTGTCACCGCGGAACGCGCCGACGAGTCCGGTGACGTAGTCGTGCAGCACGGGCAGGTATGCGGGGTCGTCGATCAGGTCGGCGCCCGGGCCCTGCACCCAGCCCGAGTTGTGCACCCCCGGAGTCGGGGCGCGTTGCGGACCGACCTTCGGATGCGGATCCCAGCAGGAGTCGAAAAGCACGAACAGCGGCTTGATGCCTTGGTTGGCGGCGATGGTGACGAATTGCTGCACGCGCCGCAGGAATCCGGCGCGGTCGTGGGCCCATAACTGGTCGTGGAGGAACACCCGCACCGTGTTCATCCCGATTCGCCGCGCGACCTGGAGCTCGCCGGCGATGCGCCGCGGCTCGTAGGTGCCCGGCTGCCACATCTCGATCTGGTTGCTCGCGGTCACGGGAACGTAGTTGGCCCCCACCAGCCAGCCCTGCGCCTGATACCAGCTGTTTGCCCGGGCCGCCGGCCAGCGCGGCGGCGCCGCGGAGGCGACGGGAACGCTGCTCAGCGCCGCGCCCGCTGCCACCAGCAGCGGCAGTTTCAGGGCCGTCCGACGATGCACCTACAGAATCTACGGTGCGGGGAGGGCGCGGTTCGACCCCAGAATTGGTTTGCAACCGCACGGAGGTCAAACCGTGATGGTCAACGAGATTTGCCGAGCCCCTTCGCCTGGAACCGGCCGATCGTCACCACCGCCCGCCGGCGCGACATCAGCCGGGTCTGCGCCAGCAGAAACAGCCGGTTGGGCAGGCTCGGCACCAGCATGTGCCTGCGGCCGACCGCCCTGAAGACGCGGCGCACCACCGCGTGCGGTTCGGAGATCAACCATTGCGGATACTTGTCGAACAGGTCGCCCTGGGTGTTCATCAGCCCCCCGACCATCACCAGAACATCGACACCGGTACCGAGCAGTTCGAACCACAACGATTCGCCCAGGCATATCTGGAAGGCCTTGTTCGCGCTGTAGGCCCCCGTGAACGGGCTCGAGGTCAGACCGACCCCGGACGACACGATGATGATCGACCCCTGTCCTCGGGCCCGCATACGGTTGCCGAAGCGGTGGACGAGATCGGTGTAGCCGCGGGCATTGACTTCGATCATGCGGCGGTGCACGTCCAGCGGCATGTCCAGAATGCGTGGAGTGTCCGCCGGTGTGAACATGTGGTTGCACACCAGCACGTCGACGTCGACGCCGGCGGCAGCATTCTGGATCTGCTCGATGGCGTCGGTATCGGCCATATCGCACGGCACGGCGCGTACTTCGACACCGAACTCGGCACGTAGCTCGGTCGCTCGCGCCGCGAGTTCGTCGGCGAGCACATCGACGAGTATCAGGTTCAGTCCCTCGGCCGCCAGCTGGCGTGCGAACGCGTACCCGAGTCCGACCTCGCGGGCCGCTCCCGTCACCACCGCCCAGCCGCCTCGGTAGGCGCTGATCCGCGACCGGCGCAGCGGTCGCAATCGCGGGCGGGGCGAAGCCGTCAGTTTCATCGGGGTCCTCCTCGCGGTACCCCGCGACGCTATCCGAACTTGTCGTACCCCTCTGGGAGAATTCTGGTATGCCGCCTCCGACAACGCCTTACGCGACTCACGTGGTGGAGTCGCGGCTGGATGCGTTGTTCGACGAGATGGCGGAGTTGACCGGGCAGCGCAATGCGATCGATGGCCGGTTGGTGGAGATCATCGCCGAGATCGACGGCCGAGGTACGCCGGACGGGAACGCGTTGTGGGGTGCCACCGGGTGTCGGTCCTTGGAGGCGTTGGTGGCGTGGAAGACCGGGGTGAGTCCGAGCAGGGCCGAGACCATGGTCGCCGTCGCGCACCGTATCGACGAACTTGCGCGTTGTGTGGCGGGGTTGCGGGAGGGGCGGGTGTCGTTGGATCAGGTCGGGGTGATCGCCGAGCGTGGCGGGCCGGGCTGCGATGAGCATTATGCGGAGTTGGTGCAGGTCGCGACCGTCACCCAGCTGCGTACCGCGGTCAAGCAGGAACCCCGGCCCGAACCGGATGCAAAGCCGGAGCCGACCCGCCGGATCACCAAGACCGAAGGTGTGGACTCGACGACGTGGCGGATCACGCTGCCGAAGGTGGAGGCCGCGAAGTTCGAGGCAGGCCTGGGCTCGCACCGGGACGCGTTGATCGCGGACTGGAAGCGTGACCACGACACCGCCGACAGCATCGATCCCGAGGATGGACAGAAGCGCGACTACGACGCTGAGAGCACCATGTCCGGGCAGGCCCCGCCGTTTCCCGATGGAGTGGATGCGTTCATGAGCCTGATCGAGGCCGGCTGGGATGCCGAGGTGGCGGCGCGTCCGCACGGTGCGCGCACCACCGTGGTCATGCACCTCGACCTCGAGCAGCGGGTGGCGGCGCTGCACCTGGGCCCGGCCCTGCCCGAGGCGGATCGCCGGTTTCTGCTCTGCGATGCGACCTGTGAGGTGTGGTTCGAACGTCACGGGCGCCCGATCGGGGCCGGACGTAGCACCCGGACGGTGGGGCGGCGGTTGCGGCGGGCGTTGGAGCACCGCGACCGCGCGTGTGTGGTGCCCGGGTGCGGGGCCACCCGGGGTTTGCATGCGCATCATTTGGTGCATTGGGAGGACGGCGGGCCCACCGAACTGTGGAATCTGGTGTTGCTGAGGGTGTCGCATGAATCGGCGGCGTAGCGGTTGCGATGGTGAGGGCTGTCTGGCGGGTGGGGCCGCTTGGGTCAAGCGATTGCGTGCTGGAGCTTGAGCAGGTTGTGGACTGTGCAGATAAGGCGCCACTCGCTGTGTACTCCAGCATGACCGCGGAGGGAGAATTTGCGGAATCCGAGGTTTGCCTTGATATTGCCGAAGACAGGCTCGATGCTGACACCGCGTTTGCGGTAGATCTTGGCATTTTCTGGGTCAGAAAGTTTGTCGTTCATAGTATTTCGAGCGACCGCCGGGTCGATAACACCGTCTCGGACATGTGCGAGCATGGTGTTGACGCGCGCCGGCGAGACGTCCAGTTGATCGCTGGCTGCTCGTCGCGAGATCTCGCCCGCGACGAGACGTTCAATGACCGGAATCCATTCCTGGGGTTCAGGTTCGGCACTTCGGGTAACGCGTTGCCCGTCGCGCCCGAAGTATCGCTTCGTCATATCGCGGACCCAGGTGTAGGAGACGCCAAGGATTGCACCCGCTTGACGTTGGGAAAGCTCACCACGGTTCACCCTGGCCAGCACTGCCAATTTGTCGTCATCAGGCTTATCGGCTTTGCGCCATGGGGACTTTCGTGTCGCGATCAGCACCTGCGCACCGACATCGGCGGTGCCATTAGCGCTACTCCAGTAACCCGCATCGGCCAAGAAAACACCCGCACCACCGCGGTGGCCAGCCTGCATGAGATTGTCGGTCACCGCCGTGGCCAGCGGCACAAATTGGGTTTGGTCGTTGGTGGAGTTGCTGATCTCGGCCGCTAACACGATTTGCCCGGTTGTCGCGGCCGCTTGTGCGTTGTAGCCCTGCAGCACCCCTTTGGAAGCCTGCGGAATGATCCGCGAATCCGGGTCGGTGATGTTCGCTCGCCGAGCTCGCGCCCGCCGCGCGGTCTGCTCACTGGGCTTAGGCCCCGTCAACTTGCGGCCCGACTCGGACTCCTTGCGTGCACGCTCAGCCATCCTGGTCTGGAAGTCGGTCGCCTTCTGCGACTCAAGCTCGGCCAGAGCCGCCCGGATCCGCGAACGTCGATCCCGACCACCGGCCCATTGCGCCGGCATCCGCCCGGATTGGTCGTTGTCGTCGCATTCATCTTCGGCCGCATCAATCTGCTCGGCTTCTGCCAATACATGCTCAGCGACACGACGAGCCGCCTCGGCAGCACGATCAGCTCCGATCGACCGGGCGAGTTCAGCGCTGAGATCTGCATGGTCACGATTAGCGAAGAACGAGGCATCCGCCGCGATCTTCGTCCCATCGATCGATACCACGCCCGCATCGACGAGACCCGCCGTCACGCACAAACCGAGGACCTGCCCGAAAAGAGCTGCGATGGCGTCCTGGTGGCGACGGCGGAACCGCGCCAACGTGGCGTGATCAGGCCGCTGATTGGCTGCAACCACCCGTACTGCCACATCCTCGACCAGGCGTCGCTCGATACGACGCGAAGACCGCTCCCCAGTGCAGTACGCATACAGCAGAACCGAGAGCATCATTGCCGGGTCGTACACCGACCCACCCCGACCATCAGCCCGATACGCCGCATAGAACGCGCTCAGATCAAGCTCGGCGACGACGTCGAGTACGAAGAAAGCGAGATGATCCTCAGGCAGCCACTCCCGCACCGACGGCGGCAGCATCATCAACTGATCAACATCACCGACGCGCACATTCACCGACACCTCCAATCATCGCACCGCACCAGCATCTTTCACGCCTCACGACACGAACATCGACAGATCACGCCGCCGATTCATGCGACACCCTCTGCTGTGCGCGTTTCATCACCGCCTGCATCACCGGGGCGGGATCACCCTGACCGGGCCCGCCGAGCGCTTGAAAGTCACCGACAGTGGCGGCGCGGAGCTGGCCGGGGGATCGCTGGCCCGCCCACCCACCACCGCCCCACCGGACGTGCCGCCGTGCCCGGGCTCGAAAGGCGAACGCGCCCAATGGTGGTGGTACACCCCGTATGAGCCACCACCGGCCTCGACCAACTAGGTGCCGTGCGGACATCCGATCTGCTGGTCGTGATCGAATGGACCGATGACCGTCGGTACACGCTGCAGCGCAATGATGGCCTTGAGCGTCGTATTCGGATGGGCCGAGTGGACCACGTGGAGAGCATCCAGAGATGCGCTCGCACCCGACGCGACCGATGCGCGGCAGATCCTCCCCGGCGAGTGCGTGCTGGTACTGGGATGTCCCTATCCGATCCTGTATCGCTGGCGTGTGCGCATCGCGGTGCGGTCCACCGATCCCGAAACCGCCCAGTTCGTGTTCTCCGGAGGCGCCGTACGCACCACCGTTGCGGAGGCTCGGCTGATGGCCGACTACGCGGTGCGCGAACTCGGCGTGCCGGCGCACAATGTGGTCATCGAGGACCAGTCGAGGTCGACGGTGGAGAACATCAGGTTGTCCGCACCGTATATGTCCGACAGCCCGGCCATCAAGATCGCGTCGGACACCTTCCACGCGCAGCGCGCCCGCCGCATCCTGCACGACGAATCACCTTATCTGGCAGCCAAACTGGTGCGGGCGGCGGATTACCGTCCAGGGGAGTGGGGGCCGCTGCACATCGCCGCGGTGGTGTTCGAGCGGTATCGGGCGCGGCAGGCACGTCGCGCACGCTAGGTGGTCTCAGGCCGCTGAGCGCACCGCGCCGGTCCAGTCGGCGAGGCGAGCACCCCACCCCTGGTGATCGTGCGACGAACCGCTCCATGCCGCGTACCCGTCCGGGCGTATCAGCACCGCGGGCCCGTCATCGCGGCGCTCGGCCTGCAGCAGACCCGGGACGTCGACCGTGGCGGCGCCGTGTTCGCGCACCAACACGAAACCCGGCGTGCGCTGCAACTCGGTCACCGTTCCGGAAACCAGTGGGATCTGCACCGCGCGCGCACCAACCCGACCGTAACGCAAGCCGATTCCGGAGAAACTGCCCGCCACCATATCCCGCACCGCGGGAATGCGAAGCAGCCGTGGCGCAACCAGATTGCGTAACACGCGGGCGGGCCGTGGCCGCAGTGTCACCCCGCGTGCCATCAGCCCGGACTGCCGCAACACCCGCTTGCCGATCGGATGACGCTCCGCGTGATAGCTGTCGAGGACCGTCTCTGCGGCCCCGCCCAGCACGGCGTCGATTTTCCAGGACAGGTTCGCCGCGTCCTGAATGCCGGTGTTCATACCCTGCCCGCCCATGGGGGAGTGCACGTGCGCGGCATCGCCGGCCAGGAACACCCGGCCGTGCCGGTACCGCGGCACCTGCCGCTCGTCGCAATGGAACCTCGACTTCCAGCTGACCTCGACAACACCGGGGTCCGCACCGGTGGCGCGCCGAAGGATGTCGACGATCTCCCCGTCGTCGACCGGGACATCGTCGGCGACCTGAAAAGCCCGATCCCACAGCATCGTCCGATACCAACCATTTCCGTAGGGGGCCAGGAACGCGAACACCTGCCGCGTGCTGCGCAGCGTCAATCCGTCACCGGACGGCCCGTGCCGGAGACGCACGTCGGCGAGCACGATCGACGACAGAATGGTCTTCCCGGGGAAATCGGCGCCCATCAGCCGCCGCACCGTGCTGTGCGCCCCGTCCGCGCCGACCACAAAGCGGGCCCGCCAGGACTGCACCGAGTGATCGGCGCGGGATCGCGCGGTCACGGTGACCCCGTCGCCGTCCTGGTCCAGCCCGATCACGTCGAACCCGCGGCGTATCTCGGCGCCGTGCGACACCGCGTAATTCTGCAGGGCGGCATCGATATTGGCCTGCGGGGTGATCATCGCGAACGGATACCGGGATTTCAGGTGGGTGAGGTCGATGCGGGCCCCGCCGAAGATGGTGACCCCCGGCGTGCGGTGCGTCGACGCGAGAAGATCGTCGGCCAGGCCGCGGGCATCGAGTACCTCCAGCGTGCGTGCCATGGTGACGAACGCGCGACTGGCCGGGTTCACCGTCGGCCACCGTTCCAGCACCACCACCGATCTGCCGCACCGGGCGAGGTCACCGGCCGCGGTCAGACCGCACGGCCCGGCACCCACCACGATCACATCTGCCGTGTGTGTCATCGCGCCACCGCGTCCGGTGTCGGGTACCAGCGACGGATGTCCTCCGGCGTGGACACGGCGTCCTTGTTGAACACGAACCGGCAGCCCGGCTGCGCGATATGCGCGGCGTTGACGATCTCCTCGAACAGCAGCGTATTGCTCGCCACCAGCCGGATCCCGGCGCCGATCAGCACCGCGTCATAGCGGCCGGATTCCAGCCACTGCCGGGCCTTCGCCGCCCCCGGCGCTCCGGCCGGTATGAGGCAGTTGACCACCTGGTACCCGGCGGCTCGTAGACCGGCGATGTTGTCGTCGTTGGCGGCGCGCAGGCCGTCCCGGGTCAGGCCGGGGAAGCGGGCGAACTCTGCTGCGCTCACATCGATGGCATCGGGATCGAGCCCGATCTGGATGGCGGTGACGACCATGGCGAACCTCCTCAACATTAGTTCAACAACTGTTGAACTCGACGGTAGGCTTCGGCATTGCCGATGTCAACAGTTGTTGAATACGATGGTGTGATGGCGACGAAAGTGCGTGACGGTGAGGCGACCAAAGCCGCCATCCTGGCGGCCGCGCAGGCGCAGTTCGGTGAGCAAGGATTCGAGCGCACCACCATCCGCTCCGTGGCGACGGCCGCCGGTGTCGACCCGGCCCTGGTCATGCACTACTTCGGCAACAAGGCGGGTCTGTTCGCCGCGGCGACCCGGCTCGACATCCGGTTCCCGGATCTCACCGGTGTCGCACCCGCCGATATCGCTGCGCTGGTCATCCCGATGTTCGTCGAGGTCTGGGGGCCCAGCGGGTCGTTCCTGCCGCTGCTGCGGGCCGCGGCCACCAACCGGGCGGCCGCGGATGCCCTGCTGGAAGTGTTCGCCACGCAGGTGGCCCCGGCATTGGCGGCGGTGGTGCCCGACCGCCCCGCCGAGCGTGCGGCGCTGATCGGCGCGCAACTGCTCGGCGTGGCCGTATCACGTCATATCCTCGGCACCGCGCCGCTGGCCCAGATGCCCGACAGCGAACTCGTCGAATGGCTCGGCCCGGTGCTTGCGCACTTCCTCACCCACCCAGCGCCCGCCGCCGGCACGCGAGGACCGCTCACTACAGTCGACTCCATGGGGAACCGCGATGACTGAACCCGTAGGTGACCCGAGCGAGTCGGGATCCGGTGTCGAGCCGCCGATCGCGCCACACGTGCGGGAACGTTTCGACCTGCTCGAGCGGTACGCGCCCGGGGAAGGCGCCCGATGGGCCGCCGAGCTGTGGTGCACCCCACCCGCGGTGGAGATGAGTCTGCGCATGCCGCCCGGAGTCCCGCCGAGCCAATCCGTCGAGGCGATATGGGACGGCAACCGGGTCGTCGGTGAGTCATGGGGCGACGGTGACCCGGTGTACCTGGTGCACGGCTGGGGCGGCTGTCAGGCGCATCTCGGCGTGTTCGTCAAACCTCTCGTCGAGGCCGGTTACCGCGTCATCGCCTTCGACCTACCCAGCCACAACGGCTCGGACCCCGGCGCCCTCGCCGCCGGCCGCACCACGATCGTGGAGTGCGCCAGAGCCGTGCACGCCGTCGTCGACGAGTTCGGTCCGGCACACGCCATCGTCGGCCACTCGCTCGGCGCCAAAGCCGCCTCGCTGGCGGTCTCCTGGGGCGCCGATGCGAAACGTCTGGTCTTCCTGGCCCCGATGGGCGACTTTTCCTGGTATCTCGACGTTTTCACGCAACGTCACGGGTTCGGCCCGCGCATCCGGGCCGGGCTGCACCGCCGGCTGGACCAGAAGCTCGGGATGCCGCTGTTCGATACCGACATCCGCGCCGTGGCGCGGCGCCCGGAGAACCCGCCGCTGCTGATCGTCCACGACCCCGACGACCCGGACAGCCCCTACCGGTTCAGCGAGCAGATCGCGGCCAGCTGGCCGGACGCCACGCTACACACCACGAAGGGACTGGGGCGCCTGGCGCACTACCGGATCCTGCGGCACCGCCCCGCCCTCGATGCCGCCATCGCGTTCATCACGTCCTGAGTCGTGCGGGCCGCTGCCGGACCAGCTGCGGCCACCAGAACCACTTGCCCATCAGCGCGGCGATGGCCGGGGTCATGAAGGACCGGATCACCAGGGTGTCGAACA
Source organism: Mycobacterium sp. MBM (assembly GCA_021648845.1). Classification (GTDB taxonomy): domain Bacteria; phylum Actinomycetota; class Actinomycetes; order Mycobacteriales; family Mycobacteriaceae; genus Mycobacterium. The sequence goes on along the minus strand of JAKJHY010000041.1, from coordinate 10,256 downwards.
GCAGACCGAGACCGATGGTCGTGCCGACCTGCGCCACCACCGTCATCTCACTGACGAACATCGACATCATCGTGAAGGCGAAAACCAGTCCGGCGGCGGTGACCACCGAACCCGTGCCGCCCATCGCGCGGATGATGCCGGTGTTCAGGCCCGCGTCGATCTCCTCCTTCATCCGCGCCACCAGCAGCAGGTTGTAGTCCGCCCCGACGGCCAGCAGCACGATCACCGCCATCGCCATCACCATGAAGTGCAGCTCCACACCCATGATGTGTTGCCAGACCAGGATCGACAGCCCGAACGATGCGCCCAGTGACAGAACCACGGTGCCGACGATGACGGCCGCGGCCACCAACGCCCGCGTGATGAGCAACATGATGATGAAGATCAGACTCAGCGCCGCGATTCCGGCGATGACCAGATCCCAGTTGTTGCCTTCCTGCATGTCCTTGAAGGCGGCCGCCGTGCCGGCGAGATAGATCTTCGAACCCTCCAGCGGGGTGCCCTTCACGGCTTCCTTGGCCGCGGTCTTGATCTCGTCGATCAGCTTGATGCCGTCCGGGGTGAGCGGGTCATCCTGGTGAGAGATGATGAACCGCACCGATTTACCGTCGGGGGAGATGAAGCTGTCCATACCGCGTTTGAAGTCCTCGTTGTCGAAGGTCTCCGGCGGCAGGTAGAAGGTGTCGTCATTCTTGGCGTCGTTGAACGCCTCGCCCATGGCGTGCTGGTTCTCCGACATCGCCATGCCCTGATCCTGAATACCCTTCTGGGTCTGGTACATCCGCAGCATCATGTCGCGGGACGATTCCATCGTCGCGATCTGCGACGGCATCGTCTCGATCATCTGCGGCATCAGCGCGTCGAGCTGACGCAGATCGGGCAGGACCTCTTCGAACTGGGTGGTCAGCCGGTCGGTGCCGTCGAGCGCGTCGAACACCGAGCGCATCGACCAGCACACCGGAATGTTGTAGCAGTGCGGTTCCCAGTAGAAATAGTTGCGGATCGGCCGGAAGAAATCGTCGAAATTCGAGATGTTGTCCCGCAATTCGGCGACATCGACGGCCATCTGCTCGGTCTTGGTGACCGTGCTGTGGGTGGTGGCGCTCATCTCCCGCATCAGGGCCACCATCCGGTTCATCGTGTCGATGGTGGACTGCATGTCGTCGGCCTGCAGAAGCATGTTGGCGAACATGTCTTCCATGTACTTCTGGTTCATCTGCTGGTTGGTGCCGCCCATGCTCATCTGAGCGGGAATGGTGCTGAACTCCAGCGGCTCGCCCGACGGGCGGGTGATGGTCTGCACATTGCCCACACCGGGCACCTTGAACACCGCCTTGGCGATCTTGTCGATCACCAGGAAGTCCGCGGAGTTGCGCAGGTCCTGGTCGGTCTCGATGAGCAGCAGTTCGGGGTTCATCCGCGCGACACCGAAATGCCGTTCGGCCGCGGCGAATCCCTGCTGGGCAGGCAGATCCTGGGGCAGATAGTTGCGGTCGTTGTAGTTGGTCTGGTAGCCAGGCAACGCCAGCAGGCCGATCAGCGAAAGCGCGATGGTGGCCATCAGCACCGCACCGGGCCAGCGCACCACCACGGCAGCGACCCGCCGCCAGCTCCGGATGCGCATGGCGCGCTTGGGCTCCAGCACCTTGCCGAACCGGCTGGCGACGGTGATGATGGCCGGGCCCAGGGTGAGCGCGGCCAGGACCACCACCACCATGCCGAAGGCCATCGGGACGCCGAGAGTCTGGAAGTAGGGCAGGCGGGTGAAATGCAGGCACAGCATGGCGCCGGCGATCGTCAGACCCGATCCCAGCACCACATGCGCGGTGCCGTGAAACATGCTGAAGTAGGCCGATTCCCGGTCCTCGCCGACGGATCTCGCCTCCTGATAGCGCCCGATCAGGAAGATCGCGTAGTCGGTGGCCGCGGCGACCGCCAGTGTCACCAGCAATTGGGTGGCGAACGTGGAGAGCCCGATCAGCTCGTGATAGCCGAGGAACGCGACGACGCCACGCGCGGAGCTCAACCCCAGCACCACCATCACCAACACCAAGATCGTGGTGACGATGGAGCGGTACACCAGCAGCAGCATGGTGATGATCACCACGAAGATGGCGCCCTCGATGATCTTGACGCTGCGGTCACCGGAGATCTGCTGATCGGCGGCCAGCGCCGACATGCCGGTCACGTAGACCTTGACACCCGGTGGCGGGGGTTCGGCCTCGACGATCTTCTTGGCCGCCTCCACCGACTCGTTGGCCAACGCCTCGCCCATGTTGCCGGCCAGATACACCTGCACGTAGGCGGCCTTGCCGTCCGAACTCTGCGCCCCCGACTCCGTCAGCGGGTCGCCCCAAAAGTCCTGCACGTGCTCCACGTGGGCGGGGTCGGCCAGCAGCCGGTCGACCATGTCGTTGTACCAGTAATGCGCCTCGGCGCCCAGCGGTTCCTCGCCCTCCAGCACGACCATCACCGAGCTGTCGGACTTGTATTCGTCGAACACCTGGCCGACCCGCTTGCTGGCGATCACCGACGGTGCGTACTCGGGTGTCATCGACACCGAGCGCATCTGGCCGACGGTCTCCAGCGGCGGGACGGTGAGGCTGAGCGCGGCGACGATCGCCAGCCAGCCGATGATGATCAGGACCGCGAAGCGTCGGATGAAGCCGGCGATACCGCCGCGGCGCTGCAGGTGCTCAGGGGTGACGACCGTGGCCGTTGAACTATCGGGCACGTCTGGTCGCTCTCCTGATCATGTTAGAGGTACTTGCTTTTTACCAGATTTGCGACGGCCGTGGCAGGGCAGCCTGCCCTAACCGGGGCGCGTCAGTGCAGTGTCGCCAGGTCGGCGGGCGCATCCGAGGGCAGGATGCCGTCGGTGACGGCGCGGACGTTGAGCAGGCTGAGATTGATTGCCCCGTTGTGGTTGTCCAGAAAGGCGGTGTCGGCGGCGTCGCGTCCGGTGGCGATGCGCACCAGGCTGTCCCGGGGTGCCAACAGCGTGGCGTCGACCACCCGCCACTGCCCGCCGACGAAGGCCTCGGCGACGGCGTGAAAATCCATCGGGTACAGACCCGGCGCGTACACCGACACCAGCCGGGCCGGAACCTTCACCGCGCGCAGCAGGGCGACCACCAGGTGGGCGTAGTCACGGCACACCCCGGCGCCGGCCAGCAGGGTGTCGACCGCACCGTCGATGGGATCGCTGGAACCCGGCACGTACTGCAGTCGCTGGCCGACCCAGGAGGAGACACGTTCCGACAGGGTCGCCGGGTCGTCGAGTTGACCGAACTCGGTTCCGGCGAAACCGAGCAGCTTGTCGGACTCGGCGTAGCGGCTGGGGCGCAGGTACATCGACTTGTCGTACTCGGTGACCGGTGGCGGATCGGCATAGCCGACGATGCGCGCCGAATAGTCGACCCGCAGGTGGCCCGGTGCGGCATCGAACTTGTGGATGCGGTTTCCGTGGGTGCCGCCGATCTCCAGAGCCTGCACCGGTTGCCCGTCGAGCACGAAGCTCAGTGACTCGCTGACCTGGGCGCCGGGGTGCGGGGCGACCGCGATCTGGAATTCGAGAGTCGTCGGAGCCAAGATATCGACCTCGAGCTCGGCCGCGACGTCTCGTTGCATGACCCGATCATGCGGGAGTCGTGCCGAAGATGCGAACCGGCATCGGCGCGGTGCGTCAGTCGGCCGACTCGGTGCGCCCGGCGCGCCAGCCGCGGTACCCGCGGTACCCGCGGTGCGCGGCGAACGCGCCGATGACGGCCGTCGCGCACCACACGGCGATGGCCACGTACACCAGCGGCGAGGACAGGTCACCAACCGACGCGCCCAGTGCGGTGTAGACGAACGCGCGCGGCGCCGAGCCGATGAAGGCGCCGATCATCATCTGCCACAACGGAACTCCGAACGCACCGAACGCGTAGGACGCCGCGGCGTCGTTGACGCCGGGCACGAACTTCTGGCCCACCACCGCCCACAGCCCGCCCCGGGCGATCAGCGCGTCGATGCGCGCGGCCCGATCCGCGCCGAGCAGCGCACGGGTGCTCTCCCGCCCGGCCCGGCGCCCCGACAGCCCCGCGATCGTCGCGGTGCCGACCGTCGCGCCCAGCGTCACGAACGTACCCAGCACCGGACCGAAGAGCAGGCCGCTCCCCGCGGCCAGCAAGGGACCGGGCACGAACAGGCTGCCCAACGCCGCGGAGACCACCACGTAGACCAGCGGCGCCGCCGGGCCGGTGGCGGCCACCGCATCGCGGATGGCCTCGAGGTCCACCACGCGCGCGACACCGATCAGATACCACAGGCCCAACAGGAACGCGGCCAACAGCGCCAGCCGGATGATGTGCGGGCGCCGAGCGGGCGGCAGCAAGCCCTCGGGGGCGTCGACGACCCTCACACCCCGATCAACGAGTCGACCCAGCCACGGGCGAAATACAACAGGAAGCCGGCCGCGACCACCCACAGCAACGGGCTGACCTCACGGCCCTTACCGGCCGCCGTCCGCACGATGGCCCAGGAGATGAAACCGACCCCGATACCGTTGGCGATCGAATAGCTCAGCGGCATGACCGCGACGGTGAGCACCACCGGCAGGGCGACCGAAAAGTCGGCGAGATCGATCTCGCGCAGGTGCGAGGCCATCATGGCGCCGACGATGACCAGCGCGGCGGCCGCGACCTCGGTCGGCACGATCGCGGCCAGCGGCGTGAGAAACATTGCGGCCAGGAACAATCCGCCGGTGACCAGGCTCGCCAACCCGGTGCGCGCACCCTCGCCGATGCCGGCGCCGGACTCGATGAACACCGTGTTCGACGATGCCGAGGCCGCGCCGCCGACCACCGCGCCCGCACCCTCGACGACCAGCGCCGACTGCAGCCGCGGGAAGTTGCCGTGCTCGTCGGCCACACCGGCCTGCCGCGACAGCCCGGTGAAGGTGCCCATCGCGTCGAAGAAGTTGGTGAACACCAAGGTGAACACCAGCATCACCGCGGCCAGGATGCCGATCCGCCCGAAACTGTCCAGGCTGAACTCGCCGACCAGCGAGAGGTCGGGCACCGCGAACGGGGAGCCGCTCAGCGTCGGCACCGACAACCCCCACCCGCCGGGCTTCTCGGTGGCCGACCCCAGATGCCAGATGGCCTCGATGGCGGCCGCCACGACGGTGCCGAGGATCAGCCCGATCAGGATGCCGCCGCGCACCTTGCGGGCGACCAGGACGCCGGTGACCAGCAGCGTGAACACGAACACCACGGTCGGGATGCTGGTGACCGACCCCGCGCCCTGGCCGCCGAGTCCGACCGGCGGCGAGGGGCTACCGGTGGAGGCGACGAACCCGGCGTCGACGAGACCGATGAACAGGATGAACAGACCGATACCGGCGGTGATGGCCAGTTTCAACGGCATCGGCACCGCATCGAAGATCAACCGGCGCAGCCCGGTGACCGCCAACAGCACGATGATCAGGCCGTTGATCACCACCAGGCCCATCGCCTCGGGCCAGGTGAGCGAACCCACCACCGAGGACGCCAGGAACGAGTTGATGCCGAGGCCGGCCGCGAAGGCGAACGGCAGCCGGGCGACCACACCGAACACGATCGTCATCACCCCGGCGGCCAGCGATGTCACCGCCGAGACCTGGGTGAAGCCCAGCTGATTGCCCGCCACGTCGGGCGAGCCGGACAAGATGATCGGGTTCAGCACGATGATGTAGGCCATCGCGATGAAGGTGACGACACCGCCCCGCATCTCGGAGGCGATCGTCGATCCGCGTGCGCTGATGTCGAAGAAGCGGTCCAGCCGGTTCACGCTACGACCTTAAGGTGCGCGGTCGGCGACCTCCACGCGAACCGCCGCCGCTCACCCCCGGGACGCGACCCAGGCCAGGAACTCCTCCGCCGAGATCACCGGTTTGCCCAGCTCGTGCGCCTTGCGCGCCTTGCCGGACTGGGTGCCGACCTCCGCGGTCACCAGCACCTCGCAGCGGGTCTTGGTCACCGTCCGCACCGGCACCAGCCCGGCCGCCTCGGCCAGTCCGGTCATCTGCTCGCGCGACACCTCACGCCCGGCGGCGTCGCATGCGGTACCGGTGAAACAGATGCGGGCACCCGGCACCAGCACTGACCCGATCGCCGGGCCGGTGAGCGCGGATTCGAGGGTGCCGTCCACGATGTCGACCCCGAGGATGCGCTGCGCGGCCCGCAACCGCGCCACCGCCTCGTCGGTGAGCCGGACGCGGGCGGCCGCCGCGCGCAACTGGTCGGCCACCGAATGCCGCGCCGCCGCAATCCACGGGGTATCGGTGATGGCCTTGTCGTCGGCTCTCTCGCCGAGCAGTGCGGGGCCGATCTGCCTGCTGACCGCCAGCAGCGCCGACAGGGCCGGCCGCGCCGCCGGCGTCGGCGTCGCCACCGCATGGCTGCGGATCACCAGGTGCCCCGACAACGACTCCGGGGGGTCGCCGAACGGTGTCGACCCCGCGGAGCCGACACCCGATTCGGCGAACGCCGCCAGCGCGGCCGTCGCCCGCGCCACCGCGTCACCGCCGCCGGCGGCGGCGCGGCGCCCCACCTCTATCCCCAGGGGCATCACCGTCACCTGGCCGAGGCGTTTGAGCTCGAAATCGATCAGGCCGAGGGTCTCGTCGATACCGGCGCCCACCGGCGTGCAGCCCGTCAGCAACGGGGCGATGACGCCCCACGCCTCGGCCAGGGTGGGCGCCAGCAAGATGTCGGCCACGCTGATCCCGTACGCCGTGCGGGCATCGGCGAGATCGCGTTGCGGGTTGACCAGGGTGCTCACCGCGGTGCCGTCGGAGAAGGCGACGGCCAGCTCGACCGGACGGGGACGCGACATGCGGCCCTCGTCGCCGACGGTGGATATCGCGACCGCACAGAAACGTCGAGCACCCGCATCGGTGTCCGAGGCGCTCTGCAGGAAGCGGGCGATCCGCCGGTCGGTCTTGAGGTCCTTGGGCAGCACCGGTCTCTTCAGCACCAGCCCGCTCATCGACGTGCACCGGCTCAGCGCCACGTAGAGCTGGCCGTAGGAGAACATGCCACCGGTCAGGTCGACCACCAGCCGGTCCAGCGTCTGGCCCTGACTCTTGTGGATGGTGATCGCCCACGCGAGCTTGAACGGCAGCTGGGTGAACGTGCCGCAGACCTCGTGGCGCAGCGCGCCGCCGTCCACCACCGGCTGGGTCGCCTCCCAGGTGAACAGCCCCACCTCGGCGCGGCTGCCGTCGGTGAACTCGACGACGACAGAGATGTCGGGGCCCGCGACGCGGGCGACGACCTTGCCGAGTGTCCCGTTGACCCAACGATCGGCCGGGTCGTTGTTGAGCATCATGATCTGGGCGCCGACCTTGAACCGCAGGACCTCGTCGGCGGGCGGGTCGAACAGGCTCAGATCGCCGGTCTGGCGTGCGTGGTGCACGATCTCATCGCCGTCGAGGCGTTCCAGCTGCTGGCGGTTGCGCGCGGTCACCAGACGATTGGTCGGGGCCAGCGTCAGCCAGAACTCGTCATCGGGTGGCACGAAGTCGGGGTCGGTGCGGGCGTTGAGCTGTTCACGCGCGTGCCCGAGCAGCAGGCCCTCACGGATCTCGTTGAGAATCGCGGTCATCCGGTCATCGCCGAGCTGGCGGAACACGGTCGTCAAGGTGATCATCGGGAACTCGTCGCGGCGGAACGCGTCGGCGGAGAAGAAATACGGGGTGCGGTAGCGATCGGTGAAGAAGTCGGCTTCGGCCGCGGTGACCACCGGTGGCAGCTGGTACAGATCGCCGACCAGGACGATCTGCACGCCGCCGAACGGGGTGGCGGGGTCGGGACCGAAGCGTTGCAGTGCGGCGTCGATCTTGTCGAACAGGTCGGCGCGCACCATCGAGGCCTCGTCGATGATGAGCGTGTCGAGTGCCTTGAGCGTGCGGGCGAACCGGCCTGGGTAATAGCGCCCGGTGCGGATGTCGGCGAGGCTGGTGGTGCTGGTGAATCCGAAGAGGCGGTGGATGGTGTAGCCCTCGACATTGAGGGCGGCGATGCCGGTCGGCGCGACCACCACGACATTGCGGTCGGTCTGGGCGATGAACCGGCGGATCAGCGTCGACTTTCCGGTACCGGCCTTGCCGGTGAGGAAGACGTGCCGGCCTTGGGCCAACAGGGCCATCGCGTCGCGGAACTCCTCGGTGAGGACGAATTCACGGGCGGACACGCGACGATCGTGTCAGACGCTGTAACACCGCGGCGCGCATGGCGATGAACTATGCGAGACAGCTGCTGGGCCAGACGGCCGGTGTCGGGGGAGATGACTGCGAATCGCAGTAGTGGCTGAGAATTGCCCTGCTCCTGAAATTTAGGAGTCGATGCACGATGGGTGCAGCGCGTGAAGAGTTCCTGAGGCGTTCCATGGTGGCCGGACTGGCCTCGACCGTGGTGATCTCGCTGACCGCACTCACCGCCGGTGCGGTGCCGGCGCTCGCGGATCCGGACACCGTGGTGACGACGACGGCGCAGGCGCCGTCGGGCACCGCCGATTCCGGCGGCCAGGGCCGCGGCGGCGCCCAGCAGGAGTCGCCGGAGGCGGAACCGGTCGTGACGCCGCAGGCACCGGCGCAGACCGAGGCCCCCGCCACCCAGGAGCCGGTGGTGACGCAGGAGCCGGTCGTCACCCAGGCGCCGGTCCCGGTGGAGGCGCCGCGCGCGACGGTCGCTCCCGAGACGGAAGCGGAGCCCGCGCCCACGGCCACGCCCGCGCCCGAACCCGCGCCCGCCGTCGAGCAGCCGACGACCACCAGCACCAAGCGGCCGAGCGCACAGGTCAGCACCTCCCCGGCCGCGCCCTCCGCGGAGGCCGAGCCGGCACCGTCGACGACCGTGACGTCCGCACCCAAGCCCGTCGAGCGGGATGCGCGGACCACCAGCCCGACGAGCGCGGCGCCGCAGCCCAGCACGGCGAAGCCGAGCGACCGGCCCACGACTGAGGATGCGGCCCCGGCCCCGACCGCGACCGAGAGTTCGGCAGCGGCGCAGCCGTCGGAGACCGAAGCCTCCGAGACCGACACGTCGCAGACCGGTACGCCCGAGACCGGTACGTCGGCCACCGACACGTCGACCGCCGAAGAACCGCGGGTCGAGAACGCCGCCAAGGTCATCGAGACGCTGAAGCCCGAGGTGCTCGAAGCCCCGGTCGCGGACGTGCGGCTGGCCAGCAATGCCACACCCGTCGAGGTCAACCCGGAACCGGCCAAGGTCGAGGAACTCGCCCAGCTGTCATCGCTGATCGGCGTCTCCGATGAGCAGGAGCGCCTGCGCGAGGACCAGCGTCAGCTGCGCGAGGATCAGCGCGAACTTCGCGAGGACCAGCGCGAGTTGCGGGAGGACCAGCGCGACCTGCGCGCCGAGCAGCGGGACTGGGACAACCGGGTGCGCCAGTGGAGCCCGGACTGGGTGCAGTACGACGAGTTCTACCGGCCGATGATCGTCAACCCCTACCGGGATCCGGTGCGCATCGTCTACGAGTACGAGAACCGGCCGCGGGTCGTCACGATCCCGCCGCTGCAGCGGATGGTCATGTACGTCGCCGACCTCGCCGCCTACAGCTTCACCGCGGTCGTGCTGAACACCGTCAACACCGTCGTCAGCACCGCGGTGGGTGTCGCCGTCGGCAGCTTCTTCGGTGGCGGCTTCATCCCGACCATCGCGAACATCGGGGCGATCGCGCCGCCGCCCCCGCCACCGCTGTTCCGCTACGACAATGTGCCCGTGCAGGTGCGCTACTCGGACGCGGTCTATGAGCCGTTCCGGGTGCAGCGCATCGTCGACGTCGGTGACGACGCGCGTTACGGCGAGCGCCGGGTGCTACTCGATGGGGTGACGCCGGCCTGGGGCGTGTGGAAACAGAATGCCAACGGGGAACGGCAATTCGAGGTGCACCGCACCCAGCAGTACCCCGGTCTGGACACCCCGCGCGAGGGACCGCTGCCCGGCGACTACCGGATGACGCTGGCTTCCGAAGAAGCGCCGTCGGGTACCGGCGGGCAGACCGGCCTGATCATCGCCGCGGTCGCCTGCGCCGTGCTGAGCCTGGGCGCCGTCGGGGCGGCCGGTCTGATGGGGCGCCGCCGCCGGGTCCAGTAGCAACGGCCGAGTGGCCAGTTATCACACGCCGATGAGCGGCGGTTTCAAGGGGTGGTTGCAACAGGTCCCTGTGAGGAGCTGTTGTGCGCCCGTCCAAATCGTCTCGTCTTCGTC
>JAKJHY010000040.1 GCA_021648845.1 Mycobacterium sp. MBM | reverse complement strand
ACGATGGCAACCGACAACTTCTCAGCCATAACTGGCTCCTATTCGAAAGAAAGACGAACCGAACCTAGCCCGTCGAAATCCGCTACGAAATCGTCACCCGGACGAGCATCTATCGCACGCATACACGCCCCCGGGCTGAGACCAACGATGAACCCATTGTGCGGTGCACCGCGGCGTCAGCGAGTCCGGCGTCCACTCAACGGAAGTTCTCTGGCTCACTTTCGGGGGCGTCCCGCTCTACGGCATCGCGGGTGAGTTTGGTGGTCCGATCGTGTGGAATCAGACCATGACAGTCGACTACCACGAGAGCCAGCGTGAGATCAGCACTCCCTCCGGGGTGCTGCGCTACCACGAAGTGGGCGAGGGACCTCCACTGCTGCTGCTGCACGGTTCCGGCCCCGGTGTCACGGGCTGGCGAAACTACCGTGGGAATCTCGCGTTCTTCGCCGAGCACTTCCGTTGCCTGGTGCTGGAGTTTCCTGGCTTCGGTGTCAGCGACGACTTCGGCGGTCACCCCATGCTGGACGCGCAGGGCGCAGCCGTGCAGTTCGTCGATGCGTTGGGCCTGGAAAAGGTTGATGTGATCGGTAACTCGATGGGCGGCGGTGTTGGTATCAACTTCGCCACCCATCATCGCGACCGGATCGGCAAACTGGTGACCATCGGCGGCATCGGCACCAACATCTTCAGCCCCGGGCCCAGCGAGGGCATTCGGCTGCTGCAGGAGTTCACCGAGGACCCGACTCGGCAGCGCCTGGTCGACTGGCTGCGTTCCATGGTCTACAGCGAGTCGCTGGTCACCGAGGAATTGATCAAGGAACGTTGGGAGTTGGCCACCGATCCAGAGACACTTGCCGCGGCGCGGCGCATGTACGGCAAGGCGGCATTCGCGGCGATGATGGACATGATGCGCACCGCCGACTTCCCGCTGCCCTGGTCGACCATGCACAAGGTCGCTGCGCCGACATTGATGACCTGGGGTCGTGATGATCGAGTCAGCCCGCTGGATATGGCGCTGGTGCCTATGCGGACGATCCCCAATGCCGAGCTGCATGTGTTCCCGAACTGCGGGCACTGGGTGATGATCGAGGCGAAGGCCGCCTTCGAGAGGACCGTGCTTGCCTTCCTCAGGAACGGCGCATGAACCGCCGGAACCCGAGGAACCGCAGGGCGTACCGCGGCAGCATCGCTACGGGCAGCCGGGCCGGCCAGGATTCCGACCGAAAGTAGGCGTCTGATCCGCCATCGACAAAGATGACGCTGCCGCACAGGAAATCAGCGGCATCGGAGAGCATGAACACCATCCAGTCCGCGAGCTGACCGGCGTCGCCGTAACCGCCCACCGGCACCGGGAAGGCGGTGATCGCTTTGGCCTCCACCGGATTGGCCAGCTGCTCGGCCAGCAGGGGCGTCATGATCGCGCCCGGGGCGAGCGCGTTGAGCCGGACACCGGAACCGGCCCATTGCGCTGTCACGGCCTGCCGGCGCACCCACCGCGACACGGCGATCTTCGAGGCGGCGTAGATCATCGGCGCGGAGCGGTTGCCGAACATCCGGACCACACGCAGCGCCTGCTCGGTGTCGTTGTCGAGCAGCGCCCGCACCGCGCGCCGCGGGACCAACGGCACGGTGGTCGTCGAGTTGCTCGAGATGACGACGACCTTGGCCCGTTCGGCACGAACGAACGCCGGCCGCAATGCGGTCAGCAGGTCGGTGACACCGAAATAGTTGACCTGCGCGATGAGCCGGTCGCGGCCCGGGATGGGTCCGAGCCCGGCGGCCATCACGGCACCGTCGAGGACGCCCTCGCAGTGTTGCAGCACCGTGTGCGCGGCCGCGGAGCGGCCCATGTCGGTGGACAGGTCGGCGATCACATCGGCGTTCTTGAGGTCGACCCCGATCACCGAATGACCGGCGGCACTCAGCCTTTCGGCGGCGGCATGCCCCATGCCCGACGCCGATCCGGTCACCACATAGGTACCCACGTGGTACATCTCCGTTCACCGCACTCCGGCGGATTGTCCGATTCAACCAGGTTGGCGCTGGGTGCTGCCGGCAGCAGCGCGGGACGTGATGCCAGCTTTGGCGCAGACGATGTCGAGTCCCTTGCCCCGCGCGGCACCGGTGATCACAGCCACCTTGCCGCCGAGCCTGCCCACCGCTACACCTTCTGCGTCAAACCGGCGTCGACAACCAGCTGGGTGCCGGTGATGTAGCGCGCCTCCTCCGAGACCAAGAAGCACACCGCATTGGCCACGTCTACAGCGTCGACCCACGGGACGGGCAGCAGATTGCGGGCGGACAGGACCCGCGCCGCATCAGACTCGGTGGGATTCTCGATGTCCGGGCACAGTCTGCGGTAGGTCGCCTCGTTGCGGACCATTGCGGTGCCTACGGCGCCCGGGTGCACCACGTTGACGCGGATATTGTGCGGGCCGAGCTCGTTGGCCAGGCTGCGCGCCAGTCCCACGATCGCGTGTTTGCTCGCGCTGTAGTGCGCGGTGTTCGCGGTTCCCCGTAGGCCGTTGGTGGAACCGATGATGACGATCGACCCGCCGGCCGGGCGCAGGTGACCGACGGTGGCCTTGACGGTGTGCCAGACGCCGGTGAGGTTGACATCCAGGGTGTCCGCCCACGTCTGGGCGCTCAGTTCCCAGGTCGGCGCACCGGCGATATGAATTCCCGCGTTGGCCACGACGATGTCCAAGCCGCCCAGTGCGGCGACCCCGGCCGCCACCACAGCCTGCAGCGCGCCCAAATCGCGGACGTCGGCCTCACCGCTGACGCACCGCCTCCCCCGGCTGGTCACTGCTGCGGCGGTGCCAGCCAACGCGCTCGGGTCACCGGTGTCCACGGCGATCACGTCGGCGCCGGCATCGGCCAGGCGTTCACAATGCACCCGGCCGGTGCCGCGCGCCGCACCTGTGACGACCGCGACGTTGCCGCCCAGGTCCGGCATCAAGAACCTTTCAGCAGGCTGAAGCCCTTGTAGCCGGCGTTCGCCACATCGGCGCAGATCCCCAGGTAGGTCGCGAACCCACCGATGAAGAGCATGAACACCCGGGGTTTACCGGGCACGTTGGCGCCCATGTACCAGGAGTTGGCCTTGGGAAACAGCGTCGCGTCGGCCCGCTTGTTGCATTCGGCGACCCAGTCGTCGACCGCGTCGGTGGTCGCTTCGATGGCGGCCACATCGTGCTCGTCGAGGTAGTCGATGGCGTCGGCGATCCAATTGATGTGCGCTTCGGCGTGCAGCACCATGTTGGCCAGCACCGCCGGCGCACCCGGGCCAGACACCAGGAACAGGTTGGGGAACCCGTCCACCCCGAGACCGAGGTACGTGCGCGGGCCGTCGGCCCAGTCCTCGACGAGCTTGCGGCCGTTGCGGCCGACGATATCGATCTTGGCCAGCGTGCCGGTCATGGCGTCGAAACCCGTTGCCAGCACGATCGCATCGACGTCGAAATGGTCGGCCGTGGTGTTGATACCGGTGGCGTCGATCGATTCGATCGGCGTCTGGCGGACGCTGACCAGTTTGACGTTGGGCCGGTTGTAGGTCTGGAAGTAGTTGGTGTCGGTGCAGATCCGCTTCGTGCCGATCGGATGATCATTCGGAATCAGCAACTCGGCGACCTCAGGGTCGTCGATCACCGCGCGGATCTTCTCTTCGTAGAATTTGCGGGCCTCTTCGTTGGCCTCCATGTCGATCATCTGATCGGCGAAGGTCTTCGAGAACAGCACACCGCCCAGCTGCCAACGCTTCTCGAACGCATCCCGCCGCTCGTCGGGACTGGCCTCCATGGTGAGCTTCGGATGCGCCACATGCGGGGATCCCCCGCCGCTGCGCCACGACTTGCGTCGGCGGTCGTCGTAGGTGGCCTTGGCGTGCGAGATCTCATCGGCGCTCAGCGGCCGGTTGCCGGCGGGCACGCTGTAGTTCGGGGTGCGCTGGAACACATACAGCTGCGCCGCCTGCTCGGCGATGATCGGGATGGATTGGATGCCCGAGGAACCGGTGCCGATCACGGCAACCCGCTTGCCCGTAAAGTCGACACCCTCATGCGGCCAGTGCGCCGTATGGTAGACCTCGCCGCCAAAATCGTCGAGACCGTTGATGTTCGGCTTCAGCGGAGACGACAACGGACCGGTGGCCATCACCACGAAGCGAGCCGTGACGGTCTCACCGCTGTCGGTGGTGACGTTCCAGCACAGCGTGTCCTCGTCGAACACCGCCGAGACGACCCGGGTGTTGAAGGTGATACCGGACCGCAGGTCCAGCTTGTCGGCGACCCACCTGATGTAGTCGAGGATCTCGCCCTGAGTGGCGTACTTCTCCGTCCAGGTCCATTGCTGCTGTAGTTCGTCGGAGAAGGAGTAGCAGTAGTCGAGACTCTCCACGTCGCACCGCGCACCGGGGTACCGGTTGAAGTACCAGGTCCCGCCGACCTCGGGTGCAGCCTCGAACACCCGCACCGACCGGCCTTGCTGCCGGAACTTGTGCAGGGCGTAGAGACCGCCGAAGCCGGCACCAACCACGACAACGTCGACACGTTCCTCAGTCGCACTCACCACCGAGACGCTAGGGCCTGCGCGGGTCCCGAGGTCCCCCTTTTCCCGGTCAATGGTCATCGGAGATTCGTCCCAACCACCGGCAATGCCACCACACAGCTGGTGGACGATCGAGCAGGATGCGGGCCATGAGCGACGTCGAAAACGGCAGCCGTCCCGCGGCTATTCCCCGTACAGTGCCTCTCACCGTCACCGATGTGATCGAAGAGAGCCGCGACGCCAGATCACTGGTGTTCTCGGTACCAGACGAACACGAACATCGATTCGAGTATCGACCGGGTCAGTTCTTGACGCTGCGCATCCCCAGCGACCAAACGGGTTCGGTCGCTCGCTGCTATTCGTTGGCCAGTTCTCCGCACACCGGCGACGCGCCGAAGGTCACCGTGAAACGCACCGACGGTGGGTATGGATCGAACTGGTTGTGCGACAACATCTCTGTCGGCGACATCATCGAATCACTGCCACCGTCCGGCATCTTCACTCCGCGCGAGCTGGACGGTGACTTTCTCCTGTGGGCTGCCGGCAGCGGCATCACTCCGGTGATGTCCATCCTCAAATCGGTGCTGGTCGCCGGCACTGGCCGAGCCGTGCTGTGCTACGCGAATCGCGACGAAGCCTCGGTGATCTTTGCCGCCGAACTTCGCGAACTCGCCGCGCGCTACGCCGGACGGCTGACCGTGCTGCACTGGCTGGAGTCGATCCAAGGCTTGCCCACGATGACCCAACTGAGCGGCTTCGCCCGGGTCTATCAGGGATACCAATCGTTCGTCTGCGGGCCGGCGCCGTTCATGTCAGTGGTCAAGGAGACACTGACCCAGGTCGGAATCCCGCGTGAGCACATTCATCTGGAGGTGTTCCAGTCCCTGCAGGGCGACCCGTTCGCCGAAGTGGAGATGGAAGATCTGCCTACCGGGGGGCACGCCGCCGACGCGGAAATCTCGATCGACGGCGAGGTGCACAACCTGAAGTGGCCGGTGGGTCGGAATCTGGTCGACACCATGATGGCGGCCGGGATCGAGGTGCCCTACTCGTGCCGGGAAGGCAATTGCGGATCCTGTGCGGCCACCGTCATTGAGGGCCAGGTCGATCTGGGAAACGCCGGCATCCTCGAGGAGGAGGACATCGCCGCCGGGCTGTTTCTGGCGTGTCAGGCGTGCCCGCTGTCGGACAAGGTCAAGGTGGAGTTCTAGCGCCACCGCCGCCGCGAACGTGCTCACGATTCGCTTCCGCTGAACGGGACGGGAGCTGCGTATCAGAAAGCGTAGGAGCCACCATCGTAGGTATGACACAACGGGTGATCGACAGTCTTGCCGAGGTCGCAGACCAACTGCGTGGACAGGCTGAGGAAGCCGAGAAAATCGGCAAGTTGACCGATGACACGGTCAAGACGATGAAGCAGCTCGGCAACATCCGGCTGCTGCAACCGAAGAAGCACGGCGGGATGGAGGTGCACCCGCGCGAGTTCGCCGAGACCGTCATGGCGACTGCCGCTCTCGACCCGTCCGCAGGCTGGATCAACGGCGTCGTCGGCGTCCACCCATACCAGCTCGCCTACGCCGACCCGCGGGTTGGCGCCGAGATCTGGGCCGATGATGTCGACACCTGGGTCGCTTCCCCGTACGCACCTCAGGGTGTCGCCAAGCCGGTCGACGGCGGCTACATCTTCAATGGTCGATGGCAGTTCAGCTCGGGCACCGACCACTGCGACTGGATCTTCCTCGGCGCCATGATCGGGGACGCCGACGGCAAGCCGTTGATGCCCCCGCAGATGCTGCACATGATCCTGCCGCGCAAGGATTACGAGATCGTCGAGGACTCCTGGGATGTCGTCGGCCTGCGCGGCACCGGGTCCAAGGACGTCGTCGTCAAGGACGCGTTCGTGCCGTCCTACCGGACCATGGACGCCATGAAGGTGATGGACGGCACCGCACAGCGCGAGGCCGGGATGACCGAGACGCTGTATCTGATGCCCTGGTCGACGATGTTCCCGCTGGGCATTTCCTCGGCCACCATCGGCATCGCCGAGGGGGCGCTGGCCGCCGCGCTGGAGTACCAGCGCTCGCGGGTGAATTCCAGTGGCGTCGCCATCAAGGACGACCCCTACGTGATGTACGCGATCGGTGAGGCGGCCGCCGACATCAACGCCGCCCGGCAGGAACTGCTGGCCAACGCCGACCGGATCTATGACATGGTCGACGCCGGCAAGGAGGTGTCGTTCGAAGATCGAGCGGCCGGTCGGCGCACCCAGGTCCGCGCGGTGTGGCGTGCGGTGTCCGCAGTCGATGAGATCTTCGCCCGCTGTGGCGGTAACGGCACCCGGATGGACAAGCCGCTGCAACGGTACTGGCGCGATGTCCACGTCGGGCAGGCACATGCCATCCACGTCCCGAGCACCGTGTATCACGCGTCGGCACTCAGTTCGCTCGGGGTGGATCCGCAGGGTCCGCTGCGGGCGATGATCTAGGAGAGCTCGACACATGGGTTTGATCAAGAGCCTGGGCTACGTCACCGTGCAGGCCACCGATATTCCACGCTGGCGCCAATTCGCCTTTGGCGCTTTGGGGTTTGCCGCCGGTAGCGGACCCGATCCGGACTCCCTCTATCTGCGGATGGACGAGCGGGCCGCACGCATCATCGTCTCCCCCGGTGACACCGACAAGATCGTCACCGTGGGCTGGGAGGTGCGCGACTCGGCGGACCTCGACGAGGTCAAGCGCACACTGGAAGCGGCGGGCACACCGTACAAGGAGCTCTCGCTCGCCGAGGCCGACAGTCGTCGGGTCGAAGAGGTCATCGCGTTCGAGGATCCCGCCGGGACTTCTCTGGAGGTATTCCACGGCGCGGTGCTCGACCACAGCCCCGTTGTCACACCGTTCGGCGCCCGATTCGTCACCGGCGCGCAGGGTCTGGGTCACGTGGTGCTACCGGCGTTGGACGTGCCCGCCATGTTCGACTTCTACACCCAGGTCATGGGATTCAAGTCCCGTGGCGCGTTCCGGGTGCCGGTCCCGCCGGAGTTCGGCCCGGTTCGGGTGCGCTTCCTCGGAGTCAACCAGCGGCACCACAGCCTTGCCCTGTGCCCGGCCGCCACACTGCGAGATCCGGGGCTTATTCACTTGATGGTCGAGGTCGACACCCTCGACGCGGTGGGCCAGGCGCTCGACCGCGTCAACAGCGACGGCTTCCAGCTGTCCTCGACACTGGGTCGGCACACGAACGACCAAATGGTGTCGTTCTATGTTCGGGCCCCGGGCGACTGGGACATCGAGTTCGGCACCGAGGGCATGCGAGTCGACGAGAGCTTCTACACCGCAGAGGAGATCACCGCCGATAGCTACTGGGGCCACCAGTGGGTCGACGACCTGCCCGCTGCGATGCGCCCATGACCGCTGATGTCATCCCCGTCGCGGAATCCGAGATTCTGCGCTGGGATCACGAAGCCGACGTGGTCATCGCCGGCTACGGCGTCGCGGGGGCCTCGGCGGCAGTCGAAGCCGCGCGCGCCGGGGCTGATGTGCTGGTGCTGGAGCGGACCGGCTCATGGGGCGGCGCGGCGTCGATGGCCGGTGGCTTCATTTATCTGGGCGGTGGTACCTCGCTGCAGAAGGCCTGTGGTTTCGAGGATTCCATCAGCAACATGGCTGCCTTCCTGAAGGTGGCCATGGGGCCGGGTGCCGACGAGCAACGCATCGATGACTACTGCGCGGGCAGCGTCGCCCACTTCGACTGGCTCGTCGGCTGCGGTGTCGTGTTCAAGGCGGAGTTCTTCGGCGAGCCCGGCTGGGAGCCGATGGGCGACCAGGGGTTGATGTACTCCGGCGGCGAAAACGCGTTCCCGTTCAACACCATCGCCACCCCCGCCCCGCGCGGTCACATCCCGCAGATGTCGAACAAGAAGCAGGGTGAAGCCTCCGCCGGCTTCATGCTGATGAAGCCGCTCGTCGAGACGGCGACCTCGGCGGGTGCCCGGGCACTGTATGACGTTCGGGCGCAACGGCTCATCGTATCTGCCGACGGTCGCGTCGTCGGTATCGTCGCCCGCCAGTACGGCAGTGAGCTCACCATCCGGGCCCGCCGCGGCGTGGTGCTGGCCACGGGTAGCTTCGCCTACAACGAGACAATGGTGGCGCGGTACGCACCGCGGATCGCGGGACGTCCGGCCGCCTCGATCGAGCAGCATGACGGCCGCTCCATCCAAATGGCGCAGGCACTCGGAGCCGACGTGGCTCATATGGATGCCACCGAGGTCGCCATCTTCGCCGACCCACAACAGTTGGTGCGCGGAATCCTGGTCAACGGCCGCGGGCAACGCTATGTCGCCGAGGACACCTATCCCGGACGCATCGGCCAGCTGACGTTGTATCACCAGGACAACGTCGCCTACCTGATCATCGATGGCGCCGCCCAGGAGGAGGCGATGGCCGCGCTGTCGCCGCAACTGATGATGCGGCCACCGACCTGGGTTGCCGATACCGTCGCCGAATTGGAGGCGGAGATCGGTTTGTCGCCGGGATCCCTGCAGGCCACTGTCGCGCTGTACAACGAAGGCGCGGCGCGCGGCGAGGATCCGCTACTGCACAAGAAGCCGCAGTGGATCACCCCGATCGGCTCCCCTGTCGGCGCCATCGATCTACGCGAGAGCACCGGCGGATTCACCCTGGGCGGGCTCGCGACGACTCTGGACGCCGAGGTGCTCCACGTCAGCGGTGACCCGATTCCCGGTCTGTTCGCCGCCGGCCGGTCGGCCGCTGGTCTGGCCGCATGGGGTTACGCCAGTGGCATATCGCTCGGAGACGGAAGCTTTTACGGACGGCGGGCCGGCCGCAGCGCGGCGTCGGCGTGATGGCGGACGACACGCTGAGAGCGTCGATCCAGTAGCCACGCGGCGTCCCTATCTACCCACGTCAAGCCGGGTTGTGCGCTAGCACAACCCGGCTTCTGGCGTTCTCCGCTACCTGAGAATCAGCGGATCTATGTGACAGCAGCCACACCGATGTGGTACTCCTATATAACCATTAGGCATATGCCTAATAGACATATAGATAGCTCCGGAGGACCACGATGACCGTGACCGTCGAAAGCCCGCTCGCACCCGCCGCCAAGGCAGCCGTCGAGACCCCGAGCGCCGTCATCGACCGGGTGTCGCTCGTGCTGGACGCGTTCGACGGCCCCGGACGCCTGACGCTGGCCCAAATCGTCCGACGCACCGGACTGCCCCGCTCCTCGGCGCACCGCATGCTCGAGCGCCTGGTGCAGCTGCGCTGGCTGCGCCGCTCCGGCCGTGACTACGAACTGGGCATGCGATTGGTCGAGCTCGGTTCGCTGGCCGTTCACCAGGACCGGCTGCACAAGGCGGCCATTCCGATGTTGCACGAGTTGCACGCCGCTACCGGCCTGGTGGTCCACCTGGCCGTGCTGGAGGGCTCCGATGTGGTGTACATGGAAAAGGTCGGCAACCGGCTGACCGCCGCCATCCCGACCCGGGTCGGCGGGCGCCAGCCCGCGCACTGCGCCGCCGTCGGCAAGGCAATGCTGGCCTACACAGGGACGCCGGATGTCGACTCGGCGGCCTCCAACCTGCCCCGTCGCACCAAATACTCCATCGCCACGCCCGCGCAGTTGTCCGCCGAGTTGGCGAAGGTCCGTTCCCACGGTGTCGCCTTCGATCGCGAGGAGTCGGTCCCCGGATTCGGTTGTGTCGCAGCGCCGATAGGCGACCCGGGCGAGGCCGTCGCTGCGATATCGGTGTGCGGACCCATGGGCCAGATGAAGTTCGACCAGCAACTCGTCGCGCCAGTGCGGATGGCGGCCATGGGCATCTGGCGCGCCGTCGAGGGGGGCCCGATGCGGGTGGCGCCGACTCTGCAGCAGATGCGTCCACTGCGCGGGGGTCCGATGAACCACACGGCGATCCGCAACTCCCCCCTGCAGCCGGCCTGACCGTGAGCGACACGTTGGACCCCCAGATCGCCGCCATGATCGAGGCACTGGACGGCGGGTTTCCGCCGGTGCAGACCATGACCGGAGACGAGGCTCGTACCGCCATCAGGTCGCGAATGGTGGCAGTGGCCGATCCAGAGCCGGTTGCTTCGGTCGAGGATCGTGAGATCCCCGGCCCGGGTGGTCCAGTGACCGTGCGCATCTACCGGCCCGAAGCCGCGGTCGGTCATGCCGTGCCGACGCTGGTGTACGCCCACGGCGGCGGTTGGGTTTTCTGCGATCTGGACAGCCACGACGGGCTGTGCCGCGATTTCGCCAACCGCCTTCCCGCGGTGGTGGTCTCGGTGCACTACCGACGGGCTGCCGAAGAAGGACAGTGGCCCGATGCGGCCGAGGACGTGTATGCCGCGACGGTCTGGGCTGCCGAGCACATCGACGAATTGGGCGACGACGCGGACGCCCTGGTGGTCGGTGGGGACAGTGCCGGGGGGAATCTGGCCGCCGTCACCGCGCTGATGGCGCGCGACCGCCATGGTCCCGGACTGGCTGGTCAATTGCTGCTGTACCCGGTCATCGCCGCCGACTTCGACACCCCGTCCTATCGGCAGTTCGGTCGGGGCTACTACAACCCGCTGCCTGCGCTGCGGTGGTACTGGGATCAGTACGTCCCGAATGTGGCCGACCGGACCAATCCCTACGCCTCGCCGTTGCATGCCGAGGATCTGTCCGGCCTGCCACCGACGGTGGCAGTGGTGGCCGGTCATGATCCGTTGCGCGATGAGGGAATCGCTTATGCCGAGGCCCTGCGGCGCGCCGGGGTGCCGGTGGTGCAGCGTTACTTCGGGGGCGGTGTGCACGGCTTCATGACGATGCCGAGCCTGGACATCTGTGAGAAGGCGCGCACCCAGGCGTGCGCCTACCTCGCCGGCGTGATCAGCCGGCCCGTCACGAAGTGACCGGCCGCACCTCGGCAATGGCCGGGGCCCGGACCGGTTCGACCGCTCCGTAGCGCTGCTGCGGATCCAGCACGCAGTGCGTACGACCGAAAACCGTCACCATGCACTTGTTGTTGTGATTGCACCGACTACGCGTGCCGGGTTCGGCGATCATCTTGTCGACGAGATCGGGTTCGCGTAACAGCGCGCGGCCCATCGCGACGAAATCGAAGCCCTCGCGTATCGCCGTCTCGACATGCTGACGGTTGGTGACACCGCCGAGCAGGATCAGCTTGGTGTTCTTCATGATCGGCACGAACTGGCGGGCGGCAGACAGCATGTACAGATCTTCGTAGGGGTAACTGCCCATCACGCCACGACCCAGCAGTCGTACGCCTGGGCGCAGCATGGGCGGCATCACCTTGGCGAACTCGCGGACCGGAACGTCGCCGCGGAACAGGTACATCGGTCGATACACCGAGGAACCCTGGGTCAGCTCGACGGCGTCCAGGTTGGCGTCGGCGTCCAGCAACTGCACGGTGCGTAGCGCCTCGTCGATCCAGATGCTGCCCGGCAGACCGTCATCCATATCGAGCTTGGCGATCACCGCAATGCTGTCACCGACGACATCGCGTACCCGCTGGGCGATTTCGCGGACCAGCCGGGACCGGTTGTCGATATCGCCACCGTACTCGTCCTTGCGGCGGTTGATCAGCGGGCTCAGAAATGAGCTCGGCAGATACAGATGACCGAAGTGCAGCTCCACGGCATCGAAGCCGGAGTCCACGGCGAACTGCGCCGCCTGGCCGAACTGATCGATGACGGTGCCGATCTCGTCGCGCCGGATCTCTCGGCAATACGCGAACGAGGTCGGATTGACGAACCTGCTCGGCGCCACCGCGGTTACCCCGGTCAGCCTCTTCTGGGCGACCACCCCGGCGTGGCCGAGCTGCGCGGAGATGGCCGCACCGGCATCGTGCACCGTATCGGTGAGCTTGCGCAGACCGGGCACCGCGTGGGTATCCATCACAATCTGCCCCGGTGCGCTGGCGCCCTGCGGGGATACGCAGCAGTATGCGACGGTCGTCATCCCGACGCCGCCCTCGGCGAAACTGCGGTGGAAGGCGATCAGGTCGTCGGTGACCTTCCCTTCGGGGGAACGCCCCTCCGACGTGGCCGCTTTGATGGTCCGATTACGCAGCCGCACGGGCCCCAACTGGGCCGGCGCGAACGGATCTGGGCTGAGATCAGTCATCTCACCACCGTCTGCCCTGAGTTCGGCCACGTCAACGTGCCCTCCCGATGGTCGGGACCGCCACGCCCCCAGAGTTGCCGCGCTCCCTATCCTTCTCCCATGTCAGACGGCGAAGTCTTCGTCATCGACCGGGTGGTTACCCGGCCAGGACGTGCGCGTGAGTTCATCGACAGCTATCTGGCCGGCTACGCCCCCGGAGCCCGCGAACGCGGCATGACCCTGCGCAATGTGCTTGTGTCACCTCCGATTTGGTACGACACCGAGCCGAACACGGTTACCGTGACCTGGTCGTTGCCCAGCGCGCGGTCCTGGTGGGAAATGACGTGGAAGGGCCGGCCCGACCCGGAGCTGCGCGCGTGGTGGGAAGGTGTGTCGGACCTGATCATCGAACGCGACCGCACTGCGGCCGCCGCGCCCGAGGATGTCGAAAGGCTCTGCGATGTATAGCGTCACTCGCCTGATCGATGTCGCCGACGGTGACCGCGATCCACTGCAGCAGGAGCTGCTCGCACTGGCCGGTCGTAGCGGCGCCGCCGGCCACGTCGTCGCCCCCACGTTGGCGGGCAGCCGCAACGGTGGTGATCTGCTGCTACACCTGCGTTTCGCGGACTCAGACGGTTGGGACGCAATCGCCGCTGATGTCGACGCGGCGCTGTCCGACCCCGCAGTCACCAGAGTCAACGGTGCCGGCTACCACGGCTCACCTGTCGTCATCGAGGGCCGCCCGACCGGCAGTGTCTACCGGGCCCTGCTGTTGCGCGTCGCCGACGGCAGCGATGCCGACACGATGGCCCGGTTCGAGGCCGATCTGCGACTGCTGCCCGGCTACGTGTCCACCATCAGCGCCTGGCAGCTGAGTCGGCCCGACCACACCGTCGGTAACGCCTGGACCCACGTCTTCGAGCAAGAGTTCAGCAACGCCGAGGGCATCATGGGCGCCTACCTCATGCACCCGATCCACTGGGCGGTGGTCGACCAATGGTTCGATCCGGAATGTCCGAACGCCATTGTCCGCGAACGGGTCTGCCACAGCTTCTGCACCGACAGCGGCCACGTGATGCGCTGATCGCGCGATCCGCGGCGGCCTCAGAGCCCCTGCGGCAGGATGTTCGGGTTCGCGCCGGCCGGCGGCTGCAACGGCGGCAGCTCCGTGGTGCCGTCGAGGCTGTGCACGGTCAGCTTCTGTGACCACGGGTAATGCAGGCTGAAGGCGATCAGACCGGTGCGCTCGGCCGCCGGCATGTGACACATTGCCAGCACCGTCTCGGCCAGGTACTCGACCGGTTCGGTCGGGAAAGTGTCCGGGATGAGGCTCGCCGCACCGGGTGTGCGCACGGCGCTGGACGGCCCGACCACATTGACCGCGATGTTCGAGTCGAGCAGTTCGGCCGCGACACCTTGGGTGAAGCGGTGCAGCGCCGCCTTCATCGACGCGTAGATGACGTCGCCGGAGATCTTGTTGTACTCCCGGTAGGGCCGCGCGGGCGCCAGTCCGGTCACCGAACCGATGTTGACGATCCAGCCGGCGCCCTGCGCGCGCATGTGCGGGACGGCCTGCTGGGTCAGCACGAACGGAGTGCGGACATAGTGCTCGACCGTCCGTTCGAAGGTTGCCATCGGCATGTCTTCGATGATCGAGTAGTCGGCGTATCCCGCATTGTTCACCAGGATGTCCAACCGGCCGGTGCGCTCGACCACCTGATCGATCAGTCCCGCGCGCTGGTCGGCGTCCTCCAGATCGCAGGCGATGCCGAACGCACTACCACCGGCGGCCTCGATCAGCTCGATCGTCTCACCGATGGTCCCCGGAATCTCGGCGGTGGTCCCGGCCCGCGTGGAAGCCGAGGGCTGGTAGGCCCGGGCGGTCACCGCGACGGTGGCACCCTCGGCGGCCAACCGCTGCGCGATGGCACGCCCGATGCCCCGGCTGCTCCCGGTGACCAAAGCCGTTTTGCCGTGCAGGATTCCATTCACCGGACGACGAGATCCTCTTCGTTGGGGGCGCGATGGCTCTGCCACACGTCGATCAGACGGAACGGGAACGCCGTGACGATCCGGCCACCGCCGGACCGGTAATAGGTGTGCGCGGTCGGGGTGTGGCACCACACCGTCTGCGCCATCGCCTCATCGATGGAACGCACGTAGCTCTCGAACGCCTGCGGCGTGACCTCCAGGCTCTTCGCACCACGCTCGGCCATCAGCTGCAGGCACTCCATCACGTAGTGCACCATGACCTCGACGCCGAAATTGTGCCCGGCACCGTGGCCAGGGCTGTAGTTCGGAGCCGAGGAGATGAACATGTTCGGGAAGCCCGGCACCAGGCCACCGCGGTAGGCGCTGGGGCTGTCACCCCAAACGTCGGCCAGTTTGAGCCCGTCGCGGCCCTCGATATCCACCGTCGACAGGAAGTCCAGGTAGTAACCGGTGGCGTAGATGATGACGTCGAGGTCGATTTGGCGGCCGTCCTGGGTGACGATGCCACGTTCGTTGACACGGGCGGGCTCGCTGGCCTCGACGTCGACATGATCGCGGGCCAGCGCCGCGTAGTAGCCCCCCGGATCGCGGATGATGCGCTTTCCATAGGGCGCGAAGTCCGGTGTCACCTTCTTGGCCAGCTCGGAACCCGCACCGAACACCCGGTCGATGTACTCCAGGCACATCTGCAAGAGCACATCATTGGCCGGTGAGATGGACAGATGCTCGGCCGCCCACTCGGGGTCGCGCAGGATGACCGGATAGTTGTTGTCGGCCGTACCCCAGAAAGACTTCAGTCGGTTCCAGTTGGCGTAGAAGGGCACGTGTGCGTTGAGCCAGCGGCGGTGTTCGGGCACGTCGTCGGTCAGTCGCTTGCGGGGCGCAACCCAGTGCGGCTGACGCTGGAAGACCGTCAGGTGCTCGACCTCGTCGACCGAGGCATCCACGATCTGCACCGCGGTGCAGCCGGCGCCGATGATCGCCACCTTCTTGCCGCACAACGAGAGTGCCGGATCCCACTCGGCGGAGTGGATGCTGACGCCGCCGAAGGTCTCCCGCCCCGGCAGCTCGGGCCAACGCGGCCGGTTGAGGTAACCGACGGCCGGCACAACGACATTGGCGTAGGAGACGTCTTCAGCGCCGCCGGCGCCAGTGGTGTGCACCTCCCACATGGTGCGATCCTCGTTCCAGCGCAGGGCGGTCACCTCGGTGTTGAACCGAGTGCGCTCGCGCAGCCCGTTCTTGTCGGCGACCGACTTCAGGTACTGCTGGTACTCCGCACCCTGCGGGTAGTAGCTCGACCAGTCGCCGTTGATATCGCGCGAGAGCGAGTAGTAGGCGGATGGGGTATCCACGCCGATGCCCGGGTACACCGCGGTATACCAGGTGCCGCCGACCTCGTCGTTGCGGTCGACGATCTCGTAGTCGATACCGGCGGCTGCGCATTCCAGTGCCGCGGCCATACCGGCGATGCCGGCACCGATGATGATCACCTTGAAATCGGTCGGCAGCTTTGCGGTGCGCGGCAGCACCGGCTGCGAGGCGTGAAAGCCGCCCTGCTCCAGCAGCAGTCCGACATACTCCTGGCCCACCTCGGTGCCCAGCGCCAGCGGTGCGATGGCGGCGAACAGCTCTGGGTCGTCGAACGGCACGGCATCGGCCGGGCGCGGGCTCGCCAGCGCCACCACCACCGCCTGGACGAGTTCGGCGTGCGTTTCCGGGTCGGTGCTGCCCGCCTGCTCAGGCGGGTGGGGTGTAAACGAGATCTTGCCCGCATAACGGTCCACGACACGCGCGTCACCGGTCAACTGCGCCAGCACCGCCACCAGGATGCCGGCGTCGGCGGCGGCGAGATTGGCCCGCAGTTCCTCGGGGTCCAGCGATTTCTGGTCTGCTGCCACGGTCACAGCGATCGTCATCGATCCTCCTTGTTCGTGGATCGAGTATGTAAGTGTCCGGGGTTGCGCGAGGCGCCGTCTTCTACTCAGCGGGACGTCACGCGATCACACCGGTCCGGCGGCGCCTACAGTCCGGGTCATGGATGATCTGCAGGCCGTGCTCGCATCGGCCCGAAGCCACGCCCTCGGCGATATCCCGCGGCGATCGGCACGCAAGCAGCCCGCCAAGACGGCGATCATCGACGGTGAGGTCAGCCTGACCTTCGCCGAGTTCGAACGGCTGGTGGACCGGGCGACGGCCGCACTGGGCGACAACGGTTTCGGCGTCGGCGATCGTATCGCCGTGCTGGCCCACAACTGCTGGCAGTACGCGGTGCTGGCATTCGCCACGGCCCGGGCCGGAGTGGTGCTGGTCCCGATCAACTTCATGCTCACTGCCGCGGAGATCTCCTTCATTCTCGCGCACAGCAGGGTGACCGGCTTCCTGGTCGAGGCCGATTTGGTCCCGACGGCCGAGGCCGCGATGCGTGCAGGTGCGCCGGTGCCGACGACCGCTGCACTGGTGCTGCCGGGCCAGACGCTGCCGGCAGGCTGGGCGGACTTCGACCAGTGGCTGCAGACCGATTCGACTGCCCCCAGCCCGCACATCGACGACGACCAGATGATTCGTCTGATGTACACCAGCGGCACCGAGTCGCATCCCAAGGGCGCCATGCATTCGACTCGCAGCCTGATGGGCAACTACATCAGCTCGATCATCGCCGGGTCCATGGAGGGCTCCGATGTGGAGATCCACTCATTACCGCTGTACCACTGCGCTCAGCTCGACAACTTCCTGATCACCGATATCTACCTCGGCGCCACCAGCATCATCCTGCCCAAAGCCGACCCTGAGTCGGTGCTGCGCACCATCGAAAAATATGGAGTGACAAACTATTTCGCGCCTCCGACGGTGTGGATCTCACTGCTGCGCTCACCGGTGTTCGACCAAGTCGACCTGTCCAGCCTCCGCAAGGGGTACTACGGTGCGTCCGCCATGCCGGTAGAGATCCTGACCGAGATGCGCGAGCGGCTTCCCAGTCTGCGGCTCTGGAACTTCTACGGTCAGACGGAAATGGCGCCGCTGGCCTCAGCGCTGGGGCCCGACGAGCAGGACGCACACGCCGGATCCGCGGGCCGACCGGTCATCAATGTGGAGACCGCCATCCTCGACGACGACAATGCCCCGGTCGAACCGGGTGTGGTCGGCGAAATCGCGCACCGCAGCCCGCATCTGATGCTGGGCTACCTCGATGACGAGGCCAAGACCGCCGACTCGTTCCGGGGCGGGTGGTTTCATTCCGGCGACCTCGGCTACTACGACAAGCACGGGTTACTCCACGTGGTGGACCGCAAGAAGGACATGATCAAGACCGGCGGTGAGAACGTGGCCAGCCGCGAGGTAGAAGAGGTGATCTATCGGCACTCCGGCGTCGAGGAGGTGGCGGTGTTCGGCCTGCCCCATCCGACGTGGGTGGAGGCCGTGGTGGCCGCGGTGGTCTCCCGTGACGGCACCGACCTCACCGAGGACGATCTGGTGGCCCACTGTCGCACACACCTGGCCGGATTCAAGACGCCCAAGCAGGTGTTCTTCGTCGACGCACTACCCAAGAACCCCAGCGGCAAGCTGCTCAAACGGGTGCTCCGCGAACGCTTCACCGACGCTCAGATCCCGGGCTGACGCCGGCTCGCGCACCCGTCCACCGGTGCGGACGTGCCGTACCCCACAGTGACCACTGGGCGGGAAGCGCTGGAGCCGGCCCGCCAGGGCGCCGTTACCGTGCGAAAACAGATGCAGCCGTGGGTCTGCCCCCGCGTCCGCGCCGACCGCGGCAGAGACCACATCTGCAGGTGAACCGAGAGGACTTCAAGCCGTGACTGTTGCGCCGTTCAAGGGTCGTATCGCCCGTTTCGACGAGCCCGGCAAACCATTCGAGATCGAGACGGTCACCCTGCCCGATATCAACCCCGGCGAAATACTGATCAAGGTGACCAGAGCCAACATCTGCGGCTCGGATGTGCATGCCTGGCACGGCACCTTCGCCACCCGCGGCCTCGGTGGGCAGTTACCGACCGTGTTGGGACACGAAATGGTGGGTGTCATAGCGGCTTTGGGAGACGGAGTGACCACCGACTCCAACGGCAAGCCGCTGGCGGACGGAACCCGGGTGGTGTTCCCCTACTTCTTTTGCTGCCACACCTGCCGCAACTGCCTGGCCGGTCGCCGCAACGCCTGCCTAAACCTGAAAATGGCCATGTTGGGCCGCGCGGACGAGCCGCCCCACTTCGTCGGCGGATACGGCGACTACTTCGTCCTGCCCGCCGGCGCGGTGGTCTACACCGTTCCGGACTCGGTGTCCGATGACATCGCCGCCGGCGCGAACTGCGCACTGTCACAGGTGATGTACGGGCTGGAGCGGGTCGACCAGCAGCTCGGCGAGTACGTCGTGGTGCAGGGTGCGGGCGCGCTCGGGTTGTACGCGGTGGCGGTCGCCAAGGCCCGCGGCGCGGCGAAGGTGATCGCGATCGACGGGGTCGCCGCGCGTCTCGAACTTGCCACGGCGTTCGGCGCCGACGCCGTCATCGACATCACCGAGGTGACCACCGAGAAGGAACGCGCCAAGATCGTCCGCAAGCTCACCGACGGGCAGGGGGCCGACGTGGTGGTCGAGGTGGTCGGGCATCCCTCGGCCATCGACGAGGGACTCAAACTGCTCGGGCAGTTCGGCCGGTACGTCGAGATCGGCAACATCAACATCGGCAAGACCTTCGAATTCGACCCCTCGCGATTCGTGTTCTCCAACAAGACGATGGTCGGGGTGTCGCTGTACGACCCGGCGGTGCTGTCGCGTGCGTTGGACTTCTTAGCCGCCTACCAGGACAAGCTGCCCTTCGCCCGGCTGGCGGCGGCCTGCTACTCCCTCGACGACATCAACGACGCATTCGCCGCGGCCGAGGACAAGCGTGACGTCCGCGCCAGCATCGTCCCCTGAACAGTCACCCGCCCAGGCACCAAATTTTGGAGAGCGCCAGATGAGCAACCACAACTACGACCGCACCGAGCTCTACATCGACGGTGAATGGGTCTCCCCCAACGGCACCGACGCCATCGAGGTCATCAACCCGGCGACCGAGCGGGTGCTCGGCGTGGTGCCCAGCGCCTCGGACGCCGATGTCGATGCCGCCGTCACCGCTGCCCGCAAGGCCTTCGACCCGAACATCGGTGTCATCGAGCGGCGCGAACGCCTCGACGCGGTGATCGCCTCCATGGAGAAGCGGCTGCCCGATATCGCCGAGACCATCACCGCCGAGATGGGCGCGCCGATCCGTATCTCTCAGTCCGTGCAGACCCAGGTGCCGCTGGCGGTGGCGCGCGGATTCGCCGACGCCCTGGCCTCTTTCGAGTTCGAGGAGCGCATCGGCAACTCGCTGGTGACTCGCGAGCCCTACGGTGTGGTCGCCGCCATCACCCCGTGGAACTACCCGCTGTACCAGGTGGTGGCCAAGGTCATCCCGGCGATCGCGGCGGGATGCACCGTGGTGCTCAAGCCCAGCAACGAGGCCCCACTGTCGGTGTTCGAGTTCATCGAGTCGCTGCACGACGCCGGCCTGCCCCCGGGGGTGGTGAACCTGGTATCCGGTCCCGGCCGGGTCATCGGTGAGCGGCTCTCCGAGCACCCGGACGTCGACTTCGTCTCCTTCACCGGTTCCACCGGTGTCGGCAGCCGAGTGGGCGAATTGGCCGGCAAAACCATCAAGAAGGTGGCTCTGGAGCTGGGCGGTAAGTCCGCCAACGTCATCCTCGACGGTGCCGACCTGACGACGGCGGTGAAGGTGGGTGTCGGCAACGCGTTCCTCAACGGTGGCCAGACCTGCATGGCCTGGACCCGCATGCTGGTCCCGCAATCTCGCTACGCCGAGGCACTCGACATCGTCGAGGCGGCCGTCGCCAAATACACGGTCGGCGACCCGACCGATCCGAGCACCCGGCTGGGCCCGTCAGCGTCCGCGGGGCAGCAGCAGACCGTCCTCGGTTTCATCGAGCGGGCGTCCGGCGACGGTGCCCGCCTGTTGACCGGCGGCGCGCAGAAGGTCCGCGATGTGGGTTATTACGTGGCACCCACGGTGTTCGCCGACGTGGACCCGCACTCCGAATTGGGTCAGGAGGAAGTGTTCGGTCCGGTGCTGGCGGTCATTCCGTTCAGCGATCCCGATGAAGCGCTGGAGATCGCCAACGGCACCCCCTACGGTCTGTCCGGCGCCGTGTGGGCCGCCGATGACGACGCCGCGGTCGCGTTCGCCCGGCAGGTGCAGACCGGCCAACTGGACATCAACGGCGGCAGGTACAACCCGGCCGCACCGTTCGGCGGCTACAAGAAGTCCGGTATCGGCCGCGAACTCGGCCGGATCGGGTTCGAGGAGTTTCTGCAGACCAAGTCGTTGCAGCTGCCGTGACCCCGCCCCACCGAGAGCCTGGAGGATTGTCATGTCGGTGACCACCGAGCCGCTCCGCATCACGACCAACGGATCGGTGCAGACCTGGACCATCAATCGTCCCGAACAGGGCAATGCCATCACCGGCAAGGACGTCATCTCGGCGTTCGAGTCCGCCGCAGAGCAGGCGAACGCCGCCACCGACGTGCGAGCCGTCATTCTCACCGCGGAGGGCAAGATCTTCTCCGCCGGCGGCAACGTCAAGGAGATGGCCGACGGCCAGGGCATGTTCGGACTCGCACCGATCGAGCAGCGGTACGCCTACGTCGATGGTATCCAGCGCATCCCGCGCGCGCTGGGCCGCCTCGAGGTTCCGTTGATCGCCGCCGTCAACGGCGCGGCCATCGGCGCGGGCTGTGATCTGGCCCTGATGTGCGATATCCGGATCGCCTCCGAACGCGCTTCGTTCGCCGAGAGTTTCGTGCAGCTCGGCCTGATCCCGGGCGACGGGGGCAGTTGGTTCCTGCAGCGCGCCATCGGCTACGAGCGCGCCGCCGAGATGACCTTCACCGGTGACCGTATCGACGCCGTCACCGCACTGGACTGGGGCCTGGTGAGCCGCGTTGTCCCCCACGATGATCTGTTGACCGCCGCGAACGACCTCGCCGACCGGATCGCCAAGAATCCGGCGCACTCGTTACGGATGGCCAAGCGGCTGTTGGGCGAATCGCG
The DNA here is from genome assembly GCA_021648845.1 of Mycobacterium sp. MBM. GTDB lineage: Bacteria > Actinomycetota > Actinomycetes > Mycobacteriales > Mycobacteriaceae > Mycobacterium. Next base: position 14,781 of record JAKJHY010000040.1, on the reverse strand, counting down.
CACCGGCTTGCTGGAATCCACGCTGGCGATGGCAGCGGCCATGCAGCCGTTGGCGCATGCCGACACCGAACATCAGCAGCGCATACGCCGATGGCGGACCGTCTGATGGCCAGTTCCCGGCTGGTTCCACCGGCGCGCACCGCCCTCGCCGACAGCGCACAGCTGCGCACCGAGGTCCGCGCATTCCTGGCCCAGCAGTTGTCCGCCGGCACCTTTGTCCCGTCGGCCGACGCCTGGCTGTGCGGATGGGATGAGGCCTTCACCACGGCGCTGGCCCAGCACGGCTACCTGGGCATGACGGTCCCCGAAGAGTTTGGTGGGCAGGGCCGTTCGCATATCGATCGGTTCGTCGTGACCGAGGAGTTGCTGGCGGCCGGCGCTCCGGTGGCCGCGCATTGGATCGCCGACCGCCAGATCGTGCCGGCACTGCTCAAGAATGGCACCGAGGCCCAGAAGCGGGAGTTCCTGCCGAAGATCGCCGCGGGCGAGTGCTTCTTCGGGATCGGGATGAGCGAACCGGACTCGGGATCCGACCTTGCCAGCGTGCGCACCAAGGCCACCCCCGTCGAGGGCGGCTGGTCGCTGTCGGGCACCAAGGTGTGGACATCGGGTGCGCATCGCGCCCACGCATTCATCGTGCTGGCCCGTACCGCCCCCGTCGACCCCGCACATCGGCATGCCGGGCTCAGCCAGTTCATCGTCCGCTTCGACGGCCCGGGCGTCGACGTGCGTCCGATCGTCTCGATGAACGGTGGGCACCACTTCAACGAGGTGATCCTCGACGAGGCGTTCGTTGCCGAGGAGATGGTGTTCGGTGAGATCGGCGACGGATGGCGACAGGTCACCTCGGAGCTGGCCTATGAACGCAGCGGGCCCGAACGTGTGCTGTCCACCTTCCCGGTCCTGAGTGCTTTCGTCGAAAACGTCGGGCAGCAGAACCTGTCGCCCGACGCCGAACTAGGACGACTGGTGGCCCGGGTGGCCGGGCTGCATCAGATGTCGACCGCGGTGGCCGGTGCGCTGGAACGTCATGAGCCCGCCGACGTCCCCGCCGCAGTGGTCAAGCTGTTGGGCACCTCCACCGAGGGGGACATCGCCGATTTCGCCGATCTGCGCGTCGGCGACGATACGGCGGTCGACCCGCAATTGCGTGCGTTGATCGCCGTCGCGGTCGATCAGCGGCCCGGCTTCACCTTGCGTGGCGGAACGACCGAGGTACTGCGCGGAATGATCGCGCGTGGATTGGGGATGCGATGACAATCTCGGAGGCCAGCCACGAGGTCCACAGCACGGGCACCACCGTCGACCCCGACCTGATCGAGATGATGGACGCGGTGTTCGCGGCGTACCGCAGGGAGCGGGAACCGGCCCCCACGGTGGGCGACAACACCGAATTGTGGTCGAAATTGGGCGAATTGGGTCTGCTTCGGCTCACCGGGTCGACGCTTCACGGCGGCAGCGGTGCGGGTTGGGCGGAGGCCGCTGAGCTCATCTCGGCGGCCGTCCGTCACGGTGTGCGCGCCCCGCTCGCCGAACACGATCTGCTGGCCTGCTGGCTGCTCGAGGCGGCCGGACTGCCCACCGACGACACGCCACGCACGGTGTGTGTGCTCGACGCTGCCGGCACCGCCACCGGGGTGCCGTGGGCGCAGGCCGCCGGCCGCATCGTCGTGGCCTTCCCCGATGTCGATGATGACGGGGACGGATATCGCGTCGCCGACGTCGATGCCGCAATGCTGACCATCGTCGCCGGGAACAACATGATCGGCGAGCCGCGCGATACCGTCACCGCCGATATCGCGGTGCTGCGGGCCGACAGCTGTCCCGTCGACGACGCGCTTGTCGAGCAGTTGCGGTTGAAATCCGCTCTGGTGCGTTCGATTCAGGTCTGCACGGCACTGGACACCGCGTTGGAGCTCACCATCGAACACACCTCCGCGCGGGTGCAGTTCGGTCGGTCGCTGTCGAAGTTCCAGGCGATCCAGCACGCGGTCGCCGACATCGCCGCCGAGGCGGCGTTGGCGCGGGCGGCCACCGAGGCCGCCCTGAACATCGCGATCAGCAGCGACTGGACGGCGGACAATCTCGGGTTCCTGGTGGCGGTGGCACGGTCGTGCGCCGGGCACGCCGCGTCGGTGGTGGTACGCAACGCCCATCAGGCGCACGGCGCCATCGGCACCACCATCGAGCACCGGCTGCACGAATACACCAGGGCCGCCCTGGCGTGGCGCTCGGAGTACGGCTCGGTGACGCATTGGGACGAGGCGGTGACCAAGGCCGCCGTGGCAGCCGGCGCCGCCGGGCTGTGGCCGCTGATCGCTGACTGAGCCGGGACTGTTCGGTGTTCCACTGACCGGTCATGACCGTGTCGGCGGTCACCCGACAACGGTTGACTCGATGGCATGACCACCCAGATCACGCTGCCGGAAGTCCAAGAGTTCATCGCCAGTTTCTGGTACCACTACGACCAGGGCCAGTTCGATGTGCTCGCCACCTTCATCGCCGACGATATGCAGTATCTGAGCCGGTCCGATTCCGGGCAGTGCCCGTTCGAGGAGCTGCTGGCCGCCGAACTGAATGGCGGCACCGAGGTGCTCGCGTGGCTGACCCAGCACCGCGACGAAAATCCCTACCCGCTGCGGCATCACGCCACCAATATCTTCCGCACCGGCACCGACGGCGAGGCCACCCTGGTCCGGTTCTACCTATACGTCAACCAAGTCACCAACAACGTCCCGTTCGACGTGTCCTCCGGTGTGGTTGATGCCGCCATTCGCCGCGCCGGTGACGCGTTGGAGTTCAGCGCGTTGACGGTGGTGCTGGACGCCGAGGATTCCATCCCGTTCGCCGAGCACAAGGCCAAGCTCGCCGCGACGAACGCCTGATCGTGGGTGCTGCGTACGCACGCGAAACCTTCGGAGGCGGCGTAACCGTCATCACCGGAGCCGGCGCCGGTATCGGCGCCGGCCTGGCCCGCCACGCCCACCGTCTCGGCATGACCGTCGTGCTGGTCGACGTCGACGAGTCCGCGGCCACCGCGCTACGCGACGAGCTCGTCGCCGACGGCGGTACGGCGCATGTCAAGGTGTGCGATGTGCGCGACGCCGAGGCGATGGTCGAGTTGGCCGAGCAGGTGTACCGCGATATCGGGCCGGTGCGGCTGTTGGTGAACAACGCCGGTGTCGAACAGTTCGGCTACCTGTGGGACACCCCGGTGGCCAACTGGAACCGAGTGATGGACATCAACGTCAGTGGGGTGTTTAACGGCGTGCGGGCGTTCCTGCCGAAGATGATCGCCGCCGCCACTCCCGCCTGGGTGTGGAACCTGTCGTCCATCGGCGGGGTCGCTGCCGTCCCGTTGCAGGCGCCCTACATCGTGAGCAAGCACGCGGTGCTGGCGCTCACCGAATGCCTGCGGTTGGAAGTCGAGCTGGCCGGGCACAGCGACTTCATCCGCGTGCAGGCAGTCCTGCCGGGCGCGGTGAAATCCAACATCTTCGAAGCCGCCGGCGGGGTGGACTCGGCCGCCGCGGGCACCGCGGTCGCGGCGGCCGAGTCCCAGCGCGCAGCGATGCTCGACATCAAAGCCGCCGCAATGGATCCCGATGAAGCGGCCGAGGTGGTGTTCGATCAGTCCGCGCAGGACGCGTTCTACCTGTTGACCCAGCCGGAGTACGTCGGATCGGCGATGGCCGAGCGCGCGCACACCTTGACCACCCTGGCCGCACCGAAGCTGCGCACCAAGCAACGCTTCGATCCGGCCCAGCACTGAGATGTGGCCAATGCCTTATCCGCACCAAACGACCGCCTACCGCCCCACGCTCGACCCCGACGCCGCGGCCCGTGTCGCGGCGTTCGGACCGCCGACGCCGATCCGAGAACGCGGACTGCAAGCGGTCCGCGACTCCCTGGAATCAGCGCCGCCACCGGTGGACCTGCCGGTGATGGCCGATATCTCCGACGCCCAGGTGGCCGGGCCCGGTGGCCCGATCCCGGTGCGGATCTACCGCCCGGTCGCCGCCGATGACCCACAGCCGGTCATCGTCCATCTGCACGGTGGCGGATTGGTGATGGGCTCCAACCACTCATTCGAGCCCATGGCGCGGGCGCTGGCGGCGGCCAGCGGCGCCGTCGTCGTCGCCGTCGACTACCGGCTGGCGCCGGAGAACCCGCCGCCGGCCCAGTTCGAGGACGCCCTGTCGGTGACCAATTGGGTTGCCGCAGAATCACTTTCGATGGGATTCGATCACGACAAGATCGTCGTCTGTGGCGACAGCGCCGGTGGAGGTGTCGCCGCAGCGGTGGCGCTGGCGGTACGCGGCGACGGCGGGCCCCGGCTGTTCGCCCAGGTGCTGCTGTATCCCGGCGTGGACCGCGATATGGCTGCGCTGTCATTGGTACACAACCACGATGCGCCGATGCTGGTGCACGACGATATCGTCTTCCTGCACGAACTCGCCGATATCGGCGCCGGATCACCGCACGATATCCGGCGGGTACCGGCCTATGCGACCAATCTCAGCGGTCTGCCGCAGGCGATCGTGGTCACTGCCGAGTTGGATCCCATCTACGACTGGGGCGAACGGTACGCCGCACGGCTGCGCGATGCCGGCGTGCAGACCACTCTCACCCGGTATCCGGGTATCTACCACGGCTTCCTGATGCGCTCGGAAGCAACCGCTCGAGGACGGTTAGCGATGGCCGAGATCGGAGCACTCCTGCAGGCCAAATTTCGGCACGCACTGCCGTTTTGAGCCGCTATCCGCCTATTCGACCGACAACCTCCCGATGGTTGGACATCCCAGTGATCAAGCCGGGTGACAGCGAACACAATCGGGACACATCGACGGCGAGTGCACGCCGCCTGTGAGACAAGGAGTACGTGTGATGCTGACCGAAGAACGGCGCCAGGAGCTGTCCGACATCCTGCGCCCGGCCGCGCCCCCGCGCGAGATCGACAATGTCTACACCGATGACCAACGGCAGCGGCTGCTCGACACGGTCCGCAGAGATGCCCCGTGGAGCCTGATCATCGCCCAGCACTTCGCGTCGCCCGAGGAGCTGATCGCCACGATGAGCGGTAAATTCCCCGAAGGGTTCACCCCCACCCTGGACCTCTTCCTGACGCCCACTTTCCGCGGCTTTTTGGCCAACTACGGCACCGTGCTCTACCCCGAACTACATGACTGCTTTTACAACGCGCAGTTTTTGGAGCATGCCAAGTCCTACTGGGGCGCTCAGTACGCCAAACCTCAGATGATGTTGTTCAACATCAACGGTCCCTGCGCCAACCGCGATCCCGGACACCTTGATTCGCCGAGTTTCCGCGGTGTGCGCTACGAGAACGCCCCCACCTGGCTGGTCAGCGTGATGGGCAAATCGGGCCTGTTCAACGACTACCTAATCAAGATGGCTCAGGTCATCACGTGGTTCTCGCACGACGCGGGCAGCGGCTTCACCTACTGGCCCGACGGGCCGCTCAGGGAGCCCAGCCGCGTTTTGCCACCGGTCTACAACCGCGGTGTGGTGGTGCAGAACGAGATGCTGGTGCACCGTGGCGAGGCCAACGGGCCACTGGAACAACAGGTCCCGGCCGGGCTCAAGTTCGACACCCGCTTCTACGGCGATCCCGATTCACGCGACCATTGGGTGTTGCGCAACGGCGACGAGGTGATCGCCAGGCATCACACCGACGAGCTGCGCTTCCTGGTGCACTGGTCGGCCGAGGTTTTCGAAGACTTCGACGAGTTGAAGAAGAACATGGATCACTCCGACGACATCACGATCGACAAGGCGATCGACATGATGGTCGACGACCTGTCCAAGAAGGGCATCAAGATCGACATCCCGAGTGCGCCACTGCATGACGCCGCCTTCATCGGCGCGCTGAATGCCGCCTACGACTTCGGCGGCCCGGCGATCTACCCGCAAGAGGCTCCGCTGAGCGCGTTCCAGTTCGCCTGAGCCGCAACGCCGTGACGCGTGACGTCCCGACAACCCTTGCGGGGTGTCGGGACGTCACGCGTTACGGCAGCCGACATCGGCACATCAACGGGATGCCGAAACCGGAATCAGCGGGAGCTTCTTCATCGCACTTTCCCGGGGATCAGGCGCGGCCGCGGCCGCGGCGTGGTTGTCCTCCCCTCTGGTGTAGGTCCACACACAGAACGGCTCTCCCGGAGCGAGCTTGAAATCCTTCGGCGGCAGGTTGATCGCGAGCTTGCACCCCGGAAAGAACGGCGCCGAGATGCGTTGTTCGAACGTGCAGTTCATCCACGCACGCTGCGGGGGGTACAGCCCCTCGTCGAGGTAGCGTTGCAGCACCTCGCAGCGCCGCATGTTCAGCACCACATGGTCGGGGTTATAGACGATGTACTCCCCGCCGTAGCCCAGGGTGCCGTCGATGCTCAGCACCGCCAGCTTCAGGAAGTCGACGACGTGCACCGGTTCGATGCCGAGCACCTTGGCCAGCTTTGGGTACTGGTAGTCGATGATCATCTCGTACATTCCGGGTAGCGCCAACCAGACCTCCTCTTCGGGAATCACCTTGACCCACTGATCGATCAGGTAGTTGTGGCCTTTGAGGTACTGATCCCAATAGGTGGTGATGAGCCGGATGAGTGCGGGCTTGCTCAGGTCCTCGCTCTGTACATCGAACGGGATGGCCTGGTACTGCGGGTTCTTCCAATCCCATCCGGGCGGGGCGACGAAGCGCGCCATCGGCAGCACCTGCCGCATCTCACCGCGCGTCGCCTCGGCGACGATGTCGATCGCGGTGCCCAGGCCGCACTTGGGGGCATAGGTCTGGATGTGTGAGTACGGCATGAAGTACAGCACGTCCTCGAAGACCCGCGCCAGCTTGGCGAGGAAAGCCTGCGAGAAGTCCTGGATGTTTCCGACCTTGCCCATGAAGTCGTGGGTGTAGTCGTCGTAATTCAGTTCGGGTTCCGCAACATCAGGTGCAGTCTCGTCACTTGCGGGGGCGGTGGTATCGGTTGCCATCGGGTCCTCCTTATTCGGTCTGCCATCCGCGCCACAGGCTCAGCCGGTCGGCCCACGGATACGTGTGTCACATTCTGCCTATGCGGCAGAATCTGACACCGATGATGGTAACCAGACACCCCTGATGCCCGGTCCGACCAATTCCCGCTCAGCGGGTACATCGCCTGCGACGGCACCGCCATCGGAGCGCCCCGGCCCACTACGATGAGAAGCTTCGACTGCAAGAGATGAGGAGCGGCAGGTGACAAAGCCGACACTGACCGAGCGGCGCGGTGAGGAGCTTCGCCTGAACGTCGCGCTGGCCGCCCGCGACATCTTTCTCGCCGAGGACAACACCGCGGCCACCGTGGAACGAATCTGCGAAGCGGCCGGCATTGCGCCGAGAACATTCCATCGGCATTTCGCCGCCAAGGAAGACGTGGTCATGCCGCTGCTCGCCCAGTACGGGAGTCTGAGCATCCAGCTGTTGCGGGAAGCGCCGGCATCCGGTGACATCGCCGAAGTTTTGGTGACAGCGTTCAGCGGTGAGGTGCACAAACGCGGCGAGTTCGAGGTCGATCGCCGCTTCCTGGCGCTGCTGATCGCCGACCCGCAATATCGCCTGCGATGGTTGGAGTGGGGACAGGAACTTGTCCCGCCGATCACCGATTTCTTGGCAGCCCGGGTCGAACTCGCCGACGACCCGTTCGCACGGACACTGCCCGCGCACATGGTGGTACAAATCTGCCGACAGGCCTATATCCACTGGGCGGACAAGGGTGACTTCGACAACCTCGAAGCCACCCTGCGGGCCGGTATGCGTCTGCTGCTTCGCGCCCTGTCACCCTTGCCCGAGTACGCGGGCAGTTGAGCCCAGCTTTGATGCGGCGGCGTGTTTCAGCTCTCCCCCGACACCAGTAGCGCACCTTCGCCCACGGCCGACTCGATCGAATCGCGCAGTCGCGCACAGACCAAGAACAGACCCGGCCGCGCGAGCCCGAGCCGATCGGCAGGCTCGGGATGCTGCAGAACTTCGGCGCGCTCGCTGCACCGGGCCAATGAGCGCGCGTCCCACTGCACGCTGGTCTGCTCCCAACTGCTCTTGCGCACCAGCACATCCGCGCCGCACGACCGGCACGTCACCGGCGTCATCGGCGCGTTGGCAAGCCGGTCATCGGCACGGACGGTCATGTGGTGATGCCCACCAACCGCGGGAGCCGGTTCGCCGCGAGATTCTCTTCGACCTCTTTCATCCACGCTTCACGCGGACGAGTGGTGTCGATCTCGAATTCGAACCGGTCGACCATGTCTGGGGTGACGTCCGCGACGTCGACATAGAACTGTTCGTACCACCGGCGCACCTGGTAGACCGGGCCGTCCTCTTCACACAGCAGGGGGTTGTCGATCCGCGCCTTACGCCGCCAGATGTGCACGTCCTGCTCGAAGCCCATCTTCACGAAATCACCCAGCGCCGTGGCCATTTGCACAGCCATCTCCTCGGAGACTGCCTCCGATTTCTCCACCGTGATGCCGTACTGCAGGACGAACGAGTCATTGTCTATCGGGTAGTGACAGTTCAGCAATACGGTGCGCTGGTCGCCATGTTCGTAGTGGTACGTCAGATCGTCGATCATGAACGACGGACCGTAATAGGAGGCCACCGACGTCGTTCCCTTGATGAGGGCGCCTTCGCCATGCCCCAGATCCGGGCGACCGACACTCTTGTAGTACTGCGTCGCGACGTGACCGTCGAACACGTTCTTGAATCCGGTGGGCAGACCGCCGTGAATGTAGAAGAAGTGGGCCATGTCGACAATATTGTCGATGATCTCGCGGCAGTTGGTGTTGACGACCGTGGTGTACCAGTGCCAGTCCGTCCACTGTTCTCCGCCCACACCCTCGATACGGGGAATGGTCACTTCGGGCGGCGGAGACTTCTTCTCCGGATCGTTCCAGACGAACAGCATGCCGTCCTGCTCCAAGGTCTCCCACTTCGCGGTGCGCGCCAGTTTTGGCACTCGGCGGCTGTACGGGATCTGCTTGCAGCGACCGTCGCCGCCCCACCGCCAGTCGTGGAAGGGGCAGGCGATCTCGTTGCCCTTGACCTCACCGTCGGACAGGTCGCCGCCCATGTGCCGACAGTACGAGTCGAGCACGTTGATCGCGCCGTCCTCCCCGCGAAAGACGACGAGCTTTCCGCCGAAGGCGTTGATGGCGTGCGGTTTACCGTCGCCGAGGTCCCGGGTCAGGCCGATGCAGTGCCAACCTCGGGCGAACCGTGTCGGAGCGGCTTGGGCCTCGATCTGACGAACCTCGCCGACCTCGTCGGGCTGCAACGATGTCATATCGTCAATCCTCGCTATCCGGGGAACTCAAGTGGGCTACTTTCGTTGTAGCACCGGCACACTGAGGCCGAGTTCCGATGTTCCACTGACCGGGCAGCAAGGCGCCGGATTCTGATGATCGACGCCAGAATCGCCGGGTGACCGATCCCCAGAACGTGACCGTCGATGTGTTGGTTGTTGGCTCCGGCACCGGGATGGCTGCCGCCCTGGCAGCCCACGAGCTGGGTCTCTCGTCGTTGATCGTCGAGAAGACCCCGTACGTCGGCGGCTCGACAGCCCGCTCGGGTGGCGCATTCTGGATGCCGGCCAATCCGATCCTCACCGAGTCGGGTTCCGGCGATACCCTCTCCGCAGGCGCCACGTACCTGGAATCTGTCATCGGTGACACCGCTCCGCATGATCGCGCCCACGCCTTCCTGGACCACGGACCTGCGACCGTCGAAATGCTGCGCCGCACCACGCCCATGAAATTTCAATGGGCAAAGGGATATTCGGACTACCACCCCGAGAAGCCTGGAGGCAGCGCTGTCGGCCGCACGTGCGAGTGCCGGCCGTTCGACACATCGCTCCTGGGTGACGAGCTGGCTCGGCTGCGTCCCGGCGTGATGAAGTCGTCGTTCCCCATGCCGGTGACGGGTGCCGACTACCGTTGGCTCAACCTGATGGCCCGAGTGCCGGCGAAGGCTTGGCCGCGGGTGCTCAAGCGCGCCGTCCAAGGGATCGGCGGGTTGATGCTGGGCCGACGATACGCCGCCGGCGGGCAGGCACTGGCGGCCGGCATGTTCGCCGGGGTGCTGCAAGCGGGCATCCCGGTGTGGACCGAGTCTGCTCTCACCGAGCTGCTGACCGACAACGGTCGAGTGACCGGCGCGGTGATCCGACGCGGTGGCGTCGATGTCACAGTGCTGGCGCGGCGCGGCGTCATCCTCGCCGCCGGCGGTTTCGACCATCTGATGGCATGGCGGCACAAGTACCAGTCCGAGTCCCTGGGCATCGGGGACAGCCTGGGCGCCGAGGGTAATACCGGCGATGGCATCCAGATCGCCCAGCAACTAAGCGCCGACACCGCGCTGATGGAGCAGGCGTGGTGGTTCCCCGCCTTCGCACCCCTGCCCGGCGAACAGCCGACCGTGATGCTGGCCGAGCGATCGCTGCCCGGCTGCCTACTGGTGGATCAGCACGGCGAGCGTTTCGTCAACGAGGCCATCGACTACATGTCGTTCGGACAGCGGTTGCTGGCACGCGAGCAGGCCGGTAACCCGGTCGAATCCATGTGGATGATCTTCGATCAGCAGTACCGCAACAGCTACCTGATGGCCGCAGAACTGTTCCCACGGATGCCAATTCCCAAGACCTGGTACGACGCGGGTGTCGCGCACCGCAGTGCCGATCTGCGTTCTCTGGCCCGTGCCATCGGCGTGGACCCGGCCCGCTTCACGGCCACCATCAACCGTTTCAACTCCTTGGCCGACGCCGGTGTCGACAGCGACTTCGGGCGCGGCGCCAGCGCCTATGACCGTTACTACGGTGATCCGACCATTTCGCCGAATCCCAACCTCCGTTCGCTGACCGGTCGACGGTACTACGCGGTCAAAGTTGTACTCAGTGACCTCGGTACGTGCGGTGGATTGCGGACCGACGCGCGGGCACGGGTGCTGACCGAGAGCGGCTCACACATCGACGGCCTGTACGCGATCGGCAATACCGCCGCCAACACCTTCGGCGCAAGCTACCCGGGAGCGGGTGCCACCATCGGTCAAGGAATGGTCTTCGGGTACATCGCGGCCCGCGATGCGGCCGGCCGGTCGGCAACTGACAGCTGAAGGGGCCGACGGCGCCTCGACCGCACGGCACTGCCGGCGGCGACCGCGCAGTCAGCCCTGGTCTTCCTCCGCGGCGACCCGGCGCTCGACTTCATACCAGTACTCCCGCACCGGGAATTTCTCGGCGTCGGTCCTGCCCGCGAAGGTCTTCTCGACATCGTCAAGTTCTTTGAGCATTTGCAACGCGAGCTCACGTTCATTCGCGTAATACCGTTCCGACCAGCTCAACGCCAACCGGGCATAGGCCCACGCGGGCTGTTCGCCCGCCCACCGCGCCTCGGTCTCGGCGGAGCGCCGAATCTGCTCCATATTGTCGACGTGCGCGGTGAGGACATCCCGCAATCGGCCAGGGTTCAGCAGATGCCCGAAGATCATTCGCATCATCGGTGGATGCTTGAGTGTCGGCGGCTCTACCGGCTCGTCGTTGGCCCACGCCACGACCGCGTCGCGTCCGGCGGCGGTGATCGTGTACAGCCGACGGCTGCGGGTGCCGCCTTCGACACGCGAGCGGACCAGCTCCTGCTGCTCCAGTCGCTTCAATTCCGAATAGATCTGGCTGAAGGCCGGACTCGGATAAAAGAAACGCGTCGACCAGTTGAACCATTTCTTGATGTCGTAGCCCGACATCTCGTCACCGCTCGTCAACATCCCCAGCAGCACCGACCCGGTCGGCGAGACACTCGCTCCGGGGGATCTGCTACCAGCGGATTCGGACATTTGCCAAGGTTAGCAACGTCGATACAGATCACAGCGCCGACCTGCCGCTGACCGGGAACATCGGTTGCGGTATCGCTGGGCCGAGCCGGACAGTAGCGGGAAGAATCATCGGCTCTTGAGTAGGGAGATCCATGTCCGACGAAGCACCCTGTTCAGGCGGGCTGCTCACACCGGCGGCGCCCGAAATGCGGCGAGTGCTAGGGCATTTCTGCACCGGTATCGCCGTCATCACCGCCCATGACGGGCAGCAGCCGGTCGGTTTCACCTGTCAGTCGGTGACGTCGGTATCGCTTGATCCGCCCTATATCTCGTTCTGTCCCGCAAACACCTCGACGAGCTGGCCGCGGATCCGCGAGATCGGATCCATCTGCGTCAATGTGCTCGCCGACGACCAACAGGATGTCTGCGCCCGGTTCGCCACCCGGGGCGGCGACAAATTTGCCGGTGCCGACTGGCGGACCGGCACCAATGGCGCGCCGGCGCTGCACGGCACACTCGCCTCCATCGAAGCCGATGTCGAGTTCGAACACGCCGCAGGCGACCACACCATCGTTGTCGCACGGGTTACCGCACTGTGGGCGCATGAACAACGGGCCCCTCTGCTGTTCTACCGGGGTGGCTACGGCGGCTTCAACACCCACCAATGACTGATGTGATGGAGGATCTGCCAGTGCCTGACTTCGACACCGAGGTCGATGTCATCGTCGCCGGGTCCGGTGGCGGTATCGCCGGGGCGTATACCGCTGCCCGCGAGGGTCTTTCGGTCCTCCTGCTGGAGGCGACCGACATGTTCGGGGGCACCACCGCCTACTCCGGCGGAGGGGGTGTGTGGTACCCGTGCAATCCTGTACTACAACGCGCAGGCTCCGACGACACCCTGGACAGGGCGCTCACCTATTTCCACGCCGTCGTCGGCGATCGCACACCTCGCGATCTCCAGGAGACCTATGTCCGTGGTGGCGCCGAGCTGATCGAATACCTGGAGCAAGATCCGGCCTTCGAGTTCACCGCGCTGCCGTGGCCGGACTACTTCGGTACCGCACCGGAAGCGCGTACCGACGGCTACCGGCACATCATCCCGCTGCCCGTCCCCGACAGCGCCCTCGGCCAGTACGCGGGCCTGGTTCGCGGCCCACTGGACACCGAGCGCCTCGGCGCCGCAGCGCCCGACCTGCTGATCGGTGGCCGTGCCCTGGTCGGCCGGTTCCTCGCCGCACTCGACACGCTGCCCAACGCCGTCTGTTGGCGGAACGCACCGTTGGTGGAGCTCATCATCGAGCGCGGTGCGGTCGTGGGAGCGATTGTCGAGCGCGACGGCACGACGGTGCGGATCGGGTCGCGCCGCGGCGTGTTGCTCGCCAGTGGGGGCTTCGAGCAGGACGCGGCGATGCGCGCCGAGTACGGCGTGCCGGGCAGCGCGACCGACACCATGGGCGGGCCCGGCAGCACCGGTCGAGCGCATCGCGCCGCCATCGTCGCCGGCGCCGATGTGGATCTGATGGACCAAGCCTGGTGGTCGCCGGGGATGACTCATCCCGACGGCCGCTCGGCGTTCGCGCTGTGGTTCACCGGTGGCATCTTCGTCAATCAGCAGGGCCGCCGATTCGTCAACGAATCGGCACCCTATGACCGCATCGGCCGCGACATCATCCGCCAGATCCAGGACGGTTCCACCACCTTGCCATTCTGGATGGTCTACGACAGCCGCGACGGCGGTGTTCCGCCGGTCAAGGCCACCAATGTGTCAATGGTCGAACCCGAGAAGTACCACGCGGCCGGACTGTGGCACACCGCCGAGACTCTGGCCGAGCTGGCCGCCGCGATCGGTGTGCCCGCCACCGAACTGGAGACCACCGTCGAGCGATACAACACACTGGCAGCCGAGGGTGTGGACAAGGACTTCGGCCGCGGCAGCGAGGCATACGACCGAGCCTTCACCGGCGGCGAGTCACCCTTGGTCCCGATCGACAACCCGCCGTATCACGCGGCGGCGTTCGGACTGTCCGACCTCGGGACCAAGGGCGGGCTGCGCACCGACACCCACGCACGCGTGGTGCGCGCCGACCGCACCGTCATCCCGGGCCTGTACGCGGCCGGCAACACCATGGCGGCGGTGTCGGGCACCACCTATCCCGGCGGCGGGAATCCAATCGGTGCATCGATGTTGTTCAGCCATCTGGCGGCGCTGGACATGACCGCACCGGACTCCGCGGAATGAGCGCGCCCATCACCGCAGAAGAAGCCCGGCGACTGGAGGACCTATACGGTCCCCTGACGAGTTCGTTGCGCACTCTCATCGATGTGGCGATACGCAGTCAGGCCGAGGACGTCGATGTTCAGCTGGCACACAGTCTGATCGATCAGGCCGTGACCCTGTTGGGCTCGCGTCTGGATCCCCAACCGTTCGGTGTGCGGTCCACCACCGAGGGCGGGATACTGACGTGGGGCAATGTGGCGATGGGTGTGCGTAACGCGATCGCGTTCCCGCTGCAGATCGAACACGACGAAAATGGCACGGCCACCGCGGATCTGCTACTCGGGTCGCCCTATGAAGGACCGGCCGGACACGTCCACGGCGGCGTGTGCGCCCTGATCCTCGACCACGTGCTCGGCGCCACCGCGCACCGGCCCGGCAAACCCGCCTTCACCGGAACGCTGAACCTACGCTACGTGGCACCCACCCGACTCGGCAGGATCCGGGCACAGGCCTGGATCGAAAGCGAAACCGACACCAAAACCATTGCTGCCGGCCATATCACGACCCTCGACGGGGATGTGACGGTGAAGGCAGAAGGTATTTTCATCAGACCGAAAGCGAAATCGTGATAGTCGACTGTGCCACAGCGCCCGCGTTCGAAGGGTGGTTCGCCACCGATGACGCCGGTGCCACCCATCTCATCGGCGGCAAGTGCACC
>JAKJHY010000039.1 GCA_021648845.1 Mycobacterium sp. MBM | reverse complement strand
CCAGCCGAAGCACTCCACGAACTACTCTGCAACCCGTCCGATTCACCCACTGTTGCAACGACCCCGTGAATCCGCCATGTGAAACCGTGCGATAAGTGGCCAGTCGGGGGGTTGATCAGCCCAGGATGAGGCTCTCCCCGTCGGCACCGAGGTTGACCGGCACCGTGTCCCCGTCGTGCACCTCACCGGCCAGCAACTGCTTGGCCAGCTGGTCCCCGATGGCCTGCTGCACCAGCCGGCGCAGCGGCCGCGCACCGTAGACCGGGTCGAACCCGCGCTGCGCCAGCCACTGCTTGGCCGGCAACGACACCTCCAGGGTGAGGCGGCGCTGCGCCAGCCGCTTCTGCAGCTGGGCCAGCTGGATGTCGACGATCGACACCAGCTCACCGGGCTCCAAGCCGGCGAAGATGATCACGTCATCGAGTCGGTTGATGAACTCCGGCTTGAACGCCGCACGCACCGCGGCCATCACCTGGTCCTCGCTGCCACCCGACCCGAGGTTGGAGGTCAGGATGAGGATGGTGTTGCGGAAGTCCACCGTGCGGCCCTGACCGTCGGTCAGCCGGCCCTCGTCGAGGACCTGGAGCAGCACGTCGAACACGTCCGGATGTGCCTTTTCGACCTCGTCGAACAGCACCACGGTGTACGGCCGCCGGCGCACCGCTTCGGTGAGCTGACCGCCCTGGTCATACCCGATGTAGCCGGGAGGGGCACCGACCAGACGCGCCACGGAGTGCTTCTCGCCGTACTCGCTCATGTCGATCCGGACCATCGCGCGTTCGTCGTCGAACAGGAACTCCGCGAGCGCCTTGGCCAACTCGGTCTTACCGACGCCGGTCGGGCCCAGGAACATGAACGACCCGGTGGGACGGTTGGGGTCGGCCACGCCGGCCCGGCTGCGGCGGACCGCATCCGAGACCGCCTGCACCGCCCGCTTCTGCCCGATGACGCGCTTGCCGAGCTCGGACTCCATGCGCAGCAGCTTGGCGGTCTCGCCTTCGAGCATCCGCCCGGCGGGAATCCCGGTCCAGGCCGACACCACCTCGGCGATATCGTCGGGCCCGACTTCCTCCTTGAGCATTACGTTCTCGCGAGCCTCCGCCTGCGGCAGCGCAGCGTCGAGCTGCTTTTCCACCTCGGGGATGCGGCCGTACCGCAGCTCGGCGGCCTTGGCCAGATCCCCGTCGCGTTCGGCCCGCTCGGACTCGCCGCGCAGCATCTCCAGCTGCTCCTTGAGTTCGCGGACGACGTCGATGGCGCTCTTCTCGTTCTGCCACCGGGTGGTCAGCTCGGCCAGCTGCTCCTTCTTGTCGGCCAGTTCGGCACGCAGTTTCTCCAACCGCTCCTTGGACGCCTCGTCCTCTTCTTTGGCGAGCGCCATCTCCTCGATCTCGAGGCGGCGCACCAGGCGCTCGACCTCGTCGATCTCCACCGGCCGCGAGTCGATCTCCATCTTGAGCCGGCTGGCGGCCTCGTCGACGAGGTCGATGGCCTTGTCCGGCAGGAACCGCGCGGTGATGTAGCGGTCGGACAGGGTGGCCGCCGCCACCAGGGCCGAGTCGGTGATGCGCACACCGTGGTGCACCTCGTAGCGGTCCTTGAGGCCGCGCAGGATGCCGACGGTGTCCTCCACCGAGGGTTCGCCGACGAGCACCTGTTGGAATCGGCGTTCCAGTGCGGCGTCCTTCTCGATGTACTTGCGGTACTCGTCGAGGGTCGTCGCACCGACCAGCCGCAGCTCGCCGCGGGCCAGCATCGGCTTGATCATGTTGCCGGCGTCCATCGCGCCTTCACCGGTGGCACCGGCGCCCACGATGGTGTGCAACTCGTCGATGAAGGTGATGATCTGCCCGGCCGAGTTCTTGATGTCGTCGAGCACGGCCTTGAGCCGCTCCTCGAACTCACCGCGATACTTGGCGCCGGCCACCATCGACCCCATGTCCAGCGAGACGACGGTCTTGTCGCGCAGGCTCTCCGGCACGTCGCCGGCGACGATCCGCTGGGCCAGGCCCTCCACGATCGCCGTCTTGCCGACGCCGGGCTCGCCGATGAGCACCGGGTTGTTCTTGGTGCGCCGGCTCAGCACCTGCACGACACGACGAATCTCGTTGTCCCGGCCGATGACCGGGTCGAGCTTGCCTTCCCGCGCCCGCGCGGTCAGGTCGGTGGAGTACTTCTCCAGCGCCTGATAGGTGCCTTCGGGATCGGGGCTGGTGACCCGTGCGCTGCCGCGCACCTTGGTGAACGCGTCACGCAGCGCCTCCGGGGAGGCACCGGCACCGGTCAACAGCTTGGCCGTGTCCGAATCACCGCTGGCCAGGCCGACCATCAGATGCTCGGTGGAGACGTACTCGTCGTCCATCTCGGTGGCCAGGTGTTGGGCCGTCGTGATGGCAGTGATCGCGTCCGGGCTCAGCTGGGGTTGCGAGCTGGAGCCGGAGGCACTGGGCAGCCGCCCGATCAGCCGCTCGGCCTCGGTCCGGATTCTCGCGGGCTCGACTCCGACCGCCTCCAGCAGGGGCGCGGCGATGCCGTCGTTCTGCGTAAGCAACGCCATCAACAAATGGGCGGGCGTGATCTGCGGGTTGCCTGCGGAGGTCGCCGCCTGCAGGGCCGAGGTCAGGGCCGCCTGGGTCTTCGTGGTCGGATTGAACGAGTCCACGACAACCTACCTTTCTGGGTTTCTTGGAGCTGGGTAAAAATGCTTGTCCTGACGTTCAACGTAGTCAATGTTGAGTCTGTTCCGCTCAAGTTTAGATTTTTTCGTCGGACTCGCCTCGCTCACCCCCCGGTGCGACGCCGGACGGGGCTAACGTCTGTATATGTCCGAGTCCGGCTTCGGTGACTTCGAGTTCGAACGGAAGTTTTTCGTGCGCGCGATGCCCGCCGTCGCGGCATCCGATCCCAGCCCGGTGCTCATCGTGCAGGCCTATCTGTTCGCCGCCGACGGGTATGCCGTCCGCATCCGGCTGCAGGGGCCGGCGCCCACAGAACTCGACGGCGTCGCGGCCGAACTGGTGGAGGCGCTCGGCGACGACGCGATCGGCACCATGACCGCCAAGGGGCCCGCCGCCGGTGGCACCCGATACGAGGCCGAACGCGATCTCGACCCCATGGTGGCGGGGCAGATCGTCGCCCGGGCCGAACACGTCGTCACCAAGGTGCGGTACTCGGCCTGGCTGGGCGAGGACGGCTGGATCCTCGACCGATTCCTGGGCGGTAACGCCCCGCTGGTGCTGGCCGAGGTCGAACGCGGCGGCCCGGTGGTGGATCTGCTGATACCCGAGTTCTGCGCCACCGAGGTATCCGAGGACGACCGCTTCCGCAATGAATACCTCGCCCATCACCCGTTCGGCGGTTGGGCCGGCACCTATCTCGACGAGCTGGGGCTGCTCGGCCCGAGGTTCGTCGAGAGCCTCGGCCGGAATACCTTCGGCTGATCGGCGACACTTCAACAGTGACGACAAGGCCCATGCGTTTCAACCCGCCGCCGAACTGGCCACCCGTCCCACCGGGCTGGACGCCGCCAGCCGGCTGGCAACCCGATCCGTCCTGGCCGCCGCCACCTGAGGGCTGGCCGCTGTGGCTGCCCGACCACAACTCCTCGCGCCGCACCGCGCTGCTGCTGGGCTCGGTGGTGGCCGTGTTGCTCATCGCCGCCGCCGCGGTCGTCACCGTCGCCGCGACCCGCGACGACCAACCCAGCGCTGCGGGCGGCGCCCAGCCGACGACCGAACAACCACTCTCCGACGAGGAGCAGATCGAGAAGGTCGTCGCACAATTCGAACAGGCTTGGAACGGACAGGAATACGACAACTTGCGCAATCTGATGTGCGCAAAGATGCGGGCCGACGAACAGTTCTCCCGGGCCAACTTCGCCGAGATGCGCGATGGGATGGGCAGGCTGGATCTGACGATCACCTCGATCGAGATCACCGGCGAGACCGCCGCGACCGTCATCGAAAACGACGGCACCGACCCTGATGAGATCGCCTTCTCCTACGAGAACGGCCAATGGAAATGGTGTGAGCTGTGATGTCGGGAATCTGGGGACCGGTGCTGACCGAACTCGCGCCGCTGGCGCTCGTCATCGCACTCTCACCGCTGTCGATCATCCCCGCGGTGCTGGCGCTGCACACCGACCGCCCCCGACCGACCGGGCTGGCGTTCGTGGCGGGCTGGCTGATCGGGCTGGCGGCGCTGGTGTCGGTGTTCGTGGCCGCCTCCGACCTCGTCGGCTCCCTGGACAAGCCGCCGAGCTGGGCGTCCTGGCTGCGGATCGTGGTCGGCGCCGCGCTGATCCTCTTCGGCGGTTACCGGTTCGCGACCCGCCAGAAGTCCGAACATTCACCGGCGTGGATGCGCAAGCTCAGCGGCCTTACCCCGGGCCGTGCCCTGCTGACGGCAGCGGTGCTGGCGGTGGTGAACCCGAAAGTGTTGTTCATCTGCATCGCAGCCGGGTTGGCGATCGGCACCGCCGGGCTCGGGCAGACGCAGGCCTGGCTGGCGATGCTCTACTTCGTGCTGATCGCCGGCAGCACGGTGATCCTGCCCATCCTGGCCTACGCCGTCAGCGGAGACCGGCTGGCCGGCCCGCTGACGCGACTGAAGGAGTGGATGGAACGCCAGCACGCCACCCTGGTTGCGGTGATCCTGGTCGTCATCGGTCTGATGGTGCTGTACAAGGGAATTCACGGGATCTAGTCCGGCGGGCCGGCAATGCCGGCGCAGCGCCTAGACTCCTACCCCGTGGGACTAGACGACCGCGACGCGCTGCAGACCCTGCGCGCCGCGGTCGCCGGCGATGACGTGATCGCCCGGATCTACACCCGGTGGTTCGCCATCGACACCTCCGCGCGGGAGCTGTTCCCGCCCGATCTGGCTCATCAACGCGCCGCCTTCGGCGAGGCGCTGAGCTGGCTTCTCGCCGAGATGATCGCCCAGCGCGCCGAGGAGCCCGTCGCCTTCATGGCCCAACTCGGCCGCGACCACCGCAAGTACGGTGTCACCGCCCGGCATTACGCCAGCCTGGGCCAGGCAATGCTGATCACGTTGCGTACCGAACTCAGCGCGGTCTGGGATCACCGGATCGCCGAGGCCACATCGGATTTCATCGAACTGATGATCGGTGTGATGCGCGGGGCGGCCGATGCCGAGGGTGGCCCGCCCTACGTCGACGGCACGGTGATCGAGCATCTCCGGGCGACCAGGGATGTCTCGGTCGTGCGCCTTCAGCTCGACCAACCGCTTGCCTATCACCCCGGGCAGTACGTCACGGTGCAGGTGCCGCAGTGGCCGCGCCGGTGGCGCTATCTGAGCCCCTCGATTCCGGCCGACGGTGGCGGTGCCATGGAGTTTCATGTCAGGTCGGTCAGTGGCGGGATGGTCAGCACCGCGATCGTCGGCGAAACCGCGCCCGGAGACCGGTGGCGGCTGTCGCACCCACACGGCGGGCTGCATATCGACCGCGACGGCGCGGACGTGCTGCTGGTGGCCGGCAGCACCGGACTGGCGCCGCTGCGCGCGCTGATCGCCGACCTGTGCCGCTACGCCGAGAATCCACGGGTGCACCTGTTCTTCGGCGGCCGCTATCCCTGCGACCTCTATGACCTGCGCACGCTGTGGGAGATCGCGTCGACCAATCCGTGGTTGTCGGTGACGCCGGTGTCCGAGTACTCCACCAATCCCCCGTGGGCCGGTGACTACCCGGATCACGAGCCGCCGCGTGGTCTGCACGTGCGCCAGACCGGCAGACTGCCCGAGGTGGTGAGCGGCTACGGCAGCTGGGGCGACCGCCAGATCCTGATCTGTGGCGGCCCGGACATGGTCACCGCGACGAAGGCGGCGCTGATCGCGAAAGGCACACCGCCCGAGCGCATCCAGCATGATCCGCTAGCGTGAAACCATGGCCGAACTCGACTGCATCACCCTGCAGGATGCCTCCTCGGCGCTGACGGCCACCTTCGTGCCCGGCGCGGGCATGATCGGCACCTCGCTGGCCGATGACGGTGTCGAGTTTCTCGGCCAGCGGCGCGGCCTCGACGCCTACGTGACCGACGGTAAGACGATGGGCATCCCGATCCTCTATCCGTGGGCGAACCGGCTCGGCGGCACCGACTACCGGGTCGGTGCCGTCACGGTGGACCTGACCGCTGCCGCCCGGGTGCGTACCGACCCGCACGGTGCGCCCATGCACGGCGTACTGGCTGCCTACTCCGGCTGGCGGGTGAGCGAGCACACCGCGCACAGCCTCACCGCGACAATCGATTTCAACACCCCGGAGCTGCTGGCGGCATTCCCGTTCCCGCATGTGCTGACCCAACGGATCACGCTGGCGGCACGGACGCTGACCATTGCCACCACCGTCGATCCGGGCGCCGGTCCGGTTCCGCTGTGTTTCGGATATCACCCGTACTTCACGATTCCGGGCGTGCCGCGCGACGAGTGGGAGCTGAGCACGCCCACCATGCGCCACCTATCGGTAGATGACCGCGGCCTCCCGACCGGGGCGCACGACCCGTGGGCGGCGGGGACGGCGCCGCTGGGCGAGCGGGTGCTCGACGACGGTTTCGACGAAGTGCCCGAGGGATCGGTGTTCGCGCTCTCCGGCGGTGGCCGCCGCATCGAGGTCACCTTCGAGCAGGGATACCCGGCCGCCCAGCTGTTCGCGCCCGCCGGAGACGCCCTGGTGGCGATCGAACCGATGACCGCGCCCACCGACGCGCTGCGCCGTGGCGGTTACCGGGTGGCCGCGGATGAACCGGTGACCGCGCGGTTCTCGGTCCGCATCGGCTAGCGGGCGCGCCGGGCGCCGGGCTGCCACAGCACCAGGGCGGTGCTCGGCTTGCGCAGCTGCTCGACCTCTGCGGACAATTCGGCCACCCGGTTCTGCAGTGCCTCGACCTGATTGGTCAACTCGATGATCCGTTTGATACCGGCAAGATTGACCCCCTCGTCCTGAGACAGCCGCTGCACCTCGCGAAGCAGGTCGACGTCATGCTGAGAGTAGCGTCGACCTCCTCCGGACGTGCGTTGCGGGCTGACCAGGCCCAGCCGGTCGTAGGTCCGCAGGGTCTGGGCGTGCATACCGGCCAGCTCGGCGGCCACCGAGATCAGAAATGTCCGGGCCGAGGAACCGGAGTCCTTACGCTTCATGAGAGGTTGCCCGCCCACCCGGCCCGCGGATCGAACCCGCTGGCGCGCTCGGCCTTTGCGTACGCCTCCAGAGCCTCGGCGACCTCGCCGTCCAGGTTCGGCGGCACCGCCACCTTCACCGTGACGAGCAGATCCCCGTGACCGCCCGACCGCTTGGGCACCCCGCGCCCGCGCACCCGCAGGATGCGGCCATCCGATGTGCCCTTGGGCACCCGGACGCCGACCTTGCCCTCCAGCGTCGGCACCGACAGCGTTGTGCCCAAAGCCAACTCGTGGAAGCTCACCGGAACCGTGACGGTCAGGTCATCGCCGTCACGTCCGAACACCTTGTCCGGCCGCACGTGCACGGTGACATACAGGTCGCCCGACGGGGCGCCGCGCAGCCCGGCCTCACCTTGACCGGCCAGCCGGATCCGCTGACCGTCCTCGACGCCCGGGGGGATCCGCACGTTGATGGTGCGGGTCCGGGTCGTCACACCGGTGCCACGGCATTCATCGCACGGATGCTCGATGATCGAGCCGCTGCCCCGGCATTCGGTGCACGGCTCGGAGAACCCGAATGCGCCCTGGTTGCGGTTGACGACACCCGCGCCGTTGCAGCTCGGACACACCTTGGGGCTGGTACCCGGCCGCGCACCGCTGCCGTGGCAGTTGGTGCACGGCGCCGGGCTGGTGAGCCGCAGCGGCATCGCCACGCCCTTGGTGGCTTCCAGGAACGACAGTTCGGTCTCGGTCTCCAGGTCGTTGCCGCGGCGCGGACGACTGGGCCGTGGCTGTTGAGCGCCGCGGCCGAAGAGGCCCCCGAACAGGTCGCCGATGTTGGCGCCACCGGCCTGGCCGGCCTGATCGAACAGGTCGCCAAGGTTGAAATCGGCTCCCTCACTGGAGAAGCCGCCGAAGTTGCCGCCGCCGGCCGCACGACGGCCGAAGCCGCCGTTGGCGAACAGGCGCCGGGTCTCGTCGTACTCCTTGCGCTTGGCGTCGTCGGTGAGCACCTCTTTGGCCTCGGACGCGGCCTTGTACCGCTCCTCGGCCGCGGTGTTGCCGGGGTTACGGTCCGGGTGGTTCTCGGCGAGGATCTTGCGCGCGGCGCGCTTGATCTCGTCCTTGCCGGCGTCAGAGGTGACGCCCAGCTCCTTGTAGAAGTCCTTCTCGACCCACTCACGCTGAGCCATGCGTCACCTCCTTCACCGGGTCAGTCCTCTGATTCTGCGGGTTGTTCACTGTTCACGTCGGCATTCTCGACCGTGTCGACCACACCAACCATGGCGTGGCGGACCACCACATCGCCCACCTTGTAACCGCGGCGCATGACGGTGCCCACCACCGGCGACGATCCGTCGCCCTCGTGCTGGACGGCCTCGTGCAGCGACGGATCGAAATCCTCGCCCACGGCGCCGAAGCTGCTCAGTCCCAGACCTTCCAGGGTGCTGGTCAGCTTCTCGGCGACCGCCTTCAACGGACCCGACTCCAGATCACCGTGGCTGCGGGCGCGCTCGAGATCATCGAGCACACCCAGCAACTGGGTGATGACCGCCGCTTTCGCGCGCTCACCGGTGACCTGCTGGTCGCGCAGGGCCCGCTTGCGGTAGTTGGCGAAATCGGCCTGAACGCGCTGCAGGTCGTTCAGCAGCTCGGCGGCCTTGCCCGCCTCCTCGGGGGTCTCACCGGCGAAGTCCCCCGGCGCCTCCCCGCTGGGGGAGGACGCCGGGTCGCGGATTTCGCCGGTCTCCGGATCGATGCGCCGTTTGTCGGTGATGGTCACCGGCTCTTCATGCGAATCGCCCTGTGTCACTTGTTCTCCCGGTTGTCCTCGTCTTCGACGACCTCGGCATCGACGACATTGTCGTCGGCCGACGCCGAGCCCGCGTCAGCACCGGCGGCCTGCTCGGCCTGGGTGGCCTCGTAGATCGCCTGGCCCAGGGCCTGGCTCTCGGTGCCCAGCTTCTCCATCGCGGTCTTGATCGCCGCGATATCGGTGCCGGCCAGCGCGGTCTTGGCCTCGGTGATAGCACCGTCGACCTTGGCCAGAGTGTCCTCGGGAACCTTGGATCCGCCCTCGGCACTGCGCTGCTCAGCGACGAACTTCTCCGTCTGGTAGACCAGCGACTCGGCCTGGTTGCGGACGTCGGCCTCTTCGCGACGCTGACGGTCCTCGTCGGCGTGCGCCTCGGCGTCCTTGATCATCCGGTCGATCTCCTCCTTGGACAGGCCGGAGCCCTCCTGGATCTTGATCGTGTTCTCCTTGCCGGTGCCCTTGTCCTTGGCGGTGACGTGCACGATGCCGTTGGCGTCGATGTCGAAGGTGACCTCGATCTGCGGCACGCCGCGGGGGGCCGGCGGGATTCCGGTCAGCTCGAAGGAGCCGAGCAGCTTGTTGTGCGAGGCGATCTCACGCTCACCCTGGAACACCTGGATCTGCACCGAGGGCTGATTGTCATCGGCCGTGGTGAAGGTCTCGCTGCGCTTGGTCGGGATGGTGGTGTTGCGTTCGATCAGCTTGGTCATCACGCCACCCTTGGTTTCGATACCGAGGGACAGCGGGGTGACGTCCAGCAGCAGAACGTCTTTCACCTCACCCTTGAGCACACCGGCCTGCAGCGCGGCACCCGCGGCGACGACCTCGTCGGGGTTGACGCCCTTGTTGGGTTCCTTGCCGCCGGTGAGCTCCTTGACCAGATCGGTGACCGCGGGCATCCGGGTGGAACCACCGACGAGCACCACGTGGTCGATCTCGCCGACCGAGATGCCGGCGTCCTTGATGACCTGTTGGAACGGCGCACGGGTGCGGTCCAGCAGATCCTGGGTGATGCGCTGGAATTCGGCGCGGGTCAGCTGCTCGTCGAGGAACAGCGGGTTCTTGTCGGCGTCGACGGTGATGTAGGGCAGGTTGATCGAGGTGCTCTGCCCGGAGGACAGCTCGATCTTGGCCTTCTCGGCGGCCTCGCGCAGCCGCTGCATCGCCATCTTGTCCTTGGTCAGGTCGATGCCGCTGGTGCTCTTGAACTTGTCGACGAGCCATTCGACGATCCGGTCGTCCCAGTCGTCGCCACCGAGGTGGTTGTCACCGGAGGTGGCGCGGACCTCGACGACGCCGTCGCCGATCTCCAGCAGGGACACGTCGAAGGTGCCGCCGCCGAGGTCGAAGACCAGGATGGTCTGTTCCTTGCTGCCCTTGTCCAGGCCGTAGGCCAACGCCGCCGCGGTGGGCTCGTTGACGATGCGCAGGACGTTGAGGCCGGCGATCTGGCCGGCTTCCTTGGTGGCCTGGCGCTCGGCGTCGTTGAAGTAGGCGGGCACCGTGATGACGGCGTCGGTGATGTCCTCACCGAGGTACGCCTCGGCGTCGCGCTTGAGCTTCTGCAGAATGCGCGCGCTGATTTCCTGGGGCGTGTAGTCCTTGCCGTCGATTTCGACGGACCAGTCCTTGCCCATGTGGCGCTTGACCGACCGGATGGTGCGGTCGACGTTGGTCACCGCCTGGTTCTTTGCGGGCTGACCGACCAGCACCTCGCCGTTGCGCGCGAACGCGACAACCGACGGAGTGGTCCGGGAGCCTTCTGAGTTGGCGACGACGACGGGGTCGCCACCCTCCAGCACTGCGACGACGGAGTTGGTGGTCCCGAGGTCGATACCGACCGCACGAGCCATAGTGATTGCCTCCTGATAGCTTTTCTTCGGATCTGAGTGAACCTCGCTCAAGACTGCACCTGCCGACGGTTACCTGTCAAGCAAGAGTTGAGTCTGGTTCACTCAAGTTGTCGAATGGGTCAACGGAGGTCCCCGCCGATTTGTTCCCTGCCCTCCGCATTTACCGGCGAAACTCAGAGGACCGTCCCGAGGAAGCGCTGCACCACGGCGACGAACTCCTCGGGCTGGTCGTAGGTGACGATGTGGCCGGCCCCGGCGATCGTGACCGCCCGCGCCCCCGGGGTCTGCGCGCGGGCGGCGGCCAGCTCATCCGCGCCGACCAACCGGTCATCGTCCCCACGCACCCACAAGGTGGGCACGGTCAAGGCCGCCAGCTCGGGCGTGAGGTCTAGGCGCATCGCACCGGGTCCGTAGGCGTAGATCTGCCAGTCGTCGAGCACCTTCTCCCGGTGCCGGCTCTTCGCGCGGGCCTCGGCGACGGCGTGCTCGGCGATGCGCTCGAATCCGGGGGTGTCGGCGCCGGCGGTCAAACTGGCGGCCAACGCGGACCGCACGTAACCGGGGAAATGGGCCAGTGCCCAGCTGCACGACCGCAGCAGACCCGGAAAACGCATGACCGCCCAGGTGAGAAATTGGTACCGCCGCTTTGCCCCGATCCCGCCGGGACCGACCGCGACGAGTGCGCTCACCCGGTCCGGGTGGTCCAGCGCGAACCGCACGGCCACCCCGGCACCCATCGACAACCCGATCACGCCGACCCGGGATACACCGATCGCGTCGAGCAGCGCCGGGACGAACCGACGGTAGAAGTCGTCGTCGAGACGCCCCCTCCACGGCCGGCTGGCCCCGTGTCGGGGCATATCGATGACGTGGACGCGATACCCACGCGCCAACTGCCCGACGACGTCGTGCCACACCCCTTGGCCGGTGTCGAGCATGGCGCCGTGCAGCAGGAGCAGGGGCGGCCCGGATTCGCCCGCGCGGTACAGGCGCACCGGCCCCCCGCACACCCTCAGATCGTGGTGGGATGCGAAGGGCGCGGGCCCGTGACCGGTTCTGCTCTGATCCCCCACCCCCGGAAGTCTGCCTTACGTCACCGAACTGATCAGGGCGCTGCACATCGGCAGCCGGAGATCCAACTGCCGCTGCTGGAACATGTTGGGTGCGGTGATGACCACCAAACCCCAGTTCTCACAGGGGCTCTCGGTCTCGCGGTGCACATCGCTGGCCTGCAGATCCGCGGTCGCGATTTCTCCGGGCGCCAATGTCAGCAGCGGTGCGGCGATCTGCTGGCGACGCTCGACGTGCAGGGTCGGGCCATCCTTGTCGACGATGTCGGCGCCCGGGTAGCCCTGCAGTGTGCACGCCTTCGAGGTGACGTTCTCGAAGAGCAACACCACCCGGTACTCGGAGCCCTGCGACTCCGGCGGGCGGTGGGAGACCACCAGGTCGGTGTCCGCGCACGGCGCGGCGTCCTGCCGCGCCTCCGGTGGTACAGCGGTCGCGGCCGGAGAAGGGGGATGAGCTGTCACCGTCGCGGTCACCGGCGAGACGGTTTGGCTGGTCGTCGGCGGTGTCGTCGCGTCCGCCGATCCGGCTTGGGGAGCGGGCGCTGATGCGCACCCGGCGAGCAATGCCGCCACCGCGACCGGCAGCGAGACGTTCCACATGTTCATGACGCGATCCAACGGCGTCGCCGGCGCTACCGATCCCAATGCGCGGGCACGGTCTCGTCTACTGACGTCGCCGCGGTACATGCGCCGGCGTACAGGTATACCGGGCGAGATGGGCCCGCCAGCGCGCCATCCGGAGTTGCGGACGCACCGGCGGCACACTTGCCGAATGCTGCATGTGAGGATCCTGGCCCCGAGCGATATGACCGACGACGTCGTATCCGTCCTCGAGGCAGATCCGTGCGTGAGCGGTCTCGTCGTCGTCAAGGACGCCGCGATACGACCACGCGGGGACCTGCTGCTCGCCGACGCCCCCAGGGAGTCCGTCAACGACATCGTCGCCGGACTGCGTGCCCTCGGCGTGCATCGTCGGGGCACCATCGAAATCCAGCGCGTCGACACCTGGCTGTCGAGCGAGGGTTTCAACGCCGAACTGAGGGCTCCGGGCAGCAGTGCCGATGCCGTGGTGTGGGCCGAGGTCGCGCAACGCTCGTATGAAGAGTCCGAGCTCAACTGGACCTATCTCTGTTTCATGACGCTGGCGACCGTGATCGCGGCCATCGCCATCGTGCTGGACTCGCAGATCCTGGTCATAGGAGCGATGGTGCTGGGCCCGGAGTTCGGCGCCATCGCCGCACTCGGTGTCGCTCTGGTGCGGCGCCGGTTTGCGCTACTGGGGCACGCGGTCCGCACCCTGGTCCTGGGTTTCACGGCAGCCATCGCGGCGACCACCGTGTTCGCACTGATCGGCCGGGCCCTGGGTTGGATCACCCTTGCCAACGTCGCGGGGCCCCGACCCGCCACCGACTTCATCTACAGCCCGGACAAGTGGTCGTTCATCGTGGCCTTGATCGCGGGGGCCGCCGGCGTCCTGTCGGTCACCTCCACGAAGGCCGGCGGCCTGGCGGGGGTTTTCATCTCGGTGACCACGGTGCCGGCAGCGGGCAACATCGCGTTGGGACTCGCCTTCGGCGCAGGCCATGAGGTCTGGCCCAGCGTCGTTCAGTTGCTGGTGAACCTCCTGGGCATGGCGCTGGCCGGATGGCTCACCCTGGCGTTGCAGCAATTCGTGTGGTCGAGGGTGTCGTTGCGTCGAGCGAAGGCCATGAGCAGACCGCGACGCATGCTCTAGGCGGGCGACGCGGGTCGTATGCGTGCCGCCCGCCGCTGCCATACCAACACTAGGTAACCTGCCGGGAACGACGGCGACCGAGGTCAAGGGCGACCCGGGCGCCGCTCACCCGTCGTCGTGCATGGGGGTCGATCAACTGATGTCCGAGCAGATTCCTCAACCCGGATCCGCGGACGAGTCCGCCACCGAGATCATCGAGGTCCCTGTGACCGCCGGCCCCGAGGGGATACCAGAGGAACCCACCCCTGCCGAGGAGCCCGTCGAGGCCACCGTCACGGACAAGACCCCGGTCAAGCGCAACGGTTTCAATCGTCGCGGCTTCCGCTTCTCCACGCCCCTCGGTGATATCGCGATCGCGATCCGCACTCCCAAGCAGCAGCCCGTGGTGCCGAAGTGGTTCGACCCGCTGGGCCTCACCGACCGCGCCGTCGACGCCGCGAAGACCGGCCTCAAACTGGCCTCCTGGGGCGAGGAGCAGCTGGCGACGCTGGTGAAGAACCGGCTGGAAGCACTCGACGCCGCGCCGCGGCCCCTGCAATCCGCGACCACCGCGGACAACGCGCCGACCGATTCCCTGCACTCCAAGCTGGGCAAGCTGCTGGACCGCGCCCTGGACCAGAGCACCGCGGGCAGCCAGCAGGAGCTCTACCACCGGCTGCTCGACCAACTGGTCGCCGACGAGGCCCGCATCGTGGGTGCACTCTCGGACGGCACGTCCTCACCGCTGGTGAACGTGCACAGCCGCTCCCGCAACCAGGTCGTCCTGCAGAACGCGTGCCTCATCGGGCGCACCGCAAACGTCGCACTTCCCCATATGGTCCCCCAGTACGTCGATCATCTGCTATCCCTTGGACTGGTCGAGACCGGTCCGGAGGACCCGTCACGGAAAGCGGATTACGAGGTGCTGATGGCGGAGCCGATGGTGTTGAAGGCGATCAAGAGCGCATCGCGCGGTCCGTTGATCGCACGGACCGAGAAGTTGTCCCTGCGGCTGTCCGGGCTGGGCAAGGGTCTGTGGGCGGCGGCCGTGCAGCAGGACGGTCCGTGACGTCCGAGGCGATCCTCGCCATCGAGTCCTGGCAGGAAATCCAGGCGGACTTCCGGGTCAACTGGTTCATCTACCTGTCCATGCCGTTCATCGCGGCTTTCGTCGGGTGGAGCACGAAGATCGTCGCGGTCGAGATGCTCTACCGCCCAATGGAATTCAAGGGCATCGGCCCGTTCGGCTGGCAGGGCATCGTGCCGCGCCGGGCCGGCAAGGTCGGATCCAAGACCATCGAGCTGCTCACCCAGAATCTGCTCAAACCCGAGGAACTCCTCGAACGTGTCGACGCCCACGAGGCCGTCGAGGCGCTCCGCGAACCCCTCACCGAAGCGATCGACCGGATATCGCGCGATGTTGCCGAACAGATTCGCCCGGGACTGTGGGACTCGCTTCCCGATGCGGGGCGGCGCGCCATCCAGAAACGGATCCAGGACGAGACACCGCGGGTGGTCGAGTCCCTGATGAACGAGATGCGGGCCGATCTCCCACGGTTCGTCGACGTCCAGTACCTGGCC
Organism: Mycobacterium sp. MBM; assembly: GCA_021648845.1. Taxonomy (GTDB): domain Bacteria; phylum Actinomycetota; class Actinomycetes; order Mycobacteriales; family Mycobacteriaceae; genus Mycobacterium. The sequence continues at coordinate 21,729 of JAKJHY010000039.1, read as the reverse complement.
GTCACCACCCTGGTGCGCAACAAGGACAAGCTCAACAAGCTGATGCGCGGCATGGGCGACGACGCGATGGCCTTCGTGCGGCGCAGCGGCATCTATTTCGGGCTCGTCATCGGCGTCGTACAGATGATCGCCTGGGCGCTTTTCAAGAATCCGTGGATCATGCCGGCCTTCGGCTTCGGCGTCGGCTTCATCAGCGACTACATCGCGTTGAACATGTTGTTCCGCCCGATCGAGCCGAAGAAGTATCTGGGGTTCATCCCATTCCAGGGCCTACTGCACGCCCAGCGCGACAAGGTCACCCGCGACTACGCCCGGATCCTGGCCGAGGATCTGTTCTCCCCCGAGATTCTGTTCGACGGGGTGCTGCGCGGCCCGGGCGCCGACAAACTCTTCGCGCTGGTCGGCAAGGAGGTCAGCGCCGCCATCGACGCGCAGACCGGCATCGCCGGACCGCTGGTCAAGATGGCCGTAGGCACCCAGCGGTACAACGCGCTGAAGGACAATTTGGTGCAGATGGTGTTGGAGCAACTGCCCACCACGCTGCTGGAGGCCCAGGATTACGCGATGAACGTGCTCGACCTGGAGAACACCATCATCGACAAGATGAGCCAGCTGACCAACGAGGAGTACGAGTCCATCCTGCGGCCGGTGTTCAAGGACGACGAGCCGACCATGATCGCCGTAGGTGCCGTACTCGGTGGGGTTGTCGGTGAGCTACAGGTGGTGCTGATCGAGCACTTCGGCAACGAACCGGCCTATCAGGCGCTGCGCATCGCACTGCGCCAGTAGCCGTCCTCAGGCGGCCGAGATACGGGACCGCACTTCGAAGTCCAGCCCCTTGGCCTCGGCCACGTAGATGTCCTGCGACATCTGATTACCGCGCATGGTGACCTCACCGCGCGGGCTGATGTAGGTCAGGCCCTCTGCAGCACCCGCCAACTGATCGATGACCAGGGACCCCGCGCGTGTGGCCAGCGCGATCAACAGGGTCAGCGCCTCGTAGCAGGATTCGCCGATGCTGTTGAGCGCCGGCGCCGCCGCACCGAAGTGCGAGTAGTAGCGCGTCGCGAAATCCATACTGGCGGTGGTGTTGAGCGCCTCGAAATAGCCTGCGGCCGCGAACAATCGATCATTGCTCTCGCTGCCGCTGGCCAGCAGCATGTTCTCCTCGACATGTGGGCTCAGCCGCGGGACCGCGGTGCCCATACCGGTGGCGGCGAACTGGCGATTGAAGGCCACCCCGTCGCCACCGACCAAAAGCAGCAGCACGCCGGCTGCGCCGGTCGCCTCGACCTGGCGGATCGCCGCGCTGAAGTCCTGCGTGCCGAGCGGCAGGTAGATCTCGTCCAACAGCGGCCGGCCCTGCGAGCGGGCATGTAGCCGGGCGGCCAGCCCGGTCTGGCGGGGCCAGATGTAGTCGTTGCCGATCAGCACCCACTGGTCGATGCCGTACTCGGTGTTCATCCAGTCCATCGCGGGAAGCAGTTGGCGCGACGGTGTCTCCCCGGTGAGGAACAGCCCGGGTGTGCGTTCGCCACCCTCATAGAGCGGTCCGTACACGTAGGGCACCCGGTTGGCGGTGACCCGGGCGATGGCTTGGCGGACCGGGGAGATATGCCATCCGGTGACCGCGTCGATATCGCCACGCTCGATCAGCCGCTGGATCTCCGCGGCGACGACGACGGGTGCGCGGCTGCCGTCGACCAGGTGCAGGCGCACCTGCTTACCCAACAGCCCGGAGCTCGCGTTCAGATCGGCGATGGCCAGCTCGGCGCAGGCCTCACAGGAGGGACCGTAGATGCCGGCCGACCCGCTGCGCGGCACCACCAGGGCGATGTCGACGGTGGACCGGTAACGGGGGTCGCCGACGGGCGGCGATGACGTATCCACCATTGCCTCCATCCACCCCCGCCGGGCTGTGCTGCCATCTTCGCGGCGTCGCGTTAACGCGGTATTGCGATGTTGTTCGCGAGTTGAAACGGTGCAGCCCGGTAGCTCACCGTCCCGGGATCGGCAACTCGCTCGCCCGGGCCAGTGTTCTGATCAGTGCGATCGCGCTTTCCTCGCCGAATTCGTCGACGAGCGTGGCCTTCATCGCCGCCTCCTGGCGAGCCAGCCTGCGCACCTTGGACTTGCCCCGGGCCGACAGATAGATCAACACGCGCCTGCGGTCGGTGGCGTCGACGCGCCGCAGCACGAATCCGCCGTCGACCAACTTGTCCACGATGCGGGTCAGGGTGGGCGGTGGAATCGCCATGGCCGTGGACATTTCGCTCATGGTGAAGCCCTCACCGCCGCGCAGGGCGCCCAGCACGCGCCATCCCTCGATGGTGCTGACCTCGCCATCGAGCAGCCCCTGCGACAGTGATTCGGTCCACCAGCGACCGATCCGGAAGAACACTTCGGAGACACTTTCGACGCTGGTCGAGATCGGCACTACCGCTCCTGACGTGATCGCTTCCATCGCGAACTGTTGTTGGTTTTGCAGCTTATCGGGCTGTCGGTGCTCACGCGGGTTGCGCGACCGCAGACGCGGTCGAGCCGAATATCTTGGCGATCAGCGTTGCACCCCACTCAGACGCCACCCCGAAGCCCGCACCGACCAGCGCGGTGGTCGCGGCGACCAGCGCGGGGTGACCGATTCCGGCCGTGGTGATGCCGTTGCCGGTGGCGGCGATGGTGCCGACGGTCATCGCGAACCCGAACACGATGGCCGGTGTCGCGGAGATCCACGGCAACCTGGAGGCCTGCACCATGGCCAGGCTGCCCACTCCGACGGCGATCGACAACCACAGTGCGCTGCCGGTGGATTGGACCGCCAGCAGGGTGGCGGTGGCGATCGCGATGCCGGTCCAGTTGCAGGCGACCGACTTTGCCAAACCCGTGATACCGGTTCCGACAAAGAAGAAGGACGCCCACGCCAAGAACAACACCCACACGGGCAGCGGCCAGACGGTGGCCGTCATCAGCGTCGAGAGCATGCCGAACACGCCGACGCTCAGCGAAAGGGCAGTGATTTTGGACATCAACGCCGCCTTCCCTCAGTGCCCGTGGCCGTGGTCGTGGTCGTGGTCATGGTCGTGGTCATGGTCACTGTGTGACAACCGGTCGGCCTCGAGCCGACTGCGGTGCTCGATGAGATCGGCACTCAGGTAGCCCTTTTCGGCGACCAGACGGCTGAACGCCTCCCCGAACTGGCGGTAGTAGATCGCCGGGTCACAGACGTCGTCGATCCCCGAGGCGCCGATGACGTCGATCAGATGCTTTTTGAAGTCGTCCCAACCGAACCGGCCGGACTGGCACATGTGCACGACCAGACCGAAAAGCCGGCCCTGCCATGGCGCATCGAAGATCAACTCGCCGTTGGACCGGGGCAGTGCGACCGGGCCGCCCAGGTGGTCGAGGTCGGTGAGATCCAGTGTCGACGCCGTCATCACGACCCCGCAGGCGCGGCCACCAGGGCGGTGCCGACCATGGAGTCGCGGCTGATCAGGGGAACCAGCTGCTCGGCGGTGAGGCCTTCGGTGCCGGCCGGGCGCTGCGGGATCACCAGGTAACGGATCTCGGCACTGCTGTCCCACACGTCGATCTGCACGTCGTCGTCGAGCGTGACCCCGAACTCGGAGAGCACACTGCGCGGCTCTTTCACCACGCGCGCACGGTATTGCGGGTACTTGAACCAGGCCGGCGGGATACCCAGCAGTGTCCACGGATAGCAGGAACACAACGTGCACACCACCACGTTGTGCCGCTGCGCGGTGTTTTCGACCGCGACCATGTGCTCGGTCTGCAGGCCGGTGAAGCCCATATCTGCGATCGCTGCGGTGGCATCGGAAAGCAGCCACTCGCGGTACTGCGGGTCGGTCCAGGCCCGCGCGACCACCTTGGCCCCGTTGACGGGTCCCATATCGTTCTCGAACGACGCGACCACGGCGTCGACCGCCTCGTGCTCGGCCAAGCCCTTCTCGACCATCAGCGACTCCAGCGCATTGACTCGCGCCTCGACGTCGGCCATGGAAATCCAGTCCATCTCGGAATACTCCTTTTCAGTCAGGCGCCGACCGGTTCGAGGTATCCCTCGAACAGATCTGCGTAGAGGTCGAACTCTTCGGATACGGTGGGGCCCCAGAGTTCGGTGGAACTGAAGCGCACCATGTAGAGCTGATGCGGCTCCTCGACTTGGCGGTGGGCGCTGGCCGCCGGGTCGCGATACGCCCCGTACTGCTTGACCACTTCGCCTGTCGCGCGATTGAGATAGCCGGGCAGTCGGTTGTGGGTGGACTCGTGGAGGTTGAGCACCCGAACTCGGGCCCCGATCTCGTATACCGGCGGGGTGACCTCGGGGAGATCGTGCGGGGTGCCGTTCCAGATGAAATCCATCATGTTCTCGGCAAGCGGCGAGAGCGCCTCGGGCTTGGCCGGATGCGGCGTCATCGACGGCGCACCAAGCTCTTTCATCCGCTGATCGACCTCTTCGTGTGAGATGATCCCCTTGTCGTTGAGCAGCTTCTCGACCGAGAACAGCCAGTGCGAGTAGTAGGTGGAGTCGGTGTAATCGCTCCACTTCATCAACTCGATGCCGTGGCGTTGTTCGTCGAGGTTGAACACGCCCTGCTGCAGGGCCATCGCGGTGACTGCGTGCATCCGCCCCTCGAATGGATAACGCCAGTCCGGGATGCCCGGCTCTAGGAACTCCGTCGCGACGGGGCCGAGGCCGTCCCGGCCGCCGACGTCATGTGGACCATGCATCGCAGTTCACTCCTCCATCTCCATACTTCGGGTTCGTAATACTTCCAACTGAAACTATGAACATTGCGTTGGCCCAGCGCAATCCGATGGCGCAGCCTTTACACGCACTTAACCTCGCGCGCCAGGCAGGTTAAAGCTGGGTTTCAGAGCCCGATCAACGCGTCGCACCGGTTGACTGAATACCCCAATACTTCTCACACTGTCGCGATACAAGAATAATTGTCATATGGAAGTAATCGACACGACGAGAGGGCAGATCAGATGCGGACCGCAGATACCCACGGAGGTCAACGGCATGCGCACCGTTGAATTCACGCCCACACCCGATCAGTACGTCTGGACGTTCGGCGGCGCCGAACCGGTGCTGGAGGTCGAACCCGGGACGGCGATGCGACTGTGGACCGAGGACGCCTTCGCGGGGCGGGTCACCTCCGCCAGAGACAAGCCGAGCGAGGTGCTCAACCCGAAGGAGCTGAATCCGCAGACCGGGCCCTTTCACGTCATCGGAGCCGAGCCCGGGGATACCCTTGCGGTGCACATCGTCTCGCTGGAGCCGGCGCGGGATTGGGCGGCCTCGACGACGATCCCGTTGTTCGGCGCACTCACCGGAACCGATCGCACCGCGGGACTGCAGGCACCCCTGCCGGAACTGACCTGGATCTACAACGTGGACCGCGCCGCCTCCTCGGCGACGTTCGTCGCGCACGAGGGCGACTTCACCTGGCAGGTCCCGCTGGCCCCCATGCTGGGCACCCTCGGTGTGGCACCGGCCCTTCGCGAGGTGCGTACGACCCTGGTGCCCGACTACTTCGGAGGCAACATGGACACCCCCGAACTCCACGCAGGCACCACCGTCTACTTGGGGGTCAACGTCGACGGCGCGGCATTCTCGGTGGGCGACGGCCACTACCGCCAGGGCGAGGGTGAGACCTGTGGCACCGCCCTGGAAGGAGCCATGAATGTCACCTTGATCGTCGATCTGATCAAGGGGCACGCACCCGCCTGGCCGCGGATGGAGCACGATGAAGCCCTGCTCACCGTGGGCTCGGCCCGCCCCTTGGAGGACGCCTGGCGGTGCAGCCAGGTCGAGATGGTGCGGTGGCTCGGCGAGTTGTATGGCCTCGCCCCGTTGGACGCCTACCAGCTGTGCTCGCAGTTGTGCCTGTCTCCGCTGGCCAACGTGGTGGACGTCAACTACAGCGCGGTGACCAAGATCGACAAGGCGCTGCTTCCACCATCCAGCCCGTACCAGGGCATGCACCAGTTGATGCGGGATCGCGGCGCCACTCTGGCCCGGTAAGCGGCCGGCGGGTGCCGCGATGCACCGGCCGGAATCGCGGCTCCCGCCCCGCCACCCCGATAATCGGCCCGCTGCCCGGTAGCCTCGAACGCGTGGCAGACAGGGGAATACGGGCGGCGGCGTGCATCGGGGCCGGAGTCCTTGCACTCGGAGTGGCGCTAACGGGGTGCAGCGACAGCACCGACGGTAACCCGGTCGGTTCGGCACCCTCGGGTACCGAACCGGACTTCCCGACGCCGCGACCCAGTCGCAGCACCAGCACAACCCCGCCGGCCACACCCCCGCCCTCGGCGACACCGCGGCCGCCGGCCGCCGAGGCCCTCACACCGCAAAACGGCTATGTCTTCATCGAGACCAAATCGGGGTTGACGCGCTGCCAGATCAGCACCGAGGCGGTGGGCTGCGAGGCCGAGTTCGAGAATCCCCCCACCATCGACGGTTTCCCGGCCAACGGCGTGAACGTGGAGGCCGATGGCGCCGTCACGTGGGTGTCCGGCAACCTGGGCGACATCCCCACCGTGCCATTGGATTACCGCACCTATACCGCGCTGGGGTGGACCATAGAGGCCTCCGAGGCCGGCACCCGTTTCACCAACGACGGAACCGGGCATGGGATGTTCGTCCGAATCGAAGGTGTGGAGACGTACTGATGACGGTTGCCCGAAAAGAACGCGCTGCACTGGTGGCCACCATGCGTACCGCCGGGCCCGACGCACCCACCCTGTGCGAGGGTTGGAACACCCGCGATCTGGCGGCGCATCTGGTGGTTCGCGAGCGCCGCCTCGACGCCGCCCCCGGAATCCTCATCCCCGCGTTCGCCGGGTACACCGCGCGCGTGCAGGAGCAGCTGACAGCGTCCACCGATTGGCCCGAACTGCTCAGCCAGGTCGCGGACGGCCCGCCGCTGTACTCGCCGTTCATCGTGCTGGATCCGCTGGTGAACGTCGCCGAGATGTTCATTCACCACGAGGATGTCCGCCGCGCTGGAAAAGACTGGGAGCCAAGAGTTCTCGATGACGAGGCCACTGCTTCTCTGCAGCGGCTGGTCCGCTCGTTCGCGCGGATGACGCTGTCGAAGTCCGCGGCGCGGGTATCGTTGACCACCCCGAGCGGCACCGTGCTCGCCACCGCGGGCAAGGGCTCACCGGTGACGGTGTCCGGCGAGCCCGGCGAATTGCTGCTCTTCGCCGCCGGCCGCGAGCCGGCGCGGGTCAGCTTTCAGGGCTCACCCGACGCAGTCGCCGCGGTGCAGAGCAGTCGGCGCGGTCTGTGATGGGAATCGGCACGGGGCACTAGGCTCGGCTCCATGCCTTCCCTGGATTTCCGTGTCTTCGTCGAACCACAGCAGGGCGCCCGCTACGCCGACCAGCTCGCCGTCGCCCAAGCGGCCGAACAACTCGGCTACTCGGCCTTCTTCCGATCCGACCACTACCTGGCGATGGCCGGTGACGGCCTGCCCGGCCCCACCGATTCCTGGGTGACGCTGGCGGGTCTCGCGCGGGAGACCAGCACCATCAGGTTGGGCACCATGGTCACCTCGGCCACCTTCCGACACCCCGGACCGTTGGCCATCGCCGTCGCGCAGGTCGACGAAATGAGCGGCGGCCGAGTAGAACTCGGGATCGGGGCCGGCTGGTTCGAGGCCGAGCACCAGGCCTATGCCATCCCGTTCCCGCCGCTGGGTGAGCGGTTCGACCGGCTCACCGAGCAGCTGCAGATCCTCACCGGGCTGTGGGGTACGCCGGTCGGTGAGACGTTCGATCACCCGGGGCCTCATTACACGGTCAAGGATTCGCCGGCGCTGCCCAAGCCCGCGCAGACACCACACCCGCCGATCATCATCGGCGGCGGTGGCCCGAAACGCACTCCGGCGCTCACCGCGCAGTTCGCCGACGAGTTCAACATCCCCTTCGCCTCGCTGGAAGACCTGACCGCCCAGTACGACCGGGTGGCCACCGCGGTGGCCGACGCCGGCCGTGCCCCGGACTCGCTGGTGTACTCGGCCTGTTTCGTGCTGTGCGCAGGCAGCGACGAGTCCGAGCTGACCCGCCGTGCCGCCGCGATCGGCCGCGAACTCGACGAGATGCGCGGCAACTCGCCGCTGGCGGGCACCGCCGCGGAGATCGTCGACAAGCTGGGCCCCTTTACCCGAGCCGGTGTGCAGCGCGTCTACCTGCAGGTTCTGGACATGTCCGACCTCGACCACCTGGCATTCTTCGCCTCGGAGGTCATCCGGCAGCTGGATTGATCCGCGGCTACTATCGGTGGCCGTGACGGGCGATCCCAAATGGCATGAGCGAACGCCCACCCTGCTGGCGGCCAGTGCGGCCGCGTTGGCCGCCATCGGCCTGATCGTGTGGCTGACGATGGTCGTGGTCCGCCAGGTCGATACCACCGAGCCGGCACCGCTGGAGTATGTGGCCCCGTTCTCCGATTCCTCGTCGACCGACCGCTCGTCGACCACGACCTCGACGATCACCAGCACCAGCCCCCCGGAGACCAGCGACATCATCGATGTGATCGGCCCGTCGTCCTCGTCGGAGACGTCCTCGTCCGAACGTCCGTCCCGAACCCCGCGCACGCGGAGCAGAGACGATGACGACGACGAGGACGAGACCACGACCACCAGGCGCCGGGCCCGTCAGAACGAGACCAGGACGCTGTACCCGGCGCCGTAGCTGCTATCTGCCCCGCGCGTGGAATTCGGCGACCAGGCCCTCGGCGCTGCGCACCGCCGCCCGGCAGGCCCGGGTGGTGAACGGGTCATTCAGCGGGTGTTCGGCGCGCCGTCGCCACCGTTGGGTGGCGGCGAAAGCTGCGCGTGGGCCGTCGTGCGGAGCGTCGGGTCCCAGGCCGAGCCTGCTTGCCGCATCCGTGCCCGAACCACCGATCAGCCGACGCAGCGAGGCCATCTCGTCATCGGTCAAGGTGGTCGTGCGGGAACGCAGCTGGCTCAGCAGACGCAGTTCCTCGAAGGCGTGCGCATCGGCCAGCAGCGGGTCGATGTCGGCGAGGATCCGGTGGCTTGCGTAGATCGGGTTGACCTGGATGAAACGGCGCAGCGCGAGCAGCGCGGTGTGCGCCTTGAGCAGATCGGAGCGCTGGGCGAACTGTTGGTCGATGACTTCTCGCAGCGCGATCAGCCCGCTGCGTTCCAGCAATTCGTCGGCCAGCGCCACCGAATCGCCGATACCGGCGCTGAGCACCGCGATGGAGATCCGGATGCCGAACATGCCGAACCGTTCCAGCAGGGCCGCGCGGGTCGCGGCGTCCACCGGCAGTGCGGTGTCCTCCCGCACGAAGCGGTCCACGCTGAGCATCGCCCTGGCCAATTCGGCGGGCGGCACCCCGGCCAGCTTCTCCAACGCGACGAACTCACTCTGGCGCAGCGTACGGGCGGTCAGCGCGAGCAGACCCGACACCGGCACCACGGCCTGGCAGATCCCGGTCTTGTCCATCTCGGCGGTGAACCGGGTGGCGACGTCGCGGGCCGACAGCATGGCATCGATACGGCCGGCGCCGATCTCGTCGGCGCGCGAGGCAACCCCGATCACGCCGAGTGCGCCCGAGGATCCGGCCGCGCCGCCGACCAGCTCCCCTATCTGTTTGAGCAGCGCGATATCGGCGGCGTTGAGGGTCCGCAACAAGAACACCACCGCATCCACCCGCGGCACCCCGTCCTCGGGTACCAGCAGCCGCAACGTCCGCTGCGACACATCCCGCGACAACGACGAGGTGCCCGGTGTGTCGATGATCGTGGTGTCGATCAGCTCGGCGGCCGGCCACTGGACGTCGAGATCCTCGACATCCTCGGGGTCCAGGCCGGTGAAGCTGAACGTCAGGCTGCGCTGCTGGTCGCCGGCCGCCCGGGCGATCGGGACGTTCGAGCGGCTGCCGTCGCGATGGTTGGCCGTCACCTGCGGGGCGGGGCCGTGCCGGAATCGGGTGACGATGCGGGTGGCCTCGGTGGCGTCAGTGGGGGCGATATCTTCGCCGACGAGTGCGTTGACCAGCGTCGATTTGCCGGATTTGAGTGTTCCGGCCAACGCGATCCGGATCGGCTCGTTGAGCCGGCGCTCGATCTGTGCGAGTTCGGCGTGCACCTCGGGGCGCTGCCGGTACGCCGGGTCGGCCCGGTAGGCAGCGAGTGTCCCTCCGAGAATTGCGCGGACGTGATCGCTGGTGCTCATGAGTGGCTACCCAGCTTAAAGGGGCGCGCGAAGGGGCGTGCGAAGCGACGCCAGATCAAGCAGATCCCGTCAGCTTGTCCACGTTGTCGATGACCTGCCTGAGAATGTTGAGTTGACGCGCGAGCTCCTTGATCCGGGCGTTGCGCTCGTCTTCGGCCATCTTCGCCGACGCGAGGGTGGCCTGCAGCGACTCGTTGAGCGAACGGCTGGTCTGGTTGGCGATACCGCGGTAGTGGTCGCGCAGTTGTCGTTGCACGACACGCAACCGGTCCCGGGATTCCTTGTTCACGATGAAGGCGATGTCGTCGACGAAGCGGCGGGCATTGGTCTTGGCCTCGTTGCGCACGCGCAGCATCCGGTTCTCCATGTCCTCCTTGTAGGCCTTGCGCCCCAACAGGAATCCCGCGCCGAGCGAGAGCGGGTTGAACATGCCGAGTCCGGCGAACGAGGTGAGCATGCCGAACATCAGGATGCCGCCGTAGGAGCCGCGCATTCCGGTGACCACCTTGTGGCCGGCCTTGATCGGTTTCGCCTCGAGCCTGGCCACGGATTTGAACTCGCCGAAACCGGCACCCATATCGCGGGCACTGACCTCGGGGACGTCGACCACATCCAGGCCGGCCTCGGTGAACAGTCGGGCCACCTCGGTGGCGAGCACTTCGGCGCGCTGGTAGGCCCAGACGAAGTTGTCGCCGACCGCGGTGGCCACCGCGTTTTCCAGTTCGGTACCGATCTCGGCCCAGTGCTGGGTGGGATCGCACGAGTCGATGACCTTCTCGGTGTGCGCGGTGATGTGGCGGAACCTGTTGCGCAGGTCGTGATCGACATCGGCGGTCAGGTCGGCGATCCCGTCGTTGAGGGTCTGCTGCCAGAGCGCGGTCTGCTGCAGGGCGTCTTGGGCTTCCTGCTTACGTCGCTCCAGGTCGGCGGTCAGCCGCTCCCGGACGCCCGGATCGTCGAGCACCGAGCGCTCACTGTCCACGATGAGGCTCAGATGTTCTGCAGCAGCGCGGATCTCACCGAGTACGTGGTCGCGGATCCGATCGTTCTCCCGAGACATCACCTTCTCGGAGAGGAACTTGATGATGGCCGGGAAGTTGGACTCCTCGTTGAGTTCCTTGTCGTTGAGCGTGACGGCGTGACTCCGCAGCACCGAACTCGCCGGGATCACCGCCGCGGTGACCCCGGCGCGCCGCAGATGTGCCTCGTTGGCCGCGACGATATCGCGCCAGTGCGGGTACAGGTCGATCTTGGTGGCGACGATCGAGGCGACCGGGCATATTTCGACGGCCTGCCGGATGAAGGTCATCTCCGGTTCGGTGAATTCCTGGCTGGTGTCGCTGATCATCAGGACGGCGTCGGCGTCGGGTAGCAGGCCCAGGGTGGCGGACAGATGCGGTTGGCCGTGCCCGCCGACGCCGGGGGTATCGATGAACGCCAGCCCGTTCTTGAGCATCGGGCTGGGCACGCCGACCTCCACGCGGAGCACCTCGCGTCCTTCGGCGGCAGGCGCCCGGCGCAGATCGTCCTTCAATTCCGACATGTCGATATCGACGAGTTCGGCATCGGCAGCGTCGGGGGTCAGCACGACCAGACGGGCCGCCGGCGTCTCGGCGTGGAAGACGACGGTGGCCAATACGGTGCTCTCGTCGTCACCGACCCGCGCGACCGGGATGTTGAGCAGCGAGTTGAGCAGTTGGCTCTTGCCCTGTTTGAGCTGACCGGCGATGACCACCCGGATCTGCGGATCGGTGATCCGGTCTTTGGCGATGCGCAGCCGCTCCGCCAGATCGGCGCGTTCATACAGCTCGGCGATCTTGGTGGTGTGGTCGATGAGTTCGACGATCACCTTGACCGGTCTGGCCGGTGCGTTGGCTGCGGCTGCGGGCTGCGTCATCTCGTCCCCTCCTGGAGCTCAACCGTAGGCGCGCCGATTGGCGGGGACCAGCACGCGGTCCCCGCCAGTCGGGTGTCGGGCGTCAGAACAGTCCGGCGTCGACGTTGGTCTCGATGGTGTTGTCCACGTCGAGGGTGTTGTCGACCGAGTTGTCCACCGAGTTGTCGATATCGGTGTCCACGACGGTGGTGCTCATGCTGTCGTCATCGCTGGCGTCCAGGGAGCCGGAGTTGTCGATGATGGTGATGCCGCCGCCGCTGCCGCCGTCGCCACCGCTGGAGTGACCGCCGCCGATCAGGCCGCCGCCGGCCACCGAGCCGCCGCCGCTGCCGCCGCTGGTGTCGACCTCGTTGACCACCGGGGCGTCGTTGTCGGAGATGATGTCGTCACCGGCGATCTGGGAATTGTCCTCGACGTCGTTCTCGTCGCCGATGATCACCGGTGAGTGGTTGCCGGTCTCGACGTCGACCTCGCTGTTGTCCGTGACATTGTCGTCACCGACGACATTGCTGTCACCGGTGACGTTCTCGTCGCCGACCACGATGTCCTCGCCGGTGACGTTCTCGTCACCGACCACATTGCCGTTTCCGGTGGTGACGGTGCCGGCGTTGTCGCCGTCGACCACGACCCCGCCGTCGGTGGCGGTGTTGGAGGTCTTGTTGCCGAAGGTGATATCGCCGAAGCCGAGGTTGAACCCGCCCACCTGGGAGTTGGCCCCGGAGCTCTGGTCGGGGCTGAGGAACTCGGCGTTGGTCCGGTTGTGGCTGGCGATGTCGGTCTCGGGCGCAAACGTGCGCTGCGGGGCGTACATCGGGGCGAACGAGTTGGCCAGGCTGTGGTGGTCGGCAACGGCGCGCTGCAGACCGAGCACCGGGTCGCCGCCACCGAGGGCCACGCCGGCGGGGGCCGCGGTGGCCGCGACGGCCGACAGCTGGGCGGCGGTGACGTTGGGCAGGCCGGCGTCGCGCAGGGCCTGCTCCGGGTCGGCCACGAAGGCACCGGCCACGTCGGGGCTGCGGAACAGGTCGAGGATGTAGTCGATGATGGTGGTCATGGTGATGCCTTTCTCAGGAGGTCGGTAAGTCCTGTCGCTGGGTGGTCCGGCGAACTGACGACAACGTTATGAGCGCGCGGAGTTCGCTGAAACGGGGTTGAATCCCCTCCTACAGCATCCCCGTACGGGGGTATAGGGGGTTGCCCCTTTAGGGGGTTAGGGGCCCAACTGGGGACGTCTGGGGTTCCGGGCGAACACATCGAAAAAGCCCGCCCCACCACGACGATTCGCGGCGGGGCGGGCTCGAGGGGGAGCGTGCTCAGTCGAAGATGTCGAAGCCCGATTCGTGTGGGGCTGATGCATCCGGGGCCGTGTCCCAGTCCAGCCCAGGGAGCCCGGCCGGCCCGGCGACGTCGTCGATCACACTGCTGACCGGAACATCTGCGTAAACGTCATCGAGGTCGGGTATCAGGGCGGGCACATCATCGGCGACCGTGTGCACATCGTGGACCGCAACGTCGTCGCGCCCGTCGGCGATCACCGGCGTGGAGTCCTCGATGCCGAAGGCGTCGAAGGCCGCGGTCGCGGCGCCGCTGGCCCACACATTGCCGTCGACGCCATCGACCGAGGGAACGGAGCCCGCCCAGCTCGTGGCATCCAGACCGGGCACCGCCGAGGACACCGACTCGGCGACGACCGGGATCAACTGGTCGACGTCCGCGCTGGTCACGTCGGGCAGGCCGGCATCGGTGATGGCCGCAGCGGGGTCGGCGGCATAACGTGCCGCGGCGTCGGGGTCGCGCACCAGTGACATCACGAAGTCGAGCAGCGAATTGGCCATGAGTTGATCCCCGCCGAACCCTTCCTCTGTTACCTGTGCACCTGTTACATGTGCACCGTGAGCCCCGATGTTATCCACGAAAGCGGCGGCTGAGATCGGTGTTGACCCCGCCCTCGCCTGCACCCGTTAGGGGATTGCCCGTTAGGGGTTTCGACACGTTAGGGGGATTACCGGTTCGCCGGGATCTCTGCCGTTAAGGTTGGGGATTGTCTACAAGGAGGGGAGCAGCTGCGTGAGCGACTCGCTCGGATTGTCGGTCGGCATGACCAATTTGGTGGCGGCCCGCGAGGGTCGGCCGCCGGTCACCCGCCGCGCGGTGCTGACCCTGTTCAACGACCGGGCCCCCGAGGTCGGCGTCCCGAGCGAGAACCCCAATCTGGGCCAGCCCGGTCTCGTGCTGGGCGGTTTCGTCGACCGGGTCGGCGACCCGGTGCCGCTGGTGGCCTCCGACGGTTCATCGCACCGCGGTGACCAGGTACTGGCCGAGGCGCTCGACGCCATGACCCATACCGTCGGCGGCGGTAATCCGATCACCATCGCGGTGCCCGCGCACTGGGCGCCGGCGGTGGTGGGCGCCCTACAGACCGCGCTGCGCAACAAGCCCGGATTGGCTGCCGCGGCGGTGGTGCCGGATGCGGTGGCCGCATTGGCCGCACTGAAGGCTGCCGGCAGCTTGCCGACGCAGGGCGTGGTCGCGCTGGTCGACCTCGGCGGCAGCGGCACCAGCGTGACGCTCGCCGACGCCGGCGCCCAGTTGACGCCGATCGGCACGACCCTGCGGTATACGGATTTCTCCGGCGAACAGATCGATCAGTCGCTGCTCAACCACATCATCACCGGCGTCGCCGATGCCGGGGGTGCCGATCCCGCGGGCACTGCCGCGGTCGGCTCACTCGGCCGGCTGCGCGACGAGTGCCGACGGGCCAAGGAACGGCTGTCCGCCGAAACCGCCACCGTGGTCCCGGTGGAACTGCCCGGCTTCAACTCCGATGTGCGGGTTACCCGCGCCGAGCTCGACCAGTTGATCGATCCGCCGCTTGGCGGACTATTGGCCGCCATCGAAGAAATGTTGCAACGCAACGGCATTGCGCCAGATCGCTTGAGCACAGTGGCCACCGTCGGTGGCGGTGCCGCCATTCCGCTTGTCACGCAACGGCTCTCGGAGCGTATGCAGGTTCCGGTCGTCACCGGGCCGCAGGCCGCGACACTGGCGGCGGTGGGCGCGGCCCTGGTCGCCGATCTCGCCTCCGAGGCGAGCGCAGCGACCGGCCTGGCCCCGGCCGCCAGCCCGGACTCCGCTCCGACCGGGATGGCACCGACGATGGGCTGGGCCGGCGCAGCGGCCGCTGCCGACGCCGGCGCGGCCGGCGGGCTGGCCTGGTCCGAGGACGAAGCACCGAGCGGTGAACCCGTTCCCTATCAGGGTCCGGATTACGAAACCGGTTATGCCGCAACGCCCACCGATGCCCGGCCGCCGGTGGCGTTCACTCCTGACGAGGATGACTATCCGGCAGAGCCCGAACCGCTACCCTGGTACAAGCGCCCACCGTTGCTGTTCGGTGCCGCCGCCGCTGCCGCACTGCTGGCAGTGGGTGGCCTTGCGGTCACTCTGACCGGGACCAGCAGCCCCAGCGGACCGGTCACCGAGACGGCGACGAGCTTTTCCACCGAGCCCGGGCAGCCGGAGCCGGTGGTGACCGAGCCGCAAACGGTGACGATCACCGGCGGTGACGGTGTGGTGACGACGTCCGTGCAGCCCCCGCCCCCGTCGACCACCACGACAACAACCACCACACCGTCGACGACATCGTCGACCACCACGACAACAACGACCACGACGACGACCACCACCACCACGACGACCACGACCACCACCACGACCCCGCCCACCACCACGACGACGAGACCGGTCACCACGACCACCCAACCGCCCGTCACCACGACCACGGTGGCGCCCGCGCCGGAGCCCGAGCCCATCCCGGAACCCGATCCCGTGGAGCCTGTCATCGAAGGCGCATAGTCGTCGTGAGCGCAGACTCCGGTGCAGTTTCCGCGCTGATCAACGCCCCGAACGAACCGGTCAAGGCGCTGGTCTCCGGGGGTATCGGGGCAGGCAAGACGACGCTGTTGGGCGAGGTGCGCGCGGCGTTGCGGGCCGCCGGTGTGCCCGTGTACAGCCGCGCCGCCGATGACGGCCCGGGTGCGCTGATCGTCGACGATGCCCATCTGCTCTCCGATGACGAGCTCGAACTGCTGCGCCGGCGGGCCGGCGAGGCCGGGCGCACCGTCGTCGTCGCGGCCGAGCCGCTGGCCCATCACGGCCCGCTGGGAGCGCTGACCCTGGCCCTGACCCGGGAGAACCCCCCGGTGACGCTGGGCGCCCGGACAGCAGCCGAATTGACCGATATCGCCGACGCCGAGGCCGTTCTCGCCGCGACCGCCGGGATTCCGTTCCTGGTCGCAGCGGCCGCGGGTGCAACGGAGCCGGTCGAGGCCGCCCGGTTCGCGCTGGTCGAGCGGCTGCGTCGACTCGACCAACCGGTGCTGGACACGCTGGGACTGTGCTCGCTGGATCCCCGGCTGGGGCCCGACGATATCGCGGCGGCACTTCGAGTGGATGCCGTTGCGGCCCAGGCACTTGTGGACCGCGCCCGAGCCAGCGGCCTGCTGGAACCCGGCCACCACACCACATTTCGGCGCACCCTGCATCAGGCGGTGTCCGAGATCGTCGGCACCGCACGCCACCACGACATCGAAATCGCCTTGTTGCATTCACAGCTCGAAATGTCGACGCTGACAGAAGATCTGGCGCTGCGGCTGGCCGAACACGGACTACAGGACACTCGGCTCGCGGACGCACTGACCACGTTGGCAACCCGCCACCGCGACCATCCCGCTCGCGCGGCCCGGCTGTACCGGGCGGCAGCCGAGGCCGGGGCGAACCAGCCGAACACCGAACTCGGCGATGCGCTGGCGCTGACCGGTGACTGCGCGACGGCAGCCCGGCTGGCCGATGAAATGCTCGGCTCCCCCGACCCCGCGCAACGCGCCGCGGCGGTCCGGATCGCGGCGAGCGTGTCCATGCACGACGGCAACGCCGCGGCCGCAGCCGACCTGTTCGGCTGGCTCGGCCCCTATCCGGATGCGTTCGTCGGTTCCGCTGCGGCCGTGGTGGCGGTCGCCACCGGTGACGTCGGCGCGGCGCGCGCCGCCCTGCAGGTCGACGCCACCGGGCCGCCGACCTCGACGGCGCGCGCGGCGCGCAGCCTGGCCGAAGGCCTGCTCTACACCCTGGATCGCCCGTTTCCCACCGCCATCGGCCGGCTGAGTCAGGCCATCACCGCCGAATGGTCGTCGACGCGGGTCGCACCGGACAGTCCCGCAGCCCTGGTCACGCTGGTGGCGCTGCACGGCGGGGATCCGGTGCGCGCGCGCAGCATCATCGGGCGCGCCGCCGAGAACGCATCCGGCTCCGGCGCCGTGTTCACCGCCCGCCGGCACCGACTGTTGCTGGGCTGGACCAGGATGCTCGACGGTCAGCTCAACCGGGCGGCCACCGACGCCGACGCCGGCACCGCGGCCGCCGCACACCGCCGCGATGCGCTCTGGTCGGCGGCGCTGCGGACCGCGATCGCTCGCCGAACCGGCGACTCCGGCGCGATGCAACAGCACTGGTATGCGGCGATGGAGGTGCTGGCCGAGTACTCGATGGACCTCTATTCGCTGTTGCCGCTCGGCGAGCTGTGGGTCGCCGCGGCCCGGCTGCGTCAACTCGAGCGCATCCGACACCATGTCGACGATGCCCTCGAGCTGCTGGAGCGGCTGGGCAGACCGCCGCTGTGGTCGGCGCCGCTGCACTGGGCCGGCGTGCACGCCGGGATCCTGACCAACTCGCCGGACGCGGTCACCCCGCACGGTCAGGCGCTCACCGCCGCCGCGGCCGACAGCAGTTACGCGCGGGCGCTGGCGACGGCCGGTCGAGCGTGGCTTCGGGTGTTGGCCAATCAGGTCGATGTCGACACCGTGTCGGCCGCGGCGCGGTCGCTCGCGCAGTTCGGGCTGACCTGGGATGCCACCCGGCTGGCCAGCCAGGCCGCGTTGCAGACCCCCGATCCCCGGGTCTCCGGGGTGATGTTGCAACTCGCGCGGGACCTGAAGTCCACGAGCGTCGATGCCCCGGACGCGCCGCAGTCCCCGGATACTCTCGGGGCCGCGTCCGGACCGTCCGCGGCCGCCGCGCACCCCGGCGCGGTGCCGTCATCCCGGTTGTCCGAGCGCGAGCGCGAGGTCGCCGAATTGTTGCTGTTGGGCATGCCCTACCGCGATATCGGTAGCCAACTGTTCATCTCGGCAAAGACCGTCGAGCATCACGTGGCACGTATTCGGCGGCGCCTCGGCGCGGAGTCCCGGTCCGAGATGTTGTCGATGTTGCGGGCACTTTTGGGCCCCCCGGCCTGAGCGTGCCGTCCCCGCTCAAAGGCGACCAACTAGTGAGTTAGGACAGCCTTGCTAGCGGTACGACAACCGGGGATGTAACTATGAGCAGGCAAATAGCCTAAGTTACCGATCAGTAACTATACTCAAGTTACCAGCCAGTAACTTAAACCTCGGGGAGGCACGCGGTGCAGCACACGCTCGAAGTGAGCAGGTTGGTCCTCGCAATGCTGATGACCGCCGTCGTCTTGGTGTTCGCCGCCAAGCGCGTGCTGTGGCTGACAAAGCTGATCAGCTCCGGCCAAAAAGTGGGCGACGAGCGCGGCCGCAAAGACCATCTGGTCACCCGTTTCCTGAACCAGAACAAGGAAGTCTTCGCCCAGTCGAAGCTCCTGAAGTGGTCGATCCCCGGCATCGCGCACTTCTTCACCATGTGGGGCTTCTTCGTCCTCGCCACGGTGTACGTCGAGGCCTTCGGTGTGCTCTTCGACCCCGAGTTCCACATTCCGCTCGTCGGCCGCTGGCCGGTCCTGGGCTTCCTGCAGGACTTCTTCGCCCTCGCCGTGCTACTGGGCATCGTGACGTTCGCCATCATCCGGCTCACCCGCGAGCCCAAGAAGATCGGCCGCGACTCGCGTTTCTACGGTTCACACACCGGCGGCGCGTGGGAGATCCTCTTCATGATCTTCCTGGTCATCGCCACCTACGTGCTGTTCCGCGGCGCCGCGGTCAACGTGCTCGGCGAGGAGTTCCCCTACCAGTCCGGCGCGTTCGTCTCCGACGCGATGGCCTGGCTGCTGGCCCCGTTGGGGGCGACCGCCAACATGTGGATCGAGACGCTGGCCCTGATGGGTCACATCGGCGTGATGCTGGTGTTCCTGCTGATCGTGCTGCACTCCAAGCACCTGCACATCGGCCTGGCACCGATCAACGTCACCTTCAAGCGGCTGCCCGACGGCCTGGGCCCGCTGCTGCCGATGGAGCACAAGGGCGAGCTGATCGACTTCGACGATCCCGCCGAGGACGCCGTGTTCGGCCGCGGAAAGATCGAGGATTTTTCGTGGAAGGGCTACCTCGACTTCACCACCTGCACCGAATGCGGTCGCTGCCAGTCCCAGTGCCCGGCCTGGAACACCGGTAAGCCGCTGTCGCCCAAGCTCGTGATCATGAACCTGCGCGATCACATGTTCGCCAAGGCGCCTTACCTGATCGAGGGCAAGCCGATGCCCGAGGACGGCTCGGTCGATTTCGCCGCGCTCGGCGACAGCCTGCACGGACACGGCGTGCCCGAGGACGGCTATGCGCGCATCGAGGGTTCCGGCCCCGAACAGGCACTGCGCCCGCTGGTCGGCACCGCCGAGCAGGGCGGCGTCATCGACCCCGACGTGCTGTGGTCGTGCACCAACTGCGGTGCCTGCGTCGAGCAGTGCCCGGTCGATATCGAACACATCGACCACATCGTGGACATGCGCCGCTACCAGGTCATGGTCGAGTCCGAGTTTCCCGGTGAGCTCGGTGTGCTGTTCAAGAACCTGGAGAACAAGGGCAACCCCTGGGGCCAGAACGCCAAGGACCGCACCAACTGGATCGACGAGGTCGACTTCGACGTCCCGGTCTACGGCGAGGATGTGGACTCGTTCGACGGGTTCGAGTACCTGTTCTGGGTCGGCTGCGCCGGCGCCTACGAAGACCGCGCCAAGAAGACCACCAAGGCCGTCGCCGAACTGCTCGCCACCGCTGGCGTGAAGTACCTGGTGTTGGGCACCGGGGAAACCTGTACCGGC
Organism: Mycobacterium sp. MBM; assembly: GCA_021648845.1. Taxonomy (GTDB): domain Bacteria; phylum Actinomycetota; class Actinomycetes; order Mycobacteriales; family Mycobacteriaceae; genus Mycobacterium. Next base: position 1,540 of record JAKJHY010000039.1, on the reverse strand, counting down.
GACTCGGCCCGGCGGGCCGGCAACGAGTTCCTGTTCCAGCAGCTCGCGGCGCAGAACGTCGAGACCATCAACGAACTATTCGAAGGCGTCGAGGCCGTCGACCGCAAGGTCGTCGTCACCTGCCCGCACTGCTACAACACGATCAACCGCGAATACCCGCAGCTGGGCAGCAACTACACCGTGGTGCACCACACTCAACTGCTCAACCGCCTGGTCCGCGACAAGCGCCTGATCCCGATCAATCCGGTCGGCCAGGACGTCACCTACCACGACCCGTGCTTCCTGGGCCGGCACAACAAGGAGTACGAGGCCCCGCGTGAGCTGGTCGGGGCGGCCGGCGCGAAGCTCACCGAGATGCCGCGGCACGCCGACCGAGGCCTGTGCTGTGGTGCCGGTGGTGCGCGGATGTGGATGGAAGAGCACATCGGCAAGCGCGTCAACACCGAGCGCACCGAAGAGGCCATCGACACCGGTGCCTCGGCCATCGCGACCGGTTGCCCGTTCTGCCGCGTGATGATCACCGACGGCGTCGACGACGTGACGTCCACGCGCAGCATGGAAAAGGGCCCCGAAGTGCTCGACGTGGCCCAGCTGCTGCTGGGCTCGTTGGACACCAGCCTGTACACGTTGCCGGAAAAGGGCACCGCCGCAGCGGCTTCCGCGAAGCGAGCCGAGGCGCGCGCCGCCCTGGAAGCCGAGGCCGAGGCGGTTGCCGCACCCGCGGTCGAGGAAGAAGCCGAAGAATCGGCGAGCGAGACCGCCGCTCCGGCCGCACCGGCCGCTGCGGCCCCGGTCAAGGGACTCGGATTGGCGGGCGGCGCCAAGCGTCCCGGCGCGAAGAAGGCCGCCGCCCCGGCCGCCGAGGCAGCGCCCGCTGCTGAGACTCCCGCCGCGGCCCCGGTCAAGGGACTCGGCATCGCCGGCGGGGCAAAGCGTCCCGGCGCGAAGAAGGGTGCCCCCGCCGCCGCAGCACCAGCGGCACCGAAGGCCGAGGCCGCACCGGCCGCCGAACCCGAGGTCAAGGGACTCGGCATCGCCTCGGGCGCACGCCGCCCCGGCGCGAAGAAGGCCACCCCCGCCGCACCGGCCGCTCCGAAGGCCGAGGAGACCCCGGTCGCCGAACCGGCCGCGGCCGAGTCCGCCGAGCCGGCGAAGCCCGAGCCGCCGGTGGTGGGCCTGGGTATCGCCGCCGGCGCGCGCCGCCCCGGCGCCAAGAAGGCCGCGCCTAAGGCGCCGGCAGCCGAACCCGCTCCGGCTGCCGAACCCGCCGCTGAGGCGCCCGAGGAGCCGGCCGCACCGTCGTCCAATGGTTCCAACGGTTCCGGCGGTTCGGGTGGTGACGACCGCGTGGTCGGCGACGAGGCTCCGGTGAAGGGACTCGGCATCGCCAAGGGCGCACGCCGTCCGGGCAAGCGCTAAGACTCGCCTCTGCGCGAGTGGCCAGTTATGACACGGTTTCAACCCGGCGGTTTCAAGGGGTGGTTGCAACAGGTCCCTGTGAGGAGCTGTTGTGCGCCCGTCCAAATCGTCTCGTCTTCGT
>JAKJHY010000038.1 GCA_021648845.1 Mycobacterium sp. MBM | reverse complement strand
CCAGCCGAAGCACTCCACGAACTACTCTGCAACCCGTCCGATTCACCCACTGTTGCAACGACCCCGTGAATCCGCCAGCCAAAGGTGTGCCATAACTGGCCACTCGGCGCTTCAGGCGTGGACGTCGCGCAGCCCGACGGCCCCGCGCAGCCCCGAGCAGTTGACGCACCCGACGCAGCCGACACAGTCGGTGCACGCCACGCACCCGATACAGGCCCGGCACTTTCGGCAGGCCACGCACCCGACGCAGGCGACACAGCCGACCAGGGCGGCGCACAGCAGCAGGAACGCGCTGCCCACCACGGCGAACCCGCCGGCCACCCCGCCGCTGCCGCCGGTGCCGATCGACCCGGCGACACCGGCGCTGTTCACCGTCGCGATGGACCCTGCGACACCGGCGCTGCCCACGGTGCCGATCGACCCCACCACCGCGGCACTGCCGACGGTGCCGATCGACGTTTCGGTCGCACTGCTGCCCACGGTGCCGAGTGAGTCTGTGCGCGTATCGGTTTCGTCCATCAGTCGGCGCCCTTCCCGTTATCGACGCGGTACACCGCGCCGTGGATGGCGGCCGCGTCGTCACTGGACAGAAACGCGATGGTCTTCGCGACGTCCATCGGATCCATCATTCCGCGCGGTGCGGCGATCCGCATGATCAGTTCCCAGTCGGCGTCCTCCGGTGCGGCGAACTCGGTCACCTGCGCGGTGAGCATGCCGCCGGGACACACCGCGTTGACCCGCAGCTTCTCCTTGGTGAACTCCACGGCCATCGCGCGGGTCAACCCGATCAGCCCGTGCTTGGCCGCGCAGTAGCCGGCCGAGTACACCTCGCCCTCGACTCCGGCCACGGAGGCGACGTTGACGATATTGCCGCCGGATTCCAACAGATGCGGCAGCGCCGCCCGACTCAGGTAGAACGGTCCGTTCAGGTTGACCGCCAGGTCGAGATCCCAGTCGGCGTCGGTCACCGAGGCGGTGCGCCGCATCTGGTGAAAGCCCGCCACATTGGCCAGCACGTCGATGCGCCCGAACGCCGCGACACAGTCGGTGACGGCCTGCGCGCAGGCATCGGCGCTACCGATGTCATAGGAGCCGTACCGCCCGCCCGGCACCTTTGCGAACACCTCGGCCATCCGGTCACTGTCGCGGGCCACGCCGTACACCGTGGCGCCGCGCTCGGCGAACAGCCGGGCCGTCGCCGCACCGAGGCCCGCCGACGCGCCCGTCACCAATGCCACTTTTCCGTCCAATGAGGTCATGTCGGTGACTCTCTCACGGGGCAAACCGCGGACGTGCCCGAGGCACCCTGCAATACTGCGAGGCGTGAACACACTTCGCGGGTTGTTCAGTGCCGCCCTGCTGGTGGCTGCGATGATCGGATTCGCCGGCCCGGCCCAGGCAAATCCGCAGCAGCAGGTGCTGGAGGGGGTCTACACCTTCAAACAGGAGGGCTTGCCCGAGGCGGCATGGACGATCTACCCGGTGTGTGTTCCGGTGGTGGGTGACCTGCGGGTCGAGATCCGCGACCCGGTCGCCTGCCAGCTGACCGTGAGCTCCAGCCCCAACACGGTCGCCAAGGGCGGTATTGCCAAGCTCACCGGTGGTCAATGGGCATACAACATCAACTCCGTGGACGGATTGACCTGCCCGGACGGCAGCACGGCCCCCCTGCTTGAGACCTTCAAGTTCGACACCATCACGATGACCGGCACCCGAACCATGGCGCACAACCAGGTGTGCGGGCTGCCCGCGACGCTGGACACCAAACCGTTCACTTTGACCTATGTCGAGCCGCTGCCCATCCCGGTCCAGCAGTACCCGCTCTACTGCGAGCCCGGCGGCCTCAGGCGCTGCTTCTAGTGACCAAGCGCGTCGTGGTCTGGGGTACCGGTTTCGTCGGGACGATGGTGATCGCCGAGATCGTCAAGCACCCGAACTTCGAACTCGTCGGGGTCGGGGTGAGCAACCCCGCCAAGGTCGGCCGCGATGTCGGCGAGATCTGCTCGCTGGGCGCGCCGTTGGGCCTGACCGCCACCGATGACATCGACGCACTCATCGCGCTGGCGCCCGACGCCCTGGTGCACTACGGGCCGACGGCCGCCCAGGCCGACGCGAACATCGACCTGATCGCCCGGTTCCTGCGGGCCGGTATCGACGTCTGCTCGACGGCGATGACCCCGTGGGTGTGGCCGAAAATGCACCTGAATCCACCGAACTGGATCCAGCCGATCACCGAGGCCTGCGCTGCCGGCGGGGCGTCCTGTTTCACCACCGGAATCGACCCCGGCTTCGCCAACGACCTGTTTCCGCTGACCCTGATGGGACTGTGCTCGGAGGTCCGCACCGTCCGTGCCTCCGAACTGCTCGACTACACCAACTACACCGGTGATTACGAGTTCGAGATGGGCATCGGCCGCCCGCCCGCATACCGCCCGCTGCTGGAAAGCCCGGAAATCCTGATCATGGCGTGGGGCGCAACCGTGCCGATGATCGCCCACGCGGCCGGCATCACCCTCGACGAGATCACCACCACCTGGGACAAATGGGTCACCCCGACCGACCGCGCGTCGGCCAAGGGCGTCATCGAGGCCGGCAACGTCGCCGCGGTCCGGTTCACCATCAACGGCCGGCTCGGCGGGCAGACCCGCATCCAGCTCGAGCACGTCAACCGGATCGGGCTCGATGCCGCCCCGGACTGGCCCACCGGTAACGACAACGACGTGTACCGCGTCGATATCGAGGGCACACCGAGTATTTCGCAGGAGACCGCGTTCCGGTTCACCGACGGATCCGGCCGGGACGCCGCCGCGGCCGGCTGCCTGGCCACCGGGTTGCGTGCGCTCAACGCGGTACCGGCGGTCAATGATCTGCCGCCCGGGTGGGTGACCGCGCTGGATCTACCGCTCATCCCGGGTGCCGGCACCATCCGCTGAGTAACGTGCACCGCGCGGGCGGCGATGTCGACGGTGTGAGGACAGCACCGGTGGGATTGTCGATCGGTGCCACCAACCTGACGGCGGTCGCGGTGGGCCGCACCTCGCTCACCAGACCGGCCCGCCTCGGCCCGCCCGGCCGCGAACTGACCGATGTCGTCGACCGGGTGGGTGACCCGATCGCCATCCTGGCCCCGGACGGAACATCACACCGCCCGGAGATGCTGCTGATCGAGGCGCTGCGCGCCCTGCTGCACGGTGTGGGCGGTGCGGCGCAGCTCGCCGTGACCCACCCGGTGCACCGGCGTCCGGCGGCGGTCGATGCGTTGCGGGCGGCGCTGGCATCGGTGCCCGAGCTGGCGGGTGCCGTCCTGATCGACGACGCCGGCGCCGCGGCGACCGCGCTGGCCGACCGCCCCGGGCTACCCGCTCGGGGTGCCATCGTGGTCTGCGATTTCGGCGGCTCGGGCACCAGCATCACCTTTGTCGACGCCGCCAACGGCTATCGGCCGGTCGGGCCGGCGGTGCGTCATGCGGAACTGTCCGGAGCGCTGCTCGACCAGGCGTTGCTGCGCCGGGTGCTGGCGGATCTGCCGGATAGCGCCGCCGGCGAGTCGGGGACCTCGGCGCTCGGTTCGCTGGCGAGGTTGCGCGAGCAGTGCCGGGCGGCCAAGGAGCGGCTGTCCGACGAGGTCGCCACCGCGCTGCAGGTCGATCTGCCGACGTACCGTGCCGAGGTGCGGCTGACCCGTGACGAGGTCGATGCGCAACTGCGCGCCCCGTTGGGCGACTTCCTGGCCGTTGTGCGGGATGCCATGCAACACAACGGTATCCGTGCGCGGGACCTGACGGCCGCCGCGACCGTCGGCGGTGGCGCGCGGATCCCGGTCATCACCACCACATTGTCCGAGCACCTGGGCATCCCGGTGATCACCTCGCCCCATCCGGCCTTGTCCGCGGCGATCGGTGGTGGGCTGATCGCCGCGGCCCGCGCCGATGACACCGCGACCGCCGTGGCCGCCGTCGCTGCGGAGGTGCCGGTGACGCAGGCGCCGGCGGCCCCGGCGCAGTTGGCGTGGTCGCAGGACGCCGGTGCCATCGCCGAACCGGTGCCCTACGCCGGTCCGGTGCACGACCCGCGCCCGGAGATCCGGTTCTCCGCTGAGGAAGTGCCTGAATTCGTTGCCGCCGAAGATGTTCCGTGGTATCGACGGGCGCACGTGATGATCGGCCTCGGTGCGGCGGTGGTATTGGTGGCCGCCGTCCTCGCCGTGATCCTGGTACAGCGCGCCGATGAAAGATATTCGCCGACAATCGATTCGACGACCGTCAGCAGCACGGCGGTGACATCGGCGCCGGACGCGCCGCCGCAGGTCCCGGTGCAGACGGCCACCGTCGCCCCGCAAGCCCCGGCCGACCGGACGCCCGCCCCGGCGACCGAGGCGCCCCCGCCCGCGAGCCCGCCACCCCCACCGGCGGCCGAAACCCCGGCCCCCACGACAGAGCCTCCGACGACAGCGGCGCCGGCGGAACCACCGGTGATCCCAACGCTGCCCGCCATCCCGCCGATCCCCACCATCCCCGGTCTGCCACCGTTCATTCCCCAACCCGGGCAGCTGATTTCGCCGTAGCCGGCTGCCGCGCTACAGCGCCCGCGGACGCTTGTGCAGCACCACCTGGGCCATCGGGATCTGCATCGGCTCCGGCGCGGCCGCCAGCCGGGCCGCGACCCCGGCCTCGAGTGCCGCGCAGAACCGCACACGGCGGTCGCCGGCGTCATCGTCGAGGGCGCTCGCCAGCGTCTGGAAGACCGCCGCCCGCAGGAACGCCGCCCACTGCGCCCCGAAAACCGTGGCGTCCTTGTCCTTCTGATATTGCCGCCAGAACCGGTCCTCGGCATCGAAAATCTCGAGGTGTTCGATCGTCAGCTGTTCCAGGCGCCCCGACGGTGCGAACGGGGTGGTGAAGTCGCCCGCCCGGCGACCACTGATCGGGACGCACATCGCGGTCAGCTCGTCGGCGGTGATGACGGCGCGCTGCACCAGCTCGGCCAGCTCGGCCATCAGCGCGTCGAACAGGGCCCGGTAGCCGAATTCGCCGTTCTCGCCCACGGCCATCGTCATCACCACGGCCCGTCCACCCGGACACAGTTCGCGTCCCCGATAGGCGACGAACTCGTGCCAATCGCGCGCGGCGAGGCGGTCATGGGCCGACCGGGTCGCCTCGTCGGCGCTGTAGGCGGCGTGGATGTGATCGGTGACCGGCGCGGGCACCCGGCTCAGCCACAGCACCGACCACGCCGACCAGCCCAGGGTGACGGTGTTGGACGGCAGGATCTGGCTGTAGAAGGACCGGCCGACCGCCGAGGAGAACGCGGCCGGGTCGTGGCGCAGGTAGCTGTCCGGATCCTCGCTGAGGGTGCGAAACAGCGCACTGAAATCGTTGTCGGGCACGTCGGTGTGGGTGACCAGCACGGATTGTTCGGGGCGGGTCCGCTTGCGCAGTGCCGAGATCGCCGCGTTGATCGGCAGCAGCGAGTTGTGCCCGTTGGCGGCGCCGTAGTCGGCGATCACGATCGGCAACCGCACCGGGGGAATGGGCACGGCCGCGGCGGCCTCCTCGAAAAGCGCGATGGCCTTCGTCAAGCCGGCCGCCTGTAACCGCGAACTCGCGCTGTAATCGCCGCTGCCGACCGGCACCGGACGCACCACCACGCTTGATTCGGGCATGCCGTGAGGGTAGTCCCGTCCCGCCGTGGATGCCGCCGAAGGGACCGTCATGCCAGACTTCCAATCATGAGTCCGGCCACCGCCCCGCGTGTACTCACCGTCGTGGCCGCGGTGACCATGGTGGCGGCCGGAATCGGGTTCGTCCTCACCCTGATACTCAACGCGTTCGTCTTCGACAAATACAACGCCTACGGCGAGGTGCCGATCCCGGGGTCGGCGCAACTGCAGTTGCCCGCCGGTGAGGTCGTGATCAGCTTTCACACCCAGCTCATCGGCAGCACCGGTGGCGGCGGGCTGCCGATACCGGATCTGCGGATGGGTATCGACCCGCCCGCGGGGGTGGCAGAACCCACGGTCACCGAGAGCATCGGCGCGACCACCACGGTGAACAACGATGCCCGCGTGCGGGTATGGGTTGCCCAGGTCGCCGAGTCGGGCCGGTACACGATCCGCACCGACGGCAATGTCGGGGCCTACCTGAGCCCGCGACTGGCCTTCGGCCACGGCAGCTCATGGGGCGCGCTGCCGTGGTGGTGCGCGGCGGCGTTCGGGCTCGCCCTGGTGGTTCTGGTCATCGCGCGGGTCTGGGCGGCGCGGGTGCGCCGTGCGCCCCGCCCGGTCGTCCCCGGCGCGCCACCGCCGACCTTCACCATCGGCGATGCCCCGCCGACCCATCAACCGCCGCCCAGCTACATTCCCACCGAGGACGGCGTCCGCATCGAGCAGCTGAAAACCCTGGCGGCACTGCGTGACTGCGGTGCCCTGACCGACGCCGAGTTCGAAGCCGAGAAACGCAGGGTGCTCGGCGGCGGGTAGGCGGCCACGCTTCAGGCTCAGTGGCCGCGCGCCACCCATTCGTCATAGTGCACGATCTCGCCGCCGATGGTGGTGGTGTCGCCGTGGCCGGTGTAGACGACGGTCTCCCCGGGCAGGGTGCCCAGCTTCTTGGAGATGGAGTCCAAGATGGTGGGGAAGTCCGAATAGGACCGGCCGGTCGCGCCCGGACCGCCCTGGAACAGGGTGTCCCCGGAGACGACGGCGTTCAGTTCGGGAGCCGACCAGCACACCGATCCGGGGGAGTGCCCGGGGGTGTGCAGGGCGTGCAATTCGATCCCCCCGGCGGTCAGGACCAGGCCGTCGTCGACGCTCCGGAAGTCGGCGTCGGGGTGCACGACGCGCCACAGCATCTCGTCGGCCGGGTGCAGGAATACCGGAGCGTCGAGGGCCTTGGCGAGTTCCGGGGCGACGGTGATGTGATCGTTGTGGCCGTGGGTGCAGATGACCGCGACCACGTTGCGGCCGCCGACGGCATCGATGATCGGGGCCGAGGTGTGGGCGGCGTCGAAGACGATGACGTCACTCTCGTCGCCGATCAGCCAGATGTTGTTGTCGACATCCCAACTGCCGCCGTCGAGTTCGAACGTCCCGCTGGTGACTACGCGCTGCACGTTGCTCATCAGAACACCACCACCGAGCGCAGCACCTCGCCGCCGTGCATCTTGTGGAAGGCGTCTTCGACGGCGTCCAGACCGATGCGCTCGCTGACGAACTTCTCCAACGGCAGCCGGCCCTGCAGATACAGCGAGATCAGGGTGGGGAAGTCGCGTTCGGGAAGGCAGTCGCCATACCAGGAGGACTTCAGCGACCCGCCCCGGGAGAAGAAGTCGACCAGCGGCATCTCCAGCTTCATATCCGGCGTCGGCACCCCGACCAGCACCACGGTGCCGGCCAGATCACGCGCATAGAAGGCCTGTTTCCAGGTCTCGGGGCGTCCGACGGCGTCGATGACGACGTCGGCACCGAAGCCGTCGGTGAGGTCCTGGATGGTTTCGACCGCATCCAGATCCTTGGCGTTGATGGTGTGGGTGGCGCCGAATTCGCGTGCGGTGTGCAGCTTGCGGTCGTCGACGTCGACGGCGATGATCCGGCGGGCCCCGACCAGGGCGGCCCCGGCGATGGCGGCATCTCCGACGCCGCCGCAGCCGATCACCGCGACGGTGTCGTCCCGGTTGACCGCGCCGGTGTTGATCGCCGCGCCGATACCGGCCATCACACCGCAGCCGAGCAGTCCGGCCACCGCCGGGTCGGCGGTCGAATCGACCTTGGTGCACTGTCCCTCGTGTACGAGGGTCTTGTCGGCGAAGGCGCCGATGCCCAGCGCCGGGGACAGCTCGGTGCCGTCGGTCAGGGTCATCTTCTGGGTGGCGTTGAAGGTGTCGAAGCACAGCTGCGGGCGGCCGCGCTTGCAGGCCCGGCACTCGCCGCACACCGCGCGCCAGTTGAGGATGACGAAATCGCCGACCTCGACGTGGGTGACGCCCGCGCCGACGCTCTCGACGATGCCGGCCGCCTCGTGGCCGAGCAGGAACGGGTACTCGTCGTTGATCCCGCCCTCGCGGTAGGTCAGATCGGTGTGGCAGACACCGCATGCCTGGATCGCCACCACGACCTCACCGGGACCCGGATCGGGGATGACGATGTCGACCAATTCGACGGGTTGACCTTTGGACCGGGAGATGACACCTCGCACCGTCTGACTCATGCCTGGCTGAACCTTTCGTATGGATTGGATGCCGCGGAGCGTGCTGGCGCGCCGCCCGCATGTTTACTATCAGTAGTTGTCGTTGCTTGGTAGTGAACGTACTACACGGGCCGTGTCTTCGATGGTGACGAGTGCAGCGGACCTGCCTGACTCATGTCTATAACCTAATACGCCGACCCACGGAGCTATCGGACAGGTGTCCAGTCTCGGGTGTCGGTGCTGCTGGGGGCTGTTGCCGCTGTCGTGTGCGTAATACGGTTGACGCTGATGACAGCGTTTCGCACGGTCGAGGACCTGCTGCACGATGCGCGCGCCGCGCATGTGCGGCGCGATTGGCGCGCCGCCTACGACGGCTTCTCGCATGCCGAGGCACTGTGCCCGATGGGGCTGGCCGACCTCGACGCCTACGCCACCTGCGCGTGGCGGCTCGGCGAGATCCGGGAGTCCGTGCGGCTCTCCGAGCGGGTGTACGGCCACCTGGTGCGCAGCGACCCTTCGGCCGCGTCGATGAAGGCCGTCGAGATCGGCCTGGAGTGGCTGACCCGCGGTGACGTGAGCATCGCCAACGGGTGGATGAACCGGGCGCGACGACTGCTCGCCGACGCCCCGCCCGGCCCCACCCACGGCTACCTCGCCTACCTGGATGCCCTGGCGGCCTCGGCGAATCAGGACCCCGAGGAACTCAACCGGCTGGCCGGGCAGATGAGTGCCATCTGTGAACCCCTCAATGACCCGTCGCTGACATCGCTGTGCCTGATCACCAGGGCGATAGCGGCCTTTCACGATGCCCGCGTCGCCGATGGCAACGCCCTGCTCGACGAGGCGATCCTGACCCTGCTGACCGGGGATGTCCGCATCGAATGGGCGGGTGACATCTACTGTGTCGTGCTCAACCTGTGCCACAAGCTCGCCGACCAGCCACGCATGCGGACCTGGACCGACGCCATGGAGCGGTGGTGCGATCTCGACGGAAGCACCGCCTATTACCGCGTCTGCGACGTGCATCGACTTCAGCTGGCCGCCGCCGACGCGGACTACCGGCAGCTGGAAAAACAATTGATCGTCGCCAGTTCGGCATTGGAGGGTGTCAACGCCTGGGTTGCCGCCGAGGGCTTCTATCAGTTGGGGGAGGTGCGGCGGCTGCGCGGGGACACCGACGGCGCGCTGGTGGCGTTCGACAAGGCGCGCGGTCTCGGTGTCGACCCGCAGCCGGGTGAGGCGCTACTGCGCTGCCGGTTGGGCGACACCGAGGCGGCCTGGGTCGGTCTGCGGATCGCGATGGCCGGTGCGGGAACCTTCGAGCGCATGCGCATGCTGCGCCCGGCCGTCGAGATCGCGCTGGCGCGTGGCGCATTCGACGAGGCCGAACAGCACTGCCGGGATCTGGAGGAGGGTGCACTGGCCTTCGGCACCCCCGGCTACCGGGCGTGGGCGGCGCATGCCCGGGGCGCCCTCGAGGTGCGCCGCGGCGATTACGCGGGCGCATTGCAGTCTCTTGAGGCGGCGCTGCGGGCCTACCGCGCGCAGCGGTCCCGCTACGAGACAGCCGAGGTGTATGAGTGGATGGCCTTGGCGCACAGCGGTATCGGAGCGGATGCCGTGGCCGCTGCCGACCTGGCGACCGCCGACACCATCTACGAACAGCTCGCCGTGCAGCCCGCCGGGACCTGCGGCCGGGAAAACCCCGGCGGCCTGACCCGACGTGAGATCGAGGTGCTGCGCGCCATCGCCGGCGGTGCCACCAACCGGCAGGTGGCCGCACAGTTGCAGCTGTCGGACAAGACCGTGGGCAGGCACCTGGCCAATATCTACGCCAAACTCGGCGTCACCACCCGCACGGCGGCCGCGCACTGGGCGCACCAGCACGATGTGCTCGCCGACGATGCGTGACCTACAGCATTCGCACCACATGCCCGGGACTGGCGAACGCATGATCTGCCCGATGTGCGGGGCCGGGCCGGCGGCCTAACGTGCATCCATGACCGAAACCACCGAAGAATTCGCCGGGCGGCTGATCGGCGCCCTCGACGCGGCGAGCATCACCCTGCTGCTGTCCATCGGACATCAGACGAAGTTGTTCGACACGTTGGCCACTCTGCCGCCGGCCACCAGCGTCCAGATCGCCGATGCCGCCGGACTCAACGAACGCTATGTCCGGGAATGGCTCAACGGCGTGGTGTGCGGGCGCGTCGTCGACTACGACCCGACGGCACAGACGTACGCCCTGCCCGCACAGCGCGCCGCCGCCCTCACCCGGGCCGCCGGCCCGGACAACCTGGCCCGCGTCGCGCAGTTCATCCCCCTACTCGGGGAGGTCGAGCAGAAGGTGATCGAGCGCTTCGTCCACGGGGGCGGGCTGTCCTACGCGGAATACCCGCGCTTTCACACGCTGATGGCCGAGGAGAGCGGCGAGGTCTTCGACGCCGCGCTGGTCGACCTGATCCTGCCGATGGTGGAGGGCCTACCCGAGCGGCTGCGCGCCGGCGCCGATGCGGCGGATTTCGGCTGCGGCAGCGGGCACGCCGTCAACGTGATGGCGCGCGCCTTTCCGGCCAGCCGGTTCACCGGCATCGACTTCTCCGAGGAGGGCGTAGCCGTCGGGGTCGGCGAGGCCGCACGGCTCGGGCTGGACAACGCCGCCTTCGTGGTCGCGGACGTCGGCGCCTATGACGCCGCCGAGACGTTCGATGTCATCACCGCATTCGACGCGATCCACGACCAGGCCCACCCGAAGGCGGTGCTCGCCAACATCTACCGCGCGCTACGCCCGGGCGGCACATTCCTGATGGTGGATATCAAGACCTCCAGCCGGGTCGAGGAGAACATCGGGCAACCGTTCGCGCCCTACCTCTACACCGTCTCGACGATGCACTGCATGAGCGTGTCGCTCGGGCTCGACGGCGACGGCCTGGGCACATGCTGGGGGCGCGAGATCGCCACCGCGATGCTCGCCGACGCCGGATTCGGTGCCGTCGAGGTCCGCGAGATCGACTCCGATCCGATCAACTTCTACTACGTGGCGCACAAGTAGCATCTGCTCGGTGGGTGCACTCGAGCTTCTCGACGACTGGCCGGTCTCTACAGTTGCCGCCGCGGTGGTGGGGCCGGCCGGTCGGGGCGAGCGAAGCGACGGAAGGGTTGCCGTGATCGCCGCCCACGGCGACACCACTCACCGGTTCCGGCTCGCCTCGGTGACCAAGCCGCTGGTTGCGCGCGCCGCGCAGGTCGCGGTGGAGGAGGGCGCCTTCGGCCTGGACACGCCGGCCGGCCCGCCGGGTGCGACGGTGCGCCACCTGCTGGCGCACGCCTCCGGGGTGGCCATGCAGGGACCGGATCGACTTGCCGCGCCCGGCACCCGGCGGATCTACTCCAACTACGGCTTCACCCTGCTCGGCGAGGCGCTGGAAGCGGCGACCGATATCGCGGTGCAGACCTACCTGTCCGAGGCCGTCTTCGAACCGCTCGGTATGTCGTCCTCGACGCTTACCGGCGGCGCGGCGGCAGCAGGGTACGGCGCCGAGTCGTCGGTCGACGACCTGGCCCGCTTCGCCGCGGATCTGCTGCGCCCGGCGCTGGTCTCACCCGAATTGCACGCCGAGGCGACATCGGTGCAGTTCCCCGGGCTGAACGGGGTGCTGCCCGGCTTCGGGTCGCAGCGCCCGAACGACTGGGGGCTGGGGTTCGAGATCCGGGCCGCGAAGCAGCCGCATTGGACCGGGGCGTCCAACTCCGCCCGCACCTACGGTCATTTCGGCCAATCCGGGACCTTCCTGTGGGTCGATCCGGTCGCTGACCTGGCCTTTGTGGTGCTCACCGATCGCGATTTCGGGGAGTGGGCGTATCCGCTGTGGCCGGAGATCTCTGATGGAGTCCTGAGAGAATTCGGCGCACACTAGCGCAACACGCGTCCCACAAGGCACAATAGACACGCACGAAACAGCTGCACAGTTCGGTAACACCAGGTCGTTGGGGAAGACGTCCCTAGTGGAGCCGAAGGAGCAGAAGTATGCGTGCGTCGAACCAGTTCGCCGAGGCGACAACTGGCGTGGTTTACGTTCACGCCTCGCCCGCGGCGGTATGCCCACATGTCGAGTGGGCTCTTTCGTCGACCCTGTCGGCGCGGGCGAACCTCAAGTGGACGCCCCAACCCGCCATGCCCGGTCAGCTTCGCGCCGTCACCAACTGGGTGGGCCCGGTGGGTACCGGCGCGCAGTTGGCCAATGCCCTGCGGTCATGGTCGGTGCTGCGCTTCGAGGTCACCGAGGATCCCAGCGAGGGCGTCGACGGCCACCGCTGGTGCCACACCCCGCAGCTCGGCCTGTGGAGCGGGCCGATGAGCGCCAACGGCGACGTGATGGTCGGTGAGCAGCGGCTACGCACCCTGATGGCCAACGGCGCGGACGCGCTGATGTCCGAGCTCGACTCGGTGCTGGGCACCGCGTGGGACGAATCGTTGGAGCCCTACCGCGGCGGCGGCGACACCGGAGAGGTCAGCTGGCTCAACAGGGGCGTCGGCTAACCGCCGACGCTGAGACGGATCCGCACGATATCGCCGTCGTCGATACCCTCGGGCCGGCGCAGCGCCGCCTTGAGCGGCACCAGATACACATCGTCGCGCGGGATCAGCGAGGTCGTCACCTCGGTCACGCCGATGCCGACCCGCGCCGGGATGACACCCCAGCCGTAGGTCAGCTCGCCGAGGTGCGCATGCAGGAAATCGTCGACCTCCGGCGGTGTGGGAACGAAGAAGTACGGGGCTGGGCCCCGCCATTGGAACACCTCACCGTCGAACTCCCAGTCCATCGGTTCAGGCTAGGGCGTGAGAATCCGCAGCGCGCCCGGTACCGCCGTCACCGTCACCGGCAGCGGGCAGACGTACTCACCGTCGGCGTAGGCATTGATTCCCGGTGAATCGACGGTGATCGTCTGCGCCCGCGCGGTGCGCACCTCGTCCAGACCGACATGGGTGCCCTTGAACACGGTCGGGAACAACCGGATCAACTTGGTCCGCGACGCCGAGGCCACCATCGTGGCGTCGAGCAGACCGTCACGCGGGTCCGCCCCCGGACAGATCTTCATGCCGCCGCCGTAACTCTTGGTGTTGCCGAACGCCGCCAGCGTCAGCTCGGTGACGACGTCCTCGCCACCGTCGAAGGACAGCCGGAACGGCAACAACCGCAGCTGGGACAGCTCGGCCAGCATGGCGAGGTTGTAGCGCATCCGGCCGTGCGGCCAGCTCATCCGGTTGGTGCGGTCGGTGACCAGGGAATCGAATCCGGCGGCCATCACGGTGCCGAACCAGCGGTCGGTGCCGTCGGCGCCGGTGATGCGCCCGAGGTCGATCTGGCTGACCGCACCGTCGGCGATCACATCGGCCGCGGCCTCCGGATCCGTTGTCGGGATGCCGAACTCGCGGGCGTGGTCGTTGCCGGTACCTGCCGGGATGAGGCCCAGCGGGATGTCGGTCCGGGCGAGCACCTGCAGGGCCAGCGAGATGATCCCGTCACCGCCGACCACGACGAGTGCGTCCATGTCCCGTTCCAAGGCGCCTTCGACGAGCCGGCGGGCGTGGGCCGAGTCGCGGCCCGCGATGGCCACCACGTCCACACCACGCCGGTGCAACTGGGCGATCGCGCGTTCGGCGGCATGCGGGGCGCTGCCGTGCCCGGACGCCGGATTGGTCAGTACGGTGACCCGGCCGATCACGGAATCAGCTTGCCAGGGTTGAGGATTCCGGCGGGGTCCAGGGTCGCCTTGACCGACCGCAGGATGTCCACGCCGAGATCGCCGATCTCGGCGCGCATCCACGGCCGGTGGTCGGCGCCGACCGCGTGATGGTGGGTGATGGTGGCGCCGGTGCGCACCATGGCCTCGGAGGCGGCGGCCTTGGCGCGGCGCCACTGCTCGATGGGATCGCCCTGCTGGGCGGCGACGACGGTGAAGTACAGCGACGCTCCGGTGGGGTACACATGCGAAATATGGCACATCACCAGCGCCGGTCCGAGGGATTCCGACAGCGCCGCGGTGACGGCGTCCTTGAGCGCCGGCACATTGGACCAATTGGTCGCGGTCTCCAGGGTTTCGCACAGCGCACCCGCGGCCAGCAGCGAGTCCCGAAGGTACGGCGCGCCGAACCGGCCGTGTTCCCAGCCCTTCGCCGGCGCCTCGCCCAGGGACGTCCCGCCGCTGGCGCGCAACAGTGCGGCGGTCTCGGCATGCCGGCTCTCGGTGAGGGCGGCACTGCCTTCGAACACGGTGATCGCCAGGCAGCCGCCGGTGACGCTCTGTTCGCCGATGCTCTCGGTGGTGGCGAGGTTGACGCCGGTCTCGGCCTCGTCGGACAACCGGAGCACGGTGGGGCCGGTGCCGGTCTGCACGACGGCGCGCAAGGCGGCGGCGCCGGTGGCGAAATCGGGGAACGACCAGGCCTCGTAGCGGGTGGCTTGCGAGACCGGATGCACCCGGACCCGCACGCTGGTGATGATGCCGAACACGCCCTCGGAGCCGACGATCAGCTGGCGCAGGTCGGGGCCGGCGGCCGAGGCCGGGGCGCGCCCGAGGTCGAGGACACCCGCCGGTGTCACCACGCGCAGACCGCGGACCATATCGTCGAACCTGCCGTATCCGGCGGAATCCTGGCCGGAGGATCGGGTGGCGGCGAATCCGCCGATGGTGGCGAACTGGAAGCTCTGCGGAAAGTGCCCGAGGGAGAAGCCGTGCGCGCCGAGCAGTTCCTCGGCCCGCGGGCCGGTGACGCCGGCGCCGAGGACGGCCTCGCCGGACACCTCGTCCAGGGCATGCAGTGCGTCGAGGCGCCGCAGGTCCAGGGAGATGACCGAGCCGAATCCGTCGCGCTCGGGATCGACACCGCCGACCACGGTGGTGCCACCGCCGAACGGCACCACGGCGATCCGGCGTTGCGAACAGACCCGCAACAGCTCGGCGATATCGTCCTCGCCGGCGGGCAGCAGCACCGCATCCGGTGCGTCCTGAACGCCGGTATCCTTGCGGCGCAACAGATCCAGCGTGGACTTTCCGCCCGATCTGAGCAGCCGGCTGCGGTCGTCGGTGCGGCAGTACGGCGCCCCGACAACGGCTTCCAGTGCTTCGCGGTCATCGTCGGTCAACGCCGAAGGTCGCACCCGAACGTCGTCGATCGTCAGCTCTGGGGTGGCCGGACCTTCGATGCCCAGGGCCTGCTTGAGGAGTGCCTTGATGCCGTCGGACAGCGGCTTGGCCGCCTGCGGGTCGCCCCAGGCGTTCCACTTCATCGGGGGTTGCAGGGCTGCATCAGCGTGCGTCATGAGTTACAGTATTACACATCATGTCAATCAGTAACGATGATGTCTCGGTGGCCGCCCGGATCCTCGACGCCGCCGCCGCCTGCGTGCTGGCCTACGGCATCGACCGGGTCACCCTCGCCGAGATTGCCCGTCGCGCCGGGGTGAGCCGACCGACGGTGTACCGGCGCTGGCCGGACACCCAGTCGATCCTGGCTGCCCTGCTGACCTCCCGGGTGACCCGCGTGCTCGACGACGACGGCGGCGACGCACCACCGGGACGCGAGGCGTTGGTCGCGCGCATCGTCGCGGTCGCCGGGCGGCTGCGCGATGACGAGATCGTGATGTCGGTGCTGCACAACGCACCCGAATTGGCGATGGTCTACATCTCCGAGCGGCTCGGCACCAGCCAGCAGATCCTCATCGACGCCACCGCGGGCCAGATCAAACTCGCCCAGGAGCACGGCAGCGTGCGCGCCGGTGATCCGCGCCGGTTGGCCGCGATGTGCCTGCTCATCACCCAGTCCACGGTGCAGTCCGCACAGATGGTCGAGCCCATCCTCGGCGCGGACGACCTGGCCGCCGAACTCGCGCTTGCCCTGAACGGATACCTGCAACCATGAACCCGACACCCGTCAACGACAGCGCGCTCAACCGCGACCGCCGCAGCGCCGAACTCGGCGCCCTCGCCGACGGCCCGGTCGACGTCCTGGTGATCGGCGGCGGGATCACCGGCACCGGGATCGCCCTGGACGCGGCCACCCGAGGACTGCGCGTCGTGCTCGTGGAGAAGCACGACCTCGCGTTCGGTACCAGTCGCTGGAGCTCCAAACTGGTGCACGGCGGGCTGCGCTACCTGGCCACCGGCAATATCGGCATCGCCCGCCGCAGCGCCATCGAACGCGGAATCCTGATGACCCGCACCGCGCCTCACCTGGTGTCCGCGATGCCGCAACTGGTGCCGCTGCTGCCCGGTATGAACCGGGCCTCCCGCGCCCTGGTCCGGGCCGGCTTCCTGGCCGGTGACGGACTGCGCCGGCTGGCCGGCACCCCGGCATCGACACTCCCGCGCTCACGCCGGGTCGATGCGGCACGCGCGGTGGCGTTGGCGCCGGCGGTGCGCCGCGACGGTCTCGACGGCGCCTTCCTGGCCTACGACGGACAGCTCATCGACGACGCCCGGCTGGTCACCGCGGTGGCCCGCACCGCCGCCCAACACGGTGCCACGGTGCTGACCCGGGTATCCGCCCATGCGGCGCAAGGAGATTCGGTCCGTCTCATCGACGAGCTGACCGGAGAATCAGTGGACGTGCGTGCCCGCGCGGTGATCAACGCCGCCGGCGTGTGGGCGGGGGAGGTGGACCCGTCGATCAGGTTGCGGCCCAGCCGCGGAACCCACCTCGTCTTCGACGCGGCCGCGTTCGGTAATCCCAGCGCGGCGCTGACCATCCCGATACCGGGGGAGCTCAACCGGTTCGTCTTCGCGATGCCCGAACAGCTGGGCCGGGTCTACCTCGGTCTCACCGACGAGGACGCGCCAGGGCCGATCCCGGATGTGCCCCGACCCACCGACGCCGAGGTGGCCTTTCTGCTGGACACCGTCAACACCGCGTTGGACACCGCGTTGACTCGGGCCGACGTGCGCGGGTCCTACGCCGGGCTGCGCCCGCTCATCGAATCCGGCGGGCACACCGCCGACGTGTCCCGCGAGCATGCGGTGACCGAATCGCCCGACGGGGTGATCAGCGTGATCGGCGGCAAGCTCACCGAATATCGGTACATGGCCGAGGATGTGGTCGACCGGGCGGTGGCGCTGCGTGGACTGACTGCCGCCGCCTGTCGCACCCGCGACCTTGCACTGGTCGGGGCGCCCGCCAATCCGGTCGCCCGGCTGCGCGCTGCGGCGCAGATGCCCGCCTCGCTGGTGGCTCGATACGGCGCGGAGGCGCCCAATGTCATCGCCACCGCCAGCTGTGACAGGCCGATGGAGCCGGTCGCCGGGGGAATCGATGTCATCCGTGCCGAATTCGAGTATGCGGTGACCCATGAGGGCGCGCTGACCGTGGAGGACATCCTGGACCGGCGCACCAGGATCGGACTGGTCGCCGCCGACCGTGACCGGGCCGAGGTGGTGGCGGCCGAATTCGTCTGACGCGCCGAAACAGCATTCCAGACGGCGAATGTCGAGTATGGGCCTTCTGGAATGCAGTTTCGGCGGGACGGGGGTTACGCCGGCGCCGCGCTCAGAATGGCTTCCCGGACCTGGGACTGGGTGTGGCGCTGCCAGAGTGCCTGCACACCGACCAGGAGCGCCGGCTCGAGGTCGACGACCCGGATTCGGCCGTCCATCGCCGGGCCGGTCGCGGTGGTGACGAATGCGACTGCGCCGGTGGTCAGGGGAGCGGCGACCGTGGCGGCACCCTGCACACGGCTGACCACGAAATCGGGTTCGAAGCCCGCCCGCCGGCAGGCGCCCATCAGGAAGTCGCTGTAATAGGACGCTCCCGGTGGCGCCCACAGGGCGATCCGTTCACCGGCCAGCTCGCCGATATCGGCGGCATGCGCGCCGGCCAGTCGATGGGCGGCCGGCACCGCCAGCCGCACGCGGTCGTAGCCGACGACCGCGGTGGACAGCTGAGCACTGGGTACCACGCCGCGGCGCAGTCCGAGGTGCACTGTCCCGGTGAGGATCTCGTGCTGCATCTGATCCGGGTAGAGCTGCCGGAAGGTGACCGACAGATGGGGGAAGGCGACGATGGCGGGTTCGATCCGGGCGTAGACCTCGGCGCCGCTCAGCGCGGGAGTGTGCCCGACGACGAAGTGTTCGTCGGTGCCCTCGGCGGTGCGCGCTACCCGCGAGGCCACGGTGCCGGCCGCGGCCAGCAGCACCCGGCCCTCGGCCAGCAGTTGCTCCCCGGCCGCGGTCAAGGCGATGCGCCGACCCGAACGGATGAAAAGCGTTGCCACCAATTCTTTTTCGAGCTGCTGGACCGACTGGCTCAAGGCTTGCTGGCTGATGTGCACGGCGGCCGAGGCGGCCGTGAAGCTGCCGGCCTCGGCCACGGCGACGAAATGAGCCAGTCGGCGAAGATCGAGCAGCACGCCACTAATCTACAATCAAGAATTGTCAAAATACAGATTTTCTGTGTTTTTCAATTGTCGATCTCCTGGCTAACGTGCTGGACATGAGCGAAATCAGGGGAAAATCAGCAGTCGTGGCCGCCGGCGCCAAGAACCTCGGTGGGCTGGTCAGCCGGTCGTTGGCGCAGCGCGGAGTCAACGTCGCTGTGCACTACAACAGCGCGGCGACCGAGGCCGATGCCGACGCCACCATCGCCGACGTCGAAGCCGCCGGTGCTCGGGCCATCAAGGTCCAGGGTGACCTCACCGTGCCCGCCAATGTGGACAAGCTGTTCGACGCCGCGGTCGAGGCATTCGGCACGGTGGATATCGCGGTCAACACCGTGGGCAAGGTGCTACGCAAGCCGATCGTGGAAACCACCGAGGCCGAATACGATTCGATGTTCGATATCAACGCCAAGGCCGCCTACTTCTTCCTCAAGCAGGCCGGGCTGCGGCTCGCCGACGGCGGATCGGTCACCACGATCGTCACGGCGCTGCTGGCGGCGTTCACCGACGGTTATTCCACCTACGCCGGGGCCAAGAGCCCGGTCGAACATTTCACGCGTGCAGCCGCCAAGGAGTTCGCCGATCGCGGTATCAACGTCAACAATGTCGGGCCCGGCCCCATGGATACCCCGTTCTTCTACGGCCAGGAGACACCCGAGCGGGTGGAGTTCCACAAGTCGCAGGCTATGGGCGGACGCTTGACGCTCATCGAGGACATCGCGCCGCTGGTGGTGTTCCTGGCCGGCGAGGGGCACTGGATCACCGGTCAGACCATCTTCGCCAACGGCGGCTACACCACCCGCTGACCGCCCGAAATGCCGAAACAGCATTCCAGACGGCAAAACCCGACAGGGCCCGTCTGGAATGCTGTTTCGGCGATAAGGAGGGGGATTACAGCGGGATGTTCTTGTGGCGGCCGCGGCGTGCGGGTGCCTCGGCCAGCGCCTGGGTGATCACGCTGCGGGTGTGCGCGGGATCGATCTTGGCGTCCACCACGCCGATCTCGATGGCGCTGTCCACGCCGCCGGCGATCCGCTCGTGCTCGGCGGCCAGCTCCTCGTGCAGGGCATCGCGCTCGTGATCGGGGGCGGCGGCCAGCTTGCGCTTGTGCAAGATACCGACCGCGGCCTTGGCGCCCATGACCGCCACCTCGGCGTCCGGCCAGGCGAAGACCTTGGTGGCACCCAAGGACCGCGAGTTCATCGCGATGTAGGCGCCGCCGTAGATCTTGCGGGTCACCAGCGTGACGCGCGGAACGGTGGCCTCACCGAACGCGTGCAGCAGCTTGGCGCCACGCCGGACCACGCCGCCCCACTCCTGATCCACGCCGGGCAGGTAGCCGGGGACGTCGACGACGACGACCAGCGGAATACCGAAGGCATCGCACAGCCGCACGAAACGGGCCGATTTCTCCGCACTTTCGGAGTTCAGGCAGCCACCCAGGCGCAGCGGGTTGTTGGCGATCACGCCGACGCTGCGTCCGGCCAGCCGGCCCAGGCCCACCACGATGGACGGGGCCCAGCGGGACTGGAACTCCTCGAAGTGTGAGTCCTTGTCCAGCAGAGCTTCCACGATCGGGTGCACATCGTAGGCGCGGCGGGCGGATTCGGGCATCAGGGCCTTGAGGTCGGTATCGCCGGCCTCGGCCTTGCTGCGGTCGAAATGGCCCTGCTGGCAGAACAATCCGACCAGGCGACGACCGCGTTCATAGGCGTCGAGTTCATCGTCGGCGACGATGTGGCAGACACCGGACTTCTTGTGATGCGCCTCGGGGCCACCGAGGGAGACCATGTCGACGTCCTCGCCGGTCACGCTGCGCACCACGTCGGGGCCGGTGACGAAAACCTTGCTGTCCGGCGCCATCACGATGACATCGGTCAGTGCCGGGCCGTAGGCGGCACCGCCGGCGGCGAAGCCGACGACCACCGAGATCTGCGGGATGTACCCCGACGCGCGGATCATGGCCTCGAACACCAGCCCGACGGCGTGCAGTGCCTTGACGCCCTCGGCCAGCCGTGCGCCGCCGGAGTGCCAGATACCGACGATCGGGCTCTGCTCCTCGATGGCGACATCGTAGGCATTGACGATGTGGGCGCAGCCGTCGATGCCCATCGCGCCACCCATGACGGTGCCGTCGGTGCAGAACGCGATGGTCTTCACCCCGTTGACGGTGCCGGAGGCGGCCAGCACCCCGGACTTGTCGCGCTCGTGCAGCACCGAGACGCTGCCGTCGTCGAAGAACGTCTGCAGACGGAGCAACGGGTCGCGCGGGTCGAGCGACTCGGCGGCCGCTTCGGGAGCCATGATGGTCATCCAGTCCTCCTGGTTACGCGTCGGATGGTGACCGGCGCCTTCGGTACTTCTGTCAGTACTTTCCGAAGGTGAGCGCCACGTTGTGCCCACCGAATCCGAACGAGTTGTTGATCGCGTACTTGTAGTCACCCGGTCGCGGCTCGCCAGCCACGACGTCCAGGTCGATCTCGGGGTCCAGATTCTTGAGGTTCAGCGTGGGCGGAACGATGCCCTCGCGCAAGGCGAACACGGTGAGAATCGACTCGACCGCGCCCACCGCGCCGACGGAGTGCCCCAGCGCCGACTTCGGTGCGTACACCGCGGGCTTGTGCCCCTTCATCGCGTTGTTGATGGCCACCCCCTCGGCGACGTCCCCGACGCTGGTGCCGGTGGCGTGGGCGTTGATATGCCCGATATCGCTGGGCTGCAGGCCCGCGAGCTGGATGGACCGCGTCATTGCGTATCCGGCCTGCTCACCATTGGGGTCGGGCGCCACGATGTGGTACCCGTCGGAGGTGATGCTGGCGCCCATCAGGCGGGCCAGGATATTGGCACCGCGCGCCTTGGCATGCTCCTCGGTCTCGATGACCATCATGGCGCCGCCCTCGCCGAACACGAAACCGTTGCGGTCGCGGTCGAACGGCCGACAGGCACCCGCCGGATCGTCGTTGGTGTTGGACAGCACGATGCGCATCTGGGCGAAGCCCGCGATCGGCACCGCCTCGATCTTCGTCTCGACACCACCGCAGATGGCGATATCGGCCTCACCGAGCACGATGTTGCGCCAGGCGTTGGCGATCCCTTCCGAACCCGATGCGCAGGCCGAAACGACGGTGCTGACACCGGCTTTGGCCTTGCGTTCCAGGCCGACGGCCGCGGCCGCGCCGTTGGGCATGTACATCTGCACCACCAACGGCGAGACCGCCCGCAGGCCCTTGGCCCGCATGCCGTCGTAGGCGAAGACGAGTTCCTCGGTCGACCCCAGGCCGGTGCCGATGGACACCATCAGTCGTTTGGGGTCGACCTCGGGGGAGCCCGCGTTCTCCCACACCCGACGGCCGATGACCGTCGACATCTTCTGCAGGTAGGACAACCGACGCAGTTCGACACGATTGAGCTCGCTGTCGAAATCCTCGAGCAGATGGCCGCCGATACGCACCGGCAGGTCGTA
Source organism: Mycobacterium sp. MBM (assembly GCA_021648845.1). Taxonomy (GTDB): domain Bacteria; phylum Actinomycetota; class Actinomycetes; order Mycobacteriales; family Mycobacteriaceae; genus Mycobacterium. Next base: position 20,696 of record JAKJHY010000038.1, on the reverse strand, counting down.
CATCTCGACGAAATCGTCTTCGAGTGTCCGGATCCCGCTTTCCCCGGCCAGCAACTTTTTCCACGTCGTATCGGCGTCGGTCGCCAACGCGGTCGTCATGGCTACGCCAGTGACGACCACGTTGGGCAGACCGTTACCTGTCGAGAGCCCAGTCACGCTGTTCCCCACCATCTCTTACTGCTGCATTGCTCTTGAGGACTCTCCCCTGAATCCTCAGTACCGTCCGAACGCCAAGGCCACATTGTGGCCACCAAAACCGAACGAGTTGTTGATGGCGTACTGGTAGTCGCCATAACGAGGCTCGCCCGCAACAACATCGAGATCGATCTCGGGATCGGGTGTCTCGTAGTTCAGTGTCGGCGGAATGACACCGTCGCGCAGCGCCAGCACCGTCAGGATGGACTCGAGGGCACCGACGGCACCGATCGAGTGGCCCAGCGCCGACTTCGGTGCGTACACCGCGGCATGCCCGACGCCCGCGACACGCAGCGCATTGGCCTCTGCGGTATCGCCGATCGGAGTCGCCGTGGCGTGGGCGTTGACGTGGCTGATGTCCGACGGGGACAGCCCCGCTGTTTCCATGGCACGCTTCATCGCCTGGCCGGCGCGCAGACCATCGGCGGCGGGAGCCACCATGTGGAACGCGTCGGAGGTGATGCCCGCACCCATCAGCCGGGCCAGCGGCTTGGCGCCGCGGGCCAGGGCGTGCTCTTCGGTCTCGATGACCATGAGCGCGCCGGCCTCGCCGAAGACGAAACCGTCGCGGTTCTTGTCGAACGGCCGCGACGCTCCCTCGGGATCGTCGTTGCGCGTCGACATCGCCCGCATCATCGAGAACGCCGCGATGGGCAGCGCCTCGATGGCACCTTCGACGCCACCGCACACGGCGATATCGGCGTCACCCATGACGATCTGACGCCACGCGTGGGCGATGCCCTCCGAGCCCGACGAACACGCCGAGACCGGTGTGATGACGCCGGCTTTGGCCCCGAGTTCGAGGCCGACCACGGCGGCGGCACCGTTGGGCATGATCATCTGCACGGCGAGCGGGGACACCTTGCGGGGCCCGCCCTCGTTCATCGCGTCGTAGGTTTCGACGATCTTCTCGCCGCCGCCCAGACCGGTGCCGATCACGACCGCGAAGCGGTCGGGATCGACCTCCGGGCGACCGATGCTGTCCCACAGCTGGTTGCCCAGGTACTTGGACATCCGCTGCACGTACGACATCCGGCGCATCTCGAGGCGGGACATCAGCGGATCGAGCGGCTCCTTCAGGTGGCCACCGATCTTGACCGCGAGGTCCCACTTGTCGACGAAATCGTCCTCCAGGACGCGGATGCCGCTTTCACCTGCCAACAAGCCCTTCCACGTGCTCTCGATATCCGGCGCGAGCGCAGTGGTCGCCGTGACGGCGGTCACGACGACGTTAGGGAAACCGCCATTAGCAGTGGAAGGACGTGTCACTGTGCGAACTTCTCGCGCAGTGCGGCGGCGGCCTCGGGGTTCTCTTCTTCGAGCTTCTGGATGTAGGCCACCACGTCGCCGACGGTGCGCAGGCCGGCCAGATCCTCATCGGGGATCTTCACGCCGTACTTGTCCTCGGTCTGCACGGCGATCTCCACCATCGACAGCGAGTCGATGTCCAGGTCGTCGACGAAGGACTTCTCCATCGTGACCTCGGAGGGCTCGATACCGGTGACCTCTTCGATGATCTCGGCGAGGCCGGCGATGATTTCTTCTTGGTTGGCCACAATGGCTCCTTCTTGTTACGGCACTCCGGCTATCGGAGTGTGTTTGGTTTCGGGTGGTACCTGGCTAGAGCTCGGCGAGTCCGTCCAGGTCTGACGGGGCCTTCACCGCATGTGTCGGTGTGCCCTTCAGCTCTCGTTTGGCGATACCGACCAGGGTCCCCGCCGGCGGGAACTCCACGATCGCGGTCACCTCCATGCCACGCAGCGTCGCGTTGCACAGGTCCCAGCGCACCGGGCGGGTCATCTGGGCGACGAGCTTGCTCATCGCGTCGGCCGCCGACTCGACCGGCTTGCCGTCGGCATTGGACAGCAGGGTCGCGGTGGGCTCGTTGGTGGCCACCGTCGCGGCCGCGGCGGCATAGCCTTCGGCGGCGGGCGCCATGTAGTGGGTGTGGAACGCCCCGGCGGTGGCCAGCACCCGGACCCGCGCCTTGGCCGGCGGATCCTCGGCGAGTTTCTCCAGCGCGGCGACGGCGCCGGCGGCGACGATCTGGCCGGCGGCGTTGCGGTTGGCCGGGATCAGATCGAGGGATTCCAGGCGGGCCAGCACCTCGGCCTCGTCGCCGCCGAGCACGGCGGCCATCCCGGTGGGCTCCAGCGCGCAGGCCTTGGCCATCTCTGCGCCGCGAGTGGCGGCCAGCTTCACCGCGTCGTCGGCGGAGATGACCCCGGCGATGGCGTAGGCGGCGATCTCGCCGACCGAGTGGCCGGCGACGGCGGTGTCCTTGCCGGTGATGAGACCGCGCTTGGTGAGTTCTTCGTGCGCCAGCAGGGTGGCGGCAACGACCAGCGGCTGAGTCACCGCGGTGTCGGTGATCTCCTCGGCGGTCGCGGTGGTGCCCAGGCGTGCGAGGTCGAGTCCGCTGATCTGCGACCAGGCATCGAGACGCTCAGTGGCGCCGGGCAGCTCCAGCCACGGCGTGAGCATGCCGGGGGTCTGGGAGCCCTGTCCGGGCGCCAACAGCGCAAGCACATTCGTAGGGGGCACGGATTAAGAAAACACTGTGAGAGCGCCCTGGCGCGGTGTAAGAGATTATGAACCTTGTCTTATTCTTTTGTGGAGTTTCCACAAAAGCGCACGTGAAGCGATCGCCCTGAGACCTGACCGCGATGTCGAGTCACGGGTTGTAGCCGCCCCAGCGGGTCAGCTGTTGTCCATTTGACGTCGCAGGGTAGCCATTTGGCGAGCTGAAGTGGCTTGCGTCACCCTTGAGTCGACCCACCGTGGCGGCGACTCGCAAGATGTACGCGTCGCGGGGAACGGTCGGATCGCGACCCGTGAAGTCGGTGATTCGTTTGAGGCGGTAGCGCACAGTGTTTGGATGAACTGTCAATTTACGAGCGCACGCTTCTATGGCACCACCGGAGTCCAGATAGGCGTCGAGCGTCTTGGTCAGTGCGGGGTCGGCGTCGGCGAGCGGTCGCATCACCTCGGTCGCCAGCACCGCGACCGCGGTGGGATCGCCCAGCAGCGCCCGCTCCGGGAGTAACTCGCGAGACGACACCGGTCGCGGCGCGCCGCTCCAGCCCGCCACCGCGTTCATCCCGGAAATAGCCTCGCCGGCGCTGCGGTGGGCCGCTCCGAGTGTCGGCACGGTCGGCCCGATGACCACCGGGCCGTCGCCGAAGACGTTCATCAGTTCCGACAAGAACCGTTCGGTGGGCGAGAGCCCACCGGTCACGATGGTGACCAACCAGGTCCCGTGCACATCGGACAGGGCTGAGCGGCCGCACTTGCCCGCCGCGGCATGCACGTCGTCACCGGTCTGTTCGATGCGATCGGGCCGGGGCAGCCCGACGATCACCGTCGCCGGCGCGGTCGCATCCCAGTTCAGGGCCGCGGCCTGGGATTGCAGCGCCGGTCCCATGTCCCCGCGCACCACGGCGTCGACCAGGTTGGCTTCCATCCGGGTGTCCCAGGCGCCGCGGGCCTCGGCCTGGTCGGCGTAGGCGGTGGCCGCGGCGAAGGCCAGGTCGCGGCTGTAGCGCAGGATGCCCGCGGTCAGCGCCGTCAACTGCTCCTCGTTGCGGGCCAGTAGCGGCACCACTTCCTCGAAGTACTCCATGGTGACGCGCACCATCTCCACCGACTGGCGTAGCGCCACGCGTCGGCGCAGGTCCTGCGGCACCACCTCGAAGGCCTGGGCGGTGTATCCCACATCGCTGCTGGGGTCGCGCATCCACTCGACGAAGTTGATCACCGCCGTCTGCACCACCAGTTGCACGCTGGCGCGCTGGGAGGCCTCCAGGTCGGCGAAGAACGGCAACCGGGTCTCCAGCGCGTGCACCGCCTCGGTGGCCAGCCGGCCGGAGTACTGCTTGAGCCGGCGCAACGCCGACTCGGGCACGCTCTGCAGTACCCCCAGAGTTGACGCCGGGGGCGGGGCAAACTTGTCGACCACCCCTAAAATCTACGCCTACTTTTTGTGGGGTTTGTGGAGCGTCGGCCGCCATCATGGCGGCCGACGCTCCACGGACCGCTAGGCGCTTCCGGTGTCGGCGTAGGACACGTCGGCGGCCTTGACATCGTCGATGCGGTATTCCTTGGCGGCGGCGATGGCCACCGAGGGGTCGATCTCCCCATCGCGGGCCAGCGCCTCCAGCACCGCGACCACCACCGACTCGGCGTCGGTGTTGAAGTAGCGGCGTGCCGCCGGGCGGGTGTCGGAGAAGCCGAACCCGTCGGTGCCGAGCGTGACGTAGGTGCCCGGCACCCACGGCCGGATCTGCTCGGGGACCGCGCGCATCCAGTCCGAGACCGCCACCACCGGTCCGGTCGCGTCGGCGAGCACCTGGGTGACGTACGCGGTCGGCGCGGGCTGGTCGGGGTGGCGCAGCACCTGCTTCTCCACGGCCACGCCGTCGCGGTTGAGCTCGCCCCAGCTGGTCACCGACCACACGTCGGCCGCCACATCCCACTTCTCGGCCAGCATGTCGGCGGCCTTGACGGCCTCGGGCATCGACACACCCGATGCCAGGATCTGCGCGGTGCTACTGCGCTTCTCGGGTGAGCGGCGGAACCGGTACATCCCGCGCAGCACGCCTTCGGGGTCGAAGTTCTCCGGCTCGGCGGGCTGGACGTACGGCTCGTTGTAGATGGTGATGTAGAAGAACACGTTCTCCGGGTCATCCCCGTACATCCGCTGCAGCCCACTCTGCACGATGTGTGCGATCTCGTAGGCGTACGCCGGGTCGTAGGTGACCGCCGCCGGGTTCGTCGAGGCCAGCAACAGTGAGTGCCCGTCGGCGTGCTGCAGTCCCTCTCCGGTGAGCGTGGTGCGGCCGGCGGTCGCGCCGAGCACGAAGCCACGGGCCATCTGGTCGGCCGCCGCCCAGAAACCGTCGCCGGTGCGCTGGAACCCGAACATCGAGTAGAAGATGTAGATCGGGATCATCGGCTCGTTGTGCGTGGCGTAGGAGGTGGCCACCGCGGTGAACGACGCCGTCGAGCCGGCCTCGTTGATGCCCTCGTGCAGGATCTGGCCGACCTCGGATTCCTTGTACGCCAACATCAGCTCGGAGTCCACCGCGGTGTACAGCTGGCCGTTGCGGTTGTAGATCTTCAGGCTCGGGAACCACGAGTCCATCCCGAACGTGCGCGCCTCGTCCGGGATGATCGGCACGATACGCGGCCCGATGTTCTTGTCGCGCAACAGTTCCTTGAAGGTGCGCACGGTGGCCATGGTGGTGGCCACCGGCTGCTTGCCGGAACCCTTCTTGAGCGCGGCGTAGGTGTCGGTGCCCGGCAGTTTGAGTGCCTTGGACTTGGTGCGCCGCTCGGGCAGGAATCCGCCGAGAGTGCGCCGCCGGTCCAGCAGGTAACGGATCTCGGGGGCATTGGGCCCGGGATGGTAGTACGGCGGCAGATACGGATCCTCTTCGAGCTGCGCATCCGAGATCGGTACCCGGGTGACATCGCGGAAAGCCTTGAGGTCTTCCAGCGCAAGCTTTTTCATCTGGTGGGTGGCGTTGCGGCCCTCGAAGTGCTGACCGAGCGTGTAGCCCTTGATGGTCTTGGCCAAGATGATCGTCGGCTGGCCCTTGTGCTCCATCGCCGCCCGGTAGGCGGCATACACCTTGCGATAGTCGTGACCGCCGCGCTTGAGATTCCAGATCTCCTTGTCGGTCATCGGATCGACGAGGGCCTTGGTGCGCGGGTCGCGACCGAAGAAGTGGTCGCGGACGTAGGCGCCGTCATTGGCCTTGTAGGTCTGGTAGTCCCCGTCGGGGGTGGTGTTCATCAGGTTGACCAAGGCGCCGTCGCGGTCGGCATGCAAGAGCGCATCCCATTCGCGACCCCACACCACCTTGATGACGTTCCAGCCGGCCCCCCGGAAGAACGACTCCAATTCCTGGATGATCTTGCCGTTGCCGCGTACCGGTCCGTCCAGGCGCTGCAGATTGCAGTTCACCACGAAGGTCAGATTGTCCAGCGCCTCGTTGGCCGCCACCTGGATCAGGCCGCGGGACTCGGGCTCGTCCATCTCGCCGTCGCCGAGGAAAGCCCATACGTGCTGATCGGAGGTGTCCTTGATACCGCGGTCGGTCAGGTAGTGGTTGTAGCGGGCCTGATAGATGGCGTTCATCGGGCCCAGGCCCATCGACACCGTGGGGAATTCCCAGAAGTCGGGCATCAGCCGCGGATGCGGATAGGACGGCAGGCCGCCCCCGGAGTGCGAATGCTCCTGCCGGAAACCATCCAGTTGGTCGGTGGAGAGGCGACCCTCGAGGAAGGCGCGTGCGTAGATGCCGGGGGAGGCGTGCCCCTGGATGAAAACCTGGTCGCCACCGCCGGGGTGGGACTTGCCGCGGAAGAAGTGGTTGAACCCCACCTCGTAGAGCGACGCCGAGGAGGCGTATGTCGAAATATGCCCGCCCACACCGACTCCCGGGCGCTGCGCGCGGTGCACCATGATGGCGGCGTTCCACCGGATCCAGGCCCGGTAGCGGCGTTCGACGTCTTCGTCGCCGGGGAACCAGGGCTCCAGTTCGGTGGGGATGCTGTTGACGTAGTCGGTGGAGGTGAGCGCGGGGATCGCGACGCGCTTCTCCCGGGAGCGCTCCAGCAGGCGCAACATCAGATAGCGCGCCCGGGCCGGACCGTGCCGATCCAGCATTTCGTCGAACGATTCCAGCCATTCACCGGTTTCGTCGGGGTCGATATCGGGCAGATAGGAGGCAACGCCCTCCCTGATCACACGAACCCGGTCGGGTTCGCCTGTGGTGCCAGAGTTTTGGGCCAGGTCTTGGCGCGCGAACTCGGTGGTCAACTACGGCTCCTCGGTTGAAAGGTGCTTGGTGTCGGATAATTGATGCTTGTGGCACCCTCTATCGTCCCCCCATCCTGCCCCAGATCGCCGGGCGGGGTTACCTACTGCGATCATCTGCCCTTCGCGGCGGCGAACCGGTAAGTTTGGCGACGATGCTGAACAGTTGGCGGGGCTCTGCAGCACCGAGGCGGATGCGCGTCGCCGCGCTGGCGTTGGGTGCGCCCGCGACGCTCGCCCTGATCGTGGTGGGGTGCACGAGCGTTACCAGCGGTACCGCCACCTTGGACAAGGCCGACGCACCGATCTACCAGGCGTCGGTGTCCGCATCGATCGCCGAGTCCGCGGCCAGTTCCAGTTCCAAGGAATCCGAGCGCCAGGTGTCCATCACCAACCGCGCCGTGCGCACCTCGTGCGAGGCGATCAGCAACAGCAGCGCCGAGGCGATCAGCTCGGTCAACGCCTACGTCGACGCCTACAACCAGAACGCCGATGTGGCGGCCACCGCCGGGCCGGCGATCGATGCCCTCAACGGCAGCGCCGACCAGGTTGCGGCCAGCCTCTCCGACCCGCTGGGTCCCGAGCTGTCCGGTGCGCTCACCCGATGGGTCGACGCCGCCCGCGCGGTGGCCTCGGCAATCGACAGGGATATCGGGCCGAGCCCGTTCAACGACGCCATCAACGAATTGAACGATTCCCGAACGGTGGCGCTGGACCTGTGCGACGCGGCATATTGACGATCAAACTTGCCGCCAGTGGGCGGATACCACAGCACCACGTGCGACGATAGGGCTCCAGAAGTTCGGAGGCACATACGAAGCAGGATGAGGGAGGACAGAAGGTGGTCGCGGCGGGGAAGGATTCCGACCCGAATTACGCCCAGAAGCTGGGCATCGCCAAAGGGCAGGTCGTCCAGGAGCTGGGCTGGGACGAGGACACCGACGACGATATCCGGTTCGACATCGAGGATGCGTGCGGCGGCGAGCTCCTCGACGAAGACTCCGACGAGGTTGTCGACGTGGTGCTGCTGTGGTGGCGCGATGACGACGGTGACCTGGTGGACCGGCTGATGGACGCCATCACCCCGCTCGCCGATGACGGCGTGATCTGGGTGGTGACGCCGAAGACCGGCAAACCCGGCCACGTGCAGCCGGCCGAGATCGCCGAGTCCGCGCCCACCGCAGGGCTCATGCAGACCTCGTCGGCGAACCTGGGGGACTGGATCGCCAGCCGCTTGGTGCAGCCCAAGGCCAAGGCCGTCGCGAAAAGCCGATAGGCATGCTCGCTGTCGGCGACAGTGCGCCGGACTTCACGCTCAAGGACCAGCACGGCCGCGCCGTCACGCTCTCGGCGTTACGCGGCAAAAACGTGCTGCTGGTGTTCTTCCCGTTGGCGTTCACCGGGGTGTGTCAGGGGGAACTCGGTGAGATTCGCGATCGCCTCCCCGTCTACCAGAACGACGACACCGCCATACTGACCATCTCGGTCGGCCCGCCACCCACCCACAAGATCTGGGCCGCCGAGCATGACTTCGCGTTCCCGGTGCTCTCCGATTTCTGGCCGCACGGGGCGGTGGCGCAGTCCTACGGCGTGTTCAACGCCGACGCCGGCTACCCGAACCGCGGCACCTTCGCCGTCGACCGCGACGGGGTGATCCGCTTCGCGGAGATGATGCAACCCGGAGAACTGCGCGACCAGGCCGTGTGGCGCCAGGCGCTGGAGGCGTTGCGGCACGGCGGATGATTTCTCCACACGCGGGCACGGCGTGTAAGTTGCCTGCGACGGGGCGCGTAGCTCAGTGGTAGAGCTCTGGTTTTACACACCAGCGGTCGGCGGTTCGATACCGTCCGCGCCCACCGACGGCACTACCGCAAAGAGCGGGCCCGAACACCGTTCGGACCCGCTCTTTGCGGTAGTGGTGCGTCAGTCGTTGGGGCCCTGCACGGTCTGCTGCGGCGCCGTCACCGGCGGGGTGAAGACGTTACCGCCGGTGGGGTTGATCGACTTCTCGGTCGGGGTCAGCGACGACTCGGTGGTGGTCGTCGTGGTGGTCGACTCTTCGGGCTTGTCGCTGTCACTGCTGCAGGCCGCGGTGAAGCCGATCATCGCGAGGATGGCGGCACCGCCCACCGCTGCCGAGATCCGACGACGAGCCAGACGTGTTGTTGCCATCTTCGGTCCTTTACTGGTTCTCGATGTGGTGTCATCACGGTGGCCGCGACTGCCGCGCCCACCAGACACGCAGTCCCTGGTAAAGACGGGATCTGGTGTCAGGAACTCTAACGCAGCACATACCCCGGTGCATTCCTTTCGCCGGGGAGGATAACCCCCGCGGAGGTCTCGGGCTTCCCACCTGGACAACAACCTTGGTGAAATTCGACGATTTATCCGGAATGTTCCTCGGGCCCGAAGTGTTGGTGTTTGTTATGAGTTCCGTGACGGTGAACGTCACGGGCCATACGTTGGAAGTCACGCATCCCTGAAAGGCGGGTCCTCGTGCCTGAAACCAACTGACATGCAAGCAGATAACGCGTAAGACGCACCACACTTAGTCATAAACAGCACGTCCACAAAGAGCACATTTCACAATCCCATACGAACAGCCACCGGGGCGCGGCACGCGCGCGATCGGGTGGATGCTCGCTGCCAGAAAGGCGCACCACAATGCACACCGCCATACCCACCAATCGGCTCGTCACCGCCGGTCTGATCGCTTTGTCGGCAACGGTTCTCGGGGCCGCCCCAATGGCCTTCGCGGCCCCCTCGGGCACCGCCTCGGCAGCCGAAACGGTCGACGACCTTCGCGCCCAGGGATACAGCGTGCAGGTGAACGGCACCCGCAACGGACCACTGTCCAATTGTTCGGTGGAGGCCATCCGTGGGCTCTCCGACACCCCCGGCTCGACGGTCTACGTGGACCTGTCCTGCCCCTTCGAATACCAGTACTGACCCGGCACATCCGGATGTGGTGGCGCCACGAACCCGGCGCCACCACATCCGGGTTTCACGTGCTCAGCGCCACCGCGACCTCGTTGCGTCGGCGGAACGGCAGCGTCCACGGTGGATCGTAGAACCAGGCGACCGGCGGGCCGTCCGCGACGTAACCGCTGCCGTGCAGGGCATGCAGCAACTCGGCGGACTTCGCGGTGACGGCGGTGTTGCTGCGATCTCCGGTGAACCGCAGCACGGCAAACCGCTCGGCGGGCACCTGCAGCACCGTCACCGACGGGTCATCGGGTTCGGGCAGCGTCTCCATGGACCACTTGGCCGGCATGTAGAACCGGATGACCGAGTCACCGCTGCCGCCGTCATTGCTCTGCGCCACCGGGGCGGTCATGGCGATCTTCTCGCCGTGCTGGGCAACCGGTGCCGTCATCGCGATCTTCGTGCTTCGGTGGTTGCCGCCGAAGATGTAGCCGGCCAACCGGCGGAACCCGGCACTGCGGGCGTCCTGCCCGTCGCCGGACACCCGCGTCTGCGCCGCGATGCGCGGCCCGTACCGGCGGATCTCGATCTCGCCGAGGTTGTCTTCGTGCACATAGAAGGGCTCTTCGGTGCCGAGCCGGATACCGAAGACACCCCCGACACCCTCGGCGAACTGGGCAACGGACCCCGCGATCTTGGTCAACATGCCTCGATAGGTACCCGCTGCGGTGCCGCTCACACCACTGGTTTGCCGCGCCGTGCGCGGGCGCGCATATCCCACAGGTACAGCTGGTAGCCGAACAGCCACAGATCGCGCGGGACGACGCGGTCGGCGACCCGCAGTGCCGCGATGAGCGCATCGAAGGCGCGCTGCCGCCGCGCGGTCCAGGGCAGCCGCATCAGGGCGCGGAACTCGGCGGGCAGGAAGCCGGTGGTGGCGAACAGGTTCAGCGGGCCGGCCAGCTGTCGCAACGGGGTCGGCAGGAACACCAATGCGGCCACTCCGTGCAGGTGTCTGCGCACCGGCTCGTCGATGCGCAGCTCGTCCAGCGAACGCTTCCAGTACTCATCGAAGGCCCCCCGGTCCGGCGGCCACATGTCCTCGCGGACCTGCAACGTGGTGCCCAGCCGGGCGGCGTCCCGGTACACCGCATCGGCGGACTCGTCATCGAGTGGGCCGTACAGGAACTCGTGCTGATCGACGTAGTAGCGGTACAGGCAGGCCGCGACCCACAGCTGCAGTGCCGGATCGAACGCGTTGTAGCGCACCGGGCTGCCCGGCCGCGAGCGGACCTGGCGGTGCGCGGTGTCGACCGCGCCGCGGATCAGCGCCCGGTCGGCCTCGGTGCCGATGGTGGCAGCGGCCAGATACGTGCCGGTGGTGCGAGCCCGTTTGAACGGATGCCGGTAGACATTGCCGCGGTCCACCGGACTCTCCAACACGCCGTACCCGACGCCGGGGGAGGCCAGTTGCATGATGACGTTCGCGGCAGGTGCGAGCGCCGCGGCCGGGTTGATCAGATCAGCGACGCGTCTCGGATTCCGCGGCGGACCGAGCCTCATGAAACCGAGTACATCACCTTGTGAGACGCTGCCGACGTGTTTGCGCCCAATGGTTGCGCCCGCGCGATCGGCCTGGCGGCCGGTTACCTGGCCGACGTCTTCCTCGCCGACCCGCAGCGCGGGCACCCGGTCGCCATGTTCGGGTCCGCCGCGGCGGCGCTGGAGCGCCGCACCTACGCCGACAACCGGTTCGCCGGGTCCGTGCACACCGCCGCGCTGCTGGCCGGGCTGGGCGCCATCGGGCTGTGCGTCGAGCGCGCCGCGCGGCGGCGCGGACCGGTGTGGACGGTCGCAGCCACCGCGGTGAGCACCTACGTTGTGCTCGGCGGAACATCGTTGGCGCGCACCGGTGCCCAGCTGGCCGACACGCTGGAATCCGACGATATCGACGGCGCCCGCGCGCTGCTGCCGTCCCTGTGCGGCCGCGACCCGGCCGCCCTGGACGCTGACGGGTTGGCCCGCGCCGCACTGGAATCGGTCGCCGAGAACACCTCCGACGCGCAGGTCGCGCCGATCCTGTGGGGCGCGGTCGCGGGCGTCCCCGGCCTGCTGGTGTACCGCGGCGCCAACACCCTGGACGCGATGATCGGGCACAAGTCGCCTCGCTATCTGAAATTCGGCTGGGCGGCAGCACGATTCGACGATGTCGTGAACTATCCGGGGGCGCGGGCGACCGGGCTGGTGGTGCTGGCGGTGGGCGGTGCGCCCAAGCGGGCATGGCGGGCCTGGGCGCGCGATGCCGCCAAACATCCCAGTCCCAACGCCGGTGTCGCCGAAGCATCGTTCGCCGGGGCGCTGGGGGTACAGCTCGGCGGCCCCACCCAGTACGCGCACCGGCTGGAGATGCGCCCAACCCTGGGTGACGGACCCGCCCCCGATGCCACCGACCTGAGGCGCGGAGTGCGGTTGTCGCGGGCGGTTCAGGCCGGAGCGGCCGTGCTGGCGGTGGCCCTCAGCGGCGCTTGCCGTACCGGTCGGCGAGCTTCTCCTCGGTGCTGACCGGTTTCGGTGGCGCGTCCGCCTCGGGTGCGGATTTGTTGCCGGCGAGTTCGCGCTCCCGGCGGCGCACCCGCACCTCGGCCAGGATGAAGTATCCGACCCCGATCGGCGCGATGATGCCGAACGCGATCCACTGGATGCCGTAGGACAGGAACGGCCCGGCGTCGAGGACCGGCAGCGGTATCGGGCTCAGCCCGCCCGGCTGATCCTCGACCAGTTGCAGATATGACCCCGTCAGCGCCACACCGGTCACCTGGGAGATCTGACCGGTGTTGATCGAGTACACCTGCATGGCGCCGTCGGCCCGGAACGGTTCCCGACCGGCCGCCAGCATCTCCGAATCACGCAGTCGCCCGGTGATGGTCACCGGTTCGCGGGGCGCCGCCGCGATGGGAGGCACCGCGGTGCCCTGCTCGGGTTTGACATAGCCGCGGTTGACCAGCACGGTCGGCCCGTCGTCCACCACGAACGGGACCAGGACCTCGTAGGCGGGTGCACCGTCCACCGAGCGCAACCGGGCCAGCACCTGCGCCTCGGGCAGGTAGCGGCCCGAGGCCGTCACCCGCTGCCATTGGTGCTCGTGCGCCGACGAGTCCTGCCGCGGCAGATACGTCGTCAGCGGCACCGGCTCGGTCTTCAGCGAGTTGGCGATCTGGGTGTTCTCGCGCGAGGTGGTGGTGTTCTTGCCGAGCTGCCACGGCGCCAGCACGGTGAAACACAGCCAGGCGAAGGCCGCCACGACGACGTAGAGGGCCAGCCACTGCGGCCGGAACAGGAAGCCGAAGCGTTTCATGAGTGCCCCAGTTGTTCGTCGATCCAGTCGTGCAGGCCCGGCAGTGCCGCCTCGATGACGGCGAAGACCGCCTCGAAGTCCTCCGGGCCGCCGTAGTAGGGGTCCTCGACGTCCAGGGTGAAGGCGGCCGAGCGCGGGTCGAAGGAGCGCATCATCCGCAGCCGCTGCGGGGGCACACCCATATCGGCGAGCATCCGCGCATGGTTGCGCCCCATCGCGACGACCATGTCGGCGCCCAGATGATCCTCGTCGAGCTGGGCGGCGCGGTGCGCGGTCGGATAGCCGTTCGCCCGCAGGACCGCGTTGGTGCGGTGGTCGGCGCCGTCGCCGGCATGCCAGCCGCCGGTCCCGGCGCTGGTCACCCGGACTCGGTCGGCCAGGCCGCGAGCCTCGATCTGGTGGGCCAGCATCTTCTCGGCCATCGGGGACCGGCAGATATTGCCCGAGCAGACGAACGTCACGTGCAGGCTAGACACCGAGCACCCTCCGCAGTTCGGTGATGGTGGCCACCCGGTGCCGCGGAGCGGGCGCCCCCGGCCCGTCGAAATCGGCCGCCCCGTAGCCCCAGCCGACCACCACGGTGTCGATACCGTGCGCCGCCGCGCCCTCGACATCGTGGCTGCGGTCACCCACCATCAAGACCCGCTCGGGCAGCGGATCCAGCCGTTCCAATGCGTAGGCGACGACCTCGGCCTTGCTGGCGCGGGTGCCGTCCGGGCTGGCGCCGGCGATGACCTCGAAATACCCGTCGAGCTCGAAGTGGGTGAGGATGCGCTGCGCGGTCGGCTGGGCCTTGGACGTCGCCACCGCGAGTCGCACACCGGCGGCGCGCAGCTCCGCCAGCAGGTCCGGGATGCCGTCGAACAGACGGTTCATCGACCAGCCGCGGGTGGTGTAGTCGGCCCGGTAGGCGGCGATGGCCTCGTCGGCGCGTTCACCGAGTCCCATCGAGGTCAGGGTGTGGTGCATGGGTGGGCCGACGATCCGGCCGGCAAGGTCCCCGTCGGGGACGGTGGCGCCGATGCTCTCCAACGCGTGCCGGAAGCTGGCGACGATCCCGTCCGCGGAGTCCGTCAGGGTGCCGTCGAGGTCGAACAGCACCAACTGCGGAGTTCGGATCACGGTTTCAGGAACAACGTCGGTCACCACACCATTGTCGCCGATGTACCGGTGCCGCTGGTCGGCGCACTACTGTCGTGCTGTGGTTCACGAGGTCCGGCAGGCGGCGCGCTATCACGGCGACCAGGCCGTCACGCCAGGGATGCTGGACTTCGCCGTCAATGTGCGCGCCGCGGGTCCGCCGCCGTGGCTGCTGGAGCGCCTCGGCGCCCGGCTGACCGACTTGGGCCATTACCCGAGCGCCGCAGACATCGCCCGGGCCACCGAGGCGATCGCCGCGCGGCACGGACGCGCCGTCGACGAGGTCGTGTTGTTGGCCGGTGGCGCCGAGGGCTTCGCGTTGCTGCCGAATCTGCGGCCGCGGCTGGCCGCCCTGATCGCGCCCTCGTTCACCGAACCGGAAGCCGTGCTCGGTGCCGCCGGCGTGCCGATCCGTCACGTCGTGCTGCCGCCGCCGTTCACGCTGGGCGGCGCCGCGGTGCCGGCGCAGGCTGATCTCGTCGTCGTCGGCAATCCCACCAATCCGACCTCGGTGCTGCACCCGGTGCGCGATGTCCTCGCGCTGCGCGCACCGGGCCGGATCGTGGTCGTCGACGAGGCGTTCGCCGATGCCGTACCCGGCGAGCCCGAATCCCTGGCCGCGGTACCCCTGCCGGACGTGCTGGTGCTACGCAGCCTGACCAAGACCTGGTCGCTGGCCGGGCTGCGTGTCGGGTACGCACTCGGGGCTCCGGAGGTGCTGGGCCGGCTGACCGCCCGGCGGGCGCATTGGCCGCTGGGGACGCTGCAACTGGAGGCGATTTCGGCGTGCTGCGCGCCGGATGCGGTGGCCGAGGCGGATGCCGGTGCGCGCGAGCTGGCCGCGCTGCGCACGGAGATGGTGGCCGGGCTGCGGGCCGCCGGGGTGGACGCCCTCGACGGCCGCGCACCGTTTGTGTTGATCCGCGTCGCCGATGCCGAACTGACTCGAAAGCACTTGGACAGTAGGGGGATTGCCGTGCGCCGTTGTGACACGTTCGTCGGTATGGACGGAGAGTATCTGCGGGCCGCCGTGCGTCCCGAATGGCCGCTGCTGGCTGCGGCGCTGGCGGAGGTAACACGATGAGCGTGTCCCTGGCCGAGGTGATGGACGTCCTGGATGCGGCGTATCCGCCTGCGCTGGCTCATGACTGGGATTCCGTCGGGCTGGTGGCCGGTGATCCCGCGGAGCCGGTGACATCGGTGACGGTGGCGGTCGACGCGACCGACGGCGTGGTCGCCGAGGTGCCCGAGGGTGGACTACTACTGGCCCACCATCCGCTGCTGTTGCGCGGGGTGGACACGGTGGCGGCCTCGACGGCCAAGGGCGCGCTGATCCACCGGATGATCCGGTCCGGACAGTCCTTGTTCACCGCGCACACCAACGCCGACTCGGCCACTCCCGGGGTTTCCGACGCCCTCGCCGACACGCTGGGTCTGGTGGTCGAGGATGTCCTCTCCCGTGCACCGTCCGGGCCCGACCTCGACAAGTGGGTGGTGTTCGTCCCGATCGATCATGCTGCGCAGGTGCGTGATTCGCTGTTCGCGGCCGGTGCGGGGCAGATCGGGGACTACTCCTGCTGCAGTTGGAGTGTCACCGGCACCGGGCAATTCCTGCCGCAGCAGGGTGCGACACCGGCCATCGGAGAGGTCGGCGCTGTCGAGCGGGTCGCCGAGGACCGCCTCGAGGTGATCGCCCCGGCCCGGCTGCGCGCCCGGGTGCTCACCGCGCTGCGGGCCGCGCATCCGTACGAGGAGCCGGCCTTCGATGTCTTCACGCTGGCGCCGCTGCCCTCCGAGGTCGGGATCGGGCGCATCTGTGCGCTGCCCGAACCGGAGCCGTTGTCGGTGTTCGTCTCCCGGGTGCGTGCGGCGCTGCCCGCGACCACCTGGGGTGTACGTGCCGCCGGTGCGCCCGATGCCGTCGTGTCCCGGGTCGCCGTCTGTGGTGGGGCGGGGGACTCCCTGCTCGGCGCGGTGAACGGGGCCGGGGTGCAGGCCTATGTGACCGCAGACCTGCGGCATCATCCGGCCGACGAGCACGGCCGGGTATCGGATGTGGCGTTGGTCGATGTCGCGCATTGGGCGAGTGAGTTCCCCTGGTGTCATCAGGCGGCGGCCCTGCTGCGCGACAGTTTCGGCGAGGCATTACCGGTGCGCGTCAGTACCGTGCGCACCGATCCGTGGAATATCGATGGAGGTTCCGAATCATGAAAGCCGAAGTGAGTCAGCAACGTTCACTGTTGGACCTCGCCGAGGTCGATGCCGAGTTGCGCCGCGTGGACCACCGGGCCGGCAACCTCGCCGAGCAGCAGGAGTTCGACCGGGTGCGGGCCCTGCATCAGGAGGCCGGCGATCAGCTGGCCGTGGTGGAAATCGCGCTTGAGGATCTCGACGGTGAGATCGCGAAACTGGAGAGCGAGATCGACTCGGTCCGCCAGCGCGAGGACCGCGACCGGGCGCTGCTGCAGGGGGGAACGGTCAACGCCAAACAGTTGAGCGAACTGCAGCACGAATTGGAGACGTTGGAGCGACGCCAGTCTTCGCTGGAGGATTCGCTGCTCGAGGTGATGGAACGCCGGGAGGAACTGCAGCGCCGGCAGTCGGCGCAGCTGGCCCGTATCGACGACCTGCGCAACGAGATGTCGGCGGCACAGTTGGCTCGCGACGCCGCCCTGGCGGCGATCGAGAACGTCCGTCAGGTGTCCGCGACGCGACGTGCCGAGCTGACCTCGCTGTTGAACGACGATCTGGTCGCGGTGTATGAGAAGCAGCGCGCGAATGGCGGCCCGGGTGCCGGTCTGCTGCAGGGGAAGCGTTGCGGCGCTTGCCGTATCGAGATCGACCGCGGTGAAATGGCCAGGATATCCGCCGCCGCCGACGACGATGTGCTGCGGTGCCCGGAATGCGGGGCGATCCTGCTGCGGTTCACCAAGTGAAGGTCATCGTCGAGGCCGACGGCGGGTCGCGGGGAAACCCCGGCCCGGCCGGCTATGGCGTGGTGGTGCTGAGCGACGACCGCTCGGCGGTGCTGGCCGAGCGAAAGGAGTCGATCGGCCGGGCGACGAACAATGCCGCCGAGTATCGCGGGCTGATCGCCGGTTTGACCGCGGCGGCCGAGTTGGGTGCCACCGAGGTTGCGGTGTTCATGGATTCCAAATTGGTGGTCGAGCAGATGTGCGGGCGATGGCGCGTCAAACATCCCGATCTGCTGGAGCTCAATCGCGAGGCCGCGCAGTTGGCCCGGCAGTTCGCGCAGGTCGACTACGGCTGGATACCGCGGTCAGAGAATGCGCACGCCGACCGGCTGGCCAACGAGGCGATGGACGGCGCACAGCCCGCGTCGGCGCCGGCCTCCCCGGGTTGGAGCGGGGCGCGCGGTGCGCCCACCCGGCTGATGTTGTTGCGCCACGGCCAGACCGAGCTGTCGGTGGACCGCCGGTACTCCGGTCGGGGCAACCCCGCGCTGACCGAACTCGGACGCAGCCAAGCCGAGGCGGCCGCGCGCTATCTCGGCGAACAGGGTGGCATCGATGCGATCGTGTGTTCCCCTTTGGGGCGCGCCCAGCAGACGGCGGGTGCCGCGGCGAAAGAACTCGGTCTCGATGTCGTCACCGATGACGAACTGATCGAGACCGATTTCGGCGCCTGGGAGGGTTTGACGTTCTCCGAAGCGGCCCAACGTGATCCGGAGCTGCACGGCAGATGGCTGCGCGATACGAGCGTGGCCCCGCCGGGCGGGGAGAGTTTCGATGCGGTGGCCGACCGGGTGCGCCGGGTGCGTAACCGGATCGTCGAGAACCACGCCGGGTCAACGGTGCTGGTGGTTTCGCATGTGACGCCGATCAAGACGATACTGCGTCTCGCCCTCGACGGCAATGCCGGGATCCTCTACCGGTTGCACCTGGATCTCGCCTCGTTGAGTATCGCCGAGTTCTATCCCGACGGGTTGGCCTCGGTACGGCTGGTGAACCAGACGTCCTATCTGTAGTCAACCGGAGTGCAGGTGCAGCCGTTCGCCGTGGACGTCGAAGATCATGATCGCCTCGACCGGCCCGTCGACGGTGCCGAACCAGTGCGGCGTCCACGTCGAGAATTCCACCGCCTCACCGGGTTTGATGATGAAGTCGCGCTCACCGAGGACCAGCCGCAACTGTCCGGAGAGTACGTACATCCATTCCTGACCTTCATGCACGGGCAGCTCGGCCGGCGGTGTGTTGCGTTTGGTGCTGACCCGGACCTTGAAGGTGTGCCGGCCGCCGGTGGCACCGTGGCGGGTCAGCGGCCAGTACGTCACTCCGTGTCGGGTATGCGAACTACCCCGCACCCGGGGATCGTCGGCCTCGGGTTCACGCAATAACTCGTCGGTGCTGACCGACAGCGCGGCGGCCAGTCGGGGCAGATGGTCCAGGGCCAGGCGCCGTTTACCGGATTCCAGGCGGCTCAGCGTCGACACGTCGATGCTGGCGCGGACGGCGACGTCCTGCAGGGTCAATCCTTGCCGGGTCCGCAGGTCGCGCAGCCGCTTGCGCACGGTGTCATCGACGCTCTTTGCCTCCATGGCAAACAAGCTTGGCATCTTGGCGTATGGTCGGCAAGCTCGAGACATGAACAACGAATGGGACTGCATCATCGTCGGCGGCGGCGCGGCCGGTCTGAGCGCGGCGCTGGTGCTCGGCCGTGCCCGTCGTCGCACCCTGGTGCTCGACGACGGCGACCAGAGCAATCTGGCCGCCCACGGGATCGGTGGGCTGTTGGGCCACGACGGCAAGCCTCCCGCCCAGTTGTATACCGCCGGGCGGGCCGAACTGGCCGACTACCCGAGCGTCACCTTCCGGTCGGCGCGGGCGACCGCGGCCACACCCGACGGGGGCGGCTTCATCGTCGAACTCGCCGACGGGGGCCGTGAACGTGCGCGGCGTCTGCTGCTGGCCACCGGGATGCAGTATCGGCCTCCACAGGTCGCGGGCCTGGAATCGCTGTGGGGCGGTTCGGCCTTTCACTGCCCGTTCTGCCACGGCTGGGAGGTGCGCGATCGGCCCCTGGCCGTGCTGGCCGACGGAGACCGCGCGGTGCACATGGCATTGATGCTCAAGGGCTGGACCGACGATATCGTCGTGCTGAGCAACGGTGCTGCCGTGCAAGACGACCTGCTGGACGCGGCCGGTATCACCGTCGATCAGCGCGTGGTGACCGAATTCCACTCGGAGGATGGTGAATTGACCGAGGTCCGGTTCGCCGAGGGTGCGCCGCTGGGCCGCGCGGGCGTCCTGGTCGCCGCTGTGCTGCACCAGCGTTCGCCGCTGGCGGCCCAGCTGGGGGTGGCCTTCACCCCGGCGAATCCTGTTGCCGCGGATGCCATCGTCGTCGACCAGTTCCAGCGCACCACGGTGCCCGGGGTGTTCGCGGCCGGCGACGTCAGTGCGCAGATGCCTCAGGTCGCGGCCGCGGTGGCCAGCGGCTCACTTGCGGCGGCTGCCGTGGTGCAGAGCCTGCTGGCCGACGAGGTCGGGCTGCCCGTCCCGGCGTGGCCCGCGCCCGATGTGCAACAGCACTGGAACGAGCATTACGGCCAGCGCGAACGGGTGTGGAGCGGGCGGGT
This sequence comes from Mycobacterium sp. MBM, assembly GCA_021648845.1. Classification (GTDB taxonomy): domain Bacteria; phylum Actinomycetota; class Actinomycetes; order Mycobacteriales; family Mycobacteriaceae; genus Mycobacterium. Next base: position 659 of record JAKJHY010000038.1, on the reverse strand, counting down.
GAACCTGCGGCTGTCCGAGGTGGCGGAGCCGCTGACACCGGGGCGTGCCCTCGATCTGGGGTGCGGTGAAGGCGGGGACGCCATCTGGCTCGCCTCCCGGGGGTGGTCGGTGGTGGCCACCGATGTGTCCCAGGTGGCGCTGGACCGCGCCGCCCAGGATGCGGGGGAGTTGGCCAGCAAGATCGACTTCCAGCACCACGACCTCGAAGTGAGCTTCCCCGACGGTGAATTCGACCTGGTCTCGGCGCAGTTCCTGCACTCGAAGATACCGCTGGACCGCGCGCGGGTGCTGAAACGGGCGGCCGCCGCGGTGGCACCCGGGGGGCTGCTGGTGATCGTCGACCACGGCGAAGCCCCGCCCTGGTCGAACCACCGCCACGTGGAGTTCCCCAGCGCGCAGGAGGTGGTCGAATCCCTGGATCTCGACGACGGCTGGGAGCGCGTGCAGGTCGGTCCGGTGGCGCGCGAGGCCACCGGCCCCGACGGCCAGCCGGGACACCTGATCGACAATGTGATCGTGTTGCGGCGGAGGTAGCCCTCCCGCCCCGGGTGGGAAAGAACCGCTCGACGTGTCATACCCGGCCGGTAGTATCGCACACATGTTCGATGGATCGGATCGTGGGGCGCTCGCCGGGTTGAGTGATGAGGCGCTCATCTCG
>JAKJHY010000037.1 GCA_021648845.1 Mycobacterium sp. MBM | reverse complement strand
CCAGACACATCCACTCCGTCAGGAGGTCCTCCCCATTTCAAGCAGGCGCGCCGTCAACAACCTCTCAGGTCACGACATCTAGACCTAACGCGCTTTAGACGCGGTCGACTCCGACGGCACGCAATGCCGACAAATCCGCGGCCCCGCACCCGTGCAGGCACACCCGCAACTCGGCGATAAACCGCTCCAGCCATTGCTGCACAGCCGCGGCCGACTCGATGGCCGGAACCAGCAGGGGGTGGGCCACCGCCACCACATCGGCGCCCAACGCGATCGCCTTCGCTGCGTCCATCCCGGTGCGGATCCCGCCGGAAGCGACCAATGGCATCTCCGGCAGCGTCGCGCGCACCTCGACCAACGCCTGCGCCGTCGGAATGCCCCACTCGGCCAGGCCCAGATCGTTGATCTGGCCGTAGCGCACGAACTGCTCCACCCGCGCCCACGACGTTCCACCGGCCCCGGCCACATCCACCGCGGCCACCCCGATATCGGACAACGACGCCGCCGCGGACGCTCCGATACCGTGCCCGACCTCCTTGAGCAACACCGGATACCCGATGGAATCCACCACCTCGCGCAGCCGCCCCACCGACCCGGTGAAATCCGTGTCCCCGCCCCACTGAACCGCCTCCTGCAACGGATTCGTGTGCACCGCAAGGGCATTGGCGCCGACACCGTCGAGCGCTCGACGCAGCTCGGCAACAACGGCGCGATTCAGCTGCGCCAGCCCGATATTGCCGACCAACAACACATCCGGAGCGACCTCGCGCACATGGAAAGTGCCCACCGCGTCCTCGCCCAGCATCACGCGCTGGGAGCCCAGCATCATGCCCACGCCCAAGGCCTGCGCCGCCGTGGCCAGATTGCGGTTGATCGTGCCCGAGAGCTCCGACCCGCCGGTCATCGAACCGATCAGCACCGGCGCCCGCAGCGGTACCCCGAGGAATTCGGTACCCAGGTCGATACCGGCCAGGCTGGTCTGCGTCAGCGCGTTATAGGGCAACCGGTAGCGCTCCAAGCCGGTGCTGACGGTCTGATACTGGACGGCCTCGGTCAGGCAGACATCGATATGGCGCCGCTTGCGCACCGAGATCCCGCCCTCGAAGCCCGTCACCCGCCCGAGATTGCCACATCCGGTGGCGTCCGGTGCGGTGCCTTCAGCGATCAGGTGCTCGAACATGGCGGTCGGAGTCGCCTGAGACAATGGCCAGGTGTCAGATGCCTTGTGGATCGCCATCGCGGTCGTAGCAGTCCTTCTTGTCACCGCGCTGGTTGTCGGGTTGGTGCGCTACCGCAAGCGGCGGATCAGCCTGTCCGCGCCGGACACGACCACCCAGATCGACAAATCGGGTGGCTATAAGGCCTCCTCGGGTATCACGTTCAGCGGGCCGGCCACCGCGCCGCCCGCCGATAGGGTCGACCCCGTCGGCCTACCCGGTGTCGGTGACGACGCCGCCGTGCCGCGGGACGCGCCGAAACGCCCCATTGCCGACGTCAAACTGCCCGAACCCCCCGTCGCGGAACCGCCGAAACCGGTCCTCGAACCCGAACCGAAGCCGGAACCCGAACCGAAGCCCGAGCCCGAGCCGGAACCCGAGCCCGCCCCGGAGCCGGAACCGGAGCCCGCGCCGACTCCGGTCGTGGAGGACATCGCCCCGTCCGAGGGGCGGCTGGAACGGCTGCGCGGGCGGCTGGCCAAATCACAGAGCACGCTGGGGCGCGGCGTGCTCGGCCTGCTCGGCGGCGGTGACCTCGACGAGGACTCCTGGGAGGAGATCGAAGACACCCTGCTGATCGCCGATCTCGGCCCCGTGGTGACCCAGAACGTCATCGCCGCGTTGCGCACCAAGATGGCCGCCACCTCGGTACGCACCGAGGCCGACGCCCGCGCCGTCTTCAAAGAGGTGTTGATCTCCGCGCTGCGCCCCGACCTGGACCGTTCGATCCGCGCGTTGCCGCACGAGGACAAGCCCTCGGTGCTGCTGGTCGTCGGGGTCAACGGCACCGGCAAGACCACCACCGTCGGCAAGCTGGCCCGCGTCTTGGTCGCCGACGGGCGCCGTGTGGTGCTGGGCGCCGCGGACACCTTCCGTGCCGCCGCCGCCGACCAGCTGCAGAGCTGGGGTTCCCGCGTCGGCGCCGACACCGTGCGCGGGCCCGAGGGCGCCGACCCCGCCTCGGTCGCCTTCGATGCCGTGGACAAGGGCATTCAGAACGGCGCCGATGTCGTGGTGATCGACACCGCCGGCCGCCTGCACACCAAGACCGGCCTGATGGACGAACTCGGCAAGGTCAAGCGGGTGGTGGAGAAACGCGCCACGGTGGACGAGGTGCTACTGGTGCTGGATGCCACCATCGGCCAGAACAGCCTGCCGCAGGCCAAGGTGTTCGCCGAGGTCGTGGCGATCACCGGAGTGGTGCTGACCAAGCTCGACGGCACGGCCAAGGGCGGCATCGTCTTCCGTGTCCAACAGGAGCTGGGTGTACCCGTGAAGCTGGTCGGCCTCGGCGAGGGACCGGACGATCTGGCGCCGTTCGAGCCCGCCGCTTTCGTCGACGCCCTCCTCGGATAACGCCTTCGCAGCGCCGAAACACAGGTGTAACAGACCGGGCCAATCCGTTCACCCCCGCGAAACATCAGAGAACCACAGATGAAACGCGGGCAAAAGAGTCTCTTCGGGAGGCCGATTCGTCGGCGAAATCCCGAGGAGGTTCACACAAAGTGGTCTTTGCCTTAAGCGACGTCGTCACGGCATTGCCGGACGACAGTTTCCTGCCGTTTGGCCCGGATGGATTGGACACCGGCAACACTGCCTGGGTCCTCGCCTCGGCGGCCCTGGTGTTGTTCATGACGCCCGGTCTCGCGTTCTTCTACGGCGGTCTGTCTCGGCAGAAGTCGGTCCTGAACATGATGATGATGTCGTTCGGCTCGCTGGGCGTGGTCAGCGTCATCTACGTCCTCTGGGGCTACTCGATGTCGTTCTCCTCCGCGCACACCGGTGATCAGCCCGGCCTGTTCTTCGACAGTCCGTTCTCGCTGTTCGGCGTCAACCAGCTCGCCGAGGTCCGCGAGATCGACGGCGTGGAAACCTTCGTCTCGGGCGGCTTCGGCACCGTGCCGGCCATTGTGTGGGTCGCCTTCCAGCTGACCTTCGCGGTCATCACCGTCGCCCTGATCAGCGGCGCGGTGGCCGAGCGGATGAAGTTCGGCACCTGGCTGGTCTTCGGCGCGATCTGGGCGACCGTCGTGTACTTCCCGCTGTCGCACATGGTCTGGGGTGGCGGTCTGCTCTCGGGCAGCGACCAGGGTCTGGCGGCCAAGATGTTCGGTGTCGACGAGGAAGGCGCCGCCAATGTCGCGCCCATCGACTTCGCCGGTGGCACAGTCGTTCACATCAACGCCGGTATGGCCGCACTGGTTCTGGCGGTGCTGTTGGGCAAGCGGGCCGGCTTCGGCAAGACCGCATTCCGTCCGCACAACATCCCGTTCGTGATGCTCGGCGCCGCGATCCTGTGGTTCGGCTGGTTCGGCTTCAACGTCGGCTCCGAGGGCGGCGCCGATATGCTCGCCGGTCTGGTCTGGGTCAACACCACTGCCGCCACCGCCGCTGCGATGCTCGGCTGGTTGCTGGTGGAGCGGCTGCGTGACGGTCACGCCACCAGCGTGGGCGCCGCCTCCGGTGTCGTCGCCGGTCTGGTCGCCATCACCCCGGCCTGTGGCAATCTGACCCCGATCTGGTCGCTCGTCGTCGGTGCCATCGCCGGTGTGCTGTCGGCCCTGGCGATCGGCCTGAAGTACAAATTCGGCTACGACGATTCGCTCGACGTCGTCGGCGTGCACTTGGTCGCCGGTCTGTGGGGCACCGTCTCGCTGGGCTTCTTCGCCACTGAGGCCGGCCTGTTCGTCGGCGGCGACTACAAGCAGTTGGTCGTGCAGGTCGTGATTGCCGGGGTGGCCCTGCTGTTCACCGCTGTGCTCACGGCGATCATCGCCTTCGTGGTCAAGCCACTAGGCTGGCGAGTCAGCAAGGAAGACGAAGACACTGGTATCGACGAGACCGAGCACGCAGAAACCGCTTATGAACTCGCATGATCGGGAACAATTGACTCCAGTTCTGGAAGGAATCGACTAAATGAAACTGATCACTGCGATCGTCAAACCGTTCACGCTCGAAGACGTCAAGACAGGCCTGGAGCAGACCGGCATTCTCGGAATGACCGTCAGCGAGGTGCAGGGGTACGGACGCCAGAAGGGCCACACCGAGGTGTACCGCGGCGCCGAGTATTCGGTGGACTTCGTGCCGAAGGTGCGCGTGGAGGTCGTCGTCGACGACTCCGCCGTGGACAAGGTGGTGGACGTCATCGTGCAGGCGGCCCGCACCGGAAAGATCGGTGACGGCAAGGTGTGGGTCAGCCCCGTGGACACCGTGGTGCGCGTGCGTACCGGTGAGCGGGGCGTCGACGCGCTCTAATCAGCTGGTGGGTCGTTTCCCGGCCAAATATGTGACCGTTCGAATGTAGGGCCGGGGGAGGACCGAAATGACTGATCAGACACCAGATCCCGCCGCTGGAGCTGCCCGATGGGTAGCTCCGGCGGCGGGATCGTCGCGTCCGGCCACCGATCTGGCCAAGGCGTCGCGACAACTGCTCGACGTCGGCGGCAAGCAACTGGATTCCGCCGCACTGCGGGCCGCTCTGCTGGACCTCAACGAATTCTGGCTGTCCACCAAGGCCGCCGAGATCGGCATCACCGCCACCAGCGGGTTCGCCATCGTCGCCACCGGCGGCCTCGGGCGCGGCGAACTGTTGCCGTATTCCGATCTGGATCTCATGCTGCTGCACGACAACATGCCCGTCGAGATCGTCAGCCAAGTCGCCGAATTGCTCTGGTACCCGCTGTGGGACGCCAACATCCACATCGACCACAGCGTGCGGACCGTCCCCGAGGCGCTCAAGGTGGCCGGTGAGGACATCTCGGCGGGAATGGCCATGCTCGACGCCCGCCACATCGCCGGCGATGCCGAACTGTCCGCATTGCTCACCGGCGGCGCACGCCGCCAGTGGCGCATCGGAATCGCATCGCGCTATGAGGAACTCGTCGAGCACACCCGCGCGCGCTGGGAGCGCAGCGGGCAGATCGCGCACCGCGCCGAACCCGACCTGAAGAACGGTCGTGGCGGCCTGCGTGACGTGCAACTGCTCAACGGGCTGGCCATCGCTCAGCTCGCCGACGTCTATCCCAGCCGGCTGCTGGCCTCGCCCACCGGAACGCTCGGCGAGGCGCATCTGGCGCTGCTCAACGTCCGCACCGAACTGCACCGAGTGTCGGGGCGGGGGCGCGAGCAGGTGCTGGCCCAGTACGCCGATGAGATCGGCGCCGCCCTGCGCATCGGGGACCGCTTCGACCTGGCCCGCACCATCTCCGATGCCGCCCGTACCATCAGCTACTACGTCGATTCCGGTATCCGCACCGCCGGAAATGCCTTGCCGCGTAGAGGCTTCGCCGCGCTGCGCCGCCCGACCCGGAGACCGCTGGACGAGGGTGTCGTCGAGTTCGGCGGGGAGGTCATCCTGGCCCGTGACGCCAAACCCGAACGCGACCCCGGCCTGATCCTGCGGGTCGCCGCCGCCTCGGCGACCACCGCACTGCCGATTGCGGCTTCGACACTGAGCCGGCTGGCCGGTGCCGCGCCCGAACTGCGGACTCCGTGGCCCCGGCAGGCGCTCAAGGATCTGCTGGTCCTGCTGTCGGCAGGGCCTGCCGCGGTGAATACCGTCGAAGCGCTGGACCGCACCGGACTGTGGGGCCGTCTGTTCCCCGAGTGGGGTGCGGTGCGCGACCTGCCGCCGCGCGATGTCGTGCACATCTGGACCGTCGACCGTCATCTGATCGAAACCGTATCGCGGGCAAGCGCATTCACCACCCGGGTATCACGGCCGGATCTGCTGGTCCTGGGCGCGCTGGTGCACGACATCGGTAAGGGTCGCGGCGGTGATCACAGCGTGATCGGCGCCGAACTGGCCACCCAGATCGGCACCCGGCTGGGCCTGTGGCCCTCCGATGTCGAGGTGCTGTCCAAGATCGTGCGTTATCACCTGCTGCTGCCAGATACCGCCACCCGCCGGGATCTGCAGGACCCCAAGACGATCGCCGGTGTGGTGGACGCGCTCGGCGGGGACTATCAGCTGCTGGAACTGCTGCATGTACTGGCCGAGGCGGACTCGTTGGCGACCGGGCCCGGTGTCTGGGGGGACTGGAAATCCTCACTCATCGGCGACTTGGTGCGGCGCTGCCGGCTGGTGATGGCCGGTGAGCCGCTGCCCACCCCGGACCCCATCGATACGCGCTATGTCGCGTTGGCGGCCGACGGCGCCGTGCACGTCGAGATGACGGCCGGCGAGGGCCCGCACATCCACAATGTCACGATGATCGCGCCGGACCGTCGCGGTCTGCTGTCCAAGGCCGCGGGTGTGCTGGCGCTCAATGCGCTGCGGGTGCACTCGGCGTCGGTGAACAGTCACGACGGGGCGGCCATCAACACCTTTGTCGTATCACCACATTTCGGCACCCCGCCGGCCGCCGAGCTGCTGCGCCAGCAGTTCATCCTGGCCTTGGACGGCCAGCTCGATGTGATCGACACGCTTGAGCGCCGCGACGTGGAAAGCGCGGCCACACCGCACCGGGCGGGGGAGACGCCGGCCTCGGTACCGGTCAATCACACGATCGCTCCGCCGCGCATCCTGTGGACCGTCGGGGGTGCGCCCGGCGAGTTCTTCATCCAGGTGCGCGCGTCCGACCGGCCCGGCCTGTTGTCCCGGCTCACCGCAGTCATCGAACGCGACGGCCTGGACATCAACTGGGCCAAGGTGACCACCCTCGGTTCGGTGGTCATCGACGTCTTCAGCATCACGGTGCCGGCACTGGCCGGCGGCGAGGATGCGGCCGCCAAGATCGCCGAGGCGCGCGCCGACCTGGAGCGCGACCTGTACGCCATGCTGCCCGCGCCGCCGCGCAAGGTATCCGAGGCCAGTTAGCGCGGGGCGCGCTGACAGGTGACCCAGGTGTTGTTCACCGCGGCCGTTCCGGTGAAGGTGTCCACCTGATCGGGGTCGTGGAGATCGTTGACGTTGGCGCCGGCCAACGTATTCGCGTGCTGCCACCCGGTGTCGCGGTGTCCCCAACCGTGCGGTACGGCGACGGTGCCCGGGCGCATCTCGTCACTGATATCCAGTGGGATGTCGATATGTCCGATCGCCGAGCTGACCCGCACGGTCTCGCCCTGGGTCAGCCCCCGCGCATCGGCATCCGCGGGATGCATGAGCACCGTGCACCTGTTGGTGCCACCGGTCATGGACGGCACATTGTGCAGCCAGGAATTGTTGCTGCGCAGGTTCCGGCTGCCGATCAGCTGCAATCGGCCGTCGGCGGGCTCGGCCTCGGCGGCCGCAAGCCGGGCGGCGGCGTCGGCGACGAACTCCTCCGGCGCCAGGTGCACCCGACGATCCCTGGTGGCCAACACGGTGTGCAGCCGAGGCTGCAGCGGGCCGAGATCGATACCGCCTGCGCTGTCGCGCAGCGCCTTCATGGTGACGCCCTTGCGGCCGCGGCGCAACCGCCCGTACGGGCCGGTGGCCAGTGCGGCGGCGGCGACCCGCAGCGGGTTGGCGAAGGAGATGAAACGGTCGCGCAGCGGCGCCGCGATCTGCCGCAGCGGGGCAGGCAACAGCTCGAAGGTCAGCCGGCTCAGGATCTCCCAGTCCTCCAGGGTGCCGATCGCCGGCTCGAAGGTGCGGTGCTGATAGCGAATGTTGTTGCGCACGCTGAAGATGGTGGTCAGCAGGCCGACGTCCGCGCGTTCCAGCGGTGACACCGGCGGCAGGATGAAGTCGGCGTGGCGGGTCGTCTCGGTGATGTACATGTCCACGGCCACATAGAGGTCCAGCTGCGACAGCGCCTGCGCCAGGCGGCCCTTCTGTGGGATGGAGGACACCGGGTTGCCGGCGTAGGTGATCATCGCCCGGATCTTTCCGGGGCCTTCGGTGAGCATCTCGTCGGCCATCGCCACGGCGGGCAGTTCGGAGCGGAACGCCTTGTACCGGCCGGACCGGTCCGTCCACAGGCCGTGCCCGACCGGGATGTATCTGGCCAGTCGTGGCACGTCGACGATCGGGGTGGAGAACATGGTGCCGCCGGGGCGGTCGAGGTTGCCGGTGACGGTGTTGATCACCATGACAAGCCAGCTCACCAAGGTGCCGGTGTGCTGCTGGCAGATGCCGATGCGCGCGTAGATCGCCGCGGATTCGGCGGCCGCGTGCTCGCGGGCGAGAGTCCGGATCTCCTCGGCGTCGACGCCGGCGCGGGCGGCCATGGCCTCCGGGGTGGCATGCGCGACCAATTCGGCCAGTTGCGACCGGCCGGTCGCAATCTTGTCCAGTGACGCTGTATCGCAGAGGTTTTCGGTGAGCAACACGTGCAGCATGCCCATCAGCAGATAGATGTCGCCGCCCGGGCGCACCGCGACGTGCTGATCCGCCAACCGGGTGGTCTCGGTGCGGCGCGGGTCGATGACGACCACTTTCCCGCCACGGTCCCGGACCGCCTTGATGCGCCGTTTGGCGCCGGGCATGATCGACAGCGACCCGTTGGACACCGCCGGGTTGGCCCCGAGGATCACCAGCCGTTGGGTGCGGTCGATATCGGTGATCGGCACCAGCACGTTCGACCCGAACACCCGCCACGCCGCGTACTCGTGCGGCATCTGGTCGATGGAGGAGGCCGAATAGAAGTTCGGGGTGAGCAGGGCGAGGCGCAGCGCGAGGGCGTAGGCCGCGCCGGAGCTGTGGGCCGCCGGGTTGCCCAGGTACATGCCCAGGGCTCGGACGCCGTGGGTGCGGCGGACACGCCGGAGTCGGGCGCCGATCTCGGTGAATGCCTCGGCCCAGCTGACCGGTGCGAAGGAGTCCCCGACGCGGCGCATCGGGGTCCGCAGTCGGTCCGGGTCGTGGTGCAGGCCGCCCATGGCCGTCGCCTTCGGGCAGATGTAGCCCTTGGAGAACACATCGTCAGGGTTGCCTACGATGCGGGTGACCCGGTCGTCGGTGACGGTGACGTGGATGCCGCAGTGCGCCTCGCACAGCGTGCACTGGCTGATGTGTGTCACGCTCGGCTGCTCGTCGAGGTTGCTGCGCACCTCGGGCATGGGCACGTCGATCGCTGTCATGAGGGCCTCCGGCCAAATCTGTCATCGTGCGTTGACAGATTAGCGCCAGCGGGCCGCCACCGGCCAGAACTTCGACCGTTAGGCTTATCAGGTGTTTGAATCGCTCTCTGACCGGTTGACCGGTGCGCTTCAGGGCCTGCGTGCCCGCGGACGGCTGACCGACGCCGATATCGATGCCACTGCGCGCGAGATCCGGCTGGCCCTGCTCGAGGCCGACGTGTCGCTGCCCGTCGTGCGCGCCTTCGTCGGTCGGATCAAGGACCGCGCGAAGGGCGCCGAGGTGTCGGCCGCGCTCAACCCGGCTCAGCAGGTCGTCAAGATCGTCAACGAGGAGCTCGTCGGCATCCTCGGCGGACAGACCCGTCAGCTGGCATTCGCCAGGAATCCACCGACGGTGATCATGCTGGCCGGTCTGCAGGGCTCCGGTAAGACCACGTTGGCGGGCAAGCTGGCGAAGTGGCTCAAGGGGCAGGGCCACACCCCGCTGCTGGTGGCGTGTGACCTGCAGCGACCCGGCGCGGTGCACCAGCTGCAGATCGTCGGTGAGCGCGCCGGTGTCGCCGTGTTCGCCCCGCACCCGGGCGTCTCACCCGACGGGGTCACCATCGACCAGATGACCACCGGCGACCCGGTCGAGGTGGCCGCCGCGGGTCTGGCGGAAGCCAAAGCCAAGCACTACGACGTCGTCATCGTCGACACCGCGGGTCGCCTCGGTATCGACGAGGAACTGATGAGTCAGGCCGCCGCCATCCGTGATGCCGTCCAGCCCGACGAAACCTTGTTCGTGCTCGACGCGATGATCGGTCAGGATGCCGTCAGCACCGCCGAGGCGTTCGGGTCCGGCGTGGGTTTCACGGGTGTGGTGCTGACCAAGCTCGACGGTGACGCCCGCGGTGGCGCCGCGTTGTCGGTCCGCGAGATCACCGGAGTGCCGATCCTCTTCGCGTCCACCGGTGAGAAGCTCGAAGACTTCGATGTCTTCCATCCCGACCGGATGGCCAGCCGCATCCTCGGCATGGGCGACGTGCTCTCACTCATCGAACAGGCCGAGCAGCACTTCGACGCCGAGCAGGCCGAGGCCGCCGCCGCCAAGATCGGCTCCGGTGAGCTGACCCTGGAGGACTTCCTCGAGCAGATGCTCGCCATCCGCAAGATGGGTCCGATCGGCAACCTGTTGGGCATGTTGCCCGGTGCCGGACAGATGAAGGATGCGCTGGCCGCGGTCGACGACAGCCAGCTGGATCGCGTCCAGGCCATCATCCGCGGCATGACGCCCGCCGAGCGGGCCGACCCGAAGATCATCAACGGCTCGCGCCGACTGCGCATCGCTAACGGCTCCGGTGTCACCGTGGGTGAGGTCAACCAGCTCGTCGACCGCTTCTTCGAGGCCCGCAAGATGATGTCCCAGATGGCGGGCCAGATGGGAATGCCGTTCGCGCGCAAGAGTTCTCCGCGCAAATCCGGCAAGGGAAAGAACAAGCAGGCCGGCAAGAAAAAGGGCAGGGGACCCACCCAGCCGAAGAATCCGTTGGGCGCAGGTCTGCCCGCCGGCTTCCCGGATCTGACCGGTATGCCCAAGGGCCTCGACGAACTGCCGCCCGGACTGGCCAACCTCGATCTGTCCAAGCTGAAGTTCCCCGGTCAGAAATAGCGTCGATGCATCCGCTGCATATTCGAGGCCGAGGGTTACCCGACGGCGAACAGGTGCAGTGGTGGACACACGATGGGGTGCTCTCGGCCGAGCCTCTCGCCGGTGCCGACACCGTCTTCGACGGCGGCTGGGTCATCCCTGGACTGGTGGATGCGCATTGCCACGTCGGGCTCGGGCCGCACGGGGCGACGACGTTCGACGAGGCCGTCGGCCAGGCCGAGACCGAACGTGCGGCCGGCGCGCTGCTGTTGCGGGACGCCGGCTCGCCGGTGGACACCCGGAGTCTGGACGACCGTGACGACCTGCCGCGCATCATCCGCGCCGGCCGACACCTGGCCCGACCCAAGCGCTACCTGCCCGGCCTGCCGATCGATATCGAGGACGAAACCCAGCTGCCGGCCTACGTCGCCGAACAGGCGCGCTGGGGCGACGGCTGGGTCAAGCTCGTCGGCGACTGGATCGACAGGGGAGTCGGTGACCTCGCCCCGCTGTGGTCCGACGACGTACTGGTCGAGGCGATCGCGGCCGCGCATGCCCACGGAGCGCGGGTCACCGCGCACGTGTTCGGCGAGGATGCGCTGCCCGGGCTGATCAACGCCGGCATCGACTGCATCGAGCACGGCACCGGTATCACCGACGACGTCATCGAGCTGATGCTGCAGCACAACACGGCGCTGGTGCCCACGCTGATCAACATCGACAACTTCCCGGGTATCGCCGACGCGGCCGGCAAGTACCCCACCTATGCCAGGCACATGCGCGATCTGTACGGGTCCTGCCGGCAGCGCATCGGCGCCGCACACGACGCCGGTGTGCCGATCTATGCGGGCACCGATGCCGGCGGAATGGTCGCCCACGGCCGGATCGGCGATGAGATCGACGCGCTGGTCGGCATCGGGATGAGCCCGACGGCGGCGCTGGGCGCAGCGAGCTGGGATGCCCGGGCCTGGCTCGGACGTCCCGCGTTGGAGCACGGCGCGCCGGCGGACCTGCTGTGCTTCGCCGAAGACCCGCGCGAGGTCGGGGTGGGCAACCCCGACCTGATCATCCTGCGCGGCCGGGTCTGGGGATAGCGTTCAGTACACGTCGCGCACGTAGCGGTGGCTCTTGATCAGGTCGTTGACGTAGGCGTGTGCCGCGGCCGCATCCATCCCCCCGGCGCGGGCGATGACATCGTGCAGCGCAGCGTCCACATCCTTGGCCATCCGGTCGGCATCCCCGCACACGTACACGTGCGCGCCGTCCTGCAGCCAGCTGTAGAACTCATCGCCGTTCTCCCGAATGCGTTGCTGCACATAGACCTTTGTGTCTTGGTCGCGGGAGAAGGCCAGATCCAGCCGGCTCAGCACGCCGGAGGCGAGGAACTCGTCCAGTTCCTCGCCGTACAGGTAGTCGGTGGCGCGCCGCCGGTCGCCGAAGAACAGCCACGACCGTCCCGTCGCGGCGGTGGCCCTGCGCTCCTGCAGGAAGGCCCGGAACGGGGCGATACCGGTACCGGGGCCGATCATGATGATGGGTACCTCGCCGGCGGGCAGCCGGAAATGGTTGTTGGGTCGCAGATGCACGAGCACCTTCTCGCAGCGGTCGGCAAGGTGGGTCGAGGCGACGCCGCCGTGTCGGCGCCCCCCGGCGCCGTAGCGCACGCTGGCCACGGTCAGATGCACGCTGTCCGGGTGAGCCAGCGGGCTGGAGGCGATCGAGTAGTCGCGGAATTGCAGCGGGCGCAGCGTGTCGATGACCTCGTCGGCGGTCAGGTCGGCCAGCCCGATGATGTCCAGCACGTCTTTGCCGTAGAGCCAGGAGTTCTCGGTGCCGCCGTGCGTGTCTCCGCAGCGCAGGGCCTCGGCGATCTCGGCGTCGCGGGTCCTCGACGCCGCCAGGTTCAACAGGGCGCGCGAGGGCGCGCGGATCTCGAAGTGCTCGGTGAGCAGGGCGCCCAAAGGCTTGTCGTGACCGCTGACGACGTAGTTGGCGTCGACCCCCAGCCCGGCCAGAAGCGCCGCGACCAGTTCGGGATCGTTGGTGGCGTGCACCGCAATGGAATCGCCTGCCTGATAAGTGATTCCGGTTCCGGTGAGATCGAGCTCGAAGTGTCGGACCTCCTTGTCGGACACGGTCGCGTTGAGCCACCGGTTGACCGCCAGCCGGGCCACGACCGCAACGTTGCGTTCGCGGGGTTCGGCTGCCGGGGGCGGTGCGGACGCTGCGGCGCCTTGCTCGCCCTGTTCGGCCGTCAGCAGCTTGACCAGCTCGGCGGTCCACGCTTTGGCCGGCTCCTCGTAGAAACCGTCGACGTCCACCCGATCGGTCATCCGCTTGGCGCCCAGCTCCTCCAGCCGACGATCCAGCAGCACGCCGGCATTGCAGAAGAACTCATAGGAGCTGTCGCCGAGGGCCAGGACCGCGAAGTTGAGGTGCTCCAATCGTTCGGTGTTCGCGCTCAGGGCCTCCCAGAACAGCGTTGCCGAATCGGGGAACTCACCCTCACCGAAGGTGGACACCACCGTGATGAAGTGGGTGGTGTTCTGCAATTGGGATATCTCGACCTGATTCAGCTCGACGGCCTCGACTTCGATGCCGATCTCGGCGACCGCTTCGGCGAATGTCATCGCGGCATCCTCGGCGTTGCCCATATCGGTGCCGAAGGCGACGATGAGCGAGAGATCGGCTTGGCCGGACACGTTGTTCCCCTTGTTCACCCATCCGGACGTCAGCCCGGCGTTCAAATTAGGGTGACCTTACGTGCTGGGGGCCGGTCGTGGGGAAGTCCCCGTCACGGTTGGCTGAAACCCCAGTCCAACAGGCTGATCGCTTGACCGTACAGATCGCCTGTCCCGTACATCTGCACCACGACGAGGCGACGGTTCCCACGTTGAGCTGCCCCGACGTAGGTCTTGCGGGCACGGTTGGTGAACCCGGTCTTACCGCCGAGGTCCCCGGGGTAACGCGTCAGCAGCTCGTTCTGGTTGCTGAGCGTCCTGCCCGGGAACGGCGCCGACCGTGCCCGCAGAATCTCGGCGATCAACGGATATCGCAGTGCGGCGCGGAAGATGACCGCCAGATCGTGCGGTGTGGTGATCGATTCCCAGCCGGGACCGTCCAGACCCGAGGGCGAGGACGCCTTGGTGGCGCGCGCGCCGACAGCGGCGGCCTTGCGGTTCATCGCGGCGACCGCGGCGCGCTGCCCGCCCAACATGTCGGCCAGCATGTTCGCCGCATCGTTGCCCGACACCATGAGCAGCGCGCTGAGCAGCTGTGTCACCGTATACGGTTGGCCGGGTTTCAGCCCCACACAGGAACATTCGACCCTGGTGTGGGATTCGTTGGCGCGGGCGAAATTGCCCGGACGCAGATGGTCGAGCACCACCATGGCCAGCAACACCTTGATGGTGCTGGCCGGCGCATATGATCCGCCCGGATCCTTGGCCGCCAGCACCGCACCGGTGTCCAGGTCGGCGAGCAGGTACGCCTCGGCCGGCCCGTTCGCGAATGCCTGCGCACCCGCGGGTTCGGGCGCGGCAATCGTCACGGGTGTCGGTACCGCGGCGGCCAGCGCGAGCGCGGCCACCGCGCCGACCAGTATTCGCACTCGCAGGAGGCTACGGCGCGCAGGACTCGATCCGTGCGCGAGACGATCTCCGTCGGGTCTCGACTTACAGGGCGCCCACCGTGGCCGTTCGGTTCTGGGCGAACCCCCAATCCAACAGCGCCGACGCCTGATCCCAGTAGGTCGGGCCGCCCTCGTGGACCAGACCGAACATCAGCGCGACGACCAGACGACGACCATCGCGCGCGGCGGCACCGACGAACGTCTTGCGGGCCAGATCGGTGAATCCGGTCTTGCCGCCCAACATGCCCGGATAGCGGCCCAGTAGTTGGTTCTGGTTGACCAGCACCCGGTCGCCGCCCTTGCCGGGGAATACCGCCGTCGGTTGGGCCGTGATCTGGGCGAACACCGGATTGGCCATCGCCGACCGGAAGATGACGGCAAGGTCGTGCGGTGAGGACCAGATGTCGATACCGGGCCCGTCCAGCCCCGACGGGCTGCCGGCCGTGGTGGCCCGGGCGCCCAGCTGCGCCGCCTTGGCGTTCATCTTCGCCACGGCCACATCCCTGCCGCCGAGCATCGTGGCCAACGTGTTCGCCGCGTCATTGCCCGAAACCAGCAACAGGCCGTCGAGCAGCTGACGCACCGTGTAGGTGCGACCGGGCGCTACCCCGGCGCAGTTGCACTCCACCCGGGTGTCGATGTCGTCGGCGACCACGGTCGCGTCCAGGGGAAGTTCGTCGAGCACGACGGTGGCCAGCAGCACCTTGATGGTGCTGGCCGGGGCGTACCGCCCGTAGCCGTCCCGTGCGGCGAGCACCGCACCACTGTCCATATCCGCGATCACCCACGCTTGTGCAGGTCCGTCCGGTATCGGCAGCGACCCCAGGGGCTGATCGACACCCGCCTCGGCGCCCGCCGCGCCGGTGCCGACGGTGCAGACCAGAAAAAGGGAAATCAGACCGGCCACGAGCCTTCGCATGAGCTGTGAGCCTAACTACCTTTCCAGGCCGAAGGTTTGGCGAGGTCCGTCACCGGTAACGTAGGACCAGCGCGAACCAGAGTGGCCGACACCATCGAGGGGGACGAATAGCATGTGCGGCATCGCCGGCGAGGTTGCTCGCGGCCGGTCGGCAGATCTGTCAGCCATTTCCAGAATGGCCGAGTCCATGGTGCCGCGAGGCCCCGACAGCGGGGGTTTCTGGGCTCAGGGCCCAATCGCCTTCGGCCATCGGAGGTTGGCCATCATCGATCTGTCCAGTCATGGTCAGCAGCCCATGCATGATCCCGATCTCGGGCTCACCGTCGCCTTCAACGGCTGCATCTACAACTATCCGCAGCTGCGCCAAGAGCTGATCGGCAAGGGCTACCGGTTCTTCTCGCACAGCGACACCGAAGTCGTGCTCAAGGGATATCGGGAGTGGGGTGAGCGCGTCGTCGAGCACCTATTCGGGATGTTCGCCTTCGCCATCACCGAGGTCGAGTCCGGGCGCGTGCTGCTGGCCCGAGACCGGCTCGGCATCAAACCGCTGTATTGGACCGAGGTTTCCGACGCGCTGCGATTCGCGTCCTCGCTGCCGGCCCTGGTGGCCGCGGGCGGAGTCGACACCGAGATCGACGCCACGGCGCTGCATCACTATCTGAGCTTCCACTCGGTGGTGCCCGCCCCGCACACCATCCTTCGCGGTGTGCGAAAACTGCCTCCCGGCACTTTGATGCGCATCGAGCCCGACGGCTCCCTGACCCAACACACTTACTGGGAACCGATTTTCGAGCGGTCGGCTGAACGGGCCGACTGGTCGGACAACGAATGGGAAGAGGCGATCCTCGCCTCGCTGCGCACCGCGGTCGAACGACGCCTGGTCGCCGACGTTCCGGTGGGGTGCCTGCTCTCCGGTGGACTGGACTCCAGTTTGATCGTCGGCCTGCTGGCCGAGGCGGGTCAGCACGGACTGGCGACATTCTCGATCGGCTTCGAAGCCGCCGGCGGCGAGGAAGGTGACGAGTTCAAATACTCCGACGTCATCGCCCGGCACTACGACACCGACCACCACCAGATCCGCATCGACACCGCCCGGATGCTGCCCGCGCTGTCGGGGGCAATCGGCGCGATGAGCGAGCCGATGATGAGCCATGACTGCGTGGCGTTCTATCTGCTGTCCCAGGAGGTGAGCAAGCACGTCAAGGTGGTGCAGTCCGGGCAGGGCGCCGACGAGATCTTCGCCGGCTACCACTGGTACCCGCCCATGGCGCAGGCCGCCGACGATGACCCGCGCGCCGCACTGGCCAGCTACCGGCAGGCATTCTTCGACCGCGATCACACCGCGCTGAACGCCCTGCTGCAACCTGCTTGGCGGCTGGACGCCGATATCGCCGGCGACTACGTGCTGGAGCATTTCGCCCACCGCGGGGCAGCCACTGCCACCGACCGGGCGCTGCGCCTGGACACCACCGTCATGCTGGTCGACGACCCGGTCAAACGCGTGGACAACATGACGATGGCGTGGGGTCTGGAGGGCCGGGTGCCGTTCCTGGATCACGAGCTCGTCGAGCTCGCGGCCACCTGTCCGCCGTCACTCAAGACCGCGCACGAGGGTAAGGGCGTGCTCAAAGAGGCTGCCCGAAAGGTCATCCCGCATGAGGTGATCGACCGTCCCAAGGGGTACTTCCCGGTGCCCGCCCTCAAACACCTGGCCGGGCCGTACCTGGATCTGGTGCGGGATGCCCTGCACAGCGACGGCGCGCGCGCCCGCGGACTGTTCAACCCCACCGAGGTCGACCGGCTGCTCGCGGAACCGAACGGTTATCTGACGCCGCTCCGCGGTAATCCGCTGTGGCAGCTCGGGCTGCTCGAATTGTGGCTGGCGCATCATGTGGACGGGGTTGACACGCGATGACCGCGGAGAAGGCGACCTCGCAACGCGATACCCCGCACAAGGAGGTCATTCAGGACCTCGGCTGGGGGCGGTTGGTTTTCGGTCAGACCTTCGACGATCCCGGCGAGCTGGGGGACGCGCTGCGGGCCGAGGCCAGCGGGCGCCGGGATATCGGCATGTATCTGGACGCGCCCCATGTGTTCGTGGCGCTCAATCCGCAAGACTTCTTCATCGACCCCAGCTTCACCTACCGGCTGGATCTGACGGTGCCGCTGGCCTACCGCCCGGAAGATCTGTCCGGTGTCAGCGTCCGGCGGGTCGAGTCGATGGCCGACTGCGCCGCCATCAACGAGATCTACCTGCAATGCCGCATGGTGCCCGCCGATGTGGACCTGATGTGGCACAACAGTCAGGCCGAGCAGCACATGATCTATCTGGTGGCCGTGGACGACTCCACCGGCGCCGTGGTCGGCACCGTGACCGGCATCGATCACGCCCAGCTGTTCGCCGATCCCGAGAACGGCTCGTCGCTGTGGTGCCTGGCGGTCAGTCCGACGCTTTGTCGACCGGGCGCCGGCGGGTTGTTGGTGCGTTCGTTGGTCGAGGAATTCATCGCCCGCGGCCGCGCACAGATGGACCTGTCGGTGCTGCACGACAATGCGGCCGCCATTGCGCTGTACGAGCGGATGGGTTTCGAGCGTGTTCCCGAACTCGGCGTCAAGCGCAAGAACGCGATCAACGAGCGGCTCTTCGCGCCCGCGCAGCCCGAGGAAGAGTTGGCGCAACTCAATCCGTACGCCAGGATCATCGCTGACGAGGCGATCCTGCGGGGTATCGCGGTCAAGGTGCTCGACGCGCACGCCGGTTACCTGCAGCTCACCCACGGCGGAACCACCGTGACCACCCGCGAGTCGCTGTCCGAGCTGACCAACGCGGTGGCGATGAGCCGATGCGACGACAAACGCATCGCCCGCAAGGTGGTCAGTGAGGCGGGAATCGTTGTGCCCGAAGGTATTACAGCAACGTTCGATGATGAGGACCATCGCTTTCTCGCCAAGGTCGGTTCGGTGGTGGTCAAGCCGGCCCGTGGCGAGCAGGGTGCGGGTATCACCGTCGGCGTCACCCGCCACGACGACCTGGACCGGGCGTTGCAGCTGGCCAGCAAGCACTGCCCGGACGTTCTGATCGAACAACGTTGTGACGGTGAGGATCTGCGGGTCGTGGTGATCAACGGCAAGGTCATCGCGGCGGCGGTGCGGCGCCCGCCGGAGATCATCGGGACCGGCAAGCACACCGTGGCCCAGCTCATCGAGGCGCAGAGCCGGCGCCGCTCCAGCGCCACCCAGGGCGAGTCCAAGATCCCGATGGACTCGGTGACCAAGGACACGGTCGCGGATGCGGGCTGGGCGATGGACGACATACTGCCGGCCAACGAGCATCTGGTGGTGCGTCGTACCGCCAACCTGCACACCGGCGGCACGATCGTCGACGTGACCGACGACCTGCACCCCACCCTGGCCAAGGTGTCGGTGGATGCGGCTGACGCGATCGGCATCCCGGTCACCGGTATCGACCTCATCGTGCCCTCGGTGCAAGAGGACAAATACGTCTTCATCGAAGCCAACGAACGCCCCGGGCTGGCCAACCACGAACCCCGGCCCACCGCACAAGCTTTCGTTGACCTACTCTTTCCTCGAACCGCTGCCACGCCATGGGCGTGGCATCCCGACCCAGTGGAGCCGCCTCAGTGAGTTCCGGAACAACCGAAAAGACGCCTGCGCCGCGGATGCCGGACGCTGACCGCGACTGGATGGTCGACACCCTGCTGTCGCTACTGCAGACGCCAAGCCCGTCCGGGCGTACCGATGCCGTCATGCAGTTGATCGGCGAGATCTTCACCGACCTCGGGGTACCGTTCACCCTGACTCGGCGCGGTGCGCTCAACGCCGAATTGCCCGGTGATTCAGACACCGTGGAGCGTGCGGTCGTGGTGCACGCCGACACCATCGGCTGCATGGTCCGCCAGCTCAAGGACAACGGCCGGCTCGAATTGATCCCGGTGGGCACCTTCTCGGCCCGATTCGCCACCGGAGCACGGGTGCGCATTTTCACCGACGATCCCGAGAAGTTCTTCACCGGCACCGTCATGCCGCTGAAGGCGTCCGGGCACGCCTTCGGTGACGAGATCGACACCCAGCCGACGGAGTGGGAGCACGTCGAGGTCCGCATCGACCGCAAGGTGTCCAACCGGGAAGACCTGGAGCGCCTCGGCTTCCAGGTCGGCGACTTCGTGGCTCTGATCGCCAGCCCCGAGCTCACCCAGGACGGTTTCATCGTCTCGCGGCACCTGGACGGTAAGGCCGGTGTCGCGGTGGCGCTGGCGTTGGCCCGCGACGTGATGACGCAGCGCATCAGGCTGCCGCACCGGACCACCATCATGGTGACCATCACCGAGGAGGTCGGCCACGGTGCCAGTCACGGACTACCGCCCGATGTCGCCGAGTTGGTATCGGTCGACAACGCGGTATGCGCGCCGGGTCAGCACTCCATCGAAGACGGTGCGACGATCCCGATGGCGGATCTGCACGGACCATTCGACTACCACCTGACCCGCAAGTTGTGTCGACTGGCCGATGATCGCGGCATCCCGTACGCACGGGATGTGTTCCGCTACTACCGCTCGGATGCGGCGGCGGCCATCGAGGCGGGCGCCGCCACCCGCGCGGCACTCGTGGGCTTCGGTCTGGACGGCAGCCACGGCTGGGAGCGCACCCACATCGAGTCGTTGGAGGCGGTCTACAACCTGTTGCACGCCTGGTTGCGCACCCCGCTGACGTTCGCCAAATGGGATGCCCACGCCGAAGGCAAGCTCCGCGACTTCCCGTCGTCCAAGCAGCCGGCGCCCACCGAACAGTGGGTGCCGCTGTCCCGCGGCGAGCACGCCGAGCCCGGCGAATGGTCGGGGGAGCACTGGCCGCCGGCCGAGGGTCCGGTGAGTCCGCAGCTCTGATGGTTCAATCGAGGCGTGCTGAGCATCGAAGAGATCTCCGACCGTCTGGAAATCCAGCAGCTGCTGGTCGACTACTCCACCGCCATCGACGCGCGCCGCTTCGATGACCTGGACCGGGTGTTCACCGCGGACGCCTATATCGACTACCGCGCCATGGGCGGGGTGGACGGCCACTACCCACAGGTGAAGGCCTGGTTGTCGCAGGTGCTGCCGAACTTCCCGGCCTACGCCCATATGCTCGGCAACTTCGACGTCACCATCGACGGCGACACCGCCACCGCCCGGACATTGTGCTTCAACCCGATGGTGCTCGGCGCCGCCCCGGCGGCGGCGGGCGAGCAACCGCAGGTCCTCTTCTGCGGCCTGTGGTACCTCGACGAGTTCGCCCGCACCGCGGACGGCTGGCGGATGACCAAGCGGGTCGAGGAGAAGTGCTTCGATCGGGTCGTGTAGCCCGCGGGCGACCCTCGCTCGGGGATTTGGGCCGGTAACGCCCGCTCTGGCACAATGGGCGGCTGTCCGCGCGCGACCCGTTAAATGCGCCGCGCGTCGGTCACACACGTAAGGCAAAACCGGATCCCGGCAACCCGCCCGGATCGCCGAATTGCAGCGTGGCAATCACAGGAGAGACGTTTCATCATGGCTGTCAAGATCAAGCTGACCCGCTTGGGCAAGATCCGCAACCCCCAGTACCGCATTGCCGTCGCCGACGCGCGCAACCGCCGCGACGGCCGCTCCATCGAGGTCATCGGCCGTTACCACCCCAAGGAAGAGCCGAGCCTGATCGAGATCGATTCCGAGCGTGCACAGTACTGGCTGGGCGTGGGCGCACAGCCCACCGAGCCGGTGTTGGCCCTGCTGAAGATCACCGGTGACTGGCAGAAGTTCAAGGGTCTGCCGGGCGCCGAGGGCACTCTGAAGGTCAAGGAGCCCAAGCCGTCCAAGCTGGACCTGTTCAACGCCGCTCTGGCCGCTGCCGACGGCGCGCCCTCCGGTGAGGCCACCCAGCTCAAGAAGAAGAAGGCTCCGGCCAAGGCCGAGAGCGCCGCCGACGAGTCCGCCAAGGCCGAGGCGCCCGCCGAAGCCGCAGCCGAAGAGTCCGCCGCAGAATGAGCACCGTCGTCGTCGACGCCGTCGACCACCTCGTGCGCGGGATCGTCGACAACCCCGACGACGTCCGGGTCGATCTGGTGACCAACCGGCGCGGACGCACCGTCGAGGTGCACGTACACCCCGATGACCTGGGCAAGGTCATCGGCCGCGGCGGGCGGACCGCGACCGCGCTGCGCACCCTGGTCGCCGGTATCGGCGGCCGTGGGATCCGCGTCGACGTGGTGGACACCGACCAGTAGCGCCAGATGGAGCTGGTCATCGGGCGGATCGCCAAGGCACACGGTGTCACCGGCGAGGTCGTCGTCGACGTCCGTACCGATGACCCCGCGGATCGTTTCGCTCCCGGCTCGGTGCTGCGCGGACGTAAGCCGCGCGGCGGTCCGGAGCGGACGTATGTGATCGACGCGGTACGTGAGCACGCCGGCCGACTGCTGGTGCGGTTGGGTGGCATCGGCGACCGCACCGCCGCCGACGAGCTGCGCGGGACGCTGTTCCTGGTGGAATCGGCGGACCTGCCGCCTATTGACGACCCCGATGAGTTCTACGACCATCAGCTCGAGGGCCTGGCGGTGCGGACCGTCGACGGCACCGCCGTCGGCACCGTGACCGAGGTACTGCACACCGCCGCCGGGGAGCTGCTGTCGGTGCAGACGCCCGAGGGGGCCGAGGTGCTGGTGCCGTTCGTCAGTGCCATCGTCACCGAGGTGTCGCTGGCCGATGGCATCGTGCAGATCGATCCGCCCGACGGTCTGCTCAACCTCGAAGAGCTATAGGCCGGCATGCGGATCGACGTTGTCACGATCTTTCCCGCCTATCTCGACGCGCTGCATGAGGCGTTGCCGGGCAAGGCGATTCAATCCGGCATCGTCGAGCTCGGCGTGCACGATCTGCGCGAGTGGACCCATGATGTGCACCGCTCGGTGGACGATTCGCCCTACGGTGGTGGCCCCGGCATGGTCATGAAGGCCCCGGTTTGGGGAGCCGCGCTCGACGATATCTGCTCGGCGGAAACGGTTCTGGTGGTCCCGACGCCCGCGGGCAGGCGGTTCACCCAGGCCACGGCGCAGCGGTGGAGCAACGAGTCCCATCTGGTGTTCGCCTGCGGGCGCTACGAAGGTATCGACCAGCGCGTCGTCGACGACGCGGCGCGCCGGATGCGGGTTGAAGAGGTGTCCATCGGCGACTACGTGCTGGCCGGCGGGGAATCCGCGGTCCTGGTGATGGTCGAGGCCGTGGTGCGGTTGCTGCCCGAGGTGCTGGGCAATCCCGCCTCGCACCAGGATGATTCGCATTCGAACGGATTGTTGGAAGGCCCCAGCTACACCCGGCCCGCGCGCTGGCGTGATCTCGAAGTGCCGCCGGTGCTGCTCTCGGGCGATCACGCCAAGATCGAGGCGTGGCGCCACGAGCAGTCGCTGCAGCGCACCCGCGAACGCCGGCCGGACCTGCTCTAGATGCGCCCGCCCGGGAAGATCGTCTTCACCGCGTCGGTGATGGTCCGGCGGGCCTCTTCGGCGCCGGACGGCTGCATCGAACTGATGGCCATCACGTAGCGGCGGTCCGGGCCCACCACGCCGGTGGACAGATGCATCCAGTCCGCCCCGATACAGCACATCCAACCCTGTTTCACCGCAACCGGTTCGGCATAGAGGCCCTCCGGGATGCCGAATCGCTGCGGGTACACGCCGCCGGGCACCATGCCGTCGGGTGCGGTCGGTGTCGATTGCGCCAGATTGGACACGATGATGCTGGCGCGTTCGGGCGGCAGCCCGCCCGTGCCGGCGAGCAGCATGTCGTAATAGCGCACCAGGTCGGTCACCGTGCTGATGGTGTTGAACCAGCGGCCATTGCCGGGAGCCCGGGTGGAGCCCAGACCGTAGCGTTTGACGACCCGGTCGATGATCGCGCTGCCACCGCTGCGGTTCCAGAACACCTCGGCGGCGCTGTCGTCGGAGGACCGCAACATCACGTCGAGCATCGTGCGGTCCTCGGGGCTCAGCGTGGTCTGGCCGTTGGCCTCCTGCAGCAGCAGATCGTCGGCGATGAAGAGTTTGACCACCGAGGCGATCGCGATGGTGTTGTTGCTGCCGTTGGTGACCAGCTGGCCGGTATTGCGGTCCAGCACCGCCACGGTGATATCGGCGCCGGCGTCGGCGGCCTGGGCGGTGGCCTGAACCTCGCGGTCCCGCAGCGTGTCGAACGTGGCCGTCGGTGTCTGCGGCGGCGCTTCGGGAAGCGGCGCGGAGGTGGCCAGCGGTGCGACCACCGTCAGCTGGGGCATCTGCACGGGGGGCGATGCGCTGCCGTACTCCTTGGCCTCGCAACCGGAGATCGTGGCGGCCACACATACGGCCGTAAAGGTCACCGTCAAGACCTTCGACGGCCGCGGCATGAATCCTCCAGACGATGATCGAGGGGCGGGGGCCTCCGGCCACGATGTCGGAACGTCTACCCCGGATAGGAGTTAGGTTAACCACTGTCGGCCGCCCACGCGTGCCCCGGTGGGCGCGGGCGGCCCGCCGCTGACCGGCGGTCGGGGCGACGATTTCGCCTCGTGCTCCGCGTCTGGCACAATTGAGCAGTTGTCTGCGCAGGTTCACCCTGCTGCGGAGACGAACACCGTCAGATCCGCCCGAATACGTCGGTTCGGCCGCGCGTCACCGTGCTGCCCACGAAGAGCCGCCAACAGCAAGGAAGAGTCACCGATGAACACGCTTGACTTCGTCGACAAGGCGTCGCTGCGCGACGATATCCCGGCATTCGGCCCCGGCGACACCGTCAACGTGCACGTCAAGGTCATCGAGGGCTCCAAGGAGCGCATCCAGGTCTTCAAGGGTGTCGTGCTGCGCCGTCAGAACGGCGGGATCAGCGAGACCTTCACCGTGCGCAAGGAAAGCTACGGCGTCGGTGTCGAGCGGACCTTCCCGGTGCACTCGCCCAACATCGACCACATCGACGTCGTGACCCGCGGTGACGTGCGCCGCGCCAAGCTGTACTACCTGCGCGATCTGCGCGGCAAGAAGGCGAAGATCAAGGAGAAGCGCTGACGCTGACCGTGTCAGGCGCACCCGCCCCGACACGCTCGCTCAGGCTCACAGGCTGCGCCCCAGCCTGGCTGGCTACCCTGATGCCGTGACCGACGAAGCCGAGGACGCCGCTCCCGCCGAAACCGCCGAGCCCGAAGAGCAGCAGCAGGAGCCGACGAAGAAGCGCGGTGCGCTGCGTGAGGGCGCCATCCTGGTCACCATCGCGCTCGTCCTGTACTACGTGATGCTCACCTTCGTGGCGCGTCCGTATCTGATTCCCTCGGAGTCGATGGAGCCCACGCTGCACGGCTGCCCGGGGTGTGTCGGGGATCGCATCATGGTGGACAAGCTCACCTACCGGTTCACCGAGCCCGAACCCGGCGATGTCGTCGTGTTCAAGGGGCCACCGAACTGGAACATCGGCTACCAGTCGATCCGCTCGGACAATCCGGCCATCAAGTTCGTCCAGGATGCGCTGTCCTTCGTCGGGTTCGTGCCACCGGATGAGAACGATCTGGTCAAGCGGGTCATCGCGGTGGGTGGCCAGACGGTGCAGTGCCGCGCCGACACCGGACTGACCGTCGACGGCAAGAAGCTCGTCGAGCCGTATCTGGACTCGGTGACGATGAACGCCGACGCCGAGGTCTATCCGTGTCTGGGCAATGAGTTCGGCCCGGTGAAGGTGCCCGAGGGCAAGCTCTGGGTGATGGGCGACAACCGCACGCATTCGGCAGACTCGCGGGCACGTTGCTCGAATCTGCCGGGCGACGCGCAACGCGGGCTGCTGTGCACCGGCGACCCGGAGGCCGGGACGGTGCCGGTGGACAATGTGATCGGCAAGGCCCGGTTCATCGCTTGGCCGCCGTCACGCTGGGGCGGCGTCAGCAGTGTCAACCCGCAGACGGCCTCGGGCGACTAGGAGTTCCGGCGTTGCCGGCGAGTTGGCCCCCCCGAACAGTGATCCGCAGGTCCGGTCTGCGCACCCTGGAGTCCGCGCTCTACCGCAGCGGTCTCGGGCCGGTGGCCGGCGTCGACGAGGTCGGTCGCGGCGCGTGCGCCGGGCCGCTGGTGGTGGCGTCCTGCGTGCTGGGGCCCAATCGCTTGACCAGCCTTGCTGCACTGGACGATTCGAAGAAGCTCAACGAGGCCGAGCGGGAGCGGCTGTTCCCGCTGATCCGCCGCTACGCGCTGGCCTATCACGTGGTGTTCATTTCGTCGGTCGAGGTGGACCGCCGCGGCGTGCACCACGCGAACATCGAAGGTATGCGCCGCGCGGTGGCCGGGCTGTCGCTGCGGCCCGGCTACGTGCTCACCGACGGTTTCCGGGTACCGGGACTGCCGATGCCGTCCCTGCCGGTCATCGGGGGTGACGCGGCGGCGGCCTGTATCGCCGCGGCCAGCGTGCTGGCCAAGGTGAGCAGGGACCGGCTGATGGTTTCGATGGAGGACGAGCACCCCGGGTACGGTTTCGCCGAGCACAAGGGTTACAGCACGCCGGTGCACATGGCGGCGCTGGAGGAATTGGGCCCGTGCACTGAGCATCGCTTCTCTTTTGCCAATGTGCGAAGGGTTGCGGGATCGGTGCCACGCGGTGCAACGGTGTGGACAATGATGGAGACCAACCTAGACGAAGGACAGCAGAGCAGATGAGTGCCGAGGATCTCGAGAAGTACGAAACCGAGATGGAGCTCTCGCTGTACCGCGAGTACAAGGACATCGTCGGGCAGTTCAGCTACGTGGTGGAGACCGAACGCCGGTTCTACCTGGCCAACAGTGTCGAGATGGTGCCCCGTAACGCCGACGGCGAGGTCTATTTCGAGCTGCGTCTGGCAGACGCCTGGGTGTGGGACATGTACCGGCCGGCCCGCTTCGTCAAACAGGTCCGCGTCATCACCTTCAAGGACGTGAACATCGAAGAGGTGGAGAAGCCGGAACTGCGGCTGCCGGACTGATCAGCTCACCCCCGCAGGTGGGTCTCGAAGAACGCGAACACCCGCTGCCAGGCGTCCTCGGCGACGGCCTCGTTGTAGCCAAACCCGGTGACCCGCAGCAACGCCTGCGCGGGTAGTTGGTTGGCGAAACTGTGCCCCGCGTTCGGGTAGACCTCGATATCCGCGTCGATCTTCTGCGCGGCGACCGCCTTGTTCAGTTTTGCCGGTGCGCCTCGGCCCAGCGGGTCCTTCGCGCCGAAGCTGGCCACGATCGGGCAGGCGCCGGCCAGGGTGTCCTCCAGATTCTTGGGAAGTGGGGTGCCGTAAAACGGTGCTGCCGCACCGAAACCCTTGGGGGACAGTATGAGGGCGAACTGCCCGCCCATGCAGAACCCGGCGATGCCGACGACACCGGTGCAGTCCGGCCGGTCCCGTAGGTAGTCGCGGGCGGCCAGGATGTCCTCGATCGCGGGGCCTTGACGGGTCAACGCCGCACGCATGACCTTGGTGATGCAGCGGGCTCGGCCACCCCGTGCGTACAGGTTCGGTGTGATGCTCAGGTAGCCGGCGGCGGCGATGCGTGCCGAGACGGCCTCCTTGTCGGGCTGATACCCGATGGCGTCATGCACCACGACCACACCCGGCCACGGACCCGGGCCCTCGGGGAGGTCGACCAGCGCATCGATGGGTCCGGCCGGAGTGTCGAGCTCTATCGTGGGCATGACACCAAATCTAATGGCACCAACCCAGGGGTTGATAGCTTGACCGGGTGACTGGTGCGCAGGGTCCCCTGACGGGGGTACGGATCATCGAGATCTCCAGCTTCGTCGCGGTGCCACTGGCCGGGATGACGCTGGCACAGCTGGGTGCCGAGGTGATCCGGGTGGACCCGGTGGGCGGTGCCGCCGATTACCGGCGCTGGCCGGTGACCGATGACGGCGACAGCATCTACTGGGCGGGGCTCAACAAGGGCAAACAGTCCGTCGCCGTCGACATGCGCGCCCCCGAGGGCCAGGATCTGATCCGCACGCTGATCGCCGACGCCGGGGTACTGATCACCAATGTCGCCGGCCGTGCCTGGCATTCCTATGACGAACTGGTCGCGCTGCGTCCGGACCTGATCCACGTCGAGATCTCCGGTCGGGCCGACGGTTCCACCGGTGTGGACTACACCGTCAACGCCGCCGTCGGCTTCCCGCTGGTGACCGGGCCGGCGAATCTGGGCACCCCGGTCAACCACGTACTGCCCGCCTGGGACGTGACGTGCGGGCTGTATGCCGCGCTGGCGGTGGTCACCGCGGTGCGCCACCGGGAGGCCACCGGTGCCGGCCAGCGGCTCGCCATCCCGCTGGAGAACGTCGCGCTGGCCACCGCAGGCAACCTGAGCTTCCTGACCGAGGTGATGGTCGGCGGCCCCGAACGGCAGCGCATCGGCAACGCGCTCTACGGACAGTACGGTCAGAACTTCACCAGCAACGACGGCGTGGTGTTCATGCTGGTCGCGCTCACCGGCCGGCATTTCCGCGATCTGACCGAACTGACCGGCACCACCAAAGCCGTTGCCGCACTGGGGGAAGCGCTCGGCGCCGACTTCACCGACGAGGGCCAGCGGTACACCCACCGCGACGCGCTGACCGGATTGTTCACGCTGTGGTTCGCCGAGCGCAGTGCGCACGACATCACCGCCGCGCTGTCACAGACCTCGGTGCTGTGGGAGCGCTACCGCAGCTTCGCCGAGGTCGCCGCCGACGAGCGGGTGACGGCCAACCCGTTGTTCAGCATGCTGGACCAGCCGCGGGTCGGAACATACCTGGCGCCCGGTCTGCCGATCTGCATCGACGGCAGGTATCCGGCCGCGACCGCGGCGCCGGCGCTCGGCGACCACACGGCGGCCGTGCTGGAGCGGTTGGGGCTCGGCGGCGCGGAGATCGAGCGGCTGACCGGGGCGGGCACCGTCGCGTGAGTACGCTGCTGGACCTTCTGACGCTGGCGCCGGCCGGCGAGGACCGCTGGCGCGGCCCGGCCGCCGGACCGCCCGGCAAACGGGCGTTCGGTGGGTTGTTCGCGGCGCAGAGTCTGGCCGCGGCGTGCGCGACGGTGGACGCCGAGAAACGACCGACGAATCTGCACCTACAGTTCCTGCGCGGCGGCGACGCCGGTGACGGCGCGGACTATCAGGTCGAACGGGTCTACGACGGACGGACCGCTGCGGCGCGCCGGGTGTCGGCCCGCCAGCACGACCGGCTACTCAACATCGCAACGGTGTCGTTCTCCGCTGCCCTGGTCGGCCCCGAGCACGGCACGCGGCCGGTGATGCCGGCGCACCCGGACACGTTGGAGCGCACCGGGCCGCCCGGTCCGGCACCGGCACTTCCGCTGGACGAACTCGACGTCCGGGTCGAAGACGAGATGGTCGACGGTGAGTTCATGCGGCGGCTGTGGTGGCGGACCACCGTCGAGTTGCCCGACGATCCGCTGATCCACACCCTGGTCGCCGTCTATATCACCGACCTGTACGGCGTCGACCCGATCCTGGCCGTACACGGAATCTCGATGGCCGACCGTACGCACCGCAGCGGGACCACCGATTCCTCGGTCTGGTTTCATCGCCAGGTCCGCGCCGATCAGTGGAACCTGCTGGAGTCCCGGTCTCCGGCGGCGTGCGGCGGCCGCGGTGTGATGACCGCGTCGCTGGTGCGTGCCGACGGTGTGATCGCCGCAACCCTGGTCCAGGAGGGGATGATCGCCGACCGCTGATGCACCGCGGCGCGCACCCGCGTCACCAACCGGGCCAGCATCACCCCGAACAGCAGCGCCGCGAGCACACCGGCCAGTCGGTGTTCGCCGAACAGCGGGTAGATCTGGAAATGGGTCAGGTAGATGTACAGCGAGGCGTCCGCCACGGTGGCGAGCACGCCGGTCAGCGGCACCGGGCAACGGATGGCGGGCAACCAGATCATCAGGGTGATCCCGCCGAACACCAGGGCTTCGCGCACCGGGTCGCCGAAGTAGCCGTACAGCCCGACCGCGAGCAGTGCGGTGATCGCGGCCCGCTGCCACGCCGTCGAGGATTTCGCCACCGCCCAACCCACCGCGAAGAACCAGAAGGACAGCATGGTGAACCAGGCGTCCTCGCCGGGGTCGGGACCCGGGGGGTCGTACCGCAGCGCCACCCCCACGGCCAGGAACACCAACGCGAAGGCGAACGGGCCGCGCCGTTCCAGCCGGTCCACCGCGGGCACCCACAGCAGGAGGGTCAACAACACCAGGGTCCACACCAGCACCTCGATGAACCACAGCCGGCCGGCGGTCATGCTGTCGAACGGCCCGAGGAACTTGTTGGCCAGCAGCAGGTTCGACCACGAATAGTCGTCACTGAAGGTCATGGTGATCGCGACCCAGGCGATGGCGGGTGCCGCGATCCAGGCGATGGTGTCGCGTAGGTGCCGGATCCGATCTTCGCGCGGCGCCGAGGTCAGGCAGAACCGGGCGAAGTTGTAGCCGGCGACACCGAGCAGGATGTGCGCGCCGCCCCACATCTCGAACAGTTCGGCGTGGGATCCGACGATGAGCACGATCGCGATCGCCCGCAGCGCCACGCTGGTTTCCAGCGTCGAGACCCAGCGGCGCCTGCCGGGGGTGAGCTGTTCGAGCTCACGCAGCGGTAGCCGATGCCAATCGGGCGGAAGCTCGTGCAGCACACGCTCGATGCGCACCGACATCGTGACGTAGCTCAGCGAGTTGCCGCCAAGGTCCACGAAGCTGGCATCGCCGTCGATCTGGGCCGGGTCCAGGTGCAACACATCGGCGAACACCCCGCGCAGGGCGGTCGTGACGGTCGGTTCGTCTCGCAGTGCGCGCACCGCCGGATAGTCGGGCTTACCCGAGGGCAGCATCGGCAGTTCGGTCACGGTGACGGCCCGCACCGACCCGGCCGGCAGTCCGGTGATCTCGGCGACGGCGCTGCGCGCCGCCTGCGCGTCATGGGTGGTGGCGGTGACGAGGATATCGTCATCGGTGGTGCACAGGGCGGTGATTCCGCGCCCGCGCAGCGCGGATTCCACCCGCTGCAGGTCGATGCGCAGGCCGAACAGCTTGGCGAATCTGTTGGCGCGACCCACGATCTCGAAGAGCCCGTCCTCGGCACGCCTGGCCAGGTCTCCGGTGCGCAGCTCGGTTGGACCGGGGCCGGCCGCCAGATCTGCGGCGCTTTCGGCGTAGCCCATCATCACATTGGGCCCCTGATAGACGAGTTCACCGATCTCGCCTTCTGTCCCGTCGATCCACAGGCGACCCCCAGGGATGGCCCGCCCGATGGCCTCGGCCCGGGTTACCGCGAGTTCGGGCGGCAGATAGGCCATCCGGGCGGTGGCCTCGGTGGCGCCGTACATGACGTACAGCTGCCAGCCGCGCCGTTGCCCGAGTTCGGCGAACCGCCGTACCCGGTCGGGTTCCAGCCGGCCACCGGCCTGCGTGAGGTAGCGCAGGTGCGGCAGGTCCATGGTGTCGAACCCGATCCGGTCCAGCAGGTCGAAGGTGTAGGGCACCCCGGCGAAGGAGGTGCCGCGGTGGCGGCCGAACAGCTCCCAGAACCCGTCGTCGATGACCGAGAGATCGGTCAGGATCAGCGCGGCCCCGCGCAGCAGGTGGCTGTGGATCACCGACAGGCCGTAGCAATAAGACATCGGAAGGGTCGTTGCGGCACAGTCGGTATCGCGAATATCGAGGTACTCCGCGATGGATTCGGCGTTGGCCGCCAGATTGGTCGCCGAGAGCCGAACCAGCTTCGGCGAGCCGGTGCTGCCGGAGGTGGACAGCAGCAGCGCGAGGTCGGGGTGCAGGCGATGCCGGCCGCCGTCGGTGCGGTGCTGCACACCGGTGGCGTCGACGATGGTGTCGGGGCGGTAGGTGCGCAGCACATCGGCGTGATCACCTCCCGGTGGCACCGGTAGCACCACATGTCCGCCCGACAGCGCACCCAGATAGTGCACCAGGGTCGCGAGATCGTTGTGCGTCTCCAGCAGGATCAATCGGCGTTCGCCGGCGAACTCGGCGGCGGCTCGGGCCACCCGATCGGCCAGGCATCGGTAGCTCACGGTTTGATCGGCGGTATGCACCGCGGGCCGCTCACCGTAGGACCGCAGGTGTCGAAGAACACGGCTCATGGCAGCACCAGGGCGCCACCGAGTATCTCGATGCGGATTTTCGCCGACACTTCCGGCGCAGAGATACTGTGCTGGCGCACGGTGATCGGCGGCGTGTCACCGCCGGTGTCGATGGTCAGCAGCACATCGTGTCCGAGAAACTCCGAACCCACCACGATTCCGATACCTGGCTCCAGTTCGGTTGTGGTATCGGTGATCTCGACGGCGACCAGCTGTTCAGGGCGAAGCATCAAGGTTGCCGGACCGTCCGGCGCCGCGGCGACCAACGGGATCCGGCCCAGCACGCAGTCGGCGGTCCCGGCGCGCACGGTGCACGGCAGGAACACGCAGTCACCGAGGAATTCGGCGGTGAACCGGTTGCCGGGGGTGCGGTACACCTGTTGCGGGGTTCCCACCCCGGTGAATTGGCCGTCGCGCATGACGGCGACCTGGTCGGCGACCGACAGCGCCTCACCCTGGTCGTGGGTGACCAGCAGGGTGGTCACCCCGGTGTCGGCGAGGACCTTCATGACGGCCTTGCGGGTGGCAGCCCGCAGCCCCGTATCGAGGGCCGAAAACGGCTCGTCGAGCAGCATCACGGCAGGTTGCCGGGCCATCGCGCGGGCCAGAGCGACGCGCTGTTGCTGGCCACCGGACAGTTCATCGGGGCGGCGCATGGCGAAAGACGGCTGCAGTGACACGGTTTCGAGCAGTTCGGCGACCCGGGCCCGGACCGCTGCGCTGCGGGCCCGGCCGGGCAGCCCATAGGCGATATTGGCGCCGACACTCAAGTGCGGGAACAGTGCACCGTCCTGTGCGACGTAGCCGACCGAGCGGCGGTGCGGGGCAAGGCCGGCGCCGGCGGACGCGACGCGGCGCCCACCGATGTCGATGGTGCCTGCATCGGGGGCCTCGAAGCCGGCGATCAGCCGCAACAGAGTGGTCTTTCCACATCCCGAGGCGCCCACCACGGCGGTGATACTGCCCTGCGCCAATGTCAGGTCCACGCTGTCGAGCACCGGGTGATCGGTGAACGTCTTGGTCAGGCCATGCACGGCCAGCGTCTGGTCGGTCATGATGGCCCCCTGGTGGCCTGCCGGAACAACGCCACCGTCACCGGGATCGACAGCGCAACCAGCACCAGCGCGTACGGTGCGGCGGCCGCGTAATCCAGCTCGCTCGACAGCGACCAGAACCGCATCGCCAAGGTCCTCGTGCCGGTCGGCGCGAGCAGCAGCGTCGCGGTCAGTTCGGTGGCCACCGCCACGAACACCAACGCCGCGCCCGCACCGGCCGCGGGCGCGGTCAGCCGCAGTGTGACCCGCACGAAACTGCGTGCCGGCGACACACCCAGCGACCTGGAGGCCTCCTCCAATCCGGGTGGCACCTGTGCCAGACCGGAGCGCAGGCTCACCAGCGCGCGCGGCAGGAACATCAGCACGTAGGCGCACAGCACCAGCGCCGCGGTCTGATACAGCGGGGGTGCGAAGCGGATGGCGACGGTGACCAGCGCCAGCGCGGTGACGATGCCGGGCATGGAACTGGTGACGAAGTTGGCGCCCTCCACCATGCGCGCGAAGGCCCCGCTGTAGCGGACCGCCAACCACGCGAACGGGAACGCCGCCACGGTGGTGACGGCGGCGGCTAACGCGGCCAGCGCGGCGGTCTGTCCCAGCGCCTCGGTCAGGTCGGCGATCTCCCAGACGGCGGTGCCGCCGATCCAGAGCCAACGCACTAGCGTCCACACCGGGACCCCGAGTGCCAGCACGGTGAGCACGGCCAGCGCGGCCACCGCCGGGATGTTGACCGCGCGCAAATGGATCGGCGCCGCCGGGCGTGGCGCGCCGGAGCCGATCCTGGCGAATCGGGCACTGCCACGCAGCAGCGCCTCGCCCAGCAGCAGCACCAGGCACAGCAGCACCAGCACGCCGGCCAGGGTGGCCCCGGCCGCACCGTCGAATGTCGCCTGGAACTGTTCGAAAATGGCAGTGGTGAATGTTGCGAAACGCAACATCGCGAACGCGCCGTACTCGGCGAGCAGGTGCACCCCGATCAGCAGTCCGCCGCCGAGCACGGCCAGCCGTAGCTGCGGCAACACCACGCGAAAGAAGACGCCGACGGTGCCAGACCCCAGCGCCCGTGCCGATTCCTCGACGGACGGATCCAGCCGGCGCAGGGTGGCCGCCGCAGGCAGGAAAACGAACGGGAAGTACGACAAGGTGCTGACCAACACCCCGGCGCCGAACCCATGCAGCGAGGGCCACACGCTGACCCAGGCATAACTGTTGATGAAGGCGGGCACCGCCAGGGGGGCGACCAGCAGCGGACGCCACAGCGCGGCGCCGGCCACATCCGTGCGTTCGACCAGCCAGGCCGCGCCGATACCGAGCACCACACACAACGGCACCGTCACCAGCACGAGGCCGGTGGTGTTGATCAGCAGCTCGCCGACCCGCGGTCGCACCACCAGCTCGTAGATGCGTGCCGGGCCGGTGCTGATCACCGCCCACACGACATAGCCCAGCGGGACGAAGGTCGCCGCGACCAGGAGTGCGATCCCGCCGCTGAGCACGGCGCCGGGCCGGGCGGGCGGTCGCGGTCCGGCGGTCGGGCGGTCGGTGTGGGTGGAGACCACCTAGAGCAGGCCGGCTTTGGTCATCAGGTCGGTCACCTTGGCAGCGTTGAGCGTGGACGGGTCGACCTTGGGTGCCTGCAGGGTGTCCAGCGGGGGGAGCGCCGGGTTGGCGGGTACGCCGCTGGCCACCGGGTACTCGAACGAGGTGCCCTTCTCCAGGACCTCCTGTCCGGCCTTGCTGGTGACGAACTTCAGGAACTGCTGGGCCTGTTCCTTCTTCTTGCTCGATTCCAGAACGCCGCCACCGGAGATGCTGATGAACGCGCCCGGATCCTCGTTGCGGAAATAGTGCAGGGCGGTGTTGGCGCTCATCTCCTTGGTCTTGGCCTGATCGCGGAACCAGTAGTAGTGGTAGATGATCCCGCCGTCGATCTCACCGTCGTTCACCGCGCGCAGGGTGGCGATATTGTCCTGCAGCAGGGTGGCATTGGTCTTCATGCCGGTCAGCCACGCGGAGGTGGCCTGTTCGCCGGTCAGTTGCAGCATCGCGGCAACGATTGCCTGAAAGTCTGCCTTGGGTGGCGGGGCACCCCAGCGGCCCTTCCACTCGGGCCGCTCTAGATCCATGATCGATCGGGGCAGCTCGCCCAGCTGGAGTTTCTGCGTGTTGTAGACGAACACCGTGGTGCGTGCCGCCACGCCGGTCCACTTGTTGGTGGACGGGCGGTACTCGGCGGGCACCTGCTCCACGGTGGCGGCATCCACATCGGCGAAGAGCCCGGCGTCCTCGACCGCGGCCATCGCCGGGGAATTCTCGGTGAGGAACACATCGGCCGGGGAGGAGTCGCCCTCGGCGATCAGCTGGTTACCCAGTTCGGTGTCGCCGCCTTGCCGGTAGGTGACCTTGATGCCGGTCTCCGCGGTGAACGCGTCGATCCATTCCTTGGTCAGGGACTCGTGCTGGGCGTTGTAGATCAGCAGTTCGTCGCCCCCGTCGCCGGACGAGCATGCCGTCGCCGAGGCGGCCACCGCGATGACGGACAACGCCGCGGCAATGCGGCTCAACCGAAGTCTCATGGGGGAATCCTTTCATCCCCCGATAAGGATAGGGTGGCCTACCCGCGATATTCACAGGTGCCGCGTCGACCCCACCGGTATCCGCCGGTCCGGTTGCCCGCGCCGATCGTGACCTACGGTCCGCGGATCCACCCAGTGCAGGCACTGACTTCTTCCCAAACGGGTGAAGTAGACGAAGGCGCCGCACTGCCTGGCCAGCCGTGGTGGCAGGGCCAGCCGGTACACGCCGTCATCGAGCGGACGTGCCCCGGCAGCCTGGGCCGAATCGAAGGTCAGGTAGCGCATGGCGATCGAACGCTGGCCGGCATTGGTCAAGGCGGCGATCTCGGCGACGGACATACCGCCGCCGACCACCGTCCGATACGCGTCCTCCCCGAACTCGGTGCCGTGCAGATAGAACGGTCCGCACCCGTCCGCCCACTCGATGGCCGGGCGGCCGGTATCGCAATGCAAAACGCGTGCGGAGCTGTCGGCGTAGCGTGTGGTCGGCATCGGGACAAGCAGGACCTCGCGCTGAACGGGCAGGATCCAGCCCAGCCCGATTCGCTGCGCCCGGCGCATCGCGGGGGAGAACCGTGCCCAGCGACTCACCGAGGTGACGGTGTTCGGCGGCAACCAGTCCGCCTCGGGCAGGCCGGCCACGAACAGGTTGTAGAGAATGTCACGCTCGTCGACGAGCAGGACGGTCTCCGGCACTCCGTCGATATCGTAATTGGCCGACCACCGCGCCATTCGCCGCCAGCGCTGGTCCGGTCCGGTCCGTGCGGCGATTCGCAATGCCTGGTCCAGCCTCGGGACCACCGTGTACCGGGTGTTCTTGGCGACGTCGTATGTGGTGCAGAAATCGGTGGCCGCGGCGATGGCCGTATCTGCGTCAAAGGCCCCGGTCGGAGCCGGGACGACGACCTGGCGGGCGAGGGTGGGAGACGACATGGCGCGACGGTATCGGGGTGCACCGACATATCCAGTTCGCGACAAGGTGGTGCGCGACGGCCGTCGATCCCGCAGGATCGACCCATGAAACCGTTTGTCACGCTCGTCCTCGGCGGGATCGCCGCGTCCATGATCGCCGCACCGGCCGCCGCCGCGGCGGAGCCGTGCTCGGCGAGCAATCTGTCCACTGTGGCCAGCGGTGTGCTGGGGCAGGCGGGTGGTTATCTCGACACCCATCCGGGCGCCAACGATGTGCTGACGGCAGCGGCCAACCAGTCCACCGCCGATGCGGAGAACTCGGTACGCGGTTACTTCCTCGGGCATCCCGGCGAGTTCCTCGATCTGCAGAACATCGCCCGTCCGTTGATCGACCTGCGGCACCAGTGCGGGGTGGCGGTGTCACCCGGGCAGTTGGCGGCGCTCATCGATGCGTTGAGCTGACGGTCACATCCGGCCGTAGCGGCTTCGCACGAAACTGAAGGCGCCGAATGCCGCGATACCCAGGGCCGCCAGGATCAGCAGGAACTTTCCGAAGGGTGCTTGGCCGAGCGTCTTGACCGCGGCATCCAGGCCGGCGGCCTTGGCCGGGTCGGCCTGCAGCGTGGCGAACAGGACGAGGATGCCGGCACCGGCAAGCACCATTCCCTTGGCCACGTAGCCCGCCACACCGACCGCGGTGATACCGGTGCCGCCGGATACCCCCAGATCCTTGAAGAACTTTTTCGTGACCCCCTTGTAGATGTGGTAGCCGCCGACGGCGATCACGCCGAGGCCCACCGCGACGAGCAGTGCCTTACCCCAGCCGGATTGCATCAGCTGCGCGGAGATACCAGAGTTCTGCCGGCCGCTGGACTGCCCGGCGCCCATCGCAAATCGCGTGGCGGACAAAGCGATTGCGAAGCTGGCCATCGCCAGGCCGACCGATTTGGCGTGTTTCCACGCCGGTGAGTCGTCGTTGCCCGAGCGTTCGCTGGGCTTTGACCCGACGACCGCCTCGGCCAGCCGCCACAGGCCGAGCGCGAACAGTCCGATTGCCGCGACCCACAACATGACCGCGCCGCCGGTCTGACTGGCCAATGTGGCCAGTGCCCCGGATTGGTCGGCGTTGCCGCCGGTGCCCAGCGCCAGTCGCAGGATGATGTACCCCAGTAGCAGGTGCAGTACACCGCTGGCGGCGAACCCGGCGCGCGCGGCGTACTGGAACGCATCGTTGTCGGTGGCCTTGTCCACGGCGCCGTGGACGCTGCTGGCGCCTTTACTCATGGTCAGCGGTGTCCCCGTTTTTGACGCGCGCGAAACCCGTCAGCCGAAGATCGGTCCGCCGGTGTCGGTGGTGGCCTTGGCGTAGCGGTCGGCGACGTCGGCCCAGTTGACGACGTTCCAGAAGGCCTTGACGTAGTCGGCCTTGACGTTCTTGTACTGCAGGTAGAAGGCGTGCTCCCACATGTCGACCTGCAGCAGCGGGATGATGCCCAGCGGAACGTTGGCCTGCTGGTCGTAGAGCTGGAAGGTCAGCAGGCGCCCGCCGAGGCTGTCGTAGCCCAGGACGGCCCAGCCGGAGCCCTGCAGTCCGTTGGCTGCGGCGGTGAACTGGGCGCGGAACTTGTCGAAGCTGCCGAACTGGTCGTCGATGGCGGCGGCCAGTTCGCCTTCGGGCTTATCGCCGCCGTTGGGGGACAGGTTCTTCCACCAGATGCTGTGGTTGACGTGTCCGCCGAGGTGGAAGGCGAGGTTCTTCTCGTTGAGGAAGATTGCCGACTGGTCGTCGTTGGCGCGGGCTTCTTCGAGTTTGGCCAGGGCGTCGTTGAGGCCCTTGACATAGGTGGCGTGGTGCTTGCTGTGGTGGATCTCGTTGATCTGCCCGCAAATGTGGGGCTCCAGCGCGCCATAGTCGTAATCGAGTTCTGGCAGTGTGTACTCAGCCACGGGGTTCCTCTCGTCGCGGTTGCCTTCGCCAACGTAGAACCTCAATGGGTGTTGGGGTCAAGGCGCGCGATGCGTTCGGGTACGGCGACTTTCGGCGGGCACAGGTCCGGTCAGATTGGGTGCGTGTACCGGGCGGCCGAGTGGGGCGCGAAGCGTGGACTGGTGCATCCGTACTGCCGCTCACGGGTCTCTGGGTCGTATGTGCTCGGCGCAGCGAAAAAGTATCCCCCGGGATGCGGGCAAGGACTCGACCAGATTCAACCACTCGCCACCCGCGTACCTGACATCTCAGGCCAATCTGGAACCCAAACGGGAGCGGGTCAAGCCGTGACCTAATTGTCCAGCAGGCTCGCCTTTCGCAAAAATGTTGAATCTTGTTCAAGTCTTTGCAATGTCGAGGACTCAGATTGGCAATTTCCAGAACGGCGAGCGGAGTTGAGGGTCTCGTGTCACCATCGCCTATGGACACGGGAAGGCACGCCGCATCGGCGACTCGGAGGCGACACAAAGCCCCGGCTCCACTCGCTGGCCGCCGGTCGGGATCGAACAGGCTGCGTACGACTTCCACGGCACGCCTCCGATTAACGGCTGGGAGCAAGGCACGGCGACGCCATGCCGCAGCGGAGCGAAGGCCAACCGACAAGACGAGCACCAACTGGCTGGCGGTACTGAGCGTCACTGCAACGTTGATCGTCGCGGTCATCGGTACCGGCGGGACTCTGTATGTGGCGTCGATGAACGCACAGACGGCTGACCGGCAGGCTGACGAGGACTTTCGACGCAATAATCAACGGGTCGCTTACGCGGAGTTTGACAGCGCGATGGTTCAGATGCACACACTGTTGCAAGGACTCAATGCGAAGATGAATGGCGATCCGAAGTTCTATCCGCCGACCACGGACTTTCAAGCGGATATTAGGGCTATAGCTGAGGCCCTGACGCGAGTGACTGACAAATTCTCGGTCGTGCAGATTGTGGCGACGGAAGAAACGCTTAAGCACGCGCAGCTTTGGTTGAGCCAGTTCATTGATGCCGCCACGACACTGACTGGTGCAGCGACGATGAAGGAGGGTCTGATGACCATTGATCAAGTAAAAGCAAAATTGGTACCGCAGAAATTTGTGCAATCTGCGCAGACGCAGGCGGAATTTCTGATAAGCGCCCGACGGGATGTTAATGCTTTTGGCTAGTCCTTAAGGAAAGTTGACAACCGCCCAAATTACTATTCATGCTATTCAGCTCCGAGATAGTGTGACCTCGCTCACGTCAAGCGTGACAACGCTCTATCTCCGATGTCTGTGAAAGAGTTGGCTATAGAAAACTGTGTTTACCGATTGCAGGTCTGACAGCGGTTCCCTACGAGGTTCATCGCGATGCTCCCAATGCCCGATTATCGGCGGATGTAGTGGTATTCGTACCAATGCAGTCCGCCTCGCGGCCGTTCCGAACGACGCCTGTTCGGGCTTGCTCAGCCAGAATAAGGCAGTGCGGCGATTTTAAGCAGCTCCGGCACGAAGTCGCTGAGGCCCTGCTGTCCGGTTCGCGCATGGACTATTTAGGTGACGGTAGTTGTATGGAAATTCGGTACCTCAAGCTCCTTGGACACTATCGACGACCTCCCGATCCGCATATGTGCCTACCGATACGAGTGTTCGTTCGTCGCGTGCTACCCCGGTCTTTTTGCATCTGTAGCCTTCGGCTCAAGTCGTCCCCCTTTCCGTCAAATCCGGCGGCCGCAGCGACTCGGCGGCAGGGTGCCCGGCCGTGGCGAATGACGGTCACTTCTGCAGGTCTCAGTGATACGGTCGCGGTTACCGTGCGGTCGGCATACTCGGGGGTGGCGTGAACATCGTCAACGTGCTTGTGCGCGAGGACCCGGCGCGCATATACGACGTCGGTGCGCCCTTACCAGTCTTGGTCGAGATATCGAGCGAGAAGTGGGGATCGCACGCTTTCGCTGCCATCCTTCCCGTTTTGACATACCACGATCTCGACAGCCTCGAGGATGCCGCATCGGTGGAAATCACCGGCGCTGACGAGCTCGAACGCTACGACCGCTCCTGTGATCAGTTGCTTGCGGTGGGTCGAACTCTGTTTGACAGCACGCTGGGCGGCTGGCCCCAGTGGCCTCAGTTGCGGACCGATGCCCGCAACTCGCCCGACCCGACGCGCATCTGGTTCGAGAGCGACTCAGCGCTTCTGGCGGCCCAGCCATGGGAACTGGTCGCCGCGCCCGACGATGGATTCCTGGCGCTGCTGCCGTGGGCACACATCCTCCGCAATCCACAGGCAGCGGCGAGTGCCGCGACGCTCGAAGTGCGGCCACCGCTTCGCATCCTCTTGTGCGGGCCCACACCAAGAACCCTGCCCGAGATCGACGTCGCATTCGAATTCATGCGGCTATCCCACGTACTCAATGGCTTTGGCGGCGCAATCGAAGTGCACTCGGTAACCGACGCCTCGACTCCCTGCACGTTTGCCCGGCTCAAAGAGGTGATCGTGCGTGGCGGTCCGTGGCACGTCGTGCACTTCTCGGGGCACGGCGGGTACGAGCCCTCGATCGGAGGCTACCTCGCGTTTGCTCACCCAGACGGCTCCCCCGATCTTCGTCCGGCGGACTCAGTAATGGCGCTGCTCGCCAATCACGGGGCGTTACGTCTGATCGTGCTCAACGCGTGCCGCGGGGCTATGAGCGCGAATCGTCAGGTTGTGGACGCCGTCGCCGGGAGGCTCGTACAGGCCGGGGTACCTGCCTGCGTCAGCATGCAGTTTGAGATCACGGACCGCGCAGCAATTCCGTTCGCTAGCGCGTTGTACTCAGGACTACTGCAGCACGGCGACGTCGAACAGGCCGTGTCTGACGGACGGAGCGCGATCAACGAGGTCACGCTGCTGCCGGGAAACCCGGTCGGCGGATTGGCCCGATGCTTGGAGTGGGCCACCCCGGTGCTGCACCTGAACACCGTCGAGGCACGCCTGTTCACGGTTGCGTCGACTAACACCACGGACAGCGGTAGGGGCGCCTCACGCGTCGATATCAAGGGGAGCCTCGACAATCCCGCTCGGCATGCCTGGCGATTGTGCTATTTCACCTCTCTTACCCCAGAACAGTCCATCGAACGCATCGAGACGGCCATCCGCAGCACAACGGATGTTCGCAAGATCGAGCACCGGCAGGACGGCTTAACCGCGTTGATAGGTGGTTTCAAGATTTTCGGCGTGGCGGACGCAACTCAGAAATGTGAAGTGATTGCCTATGATTCAAATCAGGGCACCGCAGTCCAGATTGTTTGTAGCTTCATCAGGTGGTCACTCGTGGAGAACGGGTTGAATAAAGACATCGCCATGCGACTAGCCGCGTACCTCGGCATCAACTATCGGTAGTCAGTCGGGCCGATCGCCTGCGGTGGATGCCGATGACGTCCAAGATGGAGACATGTTGCGCGGGGGTGTATTCGTGGGGGTCGACAAGACCCGAGGCGACTTTGCGGAGCTCGGTGACGCTGCGACGGGTGCCCTCGCAATGCGCGACTGGGCGGTGTCGCAGGGGGAAATGGACAGCGCACTAGCCATCGCCGTCACCGACAAGCCGGGTGCGGACGGCAGGCGGCCGGCGGTGCGCATGGACGACATCTGTACTGCGGTAGAGCAATTGATCGCTGCCAATGTTGGCCACCT
This sequence comes from Mycobacterium sp. MBM, assembly GCA_021648845.1. Lineage (GTDB taxonomy): Bacteria > Actinomycetota > Actinomycetes > Mycobacteriales > Mycobacteriaceae > Mycobacterium. Next base: position 3,492 of record JAKJHY010000037.1, on the reverse strand, counting down.
TTTCCTCTACTTCGGTGGGCACGGCCTATTTCTCCGCAACGACGAGCAATGGCTGCTCAGCCACGCGCCTGACCGGCAGAACGAGGCCGTGAGCCTCGCCGAGACGGTAGCCTGCGCGCAACTCGGCCGGGTGCCGTTCGTGACGATCATCTCGGACGCTTGCCGCACAACCGCGAGTGGCGCCGCGGTCAACGTGGACGGCGGTTCAGTCTTCCCCAATGACCCACTTGCGTCGGCTAGGGAGCAATGCGTCGACCAATTTCTTGCGTGCCGCTTTGGTCAGTCGGCCGCAGAAGTGCCCGGCAGTCCGGCTGGACCCACCCGCGTCGCGTTGTACACCAGCACGCTGCTGGACCTCCTGCGCGGCAGCCCAGACTTCTTCGAGCCGAACGCGGAGACACCGGACGGACACCGCTATCTCTGGTCCTACAAGCTGAATGCCGTTCTGGAGCAGGCGATCAAGAATCGAGTGCGCCAGGCGGAGTGGAGGGGCTTGGTGAATCAGCAACCGGTGGCGAGGACGTCGGCGCAGACCACCGCGTGGTTCGCTCGTCGCTCGCAGACGCCCGGTGCAGTTCCTAGAGGCACGGGGCGTCGCGGTGTCGAGGTGCAGGGTGTACTCGGCAACCAGCTCGACGGGTTCGAAATCAGGAACGGTGCGCTTGTTCCGACCGCTCCGCTCAGTGATTTGGCGAATCTGAGCAGGGTGGCACAGGTTTTGATGGCGTCTGTGGTGGACTTCCCGGAAAGGTGGCGGAACCTGCTTGCCGAAGTCGCGCAGTCACCCGCCCCAGGAGCAGGCAAGCTGGTGGCCACGGCTGAGCGAATACTCGGTGCGGCTGTGCCGCGCCCCGCGGGCGCGGCGATCGCCGTGTACGGCGCTGAAGTCGTCGACAGGCAGCCAGACAATGCAGTTGTGCCGATTGATTCGTCGCATGCTGCAAGCGATCTCGACAGTGGACCGACCACCGTGGCGGTCCGCCTGCGGCACGCATCCGCTGAGTTCGTGGCCGTGATCCCGCTGCTGCCGAATCACCTCGCATGCCTAACCTTCGAGCGGGATCAGCTCGTAGATATCGACCACCGGCCTGACGAGGCAACGCAGGCTGGGCGCGCCTACCGCACCCGCGAGGACGAGCTGCGTGCGTTGCGAGCCATCTTTGCGTCATGCCTCGGGCATGGGATGCTGCGCCTGGACGGGGTTTCACTCGACACCTTGGCGCAGTGCATACGGTACGGGCCGCACGTTGATCCAACGCTGGCGATCTACGCCGCGTACGGGTACTTTGACCTGGGGCTCACCGACGAGATCGCGCGCCTTGGCGATGAGATGGCCACCCAGACATCGACCCACTACTTCGACCTCGAACTGCTGGCCGGCAAGCTACGTGGGATGGCACATGCAAGCCGGCAGTTCGCACCGTTCGTCCCGATCCTGTCGAGGGGCTGGCCGGTGGCACGCGCAAATCAGGTTCCTGGGCTTGACATCCTGCAGGCGCTGAAGCCCTATCTACGCGATTCGCCGTGGAGTCTGTTCGATGCGGGTGCCACCGACATCATCATGCAGGGTATTTCGCTGGAGAGGTGGCGATGAGTCGAGAGTTGATCTTAATTCACGGACGGTCGCAGCAGGGCAAGGACCCTGCTGCGCTGAAGCGAGAGTGGCTGGATGCGTTGGCCGACGGGCTCAGTAAGTCGGGGCTCACGCTTCCGGTGGCCGAAAAGGACGTTCGCTTCGTCTTCTACGGAGACACATTGAACGACTTCTCGCTTGGCAAATCCGCAGATGAAGTCGCCGACGTAGTCACGCGGGGTGCGGTCGACGAGTCGGAACGTGGGTTCATGCGGAAGCTGTTGGAGGAAGTATGCGATTCCAGGGGCATCTCCCAACAAGACCTCGATGCCGCCCTTGGCCACCCGGTGGGTGCTCGCGGCCCCCAGAACTGGCCGTGGGTCGTGGCCGTTCTCAAGGTGATCGAGAAGCGTTTTCCAAATCTTGGTGCTCCCTTGATGGAGACGTTCACACACGACGTGTACCTCTACCTCACCAATGAGGTCTGTCGAGAGCGGATTGACGATGCCGTCGCCGACGTTGTAGCGGGTAGCGGCGAATCCGTCGTCGTGTCGCATTCCCTGGGTACGGTCGTCGCCTACCACGTCCTACTCAACCACGCGGGCAGCGCCGGTTGGGAGGTGCCACTTTTCGTGACCCTGGGATCACCGCTGGCGATGTCAGTTGTCAGCTCGTACCTACGGAGCCACAATGCGGACAACGCGCAGCGTGCGCCGGGCTGTACAGCTGAGTGGTTCAACGCCTACGACCCACAGGACATCGTTGCGCTCCACCCGTTGGACACTGCGCACTTTCCCTTAGAGCCAACGCAACCGGCGATCACCAACAAGGGCGATGTCGTCAACAGTACGGGTAATCAGCACGGCATCAGTGGCTATCTCAGCGACCCAGACGTCGCGGCGAGAATCCACCACGGACTGAAGGGCGATTAACGGGTCATTCCGACCTGAAGCCGATGCTCGCCGGAGATGTTAAAGGCTATTAGCACGGCCGGAGTGTCGATGCGCCGTAACTTGGGGATAGTGCTGACCGATAGATCCACGTGCCGCGATCCGAAGCGTCGCGCATAAGGCGAGGGTTCCCGAACTCGACGTTGCGAAGCTGCCCCATAGCTGGGCGACTATGGACGAAAGCCGCCGTCCCAGCATTTCCAAATCGAGTGTTTGTCGCAATCAGTTCGATCCGCTTCAGCAGTATGTCTCTGTTGCGAGTAGTACTGCGAGCTTTGCTGTCCCAGCGCAGTATTCGCCGCAGAGGAACTTTTGTGTGATCTCAGCCAACTCTTTATACAAGGCGAGCCGTGCTCCCAGTGGATGCTGCTGCAAGATTGCTCCTTGGACTTGATTGACCGCGAATTGCCAAGCGTACTTTTCGTCGGTGATCAAGAGCTCGGCCGCCGTTTGGCAGAGCATTCCAGTGGCCGCCTCGTAGGGCCCACGGGCCGCGCTTCGTTTTGCGACGACCTCGTCCGATCCAGGCACTCTTCGCTCGTATTTTGACCACGCCGTTTGTACCCTAAACAGCGCGGCATCGTCGGTCACGGGCGTGAGGTTGTCGACTTGAGCAACGAATTGCGAACGTACGCGCGCCGGTGACAAGCTCGGGAACTTGGACGTGACGACGGCTACGACTTCGTCGGCCGCCCGGAGGATACTGGTGTATCTGTCAGCACCTGCCGTACCAGCGCCCACAGACCACGACGCTGTGTGGTAGCAGGTCAGCACAACGGCCATGACCAGTAATTTTCTCCACCGCATGCGGGTCTCCAAATTTGCTCATCTGCAGATTACTCCGCAATTGCGTGTCTAGGTGCCGATCGATCTGATTGCTAGGACCTGCTGCGCCTGACTTCGGACACGGTCGGCGGGTTTTCGATCGTCTAACTGTTTGACCTGCGGGTTCGCCTGTCCGGGTGCTGT
>JAKJHY010000036.1 GCA_021648845.1 Mycobacterium sp. MBM | reverse complement strand
TCGCGCCAGGCGGGGAAGGCCGCGGCGGCGGCGTCGATGACCGCGCGGGCGTCGGCGACGCTGCCCAGGGCCACCTGACCGGTGACCTGACCGGTCGCCGGATTGGTCACCGCAGCGGTGACGTCCGAAGCGCCTTCGAAGAACGTGCCGTTACTCCAGTGCTGAACGGTGGCCTGCATCGCGATGGGCTCACTTTCTGTCGGGTTCCCTCCAGTCTCGGCTCCCCCCGGGCTGCATCGCGGTGACGGAGTGTATCGATTTTGCGATCTTGCTTTACGCTGTGTAAGTGCAGCCCACCGTCAGCCAGGTGATCGACCTGCCGGTGATCCAGGCGGGTGATCCCGAAGTGCTGTGCGGGCATCGCTTCGATCAGCCCATCCGATGGGTGCATGTCAGTGATATGCCCGACCTGTCCGCCCTCGTCCAGGGCGGTGAGCTGGTCCTGACGACCGGTGCCGCGCTGCGGGATGCGCCGCGCAGGTATCTGCGCGGGATGGCCGCCGCCGGGGTGATCGGGGTGGTGGTGGAGATCGGTGCGATACCCCTGCCCGCCGGATTGGGTGCAGTCGCCGCCGAGTTCGACCTGGCATTGGTCGCGCTGCGCCGCCAGGTGCGCTTCGTCGAGGTGACCGAGGCCGTGCACCGACTGATCGTCGCCGACCAGTTCGAACGGGTGGCCTTCGACCGTCGGGTACACGAGACCTTCACCGAGCTCAGCCTGAAACGCCCCTCGGCGGCCGGCATCGTGGAGGCCGCCGCGGCGATCCTCGACGAGCCGGTGGTGCTGGAGGACCTGACGCACCGGGCGCTGGCGGTGTCGCTGCGTGGAGGGTCGGCAGATCTGTTGCGCGACTGGGAGCGACGTTCACGCCTGCATTCCGCGGCGGAGCGGTGGGCGGTGACCGCGGTGGGCCCGCGCGCCGAACAATGGGGTCGGCTGATCGTCCCGCGGCCGCCCCAGGATGCGGATCGCACCCGGATGGTGCTGGAACGCGCCGCGGTGGCCCTGGCGCTGCACCGGATGATCGAGCGGGACCGGACCGGACTGCACCATCAGGCGCAGAGCGGGCTGATCGATGACGTGCTGCGCGGGCGCATCACCGACGAGCGTGAGGCGGCGGCTCGCGCGCATGCCCTCGGATTGCGCTCGGCGGCCCGGTACACCCCCGTGGTGGTGCGGGTAAATCGCCCGGACGCCGGCTCGGATCCCGTTGCCGCGCAACGGCGCAATGTGTTGCTGGTCGATGCCGTGCTGCACACCGTCAACGCTTCCGGGCACACCGGTCTGTGCGCGTTGCGCCGCGACGGCGAGGTCGGCGCGGTGTTGGCGCTCGGTATGACCAGGCCGGCCGACGAGGCGCTGACATCGCTGGGTGCGGGGCTGCGCACCGAGATCGAGCGGGTCGACCGCACCGCGGGGGCGGTGCTGGCCGTCGGGCCGCCGGTGGACGGCGTGATCGATGCCGTGACCGGGCTCGATGAAGCCGCGCACATCGCCGAGGTCGCGCTGGCCATGCGTGGTGCCAAACGGCCCTTCTATCGGGCGGCCGACGTTCGTCTGCATGGGCTGGTCTCGCTGCTGCGCGATGATCCGCGGGTGCAGACCTTCGCCGAGACAGAGCTGCGGGGGCTGCTGGCCGGCGAGCCCGCACAGCTGGATCTGCTCCGCGAGTACCTGAAGCTGGCGGGCAACAAGGCTGCGGTTGCGGCGAGCCTGCACCTCAGCAGGCCCGCGTTGTACAAGCGGCTGGGCGCGATCCGGGCCGCGCTCGGAGTGGATCTCGATGACGGTGAGTCGATGACCTCATTGCACGTGGCGCTGATGGTGCTGGACGCGCGCGAGCGCGCGGTAGTGTCCTGACATGGCGGTTGGGGGCGACCGCGCTGGAGACCGTCCGCACGATCCTCGGTTACCCGACCCAGTTGCCGGCCGGCGCGGATGTGGCGTCGTTCGGTGCGGCCGCCTTGTCGTGGCCGATGATGCTCATCACCGGACCAGTAGAGGAGCACTGCGATGTCGGATGACACCCTGGCAGATTTCGAGAAGACCGAGTTCACCCACGACGGCAAAACCCGCGCGGTGTATCGCAGGGGCAGCGGTCCGGCGGTGATCGTGATCGCCGAGATGCCGGGGATCACACCCAAGGTGTTGGACTTCGCCCGCCGGGTCGCCGATATCGGATGCACCGTCGTGCTGCCGCACCTGTTCGGCACGCCGGGGCGGGATCCCAATGCCGGCACGCTGGTCGCGGTCAAGACATTGGCCTCCGCGATGATCCCGGCGTGCATCAGTAAGGAGTTCGTCACGCTGGCCACCGGTCGTACCTCTCCGGTCATCGGTTGGTTGCGGGCGCTGGCGCGCTCTGAGCACGCCCGCTGCGGTGGTCCCGGCGTCGGCGCCGTGGGAATGTGCTTCACGGGCGGTTATGCGCTGGCCATGGCCACCGACGACGTGCTGCTGGCTCCGGTGCTGTCCCAGCCGTCGATGCCGGTCGGCCTGACCAAGGCGCAGCGCCGCTCGATCGACATCTCGTCTGCGGACCTCGAGGTGGTCAAGGGCCGCTGTGCCCGTGGCCTGACCGTGCTGGGATTGCGGTTCGACTCCGACAAGTTCGTGCCGGCCGAGCGTTTCGATTTTCTGCGCGAGCAACTCGGCGACGCCTTCGTCGCGGTGGAACTGAGCGATGCCGATGCCAATCCCGAGGCGATGATGCCCCCGCACTCGGTGCTGACCGAGCACCTGATCGATGAACCGGGCCAGCCGACCAGGGCGGCACTCGACCAGGTGCTGGACCTGTTCCGCCGCCGGCTGCTCGTCTCCCCCTGAGCCGACCGGGCGGAATGAGACCGCCGCTGCCGCGTGTTGTCACTCACAAAGGCATTGGCACCCATGCCGCCCGAGAGGATTATCTAGGCATGCTAACTACACGGCGTTTTATGCAGTCGCTCATCGCATCAGCGGTCGCGCTGGCCGCCATCGCCATCCCGACGGTCGCGCTGTTACAGGACGGACCCGTGCCCTTCCCGATCCAGATCACCATCGCCGACCCGCTGCCCTGACGCGACCGTTCAGGCGGTCTGATCGCTATCGGGGTGGTCCTCGGGGCCGTCGTCCTCGACGGTCGCCAACGCCGGTGACAGCAGCAAGCGCATCTGATTGCCGCCGGACTTGCGCGCCTCGTACATCGCGTTGGTGCCGATGGTGACGAGCTCGTCGAGCACATCGTGAGATCCCTGACCGGTCAGCGGTTTCAGCGGCGTACTGACCACACCGAGACTCGCGGTCAACTGGAACGGCGCGGACTTGATCGTGCCCAGGATCCGCTCGGCCAGCGGCGTCGGATCCGGTGTGGTGAAGACGTCGGCCACCAGATACTCGGCCTCCCCGAGCGCGCCGATCACGGCATCCCCACGTACCGTCTCGCGCAGCCGCTGCCCGATGGCCACCCGCGCCTTGTTGCCGCCGGCCTTTCCGGACATCGCGGTCAATAGCGAGAAGCTGTCCAGATTCACCACGATCAGAATGAGATAGCGGTCATCACGCCGGCTCCGCGAGCCGATCAGGGTGGCCACACTGTCGTAGAAGGACTGCCGGTTCGGCAGACCCGTCAGCGGCTCGATCTCACCGTGCGGCTTCTCCGAACCGATGATCCGGAGCACCAATTCGCAGGCGAACGCGACGAAGGAACTGATCAGCGCGACGAAGGCGACGCCGGCCAGTGCGAGCCCGTAGCCGCTGTCCATCAAACGCCAGCCCAACACCAACAGGGTGACGGCCTGCACCGCCCAGATCGGGCCGAGCCACGTGCGGGAGTGGAAGAACATCGCATACGCCGTGGCGACGGTGAACGCCGACGAGATCAGCAAGCCCAGCACGGGGTCCGGCTCCAGTAGGCACACCGCGGAGATGAGGACGGTGCCCAGGACCAGGCAGGACTGGGATTGTCGCCGCGACGGCCAATCCGAGCGCAACCAGAGGGCGACCATCACCGCGCACGCGACGAACAGCAGCGCCGCGATGGCCGGTCGGTACGGCCGCCCGGAGCCGGTGGAGGCGGCGATCACCAGAACCGAGAGGGCTCCGAGGCTGCCGATCATCCAGGCGACCACCCGGCTGGTGGCGACCTGCAGCTCACGCGCGGCCAGGTACGAGGTCAACCATTCGTAATGGTCGCCCCCGTGCCGCCACCGGGAAGGAATCACCACCGGCCGCCGCTCCCGGCGTCGGGCCGTGCACCTGAACACCCCCACAGCATCAGCGAACGGTACCAGCCAGGCGGCCGCTAGCCTGGCCCAATGACATCCCGATGGACCCCGGCACGCCTGGGCGACATGAGCGACCGCACCGTCATCGTGACCGGGGCGACCAACGGCGTCGGCCTGGCCACGGCCGCAGCGCTCACCAGGGCCGGGGCGCACGTGGTGATGGCGGTGCGTAACACCGAGCTCGGGGCGCAACGTGCCGCCGAGATCGGCGGGCGCACGTCGGTGCTCCGGCTCGATCTGGCCGATCAATCCTCGGTGCGCGCCTTCCCGGGGCTGCTCGATGATGCGGGCATCCACGCGGTCGACATCCTGATCAACAACGCGGGAACGCTCACCGATAAGCGCGTCGACACCGTCGACGGCTTCGAGGCGACCATCGCTACCAACCTGCTGGGCCCGTTCGCCCTGACCAACCTGCTGCTGGACCGGGTGCGCGCCCAGATCGTCAACGTCGGTTCGCAGGCCCACGAGTCGGCGACGTTGCGGCTCGACGATATGCACCTGCGCGCGCACAAGTGGACCGTGATGGGCGCCTACGCCCGCTCCAAGCTGGCGGTCATGCTGTGGGGTCTGGAACTGGACCGTCGACTGCGTGCAGCCCAGTCGCCGGTCATAAGCCACCTCACCCACCCCGGCTGGGTGGACTCCAATCTGCCGCAACTCTCGGACGGACCGCTGATGGGCGTCGTGGCGCGCGGGGTCAAACTGGTGGCCGGCGCAATGGCCAACGATCCGGCCGCCGGGGCGGCCACCACGCTGTACTGCATCACCGAACCGATCCCGCCGGGCAGCTATGTCGGGGTGGAAGGCCGGTTCGGGCTGCGGGGCGGTCCCGTGTTGATCGGGCGGTCGGCGCTGGCATGCGATTACGCGACCGCGGCGCGGGTCGTCCAATTCGCGGAGCAGGAAACCGGCACAGCTCTCGTCATCGGTTAGCCGAGCCGTCAGCCGGGCATCACCCGGTCGTCATCTGGTGCTGAGACGCTCTCACGGTGACCGTCCGAGCGGCTGCGAGCGGCGGCGTGCAACGGTTCCACCTGTTCTGCGAGCGGGTCGTCGCTCGACTGCCGCTCGGCTTGAATTCGGTTGTCGCCCCGACGTTCCTGGGTTTCGTGCTGATCAACAGCTTCACCTTCGCTGTGGACATGGCGCTGCTGACGGTATTGCACAGCGGTTTCGCCGTGCCACTGCCCATCGCGCTCACGGCGGGTTACGTATGCGCGTTCGCGCTGGCGTTCTGGCTGAACCGGACCCTGAACTTCCGCTCTCACGCCAGCATCGGCCCGCAGGCGGTTACCTATGTGATGGTGGTCGCCGTCAACTATGCGGCGTTCATCGTCATGCTGCCCACCTTTCTGGTCACCGCGGGCCTGCAGTACCACCTGGCCAGGCTGGCGGCGGGCGGATGTGAGGCCATCTACATGTACACCGCGATGCGGCTGGTGGTGTTCCGGCGCTGAAACGCCGACAATGAGCCGATGACCCCTCAGCCGGATCGCCGCCACGTGCTCGCCGGCGCGGGTGTCGCCATCGGATCGACCGCACTGATGGCATGTACGGGCGGGGCCGGTGAACCCGCAACGGCACCGGCCCAGCCGGAAGTCCTCGCGCGCACCTCCGAGGTGCCGGTGGGCTCCGCGCTGATCGTGGACGGCATCGTGCTGACCCAGCCGCAGCCCGGCGAGTTCACCGGATTCTCGGCGGTCTGTCCACACGCCGGTTGCGCGGTGGCCAAGGTCGACGGCGCCCAGGTCATCTGCCCGTGCCACGGCAGCACCTTCGGCTTGGACGGTGAGGTGCTGTCCGGGCCCGCGCGTGAAGCGCTGACTCCGGCATCGATCACGGTCCGTGGAGATTCGATCGTGGCGGGCTGAAAGCTCGTTACGATCATCGGCTGTGGCGGACGACCAGCGCGGGGAATCGGCGGGAATGCCGGCGGGAATGCCCTGGTACGAGGAGTCCTGGGCGGTCGTCACCGCGGGTGTGGCCGGGGTGTTGGCCATCGTCGTGCTGATCTACGCCGTCGTGCAGACCGCGGAACACTCGCTGCAGCCCAGCTACGGCCCGCAGTACTACACCGACTATTCGGCCTCGACCACCAGCGCCACCTCCGCGACCACCTCCGCGACCACCTCCGCGACCACATCGCCGAGCACCAGGTCCTCGACCACCACGACGACGGAATCGACCAGCGCGGTGCCGTCGCTGGACGACGAGAACCCGTTCATCCTGAACCCGTTCGCCACCACCACGACGACCGAGGCGGGTTGAGTGTCATCACCGATTAGCCGCCTGACGTGATCGTCTGACAGAATCAGCCCCCGAGGGGAGTACTCCTGCGCTGCGGTGTCGTCATCACGTCGACCGTCATCGGACGACCGGTGCTGCAGGCCCGCGCGGCATGTGCGCGGGCGGAAGAGACCTCGGCCGTTGATCGACGACCGGAGGCTCCAACCATATGAACGTGTCCGCACTCGAGTGGGGGATCACCCTCGCCGTCACCCTGGGCGTCCTGCTCGTGGATGTCCTCGTGTTCGGCCGGCGGCCACACGAGCCGTCCACCCGTGAGACGTCCATCGCGCTGACCTTCTACGTCGGCCTCGCCATCGCCTTCGGCATCTGGACCTGGACCTTCCACGGCAGCCAATACGGGGTGGAGTTCTTTGCCGGCTGGCTCACCGAGTACAGCCTCTCGGTGGACAACCTGTTCATCTTCTTGATCATCATGGCCAGCTTCAAGGTGCCCAGGATCTACCAGCAGCAGGCGCTGCTCGTCGGCATCATCCTGGCCCTGATATTCCGCGGTGTCTTCATCGCCCTCGGCGCGGTGGCCATCGAGCAGTTCTCGTGGATCTTCTACATTTTCGGTGCGTTCCTCATCTACACCGCGATCAAGCTGGCCCGCGACACCGACCACGACGACGACGCCGAGAACGGCGTCGTCCGGTTCGCCCGCAACTACCTGAACACCACCGACAAGTGGCACGGCCTGAAGCTCACGGTCAAAGAGGGCTCCAAGCGTGTCATGACGCCGATGTTCCTGGTCATCGTGGCGTTGGGTACCACCGACCTGCTGTTCGCCTTGGACTCCATCCCGGCCATCTACGGGCTCACCCAGGAGCCCTACCTGGTGTTCACCGCGAATGTGTTCGCCCTGATGGGTCTGCGCCAGTTGTACTTCCTGCTCGGTGATCTGCTCAAGCGCCTGGTCTACCTGTCCCAGGGCCTGTCGTTCATTCTCGGCTTCATCGGCGTCAAGCTGGTACTGCACGCCCTGCACGAGAACGAGCTCCCCTTCATCAACGGCGGCGAACCGCTGCACGTGCCGACCATCCCGACGCTGGCCAGCCTGGGCGTCATCATCGTGACGCTGGTCATCACCACCGCCGCCAGCCTGTACAAGACCCGGGTGGTCGACAAGAAGGCCGGCGACACCGCGGAGGACACCGCCGACGGGGAAGTCCCGGCCAAGCCGGCCGAGTAGCTTGCCGAGCGGGGCGCTTTGTAAGCGCCCCGCTCAAACCCGTTATCCTGTCGGTCAATTCGTTAACGTAGGGCGGCATGCCGTCCGCCGACGTGTTTCCCCGTCGAGCCGGCATCGGTGCGTCCATCGGCAACGCCGTGGAATGGTTCGACTTCGCCATCTACGGATTCCTGGCGGTCTACATCGCCGCCAACTTCTTCCCCGCCGACGACGACACCGCCGCACTGCCGCCGCGTTCTATCTGGTGATCGCGGCGGTGCTGTCGCTGGGCACGGTGCTGACGCTGCGGGAATCGGCGGGCAAACCGCTGGCGGCCAGCTGACCTGGGTGAGCCTGCGATGATATCGGGATGAGACCGGGGACCAGGCCCACCAAGGCGGATGTCGCGCGGCTGGCCAACGTCTCGCCGGCAACCGTCAGCTACGTCCTCAACAACGTCAAGGGCCAGACCATCTCGGCGCAGACCCGGGCCGCGGTGCAGGCGGCGGCGAAGTCGCTCGGCTATCGACCCAACCTGGCCGCCCGTAACCTGGCTCGAGGTGGCAGCGGGGTGGTGCTCTACATCGTCCCGCGAATCGCGTTGGGCGAGCTGCTCCTTGAGGTGGGCAGCCGACTGACCACCGAGCTGGCCCGGCACGGCGTGGTGCTGTCGCTGCAATTCGAGACCGATGACGGCCGCAATATCGTCGACGCGGTGGCCGACCTCAACCCGATCGCGGTGACCAGCGTGTTCCCGCTCGGGGGTGCCGCGCTGGAGGTGGTGACGGCCGCCGGCATCCCGCAGATCTATCTGGGCAGTGCGCAGTTGCACGCGATGGGCGAGCTACACCTGTCGATCGGCCGGCTGCGGGTCGAGCATCTGGTGGCACGTGGGCATCGCCGGCTGGCATTCGCGTTCGCCGGTGACGAGACGTTGCGCGCGCTGGGCGACTATTGGCTGACCGGCCTGCGGGCGGCGGCCGCGGAGCTGCCCGAGATCGTCACCGGCACCGTCGCCGCCGACGGCTCCGACGCCGCCGCGGCGGTCCGCGACTGGAAGGCCGCCGGGGTGACGGCGGTATGTGCGCAGAGCGACGAGACCGCCATGGTGGTGTTGCACGGTATCCGGGAGGCGGGCCTGCGCTGCCCGCAGGACCTGGCGGTGATGGGGGTTGACGCGATCCCGCTGGGCGCGGTGAGCGCTCCGCCGCTGACCTCGGTCGGCCTGGATGCCAAGACCATCGTCGAGGTATCGGCGGCGGCGATGATGACCGAACTCGGATATCCCAGCGCCGGGGAACCCAGCAGCGAGAACGTCGCGTACTTGGTCCAGCGCGCCTCGACCTGATGTAACAGTTCGCGCTGGAATTGTCATGATCCGTGCTTGCCCTCAGGGGACCGACCCGCGTAACTTACGCGAGTAAGTGACCGCCCCCGGAGAGGTGAACAGGTGACCATCGAGGCCAACGCAGGACGAAGTGACAGCACCGCCGTCGGCGACGTGTACTTCGACCCGTACAACGTCGAGATCAACGCCAATCCGTATCCGGCGTTCGCCCGGCTGCGCGAGCACGCGCCGTTGTACTACAACGAGGAGTTCGACTTCTATGCGCTGAGCCGGTTCGCCGACGTGAACAAGGCGCTGATCGACCACGAGACGTTCAGTTCCGCCCGCGGCGCCATCATCGAGCTGATCAAGGCGAACATCGAAATCCCCTCGGGCGCATTGATCTTCGAGGATCCACCGATCCACACCACGCACCGCAAGCTGTTGGCCCGGATGTTCACGCCGCGCAAGATCGCCGCGCTGGAACCCAAGATCCGCGACTACTGCGCCCAAGCGCTGGACCCACTGGTGGGCAGCGGCAAGATCGACTTCATCACCGACTTCGGCGCCATCATGCCGATGCGGGTGATCAGTGCGCTGCTGGGTATCCCCGAGGACGACCAGGAGATGATCCGCGACCACGGCAACGCCCAGGTGCGCACCGAGGCGGGCAAACCGATGGAAGCCGCCGAGAAGGGCCTGGTCGACGGCTCGATCTTCGAGACCTATATCGACTGGCGCAAGGACAACCCGTCCGAGGACATCATGACCGACCTGCTCAACGTCGAGTTCACTGACGAGCAGGGCGTGACCCGCAAGCTCACCCGAGAAGAACTGCTCATCTACATCAACGTCGTCGCCGGCGCGGGGAACGAAACCACCACCCGGCTGATCGGCTGGGCCGCCAAGGTGCTTGCCGAGCATCCCGATCAGCGCCGCCAACTCGTCGAGAACCCGGCGCTGATCCCGCAGGCAATCGAGGAACTGCTGCGCTTCGAACCGCCCGCCCCGCACGTCGCCCGCTACGTCACCCGCGATGTCGAGTACTACGGCCAGACCGTGCCCGAGGGCGCGGCGATGATGATGCTGATCGGCTCCGCTGTCCGCGACAGCCGCCAGTTCCCGCCTGACGGTGAGGTTTTCGACATCCATCGCGAACAGCGCCAACATCTGGCGTTCAGCGTCGGCACACACTTCTGTCTGGGCTCGGCGCTGGCGCGCATGGAGGGCCGGATCGCGCTGGAGGAGATGCTGAAGCGATTCCCGGAATGGGAGGTCGACCTGCCCAACGCCAAGCTGTCGCCCATCTCGACGGTGCGCGGCTGGGATTCGATGCCGGCGTTCATCGCGTGAACGACGCTCGCGGAGCGAACCGTGGATGGTCACGCGGGAGCCGAGCCTGTGAGGCAACCGCGTGAGCGACGCTTGCGTCCCGGCGTCATGGGAGGCAATCACTCCCGCGTGGCTGAGCGCGGCGCTGGCACGCGATTTTCCGGGCGCCGTCGTCGCCGAGGTGACGGTGCTGATGCGCGACGACGGCACCAACCGGCGGGCCCGCCTCGGCGTGCACTACCGCGACGGCACGGGGCCGGCGACGGTGTTCGTCAAGGCCGTCGACCCCGGCCACAAGGAGATGATCAAGTACACCAGCGGGCTGCTGCACGAGCCGCGACTCTTCAACGCCGGCGTGGACCTGCCGTTGGAGCACCCCGCGGTGTACGCCGCGCCGATCGACGAGACCGCCGAGGACTTCATGCTGGTCATGGAGGACCTGACCGCCCGCGGTGCCGACCCGCGCGATGCCACCCGGCCGCTCACCCCCGATCAGGCCGCCGCTGCGGTGCGAGGGTTGGGGAGGTTACACGGCGTCTACTGGGGTTCCCGACTGACCAGGCCCGGGCTGGACTGGCTGGAGCCCTTCCTGGCCTGGGACGGTATGCAGTACGCCCCGCTGCCTGCGGCGCTGGACCGGCTGGGGGATGCGGCGCCGCCGTCGGTGCGGGCATTGACCATCGATCAGCTGGTCGACGGTATCTGGAAACCGTTCATCCGGACCCTCACGGCACCGGGCGTGCCGATCACCCTGTTGCACGGTGACCCACACATCGGCAACACCTATCTGACGCCGGACGGCGATATCGGCTTCCTGGACTGGCAGGTGGCCCGGCGCGGCAACTTCTCCGTCGACCTCGGGTACTTCCTGCAAGGAGCGTTGACCACCGAGGACCGTCGCGCCCACGAGAGCGAACTGCTCGGCGACTACCGGGACAGCCTGGCATTGCCCCGCGAGGAACTGCCCTCGGCCGAGGAGATCTGGTTGCGCTACCGGGCGTCGGTCGCGCATGGGCTGACCACCTGGCTGGCCACCGCCAGCGCCGGCGAATTGTGGCAACGCCCGGACATCGCGCTGGCATTGGCGCAGCGCTACAGCGCCGCCTACGAGGACCTCCACACCGCGCAGGCTCTGGCGCAACTGAGCACCTAGTCTTGGTGGCGTGACGAGAGCGCGCCGCCGGTGATCGATCAGCTGCTCGTTGTCGTCTTCGCCCTGTGCGCAGCCATTTTCGCCGCGGTCGGCATCGTGGTGCGCCAGCGCGCCACGATAGACGTGCCGGCGGAGCACGGCGTCAGCACCGTCATGCTGGCCACGCTGCTGCGCCGGCCGCTGTGGTGGGCCGGAACGGCCGCGGCGGTGGCCGGGTTCGTCTTCCAGGCGCTGGCCCTGGACAACGGTTCGCTGATCGTCGTGCAACCGCTGCTGGTGTCGGCGCTGTTGTTCGCGCTGCCGCTCAGCGCCCGGTTGGCGCATCGCAGAGTCACCCGCGGTGATTGGCTGTGGGCGGTGCTGCTGACGGTCTCGCTGGCCATCTTCGTGTTGCTCGCGCATCCGCGGGTCAATGACCAGGTCGCCCCGGTGACCACCATCGCCGTGGTGGCGGGAGTGTGTGCGGCGGTGGTGCTCGGCTGTGTGCTGGTCGCGGTGCGTCGGTCGGGCTGGCAGCGGGCGGTGCCCCTGGCGGTCGCGGTGGGCGTGCTCTTCGGTCTGGTCGCGGTGCTGACCAAGATGCTGATGCACGCGCTGGACCGCGAGTCCGTCGCCGAGGTGCTGGCCACTCCGCTGCCCTATGCGCTGGTGTTGCTGGGGGTGCTGGCAACGCTGCTGCAGCAGTCCGCATTCCATGCCGGTTCACTGCAGACGTCGGTGCCCACCATGCTGGTGGTCGAGCCGATGGCCGCCGTGCTGCTGGGCGTGTTCCTGCTCGGCGAGACCCTCACCGCGAATCGATGGGAGGCGATGGTGCTGACCGTTGCGGTGGTCGCCATGACCGCCGCCACCATTGCCCTCGGACGTGACGAGGGTGCCTACGAGGCCGAACTGGAAGCCACGTCACGCGGGATCTGAGGCCGTTCTCACAGGAAACCGGCAGGTCGCAGGCCCCGGGCATATCTTTAGTTTTGCTAACGTTGTAGCGGACGGCCGGTGCGGACAACGAGGTCCCCGGAGCAAGATCCCGTCGCTCCGCTCGCCCCGGCCCCCGAAATGTCGTCGCAGAACCGAGGTAATCCATGTCCGCAGAGACCTTTGAAGACCGCGTTGCGCGCCTCTACGCCACCGACCCGGAGTTCGCCGCCGCCAAGCCGAGCGAGTCGGTCAGCGCCGCGGTCAACGCGCCGGGCCTGACGCTGCCCGATATCGTGCGCACCGTCTTGACCGGCTACGCCGACCGGCCCGCGCTGGGCGCCCGCGCCGTCGAGTTCGTCACCGACGAAACCGGCCGCACCGTCGCCGAGCTACAGCCGCGATTCGAGACCATCACGTACGGCCAGCTGTGGGAACGGGTGCGCAGGCTCGCCGACGCGTGGCGCGGTGACCCGATCCAGCCCGGCGACCGGGTCGCGCTGCTCGGCTTCACCAGCGTCGACTACACGGTGGCCGATATCGCGTTGACCCAACTCGGGGCCGTGTCGGTGCCGCTGCAGACCAGCGCGACTCCGGCCGCGCTGGCCCCCATCATCGCCGAGACCGAACCGGTGCTGATCGCATCGAGCATCGACTACCTCGACGACGCCGTGGAACTGGCGCTCGGATCGACCGCTGGGCAGACTTCCGGTCGCTCCGCTCGCCCGGCCCGGCTCGCGGTGTTCGACTACCGGCCGCAGGTCGACGACCAGCGCGATGCACTCGCCGCCGCGGCCGCCCGGCTCGGCGACCGGATCACCCTCGAAACCCTCGACGAGGCCCTCGCCCGTCCCGCGTCCGGTGTGCACCCCGTCGCCGCACACGATGAACCGGACCCGTTGGCGCTGCTGATCTACACCTCCGGGAGCACCGGCGCGCCCAAGGGGGCGATGTACCCGGCCGCCAAGGTCGCCGACATCTGGCGGCCCGCGGCCAACTCGCACTGGGACGACAGCCAGGGAGTGGCGCCCTCGATCGTGTTGAGCTTCATGCCGATGAGCCACGTGATGGGGCGCGGCATCCTCTACGGCGCGCTGGCCAGCGGCGGCCTGGTGAACTTCGCCGCCCGCGCCGACCTGTCCACCTTCCTGGACGACGTGGCCCTCACCCGGCCCACCCAGATGAACTTCGTGCCGCGCATCTGGGACATGCTGCACGGCGAGTACCAGAGCAGGATCGCGCGCGGCGCCGACGAATCCGCGGTGCTGGCCGATATGCGGGAGAACCTGCTGGGCGGGCGCTACATCAGTGCGCTGACCGGTTCGGCGCCGATCTCACCCGAGCTGAAGGCGTGGGTGGAGAAGCTGCTCGATATGCACCTGCTGGAGGGCTACGGCTCGACCGAGGCGGGCGCAGTCTTCGTCGACGGCAAGATCTCCCGCCCGCCGGTGCTCGAGTACAAGCTCGTCGACGTGCCCGAACTCGGCTACCACCTCACCGACGTGCCGTATCCGCGTGGCGAGCTGCTGGTGCGCTCGGAGCAGCTGTTCCCCGGCTACTACAAACGCCCCGAGATCACCGCAGAGGTTTTCGACGCGGACGGCTTCTACCGCACCGGCGATATCGTCGCCGAACTCGGGCCCGATCAGGTCGCCTACGTCGACCGCCGCAACAACGTGCTCAAACTCTCGCAGGGCGAGTTCGTCACGGCGTCCAAGCTGGAGGCCGTGTACAACACCGCACCGTTGGTGCACCAGATCTACATCTACGGCAACAGTGCGCGTCCGTACCTGCTGGCCGTGGTGGTGCCCACCGACAGCACCGCCAGCAAGGCAGAGATCGCCGCCGCGCTGAACGAGGCTGCCCGCGCCGCCAACCTGCAGTCCTACGAGCTGCCCCGCGACTTCCTCATCGAGACAACACCGTTCACCGTCGAGAACGGTCTGCTCACCGGTATCCGGAAGCTGGCCTGGCCGAAACTCAAGGAGCGTTACGGCGCCGAACTCGAGCAGCTCTACGCCGACCTGTCCGATGGGCAGGCCCGCGAACTACAGGAACTGCGCGCCACCGGCGCCACCGCCCCGGTGCTCGACACCGTCAGCCGGGCTGCGGTCGCGCTGCTGGGCGCGGCCAGCTCCGATATCGCCCCCGATGTGCACTTCACCGACCTGGGTGGTGACTCGTTGTCGGCGTTGACCTTCGGCAATCTGCTGACCGATATCTTCGACGTGGAGGTCCCGGTATCGGTGATCGTGAGCCCGGCCTCGGATCTGCGGTCCATCGCCGGACACATCGAGACCCAGCTCGACGGCGGTACCGGCCGCCCGACATTCGCCTCCGTGCACGGAGCCGACCCGACACAGGTGCGGGCCGCCGATCTCACCCTGGACAAGTTCATCGACGCCGCGACGCTGGCTGCCGCACCGTCGCTTCCCTTGGCCGGTAACGAGATCCGGACCGTGCTGCTCACCGGCGCCACAGGCTTCCTGGGCCGCTACCTGGCGCTGAACTGGCTCGAGCGGATGAACCTGGTGAACGGCAAGGTGATCGCCCTGGTGCGCGCCAAGAACGACGCCGAGGCCCGCGCCCGGCTGGACAAGACCTTCCAGAGCGGTGACCCGAAACTCGTCGCGCACTACCGCGAACTGGCCGACCGCCACCTGGAGGTCCTGGCCGGCGACAAGGGCGAGGCCGATCTGGGGCTGGACCCGGAGGTTTGGCAGCGGTTGGCCGACACCGTCGACCTCATCGTGGATCCGGCCGCACTGGTCAACCACGTGCTGCCCTACAGCGAGTTGTTCGGGCCCAACGCCGTGGGCACCGCCGAGCTGATCCGGATCGCGCTGACCACCAAGATCAAGCCGTACGCCTACGTGTCCACCATCGGGGTCGGCTGGGGTATCGAGCCCGGCCGCTTCGTCGAGGATGCCGATATCAGGGCCATCTCGGCCACCCGGCGCATCGACGACAGCTACGCCAACGGCTACGGCACCAGCAAGTGGGCCGGCGAGGTGCTGCTGCGTGAGGCGCATGACCTCGCGGGCCTGCCGGTGTCGGTGTTCCGCTGCGACATGATCCTGGCCGACACCACCTACGCCGGACAGCTCAACCTGCCCGATATGTTCACCCGGATGATGCTCAGCCTGGTGGCCACCGGTATCGCGCCGGGATCATTCAATCAGCTTGATGCCGAGGGCAATCCGCAGCGTAGCCACTATGACGGGCTGCCTGTGGAGTTCATCGCCGAAGCGATTTCGACGCTGGGCACGCAGGTGGCACTGGAGCCCGAGCCGGCATTCGAGACCTACCACGTGATGAACCCGTACGACGACGGGATCGGCATGGACACCTTCGTGGACTGGCTGGTCGAAGCCGGGTACAAGATCGAACGGGTCGCCGACTACGCCGAGTGGCTGTCCCGCTTCGAGACCGCGTTGCGGGCCCTGCCGGACCGCCAGCGCCAGGCCTCACTGCTGCCGCTGCTGCACAACTACACCGCACCCGGCGTGCCGGTCAATGGCGCAATGGCCGCGACCGACGTGTTCCGGGCCGCGGTGCAGGAGGCAAAGATCGGGCCGGACAAGGACATCCCGCACGTGAGCCGTGACGTCATCGTCAAATACGCGACCGACCTGAAGCTGCTCGGGCTGCTGTAGCGACCGTCGGCGGTGTGCGCGCTCAGTTCACGTCGACGTACACGGTCTGGCCGGCGAGCGCGTTGTAGACGTAGTCGCGGTCTTCGTCATCGACGATCCAGTTCTGGCTGAAGTCCTGGCCCTGCCGGATACCCACCACATTGGCCTCCGACAGCGGGCGGTTACTCAGCCGGCTGACGATGACGCGGTAGCCCTGGGCGCGCAGCTCGTCGATGGTCTGCTGCGCGGTGCCCGATGTCTCGGGTGTTGCGGCTGCCGGCGCGGCGAGCCCCACGATTCCCGCGACCAGGCCTGCGGCGACGAATCCGAATGTCTTCATGGTGTGCTGCCCTTCCTACCGACGGATCATAGGTCTGGAACCGGTAGCTGGGTCGGTTGATTCCGCCGGTAGGTCAGGCGTGCCAGGAAGACCAACGGGAGACCGCGATGGCCACCACGGGGCCGTCCAGCGCGGTCCGCTCGTACTGC
This sequence comes from Mycobacterium sp. MBM, assembly GCA_021648845.1. Lineage (GTDB taxonomy): Bacteria > Actinomycetota > Actinomycetes > Mycobacteriales > Mycobacteriaceae > Mycobacterium. The sequence goes on along the minus strand of JAKJHY010000036.1, from coordinate 33,112 downwards.
TGGTACTTCGCGCGCAGCAACCCGTAGCCGATGGCCATCTGTTCCCCGTCGTGGTGCACCGTGGCCAGGCCGTCGGCGCGCACCCACCACAGCTCGCTCCAGTCCTCGCTGTAGTGATCGACCAGCAGGCTCACCCGCGGGTTCACCTCGATATTGGCCAGCCGGCGGAGCCGTTTCGTGGACTTACGCTTCGCGTCGACCGCGGTGTAGACGGTGTCTCCCACCACGGCGAAGACCACCGGGACCAGGTGCGGAGCGGCATCGGGTCCCGTCGTGGCCAGTACGGCGACGGACTCGCCGGCGAACAACGCGCGCGCTTCATCATCGGGCACACCCCGATGTTAGGTGCCGCCCAAGACGGTCTTGCCGGTAGCGTCGGATCCCGTTCACTGCGATGTCACCAGCAGATCATCGGCTGGCCGCATGTCCATCGGAAGGTTCGGCAATGAAGATTTTCGTTTTCGGCCTGGCCCGGGTAGCGACAGTCGCACTGCTGGCCGCCGGTTTCGTCGCATGCGCGCCCCCGGACAAACAGGAGCAGGCCGCCGACGGCGACGCCCGCACCGCCACCTCCGCCGCGGACTTCGGCGGGATGGCGGGCTTGATCGAGGCGGCCAAGGCCGAAGGCGAGCTCAATGTGATCGCGCTGCCGCCGGACTGGGCCAACTACGGCAAGATCATCGAGACGTTCACCGAGAAGTACGGGATCACGGTGAATTCGGCACAGCCGGGCGCGAGCAGCCAGGAGGAGATCAATGCCGCGGTCCAGCAGAAGGGCCGCAGCACCGCTCCCGACGTGTTCGATCTGGGCCAGTCCGTCGCGCTGGCCAACACCGACATGTTCGCCCCGTACAAGGTGGAGCACTTCGACGAGATCTCGGATGCGTTCAAGGACCCGGACGGCACGTGGGTCAACGATTACGGCGGCTACATGTCCATCGGCTACGACTCCACCAAGGTGCCGACGATCGCCGGCGTGGACGACCTGCTGAAGCCCGAGTTCGCCGGCAAGGTCGCGCTCAATGGCGATCCCACGCAGTCCGGGTCGGCGTTCTCCGGGGTGATGATGGCCGCGATCGCCCGGGGCGGTTCACCCGATGACATCGCACCCGGCGTGGAGTTCTTCGCACAACTCAACAAGGCGGGAAATTTCCTGCCGGTCGACCCGACGCCGGCCACCATCGCCTCCGGCCAGACTCCGGTGGTGATCGACTGGGACTACCTCAATGTCGAACAGTCCAAGAAGGTTCCGGGCTGGAAGGTGATCATCCCGCACAATGCCGCCGTCGCCGGCTACTACTTCCAGGCCATCAACGCCGATGCGCCGCATCCGGCCGCCGCACGGTTGTGGCAGGAGTTCCTCTACAGCGACGAGGGGCAGAATCTCTACCTTGGCGGCGGTGCCCGACCGGTGCGGGCCGACTCCATGGTGACCCGGGGCAGCATCGACCGGGTGGTCTATGGCGGGTTGCCGCCGGTCGACGGTGCGGCCACCTTCGTCTCGGTCGAGCAGAACGAGGCCGCCACCAAGTATCTGGAAGCCAACTGGGCCAAGGCCATCGGCTGATCGTGCGAAGGCTCCGGCAGGCACTGCCGCTGTTGCCGTTCCTGGCGGTGGTCCTGGTCTTCCTGGTCATCCCGACCGGCACCGTGATCGTGAACGCCTTCGTGGTGGACGGCCGCTTCTCGCTGGACCTGGTCTCGGCGCTGTTCACCGAGGCGCCGCTAGCCGCCTTGCTGCGCAGCATCACGCTCTCGGCCAGCAGCGCCGTGCTCGGCGCGGGGTTCGGTGCGGTGCTGGCCTGGCTGATCCTGAGCAGCCCACCGCAATCGCTGCTGCGTCGCTCGGTTCTGGCGCTGGCCAGCGTGTTGGCCCAGTTCGGCGGTGTCGCACTGGCTTTCGCATTCCTGGCGACCATCGGACTCAACGGTGTGCTCACGTTGTGGCTGCAGCAGTGGCTCGGCATCAATGCCGCTGCGGGTGGCTGGCTGTACAGCGTGGGCGGACTGGTGCTGGTGTACACGTATTTTCAGGTCCCACTGATGGTCATCGTGTTCCTGCCGGCACTGGAGGGCCTGCGTACCCAGTGGCGGGAAGCGGCGGTGAGTCTCGGCGCGAGCACCTGGCAGTACTGGCGTGCGGTGGCACTGCCGCTTCTCGCGCCGGCCTTCCTGGGCGCGCTACTGTTGTTGTTCGCCAACGCCTTTGCCGCCTACGCCACTGCCGCGGCCTTGGTGAGCCAGGGCAGTCCCATCGTGCCGTTGCTCATCAGGTCGGCGTTGACCAGTGAGGTGGTCCTGGGCCGGGCCGGGCTGGCCTACGCGCTGGCGTTGGAGATGATCGTCGTGGTGGCCGTGGTGATGGTCGCCTACAACGTCCTGGTGCGTCGCACGGCGCGGTGGCTGCGATGAAGGTGCTCCGGGCCCTGCTGTGGCTGCTGTTCGGCACCTTCTTCCTGTTCCCGCTCTATGCCATGGGCGACTTCGCCACCCGCGACCCATCCTCCGGCGGTCGCACCATGGCAGCGTGGGTCAATCTGTTGGCCGATGACGCCGTGTTCGCCGCCATCATGACCTCGATGTCGCTTGCGGTGTTGACGGTGACGGCGATGCTGGTGCTGCTGGTGCCGACGATGATCTGGGTCCGGTTGCGGGCGCCGTGGGCGCGGGGCGTCGTCGAGTTCCTCTGCCTGCTGCCGTTGACGATCCCGGCGCTGGTGGTCGTCGTCGGCCTGCGCAACGTCTATCTGTGGGTGACCTATCTGCTCGGCGAGTCGGCGCTGACGTTGACCTTCGTCTACGTGGTGCTGGTGCTGCCGTTCGCCCATCGGGCGCTGGATGCGGCGCTGTCGGCGATCGATCTGCAGACCCTGGCCGAGGCGGCCCGTTCGCTGGGTGCGGGCTGGTCCACGACGATCGTGCGGGTGATCGTGCCCAATATCCGGGCGGGCATCATGGCGGCCGCGTTCATCTCCATCGCGGTCGTGCTCGGGGAGTTCACCGTGGCGTCGCTGTCGGGGTTCCAGACGCTGCCGGTGCAGATCGTGCAGCTCGGCAAGAGCGATGGGCCGACATCGGTGGCGGCCTCGTTGGCCACGTTGATCTTCGGTTTCGTACTGCTGGTGGTGTTGTCGGTGGTGACCAGGAGGAGGCGGAGAGCATGAGCCCACAGGCGGGCGTCGCAGTCGACCTGGTCAACCTGACCCGCAGCTTCGGTCCGGTGCGCGCCTTGGACGGGCTGACGCTGCGGATCGAGCCCGGTGAGTTGGTGGCCCTGCTGGGCCCGTCGGGCTGTGGGAAGACGACGGCGCTGCGCATCGTGGCCGGCCTGGACGAGTCCGATGCGGGGTCGGTGGCGATCGACGGCCGCGATATCACGCGAGTGCCGGCCAACAAGCGCGATATCGGCCTGGTCTTTCAGGCCTACAGCCTGTTCCCGCATCTGACGGCGCTCGACAATGTCGGGTTCGGGCTCAAGATGCGCGGTGTCGGCGCGGCCGAACGTGCCGGGCGGGCCGCGGAGATGCTGGAACTGGTGGGGCTGTCGGCCCAGGCCCGGCGGTACGCCGACGAGCTGTCCGGTGGGCAGCAGCAGCGGGTGGCGCTGGCCCGCGCACTGGCGATCAGGCCCCGCGTGTTGCTGCTCGACGAACCCCTGTCGGCGCTGGACGCCAAGGTGCGTAGCCAGTTGCGTGACGAGATCCGCCGGGTCCAGTCCGAGGTGGGCACCACCACGCTGCTGGTGACCCACGACCAGGAGGAGGCTTTGGCGGTGGCCGACCGGGTCGGCGTGATGAATGCCGGACGGCTCGAACAGTTGGCGGCCCCGGAAGAGCTGTACGCCCGACCGGCGACACCGTTCGTCGCCGAGTTCGTGGGTCTGCACAACCGGGTGCCCGTCCGGGTGGTCGACGGCCGGGTGCAGCTGTGGGGCCGACCCGTGCCGGCGTTACCGGGATCGGTGCGCGGAGGTGTCGCGCTCGTGCGCCCCGAGGCGATCCGGTTGACCGCCGATCCGGCCGGCACGGCGACGGTGCGGTCGGTGGCCTTCCTCGGGGCGGTATCGCGGGTCACGGTGGCGGTCGATGATGGGGTGACGGTGATCTCCCAGGTCAGCGGCCGGTCCTTTGAACCGGGCGACCGGGTGCACCTCGACGTCGAGAGTGCCGGCGTTCTCGTCGTCGGCGGGTAGGGCAGGGCAGGGCAGGGCAGGGCGGCGGGTCTAGACGGCTTTGACCGGTTCGATGCCGAGATCGCGGTAGGTGACCAGCGCGACGAACGGCACACCCATGCCTGCGAACAACTCGGCGGCGACATCCCCGCGGTCGACCATCGGGATCACCCCGGTGACCACGGCGCCCGCGGCGGTCACCCGCTCGTAGGCCTTGGCGGTGGACCCTCCGGTGCTGATCACATCGTCGACCAGCAGCACGCGGGTACCCGGTTCGATGCGGGTGCCCTCGATCCATTGCTCACGGCCGCGCGACTTCTGCTCCTTGCGCACCGAGAACCACGCTGCGCCGGTGACCATCGCCACGCCGTGGGCCAACGGATCCGCGCCCATGGTGAGTCCGCCCACGGCGTCGAACTCGATACCGTTCATCGACGCCAGGTCGGCGACCGCCCGGCTGACCGTGGACAGCCGCTCGCCGTTGTCGATGGCGTATTTGCCGTCGATGTAGTCGTGACTGAGCTGACCGCTGACGAGCTTGAACGGCTCCGCGCGATGCTCGTAGCCGCGTGTCTTGATCAGCTCGAAAGCCGCTTGCCAGGTCTCCGGGCGTTGCATAGTCGAAATCGTATTGCACGACCGCCCGGTAATTCAGCCCTGCCGTGCCCTTCGGGTCAACTCGACTGCGGCCGAGCGTAATTCGTCGATACCGTTGATCGGTGTCAGGTATCCGGCGCGGGTGTAGGCGACTCCGCGCGGCGTGGTGACCCGCAGGTCGAGCCCGTACCGGTCGGCCCCGGTGCAGGTGGCGGCGGTGGCATCGGGAAACCCGCCGAGGTGCTGGGCCATCGCGACCAGCGCATCGGCATGGTCGGCGTTGAGGTGTTGCACGGCACCGGCCGCGTGCGGAGCGACCGGGTCGGGCGCGGCCGCGAGGTAGTCGGCGCCCGACGTGGAATCCATCCGTCCGTAGCCACCGACCCAGCGGACCCGCTGCACCATTAGCACCCACAGGGTGAAATCGCTGTAGTCGATGTAGTACTTGGCGGCGGGCACAGCCGCCAAGTGGGCGGCCCGAGCGGCATCCTGCTCAGCCCCGGTGGGCCGCTGCACGATCCCCGCCAGGGTGACGCGGCCCGAGGCCAGCGGATCCTCCGGAGCCTCGGGCGCCACGATCGCGATGCTGGCGCGCTGGTCGACAGCCAGGTTTCGGCCGTGCTCGGCCATATTCGACACGCACAGCACCGGCGCGCCGTCGTGCAGTCCGTAGGTGACGAACGAGGCCCACGGGTCGCCGTCGGCGGTCAGGGTGGCCAGGGTGCCCGTGTTGGTGGACGCCGCGATGGTGCGGGCCTCTTCGGCCGCGGACGGCCGGGTGGCGTTGAGCACGGGCGCCAGCGGCGGAGGCACCGACGGGGCGTCGCCGGGGTCACCGTGATCGCGCAATTCAGCCACGTCGGCACCATACCCAACCCGGCGCCGGGTGTACGAGCGCGCGCGGTCGGGTACGGGAAAGATCATGGCCATGACCGTGAATCTGCCGTTCGACCGCTGGCTGCCCGCGCAGCGCTGGTACTCCGGCCGAGGTCGGGAGATCGCGCAGGCCCGCCCGGAGGTGGTCGAAGCATTCGCCCCCGATCTGGACCTTGTGCTGCTGCAGGTCGCCTATACCGACGGGCCGGCCGAGGACTATCAGGTGCTGGTGCGCTGGGGCAGCGGGCCGGAGTCGGCGCTGATCGGCCACGACGGTGGCCGTCCGGGGTTTGACGCGATGGCCGACCCGGAGGCGGCGGGTGCGTTGCTGTCCGCTCTGGCGGCCGGTGAGCAGATCGGTCCGGTGCGGTTCCTGCGGGAGCCGGGAGCAGATCTCGGGCCCGGTACGCCGGTTCGGGTGCTCGGCGGCGAACAGTCCAACACCAGCGTGGTCTTCGGTGACCGGACCATCTTCAAGGTCTTCCGCCGGGTCACCCCCGGGATCAATCCCGATATCGAGCTGACCCGGGCGCTGGCCGGTAACCCGTATGTGACCGCACTGTACGGATCATATGAAATCGACTGGGGCAAAGGCCAATACATGCTCGGCATGGCCAGTGCCTTCGCGCCGGATTCGGTGGACGGTTGGCAGCTGGCGATCACCGGCGCCGGTGACGACTTCGTGCAGGAATCCGCTCGGCTCGGCGAGGCGGTGGGCTCGGTGCACCACGCCCTCGCCGAGGCGCTCGGTAGTCGACCGGGTGTGTTCCCGACGCAGACCATGACCGACCGGCTACACGCCGTGGCGTCCCGGGTGCCGGGGCTGCGTGACCACGTGCCGGCGATCGAGCAGATCTATCGCGCGGTGGCCGATCAACCGTGCACCGAACACCGCATCCACGGCGATCTGCACCTCGGCCAGGTGCTGCACACCCCGCACGGCTGGCTGGTGATCGACTTCGAAGGTGAACCCGGACAACCGCTGCAGGAACGCAGGCGCCCCGATTCGCCGCTGCGTGATATCGCGGGCATGCTGCGCTCGTTCGACTACGCCGCGCATCAACGTCGGCTGAACACCGGCGGTGACGACGACGGCACGGCGCGGCGGTGGGCCGATGCCAACGGCGCGGCGTTCTGCGCGGGCTACGCGTCGGCCGCCGATAGTGACCCGCGGACGGCCGTCGACGTGCTGCGCGGCTATGAATTGGACAAAGCCGTCTACGAGGCCGGGTACGAGGCTCGCTACCGCCCCGACTGGTTGCCGATTCCACTGAAGGCGATCGAGCGCCTGCTGAACAACTAGCGGACCAGCCTGCGCAGCAGGGCGGCGGCCGTGAGCACCCCGAGGGCCGCCGCCACCACCAGCACCGTGATGTCCAGCGCGATGTTGCCGGGTGTACCGATCAGCAGTCCGCGCAACGCATTCACTTCGTAGCTCAGCGGATTGACCGCCGAGAGCCAGCGCAGCCACTGCGGCATAAGCTCCACCGGGTACAGCGCGTTGGAGGCGAAGAACAACGGCATGGTGATCGCCTGCCCGATCCCCATCAACCGGTCCCGGTTGCGCACCAACCCCGCCAGCGACATCGACAGACAGGCGAAGAACGCCGCGCCGAGCAGGACCACTCCCATCGCCGCGAGGATCCGCAGCGGATTCACCGTCATGTGTACGCCGAGGAGGTAGGCCAGTGCGACGACACCGATCACCTGAACCACCGAGCGGACCCCGGCCGCAAAAGCTTTGCCGGTGATCAGCGCGGTGGGTGGAGCCGGCGTCACCATCAGCTTGGCGAGAATCCCGGCGTCGCGGTCCCAGATGATCTGGATGCCGTAGAAGATCGAGATGAACAGCGCGGACTGGGCGATGATGCCCGGCGCGAGGAACGCCAGGTAGTCGACGTCGCCGGTGTCGATGACGTCGAGCCGGGCGAAGGTCTGTCCGAAGATCAACAGCCACAGCGCGGGCTGCACCATCCGGGTGATCAGTTCGGTGCGGTCGTGGCGCAACTTCTGTAGCTCGACGAGCGCGAAAGCGCCTATCCGAGTGCCGATTCCGGGGATCCGTCGCCACCCGCGGGGTGCGCGGACGAGGGCGACGCTCGGTTCAGCCGACACGGCGGGCCGTCCTTCGGGCGGCACGGACCTCGCGCAGGCCGGCCGGGGCCGCAGTGTCGAGATCGGAGCCGGCATAGTGTCGGAACACGTCCTCCAGGGTGACCTGGGCACCGCCATCGTGTCGCAGACCGGCCTTGAGGTCGGTCGGCGTGCCCTGGACCTGTAGTTGGCCGCGGTGCATCAGCGCCACCCGGTCGCACAGTGCGTCTGCCTCACCCATGTAGTGGGTGGTGAGTAGCACGGCCATGCCGAACTCGTCCTGCATGCGGTCCACCTGATCCCAGACGCTGTCGCGGGCGATGGGATCCAAGCCGACGGTGGGTTCGTCGAGCAACAGTAGCGACGGCCGGTTGACCAGCGCCTGGGCCAGTTCCAGGCGCCGAACCATGCCGCCGGAGTAGGTGCCGGCCACGTTATCGGCGACATCGCAGAGCTGCATCGAGTCCAGCGCCGCAGCGACCCGGTCGGGGCGCTCGCGCCGCGGTACGTCGTAGAGCCGGGCGAACAGTTCGACATTCTGCCGGCCGGTCAGCGCCGCCTCGATGGAAAGTTGTTGGGGTACATAGCCGATGTTGTATCGGATGTCCATGGTGTCGCGTCGGGCGTCCATTCCGAAGATGCGCACCTCCCCCTGCTGTACCGGGGTGAGGGTGGTCAGCACCCGGATCACGGTGGTCTTACCGGCGCCGTTGGGGCCGAGTAGACCCACTGTCTCACCGGCGGCCACCGTGAGGTCGAAACCAGACACGGCAGTGAACTTGCCGTAACGGTGTGTCAGGCCCCGGCAGTCGATGGCCGGTGGCTGGTTCATCTGCGGTCCTCCTGCAGCAGTCGGGTCAGCTCGGCGATGACTACCAAACCCTTTGTCAAGGCGTCGATCTGGGCATCGTCAAGCGATTCCAGCGCGCCGGCCAGAGCGGCACGTCTGGCGCGCCGGGATCGGTCGGCGATCTCCTGTGCGGCAGCGGTGAGCCGCAGCCTGCCGACCCGGCGATCTTCGCTGTCGACGGTACGCGTGAGCAGATTCTCGGCGGCCAGTCGGGAGACCAGCGTGGAGGCGGTGTTGGCGGCCAGTCCGAGTTCGTCGGCCGCTTCGCGCACCGAGATATCGGGTCGGCGGCCGACGAGGCGTACGAGTTCGACTTGGGCTTGTGTCAGTCCGGTGCGGTCGAATCCGCCGCTGGTGGCCCGCCGCAGTTGCCGCCGGAACCGGCCGACCACGCCGAACAGTTCGCCGGCCAGATCGGTGCGGGTGTCCATCGGGAAATAATACCTCTGCTACAGATATATTGACGCGGAGCGAAAGGACCGCCAGTGCTGCCCGAGTACCGAACGCTGCTGACCACCGTGCACGCCGGGGTCGCCACCGTCACGCTGAACCGTCCCGACCGGCGCAATGCCGTCGGTGACGGGATGCCTGCGGAACTGGCCGATGCGCTGACGCGCTGCGACGCCGCCGACGACATCCGCGCCATCGTGCTGACCGGCACCCCGCCCGCGTTCTGCGCGGGCGCGGACCTCGGTGCGGGTGTGCGCACCTTCACCGCGCCGGGCGAGGGCTTCAGCGCGGCCGGCTTTCCCGTGCCGGTGTGGACGCTGGCCAAACCCGTGATCGCCGCGGTCAACGGTCACGCGATCGGGCTGGGCCTGACGCTGGCGCTGCAATGCGATATCCGGTTCTTTGCCGCCGATGCCGCGTACGGGGTGGTGCAGGTGCGCCGGGGGGTGCTCGGAGATGCCTACTCGCACTGGGTGCTGCCGCGGTTGGTGGGGATTGCCAACGCCGCCGAGATCCTCTTGACAGGAGGGACGTTCGACGGCCACCGGGCGGTCGCGCTCGGATTGGGTAGCAGGGTGTTGCCCGCCGACGAGGTGCTGCCGGCGGCGCTGGAGGTCGCCCGTGACATCGCCGTGAACACCGCACCGATGTCGGTGGCGGCGAGCAAGCGGCTGCTGTGGGATTCGTTCGATCTCACCCGTGAGCAGGTGGAGGCGCGCGAGACCGAGATCCACCTGCAGCTGATGGCACACGAGGATGCCGCAGAAGGGGTACGGGCGCTGGTGCAACGACGCGAGCCGCGTTGGACCGGGCGCCCGGTGGACCCTACTCGCCCGACGGACTGAAGCGACCGTGGATAGAGCTAGCTGACCTCGACGCCGCGGGCCCGCATCAGCGCCACCGCCTCGGTAGTCGAATCCGCGGCCACTCCGGCGCACAGCGGTAGCAGCACGCGGGTCTTCAACCCGGCCGCCGCGGCGTCCAGCGCGGTCGCCCGCACGCAGTAGTCGGTGGCGATTCCCACCACGTCGACACTGTCCACGCCGCGCTGGGCCAGCCAGTCCGTCAGCGTCGTGCCGTCGGCATCGGTGCCCTCGAAACCGCTGTAGGCGGCCGAAAATTCACCCTTGGTGAAGACCGCCTGTACGGCCGCCGGATCGAAGTTCTCGTGGAAGTCGACGCCGGGGGTGCCCACCACACAGTGCCGGGGCCAGGACACCCGGTAATCGGGAGTGTCGGAAAAATGCTCGCCAGGGTCGATGTGGAAGTCCATCGTGGCCACCACGTGGTCGTAATGGTGATCGCTGAGCAGCTCGGTGATACCCCGCGCGACGGCGGCGCCGCCGTCCACCGCCAGGGACCCGCCCTCGCAGAAGTCCTTCTGCACATCGACCACGATCAGTGCACGCATGCGTCAACCGTAGTCCCCTCAGCCACCGAAGAGCAGGTACAGCCCGGTGAATGTGTAGCCGACCATCACCAGCATCATCGCCAGCTGCCCGGTCATCTGATGGCCCTTGGGCAGTACCCGCAGGGCGCGGTCGTGCGCGGCGATCACGCCGGCCACGTGGCCGAGAAGCACAAACCCGACCTTGATCGATGCCAGCACCGACGGATGCATGGACAACAGGTAATGGACCTGCGCGTCCGGGGATCCGATGAGGGCGTGGAAGGTCTGTTGCCCCTTCTCGACCAGGTAGGTGAGGTAGTGGGCGAAGACGTAGCCGATGACGATCGGGATCAGTGAATGCGCCATCAGTCCGGGCAGTGCACGCCGGCCCTCGCGGTCCACCCCGCCGGTCGCCCCGGCGGCCAGGCTGAAGCTCACCGCGACCGCGAGCACGAAAACTATGAGACCCACCGTCTTGAGAACGGTGGCGTCCCACCCCCCAGTGGTGTGTGCGTCGACGATATTGCGCCACCACGGCAGCGCCGAAAAGCTGTCGAATGCGGTGGATCCCAGCAGTACCGCCAGCACAGTCACGGTGCCGGGGCGCACCGGCAACGACAGCAGATGATGGAACGGGTTGCCGATCGCGATACGGCCGTCGGCGTTGCGGCGCCACGGCGCACACCGGGACGCGATCATGCTGTACACCTCGAACGGGTCGGCGTGCGCACACCAACGCGGGCCGATCAGCACCGCACCGACAAGTGTCACCGCCAGGTAGATCAGCAGCCAGACCTTGACCGCGGTAAGCGATCCCGGATCCGGACTGGCGAGCTCCAGCCAGACGAAGGCGAACAGCCCCGCCGCGGCGGGCCAGTAGCCCAACCGGCGCGGGATATACCGGTCCGGGGAGCAGCGCAGTAGGCGTGCGACGGTGCGCACGGGCGACAGCACCCGCCACACCGGTCCGAAAAGCAGCGACAGCGCAACCAGACCCACCCACAGCAGGACGTAGAAGACCCCGGGCAGTGCATTACCCGAATCCTGTGGTCCGGTCACGGCCGCGATGCCCACCCAGACGGTAAAGGCCAGACCCGCGGCGGCGATCAGCCACCGGGTCACCGACGCATCGACGATGGCACTCACCCAGCGCGGCAGCGGCCTGCCGGGAGTGCTGGGATCGAAACGCGGTGTGCGCCAGGCCAATGCCACGACCGCGAAGGTGGCGGTCAGTGTCCAGGCGGCGCCGACCACCGCGTAGGTGAACGGAATCGGTAGATCGGCCGAGCCGCCCAGGCCGTGGGCGAGGACCACCGCGGTGGTCACTGCACCGTGATGGTCGCGACGACGCGGTGCAACCGGTGCAACTCGACATCGACCTTGCCAGGTACCTCAACCTCGAACTGAAAGGACTGCAGCGGGCCGGGTTTCACCGCGAATGTGTGATCTGGGGTGGCGTGCACGTGCAGTTCGTCGTCGGCGTCACTGGTGACCCTGATGATGATCGGTTGGCGCACGGTGGCTTGCACCTGTTGGTTGACCGGCGTGACCCGCCCGTCGGCGATGGTGACGTCGATGACCACCCGCTCCGGCGGTGCCTGCTGATCGGACAGGCTCGGCGCCGCGGTGTCCGCCGGCGCGGCGGAATCCTGGGCCGGCGTCGAACAACCCGCCATGGTGAGCATCGTCGCTGTCAGCGCGACCGTCGCCACGATCAGTCTCCTCAAACCGTATCCTCGTTTCGATGCTCGTCGTTATCGGGTTCTGGGTTGCGCCGATCCCGGATGGCCACCCACGCCACCACCGCGGCGACCACCACCGCCGGAGCGAATGCGGGCAGTGCCAACAGCAGTGAATGATCGGCCTGATAGGTCACGTGAGTGGGACGGGTTGTCTTGGCCTTGCGTCCGCTCGGGCGCGCATCTCCCGGTCATTGATTCGCCCGGCTCCCCAACTCAGCGCCGCGATCAGGATCAGCGAGCAGGCCAGAACCACGATCGATGCCGCGGTGAACAGCCAGCTCGGTACATCCAGATTGCGTTCGCGCTGCAGGATTTCGATCTCCTGGGTGAGCTCCCGTGTCATCGAGGCCTCGGCGGGCAACTCGGTGGCGCCGATGCCGGGGTCGGCGGGCAGGAACACCGGCACCGCGGCCATCGTGCGGCCGTCCTGCACCCGCACCAGGGTCTTCCAGGTGCCCCATACCGGCACCGGGCGGGTGGTGCGGTAATGGCCGGGCCCCACGCGCTCGAGCTTGTCGACGATCAGCCCGCGTTCGTTGTCCAGGCCGCCCTGCCACGACAGCATGGAAACCCATTCCGGGTCATCGCTGATCAAATCGGTTGGTGTGAAACGAATATCGGCGCCGACCAACCGTTGACCGGCAGGGCCCGGCAGCTCGGTGAGGGTGATCTGGGCCGTGGCGTTCTCCGGTACCGAGATGTTCAGGCCGTTGCCCACTGCGGCTCCAATGCTCAGCACGGTCAGCGCCACGATGCCGACGCTCGCGGCACGCCGGGGCAGGGCACGACCGGTGAGCACGGTGGCCAGCAACCCGCCGCACATGCCCATCAGGACGGCCACCGGCACCGAGGTGACCAGGGCCTCGACCCACATGGAGGCCGGCCACGGGTACATGAAGACCGCGTCGATCCAGAACGACTCCAGCCACAGGCCGACAGTGCCGATACCGGCGCCGGCAACGGCACCGAACAGGATGGGTCGGTGCAGAAGCGGTGTGAGCGCGAGCAATTCGACTACCAGGGCCGGGCCGAGGTAGAGGGCGAACCAGCTGTAGGGGGCGCCGAGTACCGGACCTACGGCCACCGCGACGATGCCGCGGATCAGCAGCGCGAACAGCACGGCAGCCAGCGCGGCGCCCTTTCCGAGGGTGATCCGTGCCGCCACCAGGGCCAGCGCCGCGGCGGCCGCGATCAACATCGGGTGCAGCACCAACCGGAACTGCTCGATACCGAAGTCGTATTCGACGGGGAACACCGACATGCCGATGACAAGCCCACCGAAGGCGAAGTACCGCAGGATCTTCCGAGGCGCGACCTGGGCGTCGGGCCCCATCGCGATCCGGCCCTCGTGTTCCAGCAGTAGCACGGCGACCAGGGACAGCCCCGCACCGCCGATCAGCATCAGGTGGGTGGGACCCCAGAGTGTGACGTCCTGCCCGAAGATGCGATGCCAGACGTCGTCGAGCGGGAAGCCGATGAGGGCGTACAGGCCGCACGCGGCCATCAGCACCCCGCCGACGGGCGCGTACCAGGTTCTGGTGATTCTCAGCGCGGCCGGACCCGGTTTCTCGTAGGGTAGGATGATGGCCAGCGATCCGGCGATGAACAGCAGGAACAGCCCCACCAGGATGAAATAGTGCGCCGGGTTGGCCAGCGGGCCGGAATCGCGGCCCTTCCCGATGTGCAGGCTGACATCCCAGATGAACCCGAACATCGCGCAGATGATGGTCGAGGTGAACAGCAGCGTCGGTAGCGCCACCCACGGTGGTCGCTGCAACTTGGTGCCGACCTTGTTGGCCAGGGTGTCCAGCCAGGTGATCCGCCGCGTCCGATGCAGGATGCCGACCCACAGCAGTCCCGCCGTGATGATCCCGGTGGCAACCGAGACTCCGATGATCTGATCGAGATCGGCGCCGCCACCTTCGGTGCCCGCCTCCGCCAACACGTGCAACGTGCCTGACATGCCCACCCCCGGTTTGTGAACCTCGCGGAATTACCCGGCGGTAATGTTGCCAGAAAGGGTTATCCGATACCAGAGGTACCAGGTGCGTTCGTCTCGCGGGCGGGTGAACTGGGCCGGTCTGCGGCTGCGCCGGTGCGCCGGAGCCGAGCGCGCGGTAGCGGTGGGGGTGCCGCCGCGGTGTTGCTGCAGCGCCGGCGCGCGGCCACGGAGAAGATCCACTGAGCGATAGGGTGGCCGCCGTGCGCAGGTCTTTGGTCGGGGAGCGGCCGCGTTGCGCCCGTTAGCCCGTCGAACTATAGTCTGGACACATGTCCAGTATGCCTGCGCTGCAGTTCAGCGGATTGAGCTGACGTGCGCATAGCTCTTCTGTCCTATCGCAGCAAAACTCATTGCGGTGGCCAGGGTGTCTATGTCCGTTACCTGTCCCAAGGGCTCGCCGAGCTCGGGCACGATGTCGAGGTGTTCTCGGGCCAGCCCTATCCGGAGGGGCTGGATCCGCGGGTGCGGCTCACCAAGGTGCCGAGTTTGGATCTCTATCGCGAGCCCGATCCGTTTCGCGTGCCGCACCCCCGCGAGATCCGCGACCGCATCGATCTGCTCGAGCTGGCCACCATGTGGTCCGCGGGATTCCCCGAGCCCAAGACGTTCTGCCTGCGGGTCGCGCGGATCATGGCCGAGCGCGGTGACGAGTTCGACGTCATTCACGACAACCAGAGCCTCGGTTCGGCGCTGCTGACCATCGCCAAGAGTGGTATGCCGGTGGTCGCCACCGTGCACCACCCGATCACCCGCGACCGGGTCCTGGAGGTGGCAGCCGCCAAATGGTGGCGCAAGCCGCTGGTACGACGCTGGTACGCGTTCGCCGAGACCCAGAAGAAGGTCGCGCGTGCCATCCCGGAGCTGCTGACCGTGTCATCGACCTCGGCCGCCGATATCGCCGAGGACTTCGGGGTCACCGATGATCAGCTGCACGTGGTACCCCTCGGAGTGGACACCGAGCTGTTCAAGCCCGCCGCGGACCGGGTGCCGGGGCGCATCATCGCGATTGCCAGCGCCGACGTGCCACTCAAGGGTGTGGGCAACCTGCTGCATTCGGTGGCGCGGCTGCGCGCACATCACAACCTGGATCTGCAGCTGGTCTCCAAGCTGGAGCCCAATGGCCCGACCGAGAAGCTGATCGCCGAACTCGGTATCTCCGATATCGTCAACGTCTCCAGCGGCCTGTCCGACGAGGCGCTCGCGGAGCTGCTCGCCTCGGCCGAGATCGCATGTATTCCCTCGCTTTACGAAGGCTTCTCGCTACCCGCGGTGGAAGCGATGGCCAGCGGCACGCCGATCGTGGCAAGCCGGGCCGGGGCCCTGCCGGAGGTGCTCGGCGAGGAGGGTGAATGCGCGCGGCTGGTCCGCCCGGCAGATATCGAGGAACTGACCGGCGTCCTCGGCGAGCTGCTGGACTCGCCGGCCGAGCGGCACCGCCTCGGAGCCGCCGGACGACGCCGGGCGCTCGATGTCTTCAGCTGGGAATCCGTTGCGGCACAAACTGTTGCCGTCTATCAGCGGGCTATCGAGCGAACTGCTGCACAAACGAGGAAAGGGCGGACGGCGTGCTGACCGTTGATTACGACCGGCTCGGAATCGGGCCCGGGACATCGGTCATCGATGTGGGCTGCGGGGCCGGCAGGCACTCCTTCGAGGCCTATCGGCGCGGCGCCGATGTCATCGCCTTCGACCAGAGCGTCGAGGACCTCAACGATGTCGACGCCATCCTGAGCGCGATGAAGGAGCAGGGCGAAGCCCCCACTTCGGCCCGCGCCGAGGCGGTCAAGGGCGATGCGCTGGCGCTTCCCTACCCGGACGGGAGTTTCGACTGTGTGATCGCGTCGGAGATCCTGGAGCACATTCCCGAGGACGACGCGGCCATCGCCGAGCTGGTCAGAGTGCTCAAACCCGGTGGCTCTCTTGCCGTTACGGTGCCACGCTGGTTGCCCGAGAGGGTGTGCTGGCTGCTCTCGGACGAGTACCATGCCAACGAGGGCGGGCATATCCGCATCTACCGTGCAGATGAGCTGCGCGACAAGATCGTGAACCGCGGATTACGGTTCACCCATCGCGAGCACGCGCACTCATTGCACGCACCATTCTGGTGGCTGAAATGCGCAGTCGGCGTCGACAAGCCGAACCACCCTGCGGTGGCCGCCTACCACAAGCTGTTGGTGTGGGACATGATGAGTCGACCGTGGCTGACCCGTCAGGCCGAAACCGCGTTGAACCCGTTGATCGGTAAGAGCGTCGCCCTCTATTTCGAAAAGCCGGAGGCGTAGCAGCGCATGCGCCGCCACGAGATTCCCGGTGTTGCCGGTGTGCTGACGCCCCAGCAGTGCCTGCAGACGGCTCGGTCCATTGCCGACACCCAGGAGTCCGACGGCGCGATTCCCTGGTCGGTCGGTGGACACACCGACCCGTGGGATCACGTGGAGAATCTGATGGCGCTGACCGTTGCAGGGCTTCTCGAACCGGCCCGCGCCGGATTCGACTGGTGTCGAAGGACGCAACGGGCCGACGGTTCCTGGCCGATCCAGTTACGCAACGGTGTCGTCGAGGATGCCAATACCGACAGCAACTTCTGCGCCTATATCGCCACCGGTGTGTGGCATCACGTTCTCATCACCGAGGACCGGCGGTTCGCCGTGCAGATGTGGCCGACGGTGAGCCGGGCCATCGAGCTGGTGCTCAGCATGCAACTGCCGGGCGGTCAGATCAGCTGGGCCAAAAGCGATGCCGGGATGATGGACGAGGCGCTGCTGACCGGCTGCGCGAGCATCTACCACAGCATCCGGTGTGCTCTGGCGCTGGCGAACTATCTCGACGACCCGCAGCCCGAATGGGAGGTGGCCGTCGGCGCGCTCGGGCATGCGATCGCCGAACATCCGGAATTGTTCGCCGCCAAGGACACTCATGCGATGGAGTGGTACTACCCGGTGCTCACCGGCGCCGTCCGGGGGGCGGGCGCTCATGCCCGCATCGCATCGCGCTGGGACGACTTCGTGGTCCCCGGTCTGGGTATCCGGTGTGTCGATCACCGGCCGTGGGTGACCGGCGCTGAGACCTGTGAGCTGGTGATGGCGCTCGATGTGGTCGGCGACCGACATCGTGCGATGGAGCAGTTCGCAGCCATGCAGCATCTGCGGGAAGTGGACGGATCCTATTGGACCGGACTGGTGTTCGCCGACGGAAAGCGCTGGCCCGAGGAGCGCACCACCTGGACCGGGGCGGCGATGGTCCTGGCTGCCGACGCATTGTCCCGGACCACCGCGGGCGGCGGTATCTTCCACGGCGCCGATCTGCCGCTTGGTCTGGAGGGCGAGTTCGACTGCGCCTGCGACCGCGTCTAGACACGCTCCAGCAGGCGCAGCGATCCGGTCGCGGAGATCTCGGTGAATTCACCGGAATCGATGGCGCGGCGGTAGATGTGGAACGGAGCCTGCCCACCGTCGTTGGGGTCGGGGAAGACGTCGTGGATGACCAGCCCGCCACCGGGTGCGACCCACTTGGCCCACCCGTCGTAGTCGCGCTGGGCTGCCTCTTCGGTGTGGCCGCCGTCGATGAACAGGAACTGCACCGGGGTGGCCCAGAACCGGGCCACGGTGGGGGACTTGCCGACGATCGCCACCACGCGGTCCTCGAGCCCGGCCAGGTCCAAGGTATGGCGCATGGTGGGCAGTGTGTCGAAGCGGTTGGTGACCGGATCGACGAGCGAGGTGTCGTGGTACTCCCAGCCGGGCTGATGCTCTTCGGAACCGTGATGGTGGTCGACGGTGAAGACGATCCCGTCGACCTGAGCGGCGGCTGCGCCGAGCAGAACGGTGGATTTGCCGCAGTACGTGCCGATCTCGACTCCGACACCGCCGGCCAGATAATGCACGGCGGCGTCGTAGAGGGCGCGGCCCTCGTCGGCCGGCATGAAGCCGATGACCTGCTCGGCGAACTCGAACAGGCGGGCGGACTCGGCGGGCAGTTCGGTGTCTGTGGTGCTCATGACTGTTAAACCTACCGTTGCTGGTCGACAGGGGTTGCAGTAGTGTCTGGACACGTGTCCGATACGGCCCTGGAGTCGACGCGCCGTCGGTTGAGCGCGAAACAGGCCGATACCGTCGACCGCCTCGGCAAGGCGGCGATCGAGCTGTTGGGGCGCGAGGGATTCGGGGCGCTCACCGTGCGCCGGGTGGCCGCCCAGGCCGGTGTCGGTGCAGCGACCGCGTACACGTACTTCTCCTCAAAGGAGCACCTCGTCGCCGAGGTGTTCTGGCGCAGGCTCGTCGAATCACCGCTCGTGGCGCACGAATCCGACGATCCGGCGACTCGGGTGCTCGACGTGCTGGAGCAGATCGCGTCGTTGGTGGCCGGTGAGCCCGAGTTCGCCGGGGCGGTGACCAATGCGCTGCTCGGCAAGGATCCCGACGTCGACGTGTTGCGCGGGCGTATCGGCGCCGATATCCGGGCTCGGTTGGTGGCGGCGCTGGGTGCGGCGGTGGATCCCGATGTGATCGAGGCGCTGGAACTGCTGTATGCGGGAACGCTGGTCTGGGCCGGAATGGGATACGAGGCGTATCCGGAGTTCTCCGTCCGGTTGCTCAGGTCGGCGCGGTTGATCCTGCGCTGAGCATCGCCTCGGCGGCGATCACCGCCGGCTCCAGGATGGATTCGGTGGGCCGTTCGTCCTCGACGGTCAGGGCGGTCAGCTCGCGCAGTCCGCCCAGCAGGATGACCGCGAGTTCGCGGCGCACCGGCGCGATGCCGGCGTTGCGGAAGCCGGGGCTGTCGGACAGTTCGACGAGGAGCTCGGTGAGCCCGCTCATGGCCGAGCGCTGGATGGAACGCACCGTGGTGCCGAGCGCGGGCAGTTCCCGGATCCAGCTCAGGGTGATCGCCGGCCGCGCGCCGATGTGGTCGACATAGGCCGTGGCGGCCTGACGGATCTGTGTCTGCCAGTGCGCATCGGGGTCCGCGGACGCTCGGATCGCCGCGATCAGCCGCTCGTGATCGGTGCGCAGGAGCTCGACAAAGCACTGTTCCTTGTCGGAGAACTCGCTGTAAAACGTGCGCTTGGAGGTGCGGGCGTGTCGCACGATATCGGCGACTGTGGTGGCGCGGTATCCACGTTCGGCGATGGATGCGGCCAGCCCGTCGAGCAGGCGGGTGCGAAATGGCCGACGTGCTTCCATCGCGCCATCCTTGCCGAATACTCTTGCCTATCGGTGGTACCACGGAGTACCGTAGCGCATATCCCGCGGTACACCGAAGTACCAACATCCGGTCTGGAGTGCGTCTCATGAGCGAAGCGACCATCACCGAAAGTTCCCAACGCCCGAGGGTGCATCTTCCGCCGGGGCCCACCGTCAGCCGGGCGCTGATGGGCATCGGGTTCGCCCTGTTCCGGCGACCCGTCGTGGCGCGCCTGGCCGACAAATACGGCTCGGCGTTCACGATGCAGCTCCCGGTCTTCGGGCCCACCGTGATCGTCACCGATGCGCAGCTGGCCAAGCAGCTGTTCACCGCCAGTCCCGATGACGTCGGCAATATCCAGCCCAACCTCTCCAGGATCCTCGGGCAGGGTTCGGTGTTCGCGCTCGACCGGGGCGAGCACAAGCGCCGGCGCAGGCTGCTCACACCACCGTTCCACGGTAAGAGCGTCAAGAACTACGAGCAGATCTTCGAAGAAGAGACGCTCCGCGAATCCGCGAATTGGCCGCATGGGCAAGAGTTTCCGATGCTCGAGCCGATGATGCGGATCACCCTCAATGCGATTCTGCGGGCGGTGTTCGGCGCCGACGGGGCCCATCTCGACGAGTTGCGCCGGATCATCCCGCCGTGGGTGACACTGGGGTCGCGCTGTGCGACGCTGCCGACCCCCAAGCGTGAGTACGGGCGGTGGCACCCATGGGGTCGTTTGGCCGAATACCGCCGGCGTTATGACGATGTCGTCGGCCGGCTGATCGACGAGGTGGCCGCCGACCCCGGGCTCGACGACCGCGACGACGTGCTGGCGCTGTTGCTGCGCAGTTCCTACGAGGACGGCACCGCGATGTCGCGCCAGGACATTGCCGACGAACTGCTCACCCTGCTGGCCGCCGGGCACGAGACCACGGCATCGACGATGGGCTGGGTGTTCGAGCGGATCAGCCGCCATCCCGAGGTGCTGGCCAGGCTGGTCGACGAGGCGCAGGGCGACGGGAACGAATTCCGGCAGGCGGTCCTCCTGGAGACCCAGCGGGTCAGAACCGTCATCGACTTCTCCGGCAGACACGTGTATGCGCCGACCTTCGAACTCGGCGAATGGGTGATACCGCGCGGCCATTCGATCGTCGTCAGCCTGTCCCAGCTGCACGAGCGTGAATTCGACGACGCCGCACGGTTCGACCCGCAGCGGTTCGTCGGCAGCCGTCCGCCCCTGGCCTGGGTGCCCTACGGTGGCGGTACCCGCCGCTGCGTCGGTGCCGTGTTCGCCAACGTCGAGATGGATATCGTGCTGCGGACAGTGTTGCGACACTTCACCATCACCACCACCACCGCGCCGGGGGAGAAGGTGCACTCACGAGGAGTGGCCTTCACGCCCAAGCGCGGCGGCCGCGTGGTGCTGCACCCTCGGTCAGGAGCGTAGCGACCGGGGGAAGGTCACACACACTCCGCGAGGTGCTCCGCGCGTTCGCCGACCGGGCCGATGGTCGCGTGCACCTTCACCCGGTTGTCGCCCGGAACTGTACTGGCACAAACGATCCCGCACCTGCGTGCATCGACGCGAGCGGCGATGACCGGTGAGCGCTGGACCAGTGCGAGTCCCGTCTCGACGATATGCGCGGCGGTGACCGCGGCTATCGACTCAGCCGGCGCATTGCGTCGAACGATCGACCACAGGGCGTGCTCGACCGCGTTGCGGGCGGCACCGTCGGGCAGTTCGGCATGTTCCCAGGCCCGCATCGCGGCGTGCATCGCGGCGCAATCGTGGTGACCGAGCACCACGATCAGTGGTATCTCCAGCGTGGCTACCGCATACTCCAGCGAGCCCAGCACGCTGGTGTCGATGACGTGGCCCCATGTGCTGATGTCCAGCATCGACCCCCACGGCTGATCGAACACCAGCTCGCCGGGCGGGCCGGGATCTGCGCAGCGAAACACCGCTGCCACGGGTGCGGTGTCAGGGCTGCGCTCGTTTCCGGACAGCAACCGCTGCCAGGCACGCATCGGATCACTCATGATGGGGCTCCCTTCTCGGTGACTGCTGTGGTGAAGTACTCGGGACGGCTTACGTAGGTCTGCGTCACGAACATCACGCCGGAGCTGGCGTCGAGTAGCGGGCGCAGACCGGCGAGAAGTGCTTGGGTGCGGTCGTCGGGCACCACCGTGATGATCAGTTCCAGCGTCGCCTGCTGGTTGAAAAGCAGCCTGCCCTGGCGATAGCCGTGGTGGCCGAGTCCGGACACTCCCGCGAGGCTGGTGTAGCCGGTTGCGCCGACGCTGCGGATCAGGTCACGCACAGCGGGTGCGTCCTGGCCGGCAACGACGACCTCAATCTTGGTCATCTTCGTGAGGGCGACGGTCATCGGATCATCTCCTTGGTGTGAGTCGGTTCGGATGGTCTGTCGGCCTCGCTCCAGGGCCGCCAGCCCCCATGGGTCCAGCGTTGCCAGGGCCGGTCGGTGTCGTCCCTGGCTGCGACGGAGATCCATTCGTTGCCGAAGAGCCGCAACAAGATCGGGTTGCGTTCGACGATGGCGTCGATGCGTGGCAGCGGCGCCTGGATGACCGCGAGCAGTCGCAGCGGTTCGTGGCGCAGCTGGGTGCCCTCCGCAACGGACTGCCACGGCAGCCCGAGCCGAAGGTCACCGGTATGCCCGGAGAGCACGCCGGCGGTTCCGACCACATTGTGGATGGTCTTGCTGCCTGCGCCGAATGTCTCGGGGGCGACGGTGGAGAAGTAGTACTGGCTGTTGATCCACTGTGCCACCACCAGCGGCGCGGTCAGGATGGTCTCCAGCGCCTCCCCGCCCGAATCCGTATCGGGATCGTATGAGTGCAGAAAGGCCCGGCGGCGGAGATCGATTCCACGGGTGACCGATCGGGGGGCGACGACGAAGGCGGCGTTGCCCGCCAGACCCCATTCCGGGTAGACCTGCGCCCAGTCCCGGGACCGCGTGCGGACGTGGCGTGCGGATGACCGTCCTCGACGCGCGCCGGGCAGGTCGGCGCACCGCTCGGTGGCCAACGCTGTGCCGGCGGTCGCGAGATCGGCCCGCAATCTTTCGATCTCACCGCGGTGGCCGGCCGGAACAAGGTGTTCGTCGAGAATGGTCACCCGGTCGGTGGCCGTGTCGTGCTGTGCAGCGA
The DNA here is from genome assembly GCA_021648845.1 of Mycobacterium sp. MBM. GTDB lineage: Bacteria > Actinomycetota > Actinomycetes > Mycobacteriales > Mycobacteriaceae > Mycobacterium. The sequence goes on along the minus strand of JAKJHY010000036.1, from coordinate 10,597 downwards.
TGAACACCGTCCGGTCCGGAATATCGATTCCGTTGTCACGCAGCTGTTCCCGGACATCACGCTGGTTGAGAATGAGTGCCGCGGTACGGGCGTTGGGGCCGCCTGCCTGTCCGCCGCAGGCGCCACAGTCCAGTGCGGCTTGGTACGGATTGTTCTCGGTGGTGCTGCCGTGCGCGCACAACACCACCAGGGTGCCGAAACGGCGGGTGAGCCCCATTGTCGTCAGAGCCGCCCTTGCCAGCAGCGCGCGTTGCTCCAAGGGGATGGAATCGACATTGACCACGGTGGGGGTAGCGGGCGTGATCAGGTTGCGTACACGACTGCGCCAGGCGCCGGTCAGGTTGGGGGCCAGCGTTTTTGCGGCGGCAACCGGCCCGGCCACCAAGCCGGCCGCCTCGGCCAGGGTGAACGGCGCGGCCAGATCCTCCTTTGCGGCGTGGAAGGCGGTTGCGGCGCCGGCGAGCCACGTCGCACCGGTGCGGTGACGCGCGGCCACGTCGGCTGCGCCCGACCCGGTTTCCTCCCTGACGTCGTGGGAGGGCGCCATCAGTACCGGGCACAGGTCTGCGGGTTGGCCGCCGAGCAGGTCGGTGAACCGAATCGCCACCGCGAAGAAACCTGCGAAACCGAAGGTCTGATAACCGGGCAGCGCCTCCAGGTGACGACGCAGGCCTTCGGAGCGAGTGTCAATGCAGGTGACGAGTTGGATCTCGGGATGTTCCGGCGTGTGGGTTCGATGCTCGCCGATTGCCGCCAGCAGACCGTCACGGTAGTGGCCCTCGAAAGCATGCTGCCACAATGGTTCCCGTGATGCTACCGGCATCGCGGCCAGGATTCGGGCTGCCGCGGCCAGCTGGGTATCGGTTACCGACTCCAGGCCCCAACAGGCGACGAGGTGGGCCGCACGTTCTCGAGCCGACGGAGCCGCCATCGAGGGGACAGGAGCGGTCACGCGGCGGTGCGGTTCGGCCAACAACGCCATTTCGTAGCTCAGCCGAACAGCCAGATACTGCACGAGGTCGATGCCGGGCTGGCGGTGTGCGCACCAGTTGATGTGCGCCGCCCACCCCGGCAGCCTGGTCAGATGTGCCTGAAGATAGCTCACGTGTGACTCGGGTGCCACCGCCAAGGCGTCGAGCGCGGCCAGTACCGCATCGTCGGGTCTTTCGGCCGTACTGGCCAGCGTCTTACGTGTTGCCCGCGAGAGGCCACCGTCGCGTCCGACAAGTTCCCGCCATGCCGCGTGGAAGCCGCGGGTGTGACCCGGCATCGACCAGCCCGCGGCGCCGAAGTACGCCGCACACCATTTTGCCGTCTGTGTGTCCACGCTATCGGCAACCCCGGGTGCGGTCTGCTCGGCCCGGGTGAGGGTTTGGCGCCGGGTCCGAGGTGTGGGGTGCCCGTGCAGCAGGTCGGCGCGCAGCAGGTCGGCGGCCGGAACCGCACGTTCTGCGAGCTGGAGCGGCTGCTCGTCGGCCAGATTGGGATAGCGGCGCGCCAACGCCCGTTCGATATCGGTGTCGGTGATGCGGCCCTGCCGGTACAGCGCGCGGAACTGTTCCTCCGACAGCGTCCCGCGAATTCCGTATAGATCCCCCGCGCGACGCACGGCCTGCTCGAAAGGCATGTTCTCCAAGCCGGCCAGCGGATTGACGGCGATGAAGGTGGTCATGGGGTAGTGCGTGGGAAGGGCTCGCGCTGCCAGCTCCACATCGCTGCGCAGCCGGGCTCGGCGCGTGCCGACCTCGGGTGAATCGGGGACTATCACGAACGTGCTCCTATCGGTTGGGGACTCAGGTGGCCGGCGTTGAGGGCGTGTGCGTAGACCGCGCGATGCAGTGCGGTGCCAGTGGCGACCCGCTGGAGAGCGGTGAGTCCGACGAGGATGCTTGCGATGATGGCGGTCAGGGCTGCAACGCCCAGCGCCGCCGAGGACTCGGTGGGCAGTGCGGGGCGCAGGAAGGCATGTGCGACGGTGATGGCAGCCAGGTAGGCGAGCGCCGCGGGCGCCAGGACAGCCGCGGCGGCGAGGGTGCCGGTCGGTCCGGGGTGCCGCTGCAACCAGCCCCAGGTCGCGGCCGCACCGGTCGCCCAGGCGAACACCAACAGTGCCTGGCCGGAGCCGTGGCCACCGATCGCGGGCACGGCCAGGGTTGCGGCGAGCAAGGTGACCAGCGGCAGCAGAAGCGATGCACCGACAGCGGCTGACCTGCGTCGCTGGGTGGCTGGGGGTACCGGCGGTGCGGCGGCAGACCGGCGATGGTGGTCGATCGCCGATCCCGAGGACAGGAACATGAAGGCCTTGTAGAACCCATGTGCCACGAGGTGGATGGCGGTGGCCGCCCACAGCCCGAGACCGGCCGTCAGGGTCATGAAGCCCATCTGGGCCATCGTTGAAAAGACCAGGGCACCTTTGACATCCGGCTTGGTGAGGGTGATCACCGCGCCGTAGATCATGGTGGCCGCTCCGACGGTGATCGTCACCGCGACGGCGATATCGGTGGTTGTCAGCGGGCTGGCCCGGATCAGCAGGATCCCGCCGGCGTTGACGAACCCGGCGTGCAGCAGGGCGGATACCGGAGTCGGCGCCGCCAGGGTGGCCGGCAGCCAGCGATGGAAGGGAATCTGCGCGGATCTCGACAGTGCGGCGACCACTATCAGCAGAGCGGCTGTCGCCGAGGCGGTTCCGTTGGGGTGCGCCGTGTCGTCGCCGAATGTGCCCCGATTGCCCTGTGCTGTGAGGAGCAGCACCGCCAGCCACAGTGCCGCGTCGCCGATCAGAAATGCGATCATGCTGCGCCGCAACCCGTCTCGCGCGGTGGGCAGTTGCCGGTACATGGCCAGCAGAAGGCATACCCCGGCGCTGCCGACGGTCCATGCCACCGCCATGGTGAGTAGGTTTGCAGCCGTTGCGAGACCTGCCGATGTCGCGGTGACCAGACCCGAGCCGGCGACGAAACACCACGCCCGCGGGTCGGCCCGCAGGTAGCGCAGCGCGAACACCTGCACAACCGCGCTGATGCCGAAGACGAGCAGGAGCAGGAGTGCGGAGAGCTGGTCGGCTCGCAGGCCGAGTGCATCGCCGCCGACACTGATCTGGTCGCCACCCGTGGCGAACCAGGCGGTCAGGGCCATCGCACCGATAAAGCCGGCGCCGGCGATCACCGCTCCCCACAGGCCGGGCAGCGTCGTCGTGCGGCGGTTGAATACCACTGCAAACAAAGGCATCAGCATCGGCGCGAGGACGAGAATCGCGATCAGCGTTTCCAACATGCGAAGCAGATTACGTGTGTAATAAAACGTGAGTCAAGAGTCGTGCGAAAAATAATTCGCGTGTTATGTTTACTGAAACGAGAGTGGGCGCGCAGCGTCCTCGGCTGGAAACGGGAGCACAAACGATGAGCGATGCCCTGGTGGTGCCGGTTTGGGGCTGGGTCGCCTTGATGGCCGCCATTGCCCTGATGCTGGCGGTTGACTTGTTCATGCACCGCGACAATCACGTGATCGCGTTCAAGGAAGCGGCGGTGTGGTCGGTGATCTGGATCGCGGCCGGACTGGGATTCGGCGTCGTGATGTGGTGGGTGTATGGCGGCGAGGTCGCCGGCACCTACTTCGCCGGCTACCTCATCGAAAAGGCTCTGTCGGTCGACAACGTGTTCGTGTTCGCCCTGATCTTCACCTACTTTGCCGTGCCGGACCGCTTCCAGCACAAGGTGTTGTTCTGGGGTGTCGTCGGTGCACTGCTGATGCGGCTGGTGTTCATCTTCGTGGGTGTGGAACTACTGGAGGCGTTCTTCTGGACCGCGTACCTCTTCGGTGCCTTCCTGATCTACACCGCCTACAAGATGGCCTTCAAGCACGACCAGGCGCTGGAACCGGAGAACAACCTGCTCGTGCGGATGGTGCGCCGCGTCATCCCCACCGACGCCAACTACCACGGCGACCGCTTGTTCACCCGCATCGACGGCAGACGGGTGGCGACGCTGCTGTTCGTGGTCCTGGTCGCCGTCGAAGCCACCGACCTCATCTTCGCGATCGACTCGGTGGCTGCCGTGCTGGCGATCACGACGAGCACCTTCCTGGTGTGGAGTGCCAACGCCTTCGCGGTGCTCGGGCTGCGCAGCCTCTATTTCTGCCTCTCCGGGCTGCTGCGCCGGTTCGTCCACCTGCACTACGGGTTGGCGTTTCTGCTTGCCTTCGCCGGTGTCAAGCTCGTCTTGTCGGAAACCCCGGTAGGCAAACTCCCGATCCCGGTGACATTGTCGGTGATCGTGCTCACCCTGGCGACGTCGATCGCCGCCAGTCTGGTGTCGACCCGAAACAGCGCACCCGCCGACCCTCGGGGATAGCTGAAGTACAAAACGTGAAGTCCAAAGTATGATCGGTGCCGCAATGGTTGCGGCGAAGCGAAAAGATGTTTCCGAGCGGGCCACGGGTGCCGGTGCAGGCTCCCGCGGCCGCGCGCGGACCAACACGAAGGCTCCGGCGGCGCGTGACGACGACGGCGCGAACAGCCCCGCGCGCGGATGGACATTCCTGACCAACCACGCGCATGTGCTGTTGTGCCTGGCCCAAGGCGAATCATTGACCGCGCGGGAAGTCAGCATCCGCGTCGGTATCACCGAACGCTCCGTGCAGGCGATTCTGGCCGACCTGATAGCCGACGGCTATCTCACCAAGTCGAAGATCGGACGCCGCAACAGCTACACCGTGAATCCGCAAGGCCCCCTACGGCACCCGCTGGAGTCGGCGCACACCGTCGGCGAACTGATCGCCGCACTGACCTGATGCGCCGGTGCACCCGACCCACAGGGTGTCCGACCCTCGTCAGACCTCGGCGCGCTTGGGCAGCTTCCAGCCCGGGCGCGGGAAGTGGCAGGTGTACCCGGTCGGGTAGCGCACCAGATAATCCTGATGCTCGGGTTCGGCCTCCCAGAAGGGAGCTTCGGGCACGACCTCGGTGACGACCTTGCCGGGCCACAATCCAGATGCGTCGACATCGGCGATGGTGTCCAGCGCGACCGCCTTCTGATCCTCATCGACGTAGAAAATCGCCGAACGGTAGCTTGACCCGACATCGTTGCCCTGGCGGTTCTTGGTGGACGGATCGTGGATCTGGAAGAAGAACTCCAACAGCGACCGGTAGTCGGTCTGGGTCGGATCGAACACGATCTCGATGGCCTCCGCATGACCGGGGTGGTTGCGGTAGGTCGCGTGGTCGTTCTGTCCGCCGGTGTAGCCCACCCGGGTGGAGACCACGCCGGGCAGCTTGCGGATCAGGTCCTGCATACCCCAGAAGCAGCCGCCGGCCAGGATCGCCTTCTGGTTATCGCTCATGCGCCATCACTCCTTCAGCAGTCACACAGTCGGTCAGCAACCATTGTGCTCCGCCGCTACGGTGGAGCCCATGCGTAGAGGTGTAACCGCAGCGCACTGCGGGTTAATCCTGTTCGCCGCTCTGCCGGCCACGGTCGCGCCGCCGGCTGCCGCGGATCCGCCGACGCCCGGCGTCGACGCCCCGCCGGAGGTGCCCGCCGACCAGTGGCGCACCGTCTTCGCCGAGAATCCGATGATCCTCAATCCGCATGTCACCACCGTCGAGTCCTGGACGCGCACCGGCGACGGGTTGGCGGTCAACTTCACCGCGGGCCCTGCGGAGTGTTTCGGTGTTCACGCCACCGTCGAGGAGACCGCCGAAGAGGTCACCGTGAACCTCGACAGCGGTGTGCCGCCGGAGGCCATCGGGCGGATGTGCATAGCGCTGGCCGTGCCGGGCACGCTGGATATTGCGCTGGACCGCCCGCTCGGTGACCGGGTGGTATTGACGGCGGGCACCACCCTCGACAAACCCAGGTAGAACGTGTTCTAGTTTGTGTCGTGACGAGCACGCCGTTCACCCGTGATGAGCTGACAGACGCATTCGCGACCTTCGAGCAGACGGTGGCCGAAGCGGCCCGCACCCGCAATTGGGACCCCTGGGTCGACCAGTACACCGTGGATGTGGAGTACGTGGAGCACGCGGCGGGCACGATGCGCGGCCGCGACGAGGTGCGCCCGTGGATCTGGAAGACGATGGAGAGTTTCCCGGGGAACCACATGACGGCGTTCCCGGCACTGTGGACGGTCATCGACGAGACCACGTCGCGGGTGATCTGTGAACTCGACAATCCGATGCGCGACCCCGGTGACGGCACCATCATCAGCGCCACCAACATCTCGATCCTCACCTATGCCGGCGACGGGTTGTGGCGCCGTCAGGAAGACGTCTACAACCCGTTGCGGTTTCTGTCCGCGGCGATGAAATGGTGCAAGAAGGCGCAGGAACTCGGCACACTCGACGACGAGGCCGCGGAGTGGATGAAGAGCGTGGCCCGATGAGGGCCCTCGTCGTAGGGGCCAACGGTTACCTCGGCTCGCACGTGGTGCGCCAGTTGGTGGCCGACGGGCAGGACGTCCGGGTGATGGTGCGTGAGGGCGCCAACACCGTCGGCATCGACGATCTCGATGTGCAACGCTTCATCGGCGATATCTGGGACGACGAGGTACTGACCGCGGCGATGACCGGTGTCGATGTCATCTACTACTGCGTGGTGGACACCCGAGGCTGGCTGCGCGATCCGGCACCGCTGTTCCACACCAATGTCGAGGGCACCCGGCACGTGCTGGACATCGCGGTACGCCCCGAGATCCTCTCGGGTCTGAAAAAATTCGTATTCACCAGCAGCTACGCCACGGTGGGCCGCCGCCGGGGCAGGGTATCCACCGAGGATGACATCGCCGACGAGCGGAAGCTGACGCCGTACGTGCGGTCCCGCGTGCAGGCCGAGAAGCTGGTGCTTCAGTACGCGCGGGAGCGTGGGTTGCCCGCGGTCGCGATGTGCGTGTCCACGACCTACGGCGGCACCGACTGGGGCCGGACCCCACACGGCGCGATCATCGCCGGTGCCGCCTTCGGCAAGCTGCCGTTCGTGATGAGCGGTATCGAACTCGAAGCGGTGGGTGTCAACGATGCCGCTCGGGCGCTGATCCTGGCCGCCGAGAAGGGACGGGTGGGGGAGCGATACCTGATCTCGGAGAAGATGATCAGCAACGCCGAAGTGGCCCGCATCGCGGCCGAGACAGCCGGGGTGCCGGCACCGGCCCGGTCGATACCCCTAGCGGTGACCTACCTGCTCGCCGCGATGGGCACGATCAAGGGACGGCTGCGCCGCACGGACGAGCGGCTGTCCCTGGCGTCACTGCGGCTGATGCGCGCCGAGGCGCCGGTCGATCACGGCAAGGCGGTCCGGGAACTCGGTTGGCAGCCAACGCCGGTGGAAGATTCCATCCGCGAGGCCGCCCGATTCTGGGTGGGACTGCGCGAGGCCAAACGGAAGAAGGTCGGCTGAACACCACACCCAACGGCGTTCAACCGTCGGCCGATTGGGCGTGCGGTACTACCGTGGTGAATCATGACCGCCGACGACCACGTGCGCGTCGAGCTGACCGGCGCACCGCAGACCATGCTCGCGACGCTGTACGCGAAGGCCCTCGACGCTGATCTGCCGCACCCGATCCTCGACGACCGTTGGGCCAAGGCCGCCGTGGCGGCCATCGATTACGACTGGACGCAGACCACGATCACTGCACGGCGGTCCCCCGCTGTCACCACCCGATCGGCGCACTTCGACATCTGGGTGCGTCAGTTCCTGGCGGTCCACCCGCAGGCCACGGTGCTGCATCTCGGTTGCGGGCTGGACAGCAGATATTTCCGGGTGGCGCCGGGGCCGGACGTGCAGTGGTATGACATCGACTATCCGGAGGTGGCCGAGCTGCGCGATCGGCTGCTGCCCGCCGGCGGCGTCGGCTACCACGTGGTGCCCGCCTCGGTCACCGACCCGGGGTGGCTGCGTGCTATCCCGGTTGGGCCGCCGGTACTGGCCGTCGGCGAGGGGCTGACCATGTACCTGACCCAGGCAGATGGTCTCGATCTGCTAAACCGAATCGTCGAGCACTGCGGCACAGGGGAATTGCAGTTCGATGCGTTCAATTCGCTGGGCATCAGATCCCAGTGGACGAATTCGGTGGTGCGCCGCTCTGGTGCCAGGCTGCACTGGGCGATCAACGGCCCCGACGACATCCTTTCCGCGGTGCCCGGCACCCGGCTGCTGGCTTGGGTCTCCCCGTTCGACACCGTGGCCTTCGACCTTGTCCGCCCGGCCTACCGGCTGTTGGCCACTGCGATGTCGCGGGTGCCGGTGCTGCGCTACATGGCGCAGTACCACCGCTACGCGTTCTGAGGAAATCGGTGACTCCCGGATCGTTACGGTCCGCGTACCCCGGTGCCGCCGTGGCTGTGGTCGCCGGAGACGATCTGCCAGAACTCGATGTCCGCGGTGACCTCGCGGCATTTTTCGAGGAAGACGCGATCGTCGATGTGGCCCTCGAAGGGGAACGGGTCCTCCGAATCGACATCGACGTCTGCTGCCTCCCAAGCCTCGTCGAAGCCTGCCACCCGGCACGCCTCGGCAACCAGCCTGCCAAGGCCCTCGTCCTCACCGGATGGGTCCGGCGACGAATCCTCCTGCCGGATCAGCAGTTCGGGGCGGTGGTAGTAGTTGATGCGGGCTTGGCCGTGGTCGAGGTCGGGTGGTGGGTGCCATTCGACGTCGCCGCGGGCGTTGATGGTGGTGGTGTAGCCGCCGTTGGCATCGACCAGCCGGTTATCGAAGCCGCAGGCCAAGGTCAGTTCATCGACGTTGGTGTTACCGCCGCGCGCGAAATCGGCTTTCCCGTGGTGGGCCTGGCAGTGGTAGGGCCCGGCGGTGCAGCAGGGTTTGGTGCATCCCCCGTCGCGGGCGATGAGCATGATGCGTTGTGCCGGGCTGGCCGTGCGGCGGGCCCGGAAGTAGTTCAGGGCCGCGCCGGTGGCCTTGTCGAAGACCGCGAGATGGTGGTGGGCGTGGCTGCCCATCCGGATCACATCGCGGATGCCGATCTTGGTACCGCCCCCGGACACCCCGATCCCGGCGCGGGATTCCAGGTCCTGCAGCGTGGTGCGGATGATGATCGAGACCGGTAGCCCGTTGAGCTGGCCCAGATCGGTCATCAACGCGATCCGCCCGATGGCGATCATCGCGTCGTGTTGGCGTTGGGCCAGGCTGCGGTGGTCGCCGTCGATCTGTTCCTGGGTGGGGGTGCCGCAGGTGCAGGGTTCGGTGTCGGCGGGGTTGCACATCCCTGGTGCGGCGAACTTGGCCAGCAGCGGTTCCCACACCGCGGCCGCTTCCGGGCTCAGGTTCCCGGTGATCGCTGTCATCCCGTCCCGGCGCTGCGTGCCGATGCTCAGGCCGCGGGTGCGTTCGCGTTCGGTGTCATCGGGTACGGGCCCGTTCTGATCGAGCAGGAACAGTTTCAGCGCTGCGGCATCCTTGAGTTCCTTGGGGCCAACCCCGACGGCCAGGCGCACCAGGTCGACCTCGAACTTCTCCCGGTCGGTGGTGGCGAGGAAGCCGGGCAGGTCGGCGATCGCTTCGCGCAGTACCTTCACGTGATCGGCGGTGATCAATCCGGCGGCCTGGGCGGCGGCTATGGCCTGCAGCAGTGGGGGCAAGGGTTGCCCGGTCAGGGTCTGTCGGGGCCCGAGCTCTGCGGCCTCATGCAGGCGGCGCCCGGCCTCCGCGCTCGACAGGCGCCACCGGATGCGCAGCACCGCGTTCCAGGACTTGGCGCCCATCGCCCGGGGGGTGGTCTCGGCCTGTAGCCGGGCCAGCAGGCGCGATACCACAGGGAGGGCAGTCGGCAGGCCAACATCTCGTACTCGTCCATCACCGCCAACAGCTCCTGGCGGGTCAACGACTCCACTTCGCAGGCGGCGAACGCGTCGAAGGCGGCACGTAACTCCGCCAACACCTCCGACGCCCTCGTTGTCATGATTCGAACATACGAGTGACCACCGACAAGAAGACCGAGAAAGTGGCGACTGTGACCAATGAGTCCAAAGAAGTTTCTGAGACTCAGCCGTCACTCGAAAATCGCTCGTAGGTGGGCTCTTTGGACGTTTAACCGTCAGGCTTCGACCGGTCCCCGCGTCCCCAGCACGGGCTGCCGCGTACCGCCGCCGTCGAAGTCCGGGCACCACGGCGAGTGGCCGCTGTCGTCACACCAGACGATCTGCCGGGCGCGGATCGGACCGCCGTGGAACGCCACCGCCCAGCCCATGTGTACGTCCGGATGGGTGACCTCGACGAACTCCGCACACGAATCGTCCGGAAACGTCATGGTGTCGCCGGGCGCCGGCACGGCCCGGTGCACCATGTAATCGGCCACCATATCCAGCAGTCGCATGGACTGCTCCGGTGGGAGGGCGGTCACCAAGAGCTCGGGCAGGCCGGCCCCGCTCAGTCCGACCGTGTACGCGAATGGCGGGTCGGCTTCGACGTACTGCACCGCCCAGCCGTTCTTCGAGACCAGGCCCCGAAGCTCTCCGAGGTAATCCTGCCGGGTGGCCCCCGGGTGATCGCATTGCCAGCACATGACGTGCTCCTAATCGTTTGTAGGGATGGGTTCCGGCCGGTGGCCGGTCCTGTTTCTTGGAGGGGTGGCCGTCAGGTGATGC